>CAUQEW010000030.1:0-71602 GCA_963517115.1 uncultured Lachnospiraceae bacterium | reverse complement strand
CGTGCTAGGGACTTTAACCCTTAAAGATTGCGCCCATGCTGGGCGCACAAGATATGAAAAGCATCGCAGCTGCGATGCTTTTCACTGAGTCTCTAGTCGGACATAAACAGCCTTGTCAGACGGTTTACGACAAAACGAATATATATGCACCGCTATTCATAATTTCAGTTATAAAGGACTTATGACACCAGAACCATACATTGATTCATAATTCAGTTAAATGGGGCTTTTGACGCTATAGCTATATAATAATTAGTTACTATTCAGCCTTACGGCTTCATAGCAACAATTTATGTGTGAAATGATGCTTTGCATCATTTCATTTCGCATATGAAAAGCTCGGGTTTTGTGTGACCTTCGCTCACATAAAACCCGAGCTGCACTATGGTTGAACTGTAACAATTATTACACACTAAGACCATTTAATTGCGTAAATTATAATAGTAATTTCGAGTTATGTGATATATAATAATAGAAAAAATTAAAATTCTATCGTTAGAAAATTAAATTTAATGTTTATGGAGGGTAATTATGCTAATTTGTCCAGTTTGTAAAAGTGAATATCAAGAAGGGAATAAAATCTGTAGTGATTGTAAATGTGAATTAACAGAAATACCTGCTATCATTGAAAAGAGCAATCCCGTCAAAGTAGGAACAATTATTCAATTCGTAATTGGAATACTATTAATACTTTGCTCTCCAATAATTTCATATCAATTTACATCAAGATATTTTATCCCGAATGGGATTGGCTTTTATGACCCTGACCAATTTATATGGATGTTAAATGCATACCATTATTCTCTTTTATTGGTTGGAGCCATAATCTGTTTACCTTGTATTATATACTGGATTAAAAATATGAATAGTAAATAAATACGCAATCATTATTGTTGTAAATAACCAAAAAGGAGGGAACGCCCCTCCTTTTATCATGTGCTAATATCAATATTCTTGTCTAACAGAGCTTTAATTAAATAAAGTAATATTATATATGGTTTGTGTGTCATAAGTCCTTCACAAATGAAATCATGAATGATATATGCACCACTATTCATTGCACAGCCTAAATTGGATTTATGACACCATAACCATATATTATTGTATGTATGTTTCATGTAGGTACTTCTCGTAGGGGGATTCTGTGTTTAGGAAGATTACTCCTATAATGCCGGGGCCGGTATGTGCTCCGATGGCACAGCCAACGCAACTTTCTAGGAAGTTGTGGCAACCATACTTTTCTGTCAGCATTTCTTTTATAGATAGTATAGTCTGAGGGTCATCACCATGTACTAATCCTATGGTTTGTTCTTTTAGGGCTGCTCCTCTTTCTCCAACTATTTCTACAATCCTTTTTAGTGAACGTAAACGGCCTCTGACTTTCTCGATGGATACTAAGGCTCCGTCGTCATTTACTTCTATAATTGGTTTAATATCTAGTAGTCCACCTGCAATCGCTGAGGTTCTGCTTAAGCGGCCTCCTTTAAAAAGGTATTCCAGGGTTTCAACTGTAAATATATGTTCCATGTGATCGCAATTGTATCGAATTGCATCTATTATAATCTGCTTTGGCACTAGGTTTTCTAACATTTTGACTGCTTTTTCTACAATTAAACCAAAACCCAAAGAAGCACATTTTGAATCGATTATGGTTAGATCAAAATTTGGATATTCCTCTAATAATTCAGTTTTAGCTATATTGGCTGCATTAAAGGTTCCTGCAATTCCTGTAGAAAAACAGATGTAGATTAATTCATCTTTATTCTTAGCATAAGGCTCAAAATTATTCCGAAACATAAAAGCATTAACATGGTATGTCTTTACTTCTTTTCCAGCCCGCAAAATATCATAAAACTCCTCGGGCATTATAGTTTGTCCATCCAAATAATCTTTTTCATCAATAACAACCGGCGTTGGAATTACATGTAGTTTATATTTTTCAATAAGCCACTTAGGTAAATCAGCAGCCGAATCTGTAATAATTTTTAAAGACATATTCTTTTCCCCCCAGTCAAAGCGGATATTCGCAATCCGCTTCGCTACTTGCTCATAACCTTATATCTGCTATGCAGATATAAGGTTAAAATATAGTAATATTTTCAAGGTCCTCTAACCATAATGCGGCACTGGCATCACTCGGCATTCTTAGGTCGCCTCTAGGTGATACTGCTACAGAACCTACTTTAGGTCCGTCCGGTAAGCATGAACGTTTAAATTGTTGAGAGAAGAAACGTCTATAGAAGGTAGTAAGCCACTTTTTAATAACTTCTTTCTCATATTCATTCTCAAAAGCATAAACAGCTAAACGAAATATCTTTGAAGGTGTGAAACCAAATCTCATAATATAATATAAGAAAAAGTCATGTAATTCATATGGCCCAACAATGTCTTCTGTCCTTTGGGAAATGATGCCTTCGATCGGAGGTAAGAGTTCAGGACTAACCGGAGTATCCAATACATCTAATAGAACCTGATTTAGTTTCTTGTCGTTTGTCGTTTCTGCAAAGTAGGATACCAAATAACGAACTAATGTCTTTGGTACAGATGCATTTACTCCATACATGGACATATGATCTCCATTGTAGGTTGCCCATCCCAATGCCAATTCGGATAAATCACCTGTTCCGATTACCATACCATTATATTGATTTGCCATATCCATCAATATCTGTGTTCTTTCTCTTGCTTGTGAATTCTCATAAGTCACATCATGCACTGTGGAACTATGTTCGATATCCCTAAAATGAAGTAAAACGGCTTCACCAATTGGTATTTCCTTTAAAGTCGTCCCCAAGTACTCTGCTAGGGCAAGTGCGTTTTGATAGGTTCTATCCGTTGTACCAAAACATGGCATTGTCACCGTAATAATCCCTTTTCTATCAATACTAAGTAAATCGAAAGCTTTACAAGTAACTAATAATGCCAGTGTAGAATCCAATCCACCGGATATTCCAATAACTGCACATTGACAATTTGTATGTTCTAATCTTTTCTTTAAGCCATAAGCTTGAATATTGATAATTTCTTCGCAGCGTCTATCCCTGTCTCCCTTTATGTTAGGCACAAATGGAGATTTATCAATCTTCCTGGTTAATCTAGTTTCTGGTAAAATATCTCCCAATTTATAATTATATTCTATTATTTCATAATCCTGAAATGTGGTTGGCGTAAATGTAGTCATTCTACGACGATCATTCATTAATTTTTGAACATCCAATTCCGATGATATCATTTCATTTTGAAAGCGTTTCGATTGCTTTAAAATACTTCCATTCTCTGCAATCAAATTATGGCCGGCAAATACTAAGTCCGTTGTTGACTCCCCTTCACCAGCATCTGCATATATATATCCACAAACCAATCTTGCTGATTGGCTTTTAATTAAATCGCATCGATAGGTATCCTTGCCTGTAGTTTCATCACTTGCAGATAGATTCAATATTAAAGTAGCTCCTGCCATTGCATGTCCAACACTTGGTGGTATCGGTACCCACAAATCCTCACAGATTTCAACTCCGATCACAAGGGCTGGTAGGTTTAAACAACGAAATAATATATTCGTTCCAAATGGTACCTTATTGCCTTTTATCGTGAAAAATAATATTTTTTCATTTCCTGGGTTAAAATGTCTTGCCTCATAAAATTCAGAATAATTCGGAAGATTCTTCTTTGGAATTAATCCAAGCAATTCACCATTCTGTATTACTGCAGCAGTATTAAATAGCTTACCTTCTTTGCAAATAGGTAAACCAAGTGTCACCAATACATCCATTCCCAAGGTGTAATCTACAATACGCATCAACTGTTCTAGTGCACTATTTATTAAGGTGTCTTGTAGGAAAAGTTCTCCACAAGTATACCCAGTAAGACACAATTCTGGGAACACTAAAACCTTTATTTCGCTTTTTTCAGCAATATCTATCAATTCAATGATTCTATCAGCATTATAATTGCATCTTGCTACCTGAATCTTTGGCGTCGCAGCTGCAACTTTTACAAAACCATGTCTCATTTTGCCTCCTTCGGGAGTATATCCGACTGTCCTAGCTTACAACATTATCCGCAAACTATACAACTTATGTTAAAAAAAGGCAGCTAAAGCTGCCCTTTATCTTTTGTTTGTGTACCCGAAACGCCGTTTCCCGTATTTTGACTCCTAGCCAAGCTAGGTGGGTTTCCGCACATATGCCTCTGTCTTCCACTGCAAGGTGGCCTGACATAATCACATGGATATTAGGAATCCCTTATTACATCATGTAGGTTCAAAATATCAGGAGTGTCGCACATTCCAGGAACTTCTTATGCCCTTATTATACCTTAATCTAAAGAAATATTCAAGTTCTTTATGTCATAAATTGTACTAAAGATTTAATTCTTCTACAAAATATTCCAAACATTGAAAATAGAATACAAACTCTGTTCCAACTCCCAAGGTGCTATTCACTTCAATATTTCCACCATGTTTCAGGGCTATTTGTTTTGCAATAGCTAAACCTAAACCGGATCCCTGTTCATTCTGTTTTAGTTTTGATTTATAAAATTTATCAAATATACTTGGTAAATCTTCTGACGTAATTCCAATCCCTTCGTCTTGAATTGATATTCTTAGTTTATCCGTCTTTGATAAATTTATGTGTATTGTTAAATTTTCATTCGTAAACTTTATGGCATTATCCAAGATAATAAGAAACATCTGTCTTAACCTATCATAGTCTCCCATCATCATATAGATAGGTTGATCTTTTGTAATTTCAACTGAAATACTCTTCTCCTCACTAATCGCATGAACACTTCTTATCAAATCCTCAAAAACCTGAACTATATTAACAGGCTCCTTTTCAACTACAAAATCAGGATTTTGCATTTTGGATAATAAAAGTAAATCACCAACCAACCGCTCCATTCCTTTACATTCAGAGAGGATTCTAGTATAATACTGTATAATTTTTTCTTCTTCCGTCACAACACCATCCACTAAGGTTTCAATATATGCCCGAATAACTGTTATTGGTGTACGTAATTCATGAGAAACATTCGCAAAAAAATCAACTCGCATTTGTTCTCTGTTTTCACGTTCTACTTCATTTTCTTTTAATTCATCGGCTAAAACATCTATTGTCCGGGCCAAATCACCAATTTCATCTTTACGGTTAATATTCGTTTTAATCTCATATTTACCATCTGCCAATTCTAACGCGGTAATACGCATTTTAGAAATGGGTGCTGATAAACTACTTGCAAATACAATAGCAATAATGAAAGAAATGAATAATGCAACTATGGCACTTAAAACGATTAAATACATACTACTCTCAACAACTATTTTTTGATTTTTTACTTGTGAAATGATTAAAACAACACCCACTACTTCACCATTAACATTTACCGGTACTCCTACAATTGCAGACATTCCTCCGAATACTTCATAATAACCTCTACGATTATCGATTTGATTGTTAAAAGCATTTTCTATGACCTTGATGCAATCGTCAGGTAAATTGACATCTTCTAAATCTGCATTTTCTAGATCTTTATCCATTGGATTTGAAGCATTGGGATTGGATATTGTATAGATGTCTGGATTCTCAATATCTAATTCATCCATAATATCCAGATATTCTAAATAACTTTCATCTTCTCCATTGATAATAGTTTTTGACAGCCTTTTAGACAAACTTGTAGCCTGAAACTGCAACTTATCTTGGTAACTTTTAATTGTATTTGTTTCATATAGTTTCATATAAATAATACCAAGTAGTACTGCAAATACAGTTAGCATAATTGCATAATTAATATATACTTTAAAGAAAAGTCGATTTCTGACTCTAACTTTATTCTTTTTATCCATTTCTACTCCTACTTAATTGATTTTACTCTTCAATTTCAAATTTATAGCCTACACCCCATATTGTTTTAATATCCCAACTTGGATGTTCAACTACATCTAATTTAGCCCGTAAGCGTTTAATATGAGAATCTACGGTACGACTATCACCAAAATAATCGAATCCCCATAAGCTATCCAATAAATTATCTCTAGTAAATACTTTATTTGGATTTTTTGCCAATGTCCACATTGTTTCGATTTCCTTCTTGGTTAAAGACATCTTTGTGTCATTGATATGTAGTGTGTATTCATCTAAATTTATCATCATGTTATTAACTATAATTGTATTCCCTGCTTTAATATCTTTTTCTGTCCTTGTCATTCTTCGTAATACTGCTCTTACTCTAGCCATAACTTCACTCGGACTAAAAGGTTTTACGATATAATCATCAGCACCAATATCCAACCCCATAATACGTTCAAAATCTTCGCCTCTGGCTGTAATTAATATTACAGGCACATTAGATTTGGCTCTAATTTTTCTACATACCTCATAACCATCTTCTTTAGGCATCATAACATCTAATAGTATAGCTACAGGATTATATTGTTCAAATAATTTATATGCTTCTTCTCCATCAGATGCTATAATTGGTTCTAATCCTTCCTTCTTAGAATAGGTAGATAGTACATCTGTAATATCATGATTGTCATCAGCGATTATAATATATTGCATGGCGTTCTCCTTCATTTTGAATCCAAAAATAATAGTTTTAATTATAAAATATTTACTTTTTATTCTTTTTAATTTATTATAGCCTATTTTGTTGGTTAAAAACAAGTGGAAAAAGAAACAATATAGCTTAAGATCTTGTTTAAATTCTTACGTTTTTTTTACGATTTGCCATGTTTCTGACAAAAATTAGTATTATAGTATGTTTAGGATAGAAATATTATGAATGTTGAAATATTGATATGAATAATGTCTCACATTGGAGGACAAAGCCATGAAAAAGTTTTTAGTTAAAAGGTGTCTGGTGATACTTGGCTTATATTTATTCTTCACTGTAATCTTTCCGCTTCCGATTACCGGTAATATTATGGTAGCTCACGCAGCTAATATTGAAGAGGAGCAGAGTGAAATTAAACTTAACGTAAAGAGTAAAGCCCTAGTTAAGGATACTTCCTATGCTTTGATATTATACAATATTAAGGACAACCATAAAGTAACCTACAAATCTAGCGAAAGCACTATTGCATCCGTAGATGAAGCTGGTGTCATTACTGCTGTAGATTTCGGAGATGCTACTATCACTGTAACTATTAAGGACGACTCAAAAACAATTGCTACATTGCAATGCGATGTTACGGTAGGACCTGCAGCATTTAGCGTAACGTTAACTAAGACCGCTGAAACTTTAATTGTTGGAGATAAAACTTCATTAAATGCCATTGTGAAGCCTAATAATACGGTAGAAATAGCTAAATTTTATAGTGAAGATTCAACGATAGCAACTGTTAGCGTTGGCGGTACCATTACAGCAAAATCGGTGGGAGTCGTTAAAATTCATGCTTTCATTGATAACGGTAAATATGATACGTGTACAGTATCAGTATTAGAAAAGGATATAATCAAAAATACTGAAGTAACACCCACACCTACACCCACTATAACAAAGTAACAAACTAACACTAAGTAAAAGGACTGTTATAGATTATTCTATGACAGTCCTTTTTTCTATTGGAAAGAATTTTCAACTAATTTATTGAATCTGATTGTCTACCAAACTGTTATCTTCAGCTTGTGTTACTGTTGGTTTTTCTATTACTGTTGCTTCTGGTGCTACTGTTGCAAACTTCGATTTAATTGCGTCCATAAAATTGAAACCGGTCATTGCCTCAATCGTTTCTGGAAGCTGGCCTATTATATCGGTTACATAACCGGCAACCTTTGCAGCTCCTCTTGTTTTACCTTCTCCGCTTCCACCATTATCAATAATAACAATCTTTTCTGTCTTAGATAATGGTTCTGCAACTGCAGAAGCTATCTGTGGCAACTTCTCAATAATCATTTGAGTTACGGCAGCATTATTGTATAGTTTATATGCTTCCGCTTTCTTTTCCATCGTTTCTGCTTCTGCTGCACCTTTTGCTAAGATTGCTGCGGCCTCTGCCTCACCTTTGATACGGATCGCCTCAGCTTCCGCTTCTGCCTTCACCTTAACAGACATACTAAAGGCCTCTGCCTCTTTTAATTCAGCATATTTCTGTGCATCAGCTAGTTTACTCATCCGATACATATCTGCATCAGCTTGTGTGTTAACGGTAGCGAGTAACTCTTTTTCACGTCTGATGGCTTCTTTTGTCTGAATTTCAGTCTCTTTTTCCTTCTTGGTAAGCTCAACCATCATAGCTGTTTCAGTAACTTCCTTAGCTACCTTGTTTTTCTCAATTTCATATGCGGAATCGGCTTTTGCTTTTGCTGTTTCTTGCTCTTCACGATAGGATTGAATTTTTAGTTCTTTTTCCTTATTTGCTTGTGCTACTTGCGTCTCTGCTAAAATCTTAGCTTCTGCACCAAGCCTTTCAGATTCTGAGGTCTTAACCTTTGTTTCTCTGTCAGCATCTGCTTCAGCAACAGCAGCATTCTTTTTAACCTCTGCTATTCTCGGTTTACCAAGAGCTTCTAAGTATCCATTTTTATCAGAAATATCACGAATAGTGAAGGCTTTCAATTCTAGTCCCATATTTGCCAGCCCCATTGCTGCAACTTCTTGAACCTGAGAAGCGAACTTTTCCCTATCTTTATATATTTCTTCCACTGTCATCTTAGATATAATTTCACGCAATTTTCCTTCTAACACATCTTTTGCAGTATCTTTTATGATATCAATAGTCTGCTGCTCTTTACCAGTATTAAACTGCTCAATAGCACTTAAAATACTATCCTTATCACTCTTTACCTTAATTACTGCAACACCATCAGCACGAATTTCAACTCCTTGTTCCGTTCTTGCTCCTTCAATTATTACCTCAATTTTCATGTTTTCCAAGGAAATTTTGTCTGAGCGTTCCAATAACGGAACTACAAATCCACCTCCTCCCGAGATAACTCTTTTTCTTAAACCGGTAATAACAAGTGCCTTGTCTTGGGGAACTCTTTTCCATGTTGTTGTAATTAATAAAATTACCAGAATCACAGCTGCAATAATACTTCCCGCAATAATAATTGAATCCATACTTCCTTCCTCCTTATAAATTTTTATCATTATCAAACGTTGACTGTTTAAAGTCAGTCGTTTTGATATTCTCAATACTTACTACATAAAATACATGTTCCTCAATCCAACAGATTGCAACATCTTCTCCCGACCTTATCTCTCCCCCATTTGTAGCTTTTGCAGGAGACGTAAAACTATTTCCATTTACAACAAAACTGATTTCACCAAATCCGCCCGGAACAATCGTCTCCGTTACGGAAGCTCTTACTCCGACTAATTCATCCGCATTAGGCGTACTTGTGTTCTGCGCTCTTTTCAAAGGCTTGATTACCAGAAAATTAATAAGGCTACTAACTAAAACTCCAGAAAAGATTGCTATAATTACAATAACGAAGGTTGTCATGCCCTGATGCAAATCTATTAAGATCCAACCAATTCCACCAAAAACAGTAGAAAACAAAATATATAATATAGGATTTATTGGCAAGAATAGATCAAATCCAAATAAATCAAAATCTAAATCCAACCCATCTATACCTACAGCTTCAAAAAGATTACCAAAGATAAAAAATAATAATGTCAATCCAATTCCTACAAAAAAGCATACCTGAAATACCGTTAGCACATGAATACCTCCCTGCTTCTATATTGGGATACTATATTAATACCTCACTATTAATGTTTCATTGTTAAATCTTTTATTAATAATATCATATGTTTTAATTATTAACACTACCTTATACATTTATGAGAATATCATTAAAAAGGGTGTTTTTTTGTAAAAAACTCGTAGATAAGAAGTAACTTCACTTATCTACGAGTTTAGATGAATCTTTATTTGGTTACTTGGTTTGAACTGTAACCTTTGTTAAAGGTCCTCTACCACCATCATTGGTACCCCATACAGTAATTGCAGTTCCTTTCTTTTGCTTCTTAATCTTAATGGTGAAATTGCCATCTTCATCGATAACTGCTTTATAAGTTTTCTTTCCAATCATAGCATATACTTTCGTATTTGTCTGATCAACCAGACTAGCTTTCGATTTCGATGCTTCTGCATCAGCAGATTTTTCATCTTCAACAGCACTATCTTGTGTTTCGTCATCCCCTATTTCTGCATCAACAACAGGTTCCACCCATTTAAACAATTCAATATGACCCTTAATTGTAGTAGAATCGGTAAATACATCATTAACCTTTGGTGAATCTGGCGCCGCCTTAACAATTTTGCTACTTAATATCTCGCTCTCACCTTCACTGTTAACTGCATATACTTTTATCTTAGTTTTTGAATCAGTTCTACCTATTTCAACAGTATATACATAAGCATCCAATTTCTTATCATAACTATATTTAGATGAACTATATTCCTTAGTTCCTATCTGTACAACAACTTTACACTCTTCATCCGTTACAGCATACACTTTTTTTGTACTATTCGTAATGTCTTTCACTAAATATGGCTTTATTGGCTCAGTAGGAAGCACCTCAGTCATGATTGCATCTAAAATCTCTCCATCACTGAAACGAACCATTGCATAAATTTTGGTTCCTGTAGGCAGTGATTTGGATAAATCGTATGTAAAATCGCCATAGGCGTCACTTGTTACTTCGTAAATGTCACTGTCTATTTTGTCTCCATCTTTATTACAAATTGCAATATAAACTATCTCATTAGGATTATAATAAGTACCGAAGACTTGAGCATCTTTATTCGTCAAATCATCTAAAGATAAAGTTGGATACTCTGAATCGGTAAATTCTTCTATATCGGCAACCTTTACTGTAGTCGTCGCACTCTTTCTTTTTACACCATTAACAGTATCCATTGCATAAACACTTATGGACTGGCCAGCTTGTAATTGTTCTAGTATACTGATTGTAAACTCACCATTTTTATCTGATTTTGCCTGATATGTCGTTCCATTTATTACTGCATAAACATCAAAAATAGTATTGCTTTTCAAAGATGTTACATTGCCTGAAATACTATCTTCAATATTACTTATTTGATAAACCACTGGTACATCAGGAGCACCCTCTACTATAGTGGTAGTTTTTACCCTGCTTACACGATATAAATGATCAATGGAATAAACCATAATATAAGTGCCCACCGGATGTGGTGTTATAGCCAATGAATATTTTCCATCGCTTTGAATTTGCAAATCTGTTTCAATTATTTTCTTCTTTGAATCATATATCTCAATCGCTTTTTCATAAAATTCTTTACCATTTTTAGAAGAAACATAAACATTATCACCTATAATTGCAATAACCTGTGCATCATCATCATTGGTATCTCCAGTGATTGCTTCCGAACTATTATAAACCTTTAATAAACTTGGTTGGTTCGGTCCTGTTCTCTTTATCTTAACATTTACAGTTTCACTGATACGTCCTGTTGCTAAATCCTTAGCATATACTTTAATTACAGTTCCTGATGCTTGTGCAGGTAATGCACAGGAGAAATGACCCTCATTGTTTACTTTTGTTTCATAGTTTCCATTGCTTGTTTCAACAACTATCGTTATTCCTGCCTCTGCCGTTCCCTGTATCTTGGTTTTACGATTCGTATAGGTTATCACCTTAGGTTTGCCGATTACACGATCGCTAATATTATCGATATTAATTTTCTTAACAATCTTATTGCCAATGTTATCCTCTGCATATACACTATAGATTCCATTTTCTTTTACAGAAAATGTATTACTGGTTAGGGTATTTACGTAATTCCAGTCAGTACTACCTAAATCATAATCCCCATTCTTGTATTTTATCGACTTAATACCAGATTTATCAGTAGCATTCACTGCTACTTCATATCCTGCACCTGTTGCTGCTGTATTGATAGGTACAACTACAAGATTTGGCGCTGCTGTATCTCCTTTTACATCTGGATAAATAGCATTATAATAACTATAATTATTTTCAGTCTTTAAGAGTTTATCATACCAATCGCTTTGTTCAGCAAAAATTTTAGCGTTAGCTGGCCCTTTTACTAAGAATTGATAGTTAACTCCCAATTGTAAATGCCAGTTATTATCAGGTGTCGGTAATATACTGCCCATTTTGCTAAGAATCTTAATATAATCACTTAATATTACTAGACCACGATTGAATTTTTTAAATACTGCCTGATTTTCAACGCCTTTATTGGCTTGTGCTGGTTTTGTAATTTTATCCGCCGCTAATATAAATTCAGTATCATCAGCTATAGCTTTACCATTATAAGTAATATCACTAACACGGTTTGAGTTATTTATTTTGTTACCGGATATATCATATCGTGGTTGAGGCGTAGGATTAATAACATAATCTATACCGTCAAATATGTAAAAATTACTCCAATCTGCAAGCCACTCCTCCTTAATCAGAGATTTTAGATTAGTAGTTTTCATTAATTCTGACATGGTTTTATCAGTCCAACTTGTATTTCCTGTTGTCATTTCATAGGCACTTGCAGACCATTCCAGCCATTCCTTTAACTGCTTACCTTTAATCGTATAAAGAATCAAATAATTATTATAAGGTTGCATTGATACAAGATCCGATTCTGTAAGTTTATCTTTTATATTGATAAATTCTAAATATGAATTTGCACCAAAGCTGCTATAGGTGGATGCTGCAATGATCGGATAATCTTTGTACTTTGAACCATCCTCCGTATTAATAAAACGCATTGCATGGCTTCTCTTAGCATCATTTAATAATTGGATTGCTGAATTGTCTTGATATAATCCAAAGAAATTCTGTAATGTTTTTCCTTCATCTACTTCACCAATTATTTCTTTTGAATATTGCAATAATTCTTCGTCCCAGGTACCATATAAAGAACTGATCTGAGTGTCTTCTTTTGTATTACTCCCACTTACATACCTGACATCCGAAACTCGGTCTATAATCTCAACTTCATCACCGCTCACTTCTAAAGTCAGATCAACTACTCCGATGGATTTACCTCTATCACTTGCCATAACTAGATTTTTACCATTGACAAGATAAGTATTTTTATCAACACCAGGAAGTAGATAATAAGCTGAAGTTAGATCCTTTGTAGGATAAACATTATGCTCATGTCCACACAAAACCACATCAACATCTTTTATCTTAGTTAGGGCATAAGATACATTCTTAAAATTTAGTTCCGGTACCTCTGGTCCAATTCCGGAATGAGCCAATACTACAATTACATCTGCTCCTAATTCCTTTAACTTTGCAGCTTGTTCTGTAACACTTGCTACCGTATCCTGTGTCTTTAATATACCGGTATAATCTTCTGTCTTGGCTGTTAAGACCGGTACTGTTTCACCAATTATACCAATTTTTACCGCTACTTTTTTTCCACTCGAAGTTTCTAACTCTCGTGTAATGATCATGTTTTCTAAAAATGGATATTTTCCAGTTTTTGAGTCCGTTACATTGGATACAATTGCAACATCCATTAATCCAGAACCATTTAATTGGTTCAAGATGTACTCATAACCGTAATCAAAATCATGATTTCCTAAGGTAATGGCATCATATCCCATTAAAGCCATAGCTTTGTATATAGGCTGAATAACCTTTTGATCTTTGGCAAAAATATACTCTGTGGTATAATCATACATTACATCACCTACGTCAAAGGTAAATGAATTACTATCTGCTTTCTCACTCCGGGCTTTCTTAATCAAATCATAAGCTCTTGCTAATCCACCCGCATAATAATCTACTCCTTGTTCATAATCCATACTATTCACTTGACCATGAATATCTGTTGTAAAAATAAATCTCAGATCGGCTTCTTCCACCTTTGCTGCTTTTGATGTAAGTGTATTTGTAGGAAGGATACTGCTAAGCAATGCTGTAGCAATTACTGTTGCTGATAATCCTACCGTCAATGCAATCTTTTTAAATCTTTTCATTTTAACTCCCCTCTGCCTGCTTTTGTCGGCATTTAAATCAAGTTATGTACTATCTGGTTAATCTTGTGTCAATATCATAAATTATGTAAGCACTTTAACAAAGAAGTTAGGCAAAAATAAGTCAATTGTATTAACAAATTTTAAGTTTTTTTATATGATCGTATACCAAAGATTGACATTTATGGTGGTTTGTGATAGATTTAAACTATCGTTACTAATAATAGTAATAGAATCAATTGATGCTTTAGGAGGCTTTTTATGAAAAAGGGTACAGTAAAATGGTTTAATGCAAAAAAGGGTTTTGGATTCCTATCTGATGAACAAGGAAATGACGTATTCGTTCACTTTTCAGCACTTAATATGGATGGGTTCAAAGTATTAGAAGAAGGCGAAGCAGTTCAATTCGACGTAATTAACGGCGATAAAGGACCTCAGGCAGCAAACGTAACCAAGTTATAAAAAACATAACTAATTATAAAAAACATAACTAGTTATAAAAACGTTAACAACGTTATAATCAAATAGAATAATATTTTACATAAATAATAGTATAATTAGTTTTATGAGTGTAAAAATGGGTTATAACAAAAAAAGCAGTCATCCTTTTCTTCGATGACTGCTTTTTCATGATTAATGCTTGAAATGTCTCATTCCTGTAAACACCATAGTAATTCCATATTCATTACATTTCTTAATGGAATCCTCGTCTCGAATAGAACCACCTGGTTGGATAATTGCAGTTATTCCTGCTTGATGTGCTGCTTCAACACAATCATCAAAAGGGAAAAAAGCATCGGATGCGAGTACTGCACCCTTCGTTGCATCTTCGTTGATTAATTCAGCAGCATGTTCTATGCTTTGTCTTGTTGACCACACACGGTTAACCTGCCCCGGTCCAATGCCAATTGTTTGCTTATCCTTTGCTAATGCAATACCATTAGATTTCACAAATTTCACTACCTTCCAGGCAAAAATCATATCTTCCATTTCTTTCTCCCCAGGTACTCTGTCTGTTACTACTTTAATATCATCTTCTATTAAAAGCTTACTATCGATTGTCTGAACAATAAGTCCTCCGTTAACCTTCTTTAGATCATATGCATTCTCATCTTGAGGTACTTCAATATCTTTTAATTCCAATACTCGAACATTTTTCTTTGTTTGTAGTAATTCAAGTGCTTCTTTCTCATACTTAGGCGCTACTACTACCTCTAAGAATACTTTTTTCATCTCTTCTGCAAGTGCTAATGTAACTTCTCTATTAATTACAACAATTCCACCATAAATTGACACTTTATCTGCTTCAAATGCCTTTGACCATGCATCTAAAATATTATCTGCACTTCCAACTCCGCAAGGATTGCCATGTTTACATGCTACAATAGTTGGTTCTGTAAATTCTTTCAATAATTCTAAGGCTCCATTTGTGTCATTAATATTATTGAAGGATAGTTCTTTACCATTTAGCTGTACCGCATCCGTTATCGAACCTTTCTTTTTACCGATTTCTCTATAAAAAGCTGCTTTTTGGTGAGGATTTTCTCCATATCTCATGTCCTGCACCTTTTCAAAAGTCATAGTTAACGTTTCCGGAAGGTCATGATCGTTTCTTTGATTTTTAAGGTAATCTGCAATCATAGTATCGTAGTTAGAAGTATGCATAAATACTTTTTGCATTAAGTAGAATTTCGTATCAAGCTTAACTTCTTTTCTTTCTTTTAATTCACTTAATACCAACTCATAGTCTCTTGGATCTACAACAACAGCAACGTCCTGATAATTCTTCGCTGCTGAACGAAGCATAGTAGGTCCGCCAATATCAATGTTCTCCACTGCTTCCCCTCGCGTTACTCCATCTTTTAGAATGGTGGCCTTAAAAGGATATAAATTAACAACAACCACATCAATGGTCTCAATATTTAAATCAGCTAGTTGCTTCATGTGCTCAGGTTTGCTTCTCATCGCAAGTAATCCTGCATGGACAATCGGATGTAAGGTCTTTACACGTCCATCTAAGCACTCAGGGAAGCCTGTTAGCTCAGATATCTCAATTGCAGGAACTCCTGCCTCTTTTAATTTACTGTAAGTTCCACCTGTGGAAATAATCTCAATACCAAGTGTTACCAACTCCTGTGCAAATTCTACAATTCCGGTCTTGTCTGATACACTAACTAATGCTCTCATGCTCAAAATCTCCTTTTCGTAATGACAACCAATAAGTAAAACAAAAGAATACTATTATAGAATAACTACTATATCCGCATCCTATTGCCGTAAATAGAAAAACCACCCAGGTAACCTAGTAATCTGTCACACATAAAGAATGTCAGGTTGCTGGAGGTTGCCCAGGCGGTCGGCTTATTATCATTATTTTGTACTCCCTGTGGGTAATCTCCCACTTTTCCGCCAGTCGTACAAATTCTAATTACAGTGTACAATACTTTTTTCAAAATTTCAATTATTTTTTTAAATAACATAAGAAATTACTGTATCTTAACAAATATTATAAAAATTGTTTTAATTGTTGCACATTATTTTCTTCAAACTCAAGTAATTTTTCCATTAAACTCAATATATTCTTTTCTACATTTTGGTATTTTTTAATATTTTTTACAGCATCCAAAATACCCATATTGCTCCCAATTATCAACATCTCTGCCACGTGAGAAGCCGTTTTATCAGTCAGTGTCTGCATGTTAATCATCAAGTACGTTCTCAGCTTTTCAAGAGAGCTAATACCTTTTTCGTCATAACCGTTTTCATTTAGCAAATTCATGGCTTTTGTATTAATTTCCTGATACTCTTGTAATTGCGATTGAAGATGCTTTTTAAATTCTACATCTTCTACTATACCTATTAATTGATTTATGGTATTAACTCCCATTTGAGAGTTTTGATAGATAAAATTTAATAATTCAGCATTGCCATTCATCTTTTCACCTCCTTTTAACTAGTATCTCCAAAAAGTAAATGTGCATTCATAAATACTTTCCCAAACATTCATTGAAATATATCATGAAATGATATATAATTTGAGCCATACTATAGTTAATATAACCACATTTACAAATTATAAAAATTCACCCCCCGATAGGAGCATGTATGAAAAAATTTAAATTTACGGACATATTAATAGGAATTATATTCACATTATTTTTTATATCAATTGGCGTTATTGCAGCCGTCAATTTTAGATCAATTTATTATTTTGATATTGCAAATCTAAAAATTGAGGAAACTTCTGGTTTTGACGCTGTAGTAATTAAGGATAATTACAATGCTTTGATTGATTATAACTCTCCTTTTTTTGAAGGAGACTTACAATTTCCAAGTCTTCCTTCTTCCCCAGAAGCTTTACAGCATTTTTCAGAAGTTAAGAATATATTTGTTTCCCTTTATTATATTGCAGCAATCACCTTAATCTTATGCTTGATAATAATTATTTATAAAGCGCACAAAAAAGATAGGAGTTATTTTCTGGTTTCCGCAGTTACTGTATTGGTTGTACCAATCATTGTTGGAATTGGATGCGCCATAAATTTTGATGTAGCATTTGTAGTATTTCATAAAATATTTTTCAGAAACGATTTTTGGTTATTCAATCCTGCCACTGACCCTATTATTACTATTTTGCCGGATACCTTTTTCTTGCACGCACTAATAGTTATAATTGCAGTTGTATTATTAGGCAGCTTAATTTTATTTCTGCTATCACGCATTTATAAGAGAAGACGCTTTAGTAATAGACATTATTAAATTGAACCTAAACTAAGTTATACCAATAAAAAATGATCTGGTTACAAAAAAGAATCTACAATTGTTGTATGGTAGATTCTTTTTTGTAGTCGGATCATTTTTCATTTAAGCTATACTCATTGGTATCCATTTGTTTCTAGTTGGAATAAGGTAACCGAATCTCGAATTCCGTTCCTACCCCTAGTTCACTGTCTAAACGGATGTTCCCATTGTATAGTTCAACAATATGTTTTACGATAGATAATCCAAGCCCTGTTCCACCTTGCTTGCGTGAACGGCCTTTGTCTACCCGATAAAATCGTTCAAAAATTCTAGATAAATGTTCTTGTTCCATACCAATACCGGTATCTTTGACTGATATAACAAGTTTGCCATCCTCTTCTTTACATACAAGGGTTATTGATCCTTCTTCCGTGTATTTCATAGCATTATCCAGCAGATTAATAAATAACTGTTTCATACGATCCGGATTACACTCAAAGGGTTTTATATATGGCTGTGGCTCAAATTTAAATTTTACTTTTTCAGATAGCTTAGGTTCTAGAAGATCAATGACCTCTCGTGCACATTGATTCATGTCACAAGCAATCTTTTCATAATCTCTTTTAGACTCAATTTCAGATAATAATAATATATCTTGGATTAAACTATAGAGTCGCTCTGCCTCGATATCAATAATATCCAGAAATTTATTTGCTACTGCTTCTTCCTTAATTGCACCATTCTTCAAGGTATCAATAAACCCTCGGATAGAAGTAAGTGGTGTCTTTAATTCATGGGTCACATTGGATACAAAATCACTACGTATGCTTTCCAATTTCTTAATCTGTGTAATATCTTCAATAATTAGCAGAACACCAAAGCACTTACCATCCTCCATGCTAAGTGGAGTAGCGGTAACTCGTATGTTCCTAAGACCACCATTCATAAGAGTCCCTTCTTTTGTAACACTAGCATTATGTTGTCTCACTTGATCAATAGATTCAAAGACAACCGCATTCCTCAAGACATTATAAAGGGATTGTCCTTTAATCTGTTGATTAGCAGGTTTTAATACGTCTATGAACGATCTATTATAGAATAAGATTTCATTGGAATCATCTATAGCAATAACTCCGGCAGTCATACTACTTAACATGCCTTCTAATTCTGCATTTTTTTGTGTTAAACTATCAATTGTATCTTTTAGATTAGCTGTCATAGTATTGAATACTCCGACTAATCTTCCAATCTGATCCTTTTCTCTCGTATAAATCTTTGTGCCGTATTTTCCCTCTGATATCCGTTCTGCCGCTTGTGTGATCTCATTAATTGGCTTTGATAATAATTCTGTAAAGAAAAAAGCAGCTAACATTGCTATAATAAAGCAAATTAAGATTGCATAGAATATGGAATCCAATAAACCTTTATTTAGATTCTTAAGTTCTGATAATGGAAGTGAAACTCGTAATACACCTGAAAAAACTCCATTCGCAACCGGTACAGCGCTATAAGAATAGTTTTGTCCCATGGTCTTCGAATATCGACTCACTGTAACGCTTTCACCTTTTAATGCACGAACTATCTCTTCTCGTGAGGCGTGATTTTCTAACACTGCATCCGTATCGGAATCAGCGTAGACATTACCCTCTCTATCTATAATAGTGATTCTAACGTTATATTTATCAGCATACTCCTGGACAAAAACATGGAAATCCGCAATATCATCAAATTCTGCTTGTGAGAATATATCTGACACTAATTTTGCCTGGGTCAAATAATAATCCTGACTTTGATGATAGATATAGTTATAACCTTTGCCCCAGAATGTAGCTGCAGAGATGCCGATTGCCAGTAATATAATCGTTAAATAACTAAAGAATAATTTTTTTTGCATTTTGTACACCCCCTTTATGCAAATTTATACCCCATTCCTCTTACTGTTTTGATATAAATCGGCTGACTTTCATCCTGTTCTATTTTCTTTCTTAAATTGCTTACATGAACATCTACTGTTCTGGTTTCACCGATATAATCGTACCCCCAGATTTTTTCCAATAAATTATCTCTTGTAAATACAATACCTTTATTCTTAGCCAATAAATATAATAATTCAAATTCCTTAAAAGATAATTCTACAAACTCACCGTTTACTGTAACGGTTCTCCTTGCACGATTTATTTCAAGGTGATCCACCACTATCTTATCTTCCTTTTCAACTTCCTTGGCTTCAAAATTGCCTTCACTTCTGCGTAAAACTGCCTTAATTCTTGCTAATAATTCATGAACTCCGAAAGGTTTTACCAAGTAATCATCTGACCCGACCTCTAGTCCAACTACTTTACTAATTTCATCGCCCTTTGCTGTTAATAAGATAACCGGTAATGTTTGATAGCTCTTGTGCGCTCTAATTCTTTTTAATACTTCTATGCCATCGATACCTGGCAACATCCAATCCAATAACACAATATCAATCTTTTCTTTTTCAAGTAATTCCAACGCAACTTCACCAGACTCAGCTTTTACTACCCGATAACCATCATGTTCCAAATTATAAGCAAGTAATTCTAGAATGTGTTCTTCATCATCTACAGCCAGTATTGTCTTCATGTATACTCCCATCTGCATATCCGAAGCTGTACTTCGGATAATGCTTAAATCCTATCAACCAAGTGCTAAATCTCCCGTTATAATATAGGTAATCCATTCAGCAATATTAGTGGCGTGGTCAGCCATTCTTTCTAGGTATTTGATTATCATAAGATAGCAAACGCATTGTGGTACCACCTTAGAATCTTCCTGCATCATTTTAGATAATTCTTCAGTAATCTTCTCAAAATAATTGTCTACCACGTCATCCGCAGGAATTACTCTTTTTGCCTTCTCCAAATCACCTTCAACAAAGCTATCAATCGTATCAATTACCATTTGTTTCATAGCTCCAATCATATCAAATAAATGTGAAGGTGCCTTTACCTTTGGTAGTTTATTAAGTTTAATAATATATTCTGATATATCAGCGCACTGGTCTGCAATTCTCTCAATATCTGTAATAATCTTCATTATGGAGGTTATTTTTCTTAAATCACCTGCCAATGGTTGTTGTTTAGCAAGAATATTAATGCAATCTCTTTCAATATGTTGCTCAAGTAAATCAATTTCATCGTCTCTTTCAATAATTTCCTTAGCTTTTTCGGCATCAATGTTATCTAATGCTATAATCATTTCATTCGTGGATAACTCTAATACACTACCCATCTTAATTACGCTGTGATTCAATTCCTCAAGTTGTGCAATAAAACTTTGTCTCATCATCTACCTGCTCCCATCTGCCTGATTATACAAGCTTCTTCTACATCCATCTTAACTAGTTTGTTTAATATTATCAAGTCTTTTATCAACCAAATCTACCCGTAATATAATCCTCTGTTTTCTTATTCTTAGGGTTATTAAATATTTGCTCGGTTTCACCATATTCAATGACCTCGCCTGTTAAAAAGAAAGCTGTTTTATCAGAAATTCTTCCAGCCTGCTGCATATTATGCGTTACAATAATTATGGTGTAGAATTTCTTTAGCTCTGTGGCAAGATCCTCTATTTTTAAAGTTGAGATTGGATCTAATGCAGACGTTGGTTCATCCATAAGAATAACTTCTGGTTCTATGGCCAAAGTTCTTGCAATACAGATTCTCTGCTGCTGCCCTCCGGATATTGCTTGCGCACTTTTCTTTAGTTTATCTTTTACTTCATCCCAAATTGCTGCCTGTTTTAAAGATTTCTCTACAATCTCATCTAAAGCATTCTTCTTACGAATACCATGGATTCTAGGTCCGTAAGCTACATTATCATAGATACTCATTGGAAAAGGATTCGGTTGTTGAAATACCATTCCAACCCTTGTTCTAAGTTGTATCGCATCCATATCCTTATAGATATCCACTCCATCCATAGTAACGCTACCATTTATTTTAACGCCTTCAATCAAGTCATTCATTCTGTTAATTGTCTTTAAAAAGGTTGATTTACCACATCCGGATGGTCCTATGAAAGCTGTTATATTACCTTTATATATATCCATATTTATGTTTTTTAAAGCTTGAAAATTACCATAAAACAAGTCTAAATCCTTCACCGAGAATTTTGTTATATCCTTCACCTTGTTTCCTCCTATTATCTTATCCATTTATCTTGCTATATTATTCTCTTTTTGAGAAGCTTGCTTATCCTAGTTATTTCCTCTCTTCTTTAAGAATCGCCGTGTAATCAACTTAGAAACTAGATTTAAAGAAATAATTAATACCAGTAAAACAACCGCAACGGAACTAGCAGTTTCTAAGTCGGCTGTCTCCTTAATTAACCAATACATTTTCGTTGTTAAAGTTGCAGCTCCCGCTTCACTTCCAACAAGTGCACCAGGTATTTGCGCCACTGTTCCTGCTGTCCATATTAACGCAGCTGATTCACCAACTATTCTACCGATACTTAATATTACCGCAACTAATATTCCAGGTAAAGCGCCCGGCAATATTATTTTGCTTATAGTTTGCAGTTTGGTTGCACCAAGTCCCAATGAGGATTCACGATATGCGTTTGGAATTTCTTTTAGGGCTTCTTCTGTAGTGGATATAATCGTTGGAAGTAACATAATGCTTAAGGTTAAAGAACCGGCTAATATCGAATATTCCATCTTCAATAACTGTACAAATACCAACATACCAAATAATCCATAGATAATTGATGGAATACCGGCTAGATTCTGTATCGCGAATCGTATCGTCCTTAGTATCCTTCCAGCCTTTGCATATTCATTTAAGTAAATTGCTGAACATATTCCAATTGGTGCCGCTATGATCAATGATAAAATAATAATATAAACAGTGGATATAAGCATAGGAACGATACCACCACCCGGTCTAATAATCTTTAACCTAGTCGTTCCTGAATCTTGATCCAATATAGCAGCCGCTTCTTCCACTGTCATATCGGTAATTTTTGTATCATCTGATTTTATTATAATATCTTGTTTCTTCAAGGCATAACTAACATCTTTTAAGTTCAAAGCTTTATTTACCGGTGAATTGTCATCAATTTTTGCAATTATTATATTGCCATCTTCTTCTCCTAGTGTAATTCCCAAAGACGGTACATAACTTGCGTCTGCGCTTTTCTCAGATGCTGAATTACTTTCTACATTGACGAAGGTTGTCTTGTCATCCCACTGTCTAGTTAAAAATTTTACATTAATTCCCGGCAAACCTTTATACAGAATAAAACCAATAATCACTGCTAGAATTGCTAAGGTTAATCCTGTAGATAAGTATATGAAACCCTGTAATATTCCATCCTTCAATTTTCTGTTATTTGACTTACTTTTTTTCATCATATATAAGCTCCCGTCTAGCTCTTAGAACTCTGGTCCCCCAGCTTTCCTGTTATTTTAATCAGTGTCATGTTAATTACCATGATAAATATGAATAGTATTACTCCGGTTGCAAATAACATATCTTGATGTCTTCCTGAAGCATAACTCATTTCCATCGATATATTTGTAGTCAATGGTCGTACTTTTGACCAAATGCTGGTAGGCAAGCCGCCTATATTGTTACCTGCTATCATCATAACAGCCATGGTTTCACCGATGGCTCTGCCAATTCCCAATACGGTTGCGGTGAGTACGCCAGAACGTGCAGCTGGTACCACGGTTTGAAAGATGGTCTGTGTTTTCGATGCACCCAGCCCTAAGGATGCTTCACGGTAAGACTTTGGTACCGCACGGATACTACTTTCGCTTAGAGAAATGATGGTAGGTAATATCATAATTGTCAACACACAGATAACAGCTAATAAAGATTCTCCTTGACCTGTTGGTGACACCTTGTTTATCAAAGGTACAATAACACCTAAACCAAAGGCACCATAGATAACGGATGGAATACCGGCCAATAATTCGATAGCCGGCTTAATAATTGCCACTACTTTCTTTGGAGCTAATTCAGCAATGAATACAGCAGTTAATAAACCAATTGGAACCCCGAGTACGATTGCACCCAGGGTTGCCAATACGGATCCGACTATCATATAAAATACACCGTATATATCATTATTCGGATCCCATTTTAGACCGGTTATAAAATTTAAAAAGCTGTATGCATCTTCTCCAAAGAAAGGTTTCAGTCCTTTAGAGAACACAAAAACGATAATGGCTATAACACTGAGTACGCTTGCAAGGGCACTTAGTAAGAATATACTTTGAATAATTTTTTCTGGATATTCTTTACGCTTATTTATCTGTTTTTCGTTATATGCATTCTTCTTCATCAGTCGATTCTAATGCCTCCATGTTCTGTTACAAATTCTTGTGCATCTGCACTAATTGTAAAATCTAAGAATGCTGTTGTAATTGGTGAAGCGCCTTCTTCCATGTAGATCATAAGAAATGGTCTGGATAAGCTGTAGGTGCCTGCTTTTGCATTTTCTGCAGTAGCTTCTACTCCTTCTACATTTAGACTTTTAACTGTTTCATCTATATAGGAAAAGGATACATAACCAATTGCATTTTCATTTCCTGCTACGGTTGCTTGAATATTACCGTTACCTTCTACTACAGTTGCATCCTCGATTAATCCGCCTGCATCTTCTAATCCTATTAATTCTTCAAATGCACTTCTAGTTCCAGATGCTCCTTCTCTTGATACTACAATGATATCTGCATCATTTCCGCCTACTTGATTCCAATTAGTGATTTCACCACTATAAATTTTAACTAAATCTGCGATTTTAATATCTTCGATCGGGTTAGCTGGATTAACTGCAACTGCAATACCATCGTAAGCAAATGTTACTTCTTTTAGTCCTGCTACTTTTTCTTCCTCTTTCAATTCTCTTGACGAGGCTCCTACATCATTCGCTCCTGCTAAAGTATCTGATATACCTGCTGAAGATCCGGTTCCAGTGTAATTTATTGTTACATCAGGATTTAGTGCTGTAAACTCATCAATCATCTCATTTAAGATTTTTTCTACTGATGTTGATCCTGTAATAGTGATGGTTCCTGATAAGTCTGTTGTTGCTGGTTCTTCTGCTGGTGTTTCTGCAGCTTCTTCTGTTGGTTTTGCTTCAGCGCTGGTATCAGTTGCTGCTGGTGTGTTCGTTGGTGTAGTCTCGTTGGTGTTACTGTCCTTTGTACTGCAGCCACCTAACACAGCTAACATTGTCACTGTTATAAGTACAATTATTATTTTTTTCATATTTCTCATTATTCTTCCTCCTAATTTTGCGGGTATCCCCCAATATTCTTTCTTCTCTGTTTCATCTTACAAGTCGAATTTTATACCTCAAATGTTATATAGGTATTTTTCTATTGTAAAGTTCTTGTAAAGTTATATTTTCATAACTTCACTGTTAAGAACAAAGTGGAATACGAATTTTAAGTATCTAAACTTTATATATATAATCCTAGTTTTTAGTAATAGTCATACCAGATATTTGATTTTACATTTTAATCTTCCTATGATAAAATGTTTTTAATAGATGATGGCTAGGAATTATATGTATAGCAATTAGGAATGGGGGAAACAAATGAAAAGACAAGACTATTTAAAATGGGATGAATATTTTATGGGGATTGCTCTGCTATCTGCAGAACGCAGCAAAGACCCCAGCACCAGTGTGGGCGCTTGTATTGTCAGCGAGGATAACAAAATTCTTTCTGTTGGCTATAATGGAATGCCAATTGGTTGCTCCGATGATGAATACCCTTGGGAACGTGAGGGTTCTACCCTAGAAACAAAATATGTTTATGTTTGTCATGCAGAGATGAATGCAATCTTAAACTATACTGGCACTCATATGAAAGGTGCTAAAGTTTATGTTACTCTCTTTCCTTGTAATGAATGCACCAAGGCATTGATTCAAAAAGGAATTACTGAAATCATCTATATGTGCGATAAATATGCAGATACAGATGCAGTAAAGGCAGCTAAGCGAATGCTTGACTCTGCAAATATCATCTATCGTACTTATGTGCCAATACATCGGGATGTAATAATTTCACTTTAATTTACTATATTCATTTCAGCTGTTCCCACGAGAACAGCTATTTTTCTGAGATATCCTATTGACATTTAATTATTGCTATTGGTAACTATTACTAACAACTGAACAATTACTGCTATTGTTACCTTAAATGACCCTAAATATCCAAATAATATCGTTTTTCCCCAGTCTTAAAATGCCTTAATATTTACTTAAGATAAACGAAATGAAACTTAAGATCTTAAATCTTGCATACAAAAACGTTTTGTGGAAAAATAGAGTATATAATAGGAACCAAGACATGTTCCTATTATCGGATGCACGGCGGTAAAACCCACCAATATTACTTATTGAGCGGTCTACTCAATTGAAGGCGACCCCTGGAAAGAGACTCGATCATGAAACAGCTTACTAAAAAACAATGGTTACGTAAAAAACGTCGAAAAAAATATTATAATTTAATATTAAAAACTACTCTAGCGATGGGCTTTTTGAGTATTATCTTTATTTTACTTACTAACAATATCAAGGATTTAGCTTATTCTGTTCTAGGGATTTCACTAAGCACCAAAACAATAAGTAATCTAGAGGTTAGTGAAATGCTATTAACACCCAATGAATTTTCAAGACCGCAGACGCCGCTAAAAAAGGTTAATAGTATAGTCATACATTATACTGCCAATCCAGGTACTGGTGCTGAATCAAATCGTAATTATTTTGAATCCCTTCGAATTAAACAGAATACCTCCGCAAGCAGTCATTACGTAATTGGATTAGAAGGTGAAGTAATTCAATGTGTTCCCTTAAATGAAATATCGTACGCTTCAAACGATCGAAATAATGACACCATATCTATTGAATGCTGTCATGCTGATGAATCCGGTAAATTCAATAAAAAGACTTACCAGTCTTTAGTAACTCTTGTAGCCTGGATATGCTGTGAATATAATCTGGACAAGGAAGATATCATAAGACATTATGATGTTAGCGGTAAGAAATGTCCCCTTTACTTTGTTGACCATGAAGATGAATGGGAGATTTTTAAAGATGATGTAATGAATTATATAGAGGAAAATGCAGTAGAGAAATAAGAACTGGTTGCTTCCAAAGGAAGCAACCAGTTCTTATTTCTCTACTCTTCTATGCCGTAATTCGGTCGCCTCCAAAGGAAGCACCGTATTTACTTTTTCTATTCCTCTACACTATAATTCGGTGCTTCCTTGGTTATATGAATGTCATGAGGATGACTTTCTTTTAATGAGGCTGCGGTAATCTTGATGAATTGTCCATTGGCTTTTAGTGCTTCAATTGTTGGTGTTCCGCAATATCCCATACCTGATCTTAATCCACCGATTAATTGGTATACAGTATCTTCTACCGTTCCTTTATAAGCGACACGACCTTCTACACCTTCCGGAACCAATTTCTTAGCATTAGTTTGAAAATATCTATCTCTACTTCCATTTTCCATCGCTGCAATAGAACCCATACCGCGATATACTTTATATTTTCTACCTTGAAATAATTCAAATTCTCCTGGGCTCTCATCACATCCAGCAAAAATACTTCCCATCATACATACATTAGCTCCAGCAGCAATGGCTTTTGTCATATCACCTGAATACTTAATTCCACCATCAGCAATAATAGGTACACCATATTTCTTAGCAGCATCAAAGGAATTCATTATTGCAGTTATCTGAGGCACACCAATACCAGCTACAACTCTAGTGGTACAGATTGAACCTGGTCCAATACCAACCTTTACAGCACTTGCTCCAGCTTTTATTAAGTCTTCAGTCGCTGCACCTGTCGCAACATTACCAGCAATAATCTGAAGTTCTGGATACGTATCATGAACCATTTTAATGACATTTAGCACATTAGCAGAATGCCCATGAGCAGTATCCACTACAATAGCATCTACTTTGGCATTAACTAAAGCTTCTACACGCTCTAATATATTAGAAGTTACCCCAACTGCTGCCGCACATCTTAATCGACCTTGAGAGTCTTTCGCAGATATCGGATACTTTATTTGTTTTTCAATATCTTTTATGGTAATTAATCCTTTTAAGTTACCCTCTGCATCGACGATAGGTAATTTTTCTTTTCGTGCAGAACCTAAAATCTTTTTAGCCTCATCTAAAGTAATTCCCTCTGGTGCTGTAATTAGACCTTCTGATGTCATCGACTCTTTAATCTTTTTAGAAAAATCTGTTTCAAACTTAAGATCACGATTCGTAATGATACCAACCAGCTTTTTACCTTCTGTAATCGGGACACCAGATATTCTGTATTTCCCCATTAATTCATTTGCATCATGTAATGTATGTTCGGGTGACAAATAAAATGGATCTGTGATAACTCCATTCTCTGAACGTTTAACCTTATCTACCTCTTCTGCCTGCTGTGTTATAGACATGTTCTTATGAATAACACCAATGCCACCTTGTCTTGCCATAGCAATTGCCATTCTATGCTCTGTAACAGTGTCCATCCCTGCGCTCATCATTGGAATATTTAACTTTATGGATTGTGTTAAATAGGTAGATACATCAACTTGGTTTGGTATAACTTCTGAGTAAGCTGGTACCAATAAAACGTCGTCAAATGTAATTCCTTCACCGATAATAATTCCCATTTTAAATTGCCTCTCTTTCTTTATTTGAATTGTTGTTTATGTTGGAGTGTTAATTTTTAAAAGTATAACCAATAAACAGATGCTTGTCAACTACTAATCGACAAAATCTTGTCTTTTAAGGATAAACAGTTTTTTTCTATTTCCGTGTGACAAAGACATATGTTTTTATATTTTCAATTAAACAATAGAAAGCACGTTACGCGAACTTTCTATTGTCATGAATAAAAATAGCAGTATTTATTATTGGATTCTTCCCATAATAAATACTGCTATATCATAATTAGTGAAAATTTATTTACTAATTACTAATGTATATAATTAAACTTTTTAATATTCGACAACTTTTCTCGGATATTTCATCTTAATACAGCTAATCATCTTAGCATTTGGCTCGAAGAGAATCTTCAAACTCATCTCACCTTTTCTTGTTACAATAACATAAGGTTTTACGTCTTTTCTCTTTGAACTAAAATCTTTTACAGTAGTCTTTAAATAAGTATATCCGTCTAATGAATGAGAACCTTCCGGAGCCATAACCTCTACCTGTTCAAAATCAACTTTTAAAATTGTCTTTCTCTTAGCATTACCCATTATTTTATCAAAATCTAACTGACCATCACAGAAAACGTATTCATATTCCACATTTAATCTGGGAAATATATATACGATTGCTACAATCAATATTGCTGATAGAAAAAGCAGAATAGAATTCTGAAATGTTAATAGAAATGCTATAATTGCAACAAATACTAATCCAAAGCGCAAAGCAATCGTTCCCAACGTTTCCTTCCTTTTTACTCCTGCTTCTGCATATAATTCATTCATCAACCCATCCTCCTTATATATAGTTTTTATGCACACAAATCACCTTCGAACATCATGAAAGATCCTGGTACTTTCCCTCACAACTAGTACTCTTCCAAATATTATACTAAAATTGCAACAAAAGATAAAGCCTCAAACGCAAAATAATTCTTATATTTTTCTAAAATATACGCAAACTCCAAAAATAAGCCGCATACCTCTAAGGGTATACGGCTTTTTTTCAAAAAAATATAAATTACATCATTCCCATTCCGCCTGCTCCAGCTGGCATAGCTGGTTCATCAGATTTAATATTAGCAACAACTGACTCTGTTGTTAATAAAGTTGATGCAACACTAGTAGCATTTTGAAGAGCGCTTCTTGTTACTTTAGCTGGATCTAGAATACCTGCAGATACCATATCTACATATTCTTCTTTTAAAGCATCAAAACCAACTCCGGATTTTTGTTCTTTTACTTTACTAGTTATAACAGATCCTTCTAAGCCTGCATTTGCAACGATACAGTATAGAGGTGCATCAAGAGCCTTTAGGATAATGTTAGCACCAGTTTTCTCATCACCTTCCAATGTAGCTGCTAATTTCACAACTTCCTTGGATGCATGAATATAAGCGGAACCGCCGCCTGCAACAATGCCTTCTTCTACTGCTGCTCTTGTAGCTGCAAGTGCATCTTCCATACGAAGTTTCTTTTCCTTCATTTCTGTTTCTGTGGCTGCACCAACTCTGATTACAGCTACACCACCTGCCAATTTAGCAAGTCTTTCCTGTAATTTCTCTTTATCAAATTCTGAAGTTGTTTCTTCAATTTGAGCTCTAATTTGAGCAATTCTTGAAGTGATTTCAGATTTTTCACCTTCACCATCAACAATAATTGTATTCTCTTTTTGAACTTTAACAGATTTCGCACGACCAAGTTGTTCCATAGTGGTTTCTTTTAAGTCTAATCCTAATTCATCAGAAATTACGGTACCACCGGTTAAGATTGCGATATCTTGTAACATTGCTTTTCTTCTATCGCCATATCCAGGAGCTTTTACTGCTACTACTGTAAATGTACCTCTTAACTTATTGATAATCAAGGTCGTTAAAGCTTCGCCTTCTACATCTTCAGCAATAATTAATAGTTTTGATCCTGATTGAACAATCTGTTCTAATATTGGTAGAATTTCTTGAATATTCGCGATCTTCTTATCCGTAATTAAGATATATGGATTTTCTAAATTAGCTTCCATCTTATCCATATCAGTTGCCATGTACGCTGATACATAACCTCTATCAAATTGCATACCCTCAACTAAATCTAATTCTGTTTTCATAGTTTTGGATTCTTCGATAGTGATAACGCCATCATTAGATACTTTTTCCATAGCATCTGCAACCATTTCTCCTACTGTATCATCTCCAGCAGAAATAGCAGCAACTCTAGCAATTTGTGCTCTTCCGTTTAAAGGTGAGCTCATTGCACTAATAGCATCTACTGCACATTCGGTTGCTTTTTGCATACCTTTTCTTAGGATAATAGGATTTGCTCCTGCTGCAAGATTCTTAATTCCTTCATTAATCATAGCTTGAGCTAGAACAGTCGCTGTTGTTGTACCATCACCTGCTACATCATTCGTCTTAGTAGCAACTTCTTTTACTAATTGAGCTCCCATATTTTCAAATGGATCGGATAACTCGATTTCCTTTGCAATGGTAACACCATCATTTGTAATTAAAGGTGAACCAAAGGATTTATCCAAAACAACATTTCTTCCTTTTGGTCCTAATGTAACTCTTACTGTATTTGCTAATTGATTTACTCCAGATTCTAAAGCTGCTCTAGCTTCTGCACCAAATTTAATTTCTTTTGCCATGTTAATAGCCTCCTATAATAATATTCTTAGTCTTCTACGATAGCAACGATATCGTTTTGTTTCACAACAATAAACTCTTCCTCTTCAAGTTTAACTTCAGTTCCTGCATATTTGGAATAAATTACTTTATCTCCAACCTTAACTTGCATGGTAACTTCTTTACCATCAACAACTCCGCCTGGTCCAACTGCAACTACCTCAGCTTGTTGTGGTTTTTCTTTTGCCTGACCTGGTAAAACGATACCTGATTTTGTTGTTTCTTCTGCAACTAATTGCTTTAAAACTACTTTGTCTCCTAATGGTACTAACTTCATATCATTTTCCTCCTTAAACATTTTATTATTTACAGTTTTTAAGGCTTTCGTTATAAAAACATCCGAATTACCTTGCCTTATTATTTATGTTATTAGCACTCACGTCAATTGAGTGCTAACTGATAAACTATATATTAGTAAATTTGCATTTAATATGCAAATATACTTCCGTTTTAAAATCCTGCATTTCCCAATCATTACTAATATTTTCTCTTCCATAATCTCTATATCTCTTTTTTTCTCACTTTTTCAAAAATTAAGTTTAAAATAAAGCATTTAACTAAAACATTCCCGATATTTAATAATTCATACCACCCATTATTTTATTTCAATACCCATCCATATACCTATAAAATAAATATCTTATTTTTTATATATTTTGATTTTTATTATCTATGTAAACAAATCCACTCAGTCAACTCGTTACTTATTTATTTTATATCAATGAAATCTTTCTTATTCATTAAAAACCAGCTTTGCTACATAACCTATATTAAAATCCATGAGTACCTTAAAGCGCACTGAAAAAGTCTCATCAAGAGTCTTGGCATGAATAAAGCAGTATCTATATTCATCTTGGCGTAGACCGGCTGACAAGGCTGTTTATGTCCGACTAGAGACTCAATGAAAAACAGAGCAGCTGCGATGTTTTTCATATCTCTGAGGCTCTACCAAGGACATGCCGCCGGAAGGCAAGGTAGCCAAATGAATATAGATACTGCTTTATTCATTCACCCCTCCAAAGAGACTTTTCAGTGCCCACCAAGCCACTTATGGATTTTTCAACACCCCCATAGCAAAGCGTCCTCATCGAATAAGTTTCATTGCGAACACCCCTCCCTTATGCTATAATAAATCAAAAACAAAAGTAAAGGCAGGAATAACTTTGAAAGAAAAGCTGTATACCATACCAGTAAAAGATGCATTTAAAGAAGATTGTGAATGTCCCATCTGTCAAATGAAAAAATCCCTAGAAATCAATGCCATAAACTTCACTATGGGTCCTAGTTATATGGAAGAAGATGTAAGAGCCGAAACAGATAAAATAGGATTTTGTAATCTTCACATTCGAATGCTTTATGAAAATCAAAATCGTTTAGGATTGGCGCTTATGTTAAAAACTCACATGGATAAAACGATTAAAGATATAGAAAAACTAGCTTCGAATGCCGGTAAAATATCTTCTCCTTCTATATTTAAGAAGAAAACTGGCCCTTCCGGTGTTAAATCTTATATTGATCAAGTAGAATGTTCCTGTTATATTTGCAATATGATAAATACTTCATTTGAACGCTATATTGCTACCATATTCTGGCTTTACCAAAATGATTCCGATTTTAGTAATAAATTATCCAACTCTAAAGGCTTCTGTACTAACCATTACGGTCTTCTCTACGAAGAATCATCAAAACACTTGAGTGGTGATATGTTAGATGGTTTCATCAAATCATTAAATACCCTATATTTAGACAATGCCAAACGTGTCAGAGATGATCTAAGTTGGTTTATCGATAAGTTTGATTATCGTTTCTTAAATGAACCTTGGAAAGAATCTAAAGATGCTCTGCCTAGAGCCATTGTTAAAACTAATAGTGTAATCTAGTTAATTTTTTATGTAGTCACATAATAATCCTCGTAGAAAGATTTATATTTTACCTTATCTACGAGGATACTTTCTAAAATCTTTTATTTAATTACTTTTATAGTTTCTATCTTAGAGTATTCTCTTAATTACTTAGTTTTAACAATTCCTTCAATTCTCTAGCTTTTGTCTTTATCCGTTCATTCGCATCTCTAGCAATCAATACTTTTGATATCCATCTGCTTGATTCATCAAATTTACCTACTCTTCTTGCCAAGTCTGCCACTAGGTAAGTCATAGTATTATCATCCATACCACACATAGGAAACATCTCTTTTGTAAAGGCCTCTTGAAAGCCTTCATAAGCGTTGGATATAAATTCTAATTCTTCTTTCTCTAGCTGTGCGATTACATTATTATAATCAGGAGTGTCATTTGGCAATGTTTCTGCCTTTCCACGAATTAACCAAGCCGTCTTTAAGCATGTGTAGGCACGTTCACTCAACTTACTTCTTTTCACTATGGTGTTTACTAAGGCGAGCTTGTGCTGTGAGATAGCATCATCATAAGATAAAATCTCACCCTCAATTCCTAATCCTTTAAAGGATGCAGAAATTTGTTCTTTAATTAGCTTTGCTTGTGTTGATGTCATATAATTGAAAAAACGATTTAATGCTGCATACCCGCAATGAGGGCAAACTACTGCATCATATTTCAAAGAATCGATGTGCTGGTACTTTGGTCTTAAGTCAGTATCTGCAGAAATAAGCTTAACCTTGCCTGTTTTAATAGTTTTAGACTTAAATTCCTTATCACATACTGGACATGTAAAGCCTTTTTCAAAAATAAAATCAGCTTCCACTATTTTCATTTTATCAGCATCAGCTCCATTTTCCTTGGACTTTTTATCATTTTTATCCTCAGAAGCATATACATCTAAATTTGACATTTTACCAAGGCCAAAAGCTTCCAATCCCGAAAATAAATTAGCCATTCTTTTTTCCTCCTCTAAACGGGTTTATATGAGCTCTTTAAGGACACAATTCGATTAAATACTAAATGGTCTGGAGTAGAATCCTTTGAATCTACACAGAAAAACCCATGCCTTAAAAACTGATAACTATCATAAGCTTTCGCTCCCATGACACTTGGCTCAATATAACAATCTTTTAAGATTGTTATTGAATTTGGATTTAGATTCAAACTGCCATCCTCATTATATACACCTTTTTCTTCATCTACAATATTCTCGTATAATCTAACTTCAGTTTTTATTGCAGTAGGTGCACTAACCCAATGAATGGTACCTTTGACTTTACGTCCTGTAAAGCCAGAACCACTTTTTGTCTCAGGATCATAGGTACAATGTACTTCTATAACCTTACCATCTCCATCGGTAACATAGTCTGTACATGTCACAAAATATGCATGCATAAGACGTACTTCATTACCAGGATATAAGCGAAAATATTTTTTCGCTGGCTCAATCATAAAGTCATCTCTATCAATGTATAATTCACGGGTAAATGGAACTTTTCTTTCTCCCAGTTCTTCATTTTCCTGATTATTTGGTACATCAACGTATTCCTCTTGACCTTCCGGATAATTAGTAATAACTACCTTAATAGGATCTAATACTGCCATAATTCTTGGTCTTTTCAATTTAAGGTCTTCACGAATGCAATACTCAAGCATAGCATAATCTACAGAACTTTGGCTCTTTGAGATACCGCATAATTCCATAAACAATTTAATAGATTCCGGTGTGAATCCCCTTCTACGTAAAGCACTAATAGAAACTAATCTTGGGTCATCCCATCCGTCGACAATACCTTCCTCCACCAATTTCTTAATATATCTTTTTCCTGTAATAACATTGGTTAAATATAATTTAGCAAATTCAATCTGTTTCGGTGGATATTTGTATTCTAACTCATTCACAACCCATTCATATAACGGTCTATGATCTTCAAATTCCAAGGTACAAATAGAATGTGTAATCCCTTCAATTGCATCTTCAATTGGATGTGCGAAATCATACATAGGGTATATACACCATTTATCACCAGTATTATGATGAGTCATTCTAGCCACACGATATATAATTGGATCTCGCATATTGATGTTTGGAGATGACATATCGATTTTGGCTCTAAGTACCATGGAACCATCTTCATAATCACCATTCTTCATACCTTCAAATAAATTTAAATTTTCTTCTATTGTTCTTTCTCTATAAGGACTATTTTTTCCCGGTTCCGTTAGAGTTCCGCGATATTCCCGAATCTCCTCCGGTTTCAGCTCACAAACATATGCTTTGTCTTTCTTTATCAGCTTTACAGCGCCCTCATACATTTGTTCAAAATAATCTGATGCAAAGAATAATCTATCTTCAAAGTCTCCGCCTATCCACTTAACGTCTGCAATGATTGATTCTACAAATTCTGTTTTTTCCTTAGTAGGATTTGTATCGTCGAATCTCAAATTGAATTTTCCACCATATTTTCTTGCTAATCCAGCATTTAATAATATCGATTTAGCATGTCCTATATGCAAATAACCATTAGGTTCCGGTGGAAATCTGGTCATAATCTCAGTATAGTGTCCTTCTTGGATATCCTTTTCAATAATTTGCTCTATAAAATTCTTGGATACCGTTTCTTTCTCCGACGGCATATCCACCTTTTTATTCACATTGTCTTCGTTCGCTAACTTAATGCCCTCATTATCCATGGCAATTCCTCCTTAATAGCAATTTCTTCATATAACCTATATAATACCACAATTATTTTCATTAGTCAAAGAAGCAATAAAAATTTACATTCAGCTAGATTAGTGGTACTGGAATCTCGCTCTCAAATAAACAAAGCACACTTCGCGTACTTTCTATTGTCATGAATTATGCCCACTAAGGTAATTAAAACCTTAATGGGCATATTATATAAATGCACTATTTCGTATTATAAAATATATGGCCTCCGATAACAATATGTTCTGAATATTTGTCTGCAATAGAACTTGAATATGGCCTGAAGTATAAATAATTACCAATATTATTTTCACCATTCAAAGCGGCCTTTGCTGCCTTAATACACTGATTCATCTTTTTCTTTGATGTATTGTCTAATTTGTTTTTAGTGTCATACATATCTAGTGTTCTGCTGAAAATACTTGTTCCGTTATTACCTTCTTTAATTACACTAAATTGTATGCACCACTTAGAATCATAGATTACTTCTTTTATGGTATTCACATGATAAAAGACATTGCTTTTAACACGATTTAATATTATATTTGCTACAGCTAATTTACCATTATAGGATTGATTACCGGCTTCTGCATAGATAATGCAAGACAATAATCTTAATTCCTCTTTGGTATAATTTTTTTCCTCAATTACTTCAATTTCTTCTGTTTCTTCTATTTCTATTTCTTCTGCTTCTTCAATTTCTTCGTCATTAGCTTCTTCAGCAACATCTGATACTTCCGTTTCAGGAGATTCCTCTTGACTGGCAAGATTAACCAGATCATCTGATTCAACATCCGTATCTTCTTCTATCATTTCTTTCTGTTCTTCTGCTTCTATGTTTTCTTCGATTAGAGTCTCATCTAAATTAGCAATTACTGCATCACTATTGGTTTCCACAGTGGATGGGATTACTTTTTCATCTGCATATACATTTGTTGATATTACTAGTGTAGTGAATATCGTTATCATCACACTTAATATTAACTTTTTCACTTTCATATTGTGCTCCATTCTGCATAATTGATATGATATCGTTTTATTGCTTTTGGGGACGCCTACGAATATATTACAGAAAATAATTATTCTGTCATATTAGTAATATCTTGTTAACAATTACTTAATAAGTATAACATACATAAATCTAAAATCAACCTTTATTTAGCAACGTTTTTATGCCATATTTCATTCCTACTGTTATATATTTGTATTTATCTTAAATTATTAACCTATATTTACAAATTAGAGTGATTATTTTTATACATTTTGCACATTGCTATTTATTAACAAATTATTTCATTAATACATCCTATAAAATTAATTCAATAATATTGTTAACTTTTACCCAAACGTAAAACGATAGCCGGTACAGAACAGGACTGTTCTGTACCGGCTATATCTTAACTTATTATACTAATTCTAATTTTCTTAATATATTAATAAATTTATCTTGATCAATAGGTTTTCCAGCATAGGCAACGCACCCTAATTCAAATGCTTTAGTAACATTTCTTCTATCATTCAGAGCAGTTGTCATAATAATTTTTACTTGCTTCGATTCCATGATACTTTTTTCTGTTTCATATTCTCGAATAGCTTGTAGAACTTGATATCCATCTAATCCAGGCATCATAATATCAAGGCAAATTAAATCATAAGGTTCATCATCTTCATAAGCCATTAAGTAGGCATCTACCGCTTCTTGTCCATCCACCGTAATGTCACATTCTCCATACTTAGATAAAAACCGAAGCATACTTTTTCTACTTGCAAAATCATCCTCTGCGATTAAAATTCGCATTTCAACTCCCTCTGCCTAATTAAATTTAACAGGCTCACACTATTTGCTACTCACTAAAGATGCCAAAGATTTCAAAAGAGAGTTCATTTCCTCATCGGTTCCTACTGTAATTCTTAGATAATTATCAATTCTAGGTTTATTAAAATGGCGAACAAAAATATTTTCTTTTCGTAAAGCGGTAAATAGCTCTTTTGCTGAAACTGATTCATGTGTTGCAAAAATAAAATTAGTTTTAGATTCTGGAAAGGAAAATCCAAGCTTCTTTAATTCAACCATAACACGATCTCTCGTTGTTATAATCTTAGAAATACATTCTTTAAAATATATTTCATCCTTTACTGCCTCAGCACCATAATAAAGTGAGGCCTGATTCATAGTATAGGAATTATAGGAATACTTCACATCATTTAATGCTTTTATTAAGTCCGAATTGCCCATAGCATAACCAATTCGCATGCCAGCCATAGACCTGGATTTTGAGAAAGTCTGAACTACTAATAAATTATCAAATTCTTTAATCAGTTCCACAGAACTTGTGCCGCCAAAATCAATATAAGCTTCATCTACAATAACGATAGAATCTTGATTATGCTGTAAAATTTCACGGATAAACTCCAAATCCTCACACCTGGTAGTTGGCGCATTAGGATTGGCTATCACTATACCACCATTTTCTTTATAATAATCTTCTTTTTTTATTCTAAAATTATCATCTAGCATTGGTCTTTCATATGGAATATGAAATAATTCTGCCCAAACGTCATAAAAGGAATAAGTAATGTCCGGAAATAAAATTGGTTTATTTGAATTAAAAAAAGTCATAAATGCCATTGCTAATACATCGTCAGATCCAACTCCGACAAATAATTGGTCCTTCTCAAGCTTGTAGTAATCTGCTAAAACATCAATTAATACCTTTGATGTTGGGTCTGGGTACAACCTTAACTGATCTAATTGTAACTCTTGCATAGCCTTTGAAACACCTGGTGCTGGAGGGTAAGGATTTTCATTGGTGTTTAACTTAATCATATTCTCTATATTGGGCTGTTCTCCCGGCACATATGGTTCGATATTCCTAATGTTTTTTTCCCATTCTCTCATAATAGGCTCCTATCTGCATACTCCTTGGCCAACTTTTTAAATCCTGGTAATGAACGTTGAATTGTAGAATAATCCACACAGTATGCAATTCTACAGTATCCCGGACACCCAAAAGACGAACCTGGTACTATTAGAATATTATGTTTTTTTGCAGCCGCAGAAAAAGCTTTGTCATTCTCTTCCATTGCCTTAATGAATAAATAGAATGCGCCTTCTGGTTTAACGCAGGTATAACCATATTCTATTAGACTATTATAAAGTAATTCGCGATTACGATTATAAATTGATACATCCACTTCAGAATCCAGACATTTAGCAACAACACGTTGAATCAGGGAAGGCGCATTTACAAAGCCAAGAATACGATTAGCAACATTTGCTCCTGCAACGATATCCTCATAATCATTCAATTCCTTTGGTATCACTAGATATCCGATTCGCTCTCCAGGTAAAGATAATGATTTGCTAAAAGAATATCCAACTATTGTATTATCATAATATTTTGTTAAATAAGGAACTGTAGCTCCATCATATACTAATTCTCTGTAGGGTTCGTCTGCAATAAGGTAGATAGAAATACCAAGTTCAATTTGTTTTTTATTCAATATGTCAGCTAAGTCAATTATTGTTTGTTCCGAGTATACAACACCTGTTGGGTTGTTTGGTGTATTTACGATGACAGCTTTGGTTTTAGCAGTAATTTTTTTCTCAAATTCAATCAGATTTGGCTGAAAATCAACTATGTTAGGTGATACAACCACGAGCTCTCCATCAAAATTGCTGACATAGTTACGATATTCTCCAAAGAAAGGGGCGAAAGTCATAACCTCATCTCCTGGATTTAGTAGTGTCTTAAGAATAACATTTAATCCACCAGCGGCGCCAACTGTCATAAGGATATTATCTTCACTAAATAAAGTATTAAACTTTTTATTAATAGAAGTAGCTATAGCTGATCGAACATCTTCATAGCCGGAATTATTCATGTAACCATGTACTAAGTTAGCACTTTCATTGGTAATGACATCTACCACTGCGTCTTTAATTGCTTGAGGGGGTTCTACACTTGGATTCCCCAAGCTAAAATCATACACGTTCTCAGCACCGTATATAGCTGCCAGTTTCTTACCTTCTTCAAACATAGCTCGAATGACAGAACTATTTTGGACTAATTCAACCATTTTTTTAGAAATCATTATTCATCCTCTTTTCTGTAAGAAATTTTATATGAATCTGTAATATACTAATAAGAATGTAATATATTAATTTTACCTAGTATAGCATAGTAACGTGTTGAAATTCAATACTCCCAATACAATAAACAAAAATCCTCGTAAAAAATAATCTTATTCGATCATCTATACGAGGATTGGTTGGTCTTTATTTAAATCTTGTGATACTATATCACTTTTGAAAGCGAATATCTAAATAATTTTTTACTATCTGAACACCTTTATCAAAACCTAACTGCTGGCTGTTAAGGCATAAGTCATAGTTCTTAGCATCTTCCCAATTTCTATTAGTATAATGCTTATAATATTCCGCTCTACGTTTATCAGTTGCAAGAACCTTTTTCTCTAGTTCTTTCTCTGGTAAACTGAACATACCTTCTAATCTTGCAACACAATCGGTCAAGGATGCATGAACAAATATTTTAACCACATTATCCATGTCCTTTAAGATATAATCCGCACATCTGCCTACAATTACGCAAGATTCCTGTTCTGCAATTTTTTTTATCACTTTAGCTTGATAATTAAATAGATTTTCATTTGATACAAAATCTTCACTATCCGGAGGAATCAACTGTCCCTTATATTCTTTTCTAGCAATTTTAAATAATAAACTTTGTTTTAATTGTTCATCTGCTCTACCAAATAAATCTTCATTAATTCCGCTATCGTCAGATGCAAGTCGAAGTAGTTCTCTGTCATAAAAATGTATTCCCAATTCCTCGGCAAGCATCTTTCCTATCGTTTTTCCACCGCTGCCATAACCTCTTGCAATTGTAATAACATAATGATCCATAGCCTATTCCTCCTAATTATTCACCCAAATATGCTTTCTTAACAGAATCATTGTTCATCAATTCCTTAGCATCACCTTCAAGAACAATATTCCCTGTCTCCAATACATATGCTCGATTAGCGATAGATAATGCCTTTTTTGCATTCTGTTCTACTAATAATACTGTTGTACCACTTTCACTGATTTCCTTAATGATATCAAATATTTCAGAAACAAAGATAGGTGATAATCCCATGGATGGTTCATCCATTAATATGATTCTAGGATGAGACATAAGTGCTCTTCCCATTGCTAACATTTGCTGTTCTCCTCCGCTTAAAGTTCCTGCGATCTGATTTTTTCTTTCATTCAGACGAGGAAAGCGACCGTATACTTTCTCTAAGGTTTCTGCAATTTCTTTTTTATCTTTTCGGGTATAAGCACCCATTTTTAGATTCTCTAATACGGTTAACTCAGCAAAAATTCTTCGTCCTTCAGGAACATGAGCCATTCCTAAGGAAACTATATTATGTGCAGGTATTTTTGTTAAATCATTTCCTTCAAAATCAATGCTGCCGGATTTAGCGGTAACTAAACCGGTTATGGTATGAAGGATGGTAGTCTTTCCTGCACCATTCGCTCCAATTAATGCGATAACCTCCCCTTCGTTTACTTCAAAGGAGATACCCTTAATTGCCTGGATTACTCCGTAGTATACCTCTAAATCTTTAATTGTTAACATTGCCATCGGAATCCCTCCATTCTCTTCCCATACTTTTCCACCTGAAATATTGTCGTTTATTCGCCAAGATAAGCTGTAATTACCTCAGGATTATTTAATACGACTTCAGGAGCTCCGGTCGCAAGCTCTGTACCAAAATTGAGTACTAATATTTTCTCACAGATACCTGCTACCAATTTCATATCATGTTCAATGAGAAGAATCGTTATCTGATATCTATCTCGAACCAAACGAATCGTCTCCATTAATTCAGTTGTCTCATTGGGATTCATGCCGGCTGCAGGTTCATCCAATAATAGCAATTTAGGGTTCGTTGCCAACCCCCTAGCAATCTCTAGTTTTCTCTGTTTTCCATAAGGTAAATTGCTTGCTAAATAATCTGCTTGGCCATCTAGATCAAATACTTTTAAAATTTCCATTGCTCTCTCATTCATTTTCTGCTCTGCTTTAAAATAAGAGGGCAATCGTAGAAAACTTGTTAAAAGAGAATATTTTACCTGATTGTGTAGTGCTGCCTTTACATTATCTAATACTGTCATTTTCTTAAATAAACGGATATTTTGAAATGTTCTTGCAATACCGGACTGACAGATTTCTGACGGCGACTTTCCTACAATATTAACACCATCTATTTTAATAGTTCCACTTGTTGGCTGATATACTCCTGTTAGCAGATTAAAAATTGTGGTTTTACCTGCACCATTTGGACCGATCAGACCATAAAGCTGTCCCTTTTCTATATTGAGATTTACATCGTCAACTGCTCGAAGACCTCCAAAGGAGATTCCTAAGTTTTTTACCTCTAATAAAGCCATTTCAATCCAACCTCCCTGTCTGCGACTTGCTCGCAGGCCTAAATCCGCGTGTGAAAATTGTTTTATATTTTGACACTAGCTTCCATGGCATAAATCATCTGCTTGCAGACGATTTACTGCCTCAAATCAGGGTGTAAAAATATCTTTGATATTTTCACACTATCTTCTTTCGCATTATTTAGCTCTGCTCTTTTTAAAACTTGGTAACTTCGGTAATTTTCCGCTTTCTTCTAATCTAGAGCGTAGCCCTGATGAATTAAATAACATCATTGCGATTAATACTACAGCATATAATAACATTCTAAAATCATCTGCTGCACGAAGCATTTCTGGTAATATTGTCAGAATAATAGCTGCTATAACAGAACCCCTAATACTTCCCATTCCACCGAGAACAACAATAACTAGAATCTCAATGGATTTATTGTAATCAAAATTAGTTGGTTTTAAGATACTTAAATTATGTCCGTACAATACGCCCGCTACACCAGCGAAAAAAGCTGCTATAACAAACGCCATAATCTTATATTTACTAACTTTTATGCCTATGGATTCTGCTGCTATATAATTCTCTCGAACAGAGCATACCGCCCTGCCGTGTCTAGAATTCACTAAATTAGCAATAATAATTATTGTTATAATCAACACAATATAAGTCCAAGTGTAATCTGCATAACGTGGAATTTTAGATAAACCCTTAGCTCCACCAGTGATACCCAAAGCGTTGATGATAGAACGAATAATCTCACCGGAAGCCAATGTAACGATTGCAAGGTAATCTCCTTTTAAACGCAATACAGGTACTCCAATTATGAAGCCAAATATTGCTGCCATAATACCACCAATAATTAATCCTAAAAAGAATTCCACCGCTGCTGGCAGATTCATATATACAGTAAAAATGGAACCTGTATATGCCCCAATTGCCATAAATCCTGCATGACCTAATGATAACTCGCCAAGGAATCCTGTCGTCAAATTTAAAGATACCGCGAGGATTATATTAATACCTATAGGAACCAACAAAGATTTAAACTGGCGATTAAGTAAATCGCCTTCTGCTAATAATGCAAGAATAATATACCCAACAATAATTCCTACAGCGATTAATATATTTTTCCTATTTAATAAAGTATTGCTTTTTGTACTAGTTTTATTAATCTCTTTTATCATGATTCACCTACACTTTCTCAATTCTGTTCTTGCCCAGAAGTCCTGAAGGCTTCACCAAAAGTACCAGAACCAAAACACCAAATACGATAGCATCAGAAAGTTGTGAGGAAATATAGGCTTTTGATACGCTTTCTATTATTCCTAACAGCATACCACCTATCATTGCACCAGGAACACTACCGATACCACCCAGTACAGCAGCAACAAAGGCTTTAATTCCAGGAAGTGCTCCTAATGTAGGTTTAATCGACTGATATTGACATACGAACAAAATACCGGCAACGGCAGCTAGTGCTGAACCAATTGCAAAAGTCATAGAAATGGTTTTGTTTACATTTATTCCCATCAATTCTGCAGCAGCTTTATCTTCAGATACTGCTCTCATAGCACTTCCTGCTTTTGTTTTATTAATAAATAAAGTCAGGACAATCATACAAATTGTTGTAACTACGAGTGTTACAACGGTAACACCTGAGATTGTTATACCTCCAAGGTTAACTGGTTCTAAGTTAATGATTGATTTGAAAGCAATCGGATTCGCATTAAATATTAATAATGCAACACTTTGTAATAAAAAGCTCATACCAATTGCTGTGATTAATACAGCTAAAGGTGGTGCTTTTCTTAAGGGCTTGTAGGCAACTTTTTCTATTACAACACCAAGTATTGCACAAATTGTTATTGTAAAAAGAACTGCAGCAATTACCGGCATATGAAACAGCACAATTGCCACATATAAAGCATAAGCACCTACCATAATTATGTCACCATGGGCGAAATTAATCATTTTTGCAATACCATATACCATGGTATAGCCTAAAGCAATTAATGCATAGATACTCCCTGAACGTAATCCGTTAATTAATTGTTCTAACATACTTCCCATTGAATTTCACCTCTTTCTTCTCTATTGTTTCTAAGATTCTTCGTTACGCTCAGAACTACCCTATTATAAAATCGATTTATTTTCTGAATCGCTCTATATTCTGAATCGATTTTCATTCTGAATCGATTTTCATTCATGCTCTGCGCCAAGCGAAGAAGCTCAGATTAACAGTATTCCTAAGATGTAAATCCCCGCCTTTCATAACGGGGATTTACATCTTAGGCTATGTTATTTGATTTACTTTAATGCGTATGCACCATCTAATATTTGAATAAATTTAGCACCTTTGTTTGGCTCACCATCTGCAGTAAATGTAACAGATCCTGTGATTCCATCAACTTGGATTTCAGTCATAGCTTTAATTAAAGCTTCGCTATCAGTTGAAGCAGCTTTTTCAAGAGCAGCCTTAATTACATATACAGTATCATAACCATCTGCAGCAAACTGATCCGGAGTAGCGTCATATTTTTCTTGATATGTTGATACAAAGGTTTGAACGGCTGGTTTTTCATCTGCAGCAAAGAATGGGCTTAAGAAAACAGCGCCTTCTAATACAGCTGGATCAACGACCTGAGCTAAAACACCATCCCAACCATCTGAGCCTATGAATGGAAGAGCCATTCCAAGTTCAGCAGCCTGTGTTGTGATATATGCAGCATCTTGATAATAAGCAGGAACAAAGATAATTTCTGCATCTGTTCCTTTAATCTTTGTCAATTGAGTGGTAAAGTCTACTGCATCTTTTTCAAAAGATTCATTTGCAACAACTTCTCCGCCATTAGCAGCTACTTGTTCAATAAAAGCTTGCATAACACCTGTGCTATATTCGTCAGCGTTGTTGTAAATAACAGCTATTTTTTTGTATCCTAATTCATTTGCATAATCAGCCATTGTTATACCTTGAAGAGGATCTGTAAAACAAAGTCTAAATGCATTTGCATATTCTGTAAGTCCTTTTGCTGAACCGGATGGTGTAATCTGAAAAATACCATCATTAAAAGTTTGCTCAGCAATTGCCATGCCAGCGCCACTGGTAACTGTACCAAGAAGTGCTTGTGCTCCACCATCCATTAAGGAGTTGTAGGCAGATAAAACAGTTTCTTCTGAAGCTTCATCATCAACAAAATTCAACTTTAATTGTAGTGTTTGATCTCCCACCTTAACACCACCGGCTGCAGTAATTTCTTCAATTGCAATTTCTGCACCGTTCTTTACAGATATTCCGTAAGATGCTGCGGCTCCCGTTAATGGGCCAAGACCACCGATAATAAATTCACTGGAACTTCCTGTGCTTTTCTTTCCACAACCTGCTAATGATGCAACAACCATTGCACTAACTAAGCCTAAACTTAAAACTTTTTTCATGCTTTTTTTCATAATAATCCTCCTCTTTAAAATATATTAGATAATCTATAATAGATATATCGATTAACGCTTTGACCTTATCCTATATTAATGTATTAAAGTCAGTAGGGTCAAAAAACATATATGTATTATCATTATCTATTTACGAACTGCTAGATACAAAATAAGACGTTCATAATATCAATTATATTGAACGCCTTTATTCTGCATATATAATACTCTTGAATGATTTATTTGTCAATCAAAAATTTGCTGCAGCAATTGGAAATATCCAGTTTTTATGCTAGTTTGAATCAATTATCACGATTTATTAATTCACCGCCACATTTATCACAAAAATCTAACCCAACTAAAGTTATACCCCCACAATCTGGGCATATCATCTTCTCCGGCAATATTTCCTTCTCGACAATCTCATACTCAGGTTCATCCTGAATACCATCCTGCGTTGTTAACTTGTAGTCTTTACTCTCTGACTTCTGATTTTTTACAATACTTTTAGGATTTATTATATTTTTCAATGACATGTAACTTACCTCAATTCTAGATGTAAAATTGTTTATATGATACCTTCATCTGCACGATACTTATTCATCATCCTTTTAAAGATTTCACCATTGGAAGGTGGTGTAAAGGTTATGGCATTAGCACCTGCTTCAATCGTTCGCAAAATGCTCTCATCAGTAGGCCCGCCGGTTGCTATAATTGGTACAGACGGAAAATCTTTTCTGATTTTTGCTACAATTTCTGCTGTCTTAAAGGCACAGGATACGTTTAATATGTCTGCTCCGGCCTCAAGTCTCAATTCGATATCTGTCTTGTCCGAAATTACTGTAATGACTATTGGTATATCAACCTTTTGTTTTAGATATTGGATTGTCTCATTGGGAGTTGGAGCATTAAGTACTACTCCCACAGCCCCTTGAAATTCCGCATCTTCTGCCAGATTTGTCACTCTTTTACCAGTAGTGGTTCCCCCTCCTACTCCACAAAAAACAGGAACATCGGAACAATTAATAATGGAATGTGTAATAATTGGTTGTGGAGTAAATGGATATACCGCAATTACTGCACTAGCATTACAATTACGAATAATAGCTACATCTGTAGTAAATACTAATGATTTAATAAGTTTACCAAAGATTCTAATCCCACTCACTTGGTCTATAACGAGGGGTACTCGAATCATATGTTTTCTAAGATTTCCATCAATCTCTGGCAAATATCTGCCTTCCATACTTTGCTCCTCCTACTTTTTTAGTGCCTTTATAATATAATTATATCGAATTATATTTTGCAAGACAAGAAAAATTTGTAAGAAAATTATTAAATTTTACAATTATTCACTCTGTTCTATTAGTGGAATAATAGCCTTTGGAGATGTTCCTCGCATTTCAATCAAAGGTACTCCTTTATTCTCTATATAATCCCTAGTAATTACTACTTTTCCAATATTGGAATCCTTAGGAATCTCATACATAATATCCAACATAAATTCTTCGATAATTGCTCTTAAAGCTCTGGCACCAGTCTTTTTCTCTAACGCCTTTTCAGCAATAGCCTCTAGGGCACCCTCATCAAATTCTAAAAGAACCTCATCCAACAGTAATAATTTACGGTATTGCTTTAAAATAGCATTTTTGGGCTCTTGCAATACTTTAACTAACATTTCTTTTGTTAAACCTTCCAAAGAAAATACTATAGGAAGACGTCCGATAAATTCAGGAATCATCCCAAATTCTCTTAAATCTTCTACGGTAACCTTCTGCAATATATTCAAATCCTGATCATGCTTATCTTTTAAATCTGCACTAAAACCGATTGATGACTGCTTATTTAGTCTTGCCTTAATAATAATCTCAAGATCAGGAAAGGCACCACCACATATAAATAGGATATTTCGGGTATTAACAGTTGTAAGAGGCACCATGGCATTTTTGCTAGTCGCACCTACTGGAACTTCCACTTCACTGCCTTCTAAAAGTTTCAATAATCCTTGTTGAACCGATTCACCACTTACATCTCTGTTGTTTGTATTCTTCTTTTTTGCAATTTTATCAATCTCGTCAATAAAAATAATTCCCTGTTCTGCCTTTTCAACATCATTATCTGCCGCTGCCAATAACTTAGAAACCACACTCTCCACATCATCACCGATATATCCTGCTTCTGTTAATGAAGTAGCATCAGTAATTGCTAATGGAACATTCAACAATTTGGCCAAAGTTTTAACCATAAAGGTTTTTCCACTTCCGGTAGGTCCGATCATAAGTATATTGGACTTTTCAATCTCTATATCATCCAAAGTATTCGTTGCTACTCTTTTATAATGATTATAAACTGCAACCGATACTACTTTCTTCGCATGTTCTTGACCAACAACGTATTCGTCTAATTGTCCCTTTATAATATGAGGAGATGGGATATTCTTGATATCCAATGACTTCTCATCTTCTGTTTTCTCTTCCTTCGCTTTTTTCTTCTTGAGTTTCTGGCTCTTCGGAATTTCATTTTGCATATTATTTAAATTCATCATATTTGGTGGAAAACCCATCATATCCATATATGGTGATCCATTGGTATTAATGGTATCGAATGTCTTTTGCATACAATCTGAACAAATACATATATTATTTGGAATACGTATCATTTTACCGACCTTACTCTCGGGCCTTCTACAGATATAGCATATTGCTTCGTAATCGTCTTTATCCTTCTCTTCCTTGGAGATCTTTCCTTCAGAACCTGTAACCATTTTATCCTCAATATCTATATTATCATTCTTATCATTACTCATATATTTCTCCTTTATATGTTAGCACCATAGTTTTTCATCTAGTAAAATACTATATTATTGCACCATTTTATATCAATAATATGTAGATATCATTATATCGTACACTTAACATTGATACAATAGGATAAAGTTTAAAATTTTATTAAGAAAAAAATGGCTAGGTGTCATAAGCCCAATTAGGCTGTGAATTGAATAGCGGTGCGTATATATTCATTTTGTCTACCTTGCCTTCCTGCGGCATGTCCTTTATAGAGCCTCAAAGATTAGTCTCATAGTCGGACATAAACAGCCTTGTCAGCCGGTCTACGACAAAACGAATATATACGCACCGCTATTCATAATTTCAGTTATGAAGGACTTATGACACCCTAACAAGAATGTAATTTATACTTTTTAAGTATAAATAGTAAAGAACATTACCCCAAAAATAAAAAGGAGGGATAACTTCAACCAAACAGCGTACAAATCCTCTGTTCAGTGAAAGTCATCCCCACAGTTTCTTAATTAAGGTGGTGTGCCTCTGCTATTTAATTTTCTTCAACTCCCGGATTTGCTCCAAGGGTTACTACTATTTCTTTTTCAACATATTTACCATCTACACTTCTCATAACAGTAACTTTAATTTCAGAACCCTCTCGATAAGAGGTTACCTTTTCTCTTAGCTGCGTACTGGCTGTAATTTCTGTACCTTCCACTGCAGTAATAATATCTCCGGAAATAATACCGGCTTTTGCAGCACTTCCGTCTTCTACCGTAGAGGTAACATAAACACCGATTGGCCAATTGTACATATTTGCTATTTCTTCTGTAACATCATTGATATATACTCCAAGATATCCTTTTTCATCTTCTTTTAAGCTTTCTCGGCTCATAAGTTCATTAATGATAGGCATGGCTCTGGAGATTGGAATGGCATATCCCATACCTTCAACTTCACTTGAGGCATATTTTACTGAATTAATACCAATAACCTCTCCATTAATATTTAATAATGCTCCTCCACTGTTACCTGGATTTATAGCTGCATCTGTCTGTAACAATACCATTGTATTATCTGAAACAGCTACTTCCCTGTCCTTAGCACTGATATACCCCACTGTTACTGACTGTCCATAGCCTAATGCATTACCGATTGCTACTGCCATCTGACCAACCTTAACTGATTCTGAATCACCCAATTTTGCAATCTTAATAGCAGCTAAAGTTTCCTTGCTTATAGCACTTTTATCAATGGAGATAACTGCAAGGTCTGCAGTAGCATCTGTGCCTTTAATGATTGCTTCAACCTGTGAATCATCAATAAAATTAACTAATATTGGATCTGCGCCTTCCACAACATGATTATTAGTAGCAATTAGAAGTTCCTTGTCATTTTCTCCGACTATGATTCCTGAACCGCCGCCTTCATTTTGTTCATCATATTGTTCCCCAAACCAGTTATAAGACTGCGTATAGGTGCTTGTTATTGTAACAATGGATGGCATAGTTGCTTCAACAACGTCCGTTATATCGGTTTTTTGCTGGACCATATCATTAGAAACTGTAGTAGCAGCTATTGCTTTATCAAGTTCAGAAGGTGGGGCGAAATTAAGTTTATCACCTGCAAATGAACCAAACTTATCTCCGAAACTAATAGATAGCGGCGTTGCACTTGGGTTTATTCTATAGTAAGCAATATTAAATCCAATAAACACTGTACCTGCAATCAAACCAAACATAGCTGCACGAAAGATAAAATTGATAGTTTTTCTAAAATATTTTGATTTTTCTTTTTTCTTTTTCTGCCTGTCCTCATCTTCCGAAGATATATTAAATATATTATTGCTATATTCTGTATTACGATTATTATATTGTTTCTCTTGATTCTCTAAGCTATTATAAGATTCCTTATTATAGGAGTAACTGTAAGGCTGATCTTTGTTGTCACTTTGACTCGGTGATGTGATTGCAATCTGTTCAGCCCAAAAACTGTATGTCGCAGCATTATTTTTTAGATTTTCGCTTTCTTGGTTATTAGGTTTTCTATTGTTATCATCCATTTCCTGATTGATATTTCTTTCTTGATTGATATTTCTTTCCTGATTGATAAAACTTTCTTGTTCTACAACACTTTCCTGATTTGAATTATTTTCTTGATTTGTAATACTTTCTTTATTTTCATTACTTTCATTGCTTTCTTTATATATATTACTTTCTTCATTTTTATTACTATATAATTCTTCTGACATAGTAAATTCTCCTTTCATATTAGCTTCTGTCAAAATGTAATTCACTCTAATGATATTTATTGTTATGTATTCAAATTATAACAACACTTTGTGTTTATAATGTGAATAATATATTAATTAATATGTCATATATTGTAACAATTCTTAAGATTAAAATCAAAATATTAAGAATTTTTATATTGTGGATTAACTATGAATCATGTATTATTATGGTGATACATTAACATAATTTGATAAGCCACACTATTGGCTATGGTGATCCCTATGATAAAAGATAATCAAAAAACATTAAATAGACTTCATGTGATAGTAGACGGGTTTCTGTTGGCACTATCTTATCTATTTTCGTACTATCTGCGGTTTATAAGCCCCTTAAAAGAACTACTATTTGATAACGTTGGTGGTAAACATCCCTTGGCAATATATTCTGAAGTATTAATATTCTTAATACCTGGATATTTGGTTATTTATCACTATTGTAATTTATATGATCCAAAGCGAAATAAAAGTAAACGTTTAGACTTATGGAACATAATTAAAGCAAACGCCTTTGGACTTGCCTACTTTACCTTAGTATTGTATTTGACAGACCGAAAATATTATGCACGTGGTGTGACCATATTATTCTTTCTGACAAACATAGCCTTTGATACAGCCTTTCGTTCTATATTATCCTACTCTTTAAGAATGGCCAGAAGAAAAGGATTTAATCTTAAACACATCGTTTTAGTTGGTTATAGCCGCGCCGCCGAAGCCTATATTGACAGGATACTTGCGAATCCACAATGGGGCTATTACATTCATGGAATATTGGATGATAATATGGAACGAGGAACTTTTTATAAGAATATAAAAGTAATAGGAGCTATTGATAATCTTTTAGAAATACTTCCGCTAAACAGACTAGATGAAATTGCTATCACCTTAAACATTAATGAATATTCAAAATTAGAACGAATAGTAGGATTATGTGAAAAGTCAGGTGTACATACCAAGTTTATACCTGATTATCAGAACTTTTTCCCAACTAATCCATATACAGAAGATTTAAATGGTCTTCCCGTTATTAATATTCGAAATGTTCCACTCAGTAACACGTTTAATCGAGTTATAAAGCGCATCATAGATTTAATAGGAGTCATTGTTTCATTAATTATATTTAGCATACCAATGACCCTTGTAGCTATTATTATAAAGACTACTTCACCCGGTCCAATTATATTCTCTCAGACTCGTATTGGAAGACATAACAAGGAATTTAAGATGTATAAGTTTCGATCTATGGAAGTACAATCTGAATCAAAAGAAAAACGTGCATGGACAACACTAAATGACCCTCGTGTAACCAAGATTGGTAAGTTCATTCGCAAAACCAGCATAGATGAATTACCTCAGCTATTCAATATATTAAAAGGCGAAATGAGCTTGGTTGGGCCTCGTCCGGAACGTCCATTCTTTGTAGAAAAATTCAAAGAAGAAATTCCAAGATATATGATTAAGCACCAGATTCAACCTGGTTTAACCGGATGGGCTCAGATAAATGGCTACCGTGGAGACACCTCTATTCGAAAAAGAATTGATTACGACTTATATTATATAGAGAATTGGAACGTAGAACTGGATTTCAAAATTTTATTTCTTACAATATTTAAAGGTTTTATCAATAAAAATGCATATTAAAAATTGCCTCACAATGAATAATTGTGAGGCAATTTATAGGTCTTGCAAGAGCAAGCAGATTGGAGAAACATGAGAAACAATAATGGAAAAAGGAAAAAGAGAAAAACTAAATTATTATTATTTATTGACTTGATACTACTGATTATTATTATTGGCCTTGTATATTTCTTATATATCACTGGGAAAACTCAAATGGATGATTCTAAAGACGATGCCATTGTTACAAATGAGATTAATAGTGATGATATCGGCGGATACCGTAATATAGCCATCTTCGGAGTTGATTCCAGAGATAATTCACTTGAGAAAAGCACTCATAGTGATACCATAATAATTGCAAGCGTTAATAGGAAAACAAAAGATATTAAATTAGCTTCCATTTATCGCGATACTTATGTAAATATTCCGGATAACGGGTATAACAAAATAAATGCTGCTTATTTTAAAGGTGGATATGCATTAGCGCTTAATACGATTAATACTAATTTTGATCTTGATATAAATGAATATGTAACGGTAAACTTTAGTGCTGTTTGTAATGTAATAGATTCATTAGGCGGAATCACTTTAGATATTACTGATGAAGAATTAAAGTATGTAAACGGTTATACAAGAGAACTGAATAAAATAAACGGCACTAACGTAGGTAAACTTGCTTCGTCCGGTACCCAATTGGTTAATGGTACACATGCGACAGCTTATGCCAGAATTCGTTATACCTCTGGAGGCGATTATAAGCGCACGGAACGTCAGCGAATTGTAATTGAAAAGATTTTTGATGCTGCAAAATCAAGTGATCTGTTAACAATCAATTCTATCTTTAACGAGATATTCCCGCAGGTTTATACTAATCTTGATTCTTTCGATATGTTGGATCTTGCTAAAGATATATTCTCTTACCACATGGTAGATCAGACAGGTTTTCCATTTGAAAAGACAGCAGATTATTATAATAAAGTATCCTATGTATTCCCAGACGATTTAGCTGCAAACGTAACTAAACTACATAACTTCTTATTTGAAGATGAGACTTATGTTCCCTCAGACACAGTACAAAGTTACAGTGATGAAATAAAGGCAATTACGAATTAAAAGCAGTGTTACCATCTGCATCCATATATATTAAAATAGAAAATAGAAGGCTGTGTTTTCTCTGAAAAACACAGCCTTCTATTTTACAATATATCATTCGACTAATGAACCATTGTTCCGTTTTTGTCTGATACTCAATTAACTGAAAGTACCTCTAGTATTCGGTCTACCACTTGTTTTGAAGCTTTACCCGTTTCATAAAGCTGTAATGTATCTAGAAATGATTGCACTCTTTCTTGATTAACATCTGCTTGGTAATTAATAATATTATCTAACAGTTTCTGCTCATTCTTTGCTCTATCAAAAGGCAACTCTGTATAATTAAAATAAAAACCTCTATCTCTTGTGTATTCCTCTTCATCCGTTGCATATAAGAAAACGGGTTTTTTCATAAAAGAGAACTCAAACATGATGTTAGAATAATCTGTAATCAGTAAATCACCAACTGCCATTAACTCATATATATCACGATAATGGGTTGCATTGATAATATGTTCATTATAATTTAGAAATCCACTTTGCTCTGAAACTAAAGGATGTAATCTAACAGCGATAACCCAGTTACCACCAAATTTTCTTGATAATTGCAAAAGTATTTTATCAAAATCTAAGTAGTAAGGTTCTGTATCATTTCCTTCTCGATAAGTAGGTGCGTAGATTGCTATCTTAACATTTAATGCTACCCCTAACCTTGCTCTTATCTCTGATAATACGTTGGATTTCTGATTAATTAGAATATCGTTCCTTGGACTACCACATTCGATTATTTCTCCCTGGTACCAAAAACTATTTCTGTATAAACTAGTACAAAATCCGCTATTTGACACAAATAAATCTGCCATTTTGGAATCTCTTTTGGCGTTGGTAATATATTTTTGACCTAACTTATCGGCATAGTCTTTTTCTATTTTCTTAAGGGCGATACCACCATGCCATGTCTGGATGTAATATTGCCCTTTTCTTTTTCGTATATAATTTTCTTTACGGTTATTATCAACCCAAACTTTTGCTGTTGCCAAATTCATAATAGCACTAATTGAATTCGTTTTTATAACCCTAACGTCTTTGGTTGCCCCAGCAGCATTGGGGCGGTTTGTTATAAACACAATATCCATTTCCCATCTCTGCCTTACAAGTTCTTCTGTAATATATTTGGCATTGTCACCAAATCCCCACACGTTGCATATTACTATTCTTTTTTTATTAATTGGGAGTAGATGAAAAAGTTTAAATAGGAATACAATCCAAATATATCTTATTTCTTTTAATATTGTAAGCATCCATATCGGTATTAATTTCTTAATTTTGCTTCTCATAATAACTCCCATCTGCCTGATTGAATAGGTTTACCTCCTCATGGGTAGGAGATTATATTTCCTTGCAATTTTAATTACAACAATCCTTTTAGAATATCACTAAATTGGTTTGCTGTCTTCTCCCAGCTTAAGGATTTTAAATATCCATCTGCCGTATCATGCATGTCCTGAAGTAATTGCGGTTTCGCTAAAACTTCCTTCAAACTATGGTATAAATCTAAGTAAGAGAGAGAGGTAAGAAGTGCACTATTTTCCGGGAAAAAGTAAGGAAACGTTCCATCCTCAAATTCAATTAAAGGCAGACCCGTTGCTAACATCTCATAAGGTACTAAAGAAATATTACTCATTGATGCTACCATTCCAAAGTCAGCTTGTCTGTAAAGTGATAATAATTGTTTTTTCGAAAGCATGCCAAGATTCTCACCTGCATCACAATGAAAACTCTTATCCTCACCAAAATATTTAATAACCAGATTAATTCCATCTTTTTTAAATTCTTCCTTCACCTGTTTTAATAAATATTGAGAAATACAAGGAAGTCTCTTACCATAATATTTTAAATAAACGGCTAATACAATATCCTTTTTCTTAGAGTACTCCGAATAATTACGTTTACAGGTTGGATATTCTTTGCTTTCATATGGGAATTCAACATAATCTACAGAAGATACTACCTTACAATTCTTCTCTACCATCTCTTTGTTCCATGGTCCTAAGCTAACCATATGTAAGCCTTGTTCATAGGTTTTCTTAGCCATAAGAAACAATTCTCCAAAAGAATAAAAATAAGGCTCGTAATCTTGTAAAAAATACATCTTATAGCCCTTCATTTTCTTTGCATACGAAACAGTATCCCAGGAACTAGCGATGACAATATCAGAGTTAAGTTTTTCTAAATATTTATTAGGGTACAACTCACCTTGATAATTACTAAGATTACTGCTTGCACACTCTTCCATATATGCCTTGCTCTGTGTTTTATATACCACATAGCCCACTTGATAGCCCAGTTTGGATAGTTCCGTTCCAAGTCTTAATATAGATGTCTGCCCACCATTGTATTTTGCCATACGTTCTATGACAAAAGTAATCTTTTGAATTTTACCAGGTTTGAGGTTAGAAATAATGAGTGGGTCATAATGATCCAATCTAGAATTAACCTGTCGCTTTTCAACCTTAGCTTGGAGGTTGTGATAAATGCCTTTTACTCTAACTTTTAGTATACTTTTCCACTTATTTATCATATTTTATATTCCCTCTATTAATTTAACCACTTTGCTAGATGCATTTCCATCATCCGCATGGTTATATTTATTGTGAAAAGCGTTATATTTCTCTTTAAATTCTTCCTCATTATATTCAAGTATGGAATCAATTAACTCCTCGGTAGTTCGGGTTATCGGACCTGGAGCTTCTTCCATGAAATCAAAATAGAATCCTCTTAGGTTGTCCTTATACTCTTCCAAATCGTAGGTAAAGAATAGCATTGGTCTCCTTAATATGCTGTAATCAAACATAACGGAGGAATAATCAGTTATTAACATATCTGCAACCAAATACAATTCTGCAATATCCTCACACATATCAAATTTATAAACAAAATCTTTATAAGCTGACCAATCCAAGTTTTCCTTTACCAAATAATGATATTTTACAATGCATACATAATCATCACCAAGTTTTTCTTTGAGTAAATCAAAATCAAGTGCGTTATTGAATTTATAGGCGCCCTTTTTATAATACTCATTGTCTCTCCAGGTTGGTGCATATAATAGAATCTTTTTATCACATGGCAATCCCATCTTTTTCTTGAGAGCCAATATAGATTCTTGATTATTGCTATGAAATAAAATATCATTTCTAGGATAACCGACTTCTAACATGGTTTTATCGAATGCAAATGCTCTTTTAAATACTTCTGTAGAAAAGTGATTCTGTGAGATTAGGTAATCCCATGCTCTTGTATTATCATAAAAATTCTTCTTGTATTTTTCTATATCGGTTTCACCTGCCATATTGACAGAATCCATATCCAACGCTAATTTTTTTAATGGTGTACCATGCCAAGTCTGAATGTAATGTACTCCTTTTCGCTTTATAATATATTTCGGCTGCCTTGAATCACATACCCAGATTCCAGCGATACCCATGATAAAAAAGTACCAAGTTCTCGTCCTTTTGATTTTTTTTGCCGCTCCCGGCACTTCTGTTGTCAAATCATCTAACATAATGTAGCAACGATATTTTTTGTCCAGTCCATTCTTAACCATTTCCTCGTAAATGCATTTTGGGTTACCAGTATAATTCCTGCCCATATTACTTTCGAATACTATTATATTTTTTTGGATTGGCACCAACATCGTTTCTAATTTATATAACTTTATAACAACTTTCTTAGCAAACTTTCGAAAACGTTTGTACTTCATTTTCATGTAATGTATTATTTCTTTAAATGGATTATCCACTTTAGCATCTCCTATAATTGTAATCACATAACATTAGACCTACTTATGGGCTTTTACCCATTATTATTTAGCCCCTAGATTCAGATCATTCTTTATCTTGGTAGTTGATATTCCCTCGGTTCTAGTAAGATAAACTACTTCACAATATTCTTTTAGAAAGTCGAATTGTCCCTTCCAATCATCACCCATAACGAAAACATCGATATTATTGTCTGTAACGTCCTGTATCTTTTGTTCCCAATTATATTCCGGAATTACTTCATCTACATATTTAATAGCTTCCAATATAATTTTTCTGTCTTCAAAAGAATGATAAGCAGATTTATGTTTAATTGAATTAAATTCATCGGAAGACAATACTACTACTAAATAATCTCCCAACTCTTTTGCTCTTCTTAATAAGTTAATATGTCCAACATGAATTAAATCATAAGTACCATAAGTTATTACCTTTTTCATATTTACACCATGACCTTCCTCATCAATGTTTATTATTTATAATTTATCTTTTTACTTGTACTTGTACTTTTACTTGTACTTTTACTTTATCTTTTCTTCATAGATTTCGCTTACTTCACTTACTGTACCATTAGCAATTATCTTACCATGTTCTAACAAAATTGCTCGGTCACAGATTCGTTTTACTTGTTCTAAAGAATGGGATACGAATAAAACCGTAACTCCTTTTTCGAACATTTCCTTAATTCTTTTTTCACTTTTCTTTCGAAATTTGGCATCACCTACCGACAATACCTCATCCAGAATTAAAATCTCAGGCTCAACAATAGTAGCGATGGAGAAACCTAGTCTTGCCTTCATGCCTGATGAATAGTTCTTAATTGGAACATTAATAAAATGTCCAAGTTCTGAGAATTCTACAATTTCATTGTATTTTTGTTTAATAAATTCCTTGGAATAGCCCAGTACTGCGCCATAGAGAAAAATATTCTCAGCTCCCGTATACTGATTATCAAAGCCGGCTCCTAATTCTAATAATGGTACAATTTTACCTTTTATATTAATAGAACCCTCCGTTGCCTTTAATACTCCCGCAATAACCTTCAGAAGAGTGCTTTTTCCAGCTCCGTTTAGTCCAAGTATTCCCAGTCTCTCACCCTTTTTTAATTCGAAGGATACATCTTTTAACGCCCAAAATTCCTGATAACGCAGTTCTCTCTTAATTAACTTTATTACATATTCTTTTAGGTTGTCCACTTTTTCTTCACTTAGATTAAACTTCATTCCAATATGGTCAACCTTGATCACTACATTATTCACAACGCACCTCCTATTTTCTAAATATTGAGTATAAATTTATCCTGTTTTTTATAGAACATCCATGTACCTATCAATAATGATCCAAAACTAAATATGATAGAATAAATAAGTGAAAACATGTCAAGTGGAACCCCAAAGATAGCATTACGGAAGTTAAGAATAATTACATAGAGAGGATTCCATTTAAAAATCCAACCATTTCCTTTACTCACCATAGATTCTACCTCGTAGAAAATAGCACTGGAATACATAATCAGCATCAACACAACTCCCCATAAATACTCTAAATCTCGAAAGAAGACTGCCATAGTTGATAAAATCATACCCACACCTAACGTCATTACGAAAATCAAAGCTAATGGAAGAATAGCTTGAATCAGATATATTGTTGGAACAACCTTAAATATTACCATCACCACAGCAAGTATAATTAAGGAAATCAGGAAAGTTATATATCCTGACACAACAGATGACAGTGGATAGATATATTTTGGCACGTATACTTTTTTAATCATAGAACTATTGCTACGTATAGATTTCATTGCTGACTTTGTTGAATTAGCAAAGTAAGAATAAATCAATCTACCACTCAGAATATACACCGGAAAGCTCTTTCCCCCACGATCAAACATATTCGAAAACACAAGAGTTAACACTACGGTGGTTAACAATGGTTCCAATAAGGTCCATACAATCCCAAGATAGGACCTCCGATACTTTAATTTAATCTCTTTTTTTACTAACTCACCTAATAAAAATCGGTATTTTTTAAAATTTCCTAGTATTCTGCTCAATATTTTCCCCACCTAACTGAAATACTGCTTTAGCGACTTTTTCAGAGGCATGTCCATCCTCAAGGCCACAGAATTTCTCATAAAATTGTTCATATCTTCCACTATACTTATCACTAATAACATCAATATTCTTAATTCCATCAATGATCTCGTCAGTTGTAAACAGTAATGGACCCGGTAATTCCTCTTCTAAATCGATATAGAAACCTCTAAGGACATCTCTGTATTTCTCTAAATCATAAGTAAAGAATAGCATTGGTCTCTTTAAGTTTGCGTAATCAAAGAATACAGAGGAATAATCTGTAATTAGAATATCTGATATTAGATATAACTCGGAAATATCATCATACTTACTAAGATTATAAGCAAAATCCTCTAAGCCAGTTACGTCCAACGCATCAGCTATAAAGTAATGGGTTCTAAGTAGTATAACATACTCATCCCCTAACCGCTCTTTCATACTATGCAAATCTAATTGTAGGGCAAATTTGTATTCGCCTTTACCATAGAATTCATCATCCCTCCAAGTTGGGGCATATAGTATCGTCTTCTTATCTGTTGGTATATTAAGTTTATTACGAATCTTAGCTGCAATCTCATCACGATTATTGACATGGAGAATATCATTTCTTGGATAACCAGTCTCTAGCATTACCTTGTTATACATAAAACATCTACGGAATACTTCAGAGGAGAAATAATTCGCTGCAATAAGATAATCCCAAGCTCTTGATTGTTTATACACTTGCGCTTTATAACGTGGTGTTGCACTACTAACATCGTCTTGGTCAAATACTAACCTCTTTAGAGGAGTCCCATGCCAGGTTTCAAGAAATACATTCTCTTTTCTTTTTCTAACCCACTCCGGCTGTCTACTATTGAATACATAATACTTACTACGTGCTAAATAATACGAATACTGATAGCTAAACCGCCTAATTTTAGTATGCTTATATGGTATCTTGGTTCCCTTTTTATCGATTACCCAAATAAACCGGTATTTTCCCGGATAATTCTTGGATAAATATTCGTATATATATTTAGGACTGTCGGAATAACTTTTACCAAAAAAGCTTTCAAGTATTACCCAATTATCCTTTACTGGCTTCTTCAAGAAAGAATGAATATAAAGGAATTTTGCTCTTGCTCGTTGATTCTTACGTAATTTTTTGAATTTATTCCAACCAAGATGCCAGTTTACTATTCGAATGGATTTCTTAACATCACCCTTTTTAAGAGCTTTAATAAGACGTTTTCGATAACCTTTTAATCCATTAATAATCTCTGTATTCATATCTAATACAATATTATGCATGATATCAAATCGCTCGGTACGCCATGCATCATTGGTACTTCTACGAAGTCTTGGTGCGAATAACTTAGCGTAATAAATGATAATTTTCTTATCTAAACGATTTCTTAAGGTTGACTCTTTTGAAATCAATCCTTTTGTAAAATTATAGGCATCAACGAACTCATAGAATCGGTTAGCATCCTTTCTCTGGGAAAGTGCAGGTAAATTAATCGGGTCGTTATGCTTTCTCTTAATATAGATAGCGTCCATTTTCTTTTCATAAATTTCAGCCTTAGCTAAAACTTCAACTAGAAAAGATACATCAGAGAAATACTTAAATTGTTCTTGAAAACGCAAGTGACTTTCCTCAATAATCTGTCGTTTTATTAATACATGTAAAACAGTCACATTTTTAAGGCCCTTACGCGCTGATAACAAAATACTATGCGCCTTATTTTTACTTGCTTCTATACTTCGAGCTAATAGTGCGGCTTCTTCTTCCGGTGACAGAACCGTCTCATCTTCTGACAATCCATCTTCTGAACCCTTGGATTCATCATCCATCATCTGATTATCATCAACAGAGCTAGCCCCATCCTCTTCGCCACCATTCTCAACATTCAATTGAGCAGAATCGATAGCACTATCTTCGTCATCTTCATCATTATTATTATCATCTTGCTGGAAGGTTGCCATAAATACACTTCTTTTAAACCAAGTACTCTTTTTCTTGCCATATACAACATCTACATCTCGTTCCGTTGTTGGAAGTATCAATGTTTCAAATGTTTTATCAAGTAAATAATCATCACTATCTAAAAAATAAATATATTCTCCCGTTGCATTGTCTAAACCAAGATTCCTTGCTGCTGCAACACCTGTACCATTATCTAATTGGTGTACGGACAGATTCAATTTTTCTTTATATTCCCTAATTATTTCATCAATATCCTCATCCACGTGGTCACAAATCAAAATGACTTCTATGTCATCATAGGTTTGATCCTTTAAACTGCTTAAGCAGTCTTCCAAAAATGATACTCCCTCGTGAAAAGGTATAATCACACTTACCTTCATATCTTCCTCCTGTATAAATCCCTTCAAGACCTTTGGGGTAAATTATAGCATTATAATAGGTACAAGTCAATATTTCTTCCTGTTTTAGAAACAACACAAAACAGAGGATACATACTAGAGTCTGGTACTCTGCTTGTATTGTATCCTCTCTTTATATATTAACCTATTCTGACTATTTCATACATTACTTTAATCGGTTCAAAGCGCTAAAGATTGCTCTGATAGAGGCTCTTGTGATATTAGAACTTACCCCTACACCAAATACAGTTCTACCGGTTTCTGTATCCAATAGATGGATATAGGCAGCTGCCTGTGCATTGGCACCTTCACCCATTGCATGCTCTGAATAATCTAACACTTTTACCTTAATACCAAGTTCCTTTTGTAAACCTCTTTGAACTGCATCAATTGGTCCATTACCCGTAGCTTCATAGGTTTGTTCTATTCCGTTATTGGTATATACAACCGTTGCCAAAGTGTCAAAGGAAGCATCCGTGTCAGATAAATCTTCGAACTTACATTTTTTGAAATGAAGTGGTTCTTTTCTATCTAAATAGTTCTTTTTAAACTCTTCCATAATCTGTTCTGGAGCAACCTCACCGGCTTTCTCAGAGATATGTTGTATCACATCAGCAAATTCTTTATGCATTCCCTTAGGCAACTTGAAACCAAAATAGGTCTCCATAATAAATGCTACGCCACCCTTACCGGACTGACTGTTAATACGAACAATCGGTTCGTATTTTCTACCAATATCAGCCGGATCAATTGGAAGATATGGCACTTCCCATATCTGGCTTTTTCTTTCATTCATAGCCCTAATGCCCTTATTAATGGCATCCTGGTGTGACCCGGAAAAGGCTGTAAATACTAATTTGCCTGAGTATGGATGTCTAACATGTACCGGTATCTTACAGCAACGTTCATATACTTCAATAATATCATTAATGTTATCTATATTTAAATTAGGATTAATACCCTGAGAAAACATATTATATGCTAATGTTAATATATCTACATTACCTGTTCTCTCACCATTACCAAACAAAGTTCCTTCTACTCGATCTGCACCAGCAAGTAAAGCTAATTCACTAATTGCAACTCCGGTACCTCTATCATTGTGAGGATGCACGCTCAGAATAATACTCTCTCTGTTTTTAAAGTGTGTATGCATCCACTCAATCTGGTCTGCGTAAACATTCGGAGTGTTCATCTCTACCGTTGCAGGAAGATTGAAGATTAACTTATTGTCTGGAGTAGGTTCCCATATATCCTGAACTGCAGTACATATATCTAATGCAAAATCAACTTCTGTACCACTAAAACTTTCAGGAGAATATTCTAGTATAATCTTACCTGGAAAATCTTTTGCATACTCTTTTACTAATTTTGTTCCCTCTATAGCAATATTCATAATCTCTTCTCTGCTCATGCCGAATACTACATCACGTTGAAGAGTAGAGGTAGAGTTATATATGTGTACAATAGCAGTCTTAATGCCTTCTAAAGCTTCAAATGTTCTTTTTAATAAATGTTCACGACATTGTACCAAAACCTGAACTATAACATCGTCAGGGATTAATTTTCTATCTACTAATTGTCTTAAGAAATCAAATTCAATTTGGGAAGCAGAAGGAAAACCTATTTCAATTTCCTTAAATCCCAACTGAACCAGCATATTAAAATATTCGACCTTTTCTTCTACAACCATTGGTTCGATTAAAGCTTGATTGCCATCTCTTAAATCAACACTGCACCATATCGGCGCTTTTTCGATCTGTCTACTTGGCCACTGTCTCTCTGGTAAATCCACAACAGGAACTCTTTTATACCTTTTATAATTCAACATGATAATATCCTCCTATAAGTTAAAATATTCGAGTTTAAATAACATATAAAAACTGTCCGACAATTTGTAAATGTCATATTCTTGGTCTTATATGCTATGGAGTCGATATATCACACTGTATTTTTTTACAATATATAATTTGGCGTTATCTATTCTAGCCCCATCCTTATCATTCCTTTTCTGCTTATTATTATTGCTAGTTACTTAGTTTGTTCTCAATTATATCACCCGTTTATACATTTTACAACCTTTAATTTATTAATCTTTCAAAACAGTTTGGAATAAATATTAACGAATAATTGATATTTATTCCTATATCTCTATGGACGTGTATAGTACAGAAAGAACAAGCAGTCTGTGGACAAGTATTAACGTCACATTATTGTTATCAATCGGGTAATTGCTCTCCCAGACCCTCTTCAATGGCTTTTATCAGAATTGTAAGTGCTTCTTCTTCGTCTTCACCTTCACAAATGATTTCAACCTCATCGCCCGTTTTTATACATGCACCCAGTACACCTAAAACACTTTTTGCATTGGCAGTGCTCTCCTTTATTCTAAGATTAATCTTAGACTTAAATTCAATCGCCGTCTTACAAAGTATGCCAGCCGGACGTAAATGCAATCCTGAAGGATTGTTTACTACAACCTTGCTACTTACCATTGTTCTACCTCCTATAAACCGCCTTTGGTTATTTGTATGTATTCAATTCATCTCAGACATCTGAAAGTTATTTGGCTTATCCTGTTAATCCGCTGTTTTATTTAAAGTTATGCTTATGCTAGGATTCGAAACAGTAATGCCGCTTACTGATGTATCATAATCGAATTGAATGTTCACTAATTTAGTTCCTATTGGTTCATCTGCTATATCAATAAAAGGTTTTAAAGTATTCTTTGTAATAGCAGATAAATCATCTTTATTTCCATAAAGTTTTGCGCTAATAATTGCATTACTATTTATAGTGTAAACCATATCTTCCGGTATATTCCGAACATCTATTTCACTGGTATCAAAGCTTATTTCCTTGGTTTCTTGCTTCTCGATATCTATATTTACTACTGCGTTTTGATTTTCATCTATTAGAATTACATCTTCTTTAATAAAATCTCCAATATTAACTTCATCTTCTATATCTTCTCTTTTATTCACTATACTATATTCACCCATAATATATTGTACTTTATCAAGTTCTTCTTGTTCTCCTGCAATTACGACCTGTTTTGGCTCATATTCAAAATTAACATATTCATAACCAAAATAAGGTGTTCCTTGTAACTCTATAAACAAGTTTACTGTCTTTGTTTTTAAAAGATCAATAGCCACATCAACCTCTTCAAAATTAAAGGTCAATTTGCTGGAATCCATTAATGTACCATTATTATCGTAAACTTTTGGGATAGCAGTTTCTTTAAAAGATTCATCGGCATTATTCACATCGATTTCTACAACTACTTCTTTAATTTTCTTGATAATCGATTCAGCTCCCGATACTTGTATCATATTCGGTCTTGCAGTTTTTTCCTTAATATAATATCCTTCCGCAACTGTTCCATTCTCAACAACATTAATTCGAAACTGCTGTGTATCTAGGTTTTCCAAAGCAACTTTCATCGTGAACGAATCACGATCAGTTATTTCGATTTTATCATTGTATTCTGGTACACTGATATCAATGGGTACCGCATTCACAATAGATAATTGCGAAAGATCTGCAATTACCTGAAAATCGGTAGTTCTTAAAGATTCAATAATAGAACGCTTTCCTTTTACCTTAACATCAACTGTATCACCTGAGATTACTTCATACACCTGATCTTTTGATTTTAATACATTTTCATTAATGCTTGTCACAGGAATATCTTCAATAACGTCTGAAATGACGGGATCATCCACATTAAGTATGACAACCCATAGAAGGACTGCCAAAAGCAAGGACAGAATCTTAAGACTTACATTTCTAGTCAACCTTTCTTTCATGCTTTGCTCTTCCCTTCCATAATTTAATCTTCTTTACATCTGTCACTTTATTCTGTGCAATAATAATTTTATTTCTTAAATAATCGCCATCTACATTTCGGATCAAAGTACCACCTGTTGCAATGGATACCTTGCCTGTTTCTTCTGAAACAATAATTGTTAAACTATCGCTTACCTCACTAACTCCAATACCAGCTCTATGTCTGGTACCTAAGTCTTTACTTAAATGCATATTATCTGACAAAGGCAAATAACAAGTAGCTGCAATAATCCGATTACCTCGTAAAATTACCGCACCATCATGTAGTGGAGTATTATGCTCAAAAATATTAATTAATAATTGACTACTAATAAGGGAATCAATCTCAATTCCCGTTTTTTCAAATTCAATAAGGGAAACATCCTTTTCAATAATAATGAGTGCACCTGTTTTCGTCTTAGCCAGCTCAAAAGTAGCTTTGACTATTTCTCCTACCGTTTTATCAGAAAACCGTTCATTTTTGTCTTTCGAATCACTAAAATTAAATAGTGGTGAAACTAAATTATTTTGACCAAGCTGTTCTAGAGCTTTCCTAAATTCTGGTTGAAACACAATAATGACTGCAATAATACCCACATTAATGCTTTTAAAGAAAATCCAAAGAATAACATTTAAACTTAATATGGAGGCAATAAGCCAAAGTATAAGTAACACAATAAGACCCTTCACAAGCATCCATGCTCTCGTTTGTTTTACCCAATTAATTACATTGTATATTGCAAACGCAATAATCAGAATCTCTAGGATATCTGTTATCTTTATCTTAGGAAGTGATAACCATGCCACATAATCTTTAAAAAAACTTATAATAGTCTCCATATAAACACACCTACTTTACATAGTATTATTTCGTATCATTCCGGTTGTCTGTGTCATACCTTTCATACTCTTCATAATCCTCTTCATAATCTTCATCATCATTTGGAAGAACTTCTTTCTTGGTATTTCCTGAAAAGCCTTGTTTTTTAGTTGTTGTTTGAGCATTAATTCTCTTCACATTTATTTGTGGTGTTGTAACATTAATCTTAGGAACAGCCTTGACATAATAATAATAATCATCATCTTCAAACTGAACACGTTCCACACCCGAATAATCCAATGTCAAATGAATAAACTGTACAATTATTGCAATGATAACTGAAACCAATGTTCCAAGTATCATAGAACCAATCTGATTTGAAATATCAAGTTTCAAATCACTGATTAAAAATCCCAATATACTAGTTAATGCACCTGCCGCAATAGCAATTTCATGAGCATAATCAACTTTCATACGTCTCACAAAATATGTTATTATTATAATTAAGGAAAATATAATAATCGCCATAAACATTTGCTTATTGTTTGCTAAACTATTTGCAACGTAAGTATATAACTGAAGTGTGTCCTCAATACTTATATCCACCTGCATGACCGTTGCTTCCTTAATCACTTTAAATAAATAAAATATGATTACTCCACATCCTGTAGGTATAATTGAAAAAGGTGTAGTAAATAAACCTAATAGTATTGGTATAAGATATGGTATCTTAAGCAGGTATAGAATCGGAACAGCTACTAACACATATCCTAGTTTAGGAGTGAACCGAAGGAAAAGACAATATATAATCAGCATAATCATAATAATTATAATAGATAATATCTTAGATATTGAGTAAACATGTCCAACGGAAACTAATGCAGCAAGCAATACCAATATAGCTGAAGGCGTGAATGCACTTAGTAACGACAGTACCAGTACAATAGGCAGTTTCTTCAACCGATCATCATATCCGATTGAAGCATTAATTAATTGAAATACTATCATTGCTATTATAAATTTAACGATTGGATCAATATATAATTCGTATTTTTGATATAAACTTCTTATCCTTGCTCGTAATACTAAAAAAGTCATCATTATTTTGGCCTCCCACTACTCATTTACTTTCTCTTCACGATATATATTACTTAATTTCTTGAGTGATTTATAATATTTTGATAAATGCTTCCTAGAATTATCATATTTTATGGAATATCCAATTATAGAGCTAATCACAAATACCGCGAGTATCATAATATAAAAGCCTAAGATATTTTGACCAATTAATACAAAATTTAATGAAACAGCCTTACTTATAATATATTCAGCTTTATACATTCCTATCATAAGAAGAATAAGAGCATAACCAAGTGTTACACTAACTGCTGTTTTTAACACTTGAAGACGAACATAGTCAGTTTTATAGAACTTCCCCATCCTAATATCTTCTTTCCCTCCCTTTAATTCATACAAGGCAAGTTTAGTCATAACTCTAATCTTTTTATTGTTTAACATTGAACTACCTCCGCTATCTATCTAATATAGCTTTTCTTTACTGAACAAAAAGTAATGATACTATTTGTATTTTTCACAGTATTATCATACATTATAACACAATTACTATTTATTTTCGATACCTTTTTTTAAGAATAGGTGATTTTTTTCTTAATAATTTCTTATGATTCAATATTATTAACGAAATAGATAGAGCTGCCTAAGCAAGAATCATTCCCTTGCAGACAGCTCTATCCTATTTGAAAAACTTTGCAAATCTTGTCTTCGCCCGGTATCCTGTTCCTTCCGGCGCAGTTTGTCAAGGAGGTTTTTTACTCAAAAAAAGGAAAAATAATACAAAATTTTTATTGACACTTAGGATTACAAGGTGTAGGATTAAATTAACCTACTAGATGTAAGTATATTTAAGGAGTACTATCATGAAGAAACAACAACGAATATCTAATTCAGAAATGCTAATTATGGAGTATGTTTGGAAAGTCGGTCGCCCTGTTACGACCGCAGAGATCATGCAGAATTTACCGGACGGAATAGAATGGAGTCAAAAAACAGTAATTACTTTTTTAGCCCGACTGATTGAAAAAGGTATACTGAAATCAACTCGAATTGGCAGAGCTTTTCACTATGAGGCCTGTATGACTGAACAGGAATACCGTAATTATGAAACGAGGCAATTTGTAAATGATGTCCATAAAGGCTCAATATTTGGCTTTATCTCGGCGCTTTGTGATAACGGCAACTTGACAAGAAATGATATTGAAGCACTTATGAGACGCCTGAAAGAGTAGGTGACGCTTATGTTTATTGGCCTATATAACCAGTTGTTTATCATGTCCTTTGTATCTGGAGGACTATACCTGATTCTAAAAATTATCAATACAGCAACTAAGAGATATTTTAAAGCTTCCTGGCATTATTACACCTATATCGTTATTTACACGTTTCTGTTACTGCCCTATCATAAGCTTGTCTCATTATTTAACTTTAACCCAAAGATTGAAAACATTCTATCTTTGCCATCCATAGCTTCCAGCGCAAATTTACCATTAAACAACAGACATGATTTGGTGGTGATGACGGATATAACGGTAGCAAATGCATCGAAAATTGTTTCAATGATAGATATTAATTTTTTTACTTATTTATTAATAACAGGCTCCATGGTATTTATTATCGTTATTTTGATACAGAACATTAAAATACATCGCCGTATTTTTGGTGTATGCCGATTGTCAGATAATTTGCAGTTTCAAGATATGTTATTAAAATGCAAACAAAAAATGGGAATGTCAAAAAATATGTCATTGTACATTTCTCCTTATGCAAGTACTCCCTTTTTATATGGTATTTTAAGACCGCGTATTGTTTTACCGGATATTCAGTTTACAGCTGAAGAATTACAGCATGTATTTCAACACGAATTAACCCACTGGAAACGCCATGATGCGTGGCTGAAATTCCTGATGCTTTTAATAAATGCAATTCACTGGTTTAACCCTCTAGTGTATTTCGCCAGACTCGATATTGACCGTTTTTGTGAATTATCCTGTGACGAAAGCGCTGTAAGTTCAATGAATATCGAGGAAAGGAGAAGGTACTGTGAGTTAATTTTAGGTGTGCTTTGGAATGTTACAGGTCATAATGTCAAATTATTTTCTGCTTTCAGCGATAAGCGGAAACAACTCGAAAGGAGAATGAATATGATTATGGAAAACAAGAGTTCAAAGAGCAACAAAAGGGTTCGTATACTTGCACTCTCATTAACGCTAGCATTGTCGTTAGGAGGCACAATGGTAGCTTATGCGGCTAATTCAGATGGAAAAGAAGCTTCGATTCAACTGGGGTCTGGTGAAAAGGTTGCAGTTGAATTGTACACGGATAGTGAATTAGAGCAATCAGAAAATGATTTATTAGATGAAGCTGCTAATGCTTTCGATATTGATACTAAAGCGTGGTATGTAAGCAATTTGGAAAAAATTGATACAGTTTTAACAGAAAACTTCAATAATGATGATTACAATAGTATTTCGCAAATGATTTATGAAGAATACTACAATGATGAAGTAGATAGACAACCAAATGCAAATATTTTGTTAAGCAAGGAATTAAATGCAGTAATGATTATTTCAGATGACTCTAATAATAACATATTATGTGCAAAAACGATGTTGGATAGTATGGGTGTTAAAGACAAAAGCTGGGATTATCAGAAGGAGAAATAAAATATTGTAGGCATGAAATCTGCTGCAACTGGAAATATTTATGCCTCAACAGTTTCTGTGGTAACGGTTCTGTGGTAGTGACTTTCAACACTTCAGTATATTATTATATCTATGTTAAGAATGTATCAACTGGCTCAACAAAGTTTACTTGTGATTATGTTGTAAACTAAAGTTAAAAGTGTATTGCACGAGTTTGCTAGCTAATACTCATCATTATCAGATTTCTCTTTTCTCGTAATAATGCGAGTTTACAGTGCTTTCGTCACAGGATATAGATGTAAGGACAGAAAAAGGCATAAACCAATTCACATAGATTTACGGCCGAGCAACAATGTTACAGATCAAGACGTCAAATATGAAAGGAGTGAGTCCATTGTTCTATTTATTTTCACTTGAAACCTTGTTCACTTTATTTATACAGTCAATTTGCATCAAGCTTAGGTAAAGTAGTGGAGCAAAGAAACTATTTATATTATAAGCTGTGATAAGCCGTCATGATACGTTTATTGGCTTGTCATGCTAATGTGAACATATACTGATAAACTTGTTAGCATAGATTCATAACAAGTTATAAACAGTGGAACTCGAAGGCTGGCAAAGACAGATGATTTTTAACTGAAGTTAAATAAAGGTTCTATATTTGTCTTGTCTGAGTACATAAATCTATTAAATTATAGGAGGTATTTTACCATGTTGAGAAATTTTAAGAAGGTAATGTGTTTTTTATTGACATTGATGCTTTTATCAGGATTATCATTAAATGTTTCGGCAAGTGAATTGACAGATGCGGACAGATATGAAGCTGAAGGAAAGAATAAAATCGTATTTGATAATGGAGATGTTGCCTATTACGATTTAACCGAAGAAAATGTAACAAATTCATTACTAAAAACTTCATACAATAGCAAAACAATTACCGGCAAATTTTATTTAACATCATCAGGTGCAACGGTTGCAGAGTATTCTTTAAGTGCAACGTTTTCATATGATGGAAATACAGTAGGACAAGAAGGACATAAAGTGTGGATGGGTAATTATGAAAGTGGCTGGTCAGGTGATGCAGTTGACGGATATAATTGGATTTCACCACAGTATATGTATATTAATGGCTATTATACCTTATATAAGGATGGTGAGTATAATAATAGTCATACTTTGACATTGTATTGTGACCAGTATGGAAACATTACTGTAGGATAAGAATGTATCAACAGGCTCAACAAAGTTTACTTGTGATTATGTTGCAAACTAAAGTTAAAAGTTATTGGTGAATTTGGAATTGTTGAGGTCAACCATATGAAAGTCCTGAAAAGTAAGCTACACCGACCTTTGGTTAGTATTACTATGCTAATAGGTACAAGAAATAGGAAAAGCCGCAGCCTACATGATAGACTGCGGCTAAGCAAAAACGTTACAGGTCATTTCATCATAAAAGTTTCCTTTCAGCGATAAAAGGAAACAACTCGAAAAGCGGATTTGCTCTATCTCTATTATAACAGTAAAATGGCTCAAATACAAATGTCACTTACGTTAGGTTTGTGTCAAGCGTTTATTGGCAAATCCCTAAGGGATATTTTTACATACAGTCT
>CAUQEW010000029.1:0-71702 GCA_963517115.1 uncultured Lachnospiraceae bacterium | reverse complement strand
CTATCTTCTAGCCGGTGTTTTGGTAATGGGTTCAGCCACTAGGCTGAACTGTAACTATCTTATAAAATAATACATATCGCTATGCATATCTATCTATGATTATTCAAAAAATATCTTATGTATGTTTTTTCTCTGGCACTAGTACAATGTTTACTACGTTATATTAACATTTTTTCTATATCAGACGAACAATCAAACGAAAAGGTATCACACGAAACCTGTCCATTAGTGTTTATAATAATTTCCATTGTATTTTTAACAGTTGGCACTTAATTACCAGTGCTATCATGTCTTTCTGGTCATTGTTAATATGTCTGTAATCATCTATCGTAAGCTGTATACTACTATATTGATGAAGATACATTAGACACACTATATATATTACTCATATCTACCATAAAAAAAGTGACAAGGTATCTTACCTGATCCTAAGGAGTCCTAAATCGCGCTTTATAATTAATTTAAATTGCTCTCTCCTTAATAGTAATTATCTTAAGTATTACAGGATTTATTAAGGATAATTTATTAATTCCACCACTTTTGTACTTTGAGATAATTCCATTAATTACTATTTTATCTCCAGTTTCAAACATCTTCCATATATTTGCTTGTGGGTTTAAAATATCGGTAACACCATCTAACCACAAGTGACTAATTTGTTTGTTCTTTTCAGTTATTACATTTATTACCTCTGCATGATAGTCTTTTATATTTAAATCCGTATCATATCCCAATCTACTAAATGTACATTCAATTGTTTCAAAATCACCAATTGTATTAGCAAAAGCTCCCCATCGTTCAGCTTGAGCATATTTATCATAGTCTTGTGAAGTCTTCATTATATTACTAAAATCTAGCTTTACTTCTTTGGATTGATTTACAAGATTAGTAATATCAAATTCCATTAAAAGTCCCTCCTTTAGTGCCCAACTAGTTTATCTTTTATTCTTCAGAATAACAGTCAATCATATGAATATATTTATATTCGGTTGAGTTGCTTTTTGTATTATGGCAAAATGATTAATACCTGTAATCCAAGAAAGCATATTAAATTTATATTAAATTATACTTTTATAAAGCCTGTAAAGGAGCAAATACTGTTTTCACTATATATTGTTCATTTTTCTTTATCGGCTCCATATCAAAAGGAATACATTTATATCCCAACTGACGAAACTCCTCTACAGATTTTTGAGCAATATATATCAACTCCTGATATGTCAATTTATCAGATTCTATAACTGGATTTAAAGCATCTTGTTTCCATTTACTATATTCCTTTTCTATTATATGTATTTTACTGTCTTTATCCTCTATAATTTTAGTACCTACATAAGGCATAAGAGGATATATCTGTATTTCATTTGGCATAATTTTTTTTAGTATTTCAATTGTATATTGAATATCTTGCATAGACTCATTCGGCAATCCCAGAATTATACTTAACTTTGTTCTAATACCAATATGTTTTGAATAATTACACATTTTTATTAGCGTCTCTATATTTAAATTTTTATTTATTAAAATTTGTGTGTTTTTATTTGCAGTATCTAACCCAAAATGTATTTCAACGCAACCTGCATCTTTACATAGATCTAGTATTTCCTCGTTAACAACATCAGCTCTAGTAACACATGCCCATTCAATATTTACGTTTGCTTTTTTTAAATCATATAAAAACTCTTTTACCTTATTATTATTAATACCAAATGTATCATCCAAAACGAATAGTTTTTTTAGATTATAGCGCTCTTTAAGATAATTTATTTCTTGAATAACATACTTTGGACTTCTTAATCTAACTTTATATTTCCAAAATAATGAGGTAGAACAAAAAGTACAATTATAAGGACATCCTCGAGAGAGCATTACTCCATATTGAGGATAATTGTATTTATCAAAAATACTGCGATCAGGAAATGGGAGGATATCTAAATCCTCAATAAGCTGTCTATCCTGAGTCTCAACGACATCAGAATGACTTCTATATATTAACCCCTTTATATCTTTAAATTCAGTTTTATTTATAAGTGCGCAAATTAACTCATAAAATGTTAGTTCACCTTCACCTTTAATTATTATATCTATTTCTGATTTTTGTAACAGGTAATTACTCATATATGTAGCAGCATTACCTCCTGCAACTATAATAATATTTTTATCTATCTTTTTTATAGTATTTATAATCCTAATTGTATCATCAATTGTCATATTAGAATGAGCTTGAATGCCAACAACATTAAATTTATTTAATCTAACCTCATCATATAACGTTTTTTCAAGTTCTGGTTTTAATAACATGTCATATCCAGTTATATTTATATTATCTATCTTACTTTTTATATAGGAACTAATCCAACATAAACCTAATGGCATGCTAATTGTCTCATAGACTGCATCTTTATATGGACTTTGAACCAATGCAATTTTCATATTATTCCCCTTAATCTTGATCTATAAGTTTTTCTTTTAATTGAAAACAAAAAGACGAAAACGCATCAAATTTTTTTGTGATATTAATGTTAATTTTGTCTACCGTATTTCTTTTTATTATTTTCTCAACTTTACTATTAGAACAAAAAGAATTTAAAGCAATTAAAATTATTGTTAATATGGGAATAGGAGCCATTCCATCTACTTGTCCTATTACATAATCTATAGGTAAAAGACCCATTGCTATTAAACAATTAGACAATTTATTCCACCATTTTATGCGACTTTTCTTAGTAACAATCTGTTTATAATCTTTTATATTAATCAAATTAATATTTCCTTGAATAATATCGCAAAGCCCACTATACTCTATCATAAATTTCTTAAATTCATTAGTATTTTTTAAAGCAATAATATCTTTAACGCTCAATTTATCAAAATCATTTATTGACTCAATTATACCCAATACTTTCATTATCATTATAAAAAAATCCACACTATAAATAATACTAGTTATTTGGTGATTTCCATAGGTTAAAGGCATTGCTATTTCTTCAAAATAATTTGTATATGACAGAATACTGTTATTATGGGTTGCTCCTGCAATATAATAGCTTCTGTCTATAAGAATCATCGCATTATCTAACAATGATTTTGATATCTTTTTTTCAGTTTTAATATGAGACAATTCATTTTGAAGCTCTGCTTTATATAAAAATCCCTTTTTGTTATAGAATAATACTTCAGAAATATATTTCTCTGCCAAGTTAATTTCATTTACAATACTACTTTTTTCAGCATTATTTTGTAGAATAACTAATTGGTCTAAAAAAATGCTTGAGAATTCACCCCCTTGCTTTTCTGCTTTTGATTTAATTATTGACTTTGAATCATCAAATAAATAGTCAATGGATTCCAATCTATATTTATATGTATTCTTATAATTCTTATCATTTTCTATTTTAAAACTAAGATAATCAGAAACATTATTGAAGCCATTATATAATGAGGTACAAATATAACCTTTATTAAACACCTCTTTAAAGTTTTTAAGTATATCTAGGTTCTCATAACCCATCTTTAGAAAATGGGTAGGGGGGATTAATATCCTATTTGACAAGAGTAACAAAACTTTAATTGACAAACTATGATTGCATATATTTTTAGTGCTATTTTCCAAATCATAATTTGTATAGTATATTTTAATTTCATTATTATCCATGGTGTAATATTCTCCTTTTATAAGGTATCACAATTAATAGTCATTACCTAGATAAACATTGGTTTCTTTATTATTATTATTATTATAGAAAAGCGCACTATATTCTCTGATCATTTTTGGATATAGTGGTTCATATATAATGTTATTGATAGATAACCATTCCACTCCGACTTGATTATTATCTTTCTTATTACCAAATTTTATATCACATTCTTTGCATTTACATGAGATTACAAAGTCAATTCTATGAAAGGCTCTCTATCCATATTTTCAATTATAAATAAAAGTGTTTCAGATTCAATGTTTATTCCTAACTCTTCCATGACTTCTCTCTTAACAGTGTCGATAAGTAATTCATTAACTTCCTGTCCACCTCCAGGTAATACATAATATGTGATCCCCTTATCAGTTATTTTGCTCACTAGTACCTTTTCTTCTCTATCAGTTAAAGCTTTAGCCGATTTAGCCGATTTTCTTATTAAATATACAAAAAATTATATCCTCTTGGTCAGTAAACAGAATATGCCATCTTCCAATTTAATAAAAAATGCCCTACAATCTGATAAGACTAAGATTTTTTCTTTACCTCAATATTAGTTTTTTATAAGTTGAATAAGGTAAAACTGTTATCAAACATAATATGCTCCTATCAATCAAATAAAAATTTTACCGCATTATGCTCATAAATTATCTGCCAAAGCTAATTGGTGCTGGTATTGTAATTTGTTTAATACAATGTAGCACATATTCGTCTGTCATCCCGGACCTGTAATATAGACAATCTTTATGTACATTAAACACAAATTGTTACCAATCTTTAGCTTGTAAGTTTTTCAGCAAACATTTTTGAAAAATATGAATTTTTCGTACATTTATATGTGAATGATTGTATACTTGATTTTATTACAGACTTTACTTTCCACCCAACGATTTCTGCTCTATTCTATACTGTCTCTTCCTGTAAAATAGTATTTCATCATTTCATTAAACCGATTTTCCAAAAACTTTATGTCTATATCTTTAGTTCTATACTTGTTCATGAACTCATCCTTTAACTTTTGTAATGTGCTAGTAAAGTCTGAGTTAAGTTTCATCATATTCTTTGACTTAATATGATTATCTATCTTTATCTGTACGTTTAAACATTTCAAAAAATACAGCACAAAACTTTTTAATATAATAGGGTTCTTCAAGCCTTTCCTAAAATTAAAAATATCATCAAATACAACATCACGTTTTCCCTTGAGTTCTACTTCATTCCACAACATTTTCATCGGATTATATTCATAGTCCTCAAACATCAGATCCAATGTTTCTCGAAATTTATTTTTTTCAGTAATATCTACTTGTACCAGATTATCATTTTCACCCAAATATATACTCTCCATATTTTTCATAGCTGCCATTAGAGCAGACTCTTTTGGTGAAAACTTATTTGCCAGTTTCATTCCCGACTCTGACACCGCCTTGGAGTATCCCTCATGAAATCTTTGATTTAATTGGTGAAAATAAGTGCCTGAATAGCTCATTCTATTTTTCCTGCAAAAGCTTAGAATATCTGCCTGTTTTGTATTATAGCGAAAAGAAAAGCTTTGAAGCGAAGCTTTCGAAAAAATATCGCGTATTAAATCCTCTGTCGTCTTTATTACCTGCTCCTCCTCCGAATTAAAATCCTGCGGATTATTAGGATACTCCACTTCTTTTATCAACTTATTTAAAATACGTTCTAAAAGATCCGTTTCGACAATTTCAAGATAACTATACTCTTTCATCGAAATTGAAGCTAAAAGCATCCTAATGTAGGTCACATTATTCCTGTACGCTTCAAAGCTATTAATTACCAACTCCTTATTTCCGCAGTACGGAATCAGATTGTTCCGCATAACAATGTACATATTTTCATCAATTTCACAATCTTTTTTAAACTTTTCAGATATAATATATTTCACTGCTTTTGGTACATCTTGATTTTCTTTCATCCATCGAATGGATGCGATTTCCTCAGGAGTTCGATAAAAAATATCAATTCCCGTGAACAAACAGTACACTGGAGAAGATGGAAAAACTTCTCTCACACATGGCAAAACAGTTCTTAGTTCATCAGGCTTCCCCGAATCAAGTTTTTTTATGTATAACACACTGATATCATTCATTCTTACGAGCTTTTTGTTTTCATATTCATACAAATTTTCATATAGTAACCGCTTTAGTATATTTTGATTCTTTACCTCTATATGATCCAATCCGCATGTATCCACCATCTGTAATTTTGATACTCCCAACTCTTGAAGAATTGTTGCATATTCATCTGAAACCATGTCTTGTATTAACACATAGTTAACAAGACCTGTGAACGATCCACTGGTTGTAACCTGCAGACATTGTTGCAGTAATCTTCGTTTTTCTTGGTTCATTCTATTAAGATCAAACGTTATCTGAAACGGATTTTCACTTACTCCATATTCTTCTACTAACTGTTTCTTAAGAACCACATGTAAAGACCGGTAATATGTCTTCAAACCGGAATAAAATCCTACCTTAAGTCGAATTTCTGATTTTCTGTCTGTATATATCCACTCGTCTTGTTCATCTGAGTTGTCTAAATTTTCCTGATCTTCTTGTTTCTCATTAACTTTAAACAGCACATTTGACCATTGTTCCTTATTTATATTTATAACTATCTCCTTTTTTTTCGTAATATCAGAATAAATCATTTCTTGAAAGTAATCCGGAAGAATTGAATAAAATTCCTTAATATCAAAGTAACCTTCACAAAATACTATAGTATTTTTGTATTCTTTTAAAAATTTTTCATCTCGCACTTTACCAGAAACCGATTGCTCCCAAAATGAACCTTTCTCGTCAGATTTATTTAAGTATCCCTCTTCTATCACATCTTTTTGAAAGCTTACAAAAGCTTCCTCTTGATCCTTATCATCCCTACAATACTTCTCCAAAAACTCAAAAAACTTTTTATACAACAAAGTATTATTAAAAATATTATTGCTTTTTATCAAATGATCTATGAGATTATATAAAGTTTGTTTTTCTTCATCCCAACTTCGATACTCCGTCTTAATGTTTTGTAACAGACAGTCATCCAATAAATATTTTACTGTTAATGTGTCAAATCTCTCAAAGAAAACATCCAGAATATCCTCATAACATCTCAATACTTCACGATTATTCATTTCTCCATTTTTGATTGCTCTGATGTCTTCTAAAAGATTAGGATGACTCTCTATTTCACTCTTTTTATTGATTAATATAAAAAGTTTATAACAGTTTTCCAAGAAATCGCTTTCATCCTTTACTGACAGTTCTCCCAAATCAAGTAATTTCTGAACAAGAAGTAATGCTGGCTTATGTCCTACCTTTTCCATCATTCGATCACAGAATTCCACTTGAGTTAAAAATTTAACTTCAGCAATCGGGTTCTGTTGGATAATAGAATAATTATAAAACACTTTTGTCCTTGTAGTTTGTCCATCATTAGTGGAATAAAGTTCATTTCCATGATAAGCAAATGCCTTAGATAATGTAGATTTTCCAGCACCACTACCTCCTAGAAGCAGAAGGGATACATTCCTCCCCGCCTCTTCCTCTCTTTGACCATAAATCCATTCTAACTCCCAAGTGTACTCATTTTTTCTAGAATAAATAATACAGTTTGCCTCCCGAAGATGCTTAAACACATAGGACAATCGAATATAGTACATCAGCTTGAAGGGATTCTCTCCACGATGAATGTCCGATACAGACTGTGCCATTCCAAGAAGATAGTTATCTTTCCCCTCTATTCTGTACACTGGACTTCCGGACAACCCCTGCAATAGTTGTCTGTCCTGAAAACCATTGTACCAATGATAGTCATCTGTAATTTGATAGACTCCAACCTCCTCATTTAGTGGAAATATCTTCTTTTCCATACCTTGAAGTTGGAGTCTTCCACTTATAGCATCCTCATATAGCACCCCTGGATATCCTTCCATAAAAATTTTTGCCCGATTTTCTAGAAGACTGCTGTCGATTTTCTCCTCCAAAGTAATAGAAACTGTATTATCCAACGCTACAAACAAAGCAGCAATGTCATTTTTCCCCTCTAACGATATTCCAGAATTGTATACCAGAATTTTCTTAATTTGTCGCTGTTCAATTTCCTTTTGCATATTATCATAGAAATGAAGAAGAATCTGTGGTTTATAATCCTTGTACTTATCCTGATTTTCCAAACCAATGGTATTTAACACATGAGAGTTTGTTAAGACTAGTACATACTGCCAGCCGGTTTCCCACTGCTCCATCTCTTTAAAGAGACTCTTTCTGACCTTACACGGATAAAGTATTCCAGTTCCTCCCCCTTCTAATGTCTTAATCAATACTACATTTTTATGTACCATATCTAGACCTCTCCTATCAGTATAATCTCATCCTGAGGAATAATACGATACCCATTCTCAGAATCAATGTTAACGTGGGTGAATACCATAATCTCTTCTCCCACCGCATCCACAATTTCTTTTAATAAATCTTTTGAAGGATGATTTCCATCCCATGTATCTTTCCCAGTAACAAAATATTGGGTGCATTTATGATTACTGGCAAATTTAGGCAAACCGCTATTATTGTGATATGCGCCATGATGAGAAATCTTAATAAGATCAATCTTTCTATATTCATCTTGACTCATGTTTTTTAATTGATCAACTTCCTCTTTTATCTGTTCCATTTCACAGTCTCCAGTATACAATATACATTTATCCTCATATTCTAACAAAAACACAATGGAATGTTTATTAATCAATGAAGAATCTACGCTATACTTATTATTTTTATCCCACTTCATATAATCCTTATATACTTCCTCAATGCCCTCACGTTTTGGGTGAAGCAAAGTCATCACAGCATATTCTCTCTGCTCTTTTGGATCCAAATTCCTTCGCATCTCACTAGAAATTATCTTTAAACAAGGTGATGAATATGGAGTATAATTTTCCAGTACTGTAGAAATTACGCAATTATCCAAGATTAACTTCTCAAACTCTTTTGCTTGCCTATAACTTATAACCGGTTTTGTCACATAATTATAGAGAATAACAGCTTTCTCAAAAGCTTTTCGTACCGGATCAGTTATAGCTCTCTCAAATAATTTTTTCACGCCCAAGAGATGGTCCTGATCCACGTGGGTAATAACTAGATAATCAATATGCCCATACTCTAGTACCACATCGTTAATTTCATTTAAAGAGGCTTTTTTACCGCATCTTCCATCCACCATAATTATACTCTTCCCTATGGAATTCTCGATTTCTATAAAAAAGCAGTCTCCATGATCACTTCCAACGTTCTGAACTTTAAATTTCCTCATACTCTTAACCCCTTAGATTCTCGTATTATATAGTAGTAGTATTTATAGCCCCTCTCCAAGGACTGTATGCTTTACTTTTGGAGACACTGTGAATTGGTTCACTAATCCTACCACTTAATGGTTTAAGAAAGGCTCTACCCATATTTGCCTCATGATTCTATTTCACTCTTATTCTTTAATATTCCAGTACAAATACACGAAGGATATTTAATTAAGCGACAGATGACGCATCTTAAATTTCTAACTTTTCTTATGTATTACACCTTTTTCACACCTACTAAATAAAATACATTAATATAATAATATCATTTATTGTAATAATTTACAATATTATATAAAATCTCCAACTAAAAGTTAGTAAATCTTCTCGCCATCAGTGCAAAATGTCTGTAATTGGTATCTGTATCCTACACGAATAAGGCTCACGATTATATCTTCTGCATTTCTATTAACTACCTTTTTGATTTATATATACAACCAGAGCTATCCAGTATATGGTAATTCAAACTATAAAAGTTAAGTATTTGGAATTTAGTCACTTGTCTTCGATATATACCCAATCTTTACACACAAAAAAACCTGCGTAATTACTCCCGCAGGCTAATTGCTTTCCTCTACTTAATAATAATCTTATTCTGCAACCCTGCAAATACCTCCTGCTTCTTCTCTGCTGTTGCCTCTGCATAGATCTCCATCGTGGTTGAGATATCTGCATGTCCCATAACCGATTGGATGACCTTCAGATTCGACTCATTCTCGCAAAATCTTGTACAGAAGGTGTGCCTTAGATTGTGTGCTGAGAAGCTGGGAAGAAACAGCGGAGTTCTCTTTTCCTCCAAGGCCTTTACCGTCTCATGCTATTATAAGCCTCAGTGATTCTGTGGATTGCACGATTAATTGATTCCGGAGTATATTTCCTTCCCCTGTAGAAAAAATAAATCCTGAAGAGCCATCAATCTCATTGTTATTAAAGCCCAGACAGCTCTGGATCTGATACTCTTCCAGGAACGCTTCATAGACCTCATCGATCATAGAGCTTCCGTCTTCGGTGTGGAAATATGGACTACACATCCATTTTCAGGCTCCGGTCTGTAAGTTAGGGTACAATTTACACCAACGGTCCTGTTATCAAAATCAAGATCATCCCATGTAAGTGCTAGACATTCTCCAATACGCATTCCGGTTCCGAGAAGAACCGTAATAACAGGGTGCCATCCACGATACTCATATTGCGTTTCGAGGAAGTTCATGAAGGCTCGCTGCTGTGGAATTGTAAGGGCATGACGTTTCTTCTTTACCCAGATATGGCTCTTCTTAATCTCGCCCATGACTCCATCAGAAGGATTCTTTCGAATCAACTCATCTCTGACAGCCATCTGGAACGCCGGGTGTAGCTGGGTGTGGATATTATCCAGGGTATTGGGCTGCAGGCCACCTTCCCGAATCAAATAATAGTAGAATTCCTTCACATGGGAATACTTCACCGTAACAAGTCTGCGCCTTCCAAAGGTTTCTCGTACAAAATGATTATAGCAGTAGATATAATTGTTCTTCGTACTAGGCTTCAGATCATACTTCTGACCTATATAAATGTCATATAGATCGTTTATAGTCATCTGCGCAGCTTTGGCCGAATCCAATCCATCCTCAATGTCATGTTGTATTTTCTTTTCCCTATCTCTTAACGCAACCAGCGTTTTTGCATAGATTGCATGACGTTTTCCTAGCTTGTCCACATAGGAAAATGAATACCTGCCATCTGCTCTTTGGCTCTCTCCGATACGGAGCGCATAACCTCTTGTATCTTTTCTTGATGCCATAATAATTCCTCACTTTCTTAGGGTGAGGAACAGCTTAAGTTCTGTGTTCAAGGTAATTATAGCTTAGGAAAAAGTCCCCTGCAACCTTTAGTTTTAGCTATGAAACAAGAATTTTTGCTATCCCTCCCATGGTTGTCCATAGAGCTCTATAGAGAAAATTTCTCCAGCTCGTGTAGATATATATTTATCCTATAACTCGTGATAGTTCTCTAAATAATTCTCGATAATGTCTGTATTCACCAGTACAATCTTTCTGATCTTATAAATTGCCTTTGCTTCCTTCGCCAACTGCTCAAAAGTATGCAGACCCAATGAAAACATCGCTGCTCCCTCCTCATATCGTACAAACTTCTTTTTACCATTCTTTAATAATCCATCTAAGTTCTCAACTTCTTTTCTCGCGTACGCCATCTTTTCTTCCTCCTTTTGATCTAGCATTATTATGTTGGTATTAAAAAAAATACTAAAAAACGATTTCGTCTTCTCCTCTTTCACTCACTCTCTGGCTAAGAATTATTATAGAAAACTTAATTAATTCACCGCTATCTTCCATTGAAAAAGCACTTAACTTTGTGGTCACTCAAAAAGTTCGGCTTTTTAAGCTAGGTACATGTTCAGGTTTTCTACGTATTGCACATAACTTACAATGGTTAGGTCGGTGTAACTTTAGGGATAACCTTTTTCTTTTCTATGGCAAGCCCCTGCATCTGCCAGGTGTACTGGACTCTACCTAGGGATCCCTCCCCGGTCTCAGCAGAGAGATCCCAATGGCAACGTCTACCCATGTATCTCACACTATATCGAAGGTCATCGTAATCTTTCCAGCACTCATATCCTCTATAAATTTATCAAGTGCAGCAGTATAGAATACCGCTTTACACGGTACGTCTCCGAGTTTCTTGTCCCACTTTTCCCAAACATCTGAATCTGCCTCGATGGTACGCTTCTTTGTTTTAGCTTTACCTAACTTCTGGACACGAATCGTATATGTACTCTCCTCATGCTTTGTATCGTTTGATCTCATACACCATTTGCTGTCACCATCTGAGTACTCAATTCCCATAATGAAAGCCTGTTTGGTAAGCCATGACCATGAAAAATCATACTTATAAGCGCTTCCACTCTTCTTTTTCTCATAACTCGCTGCATCGTCTGTAAAACGTTTTGATCGTCCCGGATCCTCAAACTCCTTCAAAAATTGTTGGAGTTCACTGGATCCCATAGACCTAATGTCATCCTGTGTTATGAGTTTGTCATCATTGGACTTACATTGAGTCACAGTTAAGTTATTGTTCTCATCCATACTTACTCCTCCTTGCACTCTTTAATGTGCTGATAATGTTATTTACTGTTACAATGGTATTATGTGGATAATGAAAAAAAACACCAAAATGTTATAGCTGTTATACTTCATAATGCTTTAGTATCAATAAGGTGCCAGATCGTTTTTATAATACAGAAGCCTCGGATTGCTCGTTCCACGTGTATTATTTCTTCAAATGGTTATACTAAGGTAGAAATTAGCTAAGAACTTCGAAGGTCGGTTAATTTCCAATCAGTGAGAATAGCTAAGAGTAAAAAAGAGCCTACACCATTGAAATCTAAAATGGACCCTATAAGATAGACAGTACACTTGTTTTAGTAACCTTCTCATTTCCCAATTATTGTTTGCATAATATGTCGTTACCTTGGAATATCCCTCAGCCAGATCACTTATATCATCTAGTACTATAAGCATTGCCGTAGTAACATCAGCCGTAATAATTTTATGAAAAACCAAAATGTATTTTGCTGCTGTCATTTTTCTATGAGCAATAATAACATCTTGAGCTCCACATCCATCTTCGATGACTTTCTCAAGTGACCTAATATAGTCCTCCGAAACTTTAAACGCTTGCATTCTTGTTTTTGTTACACGATAAAACGTATAGGGATCGTGTCTATCCATAAGATTATGCCTCTTCCGCTATTTTAATTGCAATTTCTTCAGGTAGCATAGCTCGTAGGTTAACGCCAATGGATATGTAATCCAACTCTGTACACAACAGATACATCCCTCTCAAGTACATCAGGTATATCAATATCTCATACGCTGGGGGTTCCGGAAGTGTAAGTAAGCGTGAAAATGCTGCCTCTTCAAATAAACCTGGTTTTGTATAATTAGCTACATATCCGGCAAACTCAAAAAGAATTCGTTCGCAGTTCATCAGGCTAAGCTTCATCCTTTGCATATCGAAGATCTCAATTCCGCTTGTGTCAGCTGCACGACAGAGGTTAACGACCTGATTGTAGGCACAAATGATTTCTTCCTGCTCTTCCTTTGTAAGTGGTTCGTTCTGAATTTTCTTGTGGACTTCTTTAAGTTCCCAAAGATACGCTGATATACATCTCATAATGTTTCCTCCTGCAAACTATCTGGTTTATAGTACAAGAACATTATGTGGAATGATGTTTACTACTGTCCTGTATGAGAAAACAATATCGTTATTTAAGTTCATATAAAGTAGAGCAACCTATTTCTAGGTTGCCCCCTTATCAAACCGCACGTGCTGTACTAAGACTTACAGCTTACCAATTGTAATTTATAATATAACGTAGTCTTAAGTTGTAACAAAGGCTTTGTTAATCTCTATTATCCGAATTCGATCTTTGTGTACTATTCTTTACCTTATGACTTCATTATCTCAATTTTCTTTTCTATCCTACTTCTCCACGTTCTGAGACTTTGTTTTGCTAAGCAAACTGCTTTTGTTATACAACTATCATATAGCAATTGAATATGCATTGTCCTTAGAAATAAAAAGTTCAGAGACACTTAACAAATTGATACAGGAAGTATATCAGTAAAAACATGCAAAAAAAAGGCTCTCCATAAAATCTTGAGGCCACTGAAAAAGTCCCCTTGAAGAAATATTAAACTAAAAAGCATTGAAGATGTTGAAATTAAGAGCATTTTCAGAGCTTTTTTGTTATAATTAGTATATTAAATGCAGGCGGTGATACCATGTTAGAACAACAGAAGAAATTAATTTTAAGTCCATATATGGCTATTTACGATATTGTGGTTTCAAAAGATGATCTATTAAGAAAAATCAATGAACTTATTGATTTTGTTTTGTTTATGATGAACTTATAAATAAATATTGCCTGGATAATGGCAGAAATGCAATCAGTCCTATTCGAATGTTTAAGTATCTATTATTGAAATCTATTTTTGACCTTTCCGATGTCGATATTGTAGAACGCTCTATGTATGATATGTCTTTTAAATATTTTTTGGATATGGCTCCCGAGGAAGAAGTAATCGACCCTAGTTCACTAACAAAATTCAGAAAAATAAGATTAAAAGATATTAATCTGTTGGATATGCTAATTAACAAAACAGTTGCTATCGCCTTGAAAAAGGGCCTAATTAAATCGAAATCAATTATAGTGGATGCTAACCCATACAAAGGCGAGATACAACCAGAAATCACCACGTGAAATTCTGCAGGAACGTTCAAAGAATCTAAGAAAATCCATCTATGAAATAGATGGAACGATGAAGGAGAAATTTCCCTCAAAGAATACGGAAGATTCTCTGGAGAAAGAAATAGAATATTGCAATAAACTGATAGCTGTCATAAAAGAAAAGGAAGGTATAGGTCATTATCCGAAAGTATCAGAAAAACGGAACCTGTTAGAAGAAATACTTCAAGTTGACATGGAGCATATGAGCATTTCAGAAGATGCTGACGCAAAAATCGGGCATAAAACAGCGGACAGTTCTTTCTTTGGATACAAAACACATATCGCAATGACACAGGAACGGATTATTACGGCAGCGACCATTACTACCGGTGAGCAAACTGATGGAAAAGAATTAGAGAATTTATATAACAAAAGTAAAGAGACAGGAATGGAAATAGACACAATAATAGGTGATGCTGCTTATTCGGAAAAGGGAAATATTGAACTGGCCAAACGGGAAGAAATTCAACTTGTAGCAAAACTAAATCCAAGTGTAACACAAGGCCGTCGAAAAAAGGAAGAAGAGTATGAATTTAACAAAGATGCAGGAATGTATGTTTGTAAGGCTGGACATATGGCAATAAAGAAGGCTCGCCAAGGGAAAAAGAATACAGGAAAGAACCAAGCGGACAGTTATTTTTTTGATATAGAAAAATGTAAGAAATGTCCATATAAAGATGGGTGCTATAAAGAAGGAGCAAAAACAAAAACATACAACATTACCATTAAAAGTGATATACATAAAGAACAAATAGAATTTCAGGAGAGTGAATATTTTAAAGTAAAAGCGAAAGAACGCTATAAAATTGAAGCAAAGAACAGTGAACTCAAACACAGACATGGTTATGATGTGGCATCATCGTCGGGTCTTATTGGCATGGAAATGCAAGGAGCGTTGGCACTATTTGCTGTGAATGTGAAAAGAATTCTAAAGTTAATGAGTGAAAAATAGGAAGTAATATGCTGGTATAAATAAAAAGAATCTGTTTACCAATCATTTGAAATGATTTTGAAACCAGATTCTTTATTTGTTTGATAGTTGCAATGAGAAAACGGTAGTTTTTCAGTGGCCTCAAAATCTTGGAGAGCCCTTTTTACCTAGTAACACTCTTCGCCATCCAACCGGAACATTTCTGTCTCTGCTTCTTAAAATTCCTGTTCTGATACCTAATTTCTATTACTGTTTGGCAAGTAGTTCACTTGGAATATTCAATAAATAAAATTTATGTGGATAATCCTATAGACTTCTACTTGATATTTGAATAACATCCTACTCTAAAATTTTCATAAGAGCATCAGCTATTCTAATAGCATCTTTCTCCGAATTACTCTTTCCTAATGAAATTCTAATTGTTCCTAATGCATATTCACTCGGAAGTTTTATAGCTTGTAGAACATGAGATATTTGCTTGTTCTTGCTATCGCATGCTGACCCTGTAGAAATTACAATCCCCATTAAATCCATCCTATGTAAAATAGCTTCTCCATCATAACCTGCAAATGATAAGCTCATGCTCCCTGGAACATGATTTGTACCATTCCGGATATAAGCTATACCGTTTTCACTTAGTCTGTACAAAATGTTTTTTTCGAGATTTCTAATATGCCTATTATTCTCTTGCATTTGAGTAATATTCTTTTGTAATGCCACTGACATTCCTACAACGGCTGCAACATTCTCAGTACCAGCACGCATTCCCATCTCCTGGCTTCCTCCATTATTAAAAGGAAATATGTCAGTGCCTTTTTTAATATACAAAAAGCCTATACCTTTAGGCCCATTAAACTTATGGGCAGAGGCTGAGAGCATATCTACTCCAAGCTCATTTATGTCTATAGGAATGTGCCCCATCGCTTGAACCGCATCCGTGTGAAATAGTGCTCCTTGCTCATGAGCTTCTTTAGAAAGCTCTGAAATAGGCTCTATTGTTCCGAGTTCATTATTCACGAGCATTATTGAAACAAGCTTTGTATTATTATCAATATTTCTTTTTAATGTTTTAGGATCAACTATACCTTGTCTATCAGCAGAAAGATACTCAACGTTAAAACCCATTCTCTCTACATCTGCACATGAATTTAGCATTGCATGATGTTCAATCTGACTAGTAATAATCTTTCTATTATCCCCAAGCGCAATCATTCCTTTTACTGCCCAGTTATCACTTTCTGTGCCACCGGAAGTAAAATATATTTCTTCTGGTTTGGCATTAATGCAGTTGGCTATATTTATTCTCGCCTGCTTCAATGCAGCTTTTGTAGTACGCGAAAAAGAATACGGTTGTGATGTATTTCCATATTCTTCAAGCAAATAGGGTTTCATTGCATCAAACGCATCTGTATCTAGTTTCGTTGTTGCCGCATTATCGGCATAGATATATGATTTCATACATACCTCATTTAAAAAGGGTACATCCCTCTTCTTTAAATTCCTCTACCTTCGCTATAAGCTCTTCCTCAGTCACTTCAAAATATTCAGCTAGACATGATAGGCAATAAAATTTAGAACTTTTCTTGTTTATTAGTTTTTTTACAAGACCCACCTCATCTTTTAATAAAGGTAATTTTCCACAAACATAACACTTCTCTGCAGCCATATTACTTAACCCTCTATTTCCTTAACGGTAAATACCGGTAGATCTTTACCTGCGTATTCAATATCAAGTAGACCTAATTGATATTTGATTGTATCCCTCATTCTCCTTGCCCTGTCCAAGCAATAACGTTTGAATTCTCTAGTTGTGATATCAGATGCCTGTTGTACATGAGGAAATAATAACTTCAAATATGCTGTTGCGATTCTCTTTACCGCTTCTGTATCTCTTGTATCCGCTCCATCTGGCACAATAACAAGCTCATCAACAATACTTCTATACGTCATATCACTTCGAAGTTCATGCATAATTGCACAAAAATACTCTGAATTCAAAGCCCATCCACAGACCTTTAAATCATCGTTCATTCTCGGGATATTCCACCCTTTTATAAATCCATGAAAACGTTCAATTAATGCGGATTCATGAAATGCATCTGGTAGTTCCACAAACATATTTTCATATCCGTCTGCATCCATAATTTCCTTACGAATATTACCACATAAAATCATCCCAGCATCTGCCACGCCCTTATGATCGCCCACTGTGTACGTTCCTTGTTCCAGATATCCCTTAAGTGCAGCTCTCATTTCATCCGTGTCAGTGAATTTAATCGTTTGCACCTCATCTAATGTGACAAAGTCACTTCCTGAAATTAGTCCTTCTCTTCTTTTTGTTTGATCATAGAACATTTTTGCTCTACTCATTACACCGCCGCTGGATAACCACCCGTATCTGCTGACATTACCAAATAAGTAAGACTTGCCAGTTCCTTTCGGTGCAAGCTCAATAAGATTAATTCTCTTTTCTACAAATGGAAGAAGTCTTGTGAGCATCGTAAGCTTTTCTTCCTCAGACTGATATCCTGCAGCATTGTAATCAACTGCACCTAGCACAACATCAAGCCATTCCTCTATTGTAAAATCCTTCCTTGCATCCTTAAACACTTCGAGATCAATATTATAGGGACAGAAATTCTTAAATGATAACAATTTGATTTTCCCGGTTTTGGAGTTCTTAGCCCTTGATGTTTTCTTCTCATATTCAAATTTAAAATCAAAGTCTTCGGGAGATCTATAACCCAGTTCAATCATTCCCCATGTGTCCTGGCTTCTAACAAGCTCATCCTTGCATGAATCCCATACATGGCTTTCAATTACCGTATCTCTAAATCCCAGTCCAAAATCAGGCAATGAAAATGACACCTCGCCTGTGCTTATATCAATGTAAATTGAAATTTTAGCAAGGAATTTAACTTTCTCTCCTTCGACAATAATTTTGTTCTTTATTGCCGTCCAATCGTCTTTGCGTGGAATGAATTTTTTAACAAATAAAGAAAGCTCATCCTTGTCAAAGTCCCCTTTATCATCCTCAAATTTTTGTAGAAGCCAATCTCTCATAAATGCAGGAAGACTTAATGTTGAAAAAAAATTGGTTTTCTTTAAGTTTTTATATACAACCATTTCATCAAAACAGTTGCGAAGCTTTTCAGAATGATCCATTGTGTTCCTCCTTAGAAAATGTCATCAAATTCGCTATTTATACTTGCTGTTTTACCTTTAATGGCAAGTTTAATATTTCCAATCAGATCGTCACCATCAAATACATCTGCGCTATATTCTTTCGCTCTCTTAATATCATCGAGTAAAACATCATAATGCGTTGAATCTTTACTTTTTGCAGTATATTTATTTCCTTCAGCTACTATATATACATTATTAATCTGTTCAACATCTGAAATATATAATTCTACCAATGTTCCCTTATGGCGATCCGCCTGAAGTTTTTCCACGTTTAGTACCCTTATTTCAATGTCAGTCTGTTTCCTAAGTTTAAGTGTTATTATAGGAACAGCAATTTCCTCTAATGATGCACCACCGTGAACCTCAACATTTGCCGCTCGGCTTCCCTTATATCGACCATAATCCGAACGAATAAAAAATCCATTTTCTTCTATTACAAAATCCTTTTCACTTTCTTCATATGCCTTACAACAGCGTCCCGAATGTTCACCCTGAGTATCTGAAGGATGTGGCTTTTCATCTTTTTTTATAACTGCCAGCCTCGAAGCACCATGATCACTTGCAATCACAAATGTTTTACATTCATGTAACGCAAGCGATGTTGCAGCCGTTTCAATAGCTTTTTTTATTATGTCAAGTTCTGCTGCTAAATGGATTGGATCCTCACACGCTGTAAAGAAGAAGCCTCCCTTCTCCTTGTGCTTTATATCGTCCAATTCTTCTTCCTTGTATTTTTTTGCTCCACTCCATTTTTCAAAAAACAATCTGTTAACTGAAGTTATCGTAGGCAAATCTGATCTTGCAACATCAACATGGATTGATAATCCCTTTTTCTTCGCAAGCTCAGTTATGTATGACAAATATTCAACGCCCAAAGCATCAATCCAGTATAAATAAGTTGAATTTTTATTTTCTATCTTATTAACAGCATTGTCCCTTGTTTGCAGCTTGGTATATTTAAAACTCTTGCCATAATCATAAACAAGCCCCATAAATTGATCATCAATCCGATTCTCGACCTTTAGAAGCTTATACCGTTCAAAGTAACTTGTTAATTCATCAGAAACACTTCCACAGTCAAATATATATTTTTTTAGATACATTCCAAGCGCCGGATATACTTCAGCTACAACATCATTCCATCCATTTTTCGCAATCCAATTGAGAATTTGCCTCCGTTCCATAAGAGTATTATCAGTGTATTTATATATTTCCTCTTTATGGTCAATCTTATTTTCATTTACAAAAATAGCAATGGCTGACTCTGAAAAATTTTTAACAAGTGCTTTTCTGTCCTTGTATAATTCTATAAATCTGCTATGATCATGAGGGATTCTCGTTATTTCGATTAATATATTGTCTTTCAGCTCCGTAAAGCTATTTGTTACACTTACCACGTAACTCAGATATCTATTTTGAATTCTGTCTGCATATAGTTTCAGATTAAGGAAATATAACCAGTTCTTATATTCAAGACCTGCGACATATTCATATATATCCTGTTCATAATTTGCATACGTAGAAAAGCGTTTTAACACCTCATTCGGATTAACATTGATGTCGTCTAACAGCCTGGACCACTGCTCGTTATTCCCGTGCTGTTCTACCAAAGGTAAATTTTTAAATGCCTTACACAAAGCTGTATATGCCTTGTCGATTACAGTAATAGGTATAATAGATTCGCCAAGCGATAAATCAGAATTCATGTGAACACTACCTGTTGTACCATCCTCCAATACCCTAATTAAATGCTTAATGCCTAGCTCTTGTGATTTTCCAATTTCTATTTTATGGTTCGTTAAAGTAATATTAGATGCTGTGTCTTTGGAAATATAAACCAAGTTCTTGGCAGATATTCTGATATCTTCGTTAAGTATTTCTCTCATCTGTGCTGCAATCCCACGTAAAAGAAGTACAACTCTTGCATTGCCAAGAGTAGTATTTTTCAGCCTTCTTAATGTTTGTTTTGCTTCTTCCGAACCTCTTAATGCAAGATATTCACCGAGACCAACCAGCACAAATTTATTACTTTTAAAATCAATATCTAATGTGCGAAAATGGTCAATAAGATCGTCTATATCCGGAAATTTATCATTCTTATGACAAAAATCACTTGTCTTAATAACTTCCAAGCCATTCTGCTTCAGTTCTTCCAAAACACATATATATTCTTTATCGCCTACAACATAAAATAATGGTAACCCTTTTGATGTTTCTATGTATTTATAAATTTCCGAACATAACATAGAGTCTATTTTCCTCCATTCGTAATAATTTTGATTCCCAACTCAATATCTTTCTTAACAAGTTCTTTTAACCAACTCCTAAGCTCAGAATCTGTCATTTTGTCAATGGTGCATACAGCAATTTCACTTCCTCCTGCGTTATATTCAGCCGATGCCATACTCTTGATCTTATTCTTAACTGCAGGACTATCCATCCATTCATACGCCTCAATTCCAATCGCATCTACTGCCTCCCTAACTACATTAACATTGGCAAGCATATTCGAATAATCGCCAATAATTACATCTCGGAAGCACTGGTCTCTATATGACGAATCTGCTATTTCAGCATAAAAGTTGGATTTTTCCAACAATTCAATGGTGCTCTTAATATCAGCATCGCTTTGAATAGTGCTATTTAATGTCGCAAATGCTTTTTTTGCATCGTTATAAATTTCAGTACTTAAACAACACAAAATAGGCGTTTTATATCTATCTGACCAAACTCTAGGATTCTTTGTTCCTTCCGCCTTATCGCTCCACAACTTATACATTTGTGTCTTAATTTGATTCTTTCTGTAATCATCAGCAGCTTTCTTAACATTGGCGTTACCATGTGTAATGTCAACGACAAACATATCTGTTGTAATGGATTTTCTTATTTCATCGCATTCATCCTCATTGAAACCCTCTAAATATGGAGCATAAATTTCCATAAATACAGAAAGCTTATTATCCAGGATTCCATTAATTTCAGCAGCATGTTCATTTAACTCATCATTAAACTGCTTTATTGCATCTGGCAACAAATCATCATGTTTTGCAACTTTAAAAAGATATGTAAATATCTTTTGTAGCGTTGGATATTTTCCCTGTGCAGCCTCAAATGAAAAACCAATAAACTTGAGCGTTTCACTCCAAGCCCTAAATGCTGCATCTTTTGAATTCCCCATAGTATTCAAAAGAAGATTGGTCTGTTTTACGAACTCATATTCTACTACCAGCTTATTAAGCTCATCTTCGCCTGTGGAGCCATTCCAATACGCTGAGTATTCTACGGAGAAAACATTTTTTATATCAGTAAGTACAGAATCTTCTGCTCCAATTTCTTTTGACAAAGCTATAAGCTTGCCACTTTCAAATCTTGCAAGGAATTGCTCCATTCCCTTTCTGCAATTTTCTACAGTAAGTAAAATCTTTAAATTTTTTCCCGATGACGGACGTTGAATAGCTATCTTTCCAATATCATTTGCTATGTCATGTGCCATGTCCCCGTCGCTTTGCACAAGTGCAATATATTTTTTAACCAAATCATAAACACCGTAGCTATCTACATCCTCTAAACACCAAACCGGATACACAAGATCTCTCATTTTAGTCTTTATAAGAGAGCCCGCATGACTTGGAGAAGTACAAGCGTCAGCTTCCATACTCCATGCCTTTTCCGTAAGCTCATAAAAAGCTTTTTCCTCCTCTGTCAAGTTTACAATGAATGTAGACTTTGGCGATTTACCAATATAATTTCCAATCATTTCTGATAATTTATCTGGAGTCATAGACTCACGATGTCCCTCTTCATTCATACTTCTATAGGGATTATCGCTATATTCCTTGAGAAGAAACCCGGTAATAAACGCAGAAAGGTTGCTCTGTGAGAATCCGAATGTTCCTTCAAGATAATCATAAATTTCATCAATTGAAATCTTTCCGCTATTATCAAAGGTCGTCTTTATTACTTTATCCAATGCCTTTTTAATAACAACAATATGTTCACCCGAAAGAGCCGTATCCTCCCAATATTCATCTTTATTCCATACTTTTCCAAGAACGCTCTTTTCACAGCCAGCAATCAAACCTTTAATTTCTGTTCCGCCAATACCATATCTGGCAACCTGTTTTGCAGTTGTAAGTTTGAGTTGAGTTTCAGTAAGATTTTTTGTGAAATCTAATACATGGCTAAAACGATTAAGAACAATGGTTTGTAAAATGCTATATATTTCGCTTGCATTGTTAGCTTTTTCACCCTCTTGATTTGCGTAGGTGTATACAATAGGCTGACCATTATATATTCGATCCTTCCAATCCCTGTCTAAAACGTCCTTTGCTTTTCTCGAATTTTCTTTTGCCTGTTGATTATTATTACCCTGATAATACATTGACATAGCAGAAAAATCAACATATTGCTCAAAAGCTTCCATCCCCAGAGGGGTTGAAAGTGCATCAATAACAGTGATGTCCTTGTATTCTTCGCTTGCAATAGTTTTCTTTATAGTATTTCTAAAACTCTGTGCCTCATCTTCATTCTTAGCAAGAGCAAGTACCGCCTTAAAGTGCCATCCTGAGTCCTTATGCTTTAAGCTATCTAACACTTTCATAAAGTCAGTTGTTGTCACAACAGGCAATGCTCCAGCATCTATAGTAATTCCATATCTAAGCTTTAATGCAGGAGGGAGATTCAAAGCTGTTGATAGCCCTTCAGCTTCAGATACAAGTTTTGCTGTTGAGCTTTTATCTCTAACTTCTTTTTTATAACCTTCAATTTTTGCACCATCACCGGCGAGAACTGCAGCATTATAAGCTTTCTTATTGTCTCCAATTGGCGATAAGATCAATACTCCTTTTGAAACTAAGCCCTTTGCAATTCCTTTACACTCATTCTCATATTGATCAAAATCACCTTCAAATGCATAGCTTAAATTTTGATCTGTAGGTTTCAAAACTTCAATTGCACCTGCAAGTCTCTGATCAATTGCCTGCATTATCAAGATTGTCTTAAGAATAACTTTTTCCTTTTCTGTAAGCATAGTTTGCTGTGGAAATGTATCAAGGATCAGCTTAATATCTGAAGAAAGATAACCTGAACCTTTCACATAAAAGAAATCCCATAGCATATCAATGGTAATGAATGGACGTTCATCCAACGGTCCATGGTTTTGTATAAACCATTGAAAAGCCTTAGTATCAAGATCTTTAGGAGTCTTGATGAAGTCAAACATACTTCTCTGATTTGCTTGATATGCTGTTGCGATATTTTTTAATACAATCGCAGCCATAGGATGAATCGGAAGCATATTTTTCATGAATGTATCTTTCGAAACATCTGCAGATTTCATGACCGCTTGACGCGAGCAATGAATTCTTGCATTTAAATCATTAGTTAAAATATTCCAGTTTTCTAATGCCTCCTTCTTCGGCTTAAACGCATCACCAATAAGATCAAATGCAATATTTGGAGGCATTGTGATCTCAACCTTGTCAAAACGTTGCTGAGCAATCTTCCACGAATCATCGTTGGTGCTTATTGATGAAATCGGATGTGTAACAAGAACAAAATAAAATGGTGATTCTTGGCAAATAGTAATCAATTTTTGAAACTCACTTAGAGAATTTTTATTCTGACGGAAAAAATCACTGAACTCGTCCCACACTAAGACAATTTTTATATTATTGTTCTGCTTAATAACATCAAGTAACCATTTTCTAATGCTGTCAGCACTGAGCGTGAGAGCCGTTATACCTTCCTTTGTAGCAAGTTTAAACACATTATTCATAAGTGATGACACATCATCACTTTTGCGCAAAACATTTATGATTTCGTCTGCTGTTCCCTGCGAGAATGCCGACGTCCATTCTGGTTTCTTTAATAAGCTATTTACAAAAGAATTGTGTGATGGTTCTTCAAGCCATGCAATAACACTTTCTTTTAATGAATTCTCTCCCTTGTATGAAACTTTTTGATTGTCTAATGCCTTTTTTACACTCTCTTGAACAGCCATAAAAAGTTGCTGTGGAGTAGTGACACTTCCTGATGCATAACGATATGCGCATACAATTCCCTGCTCTTTATGACCGAGAATTTTTTCTAAAAGTGCCTGGTTACTTCTTAATTGTTCATACTTATTCCAATAAGTCTTAAGTTCTTCTTCCGAGACTTCAAGAATTTTCTTAAGGGCATAAGCACACTTGGATTTACCTGTACCATACGCACCATGGATCCAAAGAGATCTGTTTGTATTTCCTCCTAGCATTTTTTCAGTAGCATTCAAAAGGCCTATAAAGGTATCGTGCGGATAAGTATCGTCCCATGTCGCACCATGATTTATAGCTGATTCATCAAAACACGGGAAATATTCCTCATTCACATTAAAGTAATCACAATATTTGTTGGCCATCCTACATTTCCTCCCTAAAAAGTTCTAATACATCTTCTGAAGTTTTGTCGTAAAGCGTAATTGTTTTAAGATCGTTAGTGAAAGTTGCATTAATAAAATCTGGGTATGCACTCGAAAGACCAAGCAATATAGATTTCAATTCTTCCTCATCATATAATCCATAGATTTTTACAGGACTAATGCCGTCTCTTTCAATTTCTTCGTCATAAAGATATGAAATGTGGAACTCCTTGTCCATATTGCACTTTTCAACAAACACATAAAGCGCATATAATACAACACGATTATCAACGATATTACATTTCGTCCTGCATAATGAATCTATTTGTTTTCCATTCATTTCAACATACCCGAAATCATATGCTGTCCCCAACGGTAAAGCGCACAAACGTTTAAAAGCATTAATAATAGACGTTGCATCATCTGGTTTGACGTTTTCTATATTAATAAGCAAATCACTAATGTCTGACCTCGAGTAATACACTCCTGTATCCATGTTCTCAATATACCAACGGCATTGCTTGTTATATACAAAATTAGCCATGAATAAGCCCCATGTAGTCGCATGTCCATATCCATAACGAGATACAATTTCAAATAATTTCGTCGTAACACCCTTGGCATCTGTAAATCCACCATCCCTAAAGAATATTTTCAGTTTCGGTTCTTGGTTTTTCTTATTAAGAGTATTTTCTTTCCAGTATTCTTCTTTTAAATCAAAAAATTCTTGCACCCATTCCGTTTTCGGTGCGTGATTTGCAAATGAATTAATGCTCTCTTTTCCCATAGTTCCCTCTCTATTCGATGTTCTTAATGAGTGATATACCAAACATCCATCATCAATTTCATGGCATTGTCCACAACCAACACAATTGACTATGGTTAATTTGTTATTGAATGAGATGCAGCCATTACGACAATTCGTTTCACATACCTTACAACCAACACAATAGGCTGATTTTTTAAATACCTGCTTAAACTTCTTGAATTCAACAGGATATTTTTTTATAACAGCCGAATCACATAACACCTGATATCCATCTTTATGTTCAACAATTTCATAATCAAAAGGAATGTCTCCGACAGTCTTTATCCATTCTTTCCATTCCGTCCGTGGTTCATCTACAGTAATAACCACTTTTTTATCTTTTTTCTCATCCTTGTAGTGTTGCTCATTAATAGTCAGATCACGTCCGTTTTTCCTAGCATTCCAACCGCCATTTGAAACATAACTGTCAAGAGCTTGCTTATCTCCTGCATTTCTGGCATTCATTGAATTAATCATATCAATGTAGTTGCTCACCTCTTTGCAATAGGAGGTACGTTGAAAATAGTCTCCTTTTCCTCCTCCCATCGGGCAAAACAAACATCCCGCTCTTGAGTTTCCTTTTTTATATGCTTCATTTACATAAATATTATTTTTAAAGATATATAGCCACACCTCTGCTGAGGTCCATTCAAGAATCGGATTATAGCTATATTGCCCTTTTTGTTTTTTTCCGAAATTTTCATAATCATACTTGCTTCTAGCTACACTCTCATGAGCTCTCACTCCGACAAAATCCATTCCTACGTAATTGTCTTTCCCAGTGATTTCTCTCATCTTCAAAGTTTGAGGTGTACTTTTGTGAACACTACAGCACCATCTCAACACCCTAGCAGGTGGTCCGAAAAGTTTCCAGCTTTCTTCTGGCTCGAAATGAGATCTTGCAATATAAAATGGTGTTCCGTCTTCTTCGCATTGTTTTTTTGTATATTCCACCGCATCATAAGTATCTAGAAATTCCATCCCCGTATCACCAAATATAACAACAAAACTTCCCTTAGGAAGTGCTTTTTTAACTAGATCTAAAAGAACCGCACTATCTTTTCCACCGCTGAAAGCCACATGAAATATATCCAATTTCCTTCTAAATTTTTCATATTCCTTAACAATTCTCTTAACTGTCGTATCCTCAATTACTATAAGAAGATCTCTGTTTTTCTTACACATTGTTTCAATATCAATTTTCGTAAGGGTCACTCCGCAAGATTTACTAATTGGAACATCTCCATTTTCATCATGCTCCAGTAATAACTCCGGCGCGTTATATAGATCTCCTCCTTTAGTCTTGGCAATTTGAACTCCTTGATACCAATATACATTTGCCTCAGCCCACATATAGGGAAAATCATTTTGCTTTTCATAGTCGAAATATTTGTCGAAGCATAATATATCCAACTCGCTGGCATAGACAGGTCGTGGTTCTTTCGAAAAGTTAGTCGGTGTGGAATTTAAAAGTATTCCACCAGTTTCCGAATCATATGTATATGAATACATTTGGGTTATTCCTCTCTAATTTCTTTTGCCCTCTCAACAATTTCATCAAGTCTCGAAAATTTACTTCTCGCCATATATCCGGCTTCAACCAAATATTGTCCAGTTTGATCCTTCGTAAGGTTGATTTTTGCTCGTGCAACTGCTCTTGATAAGAGTTCCATATAATCAAAACCAACAGTCTCGTCAACAATAGCACCTGCATTTCTGCCATTATATACATTTGTGCGAAAGTTAAATTTTTTACTATATCTGTAACAGTAGCTCTCAAGAAAATAATGATTCCAACTCTGTCCGCAGAGTGGGAACAAAGCAAAAGTGGTTATGTCTTTAATTGCAACAAAGTCATCTGATATAAAATGTGCAATTGCTTCATCCGTAGCTTCAATATCAAAACTCACAAATCTATCGGCAATAAACTTCTCTGTGTCAATTCGTATCATCATATCATAAAGCGCAGCATAGGCAATTCTTCTATCTTTGCTTCCTGTTAATTCTTCGACTTTATTAATTGCCTCTTCTAATGTGCACTCATCTTTGTCCAAACAGTATTTTTTCATCAACTTAACTGCATCAATGTCGGATTTTTCCTTTGTAACGATTTTTCCATTCAAGTAAAAGACTTCTGACAATAGTTTATTATAAACAGCAATCATAATTGTTGTCTCTGAAAGTTCGTAATTCTGTTCAACAATATCCCCCAATGGCATATCATTAAGCGATGCAAAACCATTCGATTCACATTCTTTTTCTATAAACCGAACTATATCTGACTCTTCTTCCGGTGTAATGACAAGATTATCAACACGTGTATATACACCCTCTGATACCCACGCAAAGTATCTGCTCAATGATAGATAATACCTTATTTTCTCCTTCGGCACATATGGCAGCCTGTCAGAAATCTCTTCCACGCTTAAAATAGTTTCTTCTGCCCAGACTCTGTATATCTCATTTACAACAACAATACCCTCGTTACTTTTCTCATTAAGGGATACAAAGTTTTTTGAGAAGAACAAATCTTTTCTCACCTTAGTTAGAAAATCCTTTAAAATTTCTTCTGTCACGATATGCATTTTTTCTACCCATTCGCTATTATTCATCATAAAACTTTCATAGAAAACCACAGAAATGCCCTGCGACAAAACATTTTCTATTACTGCGTTTAGTTCTTTTTTTGTTTCATCTCCCAAAACATACAATTTACCATTAGAGATGAATCCAACTTTCTGAATTTTTTTATCAAGTTCATCATCACTAACTGTTAGTTCAGTGCCTTCAGACTTTGCACACTCCCTAAATTTCATTAACTCGATTGGAGAATCCAGTCTGAAACCATACACGAAATTGTTGTTAAGAATATGTATTATTTTATCTTCATACTCTTGAGACGCTTTTCCTACATCCTTAAGATGTGTGTAATTAATAATCTTTTTAGAATTTTTTGCTATTTCTTCCTGCTTTACATCATTCAACACAACAGCATCTCGAGTCTTTTCATATAAATAATTCTTGTAATATAAACATGTCTTATCAAAAATCAGTGCTGCCTTTTTATGTAGCACTCTAAAGATTCGAGTATCTAAAAGTTTTGTTGCTATAATATCAAAGATCCTAGCATTTTCAATTTCCCATAAGCTCGTTTGAGAAAGCTTGTGAGCTATAGCATATTCCGAGCACTCATCCTGAACAGCTATTATTGCCGTAATTGAATATTTTATTTTTTCCTGGTTCTTCAACCATCTGGTGAAATCTTCTTTATGCTTATTCATCTTATCTTCTTTCTCGTATTCAGGTCTCTCATCAATTGTGGCGATATCCAATACAGATGTCTGATATTTAATTTTGTCTCTTGCATCTGCTAAAATACTGTCAAAACTAGTTCTATCGATTTGGTACATCTCTACCATTTCTTGAAATAGTTTGGATGGCATATGACTGCCATAGCCAGTTTTCTTGAATGCCCTATCAATAAAACCCAACTGCCATTGCATTCCATTTAAATTACGAAAAGTCTCATCAATCAGCAAGCCCTCATTTTCCGCTTTTACTCTGAGGTTATTTGAAATTTCTTTTAACGTGCCTAACTTGGATCCAATTCCATTTTCTATTTTTAAATAAGATTCGATTAACAACGCCACTTCATATTTGTCCCACGTGGGCTGTCTTTTCATGAATGTCTCTCCTTAATTCTTATTTATTATTTATCTAGCTGTTCGCTTTTATATATTTCCCACTCTTAATCCTCTCATCCTTCGGTTTCTCCGCATTCTCTGGAATTGCCCAATAGGATCCGATCCTCATCACTCCGGTAATCCGGTCTTGTGAACACAGGACCTGGATTCTTCTTCCTGATATTCCCCATTTTTTTGCCGTCTGGCTAATAGATAAATACTCCATTTTCAATTCCTCTTCGAGCCAATATTAGTTAGATTACACGACATCTTAAATTATAGGCTAAACCTCGAACAAAATCAATCGATATTTGTCGTTTTTTTCCTCTTTTATAAAGTTAGTCACTTTTTTGACCTAATTACTAACTGGCAAGTAGTACACAGGACCAGTCCTTGTGCGATTACTTGTTGTGGACTGTCCCCAATCCCCTCAAACAGACATCGTTGATGTCTGGCTAAGCACTTACGAGTGTGAGCGCTATGAAAAACTTCCGTTTTTACAGAAAGCAATAAAGCGGACAATCACCAAACTGTAAATCTGATGATTGCCCCAAGACTATCTCTGTGTAATTTTATTCTTCTTATTTTTCTGTTCCTGCTCCTGAGACTCATACACCTGCAGAAAAATATAAATATTATGTTTTGCTTTCACAAATTCCTGCATCTCCGCCTCGGTAGGTTTGCCTTTCCGGATAATCCGGACGTTTTCAAATCGACCATCCTTTCTCGGACCAATAACCGATATTCCATGCTCCACGCATACCAGATTGCTGACTCGCTCCAAAGCAATTGCAATAAACCAGGAATCCCGAAACTTTCTATCACAATCAAGATTCGTAGAATTTAAAATAATATGATTATGGATATGGGCCCAATCTGTATGGGTAGTAAGGATGAATGCATGATTCCCATTCTTAAACCGCATTGCTGTCTTATATCCAATCTCATTTGATTCCACCGTTGTGATTTCTCCCGGCTTGAAGGATTGGAGGATCTGATAAGCGATGATATTATCCCTTAGGCTTTCTTCCGGTCTATCTGAAGTTTCCTACCATTGGTTCAGCTTGTTTTATATATCTTTTTGCTTACAAAAAAAGAATCCCCTGTTTCCAAGAGATTCTTTTAATCTGCTTTATTATTTGGTCGTAAGTTGGTCGTAAATTTTGACCTTTGTTTTCTCTAACCCGCGTAAATACCGGGTTTATTTCTCCAAGCTCTTCATCGTCGGGAATAAAAGTACATCCCGAATTGCCGCTGAATCGGTCAATAACATAACAAATCGATCTATACCTATACCGATACCACCTGTAGGTGGCATACCATATTCCAAAGCATTTAAGAAGTCTTCATCCATACTGTTCGCTTCATCATCACCTGCAGCACGGAGTTTTTCTTGTGCTTCAAATCGACCTCTTTGGTCGATTGGATCATTTAATTCAGAAAAAGCATTTGCCATTTCTCTCTTAGTAATAAATAATTCAAACCGTTCTGTAAAGTTCGGATCAGTTGGTTTTCTTTTCGCTAATGGAGAAATATCTACAGGATGATCCATAATAAAGGTAGGTTGAATTAAGTTTTCTTCTACATATTCCTCAAAGAATAAATTAATAATATCACCTTTCTTATGACGATCTTCAAACTTGATGTGATGCTCTTTTGCAAGAGTTTTCGCTTCTTCTTCTGTCATCTCAGCTGTAAAATCTATAGCTGCATATTTCTTTACTGCATCAATCATTGTCATTCTATCGAAAGATTTGGATAAGTCAATCTCAATACCATCGTAAGTTATTGTTGTTGTTCCAAGAACTTTTGTCGCAACAGTTCGAAATAATTCTTCTACCAAATCCATCATGCCATAATAATCAGTATATGCCTGATATAATTCCAATAAAGTAAATTCAGGGTTATGTCTTACAGATAATCCTTCATTTCTGAAAACTCTACCAATTTCATATACTCTCTCTAACCCACCTACAATCAATCTCTTAAGATAGAGTTCTAGTGAGATTCTCAAATGAATATCTTGATCTAATGCATTGTGATGAGTCATAAAAGGTTTTGCTGCTGCACCACCAGCATTTGGTACTAATACCGGAGTTTCTACTTCTATAAAATCCAAGTTATCAAGATAATTTCTTATTTCTCTTATGATGAGTGAACGTTTGATAAAAGTTTCTTTTACCTCAGGATTCACGATCAGATCTACATATCTTTGTCTATAACGGGTATCTGTATCTTTTAGCCCATGAAATTTTTCCGGAAGAACTTGAAGACTTTTGGATAAAAGTACAACTTGTGTAACCCTTATCGATACTTCTTCTGTATGGGTTCTGAAAACTTCACCGGTAATTCCGACAATATCACCCATATCATATTTCTTAAAATCTACATAAGATTCTTCCCCAACTGCATCCTTTTTTACATATGATTGAATATTTCCTTTCACATCCTGAATGTTACAAAAGGAGGCTTTTCCCATTACTCTTTTTGACATAATACGTCCAGCAATGGATACTTCCTTTCCTTCTAAATCAGCAAATTCTGCAAGAATATCTGCAGAATGATGTGTTACATTATATTTCATAATCTGAAATGGGTCTTTCCCATTATCTTTTAATTCAGTCAATTTTGATCTTTTAATTTTTAAAAGTTCATTTAAATCCTGTTCTACTTGTATCTTTTCTTCAGCCACAATATTTCATCCTTTCCGTCCTCAAGTTTCAAACACCTTAATCAGTTTTGTCTCTTAGTTGGACTTTTGAATCTCAAGTATTTTATATTGGATTATTCCAGAATGCGTATCTACACTAACGACTTCTCCAATTCTTGCGCCAAGTAAAGCTTTACCAACCGGTGATTCATTCGAGATTTTGCCCTTAAGACTATTTGCCTCTGTAGAACCTACAATCTTATATTCCATCTCCTCATTATACTCTAAATCAAGGATTCTTACCTTACAGCCAATATTGATGACGTCAACCTCAACCTCATCTTCAACAACAACCTCTGCATTTTTAAGAATTTTATCTATTTCTTCAATTCTAGCCTCTATATCTCTTTGTTCATCCTTTGCTGCATCATACTCAGCATTTTCGGATAAATCTCCCTGTTCTCTAGCTTCTTTAATCTTCTGAGCGACTTCTTTTCTTTTATTCACCTTTAATTCCTGAAGTTCGTCCTCTAACAGTCGTAATCCCTCATAGGTCAATATGTTCTTTTTATCTGCCATATTTAAACACCCTTCCTCCGTTTTGATCAATATTACGATACATTCAAAGTATTATAACGTATCACTTGTTCCTTGTCAATAAAATTACTTTATTTCGATAGATTTTTACCCGATTTTAACTCTTCTTGTGGCTATTCTATATCATATCTTTCTACCTATAAAAATATACCACACAAAAATTAAATTTCATAAGTTATGATTGAAATATTGAAATAAATAGCAATAAAAATAATAAGTTTTTAATAAAAGTTTAGGAATAAAGTCTTTACACTTTTGTCGAATAGTGTTATTCTCTACATAGGTATTTTTCTAAATACATTAATCATGTAATTGAGGCGCGTTGTGGTGACTCTTTCTTTTGTTGCCCTTCCACTAATCTTCAATTACCATATTCATAAGGAGGATATTATATCATGGCTAGAAAAATGAAAACCATGGATGGAAATAATGCTGCTGCTCATGTATCTTATGCATTTACCGATGTTGCGGCAATCTATCCTATAACACCATCTTCAGTTATGGCTGAAGTAACAGATGCTTGGTCTACCCAAGGTAGAAAAAACATCTTTGGACACGAAGTACAGGTTGCAGAAATGCAATCAGAAGCTGGTGCAGCTGGTACTGTTCACGGCTCTTTAGCTGCCGGTGCATTAACTACTACATATACAGCTTCTCAAGGTTTATTATTAATGATACCTAATATGTACAAAATGGCAGGCGAATTATTACCATGTGTAATTGATGTATCTGCACGTGCCTTAGCAAGCCACGCTTTATCAATATTTGGCGATCACTCAGATATCTATGCTTGTCGTCAAACAGGTTTTGCAATGCTTTGCTCTAGCAATGTACAGGAAGTCATGGATATAGGAGCTGTTGCCCATCTTACTGCAATCAAAGGACGTGTTCCTTTTGTTCATTTCTTTGATGGTTTTAGAACTTCTCATGAACTTCAGAAAATTGAAACTTGGGATTATGAAGATTTAAAAGAAATGTGTGATATGGATGCGGTTGACGCTTTCCGTCGTCATGCTTTAAGTCCTGAACATCCTGTTACTCGCGGAACTGCTCAGAACCCTGATATCTTCTTCCAAGCAAGAGAAGCATGTAATCCTTACTATGATGCAGTACCTGGTCTTGTAGAAGATTACATGAATAAAGTAAATGCTAAAATTGGTACAGATTATAAATTATTCAACTATTATGGTGCTGCTGATGCAGAACACGTAATCATCGCAATGGGTTCCGTATGTGACGCTATTGATGAAACGATTGATTATATGTTAGCTGCTGGTGCTAAAGTTGGTGTTATTAAAGTTAGATTATACAGACCTTTCAGTGCAAAGCACTTACTAGATGCTATCCCTGCAACTGTAAAACAAATCACTGTATTAGATAGAACAAAAGAGCCTGGTGCTATTGGCGAGCCTCTATACCTTGATGTTCTTGCTTCCTTAAAGGATACTCAGTTTAACAATACTCCAGTATTCTCAGGACGTTACGGTTTAGGTTCTAAAGATACAACTCCTGCACAGATCATTGCAGTATATAAGAATAATGAGAAGAAAAAGTTCACAATCGGTATTGTTGATGATGTAACTCATCTTTCTCTTGAAATTACAGAGAATCCAAATACAACACCAGAAAGCACAATCAGCTGTAAATTCTGGGGACTTGGTGCTGACGGTACTGTTGGTGCTAACAAGAACTCTATCAAAATTATTGGTGATCATACTGATATGTATGCACAAGCTTATTTTGACTATGATTCAAAAAAATCAGGCGGTGTAACTATCTCTCACTTACGTTTTGGTAAAGATCCTATCAAAGCAACTTACTTAATTAATAAAGCTAATTTCGTAGCTTGTCACAATCCTTCCTATGTAAGAAAATACAACATGGTTCAAGATTTAAAAGATGGCGGAAGCTTCTTACTTAACTGTGGTTGGACAATGGAAGAGATCGAAGAGCACCTTCCTGGACAAGTTAAGCGTTATATGGCAAAACATAATATTAAATTCTACACAATTGATGGTATTAAAATTGGTAAAGAAATTGGACTTGGCGGACGTATTAATACAGTTCTTCAAGCTGCATTCTTTAAACTTGCTAATATCATTCCAGTAGAATCTGCTGTAAAATTCATGAAGGATGCTGCAACTTATTCTTATAGTAAGAAGGGTGATGCTATCGTTAAGATGAATCATGATGCAATTGATCGTGGAATCACAGATGCTGTAGAAGTTAAAGTTCCTGCTTCTTGGGCAGATGCAACAGATGAAAGTTTAGAATCTTTTGCTACCGGATCAAGAAAAGACGTTGTTGATTATGTTAATTCAATCCAAAATCATATTAATGCTCAAGATGGTAACAGTCTTCCAGTTTCTGCATTTGTTGATTATGTAGATGGTACTGCTCCAGCTGGATCTTCAGCTTTTGAAAAACGTGGTATTGCAGTTGACGTTCCAAGTTGGAATCCAGATAACTGTATCCAATGTAATTTCTGTGCTTATGTATGTCCACATGCTGTTATTCGTCCAGTTGCAATGACATCAGAGCAAGCAGCTAATGCTCCTGAGGGTTCCTTGTCAATGGATATGACAGGTATGCCAGGATATAAGTTTGCTATGTCCGTATCTGTTCTTGACTGTACAGGTTGTGGTTCATGTGCTAATGTATGTCCAGGTAAGAAGGGTGAAAAAGCTTTAGTATTAAAGAGCTTAGATACTCAACTAGAATCACAAAAATTATTTGATTATGGCAATGAAATTGGATACCCTGATGAAGTTGTTGCTAAATTTAAGGAAACTACTGTAAAGGGTAGTCAGTTTAAGAAACCTTTACTTGAGTTCTCCGGTGCTTGTGCAGGTTGTGGTGAAACACCATATGCTAAGCTTGTTACACAATTATTCGGCGATAGAATGTATATTGCAAATGCAACAGGATGTTCTTCTATCTGGGGTGGTTCATCACCTTCTACTCCTTACACAGTAGACAAAGACGGACGTGGTCCAGCATGGGCTAACTCATTATTTGAAGATAATGCTGAGTTTGGATATGGTATGTCACTTGCTCAAAAAGCATTAAGAGGCCGTTTAGTTTCTTCCGTTGAAGCTCTTTCAGCAGTTACTGAAAAAATTGATATGAAAGCAGCTTGCGAAAAATACCTTGAAACAAAAGAATCTAGTACTGAAAATGCAACAGCTGCAAAAGAATTAGTAAAAGCATTAGAAGGCTGTGAATGCGATAATGCAGACAGAGCAAACATCTTAGCTAACAAAGATTATTTATCCAAAAAATCTCAATGGATCTTTGGTGGAGATGGATGGGCTTATGATATCGGATTTGGTGGTTTAGATCATGTTATCGCAAGTGGTCAAGACGTTAACATCTTAGTATTTGATACAGAAGTTTACTCTAATACAGGCGGTCAATCTTCTAAAGCAACTCCTACCGGTGCTATTGCTCAATTCGCAGCAGCTGGTAAAGAAGTTAAGAAGAAGGATTTAGCAGCAATCGCAATGAGCTACGGTTATGTATATGTTGCTCAGATCGCTCAAGGCGCTGATTACAATCAATGCGTAAAAGCAATTGTTGAAGCTGAAAACTATCCAGGTCCTTCTATTGTCATCGCTTATGCTCCATGTATTAATCATGGTATTAAGGGTGGTATGAAGGGTGCTCAGAATGAAGAAAAACGTGCTGTTCAAGCTGGATACTGGCATTTATTCCGCTTTGATCCTCGTCTTGAGGAACAAGGTAAGAATCCATTCCAATTAGATTCAAAAGCACCAACAGCTGATTACCAAGAGTTCCTTAACAGCGAAGTTCGTTACAGTTCACTTGCTCGTTCTAATCCAGAAAGAGCTGCAATATTATTTGATAAAGCTGAATTAAACGCTAAGTCTAAATATGCAAAATTAGTGAAATTAGCTGAATAATTATAATTAATCAAAATATAAATTCTTTATTATTGTAATAGAAAGTGGATGTTCTTAACTGGCTAGCTAGTTAAGAACATCCACTTTCTTTTTCTAATTTAATCAATATACTATTTTTTAGAAATTTTCCAATATATCATTTCTTTATCTCTCGATATTTCCTGCATTCCTATTTTTTCTAGTATTCTTGCAGAGGCAATATTATTTATGAAACAGCTCGCTGTAATAGAATTTACTTCACTTTGTGAAAAAGCCCAATCAGTCAGTATTTTTGCTGTTTCAAATCCATATCCTCTCTTCTGCTCTTCTTCAATAATAGAATACCCAATATCTACTTCTCCATTCGTATTAGGCTTTCCTTTGAATCCTGCATCACCAATAACCATCCTATTATCTTGTTTTACAATCATCCAGGATTCAAAGCCAGTTGGTTCCACAACTAATTTTAGGTTTTTTATAATTTTGGGTAATGTTTCCATACATTCATCATCAGGCCAGTTTTTATTAATTTTAAGTCCATAACTTTCCAGTATTTCTAAATTTCCTGCCAAAACAGCAGTTGCAACATCAAGTGTAAACGGGATAAAAATCAGCCGATTGGATAAAATCTGCTTAATACTCATTTTCTTTTTTCCTTCCGTTAGTATCTTTTATTTTGTATACTGGATATATCTTATTAAAGTTAGCTGTATCTTATAAAATCAATTCTGCTAACATCATAATCAGTGGTATTGTAATCATTGATAACAGTGATGTAATGGTAAATATTTCAGATGCATATAGTGCATTTTTATCGTATCGAATGGCGAACAAGGTACCTGTTGCTGCGGTAGGACATGCGACTGCCAATATGGAGGTTGCAAGGACTGTCTTCGCTATTGGGAATCTACTATATATAAGGAGTAACACAGTAGGAATAAACAAAAGTTTTATGAATGTAACCAAATAGATTCTTACTTTTCCAAAAACCTTTTTAATATTTGTCTGTCCTATTGTTACACCGGCTATTAACATAGCAAACGGAGTATTCATAGAAGCAACATAGTCAAAAGAGTGTAATAGGATACTTGGAAGTCTAATTTGCGTCGTGAAAAATGCGATTCCCAAAACGATAGCTATCATCGTTGGAGAAATTAATGTTTTTAGCATTGTCTTCTTATCTTGCTTTCCGATCATCATTACAACGCCCTGGGTCCATAACAGTAGATTAAAGACAGTCATATATGCAGTTAAATAGAATACTCCTTCACTACCAAATATGCCATCTACAAGTGGGATTCCTATAAATGCACAGTTCGAATAGATAACAGCAAAACGTTCTATTACTAAATCCTTATTTTTACCTCTCAGTAACAAATATGACATAGCAATCCCAAATATATGTGATATAAATGCTAAGACAAAAGATATGATCAATCCATTAAGAAGTTCTTCACTTGATTCTCTTTGATAGGATACAAATATTACAAAGGGAAGAATTAGCATTAATAAAATATTAGATAGCTTTTTATTGGTTGCTTCATCTATCAGCTTAGTTTTAAAACAGACTACACCAATTATAATAATTAAAAACATTTCCATAATTTGATTAAATGCTATATTTGCTAAAGACATAAGTAATCTCCAATCGTTATCTCTATTAATAAATGTATTTAAACTTAGGCAAAATGTGCCTACAAGGTTAAATGATAACAAATAATATATAGTATGTCAATTAATGTCGTCAGAAAAAACTTTTTAGAAACATTTAGGGAAATTTTTTTAAATTAGTGCTTGAAATATACTCTTATGTTTGTTATAATATCATTCGTGGCTGATGAACTGTTATCCTTTTACAGCCAAAATATGATGGGCTATCGCCAAACGGTAAGGCACTGGACTCTGACTCCAGCATCTCAAGGTTCGAATCCTTGTAGCCCAGCTTAAAATGAGAGTATCGCAAGATACTCTCATTTTTTTGCGTACATTGGTGTGAAAGGCTTATAAGTAAAGAATTTCATAGACTTTAATATAAATCTATTTATGAATTGATTTCGAGCGTAAAACGTGAGTCATAAAATTAAGAAACACTAAGAATAAAAATGATAAACGTTGATTATCATAGGCTATCATCGGTGTACAGTGTCACATTAATGTAACTACAGTGATTTAATTTAAATGAAGACCATGTTTCATCTGAAACTGGAAGTATTCTTTATTCTGTTAAGAAATCTTCTAATATAATAGAAACCTGATACACTTATCTTATATACAATAAAAAGGACACCATTATTCTGGTATCCTCTACGATTACTTTTTATTATCATGGTTTTCGAGTGCCGCATCCACATGTTCCAGTATCTCTGTGATTAATTCCACCACATGTTGGACATGTCCATACAATTGTTTGAGGTATGGTAGAATTACTCTCATAAGTCTTCGAATTTGAATTATGCTTCTCATTTTCAATATTACAATTTATTCTTTCTACAAACTCCAATATTTCACCAAGCGCAAATAAAACAATACTTTGTATTGATGTTATTAAACATCCTCCAATTAAATATGTAAATGTTAAAACCCAATCTCTTGTATAAGCAAAATCATAGCCATAGTCTAATACCTTTCCATAATTTACTGCAAGAATTAATGTACCTATTATTCCCAATGCCAATACTATTGAGCCTAAAACTTTACATGTAGATGAATACTTTGACATATTATCCTCCCTATTTCGTAGTTATCTTTTTATATTATGTAATATAATAGCATATTTGTAAATATTATCAATGTATTTATTATTTAACTTTAATGTACTATACAATAAAAAGGATACCTTTCTAAAGTATCCTTTATTCATTATTCAGTATTATATATATACGGTATCTGCTTTACATTCTAAATGGCCAAAACTTCTATAGTATTATATACAGGAAAATAATGTAGATATTGTAAGAAAAATATTATATAATTACAATAACAGCTAATTTTATGTACATTATTCCATATTAATAATACTAAATCTACATAGTAAAGCCGAATATTGATATAAGTTCATTTGAAAGAAGGAGCATTAATGGATAAGATTGAAAAGTGTATTGAGTGTTTTTATGGAGAATATAAGAAAAGTATATTAGGAAAAAAACATTCTATGAAATTATTTATTTATCCAAGCTATTTGGAAGGGGTTGGATTTTTGTGGTATGGCGATGAGTTGAGCAATGAAGCTACTTCATTTAAAATAACATTTGACGAAGTTAATGAACTATCAATAATTAATGTGAAAGGTGATAAAGGCATAATCATCAAATATCAACCGAAAAAATCTATTGTAAGTACTTTGGAAAATTCAAACGTTATTATTATGGGTATTGACAAATATTGTGAAGCGATAGATTTCGTGGAAGATATTCGACAAAAGCATTTAGAAAAAATTCTAGTACAAGACGAAAATCGCAAACAACAAGAACAGGAACGTGTTCTTCGAATTGCAGAGGAAGAAGAAAGTGCTAGACAATTTTTTCAAGACTGCTACAAATTCCATATAACTATTAATAATAATCCATATTTTGAATTGTTTAAGGAAAACTTACAGGTAGCACTTATATATATAGATAAAGATAGAAATATAAATTTTCTTAGAATAGATGGAATAAATCACGATGAGTCTAATGGCATTATACCGTTCTCTAAAATTCATTATTATGAAAAGGTAGGGAATATACACTATACAACAGAAATAAATAGCACATATTCTAGTTTTGGAGGAAGTATAACAGGAAGTACGTTTTCAAAAAAAGCGACATTTTGGGCAGGTTTATTATTGGGTCCGATGGGAATGGCTGGCGGAGCGTTATTTTCACACAAACCATCAAAAATAGATATGCCAACTACTAATTTTAATATTTCATCTGATATTAAGAAGATAGACGATAGGAATGTAATATTAAACTATTATTCAGATATTCATAAGCAATACATAGATATAGAATTACCGGCGGATATTTTTAATTTCTTACAAACATATTTATCAGAGAAGAAATATGACATTATAATGGAATTAGAAAAGAAAAGTGCAGTATATCAAGCAACAAAACAAATAGAAAATGGTTCATTTTTAAATAGTTTAACATCGAGTCAATACAATAATGAGATGGAAACAAGCCAAAATAATGATGAAATGGCAATATTTAAACAAAAGTTAGAAAAACTAAAATTGATGCACGATGCTGGAATTTTGACGGATACTGAATTTGATGTAGAAAAGAAAAAATTACTAGAGCTTATTTAAGTGGAAATAAAAGTGGACTACTTGATAGGGTTCTAATCCTTCTATCATATTATCAATAAATTATATTTATTTTAAGAAACTAAACCTATTGTTACTAGTAATTTTAAATGGTACAATAGGTTTATATAATACTAGAATTTAACATAGGAGGTAATATTAATGGATCAATTGTATCTGCAGATGTATTCTTTTGGGGAGTTTGACCCGGCGCAAACTGAAAAAAATTTAAAACAAGCTTCTGAAATGGGTTATTGTGGTGTTGAATTATTTGGGCCTAATTTTGCAATGGAAACAGAAAATATGAAAAAGTTACTTGAGGAGAACCATCTGGACGTTATCTCTCTGCACACACAGACAGATAAAATAGTAGAAATGATTCCTTATGCAAAAGCCTTGGGCTTACGGTTCATAGGAATTGGAATGGAATATTTACCGGATGCTGCTACAGCTGAGCTATTTGCTAATCGTCTTAACGAAATAGGTGAGCAATGTCACAAAGAAGGAATTATGTTAACTTATCATAATCACACCCAGGAATTCAGATTATGCGGTGATATAAAAATATTAGATATCATTGCTGAAAAAACAAATCCTGAATATGTAGGTTTGGAATTGGATGCAGGTTGGTGTGCTGCTGCCGGATATGATCCGATAGCCTTTATCAAACAATACGAAGGTCGCATTAAGTTGGTACATATTAAGGAGAGCAGAGAAGATATTGGTGTTCAACCATCTATGAATCCTCAGGATATAAAATATGATGAGTCTGGAAGACCAATTATGCGTGAAGAAGTTAAGCAAATGTTTAAAAAAAGTCAAGAAATAAACTGTGCCGCAGGTGAAGGCCTAGTTGACTGGAAAGAATTAAAGAAGGTAGCGGATGCATGTGGCTGTGAGGCTTACATAGTAGAAAGAGAATTTAGTTATTCTGGAGAAAGATTGGATTGCCTGAAAGCAGATATTGAATTCTATAAGAAAAATATGTAATACGGATACGATCTAAACTTAATTATATAAATATATTAAATATAAAATAGGAGTAAAAGTCGAATAGATTTTTACTCCTATTTTTATTTAATAATTTTATAAGCAAAAATAGCACCCTAACTTCTTTTAATACGTTCACTTCTACAACAATCTGCATCTTCCTATTAATAGGTAATATAAATGTTTTATCCTTTTACTGCCCCAGCTGTCATCCCTTCAATAAAATATTTCTGGAAACAGATGAATAGTATAAAAATAGGTACAATAGAGAAAAAGGAACCTACAATCAATAGATTGTAATTATTTCCATAAGGATTAATTAAAGTATTCAGTCCTAAGGTCAATGTATACTTATCTTCTGTACGAATTACCAATAATGGCCATAGATAATTGTTCCATGCATTCATACCATTTAGAATAGCCATAGCTGCAAATGCAGGTTTCATAATTGGCATGACGATTCTAAAAAAGATACCATATTCTGATGAACCATCAATTCTTCCTGCTTCCAATAATGATTTTGGAAGGCTTTGTAAATACTGCCGAAAGAAAAAGATGGTAGATGCATGTGCCAGGAAAGGTAATATAATAGCTGTATAGCTATTCATAATTCCCCAAACAGACATTTGTTTATACAAAGGAAGCATTACAACTTCCAAAGGAATGGACAAAATAATCAATACGCAGACAAACATGATATTTTTACCTTTAAATTCGTATGCTGCAAAACCATATCCAACAAATGCACTAATAAGTAATGTTAAGGTAACCGTCAATATCGTTAAGAAAATACTATTGAAAAACCATATCCAGTATGAATGTTGTCCAGTAAATAATAATATGTAATTGTTAAAACTCATCTGGCTGAAATCAAGATCAAGGTTAAGTCCATACTGAATCAATAATCCACCTGGTTTAAAACTTGCGAGGAAGATTGCATAAATTGGTATTAATATGAGAATAGCAAGGCCTGTAAATAATATCAGCATGCCTGCTGTCGCAAGTCTGTCTTTCTGCTTTCTATTTTCTTCCTTTGCCATATCATCAATCCTCCTTCTTAAAAGTTCCGCTAAAAATCAACTGAACCATATTTACAATCATAATTATAACAAGAAGGACTATACCAACAGCGCAAGCATAACCCATAGCACGTTTTTCAATACCTTGTCTATATAAATATCCAACTATTGTCAATCCAATATTGTTTGGAGAGTTATTACCCTTCCATAACATATAACTTTCATTGAACATTGACAAACCAGCATAAATACTAATTGTCAATACATATATGGTTGTAGGTTTGACAAGGGGAAAAGAGATTTTCGTGAATTGTTTCCATTTGCTTGCCCCATCAATCGAAGCTGCTTCATATAATTCCTGTGGAATACTTTGTAAACCTGCTAAGAAATAAAGAATATTAACACCGGTCCATCTCCAGCTGCAAAGAATTAGAAGTGCAAAAAAACTGGCATCTGCATTTTTTAACCATTTAATTGGAGCATTTCCAAACATGGCAATAACACGATTTGCCAAAGAACTGTCCAACTCACCAAACATCAATCGAAAAATAGTACCTGCAACTACAACGGAAGTCAGTGCCGGAATGAAATAAATAGATTTAAATAATTCAGGTTTTTTCATCAATCTGCTATTTAACAGATTCGCAAAAAGCATCGGAAAAGGTATTAGTAAAATTAATGTACCAAACATATATTTTACACTATTATAGATTGCCTTAAGGAATATTTTATCTGTAATCAAGCGTCTATAGTTTTTCGTTCCGACCCACTGATCTTTTAATACATCCTGAAAGCTCAGCAAAACACCGTTGCCAATGGGTACAATCCAAAAACATAGAATTGTAATTACAAATGGCAGAATGAATACATAAGGAGCAATTTTCTTTGAATAAAAGAATTTTTTAAGCATTTTGTGTCGACTCCCTTCTAACGAGCAATAATAAGTTACAGGATACAGGCACATTCACCTGTACCCTGTAACATTATATTCTCTTATAACAACTTTTATAAGAATATTTTACTTGAATTCATTCTCTAAGGTTGCTTGCGATTCATCTAATGCTTCTTTCACATCTACCCCATTTTCAAATATATTGTTTAAAGTTGTAGTACAGAATTCATTATTAATTGATGGCCATTTTTCGTCATTCAAACAAGGCAAAGAACCAATGTTTTCTTTGATCTTATTTAATGTATCAAATGGATAATTTGCAAAGTATTTAACATATTGATTCTCAGGATTTTGTGTCAGTGCTGTATCAGCCCAAACTTCAGTATTAACTGGATCGAAACCTAATATATTCCAAACTTCTTCATTTGCTTCAGCTGAAAGTTTAATAAATGCCATAACTTCTGCTGCAAGGTCTGCGTTTTCACTAGAAGCTACAATAGCTGTACCCGTACCACCTCCACCAATAGATGCATATTCTCCATCGGTTGTATCCCAAACAGGGGTAGCAGCAATTGCTACTTTTCCGCTTGTGTCTTTCATATAGTTAACAAAACGGGATGTCTGCCAGAAAGGCATAATCTGTGCAGCATAATCTCCGGCATTGTAAGCCGCATATGCTTCATCTGTATCCGGCTGTCCACCAGGAACAACACCAAATGCACCGGTATCCTGCATACCTTTAACATAAGTTAAAACCTCTAACATAGTATCGCTGTTAATTGCAAGGTTTCCTTCTGCGTCAAGATAATTTCCGCCTTTTTGAGCAAGCATTAAATTAATCATCCATTGAGCAGTTGTCTCAACTGTACCAAAATATTTTCCTGTTGCTTCGAAATATTTCACGCCTGCTGCTTTGAAATCATCCCAGGTCTTAATATCTTCATAGTTGATTCCAGCTGCTTCTAAAAGTTCTTTGTTATAAAATGCTACCGTTGCACCTACATGAGTAGGAAGGCCATAAGATTTACCATCTTTTGAATAGATATCTAATCTGGATTGAACTACACTATCTTTATAAGGCGCAATTACATCCGTTAAATCTCTAAGTCCGATTTCTCCAGTAATAAAAGCTGGGAATTTTCCAAGCTCGATATCAACTACATCTGGGGCACCCTCGCCGGATTCTAAAGCTAAGGATAACTTATTGTGCATATCATCATAAGCCATATTGCTTAAAACAAGTTTTACCTTTTTATCCGGATTCTGTTCATTCCATTTTTCAGCCATGTCAGTATAAAATTGTTGATGTAATTCAATAAATGTCCATACATTTATTGTTGTAACATTGTCCCCCTCAACTTTCATTTCATTTGTTCCAGCTGCATTAGTTCCAGCATCTGTTGTTCCTTCACTTGCTGTATCAGTTGCAATATCTGTTGATTTACTTCCACATCCACCAAGCAAAGATGCTACAACTACTACACTGAGCAATACTGATAATAGTTTCCTTTTCATTTTAATACCTCCACCTTTTATTGTTTTTCGTTTCTATCAAGACAGATAACTATTTATCTGTGTGATACATCCTAAAATCCACGATTATTTCCTTCCATCCTTTTACTCTATCAAATTACTCCCCATAACATTTTTATCTAAGTTATGTAAAACGTTTAACTATTATTTTGACATTTTACTCATTCTTTCTCTTAAATAGATATCTTTTTAAAATTTTTGCTGTTTATTTGTCAAAATAATTTCACTTTTTTATTATATTTCACTAATAATTAATTTATATCACATATATTTAGCGAATAAAAGTCTGTATATATCTATGAATATAATGTTTATTACGTTTTATCTCTCATTTTATCTATTTTTCTCTTTATATTATATATTTTCACTATTATGTATATATTCTATTTTTTTTAAAACGTTTAATATAGTGATATTTCACATATACATGCCTTTTGCATAATATTGATCAAAAAAATGCCTATTCTTCCATTTACAGAATAGGCATTTTACTATGATTTTATTTTTTTAACCGAATTTCTAATTTCAAGATTGCATGGCATCTGATAAACTGACTTTACCTCATCGGCTACATGATGCCTATTTAACATATTCATCATAACCTCACTTGCACAGAAACCGATATCATGCAGAGGCAGATTTGCCGTAGTAAGCGGCGGTTTATAATAACCGGACAGCTCTCTGTTATCGTATCCGATAATTGAAATATCATCCCCAGGTTTTAGGTTCCGTTCCTCCAGCCGATCATACACACCACCTGCCATCAAGTCATTCATACAAAAAATAGCAGTTACTCCTTTTTCTATCAAAGCATCTGTATGTTTATAACCTGAGATACGATCCCACTCTCCTTCATATACCAATTCTCGATTATAAATGATTTGGTTTTCAAGCAACGCTTTTTGATAACCAATAAGTCTTGCCTGCATATGAAAACTGTTTGTTTTGCCCGTTATGACTCCTATTTTTTCATGTCCCATTTCAATGGCATAGGTAATTAAATCATAGGCACCTTTTTCGTCATTCACTATAATTGACGGTATTTTTTGTGATTTACTATTTCCATAAGCCATAACTGCTGGAATATTCATATTCTCTGGCAAACATTGAATCAATCTTTCATGCGCAGATACATAAATGATGCCATTTACTTGTTTGGACATTAAGTCCTTAATGACATCTTCCACCATTCCATAATAATCTGTTCTGTTATAATAAGTATCACTATATTTTTTATATAATCGTAAATTGACTAACAAAATCTGGTATCCGTGTTTTTCACAGGAATCTGTAATACCATCAATGATGTCTGGAATGCTAAAAATCGTCATATCCTCAGCTATGACACCAATGGAGTTAGTACTCTTTAGTTTCAAATTAATTGCCACATAATTGGGTGTATAATTCAGTTCTTTCGCTGTATTTATAACTAATTCCCTGGTTTTGGGAGATGCCCCGGGTTTTTCATTCAAAATGTTTGAAACCGTGGCAACTGAAACGTTACAGACTTTTGCGATTTCTTTTATCGTAACCATATTATTCCTCCATACTAACTTATACTATTCACAGCTCTGCAAAAATCAGCAGTTCTGTGAACAGTAACTACTAACTCATACTTTACATATTACAGATTTATTTATACTTGTCAATCTTTATATTCTGTGCTAATATGAAATTACTCATTTCTCTTAGATAGATGTCATATAGGAGGATACAATGAATAACACGAAGATGTTAGTCTTGCCTTTTGATGACGCACTTTATACAAATAATCAACTTTATGCTTATTTAAGACCTTATACGCTAGATTGGCAAAATGAAGAATCTGATAGCCTTCATCTTGAATATAGCTATAATGGCTTTGATTGGTACGCCTTAAACGGTAATAATGGTGTGCTATTTCCTTCCATAGGCTCAAAGCGCCTCGTAAATCCCAAATTATATGAACTAAATAACGGTCTTTTTTATATCACCGCTGAAGATGCATTATCTAGGCAGTGTCTTTTTTCGTTCCTGACTCAGGATTTTATTCATTACACAAACGAAACTTATTATGATGAATGTCAACCAAATTATATCGGCATCACGCAGTCCCAAGATAAGAAAAATGGGCTAAAAATACCAATACAGATTCTGACTTCTCTACACAAAGTTTTTGGAAAGCCAGAACCAGTTCGGCTGATGAAAACCGAGCAGATAGAACTATCCAAGAGTCTATCTATCCATCACTCTTAATTAAGAACAGAGCAGATCCATATATATACAAACACACGGATGGATTCTATTATTTCACAGCTTCTTACACTGATATGGAGCATAATTTGGATGGACGATATCAATATTTATATATTATTTTGCGAAGAGCCTCCTCTATCTTGAAGTTAGCAGATGGTTCAAATGCCTATGAAGAGAAAGTTATTTTTGAGAAAAAACCTATTGCAAACGGAGCTTTGAGTCCTCATATATGGGCTCCAGAGATCCACTATATTGATGGAACATGGGTTGTTTATTATTCAACTACTATTTCTGATGAATCCCCATGGCGTTTAGTCCCCACTGCCTCATTTGTACTGGTAATGAGCCTTTTATCAATCCTTGAGAGGACAATGGCCCTATGAAAACTTCATCTATCAACGACATTGCATTTACAGATTTTTCTCTTGACCATACGCACTTTGAGCACAGAGGCATCCATTATCTCGTATGGGCACAAAAGACCAATAATATATCAGATATTTGGATTGCTCAGTTAAAAAATCCTTGGACCATCTGCACTAAGGCAGTACGCCTGTCCCATCCGGAATTTAATTGGGAATTGCACGGATTTGCGGTGAACGAAGGTCCTAGTATTATTAAACGGAATAATAAGATTTTTCTTTCCTTCTCCTCAAGCGGCACGGATTCTATGTACTGCATGGGATTGCTTACAGCTGATGAAAATGCTGATTTACTGGATGCAAGTTCTTGGTATAAATTATCTTATCCTGTATTTCAAAGTAGCAAAGCTACCAAACAGTATGGACCCGGACACAACAGTTTTACATTATCTGAGGATAATTCTGAAGACTTTATCGTTTATCATGGACGAGAAGAAACCCGCTATTTAATTGATGAAACCTATCAGCCTCTTTATGATGCGGGAAGGAATGCCTACATAGGAAAAGTATTCTGGAATCTAGATGGAACTCCTAACTTTTCAGTACCCGGTGCAGGTCTGAACCGTGATAAGAAAAATTTCGACGTGATTGCGCTAATAAATATAATATAATAATGGCTGTAGAATTAAATGTATTAAATTTATCATTATGGAAATAATGATATTATTAAAAAGCTAACCTATGAAAGGAGAATGTCCAATGAAAATAAAAATTACATTCTTAGCATTAATTTTAATAATGACATTATTTACCGGATGTACTAATGATAATGGAGGATCGGAACAAGCGACCCCGACAGCTCCAGCTGCAACAACCCCGGCTGCAACATCTCCGGCTGCAACATCTCCGGCTGCAACAACACCAGATGCTACAACCCCAGATGTGGTAACCACTGCTTCTATCGTGGATACCGCAGCAGCCTTTGAAAAGGCAATAAGCAGTAATGGTACCTGGATTATTGCCATAACAAAAGACTTGGAATTAGATAAAGATTTATTACTAGAAGGTGAATATAAAAACGGTAAGAAAGATGATGCTGGTCAAGATATTATACAGCGTAAAGTCGCACTTTATGCTCAAGATGAGAATCGTACCATCACTGCAAGGTATACATTGACAGCACCAAAATTAACCATTACCAGTCCGAAGGCCAGTATTCAACATGGAACCTTTAAAGGTGACCTATACGTTTCTGTTTCAGAATTCGCATTAATTGATGCAACAGTTGACGGAAATGTCTATTTTTCCACTGAAGAAGCAAAATCTACATTCACCATGGATGAAACAAGTAAAGTAACTGGAACACAAGAGATCAAGAAGTAATTTTGAAATATTTTAGTCTTATCCCATTTTTCCCCTGTAAAATACTCTATCATATTTTTAAAAAAGAATTGACAATGTTAAAACAATGAAATATAATCGGTAATAGTCAAAGGCGATTTTATGTAATATTTTTTTATTACATGAATCGCCTTTTTTATGTTTAAAAAAAAGAGAAAGAGGTATGTTGCATGGAAATTAACTACGCTAATAGTGCATTTATACTAGTTTGCACGGCTTTTGTTTTTCTAATGACACCAGGGTTAGCGCTTTTTTATTCTGGATTAGAGAGAAGAAAAAATTCACTCAATACACTTTTGTCCTGTTTATTTATCTGCGGACTTGGTTCATTATTATGGGTGGTAATAGGATATTCCCTTTCATTTGGAGCAGATCATGGTGGTTTCATTGGAGGAATGGAGCATATATTTTTTAATGGTGTAGGAGCTGAACCAAATGCCGCATATTCTTCTACTATCCCAGAATCACTATTTGCAGCCTTTCAGATGATGTTTGCAATAATTACTCCAGCACTTATCTGTGGTTCAATTGCTGGAAGAATGAAATTTTCTGCATTATTTGTATTTATTGGTCTCTGGTCAATTTTGGTATATTATCCTATGGCTCATATGGTTTGGGGTGATGGTGGTTTTATCAGAGGACTTGGTGCAATTGATTTTGCCGGTGGTAATGTGGTACATATTAGCTCTGGTATCACAGGTTTAGTTGCCTGTATCATGCTCGGTAAAAGACGCGAATATGGAATGATATCTTACAAACCACACAATATACCTTTTGTCGTATTGGGAGCTGGACTATTATGGTTTGGTTGGTTTGGATTTAATGCAGGAAGTGCATTGGCAGCAGATGGACTTGCTGTACATGCTTTACTTACTACTAATACCTCCGCTGCGGCAGGAATGCTTTCATGGATGTTGATAGAAAAATTAATTCATGGTAAACCAACTGTTCTTGGTGCTGCAACAGGAGCTGTAGTAGGATTAGTTGCTATAACACCGGGTGCCGGATTTGTTCCCATATGGGCTTCACTCATCATTGGTGCTCTAGTAAGTCCAATCTGTTATTTTACTATGACAAAAGTAAAAGCTAAATTCGGCTATGACGATGCATTGGATGCTTTTGGCTGTCATGGAATCGGTGGTATCTGGGGTGGTATTGCCACCGGATTATTTACTCAGAAATCAATTAACCCAGTTGCACAGTGGAATGGTCTTCTATTTGGTGATACTAAACTTTTTGTAGCACAAATACTAAGTATAATTATTACAATTGTATATGCTGCCGGAGTATCTTTTGTTATACTATTTGTATTAAAACAGGTAATGCAGCTTCGAGTTTCGATAGCAGATGAGGCTCAAGGTTTAGATTTTATAGAACATGGTGAATCAGCGTATCCGGCTTTTACAGGCCTTGACTAATTAAACACATGAAAGGATGTGACCCTTTTGAAAAAAATTGAAGCAATTATCAGACCGGAAGCATTAGAGCCATTGAAAACTGCGTTGGTACAGGCAAAAATCAATGGAATAACTATTAACCAGGTATTTGGTTGTGGAAATCAACATGGATGGACAGAATATGTACGCGGAAATACTATCATTATGAACACCTTATCAAAGGTAGAAGTAAAAATGGTGGTTCCGGATAATAGACTTGAGGAAATTATTGATATAATTACCTCAGTTGCAGAAACCGGAGAGGTTGGAGACGGAAAAATATTTATCTCTGAAGTTCTTGACTGCATCAGAATTAGAACAAAAGAACATGGCGATATTGCATTATAAATACAGGTATATGAAAATGAGGAAAAAGACTAGATACCCAGTCTTTTTCCTCATTATTATTAACAAGATTATTCTATTATTAAGTTTGATACACCAATATTACTGAATGAAATGATTGGTTTACACATGCCAAAAGTTCTGCATTGTCTAATCGGACATACCACTAATAAATAGCAACCATCATATGGAACCGCAAATTCAAAACATCCACAATAAGTTACGCATTCACAATATAGTAAAACTTTCTTATCTCGACATATTTGATAGAGCTTAACTTCCCAATCATGAGATTTACAACAATTACATCCTTCTATACATCCAAAAATTATTCCAGGTGTTATAAGGCAATCCGGACATTCAGGACATACTTTTGGTTTAGGACATTCTGGACATGGTGGCATGCGAACAGGGTAAGGTATATATTCAATATACTGAATTTGCTTTGGGCATGCTTCTCGTTCTGGACAGGTTGGGCATGTTGGACATTCCGGACATATTGGACATGCTACCTGTTCTGGACACGGTAACGGCATCGGACATGTTGGACATTCCGGACATGGTAACGGCATCGGACACGTTGGACATTCCGGACATGGTAACGGCATCGGACATATTGGACATGGCTGTTGTTCTGGACATGGTAATGGTCTTGGACATTCTGGACATGGCTGTTGTTCCGGACATGGTAATGGTCTTGGACAATCTGGACATGGTTGTTGTTCCGGACATGGCTGTTGTTCTGGACATGGTTGTTGTTCTGGACATGGTTGTTGTTCCGGGCATGGTTGTTGTTCCGGGCATGGTAATGGTGCTGGACAAGCAGGACATTCCGGACATGGTTGGATTTCAGGTAACTCAGGTACAGTAGGAGCTAATTCTTGGCAATAGATACCTCCAACAAAAGGGTATAGATGGAATTCAAAACCACTATTTGCATTTACGGCAAAAGATCCAAAAGCTACATTTCCACTTATGTGACCTCCTGTAGGATGCGCGTTAAACATAGCTTGCGGAGCTAATACACTTCCCCATATATCCGCAGGTACTTCCATGAATATATTCGTTGCGTCCTCAAATACGTAAAGCGTATGATTTGCACGTCTTTCCTCCCCTATTAGGCCATATTGTAAATGTGCGTTACTTCCTGTTCTCAACTTAACTATAACCAAGCTACCCTCTGGTACTTCAGCTCGAATACCCTTATTCAATATACCATTTGGCCTTACATCAATCATAAATACATTTTGTTGTGGATCATTACCACGAAGAATCCATTCATGAAAATTATCAACAACACTGCCATTTACTTCTAATGCTTCGATACAATCTTTATAAGATTCGATACTTTCTTTCGCACTTTGAAAAAACATTGGAAGATTAGCTCCAATCCTGCTAGCTGGGATGTACCGCGGCGCATCGTAGCTAGGAATTACATAATGATTACCCTTATCACTTGGTGTCCAATAAGGACTTCCATTAGCTGCTTGATATAGATATTCCAGTTCTTGTAACTGCTCTGCAGTTCCATCTTTACCTATTAAATAGGTACTTCCTTTTGCAGCACGGAAGTTACCTCCGACTACAACATGGCCAACAACAACCAATGGCCCTCCCATTGATACATTGCCACCAACTAAAAATCTCACTGCATCAGGAGAAAGATCTGCATCTGTAGCCTCTACATCTTCTCCAAATGCAGCACTAAATCCTCTGGGGCTAGTAAAGTTTCCTCCAACTGCCATAGCACCTTTAACATCTATAATATTATTTGCATTTCCAAATACAATAGCATTAAACCTCGATGCTATACCAAACGGCTGACCCTCTATATCATACCAATTAATATCATCGTAAGGTATTCCTATACTTGATAACGCTTCATTGGTGTAACTATTATTATCCATATTAACTCCCGAATAACTAATTTGGATTACACTAATCCCTATTCTCAATTCAGTTTATTCGGAAAATAAAAAATAGTGCAGGTTTTCATACTACTTTTCTATTATTTTTATTTCATTTATTCAACCAATGGAGTATTCTTTCCTAACTTTTTTTTAACTCTACCCACATAGCATTATTACAACTGCAACAAGACCATCTGAACGCATGGGTAGTATGTGTTCAAATGGCCTTTTATTAGAGAAATATTATATATCTTCCCGTGGATTTATACAGATACCTAGTAAAAACTCCTGATTTTTTACTACCTGTATATAAAACGGAACAGCTTCAAACCCTCCAGTAGGATTAAAAATTCGATTAACTTTTTCTGTTACAATTTCTTGTTGGTCAATAGGAACTTTCTTCTCAAAACCTTCCTGAATGTTTAGTATCATGTCGGATTCAAGTTTAATTATAGCGCGGTCTGTTATGATACGGATACAATTATTATCAATAAACTGAACTTCATCACCGCTTTCAGAAATAATAGGAAGATAAAAACGAGCATTTTCAGCACTTGTTCGTCCTATAATTTCAAAAGTTGACTGTGACATTGTATATTGAAGCTGATAGGTATCATCGCCGTTTTGTCGCCCATCCACCATAATACCGTTTGCTTGCACAGTAATACTCTCTCTGTCATCACATTTTATCTGAGCAGTTTTATCATTAATGCTCCGATAGAATACTCCATTTTTTTCTACTTCCAAACGTGGAGTCAAACAGATCCCTTTCGTATACTGTGGTAATTGCATATTATTTGGTTCCACAAGACTATACCTTGTCATCGTACCTGCTATAACCGGTCCGGCAATCTCATTCCATAACATTGTAATCGCTCCACCGGTAGCATGCCCTTCTTCACTATATTCAAAATCATAGTCTGAAACTGTTGCACGCCATTTATCCTTTGCCAGAAGGTGGACATGAACAGATGGAAAGTATTGAATACCCTGCGCGATTTCTCGTGGGAGAAGACCTCCATGTTGTGGCTCATTACCATGTTCCAACATAATAGCAATAGCTTTAGCATGACAAAAGGTGTGATGTACGCAGGTTGGTTCACCTGCTGAATAATACATAGGTCCACCATAAAGCAATCCGTTTCGGGTACAATTTTTAAGCAATAACGTATTGCGATAAACCGCTTCTGCAAAAAGAGGATTCTCATCAGCCAAAAGTCCGTATCCAGCCTGACAACCATCCGATGTTCGGCTGCCCCAGTATGACCATTTATTATTTCTAGTACCCCAACTGTTATCCCATGCACCATCCGGCAGCATAAATTCAAGATGGGTTTCCATAGCCTTTTCCACAATGTCTAATACCTCTTGGTCTCCTTCTAACAATGCATAGGTAACAAGACCTGGCAGGGATTCCTCAACATTATAGCCTAAATCTACAGGCCTGCATCCTTTTGGTGATATACCATTATTGGGCTTACCCTCACCAAAAAGCAATCCATCTGGTGTAAAAAATTCCATAGCCCTGTGAGCTAGCTCATGGGCCTTTGCCGAATATCGTTGTTCTTTTAATAATTTTGCTCCCACTGCCATGGCTGCTGCGCAGGTGACAGGATAATTAATATTTCCTCCAATAGCATCAATACCGTTATATAAATAATCTGCCGAAATTTGAAATCGTTTTAACCAAAGATTTCTGGTCTTTTCATCTAATAGATCACCGTGATAATATAGTGCCTCACCTAATTGAATTGTAGCAAAGACAGTTATACCCTTCCAATCACTGTTGGTATCATTATTATAGCTGCCATCCGGTCTGGTCATATTTTCAGTCCACTCAAACAGTAGCTTTGCACACTCCAGATATTTTTTTTCTCCGGTTTTATCTGCCATAAACATCATTGGATAGATAGCATCACCACATCGTCCATGTATTCTTGCACATGAGGGACACATAATTCCACCGAAAATCTCTTTATTTTTTATCTCTGTGACTTGAAGACTAACTAAGGTGTCACACCATTCTCTTAACAGTTCAAAATACATTTCGTCTTACCTCGTATCATAAGTATAGCAAATTGTGATTTGATTTTAGTTTATTTTATTTATAAATTTCTGTAGTTCTTCAATAAATTTATTCATTTTACCGCTTTCTCCTCTTTACCAGAATGGTTTCCAGTCTTTAAGCAAACGAACTAAAGCTTCAAAATAGAAATAGTCACCCCAGATTACACATTCATTAGCGCCATCATTACGGTGATATACACCTTCTTTTAAGAAACCGCTGGAATTTAGAATATCTTTCGTTGAATAGTTTTGATACAGAGATTTCATAATCGAAAATACAATCTTTCTATAATATTCTGCTTCCTCTTCACTTACATAATTACATAGTTCTAGTAATCCACAGCAGAAAATAGCTGCTGCTGAGGTATCTCGTATATCTTTATTATCATCATGAAAGGTAAAATCCCAATATGGCACGTAATCTGCCGACAAATTGTTTATAAACACTTCTGCTGTCTTCTTGGCAACACCTAGGAACTGCTCATCCTGTGAATAGCGATAGGATAGCACGTATCCGTAGACAGCCCAGGCCTGACCTCTAGCCCATGTTGATTCATCCTCATATCCCTGGTGTGTTTTTCCACATACTACTTCACCTGTCTCAGGATTCATTAAATACGTATGATAAGAGGAGAAGTCCTTTCGAATCAAATATTTTGCTGCTGTTTTGGCATGATTATAAGCGATTCTATGATTATCTTCCCGCTCAGACCAATATAACAGAGGTAAATTAAGCATGGTATCAATAATAATCTTTACATTAGGGTACGAAATACCCATTTCTCCCCACGCCTGAATATACTGACCTTTTTCATTGTAACGCTCAGCCAGCATATTAGCTGCATTCTGAGCAAGGTCATAAGCCCGTTTACTTCCCGTAAGCTTATAATCTGCTACACAGGACAGGGTGTACAAAAAGCCTAAATCATGGCTGATATGCCTTCTATTCACAAGTCGGTCCTCAAAGCTATCCAAATACTCTGTAGTATGAGCTAAGTATTTTTTATCACCGGTGATATCATAGGCCAGAAAAACTATACCCGGATAAAATGAGGAAGTCCAAAGTGTATTGTCCTCTGCCGCATATAGGTTATTCTCACTTACATGGGGATATTTGCTGGTAAACACATCAAATCCCAGCTCTATTTTTTTCAATATTTCCTGTAATGCCTCTTTATAGAGACTACTATTATAACTTTCGTTAAATCGCTCTGTATTCATTATAAAAACTCCAATCTAAAATTATAACTAATTTACTCTTTTACTGCTCCTATCATGACACCTTTTGTAAAGTACTTTTGTAGGAATGGGTAAACACAAAGAATAGGAACTGTTGCAACCATGATTGTGGCATATTTTATTGTCATACCGATTGCTTCCTGATCCGCAGCACCTACACCTGCCGTCATGGAACCTACGTCATTCTGCATTAATATTTCTCTTAAAATAACTTGAAGCGGATAAAGCTCACGGTTACGTATCAAAATAGATCCCCAGAACCATCCATTCCAGATACCAACACCGTAATACAGAACCATAACTGCCAGAATGGCTTTGGACAATGGCAATACAACGGAGTAGAGAATACGTACATGTCCTGCTCCATCTATTCTAGCTGCTTCCATTAAACTTTCCGGTATTGCCATAAAGGAAGTTCTTAGGATAATTAAGTTATATGTACTTACCATAAAAGGAATCATCAGTCCCCAAAGTGAATTGGTAAGATGCAAATCTTTTATTGTAAGATAAAAAGGTATCATACCCCCTGAGAAGAACATGGAGAAGGTAATCAACATCATAATTGGCTTTTTCCACATAACACCTTTACGGGATAAGAAATAAGCGCCAATAGAGGTCAATGTCAAATCAAGGAATACACCTACTATAAGGATAAATAAAGTATTACTGTAACCTTTTAATATCATAGGGTTTTTAAATACCTTTATATAAGAATCAATGCTAAATCCCAATGGTTTCAGCAATAATCCTGTGTGCTGTGTTAAAAGGCCGCTATCACTGACAGAAGCTAAAGCTACATATAAGACAGGATAGAAACACAGCATTACTATAAATGAGAGAAAGATATAATTAAATATTTGAAATATAATTTCTCCCGTAGATCTTTTAATTGTTCTCATTTATGTTTCCTCCTTACCACAAACTTGTTTCTGTGAAACGCTTGCTCAGTCTGTTAGTTATAATCAGCAGTGTAAAGTTAATTACTGAATTGAATAATCCGATTGCTGTGGAATAACTCCAGTTTTGCTCAAGAAGACCAACTCGATAAATATAGGAGGAGATAATATCCGCTGTTTCATAGGTAGCTGGATTATAAAGCAGAATCGTTTTTTCATATCCGATATTTAACAAAGACCCCATCTTTAAAATAAACATAATTAATATCGTCGGGGTAATTGCAGGCATAGTAACATATAATAATTGTTTAAACTTTCCTGCACCGTCAATCATGGCAGCCTCATATAATTGACTATCTACACCGGCTAAAGCTGAAAGATAGATAATGGAACCCCATCCTATTTCCTGCCAGATGCTGGACGCAACATAGATGCTTCGATATAATTTAGGATTTTGAAGGAGAGCGGAACGCTCTCCTCCAAAAAACACAATTATATCATTGATTACACCGGTACTCATTGTAAAGTTTACAATCATACCTGTTGCAACAATTAAAGAAATGAAATGCGGTAGGTATGTAACCGTCTGAGCAATACTTTTGAATTTTTTATTCCGTAGTTCATTTAATAACAACGCAAGAATAATGGGTGCTGGAAAACCGAAAATCAGTTCATAAAAACTGAGCAGAACCGTATTTTTTATTAAGCGGAAGAAATATGGGCTATTAAAAAAACGAATAAAATTTTCTAGCCCAACCCACGGACTTCCATTGATTCCAAGAGCCGGTGTATAATCTTTAAATGCAATGATAGCACCGTACATCGGCTTGTAATGGAAAAGTACATAAAATAGTAGAACGGGTAAAACAAGTAAATAGAGTGAATAATTTTTGCGAAAATCTTTCTTTACCCGGTTAAAAAAGCTTTTGGATTTCATCATTCCTGCAATCCTTTCTTAATGGTATAAGTGTGTTTTATTTGTATTTAACTAACGCGCATTATATCTGCCAAGAGCAGCATTTTGAATTTCAAGAGCTCTTGCAAGACCCATATCTTCAATTGTTTTTACATATTTGTCGAAATTATCTAAGCTCTCTGTACCAAATATGAACTTCAAGGTCATCTCATCACGATATGTGTTGATTTCATTCATAATAATGGAATATTCCTTGCTCTCTTCTGAAGTTGGTGTAATTGGAGGAATTTTATGTTTGATTGCATTGGTAGCTCCCCATATGCCATTGGTCTCTTTTTGAGAATCAATGGTATAATATTGCTCAAGGTAACGTTTATCCTGTACAAATGGACCATTATAATTACCTCTTATGTAAGCGGAAAGTGATTGTGCAACAGGCAATCCATCAGGATTGTTCAATATCTTATCTGCATAGGTTGGATAACCATCAACCATTGTGTAAGAATCTCCCTCAACACCAAAATTGTAAAGCATATGTCCTTCTTCACTGTAAGCATAATCCAATAATCTGGCTGCTGCTTCAATATCTTTACACTGTGATGTAATAGCTACACCACCCTGATTGCTATATTTATTTTCGATCTGACCCATTTCAGGATAGTCACCTTTGTTTAATGTAGGTACTGGGGCAGCAACTAAATTATAGTTAGGATCTGTTGCAATTGCTGCATTAATCCATACACCCATACGGCTTCCTGCCCAACCAATAGAAGCACCGGCACTGCCATTTGTCATTTTTGCACTTACTTGATCTAGCGCTAAAGTTGCAATATCCTGATCAATTAAGCCCTCTTTATACCACTGAGCAAATGTAGCAAGAAATTGTTTGTAACCATCTTCAACTGCACCAAATTTAATTGTGTTATCAGAAGAAAGATAAAAGTTCTTAGTTGTATTAAATGCATAAGTAAATGGGTTTTCCTCAGTTAGAACTCCCATCGTATATTCATAACTAAAAGGTGCACTAGCGCCTTTTTCATCTTTGAATTTAGTGAGAACAGTATGCCACTCGTCGATAGTAGTCGGAACCTCTAAGTTTAGTTCATCCAACCAATCCTTACGAAGCATTAAACCAATGGTATTACACAAAACTTCATCTCCACGAATAAATGGGAAGATATAATAATTTCCACTGTCTGTCTTAATCATTTTATCAACCTCAGGATTTTCTTTCAGGTATGCCATTAGATTAGGGCAGTATTGTTCAAATACATCATTCAATGCAATGATATTTCCGTCTGTAATCGCTTTTTCAGGGCCACCTGGATATGTCATCCAAGGATATTCCATCACATCAGGTAAATTACCATCAGCTAATATCAAACTGAATTGTTCATTTTCCTGACCTGTTGGTGGATGTTGGAATTCAATCTGAACGCCAGTCTGTTCCATCAGAGCTTTACCAAAAGGTGTTTCACCTAAATTAGTATAATTAGCAGAAACATTCGGATTTAAATTGGTCCAATACACTATTTTATCAGTTGCTTCCATTGGATAGCTAAACTCACCACTTTCGGATGCCACGGATTCAGACTGTGAAACAGTCTCCGGGGTTTGTGTGGTTTGTGTAGATTGATTTGAACTGGATGGCTGACTGCTACATCCTACGAGTGTCGTCATAGCTGTAATAATTGCTATTGCTCGTGCAAGATATTTCTTTTTCATATTCATATAAATTTTTACTCCTCCGATTTTATTTTAAAAATTGTTGTTTTTTCGTTGTGATCACGAACAGTATTTTAACATACATAATTTCTAAAAAGATATATTAAAAAATTAGAATTTATATGTAAAACTTTAAAATAACATGCTGATTTTTTCGAATGCATGCACAAAACGTATAATTACCGAGAACTTAAAAGGCGTATCTTGGTTTTTATTCCAAAATACGTCTTTTATAAAAAGGCTAATATGTAGTTTTAAATTGCCCCGGTGTAACGCCGGTTATTTTTTTAAATACTCGAATCAGTGATCCACTATTGCGGAATCCAACCATTTGAGAAATTTCTACAATGCTGTATCCTTGTTTTAATAGTTCCTGTGCTGCATTAATTTTTACGGCATTAATATATTCCAAAAGACTTTCACCTGTCTGTTCTTTAAACAGAGCAGAAATATAAGCAGGTGTAATATTAAAATGTAGCCCTGTCTGAGATATATTCAGATCCGGATTTTGATAATTTTCATTAATGTAATCCATGATTTTTTTACTGAGTTGTTTATCATTTTCATTTTCCTTGTGTTGCTTAAGAATATGGGAACAGATTGCATCAACAATTTTCTGCAGTCTGCTTTCAATCTCGGTTATCGGCAGTTTAGCAGATAATTGTCTGGTAAAATCCATTTCCTCCAGAACATCCGCACATCCACCCAAATCTGCCCCTTTTATTATAGTTCCCATCATATCAAATAGAAGGCAGCGTCCAATATCCATAGAAATGTTATTTTCACTGTAATTTATTTCGAATACCTGGTTAATATATTTACCGGCCGCAACACTGTCTCCAACCTTGATTGCATTGATTATTTTTTGTTCCGTTTCTATGGGGTAAACATATCTTCTCTGAGCATTTTTAATATCATCGTAGTAGATAATTTCCTGTCGCCCTAAAAGCTGTACATATTCCCCTGCCTCATTTGCCGCTAGATAAGAACTATGAATTCCTTCCATCCCACTCTGAACATCACCTACTAGGGCAATAATATGAAAGAAAGAATACTCTGTAATCTTCTGTTGAACAAAGTATATTGTCTCTTCCAGCAGACTCAGCAATTCCTTATTATTCTCAGGAAGATTTACAATTGCCACCACATTTTCACCCACATCTGTCGTTTCCACATTAAAATGGCTTCCTGCCGCTTCCTCAAACATATTAATAATAATGAATTTCAGTGTATTATGATTCTGTTCATAAATCTCGGTACCATCAGTACTGCTGTTATATTCCTTAATTGAAAACATAACAACAACATGATACTCACTATGTAGATTAATATCATATTTTTGAAGATCTCCTAATCCATTTTTCTCTTCATAAGGATATTCTAGAAGTTTAAAGATATAGTAATTTTTTAAAAGTTTTTTATTATTCCAAAGTATATGCTGCGTATCTGCCTGCTCCTTGAAAAACTTCTTCGTTTGTACTTCCAGCCATTGATATTCGTTTTCATTATGTTCTAAAGTACTATCACTCTGCTTTTTAAATATATCAAGTAAACTTTTCAGTGGATTGTAATTTGTTTTTGCCAGAACATAGGAAAAAAACGCACCTACAAAAACACAGATAAACAATCCGATTATAGTAAACAACTGTATACTTCTCGCATTTTTTTCAAACAAATACACCGGCGTTAGTGAGATGTATTTCCAATCTATATTTTTAGAACTATTTACCGAAACAGCATAACGCTTACCCATAATATTTTTGTAGAATCCGCTTCCGTCTTCTAACTTGTTATAGTCAAAAGTATTATCAAGTTCCATGGGCTGAGTAGTGCTAATGATATTGTTCTTACTATCCAAAATACAGATTCCAATCTGGTCATCCCATTTCATATTTTCCAACAATTTTTGTAATTTATTTTCATAAATAGCGATTACAATTGACGCTGAACTTTCTCCTATGTTAGAATCCAGTGTTGACTGGACAAACAAAAGCATATCTTGTCCATTTACTTTGTGAATTGGCTGTATCTCACTTGCATGGGAAGCTGACATAAACTCCTGAAATTGTTGCAGATTTAAATCGTCACTCTCATAATATAAATGGTAAAAAAGCTCGCCTGACATATGTCCGTTGATACTAAGTACCGTTTGCGTATGATTAAAAAATATAAAATTATCTGTAATGAATTCATCTGTCAGATTCAATGCTTGCAGATTCTTAACCAAATTGTAGAGCAAGAGTTGATCTTTTGCAGTAAACTGATTCTGAATATTGGAAGCAATTTGTACATTATTATCCAATGCAACCCAGTTAAATAGCTTATTAATCTCTTTAATGTGATTGTCAATTTCTATTTTTACCTGTTCCATCAGCGCATCATTTACTTTATTCGTCTGAGCTTTTGTGCTTTGAAAAGAATATGTGTATATTCCAATACTAAGCAAAATCGGAATTATTAATATTAATAGATAGGAAGAAAACCATCTAAAAAAAACTGTTGTATGCCTCGATTTCAATGTTTGCCTCCATACTCATATCTTAATTCAAGCGCAAAAGCTTCTTTTTCAACTCATCTTCAATTCGGTTCAATTCGAGTTCAGCTTCTTTTCTCTTCTGTTTTCCTTCTGTTTGGATACGCATTACTTCATCAAGAGTAGTTATTAATGATTCATTGGTAACACGAAGCGTTTCAATATCTACAATGCCTCGTTCTGATTCTTTTGCTGTCTCAATGGTTGCCATTTTAAGTGTTGCAGCATTCTTCTTTAACAGTTCGTTAGTCATATCGGTTACTTCTCTTTGAGCTTTTGCAGCCTGTCCGGAGTGCGCAACGCCAAGGGCCAAAACCATCTGACTCTTCCATAAAGGAATCGTATTAACGATAGTGGACTGGATTTTTTCTGCCATAAGAGTATCATTTCCTTGAACCAAACGAATTTGTGGTGCCATCTGTATGGAAATCATTCTCGTTAATTCCAGATCATGAATCTTCTTTTCAAAACGGTTACAGATAGAAACAAAGTCATTAACAGCCTGAGCATCCTCCGGAAGTCCACTGGTACTAGACCTCTGCACCAGTATTGGGAGCTCCTCAGCTTGAGCTTTCGCAAGCTTCTTTTTACCTGCTAATATATACATAGAAAGTTCTTTAAAATAGGTTTTATTTAAATCATACATCTTATCTAACATAGCAACATCTTTTAAAAGCTGCATCTGGTGGGTTTCTAATACCTGGCATATTTTATTTACATTTATCTCAGCCTTGGCATATTTCGTTTTCATCGTGGAAAGACGATTGGAGGTTTTCTTAAATATTCCCAGAAACCCTTTTTCCTCATCTTCTGCATCAAAGCTTTTTAATTCCATAACGACGCTAGTAAGCATCTCCCCTACTTCACCCAAATCTTTGGTTTTTACATTATTTAAAGCAGATTCAGAAAAATCTGCAATCTTTTTCTGAGCTCCCACACCATATTGAAGGATTAGATTCGATTTGCTAAGTTCAATCTTATCAGCAAAATCATTGACCATTCTTTGTTCTTCCGGAGTTAAAGTACTTTCATCAAATACCGGTATTTCTTGTTTTACTACTTCCTGTCGGTTTACTTCTTGTTTCATTACTTCTTCCTTTGTGGTTTCTTCATAAAATGGTTCAAAGGTTAAAGTTGGCATATCATTGTTCATCTGTTTTTCCTCCCATTATCTATTCGAATTAAAATCCTTCTCTGTTAATCCTTCTTGTGCAAGCATGGTTTGTAATACTGATATATCCGTAGAAATGTCCATCGCTGCATCTTCAAAAAGGCTGTCCAATAAATTCTCAAATGCCAGATTGATCGTATCTAATGTAATCTCGATTTCTTTTTTTGCTGTAGAAATATTTTCACCCTGAACGGATTGATAGTCAAATTCCTTGTAAGCATTCAATAATTTTAATGTTGTAGGTAGATAATATTCCATGAATTTCTGTATTTCGGAAAGCTGCTCTGGGTGGAGTTCAACATATTGAAAAATTTTACTTGTAACCATTTCCAATCGATATAATTTTTGTGAGATTTCTTCACCAGCTATTGCATCATTTGCTTCCTTTATCTGTTTAATATACAATTTACCCTCATCTATCGAATTCTTAAATTCATTACCCACCGTATTAACTTTTTTCTGTCCTGCTTCCTCTTTTTTCTGACTATCTTGTTTTTTCTGAATTTCCTGTTCTTCCAAGTGCTTCGCGCGCATATTATCCTGTAATTTCAAATATTGATCATAACATTCATGATTTAACATAAAACAGGTTTTCTGTTCGTCAATATGCCCTTCCGGAAACATTCCGATAGTAATCATTTTACGTAAATCTTTTACTACATATTTTTCGCTAAGTCCAATATGGGATGACAATTCTTTAATCAGACAATAATTTCGATTCCGAAACAATGCTAAATACTGATTAAATCTCTTAACCCTTCTTCTTATACGCCCACCCCTTGCGGCTAAAAACACACTTCCTACCAATAAAGGCAATAGTCCAAGAACAATCATTCCAAATACAGATCCACCTGTAAATTCCCCAATTATACTTAAAACAAGCACTGCAATTCCTAGTACTCCGATTCCTATGTTTCCGAATATCGTAAATAATATACCGGATATTCTTCCCACTGGAACATTAAAATTAGTAACCTTAGGACTTGATACATTTCGCCTCTGCATCTGATTTTTTATTTCATTCGGGTTGTTATGTCGCGGTTGAGGGTTTGGTCTATAGTTCCAATTTGACCTATCACTCTGATTTAATCTCATGGTTTTCTTTACTTCATCTAATGCATTATTAACCGTGTTGCCGATATCTCTATTTAACTGATGAAAGTCCATCGTACTCACTGCATTTTGGACAATATCTTTAATTTCATCACCTAAATTTGATAAATCCCTCTTATCCATACTCTATCCTCCAAACAGCTACCTGTAACATATTATTTATCATTATATCTCATTACAACACAATTGACAATTTCTTATTTTAAGTATTCTGAATTTCTAATAAAGTTCTAATAAAGAATATAAGATGGCTCTATGCCAATAGCCTAGATTAAAGATTCTGCCTTCAATTTCTGCCATTGGTATAGAGCCATTATTTTAATAGATGATAGTATTATAATAGGAAGCTTTATCTACCCAGATATCCTCCATCCACAGGAATAATTGCTCCATCTACGTAATCTGATGCACTTGAAGCAAGAAATACCACAATTCCTTTCATGTCATCCGGTCTACCCCATCTTTTAGCCGGAATTCTTCCAAGAATCTCTTTGTTTCTATTTTCATCATCAATCAGTGCAACATTCATCTCTGTTGCCATATAACCTGGAGCGATTGCATTTACATTAATTCCTTTCGAAGACCATTCATTAGACAGTGCTTTAGTCAGTTGTGCAACACCGCCTTTACTAGCGGCATAGGCTGGAACCGTAAATCCACCAAAAAAGCTTAGCATTGAAGCAACATTAATGATTTTTCCACCGCCCTTTGCAAGCATTTTTCTCCCTGCCAGCTGACAAAGCTGAAAAACTGCCGTTAAGTTTACATTTAACACATCGTCCCAGTCCGTAAGCAAAAAATCTTCACATTTATTTCTTCGCTGTATTCCAGCATTATTTACTAATATGTCAATTGTTCCACCTAGAACTTCTACTGCCTTTTCAAAGAATACCGGTATCTCTTCTCTGGAGTTTAAGTCACCAATTATTCCAAATACAGTATATCCTTTATCAGTAAGCTTTTGGGCAGCATTAAGTCCACTGTCACTGGAAGCAATGATTGCTACCTTTGCTCCCGCTTCACATAGAGCCTCGGTCATGGCATATCCTAAACCCTTTCCACCACCTGTAATGATTGCTGTCTTTCCTGTTAAATCAAAAGATACCATCTTATTAACCTCCATTAAAACATAAAGTCTATTAGATTTCAATTATAACATTACATTGTATCAACCTTCACTTTTATAACTGCCTTACGAATGCTCATTGAATTGTTACTACTGATTGCTGGAATGTGAACATCTGTTGGGAAAAATATTGCATAACAGCCAGGTTTCATGGCAAGGGTACCTTCACCAGCCTTAGGATTATTTTTATAAAATATAATATCTTTCTCTGCTAATAGTTCTTCATCAATTTCATTATCCCCCATATCTGGATAGAATCCAATATTCTCCTCACCTGTTGCCAGAAACTGCACATCAATGTAAGTTCTATGAACTTCAGGTCGTTTCTCACTTCTGTTTGAAGTTGTGGCATCAATAACCTGGGCATAAATATTCTTACCATCTATTTCATAAACTCCTGCTTCTAAAGTAGCAATATTATTCTCCTTAAGATATTGCAATGCTTTCTGAATCGATTCCAGGTACATTGAAAAATCCTCTTTTGCGTTAATATTTCCAAAAATCATAATATAGTTTTTCCTTTCATATTCTTAATTAACTGGGTTTCCTCACTAGGAATACATCACCTCAGTATTACTTTATAAATCATATATAATCACACTTATTATAAATTTTACTTTGACATCAGTCAAGGCAATTATATATGCTTTCCTATATGTAATCTTTCTATTCTATTAATGTAAAAATTGTCCTTCCTCATTGTATCCTTTCCAGGTGCATGATATAATGAAAGCGGAATGAGGAATTGCAAGTATGCTTGCAGATTCCGATTGGAGTAACAAGATCATGAACACGCTTTCAGTTCATGATATAATATAAACTACTATTGTATATGTGGTAAGGAGGATCACCAATGAAATTGAACTACAAGCAAACTTTTTTTATAGGCTTGGCATTCTTATCTATCTGCGCCTTCTGGCAGCTTTACGACAATTTAATCCCTTTAATATTATCAAACACCTTTGGATTAGGTGAAACCATGACCGGTGGAATTATGGCATTGGATAATATCCTGGCATTATTCCTACTTCCATTATTTGGTGCATTCTCAGATAGGATTCATACAAAATTAGGTAAAAGAACCCCTTTTATTATCGTTGGTACAATCTTCTCCGTTATCTTTATGATGCTTATTCCTTTTGCTGATCAGAAGAATAATTTTATACTATTCTTTATTGCTTTAGGTATTGTACTTGTGGCTATGGGTTCTTACCGTTCACCAGCTGTAGCTCTCATGCCGGATTTAACACCAAAGCCTTTAAGAAGTAAGGCAAATTCTGTTATTAATTTAATGGGTGCTGTCGGTGCAATCTTTACACTTGGTCTTATTAGTTTTTTAGTAAAGAAAGAAGAACATCCTGACTATTCCCTCGTGTTCTTAACCGTCGCAATACTTATGATAATAGCTGTTATTATTTTAATCATAACCATTCATGAAAATAACTTAATGGAAAAAAATGAATCCGATAACGTTATCTCCACAGTGACAACACTTGATTCTGAGCTGTCTCGTGACGATGGTGTTTTATCAAAAGAAGTGAAAAAAAGTTTATTTTTCCTTCTTATTTCCGTATTTCTATGGTTTACCGCATATAATGCGATTACCACTGCCTTTTCAAGATATGCAGTTAAAGTTTGGAACCTCCAAGGTGGCAGCTTTGCAAATGCATTATTAATTGCAACCGGTGCAGCTATTATAAGCTACATACCAATTGGTATTATATCCAGTAATATTGGAAGGAAGAAGACGATACTCATTGGAATTATTATGATGTCTATTTCCTATTTCTTTGGTTTTCTATTCATTACATATTCACCACTTGTCAATGTTGTATTCGCATTTACCGGTATCGGTTGGGCTGCTATCAGTGTGAATTCGTATCCAATGGTAGTGGAGATGAGCCGTGGATCTGATGTAGGGAAATACACAGGTTTGTATTACACTTTTTCTATGTCAGCACAGATAATAACACCTATATTATCCGGCTTTTTACTTGAGAATATATCGTACCGGACACTTTTCCCCTACTCAGTAGTGTTCTCACTTTTATCACTCTGTACTATGCTTTTTGTTAGGCACGGTGATTCAAAACCACTAAAAAAAGCTAACGCTCTGGAACATTTTGATATAGAGAATTAAAAATAATGACTTGCTTTAAGGAGGACCCTATGTGGCTTACAATTTTACTTATTACACTATTGACTTTGATTATTCTATATCTTTTGGCAATCATGCCAAAGCTTACTCACCGACATGATTTAACACCGTGGAAAGGCCACTATTATGCACACAGAGGTTTACACCAAAGCCGCAAGAAATCGCCTGAGAATTCAATGACCGCTTTCCGCTTTGCTGTGGAACAGCAATATGGTATTGAATTAGATGTGCAGCTTTCTAAGGATAACATTCCGGTTATCTTTCATGATTTTTCTTTGGCAAGAGTATGTGGCATTGAGAAAAAAGTATGTGAACTTACTTTAGAAGAATTACAACAATTAACTTTATATAATTCGAAAGAACATATTCCTACCTTTCAATCTGTTTTACAAATGATAGATGGTAAAGTTCCTTTAATTGTTGAATTTAAAGCCGAAGGCCATAATGTATCTGTCTGCGATATTGCGATGCAAATGTTAGATCATTATAATGGTAGGTACTGTATCGAATCCTTTAATCCTTTGGTATTACTTTGGTTTAAGAAGAATCGTCCGGCCATTATGCGAGGGCAGTTATCAAGTAACTTAATTAAAGATAAAGAAGATGGTAATCCATCCTTATATTTTGTACTGCAGAATTTATTGATCAACTTTTTGACTAAACCTGATTTTATTTCCTATAATTATATCCATCGTAATATGCTTTCATTTGTACTTTGTCATCGTTTATATAGAATACCTACTTTCGCTTGGACAATAAAATCTCAGGAAAGTTTAGAGGAAAGCCGCAGTAGTTTTGATTTCTTTATTTTTGATCACTTTATACCACAAGAATAAAAAGTCAAAGGAAAACATAGGGAAGAGGACCAAACTTCTTTCTATGTTTTCCTTTGACTTCTTTATACATCCTGCATATCATGAAACTTACCAAGAAATGCTTTCGTCCTCTCATTATTAGAATTAAATAATTCCATTGGAGTAGTATCTTCCACAATAAGTCCCTGATCCATAAAAATCATTCGATTGGATATTTCCTTTGCAAAACCCATCTCATGAGTAACAATAATCATTGTCATATTAAGACTTGTTAGGGAACGAATCACCTTAAGTACTTCCCCAGTAAGTTCCGGATCTAAGGCCGATGTCGGCTCATCAAAGAATAGAATCTTTGGTTTTAGTGCAAGCGCACGGGCTATGGATACACGCTGTGACTGTCCTCCTGATAGCTGATAAGGGTAAGCTGTTGCTTTATCTCTTAATCCTAACTTGTCTAATAATTCATAAGCTGTTTTTTTTGCTTCTTCCTTTGAAATACCTGCAACGCAGATTGGTGCTTCCATAATATTTCTTAATACATTATAATGTGGAAATAAGTTAAAGCTTTGAAATACAAGTCCTGTTTTCATCCTTATTTGCTTTAGCGTTGCTTCCTCGGCGTATTTAACTTTTCCCTTGCTGCTTGATACCATAGTGTCACCGTCGATTATAATTTCACCGGAATCAACGGTCTCTAAACGATTGAGGCAACGAAGTAATGTTGATTTACCGGAACCAGAGGATCCAATTATAGATATAATTTCTCCATTTTCTACGGATAGCGATATATCTTTTAGTACTTTTAGGTCATCGAAGCTTTTCTCTAAATTATTTACTTGTAATATACTCATTATCTACACACATGCCTTTCTAATCTGAAAGTCTTCCACTAATACCGTTACCTCCGGTTTTCTATTGATAATAGCTCATCTTCTTCTCAGCTATGGAACAACCTTTTGAAACAACCCCATTCATTACTAAGTAAAAGGTACCAGCCATAATTAATGGCACTAAGGAACTAGCTTTTGACATAGTGTCAGTTGCTAACTCATAGATTTCGCTTACCCCAATAACACTTACTAATGCAGTATCCTTGACTAACGTCATAAATTCATTTCCCATTGGCGGGAGTATACGTTTTACAACCTGGGGCAAAATAATCTTAAAAAATGTCTGATACTTACTAAACCCTAATACCGTCGCTGCTTCATACTGCCCCTTGGGCATGGATTGAATTCCTGATCGGTATATTTCTGCAAAATAAGCCGCATAGTTTATAGTCATTGCTAAGATAGCAGCCCAAAATCTTGGTAAGGTACTATGAAATATATAATATGGGAAGTAAAAAAAGAAAAATAATTGTAAAATTAAAGGTGTGCCTCTCATTATTAATAAATAAAATCTTATAGGCCAATTAATCGGTATCCATTTCGACATTCTTCCAAATGAAACCAACAATCCTAAGGGTAATCCAAACAGTAATGTTAAAGCAAAAATTTTGCAAGTAGCAATAGATGCTTCACACATAAACCGAAATAGATCAAGTAATGCTCCTTGATTCATCTTCATCCTCCTAATACAAACGTACAAATACTTATTTATTATATCATGAACAGAAAGCGCGTTCATGATCTTGTTACTCCAATCGGAATCCGCAAGCAAGCTTGCAATTCCTCATTCCGTGTTCATTATATCATACTTTACCGCATTAGTGAAGTAGTATATTACCTTGATATCTCTTAAAATTATGGTTGTAAAATTAAAAAGAGATGGTTCAAAATAACTCACCACCTCTTTTTATTACTATTTAATAGTTGTAATATCTGTACCAAACCATGTCTCACTAATCTTTGCTAATGTACCATCGGCGGCCATTTCCTTTAAGTATTTTTCAACTTCAGTACGTAATGATTCTTCGCCTTTTCTAAAACCTATGACATAATCTTCATCAGCTAAGGTCTCTTCTAATATTTTATATGTTCCTTCTTCTTTTTCTGTATAATAACGAGCTACTACTTCATCCATAACAACAGCGTCAGAACCGGATACTTTAAGATCTAAAAGTGCCTGTACATTATCTTTTACTTTAATTAGCTCTTTTAAAGAGTTCTTAAAATCCTCGTTAGAATCCATTGCATCCGATGCGGTAGAACCATTCTGTATTACGACAGTCTTACCTGCAAGATCCGCTAAAGTAGTTACATCACTGGTAGCTAATACAACTGCAACTTGTTTATTCTTCATGTAGGTAGCACTTAATGACATCGCTTCTGCACGTTCTTCATTATAGGACATTCCATTCCAAATACAATCGATATTCTTAGTGGAAAGTTCTAATTCCTTCGCATCCCAACTAATTGGTTGAATTACTAGTTCTACACCCATACGTTTACTTACTTCTTTTGCAATATCAATATCAAATCCTACAACCTCTTGATTATCATCTCTAAATCCCATAGGTGGGAAAGCATCATCAAGGCCTAGTACCAACTTACCTTTTGCCTGAATGTCTGCTAATGAGGCATCCGCAGTATCTATCACATCAGCAGTATCTGCCGTATCAGCTGTATCTGTTGTATCGGCTGTATCTGTCGTATCATTGACATCAGCTGTAGTACTTTCATCTACCGTTGTATCTGTGTTTGCATCATTTTTTTTGTCACAGCCTATAATCATTGTAGCCATAACCATGATAACTAGCATCAATTTCCATACTTTTTTCATAATTTACACCTAACCTTTCCAGAGCAAGTTCGAGTTATTGAATAATTATACTTTTTTTATAATAAATAAGCAATAATTATAGTAGCATAACCTTTACTCAATGTCAATATAAAAAGAAGTGTTAAGAATATGAGTTTAATTCTCAACTATTATAATTACCTAATTATACAGTAAACTCGTAAATCCTTTGATGTTTTATTAATCAACAATAAAATAGCTATCATATGACTAACTAATCAGTTAGTTCTATGATAGCTATTTTAGGTATTATACCTTCAAAACTACACATTTAATTTATTTA
>CAUQEW010000028.1:0-76356 GCA_963517115.1 uncultured Lachnospiraceae bacterium | reverse complement strand
ATCTTCTAGCCGGTGTTTTGGTAATGGGTTCAGCCACTAGGCTGAACTGTAACATATAATTAACGATAAATAACAAATTGATTGCTTCTAACACTATCAAATGTTATACTATTTTGTATTAGTTATACCCATATATGTAAAAGGAGAAATATCATGGCATTAGACGGTCTTGTAATATCTAACGTCATTCATGAGTTAAAAGAAAAACTCATTGATGGCCGAATAAGCAAAATATCTCAACCAGAGAAAGATGAATTAGTATTAACTATAAAAAGCAATCGAGAAAACTATAAATTATTTCTGTCAGCTGGTGCAAGTTTACCACTGATCTATTTAACAGAAGAAAGTAAACAGAATCCAATGACTGCTCCGGGTTTCTGCATGTTATTAAGAAAGCATTTAAACAGTGCAAGAATTTTGGATATTATTCAACCTGGACTAGAACGTATTATCCAATTTAAAATAGAGCATCTAAATGAATTAGGTGATCTTTGTGTAAAATATTTGATTGTAGAATTAATGGGTAAGCATAGTAATATTATCTTCTGTGATAGTGAAAACAATATTGTGGATAGTATTAAACATGTCTCCCATCTTGTGAGTTCTGTCCGAGAAGTATTACCGGGAAGAGAATATTTTCTTCCTTTAATCGGAGATAAACAAAATCCCTTAGATATAAGTTATGAAGAATTCTCTGAGCACATCTTAAAGAAACCTCTTCCTTTGGGAAAAGCAATCTATACCTCACTAATTGGATTTAGTCCATTAATTGCCAATGAAGTTTGTTATCGGGCTTCTCTAGATTCTGAAGCATCTACCAGTTCTCTTAATGATCTAGAAAGATTACATCTTTATAAGAATTTTGAGCGAATGATAAATGATGTAAAGGAACATAACTATACACCTAATATTGTATATGATGATGGTACTCCAATTGAATTCTCTTCCTTTCCTCTTAGCTGTTATAATGACCTTGAGAGAAAAGAGTTTTCTTCTATCTCTACTGTCTTAGAATCCTATTATGCATCTAAGAATACCATAACTCGTATTCGTCAGAAATCGGTGGATTTGCGTAAGGCTGTTTCCAATGCGATTGATCGTAATACAAAAAAATATGAATTACAATTAAAGCAATTGAAGGATACCGAAAAAAGAGATAATTTTAAAATATATGGAGAATTAATTAACACCTACGGTTATAATCTGGAACCTGGTGCTAAGTCATTAACCGCACTAAATTATTATACCAATGAAGATATTACCATTCCTATGGATCCAACCTTAACCGCTAAAGAGAATTCGAAGAAATATTTTGATAAATATAATAAATTAAAACGTACCTATGAAGCCTTATCTACTTTAATTGAAGAAACGAAAGGTGATTTAGAGCACCTTGATTCCATTCGTACCTCTCTTGATATTGCACTTTTAGAAGAGGATTTGGTAGAATTAAAAGAAGAATTAATGGAATATGGCTATATAAAACGTAAGTTTCTTACCGGTAAACCAGGATTCAAAGGCAATAAAAAACAAAAGGTTACAAGTAAGCCTTTTCATTATATTTCCTCGGATGGTTTTCACATCTACGTAGGTAAGAATAATTATCAAAACGATGATTTAACCTTTAAATTTGCTACTGGTGGTGACTGGTGGTTTCATGCCAAAAAGATAGCCGGTTCCCACGTAATAGTACAAGCTGGTGGCAGTGAATTACCGGATAAAACTTTTGAAGAAGCCGCTCGTTTAGCTGCGTTCTATTCAAAAGGGCGTGAAGCTGATAAAGTGGAGATAGATTATACGGAGAAGAAAAACGTGAAAAAACCGAATGGTAGTAAGCCAGGTTTTGTAGTGTATTACACTAATTACTCCATGGTAGCATCACCAGATATATCAGGAATTGTTCAGATTTCATAATTACTTTTCAAGATGTCATCATAACATAGATTTTATGCGTACTAAGATCGCAGATAGGAGTAAAAATTGATTACAGCAGATTATCATGTGCATTCACATTTCTCGAGTGATTCAAAAGCCTCTATGGAAGAAATGGTTGAACAAGCAATTGAACTTGGTATGAAAAAAATATGTTTTACTGATCATATGGATTATGATTTTCCTGAAAATGATGGTTATTCGTTTGTATTTAATCCTGAGGAATACTTTACAGAATTAGCAGATATAACAGAGCACTATAAGAATAAGATAAAAGTTTTAAAAGGGATTGAGCTGGGTTTACAACCTTATCTGGCAGATAGGTACCGAATACTCATGAATCAATATGATTTTGACTTTTCAATTGGTTCTTCTCACTTAGTGAATCAGATAGATCCTTACCAGTCCGAATATTGGAAAGATAAAACGGAAGAAAAGGGTATCATTGATTATTTCCAAAGCATAATAGATAATGTTAAGTCCTTCTCTGACTTTCAGGTATACGGCCACCTGGATTATGTTGTTCGATATGCACCGAATAAAAACCAATCTTACACTTATAAAAAGTACGCTGATATCATTGATGAAATGTTAAAAACAATTATTGAAGTCGGGAAAGGCATTGAAATAAACACTGCCGGCTACAAATACGGACTTGGGTATGCTCATCCCCAGACTGATGTTTTAAGAAGATACAAAGAATTAGGTGGTGAATTAATTACGATTGGTTCTGATGGTCATAAACCAGAACATCTTGGCTATGATTTCCCTCGGGCTGAACAAATGCTGCTCTCACTTGGTTTTCAATATTATGCGACTTTTGAAAAGAAGAAACCTACCTATGAAAAACTTGGAATCTGATTCATGTATTACGTTTCAACAATAGAAAGCACGCTTCGCGAACTTTCTATTGTCATGAATTAAAAAGAACTTAAATAGTTATCCTCGTATGGACTAAACTATTTAAGTTCTTTTTATTCTTCTCACCAGTCTGATCTCTTTTATGTTCTAAGAATGGTTCCGCCACCAACCACGTAATCTCCATCATAAAAAACTACTGCCTGTCCCGGTGTGATGGCCCTCTGTGGCTCATCAAAGATACATTCTAGTACATCCTCAGCGACTCTGCGAATTGTGCATTTTGAGCCTTTATGACTGTATCGTATCTTGGCATCCACTCTCATTTCACCGACTAAATCCTCAATAGCCATAAAATTCAAATTACCAGCAAATAGTTTGTTGCTAAACACATCATCTGCATTCCCAATTACCACCTCATTGGTTTCAGGACGAATTTCCAATACAAATACAGGATGTCCCATTGCAAGATTCAACCCTTTTCTTTGTCCAACAGTATAATGAATGATTCCTTTGTGCTTCCCGATTACTTTTCCATCCGGGGTAACATAGTTTCCTTCTTTGGGTGTTTCTCCTGTGTACTCTGTGATAAACTTAGCATAATCATTATCCGGAATAAAACAAATCTCCTGACTATCCGGTTTATTGGCAACTCTTAAATTAATATCCTGTGCTATTTTTCTAATCTCATCTTTCGTATATTCACCAACCGGCATCAAGGTATGAGCCAATTGATACTGAGTTAAATTATATAAAGCATAGGTCTGATCCTTGTCGGCAGTTGCTGACTTCTTAAGTGCGTATCTTCCATTCTCTAGTTGAACAACTCTTGCATAATGTCCTGTTGCAATATAATCTGCACCAATATCCAAAGAGCGCTTTAGTAAGGATTCCCACTTCACATACCGATTACACGCAATACAGGGATTGGGAGTCTGGCCTTTTAAATATTCCTCTGCAAAATAATCGATGACAGCACATTTAAATTCATTTTTAAAATTCATAACATAATAGGGGATATCTAAGGAATTTGCCACTCTTCTAGCATCATCCACCGCACTTAAGCCACAGCATCCTCCACTTTCTTCTTGTAATGCAGTCTCTTCATCCTGCCATATCTGCATAGTCACACCAATTACTTCAAACCCATCTTTCTGTAACAGATAAGCAGCAACTGAAGAATCAACGCCGCCGGACATACCAATAACTACTTTCTTTCTAGCCAAATTACTTCCTCCTAGTAGTTTTCCTGTACTTCCTCTTCGCCAATATCGGTTTTAGGCTTCTCTAAACCATCAATTACAATATGATTCTTCGTAGCATAATCCCATAATGCAGCATGAATTGCTTCTTCTGCTAATAAAGAGCAATGTACCTTTACTGCTGGAAGTCCGTCCAAAGCATCCATTACTGCTTTATTCGTTATCTGTAATGCTTCTTGAATGTTTTTACCCTTAACCAATTCTGTTGCCATGCTGCTAGTAGCAACCGCGGCTCCACAACCAAAGGTTTTAAATTTAACATCATTAATCATACCTGTCTTATCTATATCTAAATATATTCTCATAATATCGCCGCATTTTGCATTTCCTACCGTACCTACTCCACTGGCATTCTCAATTTCGCCAACATTTCTAGGATTACTAAAATGATCCATTACTTTTTCACTATACATATATGTTTCCTCCATTTTTCATCAGAAAAATTTTCTTACTATCTATAAAATTCTTCACTGTAATTAATTTGTTGATTTATTTTTATTTATTACTATTTTTAATAAAATCTTCATATAGTGGTGACATAGAACGTAATTTCTCAACTATTTCCTTAATTCTATCAACCACATAATTTAATTCATCTTCTGTTGTATCTTCGCTGAGGGTTAAACGAAGTGAACCATGAGCTATTTCATGAGGAAGTCCAATCGCAAGTAATACATGGGATGGATCAAGTGAGCCTGAAGTACAGGCAGATCCACTTGATGCACATATATTTTGCATATCTAACATAATCAATAAAGATTCACCTTCAATAAATTGAAAACTTATGTTAACATTATTCGGTAATCTTTTTGTTCTGTCACCATTCAACCTTACATATGGTATTTCTTTCAAGATTCTTTTAATTAACATATCTCTTAATTCAATTTCTCTTATTATTCGTGCCTCTAAGGTATTCATAGCCATTTCAACCGCTTTACCCAAACCTACAATTGCAGGAACATTTTCTGTACCGGCTCTTCTATGTCTTTCTTGTGCGCCACCATGAATAAAGGATTTTAATTTAAGTCCTTTTCGAATATATAAGAATCCAATACCCTTTGGACCATTTAATTTATGTCCGCTGGCACTCAGCATATCAATATTTAATTCATTTACATCAATATCAACTTGACCAAATGCTTGGACAGCATCTGTATGAAATAAAATATTATTTGCTTTTGCTAATTCACCGATTTCTTTAATAGGCTGTATGGTTCCTATTTCATTATTAGCAAACATAACCGATATTAAAATAGTAGTAGGACGGATTGCTTTCTTTAATTGCTCTAATTTTAAAATACCATTTTCGTCTACATCAATATAGGTAACTTCAAAACCGTGTTTCTCCAAATACTCACAGGAATGAAGAATTGCATGATGTTCAATCTTTGATGTGATAATATGATTGCCCTTTGAAACATAAGCATCTGCGGTTGCTATTAATGCCCAATTATCTGACTCGGTACCACCTGCGGTAAAATAAATGTCAGATATTTCTGTTCTAAGTGCTTTTGCAATCGTATCTCTTGCTCCGTCAACTGCTTTTTTATTCTGAGTGGCAAATTCATACACGCTGGAAGGATTACCAAAATTTTCTGTGAAATATGGGAGCATAGCTTCCACAACCTCTGGACGTGTTTTTGTTGTTGCTGCATTATCTAAATATATTTTCTTTTCCATATGTGTCATCTCCTATTATAATATATAGCCTTACTTCCCACATGTTGGTTTTTTTCGGCTTAAATCTCCCTCAAGAATACCATGTTCAGAACGTACTTTTATGCTTTCCTCTAATAGCTCAGAGAGCATCATAGTGTCCACTGTATTATTTATACTATCACTAATACGCATCCAAACGTATTTTGTTACACACAAATCTGATCCAGAACAAGCTTCACCGCTACCTACAATTTCTGCACAATCAACTATATTCAAATCACCTTCTAAAGCTCTTAAAATATCACCTACCGATATTTCTTCCGGTTTTTTTGCTAATAGATAGCCCCCTTGTGCACCTCGAATACTGTTCACTATTCCGGCTTTCTTAAGCTTTGCAATTAATTGTTCCAGGTAACTTATAGATATATCCTGACGTTCTGCAATTCCACTTAATGCGACAGCTTCTGTATCCCCATTTATAGCCAAATCCAACACAGCTCGTAAACCATATCTACCCTTTGTAGATAGTTTCATAGACTCACCTCTCTTAAAAAAACAACATATTATTTCCCACTAATTCATTTCCTAGTAATTTAGTACACTTTATTGATTTATATTATCATTACAACTATATTTTGTCAACATGATTTTAGATAGTTTATGACAATTTAATATGTTCTTTATGAATTGTTTTATACTCTTCGAATATATTTTAATAAGTTCTTCAACAAATACTATGGGATTTATAGGCCTACCATTCAGGCAGATAGGAGTAGGTTGAAAAATAAAATACATTTTTCAACACGTCTTGATTTTTATGCGTGCTAAAGCACGCTGATGGGAGTAGGTTGAAAAATAAAATACATTTTTCAACATCTTGATAGTATGCGTGCTAAAGCACGCAGATAGGAGTTAAAATGAGTAAAAGCAGTTTAATTAAGGGGACGGCCGTCTTAACCATCGCAGGTTTATTAACCCGTTTTATCGGTTTTTTTTATCGTATCTATTTATCCAATACAATGGGTGCCGAAAAAATGGGTATTTATCAATTAGTATTTCCCATATATGGAATTTGTTTCACCATATATGCCTCGGGAATTCAAACGACCCTGTCTAGATTAGTTGCAACAGAATTAGGGAAAAAACATTATAAAAACATTTCGAAACTACTTCGCATTGGACTTATTGTCTCGGTTAGTATTGCACTTGTACTATCTATTCTTGTATATCGCTATTCAGATATCCTTGCCATTAAAGTATTAACAGAACCTAGATGTGCTACCTCTCTCAGAGTGCTTGCCTTTGTATTTCCATTCTGTGGCATTACATCATGTATCAATGGTTACTATTTTGGGTTAAAAAAAGCAGGTGTCCCTGCTTCAACTCAGTTATTAGAACAAATAGTCCGTGTAGTTTTTGTTTACTTTGCTGCTACTTATTTTGGTAAAGGAGATGTTGGAGTAACTTGTGAGTTAGCTGTTTTAGGTGTAGTTATAGGCGAAATTGCTTCCAATCTTTATAATATTGGTTCCCTGTACTGTTCCTCTTCCCCTAGAGATTTGGCAAGACTTGCAAAGTCCGATCGATTACCGACACAAAGAAATAAAGTAATTACCGGCAGGCTTTTTCGTATGAGTTTTCCCTTAACTGCGAATCGATTACTGATTAGTGTATTACATAGTTTTGAAGCCATATTAATACCTACTATGCTAAAAAAATATGGTCTTAGTAGCTCAGAAGCATTAAGTATCTATGGTATATTAAATGGTATGGCGGTACCCTTCATCCTATTTCCTTCCGCGATTACAAATTCCTTTGCAGTCCTTTTATTACCTACTGTTTCTGAAGCACAAGCTGTGAATAATGATACTTTAATTGGTCATACCACATCCCTCTCCATTAAATATAGTCTCTTTATCGGTATATTTAGTGCTGGAATTTTTGTTTTATTTGGAAATGCCCTTGGAAATACTATCTTTCACAACCAAATGGCAGGCGACTTTATCGTCACTCTTGCTTGGCTATGTCCATTTATGTACCTGACGACTACCTTAGGAAGTATTTTAAATGGACTTGGAAAAACCCATTTAACATTTTTTAATTCCGTTGTGGGCTTATCTATTCGTATCCTATTTGTATTATATATTATTCCCAGAGAAGGCATAACAGGATATTTAACCGGTCTTTTAATTAGTCAGTTAGCAATTACAGCCTTAGATATAATAGCAGTTTTTCGACATATTGACGTTACTGTTAATATGTTCGATTGGATAATAAAGCCCAGTATTATTATTGTTCTTTCCGGATATTTAATTTTAAGAACTTATAATTTTGTAACTACCACCCTGCAAAGCAGAAGTATAATTTTACTATTGCTCTCTTGTCTGCTGCTTTGTGCAATCTATATTATTCTTCTGTTCATCACAAAAGCACTTACGCTTAAAGAAATGCGCTCCTAATTAAGGAAAGCTGTTTACTAAAATGACTTTAAGTAAACAGCTTGTATCCATCCTTACCTTGCTCTTTTACATCGTATAAAGCTTTATCTGCACAACATAATAATTGATTATAGTTACTTCCATCCTTGGGATACATGGCTATGCCTATACTTCCGGAGACTGAAACTTCATTCTCTTCTTCTTTGTATACCGTACGTAACGCTCGTTGTAATAGTTTGGCTTTCAATATGATTGCATCAACATTCCCAATATCACCAATAAATACAGCAAATTCATCTCCACCAATACGTCCAATTATCTCGCCAGACGTAAATATTGTTCGTACCTGGTTAATTACAAAAGATAATATTCTGTCCCCTTGTAAATGTCCATACTGGTCATTAATTTTCTTAAAATCATCAATGTCTACAATCATAAAAATATGTGTATTGTCACCATGTTTTAAAATAAAATGATCAATTAAATCCCTTGTTGTGATTTTATTATAAACACCAGTTAAAGGATCTCGTTTGGCCTTATACTCAAGTATTTGCAACTCTTTTTTATGTAAGTCGATATTTACTACCTTTCCTATCACCCTTGTTGGGTGTTTGTTATCATCATATATCGTTTTCCCTCTCGTATGGCACCATATATAATCATTCTTGGCATCACGAATACGGAATTCTGATTCGATCATTTCTTTACCGCTTTGTAAAGCTCTGCAATATTCTGAGAATATTCCTAAATCTTCAGGATGTACCATCTCCTCATTCTGAAGATAGTACTTTGAAAAATTCGGTACAATAGGATCTCTACCATATAAATCTTTGTACTTATCAACATACTTCATTAAGTCATCATCAATATTATATTCAAATAAAATATCATTCGATATTTCTGCTGCTACCCGATAACGTTCCTCTTCTAATTCCAGTCGCTCGTTCATCTTCTTCGATTCTGTAATATCCACAAGAACTGCTGAAATCGTATCATTTCCATTCTTATCAATAATATAATTCCCGTTCATTAATATCCAGATTATCTTACCTTCTTTTGTTACCATCCTAATTTCTTTTTGAATATTGTCACCATTATTCAGATCTGCTCTGCGAATGTGAAATTTCTCATGATCTTGTTGAAATACAAACGATATCACTCTGTTATCAAACTCTCGCTGCACTTCCTCTTTACTGTAGCCAATGATATCATAGTATCCTTTACTCGCATAAATAATTTCATAATTGTTATTTAAAATAAAATTAACAAAACCGGCATGAATGCTATTTGTTATTTGCCTGAGTTCAATAGCAGCACCCGCTACTCTTTTTTCGCTTATGGTTTTCTGACGTAAAAGCATAAACATAGTTACGAGGCAAACAATCGTTGCAACCACACAAAATCCTAAGATATAAATCGTTTTTGAATACTTAATCGTATTATCTAATAATGTTTCTTCTGCCTTTACCTGTAATACCAGGGGCAGAAAAAAAATCAGCATAAATACTGACATTACCAATGAGATATTTAAATAACGCAAAGTTTTTTTCTTCACTGAAATATACTCCTACTTAATTATAGATTAATAGTAATGTTCGCAGATCATATTACAACAGAAAGAGCTCTGTGTTTCACACAGAGCATAAATTGCATATTATAGAGTAAATAAATTACCCTTGTGCAACCAGGCTGTCATTCCTAAAATCAGGTTTAGACCCTAAGCTTTGCGTCCTTACCTTTCGGTAAGTTTGCCCTTACAAATTATGGGTATATTGTACTACCAATTAATAGATATTGCAATACCTTTTATAAAATATTTCCATATATTGGCGAAATAATACAAAAGGGATGGTTGCTATGAACTAACCATCCCCTGATTGGGTAATATTTTTTATATGAAGTGTCAATTTACCTTATAATACGATTGATATAGTAGGGTGTGTTGACCTTTACTAACTTTACCAAGCCTCAATTGATAAGGTACCCGATAACATCTGTATATTTTAATTAAATTTCAAAAGAAATTCTACGACTGTTACCGTCCCTTTCATCAATTGCAGCAGTTGCCATACCATTCTCAATAGAAAAAACCACATTGCTTATTTCTGACTGGCCTTGATACGATTCGAGTACATGGAAAAACATTGCATTACCACCCTTTTTTCTCTCAATAACATATTCAATATCTGAGATTGATGGGTTATCAGGTCCTTTTGCATAATAGGTTTGACCCTCAAAATCCATAGCATACAAGTCAGCCTTTACGCCACCAGCTAATTGATATTGGGTACAGGACGCTTTCGTATGTTCTTTGGTAGTTACCTCATGCAGATGCTTTAATGGTTTTTTCTCAGTAAAACAAGAAACAACAATTTCATCTGAATACATTGTCTTTCGTTCACCAATCAAATGAATCGACCAATCAATGGTGTCCTCTGGACGTGCTCCCTCTACAAGAAACAAATCAACGAAATACGTACCGGTCCAGGCTATCTTTCGAGTCATTTTAACGTTCTTATAGCTTTTTTCATCCCACTGGACAATCGTAAAACTATCCGGCATCTCATATGGTGAATTCCAGTTTACTTCTGCTTCCACATAAGTAATGCCATCGACTTTTTCATATCTTAATACCTTACCACAAGCCGGTGATTGATTTTCCTCATTAATAGTGACGGTATTATGAGTACCAGTATTTTTATAATAATCATAGTGTAAAATTGCTCCATATCCTGTGGTTCCTAAATCAGGTGTAATTCTCTGTCCATGTCCAACATATGAGATAGCCAATTTATCATAGTGATCATGTTCACCACCATAATTACCATATTTAAACCCAAAATAACGGTCATCCGGTCCATGAAGCACAGTATTACCAGCTCCAGATGCAGAATGGTAATCCTGTATGGTTATCTTTTCTTCTGGAATGTCGTCCACCCCATAGAAAAACGCATCCATGTTATATCTCTCTTGTTTTTCATACATTCGATTTAAGACTTGCGCGAGTTTTGTACTTTGTATCTGTTTATAGGCGAATTCATATAGATATTGTCCATTTAAACCACCATGTCCAAAATTAATATCATTGAGCATTGGGAACGAATTATCCGGAAGAATAAAATCCGTAATTAACTCTAGCATCTTTTGATAGTTTGGATGATGAATATTACTATACTTAGTATGTACCGCGAACTTTTCAAATGCAAAAAAGTTACTTAATGCATAATAATGATACCCAAAGGTGCCCTCAAACCACATATGGTCATCAAGCATTCCATGTTCTAATTGATAAATCAAACCATACTTATCATAGAGACCTAATTGTATAAAATCTTCTCTTTCAAATAAAATACCAAGAACCCCGATTGTTGCGTCCGTAATTACCTCGTGATTATGAACCTGACTATGGCGATGTTCCATTAAAAACTCACCACCGGGAATAAGCATTCCCTCTTTTATGATTGTTCTTTCACGCTCAGTCATAGCTTCAAAAAGTAGATCAAAAGACAGAGCAAAACCTCTTATAAAGATTGCTTCGTCAAGTGTCTGTGCGCCAGCCTTACCCGAATCATTATATGGTATATCTCCATGCACCTGATAATCGTTATAATACTTTGAATATTCTAACATAATATCTATGGCTTTCCTTGCATAGGATAAGTCGTCCGTTAACAGGTAAAGCAATCCCATATAATAACTGTCATTACTATTCAAACTATTAATTGTGCCCCACCAGGAGCTATCATATGGCTCACCAGTAAGAATTTTATGACATTTAGGACACTCATGTCCAAAGGGACTTTTTCTATTAAAAGTTAAATGAACAGAACAATCTGGACAGTAGTAATATTGTCCCCAGTTAGCAATGCCTTCTTTTGGAACAAGCATTTCTGACTCATATACTTCCAGACACATCTCCTTTAATCGTTTAATAATATATGGTTTCTCCTTACATTTCTCTTTCAGTTTTAGTTGCTCTTCCTTGGTAAACTGAATCATAGTAACACCCAAACCTTTCCTATTTATCGCAAAGTGCGAGTAATTCTTCTAATTGTGCAGTTGCCAGACACTCAACCGTATCAGATGCTCCATAATAAATCTTTACTTCTCCATTCTCTTCTAAAAGAAAACCCCCTGGGAAAATTACATTCGTACGAAAACCTTCTTCTACCTCATATTTGGTTTCAGGAGCTATTAATGGTTCTTGAGACATTCCTATGATTTTAGTAGGATCTTCTAAATCAAGTAACATAATTCCAGCACAATAACGCTTCTGCCATTTTGCTTCCCAACCATTCTTGCCTCTAGTTCTGTCTATATCAACGGTATGGAATAACGTCAGCCACCCTTTTTCAGTCTTAATTGGAGGTGCTCCAGGACCAATCTTATCATTTGCAAATGATACATCTTCAACTCCCAGTAAAAGTTTTGTGTCTCCCCAATACCGCATATCTTCTGAAAAAGACATCCATATATCAAAGCGGTCAATTCCACCTCTGGAATATACAGGGAAAGGGCGTTCTAGACGCACAAAACGGCCATTAATTTTTTCCGGAAATAGTACCATATTACGGTTGTCCGGTGCTGTAAGTGTCAATACTTCAATGGTTTTTAAGTCCTCAGTTCTGGCAATTCCACCCCTTACACCATGTTTAGTATCTACGGCAAAACATAAGTAGCATACGTCATCTATGACGGTAAGTCTTGGGTCATATACTTTCGTAACATCCGGATCCTTCAAGTCAGCAGTGGTTATAAATGGGTGTTCTTGAACCTTCCATTCAATACCATCATCACTGAATGCTAAACCGATCACGCAATTACCAAAAGAACCTACTCCATCATAATTATAGTCATTACGAAATGCCATTACATATTGTCCTCGGTATTTTGTAACGCCCGCATTGAATATACAATCCGCATCAAACGGAATGTCTTTCTTACTAAGTACAGGCTCACCACCATTATATCTATTAATTACACTGCTTGATTTCAATTTTGGCAACATTGTTCCCATTCTTCTACCTCCACATGTATGATTTTTATTATCTATGGTTCGGGTGTCAAAAGCCCAATTTAGGCTGTGTTATATCGCCGCATATATATTCATTATTTCTGTTATGAAGGGCTTTTGACACCCGAACCATCTATTATTTATTCAAGATTTTCTTTATTTTTCTCGATATTCTGTAGGTGTACAATTATAGAATTTCTTAAAGCAGCTTGCAAAATATCTTTGATTACTATAACCTGTTTTGTTCGCTATCTCTTGTATTTTTAGGGTTGGATTCTTAAGTAATTCTCCGGCTATTTCCATACGTCTCCTGCTTAGATATTCAACGAAGCTTTCTCCGGTTTTTTGCTTAAAAATCTGACGTACATAATTATGACTAAAGAATAATTGCATCGAGACATTCTCTAAATTAAATTCTTCATTATCTATATTCTGTTCAATCAATATTTTCACATTATGAACGATTTTATCTCCCTGGTTCTTATTAATAATTGCAAACTGGTCGCAACACCTTACAATATATTCCTTTAACACTACCTTGACTTCCATCAGACTACCATAGGAAAAGTGTTTCTTTAGATAATCAATGATACCTTCATCTTCCCATACCTTGATATCTCCACTAGCCTTCATAAGTGCATTGGATATGGAAAATACTAAATCAACTAAGGAAATACTAACGAATTCCATCATATCAGCGCGAAAAGTGGCATAATACTCTAATATTTCATTTAAAACCTCAAAGGCCTTTTCTTTACGGTCCATCTGTATATTTAGAAGCAAAGTTTTCTCCAATTCCTGAGGTCTTTGCATGGTTGTAATATCCGAAGCCAGTCCCCTTTTTTGATAATCCTCATAGAGTAAGGTACAGTCTGTCTGGTGTAAAAAACCTTTCCAAACCATCATAGCTTCCTTATAGGAATCTGAAATCTGTTTCCAATCTTTGTAGGCATTCCCAAGTGCACACCATAAATTAAGATTATAGTAACGCTCCATGCTATCATTGATTTTATTAATGCCATCTTGTATATTTTTATGAAATAGCATCTGATTCATATAGTTTCCACAAAAAACCATAATGATATGGTTTTTGTTTTCACTTATTACATATGATTTAATATTGGAATTTAGATATTCATCCTTTACTATCATTAACAATTCTTCCATTTTTTTATAATTTTGTTTATCTAATTGTTGATTATTCTGGGTCAATGGAATCTTCATTACTCCAACACAATAAAACTCTGCGGATAAATCAAGATGCACCCTCTTGCCTTCTTCTAACATAATATCTTCAGGGATCGTATTCTGAAGAACCTGTAACAAATAGCGTTCTTGCTCATGTGCTAAGTTCTCTTCAATCTGATTCTGCATTTTCTCCATGTTTTGTAAAAGGTTCGCTTGATTCTCAAGTTCCTCCTTTATTCTACTTAACACAGTAAATACCTCATCCGGTAAAAAAGGTTTTAAAAGATATTCCGTAACACCCAAGGTCATCGCAGTTTTTGCATAAGAGAATTCATCATAACCACTGATAATAATTGTTTTGATACTCTGATTTAATTCATTCACCATCTTAATTAACTCTAACCCACTTAATATGGGCATGCAAATATCTGTAATTATGACATCAGGTTTTAATTCCTTCACTAAGTCAATTGCTTCAGATCCATTCGAGGCAACTCCTACGACCTCGAATTGTGTTTGTGACTGATTAATACTTTTTACTAGCAAATCCCTTACATATTCTTCATCATCTGCTACGATAATACGATACATATCAGGTCTCACCTCCTGTTATTTGTACAGGTATAACAATGGTTGATTTTGTCCATTCTGAGATTTTACTTTCTAGTGTCAATCCATACGCATCACCATAATAAAGTTTCAAACGTTCATTCACATTGTAGATTCCATAACCTGTGGAGCTGTCTACAATGCCCTGACTCAAACCATCGTTTAATACTTCTAATTGTTTTTTACTTATGCCTTGCCCGTCATCTTCCACACTAATTTTAATCGCCGTTATTCCTAAACTCTGCTCTTGTTTCGAAGCTGTTATTTTTATCGTTCCTGAAGTTTCTTTCATCTTAATGCCATGATAAAGTGCATTTTCAACCAAAGGTTGAAGTACTAATTTAATGATATACATTTTTCTTATATCCTCAGGGACTGAAACTTCATAGTTAATTCTAGACTTATATCGTATTTTTTGAATCTCCAAATAATTGCAAACATGTTCTAGTTCTTCCTGAATGGTAATGATTTCTTTCCCTTTGCTTAGACTGATCCGGAAGAACTTTCCTAAGGAATTCGATAAAATACTAATTTCTTTGGCTCCTTGATCTGCTGCCTGCCATGTAATCGCATTTAATGTATTGTATAAAAAATGTGGGTTAATTTGTGCCTGCAATGCACGAAGCTCTGCTTTACGCTTTTGTGCCTGCACCAACTTTACATTTTCCTTTTCTTGTTCAAGTGCCTCAATATTTACATTCAATTCCGTTACCAATGCATCAATTTCACACACCATATAATTGAAACTCTTAGCCAAATTACCTACTTCATCCTCATAAGGATAATCAAATTGTACATGAAACTCCTTTTTAATCGCTTTATCCATAATGTGGACTAACTGCCCTAATGGTCCCGTTAGCATTCTCACTAAGATGATTACCATGATCAGACAGAGTAGAAAGCTAACACATAATACTATCAAAATAAAAAGGCGAAGTTCTGAAAGGTTACCCAACAGAGATTCCGTTGATTTCAACGCACAAATCTGCCATCCGGTTCCTTTCATCACAGTATAAGTAGCTAAATATTTTTTATTCTGATACGTTATATGCTTACATACTGTATTTCCCTCTTCCAATGTTTCATCATCCAGAGTAGAAAGTATATTGCTCTCTTCTTCACCAAAATTAGCAATATTCTTTCCATTTCTATCAACAATAAATATCCTATCATAGGAATTATATGTTTCCTCAAGATAACTGATAATTTTGGATTGCTGAATACTTACTACTGTAAATATATCTTGATGTACTAACCTCGATTTATAAACTACTGGAATTACAATCTCCGAACCCTTAAAAACTGGACTTTCCATGGCTGGAAACCAGCCAATCATCTTATCGGGATTATTTCCGAAATATTTGTATAAATTAGTGTCCTCAAAAGATACATCATGCTTTTTGATTTTTACAAAATTATCAAAGGAAGCATACTTTGTGTAAATGTACACTGAACTAATATAATCATCACTGTTTTGTAATTCGCTAATTGAGTCTGCTACATTTGTTAACAATTCTGCATAATTTTGTGTCTCTGGAGATGACAAGAAATCAGTCATCGGTGTTATGAAAGACAAGTTATTGTTTAATGCATAAACACGACTAGTAATTCCTCTAATTCGGCTATATATATGAACATTCATCTGAGATACAATATCTTCCGAGCTTTGGTAAAAATTATTCAGAGTGTCCTTATAGGCATAATTATAATATAGTGCTCCTGCAACTGAACTATTTAAAAACAAAAGTGTTAAAAAAAGCATTGTAATTTTTGTACTAAACTTAGCATTCATAATCTTATTTCTCATGCATTTCCTCCCTCGGAGATGTCATTATGCTTTGCAATCTCCGTACAAGGTAATTATAGCATATCGAATTATTAAAGTCTTTAGCCTTTTACCGCACCAGCTGTTAAGCCTCCGATGAATTGCTTGTTGCAGAATAAGTATAAAATCAAAATCGGAATAATCGCAATAGAAGCACCCGCCAACATAATATGCCATTCTGCTGCTGCATTTGCAGAATATTTAAGTTGAACTACCGCAACTGTTAAGGTACGAAGTCTAGGCAATGAAATACTCATAATAAGAGTTGTAATATAATCATTCCATGCATGTCGGAAGGAGAATAAAGCCACAACTGCTAGTATTGGCCTTATAAGCGGCAGTATAATACGGAAGAAAATTCCATATATAGTACAACCGTCAATCGTTGCTGCTTCATCTAATTCTTTTGGAAGACTTTTTACAAATCCCATAATAAGCATAACGTTGGAAGCCTGCCCCCCTACGAGTGCTAGAATAAGTCCTACTACCGATTTATTCAGATGGAACTTAGTAAGCATTGCATAAATTGGATATAATGTTACTGATCCAAGTGCAATAAACATCAGACCTATATACATTGATACGATTAATTTCTTAAACACAAAGTCTCTTCTTGCAAACGTAAAACCGGCTAGTGCAGATGTAATAGTAGCAACTATCATTACTGATACACTGACTATGATACTGTTTAAAGTATACCTTGCAAAATCAGCCTGAACGAAAGCCTGATAGTAATTTTTAAAATTCCATACTTTTGGTAAAAAACTTCCTCCTTGCGTTAATTCACTATTGGTTTTAAACGAACCTAACACTGCATATATAATTGGATAAATTGTGTATACAACCATGATTCCAATGAATAGATATGTTATGAAAAAGAGGACAAATCGTTTTTGTTTACTCATCTTTAGCACCCACCCTCCTAATAAATATCATCTAATTTTTTTGAAACTAATAAATATCCAACAGTAAACATACCAGCGATAATAGCTGATATTAAACTGACAGCCGCACCATATCCATACTGTGGTGTCACGATACTAGCTGCTGATATTGGGAAGAAGAACTGATAACCATATAACGCCATAACCATTGTAGAATTAGTTGGGCCACCCTCCGTTAATACCATAACATTACTCATATCTGAAAATGCTGCTGTAATTGACAACATTAATATAATCTTTAGAATCGGTCCAAGCATTGGTAAGGTAATATACAAAATTGTTTGTAGCTTGTTCGCTCCATCAATTCGTGCACTTTCTAATGCATCCTCCGAAATCTGTTGAAGACCAGCAATAAAATAAACCATATAATTACCGATACCGCCCCAGACTGCTGTAATAACTAGCGTTTTCATAGCAGTATCCTTGCCCAACCAGTTAATTGGTTTACTGATTATGTTCGTGGCAAGAAGAATTTGATTAATCTGACCATTATATACGTTAAATAATAAATAAAATACTAAACCCATTACGGCAGAACTCATTATTGTCGGTATAAATATAATACTCTGAAAGATGTTATTTCCCTTCCTCTTCTTGTTTAAAAGTAATGCAAGGAAAAATGCAAGTGGTATCGTAAAAAGGACTTTTGCTCCTCCATATACCAATGTATTGACAACAGACTTCCAATAAACTTCATCCCTAAAAACCCGCATAATATTATCTAAACCTACAAACTTCGGTAAAGATGAACCATATCCACCATACCTATAAAATACGTACTTTAGAGTCCAGCAAACCGGATAAATTGAAAATGCGATGAACAGAATTAGATTTGGGAGCAGTAAACTGTAGGACCGTAAATTTTCTATTATATATCTCTTTCTCTTTATGGGTGAAATTGTTGTCTTAATATTTGACTTCACAGCTACCCCTTCCTTTCTTTAAAAAGTACGAGTTGTCTCAAACTAGCATCAAGACAACTCTACTTTTTATCTCTTTATATATGTTTGTTTTCTAAACTGTAGATAAATTCTTATTATAATTATAAATATAATATTATTTATGGATTCATTGGATCAAAGTTTTCAATTTTGACTTCTTTACCAATTCCTTCTTCAATACCTGCACGATATGCTGCATTGTATCTATCTGTTAAATCTTGTAGTCCAGATTGAATATCCAAATCGCTTAATATCATTGCAGCAAAGGTATTATACATATCCTGTCCTTCTACAACAACTGCATCTACGTTTAATTCAAGTGGAGTTTTAGGCCAAATCTTATCTGTTCCACTAATTAATAAATCTGGATTGTCAACATAGGTCTGCTTTGGTGTTGCTTTCTCTATTACTGATGGAACGATAGAAATACCAAGTCCTGCAGAATAATATTCAGCTAAATTATCAACATCTGCAAATACTGCTGTATATACCTTCCATGCTGCGTCTAAATTTTCGCTAGCTGCATTAAATAAATAACCATTATTTGCTGTATAGTTCTGTGCACCAACTACATTACCACCAACTGTAGGAATCTGTACGCAGCCCCATTCTTGTTCCATTGGGAATTGATTCTCATATACGCCAGGTTCTGCATGTGTATATGACATATACATACCAATCTTACCTGCTGCAAACTGTGTTCTAAGTGGATCAATATCTAAAGATTCGCTTCCTGGGAATGCGCTCTCAGCTGACATTAATTCTTTCCAAGCAGCAATAACGTCGCCATAACCGTTAAAATCAAATTCTCCCTTTGCAAAGTCAAAACCAGTATGAATTCCTAATCCTCTTTGAATCATTTGAGTCATAGAACGGTTAAGCGCAGAACTTGGACTCTTCATATTTGCTGCAAAACCGTAGATACCCTCACCAGATAATTCAGTGGTTATTTTCTTTGAAATTTCTACCATTTCCTCTAAAGTTGTTGGTGGATTTGTAATTCCAAGTCTTGCAAAGATATCCTTGTTATAGAATAAACGGCATGTCGTAGCTGCTGTTGGTACATAATAGCATTTACCGTCAATAACATTTAAGCCATCCATCATATTTTCAGCAAATGTTGCTTTAAATGTATCATCCATAAATGGAGTCAAATCTGCATACTTTCCTGCATTTACATAGTTTGCAAACATTTGTTCCTGATATACAAAAATATCAGGTGCTTCCCCACTTTGGAATGCCATATCAACAGCTTGAACATAGTTATCAGAGTAAATTTCATACTTAATTTCAATGTTATCTGTATTGGTTGCATTAAACTCATCAACCTTTGCTTGTTGGAACTCAGCATCATGTCTATCTTTTGTCCAAACTGTTATAACAGTTTTTTCCCCCGATGCTGCTGCCTCAGTTGGTTGTGTTGTTTCTGTTGTTGCTGATGTATCATCAGCAGTTGGTGTTGCATCCGTAGTATTGCCTTTACTGCTACACCCCATTAAAAGTGTAAGTGTCATCGTTAAAGATAAACCTAGTGCTAATAACTTTTTGTACTTTTTCATAAATAAACCCTCCTTTTTTGATAATTCAATTTTAGCCTAACGCAAGAAAAATATCAATTCACTATATGACTTACCTATGTTCAAAAAATGACCCTATAGCATGTTCATCGTACTATTTTAGATAAACTCCTTGATCACGTAAAATCTGTTGTAGTTTCTTTACCTCTATATTCTTAAAGTTTACAATTTTACTCTTACATAAGGCTGCAGCTGTTCCCGCTGCCTGCCCCGTTGCAAAAGATGGTGGCATCAATCTTACGGTCGCCATCATTACACGGTCGCAACTGATTGTTCTACCTGCTACTAGCAGATTGTTTATCATCTTAGGAACCAAGCATCGATATGGTATTCCATAAGCTTCGCCAATTTTATATTTGGAAGTCTGATATAGTTTTTGATTATTCCCAGCCTCTTCCCATACTGTTGCATGCATATCAATTGGATAGGAATAATATGCAATACTATCCTCGTAATCTGCCCTATTATAATAATCTTCTGAAGTCAGTCGATATTCTCCAGTCACCCTTCTAGACTCTCGGAGACCAATATTAGGACCACTGCCTGCAAGTACTGCCTTCTCCGCTCCTGGAACATATTTTCTTATGAATTGCATTAACTCAGGTAATTTGGAACGTGCTTCTATCTCTGCTCTTGTCAAATCTTTGGCATCCAAGGGCTTTAGATCATAAACATGACCAAAATTAAGCCCCGCCATTCCATCTGCTTGTAAAGCAATTCCTGCAACAGTACGCTCTCCACAAGGGAATTCTCCTGCTTCCTTGGCTCTACCTGTAGCAACCGAAAGATTTCCATCTTCTCCTACTTCTTTTGCATATTCCATAAATCGTCTCGTATCAAAGTTAGCAATTTTAAAGCAAAGAGTACCAGCCTGTACTCTTCCCAACTCATCTCCATATTCAAAAGCAGCACCTGACATAGCAGCTAAGTCTGCATCCCCTGAACAATCTATAAAATAATCTGCATAAATGGTTTGCACACCGCTTTTATTATATATCGTTACAGACTTTATCGTTCCGTCCTGACAATCCGTTCCTATTACAGAAGTATGGAAAAGAACATGACATCCACTTTCTGTCACAATCTTATCTAGTACAAGCTTTAGTGCTTCTGCATCAATAGGCAGCCAGTCAATTCCTTTAATTCTGTCCGGTTTATGATCAAAAAATGGACTGATGAAACTTACCTTCTTAAGTTCTTCCAATATCTCTCTTCCAATTCCACCAATCAATCCGGTTTGTCCATCCGTAAAAGGTCCAAATGCCGGTACGGATGCATTTGTTGCCATACCACCTAAATACGCTTCCTTTTCAATCAATAATACTTCACTGCCATTTCTAGCTGCTGCTACCGCCGCCGCGACTCCTGAAGGGCCTCCGCCTACTACAATCACATCATAATTTTCCATCTTTTTTCTCCTTGTTCTCAACATTATTTTCTGCATTCCGTATCAACTCTGCTAGATTTTCTCCCATTTTGATATGTCCATTATCCGACGGATGAAGTAAATCAATACTTAAATATGTAATATCTTTTAGGATATCCTCACCATGAATGGAAATCATCCTCTTATCCGTAACTTGCTCTATTAATTCACGTACAATGGTTTTAAATGCTCTATAATTAACATAATATTTTGAATTGTGATCATTTGCTATTAATCCTTTATTAGGAAACATATCAATCACATAGATCGATTTTGCTGAACTTTCCTGCACCTTTTTAAGAAGATACTCTATTCTGTTTCTAAATTCTTCTTCCTCAAAAAACATCACCATATTAACACCAATTTCTAATGTGAGAATATCTACCTCTAAGCCTGCCAGATAGTCAGCAACAACCTCCTCACAAAGGCAGGAGCCAGACAGCCCTTTATTCAAAACATCATAACCCAAGCGTAATGCTGCCTGATTAATATAACAGTTAGAATATAATGAGGTCACACTTCCACACGTAATGGACGAACCGTAAGCCGCCCACAAAGTATTTGGCTTCTCCTCCTGTTTTGGTGATCGATATTCGTATCCAAAGGTGTCAAGATAATTAAAATAAACATACCCATTCATGCCAAAAAGAACACGCCATACATTTGGTGCAAACTGTCCTTTCGGTAGCTGTGTCTTATCTATTATCCCATAAATCTCAGGGTCAGTAATGTGAAGAACCGAGGTGATTCCCGATTTTAAAGTATGTTTTGAGTGCATCATATCCCCATAATATAAGATAAGATCAATATCTGCCTCTACTGCTGTGAATGCTATATCGAAGTATTCTGCCTCCGTTACGAAACGCAGCTCGCATCCATGAGGACGTTCTGCACGAAAACGTCCATTGTAATTGGTTGGTATTCCTAATAACTTTCTAAGTTCTTTTGGAAAACGTTCCAAGCGCAAACCGCTCATTTCCTCAACTGTTTCCAGATGATCCACATTATGAAACTCAATATTATTATAAACCATAAAAACCTCCTATAAAAATATATACTATTTAGATTGATTCGGGAGTCGAAAGTCCGAAATAAATTGACTTATGAATAATGACGCATATATCTTCGTTTTGTCGTAGGCATAAACAATACCCCTCTGGAAATTTTTCTTAAGTACTCTCGTAAACCACCAACGGTTCTCTTTTTTGCACTTCAGATTATCCCTCAATAATACTAAACTAAATATTAGTGCTCGTATATTCATTATCTGACTATATCATGTTTTATATTTGACTTTATTATTGTTAATCTTAAGATAATTAAACTCCTCCTTAAGCAGTAAAAAAAGCACTACCTTTTATAGTAATGCCCTTCAAATGTTATCGAATCCTATTGTTCAGTCTTCTTCCTCAACCTCCCATTCATCATCCCAATTCATTATCTTTTTAATTATTTTACTATTCTGATTTACAAACTTAGTTGCAAATTCATCCGCATCTATTTCCTCATCTCCTGCGTAATTATTTCTGATCTGCCACCTGTGTCTCACTTCATGAGTTAATGCATGAATAGAATATAATTGCTTACTCTGCTTATCGTCTCCATCATCATTTTCAGAAAATAAATATAAATACCGTATCACTATCAGGATAATATAAGCCTTCAAGTTTTCCTAACCATACTGTAGGACTTAATAAAATCATGATTGATATAATCAATGTGTGATTTCTGAATATTCTAAATAAATCCTTTCTGTTTTCATATATGATTAACTTTAACGGAGTGTACTTATTACCTAATAGCTTAATCAACTTAGTTATCTGCTTGTTTGTAATATAATTTTGATTATTAATTATGTCCATATTACTCCTTTTATACCATTGAATAATCCTTATATCTTTTCTTTACATAATTCCTGTGCCCAGTTCTTTTCTGTTTAATTATTTCCCCATTTGCAGGCTCCTATCAAGAAAAGAAAACAACCTACTTTACAGGAATCGTAAGTCAATACACATGTATGGACTTATTATACTATATGGCAGGCTGTTGTATCAAACTTTTATTTATTATTTTTTTCATGTAGCTCAAATTCCATAAGCAAATTCATATTGATTATCTCTCAGCTTTTGTGCATCAGACGTATTCGTCATGTTGCTTATCTTTGCATGTCATCTACTTTAAAATATGAAAATTTTGCATCTGTCGCCACAGCAAAGACCCCTAAAAAGGTTCCGGTAAAAGTCATCGACATAGTTCCCTCTGTGCAAATTCCGGCTGTTGCAGCTTTTCCGACATATATCCATTCATCGGATATTTTGTAGTAAAATTTGTATTCCTCAGTTCCTGTTTCAATCATGAACTCTATGCATTCACTTTTCTGGATTTTGATTTTTTGATCCACAGCAGTAAAATCATGTACCGATTTTGATAATATAACATACTGTTCTACTCCACAAGCTTCCAAATACAAATCATAATGATAATTTTTGTTATAAAAAGCAGTAACCCCTGCATAACCAGTGTTTGAAAGTACACTGACCTTTGCCTGTGCTCGTAAAATGAACTCTTTTTGTCGGATACCTAAAAATGTCGGATGATAATCACTTAATGTTTCACTATCTCCATGTAAGGTTAGTCCATTTCCTGTTTCATAATTCATAAAAACTGGATTTCTTACATAATTCCAATTTAAATCAATTATTTTTGTTTGAAAATCATCCAAAAATCTATTATTTTTATGTTCCACGATACCTGGTAATTGCGCATCCATTTCAAGTGAAATAGTGCCACCATTTCCAACCGTCGGCCATCCTTCCTTATTCCATGTTACCTGCGATACGAAAGTCTCTCTTCCAAGATTATGTAACATTACTTCTCCAGCCTGACGTATTCCCAAATTTATCAGCCACCAATTACCATTCTCATCTTCTACCAAATCCGAATGCCCTGTTGCCTGTATTTCCTGATAGGTGGAATCCTTATGAGATAGAATTGGATTATTTGGACATATTTCAAAAGGTCCATAAGCAGAATCACCTCTCTGAATAGAAACCATGTGACCATATTCTGTTCCACCTTCTGCCGTCAACAAATAAAAGTAATTGCCGATTTTATAGATATGAGGGCCCTCGCAAAATCTACCACCAGTTCCATAACTAATAACCTTAGTATTCGCTAATTTCTTTCCCGTCTTTGGATCAATTTCACAGGATACAATAGCAGGCTTTCCCAAGCTATCCGACATCGCGGAAGTAAAATATACTCTTCCCTCATCAAATAAAAGCGATGGATCAATTCCTCCTTGATCAATCCATACTGGTTTTGACCACTTACCATAAATGTCTTTGGTCGTAACAATAAAATTTCCTTTATCCGTTATATTTGTCGTAGTCATATAGAAGATTCCATCATGATAACGGATAGTCGGTGCAAAAATCCCTCCCGAACACCTACAATTATCAAGTTTTAACTGTTCCTCATCTGTTAAACAATAATTAATTACCTCCCAATTTACTAGATTTTTGCTGTGATATATTGGTACTCCCGGAAAATATTCAAAACTTGATGTCACTAGATAAAAATCTTCTCCCACTTTGCAAATACTTGGGTCCGGATTAAATCCACTAATTACAGGATTTTTGTATATCATATTTATTTTCTCCTTAACTTATCCTTTAATTCCAGACATTACAATGCCTTCTATAAAATGTTTTTGCGCTACAAAAAAAAGTAATAGGACCGGCAGCAATGTCAATAAAGAAACTGCCATCAGCATCTGAATATCGGTCGATCCATGTAAAGTTTGAAAAAACTGCAATCCTAAAGCAAGTGTAAACTTAGTATCTGTCTGTAGATAAATCAATGGGTTAAAAAAATCATTCCAATTATATGTGATAGACATTAGTCCTACAGTAAGCAATGCAGGTTTTACTGCTGGTAATAATATTTTTACATATATCTGGAAAGAATTAGCACCATCAATGTATGCAGCTTCATCAAGTTCTTTTGGAATTCCTTTAAAAAACTGTCTCATTAGGAATATATTAAAGGCACCACCACCAAACCAAGCTGGTACAATCAATGGTAAAAAAGTATCCAACCAATGAAGCTTTGCAAATAAAAGATAAGTAGGTATTAAAGTTACTTGCGATGGTATCATCATAGTTGCCAAAACGACTAAAAACAATACTTCACTTGCACGTGCTTTAAATCTAGCAAACCCATATCCAACCAAAGATGAAGAAATCAATGTTCCACAAACAGCCAGAATTGTAATAGTTATAGTATTCACAGTATATCTTCCAAAATCAGCATACTTCCATCCTTTTATAAAATTATCTAAGGTAATTCTTCTTGGAAATATTTCCAACGGAATTTTATATACATCTGCAGGATATTTGAGTGATGTACTAACCATCCATATAAATGGAAAAATAAACATAATTATAAATAGTATTAAAAACACATAACTTAATATTTTTGAAAATACCTTTTTAATATTTTGGGGATTCTCACCAGCCATAATTCACCCTCCTCAATCATTATTATAATAAACCCAGCGCTTGGATGTCTTATTTATTACAAGAGTTATTGTCAATATAATTACAAAAATAATCCATGCAAGTGTTGAACCATATCCCATTTCATAATACCGGAATGTAGAATTATACAAATGTAGCATATACATATAGGTAGAGTCATTAGGACCACCCGATGTAAGTACATATGCTGGCATAAACATTTGAAGTGAAAAAATAATTCCCATCAGTAAATTAAAGAAAATCGTTGATGTTACAAGCGGAATCTGAATCTTAAACAGAATTCTAAAAAATCCAGCACCATCCATTTTTGCACTTTCTATAGTATCTCTTGGAATATCCTGTAAACCTGCCAAAAATATAATAATTGAATTACCTACACTCCACATACTCATGATAATCAGAGCCGGTTTCGACCAAGCAGCATCTGTCAGCCATCCTGGCCCCTCAATTCCAAATATTGCAAGTGCATAATTAATTAACCCAAACTGTGGATTAAACATCCAACCCCACAATATTGTAACTGCTAATCCCGATGTAATATAAGGAATAAAAAAACAAGTTCGGAAAAAACCAATTCCTTTTATTTTCTGATTTAATATCAACGCTATGAAAAACGCAAATACTAAACATAATGGAACCGAAATAAAGGAGTAAAAAAATGTATTAAATAACGATTTAAAAAATAGAGTATCCTGACTAAAAGCTCTTACGTAATTACCAAGACCAACAAAATCACCATGACCAGAAATATCAGAATTGGTAAACGATAACGCAAAAGAATAGAACATAGGATATAGCATAAATACCACGAAGCCGATAATCCAAGGAGAAATATATAGGTAAAATTTTCTTGCCTCTGCTTTTTTTATATTAACTCTTTTTCTTTTATGCTGCATCTTCATCATCCCCCTAAATAATAATTCAGTCCTTACTCAGATAAGTAAGGACTGAACCTTTACTTTTGATTATTTTTTATTATTCGCGTCATCCATATATTGCTGTGCTGTTACTGCATACTTTTGTGTCGAAGTTGCTGCATCTGCTTTATTGAGTGTAATATCTTCCCAACATCTAGTAAATTCATCTCCAATTTTTGTTAATGCGCCACCCCAAATATTAAGAGGTACACCGGCAAATCCATCAACCAATACCTGTTGTGTAGTAGAATCGCCCACTGAAACTTTTGCATAAATATTTTCAGCTGATACTTTGCCTGCCGGACCACATAACCCAGCAACTACATCCTGAACTTTTTGATTGGTTGAAGCATTTAATACATATTCCCATGCAAGATCTTTTTGCTTAGAAGCATTATTTACTGCAAGACCTGTAATAAAACTCATACCAGTACTTTTGCCACTTGGTGTTTTAGGTAATGTAACTAAATTAAATTTAAAATTGTCTCCAACTTTTTCTCCAATTGTCTGTGCTTCCCAACCTGGCAAGAAATAAAATGCGCATTTACCAGAAGCAAACAACTGAACGGAAGGGATGGTTTTTTCAAGAGAACCGTTTGGAATTGCATTATCTATGTTAATCAAATCGCTAACTGCCTGTAATCCTTTCACAGAATATTCTTCCTGGAAACTTACTGCTTTCAAATCATCTGAGTATGCTTGTCCATCATACATATATGGTGCTAAATTTTTGATAATCCAGTTATTATTTGCACCGTATATTCTATCATTTCCTTCTCCGCTTGCCACTTTCTTACAAATAGACATAAAATCATCCCATGTCCAATCTGCCGTTGGTACTTCTATACCGTTTGCTGCAAGTAAATCTTCATTATATGCCATTACAACAGAATTAGCATTCATTGGTAGAGCTTCAAGTTTACCTTCTGCGTTATAACAAGATTCAAATTGTCCAGATACAAAGACTTCTTCCTGCTTAAGACCTGTTTTCTCCCAATATGGTGCTAAATCTTCAAAATACTTTGAACGAAGCCCAAACCAATCGGGTGACATCATAAGAACATCTGCTGCATTTCCTGCAGTCAAAGCTGCATCCAGTTTCTTATCAATTTCAGTTGGTGGAATCATAACTTGTGTCAACTTAACATTTGGATACTTTTCTTTAAAAGTGGATTCTAAAACATCAAGAATTTTCTGATCATCACTTGTTCCCCATGCCCATGTAAATACAGATAATTCTCCACTTAATTCACTACCACCATCTGCTGTTGCTTCATTCGTATTACTTGTTTGCTCAGTCTTGTCTTCTTTTGGTGCGTTTGCTGCTTTATCGCTTTTACCACATCCAATAAGAGTCGTAGCAACTAATGCGGTTGCCAAAATTAAGGATATTATCTTAGCTCTTTTTTTCATAATACTTTACCTCCCATAATGTAACTTTGTTTTTTTGATGTTTTAATTATATGATTTTTCGCTGAAGATTGTCGTGTCAATTTCCCTATAATTATCCTCATTAATTGTTTGAATTTAAAAATTTTAATTTATTGTCCTCATTTTTCTAAATTTCAAGTGTCACATTTCTCACTTTTAGTTATTTTGTTGAGTATTTCCTAACTATATTGTATAATAATATGGGTTGGGACCCGATAAATTTAGTCATTAAGGAGACAAACAAATGATAGCAAAATATGAGTTGGTCAAATTTGAAAATGGTATGCTTGTAACTTATTCTGCAATGAATTATATTGAAGCAATTGTTCATTGGCACAACGAAATCGAATTAATTTTTATAATATCCGGCAAACTGAATTTTTCTGTAGATGGTGAAAACCACATTGTAAGTGAAGGAGAAATTGCAGTTATTAACAGTGAACAACTGCATTCCTGTATTAGTGATACAGAAAGGAAATCAAAATACTTACTTTTGCAAATTAATTCTCTTTTTTTTAAGAACCTTAATATTGATATTAACCTTATTTACTATAGTAATGTACTAAGTAGTCATATTGATTCTAAGTTTTACTTTCCCCATACAAAAGATTTATTTGAGTATTCTCAAATAATAACAAAAATTTTAGAGAATAAAAAAAATAATTACAGATCACAGATTAGCTTATCTTGTGGCAATATTATTTCCTGTTTGCAAAACTGTCAGATAGCAAGAGATAGCATTGATAATAATAATTCTCTAGTAAACATTAATCGAATAAAAACAATTTTTAAATTTATTGAAGCAAACTACACCGAGGATATCTCTATTACAGATTTGGCAGAAGTAGAAAATCTTAGTGCCTACTATTTATCCCATTGTTTTAAACAATATACAAACACCACCTTTTTGAACTATTTGAATAATTATCGCATTAGTAAAATACAAACTGATTTACTAACCACACAAGATTCTATAACTGATATTTATCTCCGACATGGATTTACTAATAGTAAAACCTTTAATCGTTTATTCAGCAAATATATGGGCTGTCCTCCAAGTGAATTCAGAAAAGGAAATGTCACTAAACCAATTGATCAATTACATTTACAACAAAATACTGAAGTATTACAAACAACTGTTGGTACTTATGTTACATATAATGATTATATAAAAGCAAATGAAAAGGAATTTTTATCTTCAGTGTTAAATACCAACCAAAAAGTTGAAATCCCAGCCATTATAGATGAAAAAGAAATTATAGTAGATATCACTGCTCCGATACAAAAATATGATAAGTATTACAAATTAACTACTTGTACTGGTAGAGCACATGATATTTTAAAGGCAAGATTTCGGGAACATTTTGAATTAGTACAAGAAGTTTTTCATTTTGAAAGCATACGCTTTCATGGAATTTTTAACGATGAAATTGGAATTATTACAACAAAAAAAGAGGAATTGTTTTACAACTTTTTTTTCATAGATGAAATTTTTGACTATCTACTATCTAAAAATTGTAAACCCTATATTGAAATTGGATTTATGCCCTCACAAATTAAGACAAATGATAATTCGATCTTTTTTTATAAAGGAAATGTATCACCTCCAAAGTCTGAGTCGGATTGGATTTCACTTATAAAGGCCTTTATGAGTCATATTATCAAGCGATATGGTAAAAAGGAAGTTTTAACCTGGTATTTTGAAATTTGGAATGAAGCAGACTTAAAGGATTTTTGGTCTGGAACAATTGAAGAATATTTTAACTTTTACAAATATACAGTTGAAACAATAAAATCATTTGACTATAATTTAATGGTCGGCGGACCTTCTGGTTCCAGTGAATCTCTAAATAATGATTTTGTTTTACATTTTTTAGATTACTGTAAAAAACACCACCTACCAATAGATTTTTTTACTTTCCATCCATATCCAACTCAAGTAATTACTGATAAGCGAAAAAAAGAAAGGATAGAATACATCCTTCCCCCAGATAGTTTAAATAATTATATAGAAAAAACTAAAAATCTATTAGAACACTACAATTACATAGATTCAGAAATTCATTTTAATGAATGGAATTCTTCCTCTCGCACAGATGATTATGTACATGATACAGCCTATATGGCTACATTTATCCTTCAAAATATTATTGCCAATATGAATAAAATTAATAGTTTAGCATACTGGACATTCTCTGATATTATGGATGAAGATGGTATTCCATTCAATGAATTTGCAGGAAAATTTGGCATGATAAATCGATCTGGTCTCAAAAAGCCTTCCTTCTTTGCATTTGAAGCATTAGATAAGCTTTCTGACGAAATACTTCAAAAGGGAAACGATTATATTATTACAAAAACAGATATAGGAATCCAGATTTTACTATGGAATTACTGCCATTTTAATAAAGAATATGCTTCCGGAGATAAATCAAATCTTACTTACCATGATAGGTATCAAATTTTTGATATTTCACCCAACAAAAAATTCAACATTACAATAAATACCTTAAAGAGAACTACCTGCAAAATTGAAACCAGCATTTTCACTAGAAATCATGGCTCTATTTTTGATTTCTGGCTAAAAAACGGTGCCCCTGAATATTTAACGAAACAACAACTAGATCTTTTTAAAGAAAATAACCACTTGTTAAGAAAAGTAGAATACATAGAAACTCAAGATACTTTAAATATATTTTTTACTGTAGAACCATTTGGTTTTACACTGCTAGAGATTGACTATATAGACTAGTACCACGGTTTTCTTGGCTTGAGGAAGAGATCATAGCGAAGTCGGTTGGTATAAAACTTGCTTAACACTGTTTCTATACTTCCACCTGGATTATAACTTTTCCATTTCCTTTGTTTTGTTCCATGATTTCGTGAGCTACCGAATTTTCATTTAATGACAATACAGTACCTATTACTGGCTCTATATGATGTTCCTCTATGATTTTGAAAATATCATCCATAACTTCCTGTGATGGATAATTTCTATAGAACGAACTTAAATAAACTCCATTGGGTAAGTTCTTAATTACATCAAATCCTTCTCTTGTATTACCGCCAAGCTGTCCTGTTGAACAGATAATCCCATGTTTTTTTAACAGCTTTGAGGTCATAGGAATTGCTACCAGGCCTACAAGTTCCGATACTTTTGAAATTCCGTCTGTTGGTAAAATGGTCATATGACAGTTTGCATAGTTACATCCATCATACATAATATTTTTATCTAGACCTTCCGATATCTGATAAAGTCCCTTTTCATAAGGATAAAGATTCCACAAATGATCTTTAAGACTAAATGTAGTCTCGCGGTCTTTATAGATCTCAAACTTTTTCCATAATCGGTCTAATAAATCCCGGTATTCCATTGGCTCCAGATGGGTTTCTTTATCGAAGCTGGTCGGACAGTATCTTGCAAACGCAAAGATATCTATGTCATTTTCAACAACCAAATCTAAAATATCTTCTATTTCATCTTTATTGGTGCCTGAAACAGTAGTCATAATAGCAACATCAATGCCTGCTCTTCTCAGAATCGGAATTTTTTCTATGGTCGTATCAAAAGAACCCGGTTTTTCTAGTTTATCAAAGCTTGCCTTTTCCGTTATATTTAAAAACTATTTATAATTACCACAAGCGAAGATACAAAATTTAAATACAACATACAAAAAATAAAACATCTTATTTTCTAATACCCCTTTGTGGCTATGTTATAAACTCTAAAACTTTCTCTTCATTTTGAGTTTGGTAAAGGAACCACATATCTTCATAAGTATTGCAGTTCTTATATCAACTCATGAATCCATAAATCAGAAAATTCACTTATATTTCCTTTCAGCATTTCTATTCTTTCATTGTTTACAATAATATCACATGGCCAGTATATAAAATCATTACTATTGTTATAATTAAATGGTCGGTATTCCATTTTCGCTATAACATTTAAACATGCTGCACATTTCTGTACCCAATCTATTATTGTCCATACATATTTCGAGGTTACATTATAGCAATAATGAGCTTGATATTTGTTTGCTGTATCTTCTACAATATCCTTACATATATCAATTACGTCATGAATATGAATAAACTGTAATCTTGCACTACCACCGTCTGGCATATAAATAATTTTATTTCTTAACAAATTATTTAATAACAGTCTTTCCCTATTAATAATACCCTTGTACCCTATTAAATGAGATAGCCTTACTACTGTTATTGGAAATCCCTCAGAATAATACATTTGACATACCTTCTCACATGCTCTTTTTTCCTCACATAAGGATTTATTAACAGAAATCGGCATACTAAATATATCTTCATCTTCACGGAATTCCTTCGTTGATGAACCTCCATAAACAGACACACTACTGATAAAAATATATTTCTCTATTCGATCAGAAAATAAATCAAATATTTTAGGTAAGGTTTCATGATACCAACCCATAGTATCAATTATAATATTAAAATCTATTTTTCTAAGCATGTCTAAGTTCAAAATATTTCTTCTATCACCTTGTATCCAGATACTATCCCGGGGCAATCTATGGTTGTTAGTTCCTCGGTTAAAAACATATAAAATATGCCCTTGTTCTAAAAGTTCTTTGCAAATAGCATATCCTAAAACTCCTGTTCCTCCTAATATAAGAATTTTTTTCGTCATTTTTCACTCCAAGATATAATTTGTAGATAATCATGGAAATATTTTTTCAAACCCAAAATCTTAATTTATTTGTTGAATATTTCCATCCATACTAATTCTGTATCTCTTACCTATTAAAAAAGCATTGTAAAATTCCTGTTTTTCTATCTGTAAATTTTTCTTATTAAGATCATATTCTGATTTTAAAACTTCTTCCAGTTCTTCAATTTTTCTCATATCATCATGCAAATTCGTGTCTTGATTATAAGAAGCTAAAATCTCATTTTGATACATATATGTAATATAAACAAAGAATTTATTGAAAATTTTCTTAAACTCTTTATTATGTACATCTAAGATCAAATTATATAATCTTAATATTTTTGAAATAGCATTTCTATATCTTGCACTCAAATCAAACTTAACATCATAATTATCTGTATCACTCGAAATTTTTAAAGCTTCTAAAGAATCCTGTATTTCTTTTCTTTGATAAAATTTATATGCCTTATAGTTAAATTTTGCTGTAAAAGATTCCTGTAACTCATTTTTTTCCTTGTGCCAATAATGAATATTTTCACCATAAACATTTGTAAACGAATCTGAGGCAATGCAATCTTCACTTCTTTTTCTAATATCGGGTTCATAGGAATGCCACCACTTATCATTTGGAAAATTAAACCCTCTGGTTTTTGCCAAATCGTGACGGAGTGTATAGATCTTGTTTCCAGGATATAATGCATACTGATTAATATGAAAGGTAACATTTAGTTCATTATACATATTTACTACTTTCCATAATCGATCTAACGTATATCTATAGCTCTCAACTTTTTCACCTGGATAATTCATAATAAAGCCAAAAAGTCCTAATACATTGTATTTCTGACACAAATCAACTGTCTTGAAAAAACACTCATTATAATGTTCTGCATTCACTGTTTTTTCCATGAGATTTAAAAGTGTATCTTCCGCCAAAGATTCAACTCCAAAATGTAAATCAATGTTTAATCTTGATAGACATTTCATTAATTCATCACTAGTTCTATCAATTCTTGTTTCTGCCCAATAAGAATAATTAGGGAATTTTTCATCCAGAAAATCTACTAATTCATTTGTAGCATTTACGTCAATTCCAAAAATCGGATCTGAGAATAATAGCCTTTTTATTGGAAAATATTCAGTAGCTCTTGTTATCTTTTCTTTAAGTCTCTCTATATCCATTTTTCTATATTGATTTTCAAAATCATCACTTTGTACGCAGAAAGAACATCTATGAAAACATCCCCTACTAAGACTAATATATAGTTCATCTGTTTTATATGGATATAAATCATATCTTAAAGGTTTTTCATTAGCCAAATCTAATTGTCTTCCCATTATTACTTTATCTATATTCCTAGCATTTTGAATAATAATGTCTCTAAGTGCTTCTTCTCCTTCTCCACGAATGATAAAATCTATCGGGACATCCACATTTAAAAAATCTTCTGGGACTGCTGTTGGATGATATCCCCCTACAACCAATGTGGCTTGTGGTAAAATTTCATGACAAATTCTAAGAATATCAATTGTTGATAAATAATCGTAAGATGTGTAGCAACTTATGGCAATAATATCTGCTTTATATCCTATCAGCTTATTTTCTACATATGCCAAGAAAGATTTAATTTCTTCCATTGTACGAGGATACCCAAATAACATTTCAAAATCAATAAGTTCAACATCCGCCAAATCTACAATATGACTCATTAGAGATAAAACGGAATACTTTACTCTTTCTGGTTTTACATCGATATAGTTATATTTTGTTGGACAAATAAATAAACATTTTGTTTTCATTCTTCACCTCATATTGTATATATTTTTTCTAATGCTTCCATCTTCAGTTTTTTGATTTTTTCAATATCTGGGATATCCATATTTACAATATCCATCAATACTGACAAGCGGTACTGTGTTGCTCTTTGAACATTATGATAGGTTTCAAAAGACGTCATCTTTTTGGCTTTATTGTGATAGTTTTCCAAAATTTTTTTATAAAGCCATATACTTGTATCTTCTACTAGATAGAAATAATTGTTACACCAGTCATCGCAAAAATTATAATCAACAATAATATTCATAGTATTTTCAATGTAATCGCTGGATATAATTTTTCCCTTATGTTTTCTGTAATAATTGGTTGTACTATATAAAATCATTTTTTCATTTATTAAAACTAATATTTTTTCACTTAGCTCATACAAGCCTTGTAAATTTTCTATCAACTCTTGCCTTGTTACCAGTGGATCTGCTAATATACTGTATCCTTGTACTATCACCCCTTTATTTTGGAATAATTTAATTGCATTGAAATGATCTGCAACTGTTTCACCTTTTTCAAATCTTTCTAATTGTGCAGCACTCATGCTTTCTATTCCTATACTTACATATAATAATCCTGCAGAAACAAGACAATTTAGTACCTCTTCATTTATCCCATCACTTCTACAATGCATTTCAAATGTAATTTTTAAATTATTCTTTTCTATTGCATCTTTTAACTCTTTAGCTCGCTGGTAAATCAATCGACCAGAACCCAAAAAATTGCTATCTGAAAATCGAAAGTGCCGAATACGATATTCTTCATATAAATATTTCATCTCATCTATAACGATACTAATTGGATATTGTTGATATATTTTAGGATAATATTTATGATAAAAAGCACTATATCTACAAAACGAACATACTCTTGGACATCCTACCGATGCTTGTACTATTCCTGAAGAAAAATCCATAAAAATTTCATTATTAATAGTGTTAATATTTAGATCAGATTTATTTGGATAAACGATTGTATCGGATATATGAGTATCAATTTCAGATTTGCCAGTTAATTTATAAATATTCTTGACGAATTCCTCTAAAACCAATTCTAAAGGACCTTCTAATATGTAATCGATTTCCGGCATTTTTCTTTTTATCTCATCCGCTTTAAGCGTTGGTAAAAAGCCACACATAATCAATAATATTTCAGGTTTTTCTTTTTTAATATTGCTGACTAAGTTCAATAACCATATCGGAATATAGTGGTCCATATATATTAAAAGACATTGATAATCAGTACTAAAATATGATCCATCGTTTTTAACTTGAAAATCTATTTTTATATCCTGTACGTCAATGCCTGCATTACTTAATTGGAACCAAAACCAACGCCATACTGGATTCAAACTATATGTAGGTAATTTCCTCCTATCCTTTTCGCTTTGATTAATGTCCAAAACCCCTAATGTAAAATGGCTTTTTATTAATTTATATTCTGTAGCCATATATCCTCCTCAAATAGTAACGCGATATCTTTAAATAGATGCATGCAAATATAAATTTTTCCTTTACTTAGTATCCTATGAATATCCTGCTCCGATTACTAAACACATTTTATTCAAATGTACATAATAGGCTCTTATACTTTTCATCATATAAAGTCACTAAATCGCATAAAAATTGAATAGAATCATTATAACTTCCTACCTCTAATTTCGCCCATCCCGGACAGTACGGACACATAGATTGATTTTTACAATTATCGCATACTTGCTCAGTATGCATGCTTGTTCTTTCTGTTTTGTCTATCAACATTTTTATAGCATCTTCAAAGCTGTATTCTTTTATATTTACCTGATTATCTCTAATAAAGAAGCAAAGGTGTAAATTACTTTCAGGACTAATTAAGAATGGTTGACATTCATATAAGCAATAACTAAGGTCTCTTACATTTCTCTTTGGACCATTAATCATTTTCTCATATTGTTGTATACTAACATTTTCATTATCAATATTAAGTGCAACAATTTCTTTTGGAGTAAAACGATATTTAAGAGTTTCTGTATCTCCATTAAATCTAGGCAAAATTCTTACCTCTAATTTACTCGATATCCCCAAATTCCTTAACTCTGTATGTATTTCTTTAATATCCGCAATATTTTGCCGCAGTAAAGGTATTTTTACCCTAACCTCTACTTTGTGTTGATGCAGATATAAAATGTTTTTATACACACTTTCAAACATTCTAGCACCTGTAACTTTTTCATAGGTATCATCACTTCCCCCAAATAATGATATTCTAATTAAATCAGGCTTTTTTGTGGTGAACAATTTTTTATATTCATCATCAAAAAGGGTTGCATTTGTAAAAACCGAAATAACAAATCCTCTATCCCATGCTTCCTGATATATTTTTTTAAAATCTGGATTAGCTAGTGGTTCTCCCCCGGTAAAAAGTAATCTATTAAATCCACACTTTTCAATTTTATCAAACAGAATTTTTGCATCATCATATGTCATGTAAGATTTATTTACTTTTTCATCGTTTGGAACATAACAATGAATGCAATGCAAATTACAAAAATGATTCATTTCTATAACAATGGTTTTGCCTAAATTCACTTTAAAATTTTCTTTAGAATTAGTCATTAATGTTCCTCCTCGCAAAAATCTTTCATCATTTTATAAGCCTCAAATCTAATTATTGCATCATCCATCTTATCTTTATGTTTCATCACATATTCTTTCATCTCATGTGCAAATAACAAGGATTCAGCAAAATTCTCTCTATATATCTCGCATAATTCTAATGGTAGATCCTCAAATCCGCCCGTGTCATTCTTTTTTTGATGAAAGCACCTACCTTTACATAATGAAGCTGCCCAACATGAATCACACATCTTACTTGCACTTAAAAAATTATTTAATAATTGTGCCATTTTAGTTTTATCTATTCCTGTTTGCAAATCCCCTATGCGAAAATTATCATTTCCTACTACTCGGTTACACGGATAAATATATCCATCTAAACCAAAAGTAACTAACCAGCATCCCGCCCCACATATAAATGGATAATCTGGTCTATCTGATTTAGTTTTATGAAAAGTCATGCTCATCTGCTTAGCTCTAAACGTATTTTTCTTCTCAGAAATAATATCTCTGCAACCTTGTTTTACTATTGCAAACTCCTTCTCAGAAAATTTTTTATAAGTTTCTAAATTCATTTGATACTCTTTTTGAGGATTAACCATTGGATAATCCACAACAGCTAAGGCATGAATATCAAAATTCTGTGTTTCAAAGAAGTCATATAATTTGTCAATACCAGCACCACTGGTTATTGTCGACCTTATAGATATTGGCATATAATGTTTCCGTAATAGATTTATGGAATTCATCACCTTATCAAAAGTAGGACTTCCATCAGCCATCACACGATTATAATCATGTATTTCCTTATATCCATCTACGCTAATCGTGATACCAACTTTTTTATCTTTAAAATATTTAACTAATTCATCCGTTAATAATATTCCATTTGTTGTTAACGCAAAATATACTTCTTTCTCTTTATAATCTGTTTTCCATTGTTCCCACAATTCGATAATATATTTGATTACTTCAATATTAAGCAAAGGTTCCCCACCAAAAAAAACAACTTTTTGAAATTTTCTATTTTTCCCATTTAAAAGAAGATACTCGAAACATTCTTTGGCTCTTTCCTTACTCATTAGCCCTCTATCATTATAAGAACCTGAGTCTCCACCATAACAATATTTACATGCCATATTACATGTCTGCGAAACCATAATCATACCTTCAAGTAAGTCGATATCAGACGCAAGATACTTGTCTACTGCACTTTTTGCATTATGATAGAAACTTTTTTTTGAGGATGTTACACTATCTCTATTGAGCAAATTAATTTTCTCTAATATGCTTGTAACTAAAGTTATTCCATATTTCTCATTAAGTTTTTCAATATCTATTCCTTCGTTATACTCAACTAATAGCTCATATGCACGTTTGCTCAGTAATATCGGATTACATACCGAATGATCGACCAGCAAATATTGATTTTTATAGCAAATTAAATTTAAATTATCTATTTTCATATGCAACCTCTTTTACACAATGTTGAATCATTTTTACTTTGTATTTTATAAACCAGTGGCAATGTTTTTTGCATCTTTTCTTTGTATATATCACATAATGTTTTATCTACTTCTGTATACCTACCATTTGCATCAACTTTTTGTGCTAAACATCTTCCTCCGCAATTACTAAATGCATAACATAGATGACACTTTTGGCTTACACTTAATAATTCTCTATAAATTTCAGCAACTTTATTTTTATCTAGTCCATCTATATAATTGCCGATTCTAAAGTTTGAATTTCCCACTAATCTATGACAGGGATAAATATATCCATCCGTACTAAATGCAACGATCCACCACCCAGCTCCACATTTAAAGGGAAATTCTCCTTGACGTATTTTTATATCATTATATTGAATCCGCATTTGTTTTGCTTCAAATGTATCTTCCTCTTTGTTAAGAATATCCTGACATCCTCTATTACATATATCAATTTCTTTTTTTATTAAATCTTTGTAGTTATCGTATCCCCATTGGTATTCTTTATTTGGATTTGAAATTGGAAAATCAACTGGAATAATATGTACTATATGAAAATTTTCTGTTTTAAAAAAATGATATACTTCGTCCAAAGATGCCTTGCTAGATACCGTTGCTCTTATGGTAAATCCTACATCATAACGATTTAGTAATTTGATTCCTTCCATAATTTGCTCGTATGTTGATTTATTTCGGGGGCTTATACGATTTTCATCGTGTATGGTTTTAGGCCCATCTAAACTTATGGTTACACCTATATTTTTTTCTTTTAAATACTCTACTAATTTTGGAGTAAATAGTGTTCCATTTGTTGTAAACGAAAAATAAAGTTCTTTTTCCTCGTACAAAGGCTTCCATTTTTCCCACAAATTTATAATAAATTTCATGATATCTAAATTAAGTAATGGTTCACCCCCAAGGAATTTAACTTTTTGTATTCTGTTTTTTTTACCTAGTTCTAAAAAAATACGAAAGTATTTCTCAGCCATTTCCTCATTCATAATACCAGCAGCTCCGAATTGTCCTTCGTCCCCGTAGCAATATTTGCATGACATATTACATCTTTGTGTAATCATAAAAACACCTTCTACAACTTCCGCTTCTCTATCTGGAATTCCGTCAATGAAATTCTTTGCTTTTGGGGCTAAGTCATTTCGCGACATATTAAGAATATTTCTATTCTCCATTTCATTTAACTGTCTCAATATTTCATCAACATCATCATTTCCAAATCTAATTTTTATATGATTAATTGATTGCTTTTCCTTAACTGCCATTAAAACGTCATATGCACGTTTGCTAATCAACAAGATATTCTGTGTATAATTGTCAATTAGATAATATTGACCTAATTCAGTAATAAGGTGTATGTTATCTAGAATCATCTTATTCCTCCGATTCTCATTATCTTAATCATAACCATTTTTTTCAAATAGTGAGTGTCTTAACTTCTCGCAAATGAGAGTTCAAACTTGTTTCAAAATCATTTGTAAAACAAAGCTGCATATTTTTGTATACAGCTTTGTTCATTCTCATATTTCCTAAGCCATGTGATAGGGTTTATGTATTACGTTAAACCAAACCAACATACTAATGGTGATTAGGAAATACATCTTCCGCTGGATCTAACCCAAACGGGCATCCGATAGGCACATCACAGTCTGTAAGATTAATCTCTTGAAAATCTTTTTGTTCTTCTTTTTTGTCCTCTACAGATGGACTAACCATTTCTTTTTTCTCCATTAATAGTCACCTCCTATTTGAATTCAGCGTTATTAGCATCAGGAACATATGGAAACGTATATATTTAACCCTATATTCCTTTCCTTTAGTATAAATATTAATGATTTTCAAACAAGGGTTTTTGCAGAAATGGACTATTTTTAGCAGAAAAAGCTCATGTTTTATAAAAGCGTATACTAAATTATATTAAAATGATTAACAAAGCTATTAGTACAATATTTAAGGCGTATAGTTTTTCACCTATACGCCTTAAAAGGATGTTGACTCCACTTATTTTATCTTTATTTCTTGTTTTGTAACTTTTGCAATACACATAAGTACAGCACATATGATGATACCCATTGAATAATAGCTGATATATATCTGCTCGACTTTCAACATAATTAGCATTCCCAATATGCATATCTCTAAAAACACAAACCATCTTGAAGCTCGTTTTGAATCAACAAACTCCTCTTTTGTTAAATCCATATTAGGATGGTTTATTACACCAATAACTACGATAATAGAGGCAGCTAAAATTACTACCGTGTACATTAAATACTTGTAATTTGTTAAAAATGGCTCTATTACAATGACCATGCAATAAATTATAATTGTTCCTATATAACACATATAAAATTTCTTTGCATGAAATCCATTTGTTCGTTTTCTTAATCCCATAAATCCAACCCAAAATACAAGTGTTGGTAATATTATTTTATTGGCTATTCCAATAACTAAAATTGTACCAAATACAATGATTTTTTCAAAAATACTCACTATTGCATAAATATAATAATCCTTTTTTTCTGATTTTATAATTTCAGAACTTATCATTCTAAATGTTAATTCTTTTGCAATTTTTTCAACCACTATAATTCTCCTACAAACATTAATTTTATTAACCATTACACCAAACAACTTATCTATCTTTAGTCACTGTCCTAATCGCACATTTTGATACATGCAAAATATATGCTGCCAAATTCCTTATTGTATAAGGCTCTTCAAAATATGGCAGCATAATACTTGTTATTATTTTCTTTTTTGAGGTCTTTTAGGCTGATGTAACAATCCAATACATAATGGCGGCCATGATTTTTCCATTTTTTCAACTTCTTTTCTTGCGACTCTTTCAATGCCTTTAAGCATTATCCTTTTCATGTCATTTTTCATATTGCTAGTCTCCTTTAATAATTCTTCTAGATATAAAACGCTATACTTGTATAAGATATACTACTTTGATTCACTAAACAATATTCCAAGCAGAAAAAGACCATATTTTGCATAATTGGATACTTTGACCATTTTTTCGTTTATAATGGCATAACAATAGAGAAATAAAAAATTCCTTCGCCGTGACGAATCACATAACTTCCCTTATAAGACTCAATTGCATTAATAATATTCTCAATTCCTAAGCCATGTTCCTCTACATTTTCTTCCTTTATTGTTTGATATATACCATTTATAAATTTAGGTTCTTTTTTATATGTATTTTTTACAGAAATAATTATATTCTGTTCTCTTATAACGAATTTCATTCTTATAATTTTTTCCATATCGCAATGAGAAGATGCTTCTATTGCATTATCCAATAAATTTGACAAGATTATTACAATATCATTATCTTTAATATGAATGCAAGACAAATCACTTATTTTCATTACAAAAACAATACCTTTATCTCGTGCTTCTTGGTATTTTACATTAATAATGGCATTTACAATCGTATTATTTGTATCTATAAAATCCAATTCCTTTAGAATTCCATCGCTAATTTCTACCAAGAATAATTCCAACTCAATATACTGCTTTTTTTTGCTCATGGCATTAATACAAGTAATCCAATTTTTATATTCATGAACTTTTTTTCGCTGATTATTGAAATTTTCATATATTGAATAGTATGTATTCAATTTATTTTGTACCTGTATCTCCAATAATTTATTTTTTCTTATCTTTATTCCTCTCTCAAGAATATCATTTATCAAATAAAAAACAACTATATTAATTCCTATTAATCCAAATGCAATTATAAATAAAATATCAGCTTGATTTTGATTCTCAACACTCTCGAAGTTTGTTATCATCGCAGTTATAGAACAGATTGTTATTATTGGACAAAACAAAAACTTAACCCACTCATGCTCTGTTAATGTATCGGATGATTTATAGCCATAAAAACGTTTAAAGAAAATAATACATAAAAGAAAAATCATTTTCCCTAATAATGTAAATAACATTCCACCTATAGAAGGAATAATAGGACTTTTATCAAAATTCAAGAAAAAATAATTAATAATTACTAAATCAAAATAATCTATTGCAACCAGTAGTCCATGAAATAATGTGGTTAATATAATACTTCTCTTTATACTAATAAAGAAAATTCTTTGCATTATCACCGAATTTAAGCTGACAATAATTATTGTCTTAATTATAAATCTGTTTGAAAATAAAAGTACTATGTAAAAATCTAGTATAATCATTATGATAAATAGCAAGTTTCCAATATTATACTTTTGACTTACTTTTCTTTTTGCAAATACTTCAAAATATATTTTATAACATAATATCTCTAAGATAATTACCAAAATTGCTTGAATATTTCTAAACATTATATTTCCCCCAGATAAGCGATAAAATTATCCTTAACACTCTTATATCTAGTCTTAGCTATCGGCAATTCTATATTATTTGTAAATATCAATTTATTAGCCAGCACTTCCTTTACATATTTTATATTAACCAAAAAACTTTGATGTACTCTTATAAAATTATTGCTATTTATCTCAGATTCTATATCATCTAGTTTCGAATATAAAGTATATATTTTTATATCATTTTCCATAATATTAAATTCTAACATGTGTAGTCTACTTTCAATATATAAAATATGATCTAAGAGAACCTTCCTCTCCCCTTCTCTAAAAGAAAAATTTTTTTTAACAATATGATAATTCATCTTATCCCGAATAGCTATTAAGCATTCTTGTAAAGATTCTTTTAAATTTTCATCATCTTTTAAAATATAGCGTATTGCATCTACTTTATAGCCTTCTAATGTGTAATTGATATAAGCTGTAATAAAAACAATAAATGTATTTGGGCTAATTTTCCGAATCTCTTTTGCGGTTTGAATTCCATCAATTTTTCTCATATTAATATCCAGGAAAATAGTATTGTATTTTATTACTCCAATTCCCGAAGCAAGTATATCTTCACCCGATTCAAACAAATCTATTTCATATTCTAAACATGCTGCCTTCATATATGCAGCCACTGCTTTTTTTAATTCTTTCCTGAAATATTTTTCATCGTCACATATTGCTATTCTGAACAAATCTTTACCCTCCCCCCGAATTTATCTAGCTAACATTTTGACGTAGGGCTTTTGCATATATTGATCTGAGGTAGGGACTTCTATATAAATATCCCCGTTGCACAAACTATTTTGAAAGGCTGTATAACTAAATACTTATGCAGCCTTTTTATCCATAACCTTATATTTTATGATAGTATATCATTTTTTAATGTTTCAATAATATTGTTCTTACAAATCCTTCTTCCTCCGATATAATATGCCAATGCCACACAGCCCAAAATCATGCATGCGAATATAAAAAGCGGAACAACTGGCATGCTATCCAAAAATTCCATAGGATTTATGTAGCTTGCTGTAGCCGCAAATAGTACGAAAACAATAGTCAAAGGAATCGTAATCACAATAGGTTTACCACCTATGATAAGAGCTTCCATGCATAATATCTTCTTAATTCCCTGTGGAGAAAGTCCAATGGAAAGATAACGAGCAAATTCTCTTTTTCTTTGGTATATATATCCCAATGTATTTGAAAACACATTAGCCAATCCTATAATAGCCAAGAGACCACATAGTCCACCCATAATTAAAGTGTATCCTTTTTGTGTTTCTTCATTAAATTGTTCTTCTTCTACACGATTTTCGATTTCATAGTTTTTACCACTCAATAACTTCTCTATTTCTGTCTGAACAGACTTGATATCATCCTCTGTTACAGTTTGTACATTGATATATGTTTCCCTAAATTCTACGCTCATGTTTGCTAACATATTCTGCCATGTACTTGCAGACACAACTTGAACCAATGCATAATTTGCATATTCTTCTCTTAATACAGGTGCTTTGTCTGTAAAGGCTAAAATCGGTACTTTTACCGTATCATTACTTTCATCTGTATTTTGAAACAACGAAAGATTCATGTTATCTTGCTCTTTTATAAAAGGTATATACTTTTTATATCGGAAATTACTATTCATATTATCCCAAATACGGTTGATCGTAACCATTCCCTGTTCTGTATCACTAAGAGTTACTCCAAGACTTTCGCAATAATTATGAAAACTCTTATCCTCCATTATCACAATTGGCACTTTCACTTGATATTTATTATCTTTTACAGCTACATCAGAACCAGCAACTGCCGAAATGCCTCCCGACGCCTGTAAATTATCGCTAAACATATCATCTGTGAGCCAAGTATAGACAATTGCCTTCTGATATACGTTGCAACTATCTACCTGATTTAATGCATCTATATCCAATGCATTTTCAACATCATTTATATTTTGATTTTTTACTGTCGCCATTATATCCCAAGCATCTTTGTATCTTTCGAAATAGGTGTACTTTGTACTAATTCCTGATAGAGTAATAAAACAAAGGAAGATACTAAATGCGAAAAAAGAAAGTGTTAAAGACAATGTTGTTGTACGAAGTGATTTTCTTCTTACATATAATGATTTTCTTGCCAACTCTCCCTCAATTCCAAAAAAATGAGAAATAAAACGAAATCTTTTCACTTTTCTTAGAATACTCTTCTCTTCTTCTCCCTTAATGACCTGTAATGGACTCATCTTACTTAATCGTCTTGCAGGTAACCACGCAGAACATAATACAGTAAAAATGGAAACAAGTAACGCAATTAGGAATAATCCAAAGTTATAAGTAAACGCTACATTTTCTCCACGGTATGTACCCGCTATTCCATTCGCAAACCGAATGCCTCCTACGCATAAAGCTACTCCACCTCCTATACCAATTATAATTGGTAAAAGGCATAAACCTAATGCTTCTTGCAACAAACAAATTCTAATCTGTCTTGGTGTTGCACCAATACTTTGCAATATCCCTAATTGATGGAGTCTGGACTGCATAGATACCAAAAAGGCATTTCTAATAATCAGAATTAAAGCGATGCATGCAACAACCATAACAAATACATAAAATGCAAGCAGCATAGGTGGATGTTCATTATCTGGAGCGAATATAAAATACTCTGACAAAAGCATATCATGATACTGAATCGCTGATACATCTACCTCAATCAGTTTTGCAATATTAGGCATATCTTCATAGATACTTCCTATATCATAAAAATAGACTAAAGTCTCCATGCCATTTTCTGTTTGCGTGGTTATTACATCCTTTACGTTGGCAATGCTCTGGATTTTTTCACTATCTTTCCCCGAAATACTTACCGTGATTTTTGCCTGCCAGTCACCTTCTTCTGTTACAATCTGATTAATATTATCAATCCACATATTGTAGAAAACACTAGTAATAAGAGACAAGAACATAGCTGAAATAAGTGCTGCCACCATAAGTGAAACACTCGTGGTCTTATTATTTTTTATATAGCTGATTGAATACTCTTTCCACATGCAAGTTACCTCCTTCTATTCTCATCGGAAATAATTTTGCCATCTTCAATATTAATGATTCGATCTGCTTCTAATGCAATCTTTTCATCATGTGTAATCATTATTATCGTTTGTCCCAGATTCTTATTGGATAATTTAAGCATCTCTATAATCTCTCTCGAATTCTTATTATCAAGGTTTCCAGTTGGTTCATCCGCCAAAAGTAATGCAGGTCGGTAAAGTAAAGAACGCGCAATGGCTGTTCTTTGCTGCTGCCCTCCTGAAAGCTGGCTTGGCAGTGCGTTTAACTTATCCTGAATTCCTAATGATGCTACAACATGGTCAAAAAACTCTTTATCTGGCTTTTTTTTATCCAAAAGCATAGGCATCATAATATTACGTTTCACTGTAAGAGTGGGAATCAGATTGTAAAATTGATAGATCAATCCCACTTTTCTTCTTCTAAATATTGCTGCTGATGTTGGGTTCAGTGTTGATAAATCTGTATTCTCCACAAATACTTTTCCTTCTGTTGGCTGATCCACCCCGCCCAATAAATGTAAAAGAGTGGATTTCCCTGAACCAGAAGCTCCTACAACTGCTACAAACTCTCCTTTTTCAATACTCAAATTCACTTTGTCTAATGCTACAACCTGATTATCTCTAGTCCCATATACCTTCTTAAGATCTTCACACTTAAGAATCTCCATGATTATACCTCCTCACGATATTTTGAATATTATATAGTGGCATCATACCAAAGGAAAGTGACATCTTAGTGACAATAGAATCGAACTACAAAACATGCGCCATTTGCCGGAAGATTTTTTGCTTCAATACAACCATTTTGAATTAAAATCAGCGACTTTGTTAACGCAAGTCCTATACCAATTCCACCATCCCTTGCTCTACTACCTCGATAAAACCGTTCAAAAATATGAGGAATATCCTGCTTTGCAAAACCTTCTCCGTTATCCCATACTTTTATCTCAGTATATAGGGGATTTTGTGTATATTCGATTGTAACTTGACTTTTTGCGTATTCCATACAATTTTTAATCAAATTTGAAAAGGCCTCTATTGACCACTCCATATCACCCACATAGGATACTACTTCTCTATTTTCTAGTCTGATTTCACGACTTTTTGCTACTGATAATCTCTCTAAACCTTCTACTGCTAAAAGGAGCATCGTATATACATCAACATTTTCTTTTTCTAACGCTAAGACTCCCGCATCAATTCTAGAAAGCAACAATAAAGCCTCTTCCAATTTGGTCAGCCGTTCGATTTGCCTTTGAAGTTGTTCTACATATTCCTCATGCAAATCCTCTTTCAAAAGTTGTGTAATAAGAGACATTGACGTGAGAGGTGTTTTCATCTGATGGGCAATGTTTGCAAGGTTATCTGCATAATTTTCTTTTACTGTAACTGCTTCCTCTCTTGTTTTGTATAGTGTAGTCACTGTTTTATAAATCTCATCTTGCAATCCTGAAAAAGAATCCTCTTTATTTGGTAATATTGTAACTTCTCTTCCCAAATTCAATCGCTCAAGATACCTTGTAAGAACTTCAATCCGCTCTCTTTCTCTCTTTCTCATAGTATTGAATAGAACAAATACCAATCCTATGACCAGACTTGTAGCCATAATAACAATAGGAACCATTTTCTTTAAATATCCCTTGGCAAAATCCTGAGCTTCGTATCCGTATAAAGAAAGATAATTATCATTATCCGTCCGAACACTATGATAAATATCACTATTATCTTTAATCAGTTTAATTATACTTTGTTCATCATTTGGATACTTGCTTATCAACAGCTGTGTCATATTCGATAATATACAATACTGACTATCTGCATAATGCAAAATCCCAACAATCATTACGATTAATCCAGACAGCAAAACACAAATCAGTAAAATACTTAATCCAAGCTTAATATCTTTCTTCTTCATTAAACATCCTCCATACGATATCCAAAGCTACGGACAGTTTTTAAATAAGGCGGATTGTGTAACTTCTCCCTCAACCGCTTCATAGCGACAGTTAATGTATTATCATTCACAAAATTGCCGTTCGAATCCCATAGCAATTCAAGCAAACTTGATCTTGTTAGTATACAACCTTTGTTTTCAACAAAGAGCTTCAATAATTGATATTCTATTTGACTGAGTACTACCTCCTCATTCGAGAGGTATACTTTAATTTTCATTTTGTCTATCGAAATTTCTCCACAAGTCAAATAATTTTCTGCTACATTGCCTGTACGTCTTAAAATAGCACAAATCCTAGCATATAGTACTTCTAAATCAAATGGCTTTATTAGGTAATCATCTGCTCCACCTTGAAATCCTAAAACAATATCTTTCGAATCTCCTTTTACCGTAAGAAATATGATTGGTAGTTCCTTCCAAGTATCTCTTATCCATTTGCATAAATGATATCCGCTTCCATCTGACAGATTCCAATCGATTAAGACAAGCGATGGTAATTCAGTTTGTAAAGCTCTCTTCGCCTGTTCAACCGATTCAAAAACAATAAGTTCATACCCCTTATTCATTAAGTATTTCTTCACTGTTAATGCAATTACATAATCGTCCTCTACATAGTATAGTTTTATCATAATTACATTCAATCCTTTCGCCTTAAAACACAAAGTACCGTTTCACTCCCAATTTGATATGCTTCATTATTGTCTAATTTTCATCATTATGTAGTTTCTTCCGAACCACATCTAATTCTGTAAACTCCATAATATCCGCAATGTTACAATATAGCTCAGCACAAATTTTTTCTAATATAGGCATTGCTACTGGTTCCTCATTTGTTAATTTTGCCATTGTACTACTGCTAATCTTAATTGCTTTACAAAGTTCACTCTTATTCATTTTTTTATCAATTAGTAACTTCCATAAATTGTTATATGATATTGACACACGAATACCTCCATATATTTTTATTGTTACTTAATGTTATTGTTATATTATACCATTTTATATAAATAATCAAATTATTCATTCGACAAATCAAATATAAAATGTATATTATCAAATTCTGGTAAAATAGTAGGGCGTGAATTGAGGAGCGAGGAAGCGAGGAGTGAAATAGAAATAGACATAAAATTTATTAATTGATATAATTTATTAGAGGTGATAACATGACAGTTTCCTTGAATTCCAATACGAATCCATATTTGATTTGATTGTTCTCTCTACATTTTCTTTGTTAAACGCTGCTACTAAGTATGATAGAGGAAACGGCTAAATGGATATATATGAAATGGAGGGATTTAGATATGCTGAATAGTCAAACTGAGAAGAGTATGACGGTTGCGGAATTAAAGTAGACGCCCCATAAGCGTTTACCTAATTATAATCCAAACTATATGTCTCTGCAATAACAACATTATTCATATATTATAATATAAAATAAGACCGCCCCTAGCACTGAGAACCTTGAGCGGTCTATTTTAATTCATATTCAGTTACGAGGAATACAATTTAGAGCCTTTTTGATAGCAGGGTCTTTTACCACATTATTTTTTACTCCAATGCGCTTTGAATTTACTCCAATTTTACTCCAATTACTTAAAAATTTGTACAATTTTGCATCATTTTATAACAGTTTAGGATTTACTATCAAATCGCTGTAATGCCTGTAAATACTGTGTTTTCAGGCACTTCATCATAACTCGTAAGGTGTAACCTGATATACATAATAATTCAACCAATTTGTATACATAGCATTAGAATGAGCTCTCCACAATAAAGTTGGTTTATCCTCTTCTTTATCTTCCGGATAATAATTTTTAGGCAGCTGTATCTCCAATCCTTTGTCCTTATCCCTTTTGTATTCCTTGTCTAGCGTTACTCTATCATATTCAGGGTGTCCCATAACAAAAATCTGTCTTCCCTCATCTGCTAGTACAATAAATACTCCTGCTTCATCTGATTCTGCTAATATAGTTAAATTAGGATTATTTACAATGTCTTCTCGTGAAACTGTTGTATGTCTAGAATGTGGTGCATAGAAAATATCATCAAATCCTCTTACAAAAGGTACTTTTCGACTCATTACCTTGTGTGGAAATATGCCAAACATTTTTTTCTCTAATGGAATTTTACGAATGCCAAAGTGATGAAATAGTCCTGCTTGTGCTCCCCAACAGATATGTAAAGTCGAGGTGACATTCTTCTTAGACCATTCCATAATCTCTACTAATTCATTCCAATAGTCTACCTCTTCGAATTCCATCTGTTCTACTGGTGCTCCTGTAATGATCATACCATCAAATTTTGAATTTTTAACGTCTTCATAGGTTAGATAAAACTGATCCAAATGACTAGCCGCAGTATTCTTTCCCACATAGGAACTAGTAGTCAAAAATGTAATATCCACTTGCAGAGGAGTATTCGATAAACATCTAAGTAACTGTACCTCTGTATCCTCCTTCAAAGGCATAAGATTTAGTATTGCTATTCGAAGTGGTCGTATATCCTGATGTTTAGCTCTTGTTTCATCTATCATGAATATATTTTCATCTTCTAATATTTTTTTTGCCGGTAAATCACTTTGTACTTTAATCGGCATCTCATCACCCACTTTACTATTATTTTTATTTAATCATATTTATGAATTCTTCTTCTGTAATAATCGGAATATCTAACTCTTTTGCCTTTTTATTTTTTGAAGAATTCGATAAATTATCATTGTTTATTAGGAAATCCGTTTTTGCAGTAACTGATGTAGTCACCTTTCCACCACTTTGTTCTATCGTTTCTTTTAACTCATTTCGATTGGCAAAATGCTCTACTGAACCAGTGATTACAAATGTTTTTCCCAGTAATTTTTGATTATCACTGCTAACTTCTTGCTTTTCTAAAATAATTTCTTTTAATAAATCATCTACAATTATTTTATTATTTTCATTTTGAAAGAATTCCACAAAGGTGTCAGCTATTACTGTCCCTACACCTGGTATTGTAAGAAGACTCTCTCTATCAGCTTTTCTCACCTGCTCAAAATCATACTGATATTCTTTACAGATTATTTTTGCATTGGATAATCCAATATTGATAATACCTAAGCTATATAAAAATTTTGCAGGAGTGGTGCTTCTAGCTTTATCAATGGATGCCACAAGGTTTTTGTATGATTTCTCACCAAAACCCTCCATCGCTACTATCTCTTCCTTATAGGTTTCAACATGAAAGATATCCGCTAATTCTTTGATCATTCCTTTTGCTATTAACTTCTCTATGGTGGCCTCTGACAGTCCATCAATGTTTATTGCATCTCTACTAACAAAATGAGTGAAGGATTTTATCTTCTTAGCTAAGCAATCTGGATTCATACAATACAATGACTTCACATCATTTTCCTGTCTCACCAATGTTGATTGTCCGCACACTGGACAAGTCTTTGGAATCTCCATCTGTCCACTACGTGTCATATTATCAGCTATCTGAGGTATAATCATATTAGCTTTATATACTTGAATAGTGTCACCAATTCCCATTTCTAAGGCTTCCATAATACTAATGTTATGAATACTGGCACGACTTACCGTTGTTCCTTCTAATTCTACCGGTTCAAATACAGCAATTGGATTAATGAGACCGGTTCTAGAGGCACTCCATTCAATTTCCTTTAATTGAGTTTCTCGAATCTCATCTTCCCATTTAAATGCTATAGAATCCCGTGGAAACTTTGCCGTTGTACCAAGTGATTTACCATAAGTTATATCATCATAAGTTAATACTAAACCATCGGAAGGAACATCATTGCTGGTTATTCTCTCAGAGAACCATTTAACTTCTTCTTCAATATTATCTTCTTGTACCATTTTATTTTCAACTACTTCGAAACCTAAGTTTTTTAACCAAAGTAATTGCTCTTTTCTAGAATTATTGAATTCGATATCATCAATCGTACTAACTAGGTTAAAAGCAAAGAAATGTACGTTACGTTTAGCTGTTATCTCATTGTTTAACTGTCTCACACTTCCGCTGCACAGGTTCCTAGGATTCTTATATTTCGCATCCACATCTTCTATTAGCATATTTATCTTCTCAAAATCAGAGTATTTAATCACAGCCTCACCCCGAAGAACCAAGTCACCCAAATAGGTAATATTAAGTGGGATGTTTTTAAATACTTTAGCATTATTGGTGATTACTTCTCCAATTTCGCCACTTCCTCTAGTAACAGCTGTTGCCAGTTTACCTTCTCTATAAGTAAGAACAATCGTGAGCCCATCTAACTTCCACGATAACAGGCCGGCTTGCTTTCCTATCCAACTTTTCAGTGTCTGAACATCCTTGGTCTTATCCAACGAAAGCATTGGTGCATCATGTCTAACCTTTGGTAAGTCGCTTAAAATTTCATAACCTACATGGATGGACGGGCTGTTTGATAAAACTATTCCTGTCGCTTTTTCCAGTTCCAAAAGTTCGTCATAGAGTGCATCGTATTCATAATTACTCATTATTTCCCTATTCTCTTGATAATAGGTTTTACCTGCTTCATTGAGTCTAATAACCAGCTCTTTAATCCGGCTTAATTTATCTTCCATTTCGGGGCTCCTATCTGCATTTTTTTCACCCTGTGTTACGCACTTATAACCGTACACAACACATAGCATAGGTGAAATTGCTTTTATTTTACCTTGCCAGTCCTAAAGTTAGTTCTTGGTTTACCTGTATTCTGATGTGATCTTTGATTACTAGACCCACCGGTTTTATCTGATTTACCGTAGGATGTGCTTCTTGTTTTTTCTGATTTGTACGAATCACCAGAAGATGAGCTTTTTCTTGGTCCATAAGTTTTATCCTTATCACCTGCTGGGGTATTTTTTCTTGCTCCATAGGACTTGTCCTTATCACCATAGGATGTGCTTTTTCTTGGCTCGTAGGCTTTATCCTTATCACCATAGGAAGTACTTTTTCTTGGTCCATAGGCTTTATCTTTATCACCATAGGATGTGCTTTTTCTTGGCTCGTAAGCTTTATCCTTATCACCATAGGAAGCACTTTTTCTTGGTCCATAGGCTTTATCTTTATCACCATAGGAGGTACTTTTTCTTGGTTCGTAGGATTTGTCTTTATCATCATATGAAGCAACTTTTCTTGGTCCATAGGCCTTTTCTTTATCACCATATGATGTACTTTTTCTTGATTCGTAGGATTTATCTTTATCACCATATGAAGCAACTTTTCTTGGTCCATAGGACTTTTCTTTATCACCATATGAGGTACTTTTTCTTGGTCCGTAGGATTTATCTTTATCACCATATGAAGCAACTTTCCTTGGTCCATAGGCCTTATCTTTATCACCATATGAAGCACTTTTTCTTGGTCCATAAGCTTTATCTTTGTCGCCATAGGCAGTACTTTTTCTTGGCTCATAAGTTTTATCCTTATCGCCATAAGATGTACTTTTTCTTGGCTCATAAGTTTTATCCCTATCGCCATAAGACGTACTTTTTCTTGGCTCATAAGCTTTATCCTTATCACCATAGGATGTGTTTTTTCTTGGTTCATAAGCTTTATCCTTGTCGCCATAGGATGTACTTTTTCTAGACTCATAAGATTTGCCAGCTTTATTATATGAAGAACCTTCTACTTTTTTTCCTGATCTTTCAGTATTACTGTATGAAGTACCTTTGTTAAAACTTTCAGTTTTATCTGACTTACTAAAAGAATCATTCTTACTTCGCTTACCTTTATAGGAATCTCTGCCTGTTTTTACTTTTTTTGTTGATTCTGGCCTAGGACTTCTAGGCGTTTTTACATATCGTTCAATCTTAGGTGCACGGCTCATTTTTCCCTCACCCTCCTCTTCTTCATTCGCATTTCGTAAAGGATAAGGTGAATTAACAGAATCACTCATTAATTCATTCAGTCCTACGATTTCCCTTTCAGTTACATTACGATAACCACCAACCTGTAAATGGCCTATACTAATATTCATAATTCTTGTTCTTTGAAGTGTTAACACCTTAAATTCAAAGTATTCGCACATTCTTCTAATTTGTCTGTTCAAGCCTTGAGTCAATATGATTTGAAACGTAAATTTATCCAAAGCTTTGATATCACAGGGACGAGTCACGGTATCTAGAATTGGGACTCCTGATGCCATACCTTTTAGAAATTCAGAAGTGATTTGCTTATTAACAGTTACAATATATTCTTTCTCATGGTTATTACCTGCACGCAATATTTTATTCACGATATTGCCATCATTCGTTAGTAAGATTAAACCTTCCGAATCCTTATCCAATCTTCCAATTGGATATATTCTTTTTCCATAATTTATATAGTCAATTATATTATCTTTTTCGTTCTTTTCTGTAGTACAAACAATACCCTTCGGTTTATTGAAAGCAATAAGAACCAATTGTTCATCCTTATTCACGGGTTTACCCTGAAATAAAACATTCTGTCCTTTGCTTACTTTAGTCCCCATAGTTGCAATGACACCATCTACAGTAACTTCACCTGCTACAATAAATTTATCTGCTTCTCTTCTAGAACATACACCAGCATCACTAAGGTATTTATTTAATCTAACTGAATTATCTATTTGAGAATCATCTATTTGAGAATTATCAAGTAATTTCTTCGTTCGCTTTGCCATATTTGGCTCCAATCTGCGCCTTTTGCGCTGGTACAAATCAAATTGTTCTATAATAGTTTGCACACTTCTTATGTATTATAACAGGACATGAAAAAAAGTACAAGCAAAAGGTGTCCATCACACGTGTTGGACACCTTACTTATTAATCGTTCTGAGTTACGTTTTGTGCAGATTCCTCTAACTTCAAACAAAATTCATCTAATGCGCCATCATCTTTTTCTGCCTGTCGCAATTTCTCATCGACACTGTAGATTAGGTCCATTACTTCATCTGATTCACGAACTTCAGTTAAATACTGTTCGGTAGTATCATCAATTTCACCTAAGTAGATATATGGATCACCATTCTCATCTGTCTTAATATAAAATTCATTCATAGCAGGTGCAAGAGTTTCGATACTAGTGAATTTCACTTCATGATATGCATATACAATGAAGGATCCTTCTTCAGGGCCTTTTCTAGTATAGCAAGCTAAATTCTGATACTCTTCAATGTACTTAGTTTTTCTCTCAATATCTTTTAAATCTAATAAACTAACATCATTTACTAATTCCTTAAAGTTTTTTTCTTTATCTGTAAGTTTCGCTTTTAAATATTTCTTAATTAACTTATTAATATCTGCATGAGCATCTTTTTCTAATACATCAGTAGCTACCATCTTTAATGTGGAATTTTCTAAAGGAACTTCTGTCGGCGTTGGAGTTACTGTTGGTAAATTCTCTAATAATGTATCTTGGTCTTCGTTTATCACCACTGCTTTTGCATTATATGCAACCGTTTCTTCTGAGGTTTTTTCTACTGGAGTAGAATTCTCTTTTGATTGCTCGTTGATAGAAAAAGTCACAAGTCCAATTCCCATAGTACACATACTTATCATGATAATCATCTTTTTATATTTGAGTTTCATAGTAATCTCCTTTTAATTGTTAACAGACTAATTTGTTACTATCTATTAATATAGTATCAAATCTCGAAAGAAAAAGCAATAGTTTAATTTTTCTTTTCGTAATAAATTTAATAATTCCGTAACAATTTATGGTAGATTTTGTCGTATTTTTAATTCTCCTCAATTATTTAAAAAACTTCTTGCCCAATTTCAATTTTTCATGTAGAATGTGCTTATGCATCTATAGCTCAGTGGATAGAGCATTCGCCTCCGAAGTGAAAGGTCGCTGGTTCGAATCCAGTTAGGTGCATTATTCAAAAATATCTCGTGTCATTTTCTTATGCAATTTTACATAGACATTCAATTTATCCTTACTACTATCATAGGTGGCAAGCATAATCTCCTTAATATCCGCTACTCCGTAAGCACTCAGTTGTTTTTCAAGCCATTTTTCATTCTTACCGGTAGACTTCAAATTATCTTTTAGAATGTGACCATCGATTATAACATTTGCAAATGGAACGATCTGCAAAGGGCTTAAGTTTAAATCACTTGGTGTTACAGGTCGATGCATCACATCGGGAATAATACTAAGTTTACCATTTGCTTCGAGTATAGCAGTATTGATTTCTTGGAGATCAAAGTAACCACTTACTCTACACATTGCAAGAAATTCATCTACATCGATTTTTGCTTTCAAAAGGTTCCTCTCATATAATTTACCGTTTTGGTACATTAATAAGGAATGCCCCTCAAAAAACCTTCTAAGCCACATTGATTTGCAAGTGATATATGATATTATTAAAGATATTACTCCATAAACAATCATTGCCACAAGTGGTTTACCAAAATCACCTTCTAGTGAGGTGGCCATTTCTGCTGCAATAGAACCTATTGTAATACTGTTGATATAATCAAACATACTTAGCTCTGACATCTGCCTATCACCCATTATTTTTGTAAGTATAAAAAGTACAGCAATAGATCCAAACGCAGTTATAGCAATTTTAATTAGTTCCATTTTGATTCCTCCCAAATTAAAAATAGTTATTTTTAATTATTAGGATATACTAAAACAGAAAAAATATTAATGAATCTAATTAAATGAGTTTACTACTCGTACTACTCTATTGGTAACGGAACAGAATCGACAAACAAATTTTATGTAGATATACTGAAACTAAATCAACCCTTGCTACAGTAATACTTCCATTGAGCGTATACTTCATCCATTACCACCTGTTTCTTACCCTTTCTGCGAAAGCCAAAAAATCCTTAACTTCGATACTGGTACCATCATCTAAAACAGCTTTACCGGTAAATTTTCCAAATATTTGATGTTGGTCACTAGATATCACCACGGCAGAAATGTTTGCGTTTCGAACTATTATTGGAATAAAATTCATTTCAAATCTGTGATCTGAGGATGTAAAGGTCCATGGTTTCAGGTAATCAAAACCATTATTTTTGTTTTTAGGAATATTAAATAGCACCCGTTCGAGCTTATGCCCAATCCCATCATAAAACAACATATTCTCAGTGGCTGCTGAAGTATCGCCAAATCCATATCCAAGATTAAACCCAAATACCTTACCATTTACGATACCTTGACCCGCACTCCAATACCAAGTATTTTCATACGTCCAAACTCCTCTGCCCCAATCTAAAAGACCTAATGAATTATCAGGTGAAAAATCGTAAATTTTCCCTTTATAAGAAACTTTACCGGAAGCTTTCATACCAATTATCTTTTGGTTGTAATAAAATGCTTTTTTATCTTCCTTAAATGGTGTAGCAATTACCATCGAATCTTTAGGTTCTTTGGATAGCACAATAGAAATAATTAAGTCAGTACCATCACAAAAATTCTTCATCTCCATATGTATCTTTCGATCACCATTATCATGTACGAATGAGACCTTTACTCTGTTATCCTGATATTTTATATCTCCTTTTTTAGATGATTGAGGTAAATTAAGTTTCCTATCAGGAAAGATAGTCATTACACCTGTTGTTTTTTCTTTTCTATTCTTAAAGTCAATAAAAGACGCGCTAATCATCCCTAAGTAAGTATTATTTCCTACTGTTAATGCCACCCCATAGTCCTCATTCTGAATTAAATAATAATCCCACTCTTTCAACCGCAATCTGCTCGCCTTAACATCTTTTCTTCTGTAATCTAAGATTAATGATTTTGCATATCCTTTTTGTTTTAACTCCCCTTTATCATCTAGTAATCTCGTTGGCTGCGTTATTTTGTTTTGCATTAAAGTCCTCCTTGATAACCTTAACATGATTTTTTGCATTATATCATCTATATATATTCTATCGTATTTTCCATCATTTGGCAATTAAATTAACTGTTCTCATTTATATTTATAGATGCTAAATAGGTACCAAAAATCATGATTAGTAAAGCAATAATAAATGTTATAGGAGGTAATTCTTGAAAGATAACAAAAGATAATCCAACACCTATAAAGGGAGATATTGCATAATATGCACTTGTTCTAGCGGCTCCAAGTTCTCTTTGTGCATTCACGTAGAAGAATACACTTAATCCGTAAGCAACAAATCCAACTAGTAATGTTAAAATTATATATCCACCATTATCTATTTTCTCCCTTAAAATCATAGCAATTAGTAAAGAACCGATGCCTGAACCAAAACCTTTGATCATTACAATTTGAAAAGGATTTTTGTAAGATAATATTCTTGTACAATTATTTTCAAATCCCCAGCAAATACAGGCAAGCAATACAAGTAAAGAACCACTTGAAAAGGATAAGCTATTTACGTCTTTAAATGATAGAATAATGCTTGCTATGGTAATTAACGTAATTGCTCTCCACAGCCTTTTACTAATTACTTCTTTGAACAACAATGCTGCTATTAAGGAAGTTGCTACTATCTCAAAATTATTAAGTAAGGATGCATTAGCAGACGTTGTTCTATTTAAACCCAACATCATAAAGATAGGCGCTGCTATATCCAAAATTACCATACCTATAATATAGATTTTTTCTTTATATGTGCACTTATCTTCTACTCGTTTACCTCCAAAGCTTTTATTTATTAAAACAATAAATGACATGCCAATACCTGCTCCAAGGTATAATAATCCAGCCATTAACGATGCTGGAATTTCTTGTAAAAGTATTTTAGAGATGGGTGTACTAATAGCATACAAAGCTGCAGCAATTATCGCATAGCCAATGGAAATTCGTTGTTTCGATTTCATAAGCATTCCTCTATTTCACAAATTTCTCAATCGCATCATTTAAATCATCTAAAACTTTTAAATCGCCGGTCTCTACAGCCTCCACCACGCAATGGTCAATATGGTCTTTGAGTATAACCTTCCCAGTATTGTTAATTGCTGATTTAACAGCCGCTAGTTGAATCAGAACTTCACTACAGTCTTTTCCTTCTTCAACCATTTTCTTAACAGCTTCTAGATGGCCAATTGCTCTGGAAAGTCTATTGATTACAGCTTTCGTATTTTCATGGGTATGTTTATGTTCAGACATAGCTCTCCCTCCTATTCTCTTATTGAAACATATCCCCCATGGGGGGTTACATAAAATATATCATTATGAAAGCACTTTGTCAAATATACTTTCGAATGAAATAAATTATTATCCAATTTTTATATTATTCTAATAATAAGTTAATGCACTATGAAATAAGATATGATAAGATATAGAAAAAATTATGCAGTAATGTGAATAACAAAATTGTATTATGGGAGTTAGGTTGAAAATAAAATACATTTTCAACATCTTGATTCGTATACGTGCTAAAGCACACAGATGGGAGTTAAATTTATTAATATGGAAAACGAAAAATTGGAACTATCAAAATATATGGCCAGTGCCATGGAAAACATCATATCGGATGCTTTAAAAGCAGCATTTATGAATCCGAAAGAACTGTTTTTTATCATATCATTTAAGAAAGCTATGATAAAGGCAGAAAACAAACGAAAAGAGCAAGAAGAAAGAGGAAATCATATTCCACCGTTCCTAATCGCAAGTATTACAAGTCAATGTAATTTATTTTGCAAAGGTTGTTATGCTCGCGCTAATAAATCATGTGGAGAGGATGTTACTAAGGAACAGTTATCTAGTAATCGTTGGGCTGAGATTATGCAGGAAGCATCTAGTCTTGGTATCTCCTTTATATTATTAGCTGGTGGAGAACCCATGCTCAGAATGGACGTTATCGAGTCAGCTGCGAAGCAGAAAGATATCATATTTCCAATCTTTACAAACGGCACTATGATAGGGAAACAATACATAAATTTATTTGATAGTAATGCAATTTATTACCAATTATTAGTTTGGAAGGAAACATAGAACAAACTGACGAACGAAGAGGTGAAGGTACTTATCTAAAACTTCATCATACCATGGAAGAATTAAAGAAACGAAACATTTTCTTTGGAGTTTCTATCACTATGACTACTGAAAATATCGAAACTATTACCAGCGAAACGTTTGTGACTCATTTACAAGAATCCGGATGTAAAGTGCTTTTTTATGTTGAATATGTTCCGGTTGATGGTACAACCAAACAGTTGGCACCTACAGATAAAGAGCGTAAATATCTTGATGAAAGACTCTTATTACTACGTAATCATAATTATAATCTCATCTTTTTAGCTTTCCCTGGAGATGAGAAGTCAGTTGGCGGATGCCTTGCGGCAGGAAGAGGTTTCTTTCATATCAGTGTAAATGGTGACGCTGAGCCTTGTCCTTTTTCACCTTTTTCTGATACTAATTTAAATAATACAAGTCTTGCACAAGCACTGCATTCACCCTTGTTCAAAAAATTAGAGGAATCCGGTCTTTTGTTCGAACATCATGATGGTGGATGTGTATTGTTTGAACAACAGGATAAAGTAGAACAGTACTTAAAATGAATGCACACGTTTAATCCCTATACTAATAAATGATAGTGGGCATACCTTATTATTGATATGCTCCACCATCATTTTTTGTATATATATATTTTAATTTACAGTGTTTAGTATTTCACATAGATATTGCATCTCTTTCACGAGAATAATAGTATACGCTATTAGATAGTATCTCTTCCTCTGGTACTTGAGTGCGATTCACATCTAATACCATTTCTTTAAGTGAATTTTTATTTAAGTGTTCATCATCCTTTACTAATATTATTTCGTGTATGCTACTTGGTAAGATATAAAAATCTGCACTAAGCTGTTCAGCAAATTTCTTTATTTCATTCGGGTATAGTAAACAACTAGCTCCATTGATCCCTTTTTCATTGGAGATCACATACATGTCAGTTGAATTACTCTGCCCCATTCCATCTAACATTGACTCTAATAATTCTTCCGCTGATGCTTTCGTTTCCTTCTCATTATCGTTCTGCGATATTGCCTGAATATCTTTTTTAAAAAAATCAAGAATGACTTCATTCATATTTTTAACAACAGATGGAAATATAATTGGCGTATTGATTCTTGCTATTTCCTTTAATTCTTCAATATTGGTGTTCCAATTATTCATATGATCATTGGTGATACGAATCGTTCCAATACCTTCTTCATTATTCTTTACTAAGCAATGAAAAGTTACTGCTAAATCTAGGAAACGTATGTAAGGAACTTCTTCTAATAACTTGCGATTCTTTTCATAATTAATCAGACGATATATAATACAAGATTTCATTTCATTATATTCATATCGAATGCATAGTGCTTCTCTCTCACCTTCTTCCATCGTATTAATGTAGATACCAACTATTTCCTCTGTCATATCTGCTAGTTTCTCTCCTTCTATATATCTCTCATAGTAGGAATTCAAATAGATATTTGGGGTTATCCTCTCATTTTCCTTCAGAATAACTAAGCCATCTAATTCAATGGAATTATTCTTTATAACATGATTAATATCCACGTTATATTCTTCACCAACTGCCTCTTTCACAGATTCTTTCATGGTTACAAGAAACTTTTTAAATCCCATTAATTCAATTGTATTGCTATTTGCCATATACTAATTCTCCTTCACTTAAAATTTTTGCTTTGTTCTCATGAAATTCATTGAAATGGATTGAAAAGATAAACTGAATAACTAAAGAGTTTTTGATGTAATCGTATTATAATATGTTATTGCTTCTCTTGATCATAATTTGATTAATAGAATTGTTTAGAGGATTTTGCTTGGGATTATGATTTACGGATTTGCGGATTTACTTTATGGATTTACTTTGCGGATTTACTTTATGGATTTACTTTGCGGATTTACTTTATAGCTTTTGGGACACGTTTTTTGGACTTGTTTTTGGCTTGTTTTTGGCTTGTTTTTGGCTGTTTTAAGATTTGTAAGATTTACTTTGAAATTTGTTCTAAGAATATACTTTGTGAATTAGATAGGTTACATCAAACTTATCAATATTTTATGAATGAATAAGAACAAATGATGCGGAGTGGTAAGCCACTTTTCATCACTTAACAATATTTTCCTATAAAAATATAGTATCAAAATTCATCCAGCTATGCAAGTTGTTTTCACAGGAAAAAATAGAGATTTTTCTTCTTATTGTTTGTGAATTATTACAGTAATAATTCTACTCTTTCCTTATGAATTCTACTGATTTCGCTAATCCTTTTACTGTTTTTGTTTCTAAAACACATCGACAATTATGTTTTTGCGCAAGTACAAGTTTTTGGTTTATATCAATTTCACCAGTACCTAGCACAAGATGATTCTTATCCTCTGATGCATCATGAATATGCATATGATAAAGTCTCTCTATATGTTTGTTTATAAAAGCTTCATCAACTTTTCCTGAACTGTGATTATGTCCAATATCCAATGTTAAGGCGAATACATCACTTTTTAACAAGAGCTCAATCCCATGTTTTGAAAATTCTTGAAAACCATCACAATTTTCAATACATATTTTAACATTACTGTCACCAATTGCTTTCTCACAACTAACCCTAAATGTTTTCAATTTAGTTAAATATTCCTCCTTATACTTACTAAACAAATAAATCTTTTTATCCGGTAACGTAAAGTAGACACCATTTGCCATATGCATATTTAATACCGGCATCTGTAACTCTTTCGCTATTTCTATCGCTGCTAATGCCGTATCCATATATGCTTTTGCTACTTTGTTATTCATATCACAAACATTTAGATTTTCATCAAGATGAATAGTAAAGTAGATATTGTTAAGAAGCATCAGCTGTTTAAGCTCTTCTGTATTCAGTTTTTCTAATTGATACTGGGGCAGATTCATATTAAGCTCTATAAAATCTAATCCAAGTTCTTTACAAAGTTGAATGCAATCATATAATTTGTCCAGCTCTATCAAAGTTGGCATTCCAAATTCAATTTTTTTCATAGTTACTCCTTGCTGCATGCTTTTGCATGAAATCAAATACATTAGAATCTCCGCTTAAAACAATTATAACCTGTGCCGGTAAATAGAACATCCACATAGCTATCGTTGCAAACGAATATAATTTGGAAAACAAACCTCCATCAATCGTAACAAAATCAGATAGATTAAACAAACCTACATTAATATCGCATAATAGAAACGAAACCATTCCCACTGCAAATAGAATTTGTTTACTTTTCTTTGAATGAATTGCTATCAGGACAGCGTCAATCACATTGAATACAATGCTTATAAAATATAGACTTGAGATAATAACTATAGCCTCTAACTCAATTTGAGACTTTATAAAGATACCTAAAACGGCCATAGTAATCAGCCCATTACGCATCAGATTTTTCCATATCTCCCCACCAACTCCCATTTGTTTTCTCCAATGAGATAGCCGGATTAGATATAATAATTGTACAATGCAAAATGTTACCAATCCTATCATATAATAATCCAGTATTAGTATGAACAGATCAGAAAAAACAGTAAATAAAAGTGCTCCTCTAAGACATGTTATATCTATCTTATTTGTATTCTTTGAATACAATAGTAATGAGATAACAAAACAAATCATAATTCCCATAAACTTCAGGTAATTTGAGATAAGAAAGGAACCTTTCTCTGATAGATCCATATACATAAAAGCAATATAAATGAAAATCTCTAAAATAAGAAATCCATTCCTAATTGCTGCTTCCATTCTCTGCCTTCCCCAATTATTCTTCTCCATTCCCATACCTCACATAATCTTTTGATTTCTTATCTTCATCCTTTTAATAACAGTCAGCATTTTAGTATTCAAGTACTCAGATATAAGAAACGGACAAGATTGGTTCTCACCATATCTTATCCGTTATAAATTCTATCTGTTTCTTATCTATACTCCTTACATTCTTTAATTACCTTAATTTCTATATTTTATTAATAATTGTTCTGCCTCTTCTTTCGGTAATGGTTCGCTATACAGATACCCTTGGGCTTTATTGCAATTTGCATCTTTTAAGAATATTTCCTGTTCATTCTTCTCAACACCTTCTGCTATGACAACCAAGTCTAACGTTTGTGCCAAAGTAATAATCGTTTTGACAATACTCTGGTCGCTATTATTATCTAATACAGTGTCTAAGAAACTTTTATCTATTTTTAAATTATTGATTGGTAAACGTTTCAAATAATTAAGAGAACTATAACCAGTTCCAAAATCATCTAAAGCAAATACAACTCCTAATTCTTTTAACTTGGAAATGGTTAAAACGGTATACTCAATATCTTTTAAAGCAATTGATTCTGTAATTTCTAATTCTAAGTGTTTGGGATTAATCCCTGTATCGTGAATTACTTCCTGAATATTATTAAATAATTCTATATCTCTAAACTGGCGTGTTGATATATTTACCGCCATAACGAGATTTTCGTTTCCGGCTTCTTCCCATTCTTTTAACTGTTCACAAGCTTGCCTCAACACCCAATTACCAATTGGTACTATCAACCCGGTTTCTTCTGCTAATGGAATGAACTCCATCGGCGCTAAAATTCCTTTCGATGGATGATTCCATCGAAGTAAGGCTTCAAATCCAGCAATTTTATCCGTATCTAAATTAATTTGTGGCTGATAATAGACAACAAATTCTTGATGCTCTAATGCTTTTCTTAATTCTGACTGCGTCTGTATCTTCTCCATTAATCTTTCATTAATGGAATCATTAAAGTAAGCAAAGGTATTTTTACCATTTTCCTTAGCAACGTTCATAGCGGAATCAACATTTTTAATTAATACCTGAGTTGTTTTACCATCTTTTGGTGCCAGAGTAATTCCAATACTAACAGTAATAAAATATTCTTTCATAGCTAATACAAATGGATAACCAAATATCTTCTGGATCTTTTTAACTTTAGTCTCGTATTCACCGGCATCTTCAATGTTTTGAGTCAAAATGATAAATTCATCTCCAGCAATCCGTGCAAGATAATCATTTTCATCTATTGCCTGTGTTAGCCGATGCTTTACATCAATTAATAATTCATCGCCATAAGAATGTCCTAAGGTATCATTGATAAGCTTAAAATTATCAATATCTACATCCATTAGTGCGATTACCTCTTCGTTTCTAAGTGTCAGCATTACGCTGTCAAGCATCTCAGTAAAGGACAGCCTGTTTGGTAATTCAGTTAAATTGTCCGTATATGCCAACTTCTTAACCTTTTCTTTGCTGCGCTTTAACTCTTCGTATTTTATTCTGAGTTGGTTCTTAGTTGCAGAAACTTCTTCATATGCTACTTCTAATTCCTTGTTATTTTCTTCTAACTGCTCCGTTATCTGCTTGGCAGTTTGTGCAGCTCTGACTTTCTTTCGAATAATAATGATTAGAACAATTAAAAGGATAATAAGTACGAGCGCAGCAAAAAGGATCAATTGCCCCACCCCTCGGTTCACGATATAAGCTTCTCTGCCATCTAACAGCGTTACAAGCCCTATCATCTTACTATAATTTAGCATTCATTGCACCCCAAAAATTTCTGTCCTTTGCAAGAACTTTTAATAATTCACGCCTTTAATTATACCACAAATAGGGAATTAGGCAATCTTTTTTTCCCCTTATTCAAACCCAATGAATTAGTACCTTAATCCATTGTTTAAGTAAGTACACTAGGCATAAATAAAGCCATCCAAAAGATAGGTTAAGTACAATCTATCTTGGATGGCTTATATTGTATTTATGATAAGTTTCAGAAGGATAATTAGAGAGTTTTTTACTTATTGGTTAAGTATTGATCGATACCTTTTGCGGCTGCCTTGCCTGCTCCCATAGCCAGGATAACAGTTGCTGCACCAGTCACTGCATCACCACCGGCAAATACACCTTCTTTAGTTGTCTGTCCAGTTGTTTCATCTGTTACAAGACATTTCCATTTATTAATATCAAGGCCTGTGGTAGTGGATGAAATTAATGGATTTGGACTTGTTCCAAGTGACATAATAACAGTATCTATTTCCATTTCAAACTCAGAATCAGCCTTTTCTATTGGTTTCCTTCTGCCCGATGCATCCGGTTCACCAAGTTCCATCTCCACGCAGGTCATGCCTTTTACCCAACCATTCTCATTAACTAAAATTTTCTTTGGATTGGTCAGCAGTTTAAAGATAATGCCTTCTTCCATTGCATGGTGCACTTCTTCTACTCTAGCAGGAAGTTCTTCTAGACTTCTTCGATATACAATATAAACTTCTGCACCAAGTCTTAAAGCAGTTCTAGCTGCATCCATAGCCACATTACCACCACCTACTACTGCTACTTTTTTCCCAGCAGCGATTGGAGTATCGTAACTCTCATCAAATGCTTTCATTAGATTACTTCTTGTTAAATACTCGTTTGCTGAAAATACTCCATTTGCATTCTCACCTGGAATTCCCATGAATTTTGGAAGTCCTGCTCCTGAACCTATAAATACAGCACTAAAACCTTCTTCTTCCATTAATTCGTCAATGGTAGTTGACTTACCAATTACTACATTAGTCTCAATCTTTACACCAAGTGCTTTCACATTATCAATCTCTGTTTTGACAACTGTATCTTTAGGCAAACGGAATTCTGGAATACCATAAACCAATACTCCACCAGCTTCATGTAAAGCTTCAAATATAGTTACATCATAACCCATCTTAGCTAGATCTCCTGCACAAGTAAGACCGGCAGGGCCTGAACCGATTACAGCAACCTTTTTACCATTTAGAGTCTTAGGAGCCTCTGGTTTAATATGGTTTTCTCTTGCCCAGTCTGCTGCAAAACGTTCCAGCTTACCGATAGATACTGGTTCTCCTTTTATACCGCGAATGCATCGTTCTTCACATTGTGATTCTTGTGGACATACTCTTCCACAAACAGCCGGAAGTGCAGAATACAATCCGATTACCTTAGATGCTGCTTCAGGATCTCCTGCTTCTATCTCTTTGATAAATCCAGGTATATCTATAGCTACTGGACATCCAGCAATACATTTTGCATTCTTACATTTTAAGCATCTGGTTGCTTCTTCCATAGCTTCTTCTAAATTATATCCCAAACAAACTTCTTTGAAGTTAGTAGCTCTTACCTTAGGGTTCTGTTCTCTAACTGGTACTTTTTTTAATACGTCCATATGTGCTCCAATCTTTGATTTACATGTATATTTATTTAAATTACACTTCTGGTCATTACTGTTATCTAAATCTATTCGCTACAGCCACATCCACCACCTTTGTGGGTAACGCCTTCTCTTTCTTTTAGTACCGTTCGTCCTTCTTCTGTCTTATACATCTGTTGTCTCTTCATTGATTCATCAAAATTAACAAGATGTCCGTCGAATTCAGGTCCGTCTACACATGCAAATTTAATCTCATTGCCAACTGTTAATCTGCAGGCACCACACATACCGGTACCATCCACCATAATTGGATTCATGCTTACAATTGTTCGGATTCCCAATTCTTTAGTAAGAATACAAACAAACTTCATCATGATAATAGGTCCAATAGCAATTACTAAATCATATTGTTTTCCTTGATTATGAATCAAGTCTTTAATGCAATCATTCACATTTCCCTTAAAACCATAAGAGCCATCATCGGTAGTAACATACACATTTTTTGCCACTTGCTTCATTTCTTCTTCTAAGATTACAAGTTCTTTATTCCTTGAGCCAATAATACAGTCAACATCATACCCATGATCCTTCATCCATTTTACCTGTGGATATACAGGAGCTGTTCCAACTCCACCAGCCACAAATAGTATTTTTTTCTTCTTTAATTCCTCTGGGTCATCGCTAACTAATTCCGATTTACATCCCAATGGACCTGTGAAATCTCGAAAGCTTTCGCCAACCTCATATTCTCCCATCCGTTTCGTAGATGTACCTAGGGTTTGAAATACAATAGTTACCGTGCCAACTTCACTGTCATAATCACATATAGTTAGGGGTATTCTTTCACCCTTCTCATCCATCTTTACGATAACAAATTGCCCTGGGTAACAAGATTTAGCAACTCTAGGTGCTTCTATATCCATTAGATATATATTAGGAGCTAACATCTCTTTTTTTACTATCTTGTACATATTGATTCCTCCATTTTTTAATTTAAGCTCAGTAACGTTCTTAACTAAGAACTAAACAACTTTCTATATTATAGAATATTCTTAATAAAAAATCTAGTCTTATCAAAATAATTAATTAACCCGTCAATATTCTAATTCTATGAATATTGACGGGTGTTTTGTTCGATAACTGCTGAGCTTCTTCATTCATAACGGTAATCTCGTTCTCTCAAGTGAGAATATAGTTATTTACCGATTAACCATAGTACAGAAGTCATACCACCATCAATATAGATAATTTGTCCAGATCTATTAGAATATATCACTTTGTTAATATTTTGTCAATATCACAAATATATATATAATTATTTTTCCTTACAAATTTATGTAACAATATTTGTGAATTCATCAATCAATTTGGCAAAGTTTAATTCTTCATAAATTCTTAAGATTTTTATTCATATATATTCATTTTTCTATGCTAAACTATAAATTGTTGCTTTAAACACTTGTATGTATCATAATGAATTATACTACTGTAATAATTGGTTTATTATTTACAGAAAATAATATATAATAATGCTAAATGCATTACATATCAAAGAGTTCCAGAATCATGTAATTATTACACAAGGAGGAAAGAGTGAAAGAACCCGTGAGACGGCTTCTTTCATCAGATTTTCTAATGGCGCAAAGCGCCATAATGGAGGTAAATATGTATAACATATTAGTATGTGATGATGACAAAGAGATTGTTGACGCCATACAGATTTATTTAAACTCAGAAGGCTACCATGTAATAAAAGCCTATAATGGCTTAGAAGCAGTTGAATTAATAAAAACAAATGATATTCATCTTGCCTTGATGGATATTATGATGCCTGAAATGGATGGGATTCGAGCTACTATGAAATTAAGAGAAAATAATAGTTCACTTCCCATTATATTTTTAACAGCAAAATCAGAAGATAGTGATAAGGTTCTTGGGCTTAATGTTGGTGCAGATGATTATATAACAAAACCCTTTAACCCACTTGAGTTAATCGCCAGGGTTAAGTCTGCTCTTAGGCGATATACTAAGCTTGGTAGCATAGTTACAGAAGAGCATAACATATATTCTTCCGGAGGATTAGTAATAAACGATGACCGAAAAGAAGTCTATGTTGATGATGAATTGATTAAGCTAACTCCAATCGAATATAATCTTTTGAAACTTTTAGCGAAAAATAAAGGTCGTGTGTTTTCCATTAACGAAATCTATGAATTGATATGGAATGAGCCCTCCTATGGAGCGGATAATATAGTAGCTGTTCACATTCGCCATATACGTGAGAAGATTGAAATTAATCCAAAAGAACCAAAATATCTGAAAGTTGCTTGGGGTATTGGTTATAAAATTGAAAAATATTAATGGAAAGGAGTTTTAATAGATGAATATAGTGAAAGGTTCCATCCCTGCTAAAGTATTGGTACATATCGTACTGTTCTTATTAGGACTTACTCTCCTTGTGGGAACCTACAATATTTTATCGTACTTAGATTCCTATTCTACCAATGCCACTACTTTCACTGAAACTTCCGATTTTCAAAGTAAATATTTAAAATATGTGGAACGAGTCGCTGTATATGTTGATTATTTGGAGAAAGGATACACCTCTAGTGTTGATTATGACTCTTCCTCCCTGGATTTGTCCGCATTATTTGAAAAAAAGATAGATAAAGATAAGTATGACCCCTCAAGTACTACTTCTGGGCAGGAAGATTTTGAATATTATAATGCTATATTAAACATTTCTGATTCAAATTTTTTATTTTATGTTAAGAACCTGAAAACTGGTATGACCTATTATTCACCCGGTCTAAAAGATAAAGTGGCCGAACCCTCAGACAACAAAGGTTCCTTGGACACAATGAATGCCTATCTTGAAAGTGTAAAATCAAATTCAGCTTTTCTAATTATCAATACGGAAACGGAACGCTATATTACCAATGTAAATAATACTTATCAATTCATAAACGATGAAAATCTCGGATGGGTAATTGATTATATTACCGGAAATGCTATTAATAAATCCAGATCAGCTGAAAATTATCGTGGAGATTATATTATATGTACTACAATTGTTGATGGCTTTCCAAATCCAAGTGATGAATTTGGTACCATGTTTGAACATTTTCAAGAGTTACATGATAATTATAGTTTATCCTTATACCGCGTTCCAATTGCTTTTGTTTTCCTACTATTGTTTTTCGTCCTGGCAGTTTCTTTTACCGGACATAAAAAGGGAATTGAAAGTATTGTTTTAAACGGCTTTGATCGAATCTATACTGAAGTGGGTTTTGGACTGGTGGTTGCCGGAATATTTGCTTTGTATCTATTTGGTTTATACGTGGCAAGATTTTTAATCGATAACTTTCACCTCAAAATGTCTTATATTTTAATTGTTGCAGCTACAATTCTTTACCCTTTTTGTATGTTTGGCTTTTTGAGCCTAATACGTCGTTTTAAAGCTAATGTATTATTTCATAATTCCTTATTATATAACGGTTGTTGTAAGTTTATTTCATTTATGAAGGATTTTTTTGCACAACGTAATTTAACTTACCGAGTTGCCATTATGGTATTAGCTTTTGCATGTTTACAGCTTATTGCATTTTATGTTTATCGTGAACATGTTTATATTTATTCAATTAATGTCTCTATTATAATAACAATACTGGATTATCTTTTTCTTTGTTATATATTGTTCAAGGCCGCTATTGATTATAATATTCTGAATAAAGAAACCAAAAAGTTAACAGAAGGAAATTTGAATCATAAACTTCCTGTATCCAATATGTGTGCTCCAGCCCGCATTCTTGGAGACTACATTAATAATATTGGAGATGGCCTATCTGTGGCAGTGGATGAAAAGCTAAAAAGTGAACGTCTCAAAACCGAATTAATTACCAATGTTTCCCATGATATTAAAACTCCATTAACTTCTATCATTAACTATGTGGATTTATTGAAAAAGGAAAACCTTGATAATGAAAAAGTCGCTGGATATCTAGATGTACTATCCTCCAAATCTTGGCGTTTAAAAACTCTGATTGAGGACTTAGTAGAAGCTTCAAAAGCATCCTCAGGTGCTATTACAATGAATTTAGAATGCCTTAACCTAGTGGAATTAATTAGACAGTCCATAGGAGAATTCGAAGATCGTTTTCTTAGTCATGATTTGGAAACAGTATTAGATATATCAGAAGAACCAATTTATATTATGGCCGATGGCAGAAGTACTTATCGTATTATTGAAAATATCTTCTCTAATGTAAATAAGTATGCCTTAAGCGGAACCAGAATATATGTAGACATTATGGCAGAAGCAGAAACTGTAACTGTTTCGGTTAAAAATATATCAGCTAATAAACTTAACATCAGTGCAGATGAATTAATAGAGCGTTTTGTTCGAGGAGACATTGCACGTAATACAGAAGGTAGCGGACTTGGACTTTCCATATCAAAAAGTTTAGCCGGTTTACAAAATGCCTCCTTCGACATTATTTTGGATGGAGATTTATTCAAAGCTGTAGTACAGTTTCATCGCTTAAAGAACCCTCCCAAATCAAGTATAATAATTCCTGAAGAAATGAAAGAATACTCAGACCAACAATAAATGATAAAAAAGAGAATATCTCCGCGCTGTTTATAAATAGCTAGAGATATTCTCTTTCTTTTCATCAAGATATTAGAACCGGGAAGCTTCATAGCAATCAATGGAAGCTAAATAATTATTCTTATAATGCTTATCAAAAGACACATCTTTACCAAACCATTCTGGTGGAATAAAAGCTGCAGCTTCCTCTTCACTTGGGAATTCTACTTCAACAAATACAAGACCTTCCAAATATCTGTGAAACACATCCAGTTCAGCCGTGTAATTACCTTCTAATGGAATAAGATGGCGTGTCTTTGTAATTATGTTATTATCTACCTTATTTCTAAGATGTTCATAGGCGTCCTTACTAAGAGGTAGTTCTACCTCTTCACAGGTCAACGCTATCTCCTCCGGTTTTTCAACCATACCAAGCTTAGATTTATAAGTCAAAATATAATCGTTATTGCTCTTTCGAATTCGTACGACAGGATTTGTACATAGATAACCCTGCTCTATCTCTTTCTGATTAAATTGAGACAGCTTATCAGGCATGATTTTAATCTGAAACTTTCTTTCTATTTCCATTTTTACACCCATTTATACCACAGACCTGTCTGCGGTACTGCCACAAATAGATAAGGTTGCAAGAATTATCTGCGGCACACCTTTCATATAATTAGTTTCTTTCAACCTTCTACCCATTGCATACTGCTGGCATTACTTTCTCTGATTATCTTTTCTTTCACACTTCTGCCTCTCTTTTCTTAGCATATATCACAATACTTTTTGTCCATTTATAATGAGTTGAAATCTTAGTTTTAATTTATCTGCCGCTTTCTTACATAATAGCATGCGTCCAAGAAAAATTTCAAAATAATCCATAACAGCACATACCTCCGTATCAATCGTAAGATTAAGACTTATAATCGTTTTTTCTGCATTTATGATAGTTTTTGATTCTTTCACAGAATAATTCACCCTATCATGAATATCAAAGCTTATAAAATCTCTATTTCTGACTCTAGTATAACGTACATCTGTCTTGTCTGCCAGAATCAATGCTGCTGCGACCTCATTTACTGCTACAGCTGTGTCCTCATCATGATTACCAATTGCTGAGATAATGGTCGAGATATCTTCTGCATCAACACCCATTTTATCTAAAATACGAAAAGCCATAACTGCACCGCTTTGGGCATGATCAACACGATTCACCACATTCCCAATATCATGCATATATCCTGCTATCTGAGCTAATTCAATCTCCCTCTCAGGGTATCCCATTGTAGACAAAATATATTTTGCTGTATCAGCCACTATACTTACATGTGTAATACTATGTTCCGTGTAACCTAACGCTTTTAAACATTCATCTGCTTTTTGAATATAAATTTTAATTTGCTCATTATTCTTAATTTCATTAAATGTTATCATATTTTTATAAACTCCTTTATACAACTATTTAAAATCAAATGCTGATAAACAGTACTATTACCTATTATAATCTTCTTTGTAAATAGTATCCTTACCATGTTTTTACCATTATATCAAATGATATTTGTTTTTCATATAGGCATCTAGTACATATATCCTAAAAATCTATAATTTTTCTCTTGTATTTATTTTTTTTTTATGTATAATCTATAAGGTAACCCTCGTGTTACCATATTAATTAAACAAGGAGCAATGTATGAGTATTTTAAATGTAACCAATCTCACTCATGGTTTTGGAGACAGAGCAATCTTTAACAATGTTTCTTTTCGCCTTTTAAAGGGAGAGCACATAGGGCTAGTAGGTGCCAACGGCGAAGGTAAATCCACCTTTTTAAATATAGTAACCAATAAATTAATGCCTGATGAAGGCAATGTTGAATGGGCTAAGAATGTTAGAGTTGGTTATCTGGATCAACATTCGGTATTAGAAAAAGGAATGACAATTCGTAAAGTATTAAAATCAGCCTTCTCTTATCTTTATGAATTAGAAATAAAGATGAATTCTCTATGCAATCAAATGGCTGATGCAGAATCAGACACTCTAATGGCTATAATGGAAGAATTCGGTATTATTCAAGACACCTTAGATTCCAACGATTTCTATGTTCTTGATTCAAAAGTAGAAGAAATTGGACGAGCTCTAGGCTTAGATGCTATTGGATTGGATCAAGATGTTACTGAATTAAGCGGAGGTCAGAGAACAAAAGTCCTCTTAGGTAAATTATTATTGGAAAAGCCTGATATCTTATTATTAGATGAACCTACCAATTATTTAGATACCGTTCATATCGAATGGCTAAAACGTTATTTATCAGATTATGAAAATGCTTTTATTTTAATTTCTCATGATATACCATTTATTAATAGTGTTATTAATATTGTGTATCATATGGAAAACGGCGAATTGAATCGCTATTCTGGGGATTATGATAAATTTCAGGAAATTTATGAAGTACGAAAATCACAATTAGAATCTGCATACAAAAAACAACAGCAAGAAATTAATGAATTACAAGATTTTGTGGCGCGAAATAAAGCACGTGTATCTACAAGAAATATGGCAATGTCCAGACAAAAAAAGCTGGATAAAATGGATGTTATAGAACTTAGTAAAGAAAAACCCAAGCCTGAGTTTAAATTTAAAGAGGCTCGTGCTGCCGGCAAATATATTTTCCAAACGGAACACCTGGTCATAGGTTATGAAGAGCCTTTATCAAAACCTTTAACATTAACCATGGAGCGCGGTGATAAAATAGTTTTAAAAGGTGCCAACGGCATCGGTAAGACAACCCTACTTAAAAGTATTATTGGACTCATTCACCCTCTGGAAGGTAAAGTGACTCTTGGTGACTATCTTTATCAAGGATATTTTGAACAGGAAATGAGTGGTGCTAAGAATAATACCTGTATAGAAGAAATCTGGCGTGAATTCCCATCATTATCTCAATACGAGGTTCGTTCCGCATTAGCAAAATGTGGTCTTACAACAAAACATATTGAAAGTCAAGTCAGAGTCTTAAGTGGTGGCGAACAAGCAAAAGTACGTTTATGTAAATTGATTAATCGTGAATCTAATATCTTATTATTGGATGAGCCTACAAATCATTTAGATATAGATGCAAAAGCAGAATTAAAACGTGCTCTAGAAGATTATAGCGGAAGCATATTGCTAATTTGTCATGAAACTGACTTTTATGAAGATTTTGTAACAAAGGTATGGGATTGTTCTAGTTGGACAACTAAATTGTTATAATTTAATAAAAATCAGGAGCATCAAGGTGTATCTTTACTCGAATCAGTAAAAATACACCTTGATGCTCCTGATATTCATTTTTGTTTATCTTGCCAAACTGAAGAAGTACCTTTTTCTTTATAATTTTTTATTAAATATAAATAATTTACTAAAAAAGTAATTCATAATGATTACAACTACGGCTAAGGCTGCTTTCACAATAAGGTCATTCCATCCCAAAATACTTACGAATAGAAGCAAGCCCGCTTCTTCAACTATTAGTGAGAATATCCTTGCTCCAAAGAATTTGATAATTTTCTCAATTTCATTACGTACACTCACTTTTATTGATTGAAATACCCATTTATCATTGATGATATAAGCAAATACCACTGCTATGACCCAAGCTATTACATTAGCGATCAAGGTCTCAATTCCCATAATTCTACAAAATAAATAATAGGAAAAATAGTTTACTACTGTAGTCAACACACCTGCTATAGCATAAGTAATTGTTTCCCTATTCACATATTTATCCCAATATACTTTGAATATTTTATCAAGTTTGGTAAACATATGTTCTCCTTTGTTTTAGGTTATTCCTTATCAAAACTTTCTCGTAACTTCTTTAAGGCTTTTTTCTCTATTCGCGATACATAAGATCTTGATATCCCAATGTTATTTGCAATTTCCCTTTGAGTTACTTCATCCTGCAAATTCAATCCATAACGCATTTCAATTATTTGTTTTTCCCTTTTTGTTAATACCTTATTCACTAATTCATACAATTTCTTTATATTCCCTTGCATTTCCAATTCATCAACAATATCAGCATCGGCACTTTCTATTATATCCAGCAGATTTATTTCATGACCTTCCTTGTC
>CAUQEW010000027.1:0-77697 GCA_963517115.1 uncultured Lachnospiraceae bacterium | reverse complement strand
GTGCAGTAATGCATGTAGCTGATTGTTACTAATAGGTCGAGGGCTTGACCTAAAAGGTCTTTGTTTCATAGTGAGTTGAAAGATACTCAGTTAAATGTATTAATAAATATAAAGTGTATAAACGGATGAAATCAATGTGTTAGTTAATGTCAGGTGTATTTAATATGTCGCGGGGTGGAGCAGTCTGGAAGCTCGTCGGGCTCATAACCCGAAGGTCATAGGTTCAAATCCTGTCCCCGCAATTTAAAGAATACTCATTTTATTGAGAATAATATTCATAGTACGATGATTATAATAAAAAAATGCTTGAACCTTTTTATATTAGGTATCAAGCATTTTTTTATTTTATTCATTATGATTAACAATTATCAAGATTCCTCATCCTTCCACTCATAAACGATCTCTCCATTTATAATGGTATACATAGTATGAGTAAACACTTCCATTGGGTTGCCAGTAAAAATAGAGATATCTGCATCTTTACCAACCTCGATACTACCTATTCTGTCAGCTGCTCCACATATCTTTGCGGCATTGATGGTAATAGCTTTTAATCCCTCTTCAATTCCCAGACCTTTTTTTGCTGCTAAACCGGCGCAGATGGGCAAATACTGAATTAATGTAACCGGATGGTCTGTCATAATTGCTACCAGAATTCCCTTTTTAGTTAATACACCAGCAGTTTTAAAATCAGCATTTTCAACTTCGAGTTTATTTCGGCAAGCCATATCTGGGCCAACAATTACAGAATAACCGCTTTCTTTTATCTCATCTGCTATTATATGTCCTTCTGTACAATGATCTAGAGTCATGTTAAGTCCAAATTCTTTTGCTATCCTTATTGCGGTTAGAATATCATCAGTCCGGTGAACATGAGCTTTTAAAGGAATTGTTCTATCAAGGACAGGCATCCAGGGCTCTAGATTAAAATCTTCCTCAAAATCTTCGTTACTTTTAGCAGCTTTCATCTTTTTCTTCTTATATTGTACTGCATTGAATAACTCTTCTCTTAGCAAGGAAGCAATTGTCATTCTGCTAGATGGTGGCTTGTTTAAATCTTTATACGAACTTTTAGGATTCTCACCGAAGGAGACCTTCATAGCAGCCGGTTCAGTAATTATCATTTTGTCAATTACTCTTCCGTGGGTTTTCATAAATAGAAATTGTCCACCAACAACGTTAGTGCTCCCGGGTCCTACCATCACAGCTGTTATGCCAGCTTGCAATGCATTATGAAATGCAGGATCTAAAGGATTAATAGCATCTAGTGCCCTTACATAGGGTGTTACTGGCGAGGTTGTTTCATTACAATCTTCGCCTTCCATACCTTTTTTTTCTTCTGTAATTCCTATATGACAATGTGCATCAATAATTCCTGGTAACACCCATAAGCCCTTGGCATCAATCACAATATCCTCTTCTCTAATAGGTATATCAATTGTTTCTTCCACTGCTATAATTTTATTATGTTCTATAAGGATACTTCCGGATTCAAGAATCTTTCCCGCCATTGTATATATTTTACCATTTTTGATTAATAACATAGTTAACCTCGTCATAATTTTTATAGAAATTATTACCTCATTGTATTAAGTATTATGAGTTCAATTAAACTAAAATATACAACTTGCCTTCTGAACTCTATGCTTAAAAATGGGATTAATTTTTGGGGAAATTTTAATACATATTTTTGCTATGTTTAGTAAAGTATATTCCATAAATAATAGGAGGGATTCTATGAAAGCAATCGTTTATGATGGTATTCAAAATGTTAATGTAAAAGATGTAAAGGAACCTGGTATTGAAAATACGGATGATATTATTTTACGGGTAACTTCCACTGCTATTTGTGGTTCTGATCTTCACTTAGTTCATGGAATGATTCCAAATATGCCAAAAGGATTTACACTTGGCCACGAAGCTATGGGTATCGTTGAAGAAATAGGAAAAGATGTTACAAAGGTTAAAAAAGGAGATCGGGTAATTATTCCTTTCCCTATATCCTGCGGTCATTGTTGGTATTGTGAACATGAACTTTATAGTCAATGTGATAATTCGAATGATTATGGTGAAATGGGCGGTCTCTTCGGGTATAGCAAAACCTGTGGTGGTTATGATGGAGGACAGGCAGAATACTTAAGAGTTCCCTATGCTAACGTAGGACCTACCATTGTTCCGGAAGAATTATCAGATGAAAAAGTCTTATTTTTGACTGATATCCTTCCGACCTCACTTTGGGGTGTTGATATCGGTGGGGTAAAGGGAGGTGACACAGTGGTTATACTTGGATGCGGACCGGTAGGGCTGTTATCTATAAAATGGGCCGCATATAAAGGAGCAAAACGAATTATTGCGGTTGATCGTGTAGGATATCGATTGGCACATGCTGCAAAATATAATGGAGTAGAAACAATTAATTTTGAAGAGCATGACAACACAGGAGATTATATTAAAGAAATAACACATGGGGGAGCTGATGTTGTGATTGATTGTGTTGGTATGGATGGAAAAATGTCAACCTTTGAAAAAATTGAAACTGCTCTAAAACTTCAGGGCGGATCGAAATCAGCTATTGAATTAGCCTCTCAAGTAGTTAGAAAAGGTGGAACTGTAGTTTTAGTAGGTGTATATGGAAGTAGGTATAATTTATTCCCATTAGGTGATTTTTTCGCGCGAAATATAACACTAAAGATGGGACAATGCCCAGCTCAAGCATATATAGAACCAATTCTTGAGCTAATAAAACAAGGAAAATTTGATGCCACTGATATTATTACCCACAAGCTTTCTCTTGATCAAGGAAAACGTGCTTATGAAATATTCGATGCAAAAGAAGATAATTGTATTAAGGTCATTCTTAAACCATAGATAATTTTGAAACCATATAATATTAATGTAAATTAATGTTAACACCTCCTCAATTAAAGTAATACAATTGAGGAGGTGCTTTTTGGATTAGAGTAAAATAAATGACAAATTGGTAAATAGTAATTTAATAATAAATATGGTAATATATAGATATACTTACTGTTTTTGAACTTAAACTGATGCAAAATTAGTATGATAATATAATCGGGGAGGTTATTATGAATAAGATAAGTAATAAGAATTGGGCACTGATATGGATTTTAGGTTTAGCCGGACAGCTTTGCTGGAATGTGGAAAATGCATGGTTTAACACCTTCGTCTATGCAAAAATAGCACCGAATCCAACTATTATTTCATGGATGATTGGCGTAAGTGCAACAGTAACTACATTCGCAACTTTCTTTGTGGGTACCCTGGGAGACCGTAAAGGAAAGAGAAAACCATACATTGCTTGGGGATATATTTTTTGGGGTATCTTTACCATTGTATTTGGTATTGCCGAATTTTTGCCTAAAAGCTCTATCGTTGCGGCAGGGTGCTTTATTGTTGGGATGGATGCTATTATGAGTTTCTTTGGTTCTGTGGGATATGATAGTGCATTTTCTGCATGGACTACGGATATCTCGGATGAAAGTAACCGAGGTAAGGTAGGAGGTGCATTTGCGACGATGCCGGTCCTTGCAACTATTTTTGGCTCTGTAGCATCGGGGATCATTATTGATGTCTTCGGTTTCTTTACTTTCTTTATTATCATGGGAATTATTGTATCTCTAATTGGTATATTCACTTTATTTATGCTGGAAGATGCCAAAACCTTACATGCAAAGAAGGATTTACAGGGTTTCTGGCACCAATTCTTTTCGGTTTTTAATTACAAGACAGTACATAATAATAAGGAATTGTTTTGGGTATTTACGATTATGATGGTGTATTTTATAGGTTTTAATGTTTACTTTCCTTATGTTACCATTTATTTTGTGAATTACTTAGGTATGGATTATACTTTAACAGGAATTGTTCAAGGAGTGAGTCTGTTGATAGCAGTACTACTCACCATACCGGCTGCAAGGTTTATTGATAGAGGTAAGAATACAAGTATAATCGCGGTGGCATTACTCATCAATATTGTAGGATTGATTATTATCAGCCAGAGTAAATTTATCTTTACTCTTGGAATTGGTATGCTGCTCACGGGTATCGGATATGTAGTTATTCTACAGACACTGACAGCATGGTTTAAAAATCTGTATCCGGAGGATCAAAGGGGACAATTTGAAGGTATCAAACAACTTTTCTTTGTTTGTATCCCAATGATCATAGGGCCTACTTTCTCTAACATAATTATTAATAATTTTGGTGTAAAGGGTGTTGTAAATGGGCAATCAGGAATGATTCCTAATGAGATGCTATTTATTGTATCTGCGGTTTTGACACTAATAACCTTCTTGCCATTGGTTTCAGCTGGTAGGTTACTAAAGGAGAGAAAACAATTAGAATCCTAGAAGAAACCTGGAAAATTTAATGAGTCCAAAGTAATCTACGATTGACTAAACATAATTTATTTTGTATAGTTAAGGAGAGGTGTAAAAGTTAACAGGTTATTATAAGTTGGGGGGTATTTAGGTGAAAGTTATTATTATATCGGGAACTCCAAAGAGTGAGGGATTGTGTTGTTCGTGCGTAAATGCCGCGTTACTTGGTGCAAAAAAAACCGGTGCAGAATGCGAAGTGATTACACTTTGTGACTATGAACTTACACGCTGTGCCATGTGTGGCGATGGTTGGGGTACCTGCCGCGAGGAACATACTTGCATTTTTGGGAATGATGGATTTGCAGAAATACAGAATAAAATGAAAGAAGCAGATGCTATCATATTGGATACACCTGTTTATTGGGGAGACATGACGGAAGTTATGAAGGCATTTTTTGACCGTTTTCGCCGTTGTGAGGCATTTAAAGGTGATATGGGTGCGATAGCCGGTAAACCTGTTTTACTAATTGCATCTCCTGGAGGTAGCGGTAACGGATTGATAAGTTGTATGGAGCAGATGGAGAGATTGTGCCATCATCTTCATGCTCAGATATTTGATTATATTGGTGTGAATCGTTGGAACAAAGATTATAAACTAGTCTCTATTAGTGAGGCAGTTTCCACAATGGTTCGTACCTTGTAATAATAACAAAAGATTTGCGAAAATTAAAAAAGAGAGGATGATACGAAATGCTAAATCAAGAAGTTGTAACACTGCTTAATGAGCAAATTAACAAAGAATTTTATTCAGCCTATCTATATATGGGGATGGCTAATTATTTTTCGGAACAGAATTTAAATGGATTTGAAAACTGGTTTTTTGTACAGCTACAAGAGGAGAGAGATCATGCTTTATTATTCCGTCAATATCTATTGAATAACAGTGAATCTGTGAACCTTACTGCCATTGCTGCTCCTGATAAGAAATATGAGAATTTTCGAGAGCCTTTAGTGTTAGCTCTTGAACATGAACAGTTTGTAACTGCTTCTATCAACAATATATATGAAGCAGCTTATAAGAATAAAGATTTCCGTACAATGCAGTTCCTTGATTGGTTTATTAAAGAACAAGGTGAGGAAGAAAAGAATGCTGATGATAATATAAAGAAATATGATTTATTTGCTGGTGATCCTAAAGGACTTTATATGCTGGATAATGAACTCAAGGCACGAATTTATACTGCTCCTTCACTAATTCTTTAAGAACATAATTAAGACAAGACAATAAGACCTCTTGCTACGTAAAATAAAGTGGAAAAAGTAAAACAAATCCATATATTTTGCGAGCAATGGGTCTTTTTGTATGAAACAATTAAATTTATTAAAATTATATTGCAATTTGAAGAGTTGGATGATATTATAGAAAATGCTTTAAAAATATGGTGCAGGTATTGATGTGTTTGAAATTGAGCCACCTTTAGATACAGATCACCCGTTATTACATTCAAAAAATACGATCGTTACACCTCACATTGCATTTGCTTCTGAAGAATCAATGAAATTAAGGGCAAAAATAGTTTTTGAAAATATCGAAAAATGGATGAGTGGTAATCAGGTAAATACCATATTATAAAATCAATGAATGTTGTTTAATAAATAGTATAGCAGAATTTCGCATTGTGTTCGATGTTGGAGTTCTGTTATATTTTTTTTCTTTTACTGAACTAATGCTTGACAAAAGGGTAATTAAAAACTAAAATGAACACAAATATAACATGATTGAAAATAATCGAACAAAAACGAACGATTTGAAGAATAGAAAAAACGAACGAATAATGATAAAATAAAGAGCTATTAGTTAAGAATATATTAACATTTAATAGGAAGAATACTTATTAATTAATAAATAAATAGGGTGTAGAAGGTGGTGTAGATGATGGATATTTTTTCAAAAATAAAAGGTAAGGTTGTGGACTATGATGTATTAGTGATAGGTCACCTAAAATGGAATCCCTATTTTGATGAAACCGCTGATCTTCCACCAAGAGGAGATCCTTCTACATGTACTTCAACCATGATTCGAGGAATTGATGAAAGTGGAATGCCATATGTATTAATTGTTGATCCCACTTTACGGCAAAAAGCAGAGGACTATTATTTTGATATCAACCGAAGAACTGGATTAAAGGCAGAAGATGTAACTCATTGCTTTATTACTCATGCGCATTATGATCATCAGGTAGGAGTAAATTATTTTCCAAATGCGACCTGGTATGCTGCAATTGAAGTGTCAGAAGAATTGAAGAGATCAGTTTACATGGATGGAAATAAAGTGATTGGAGTTTCTGGAGAATTTTTACCAGGGGTGTGTATCATTCCCTTACCCGGACATACTCTTAATTTACATGGCGTAGCTTTTTTATTGGATGGACAGAGGATAGTAGTTGCAGGTGATGGGGTTATGACAAAAAATCATTTTATCAATAGTACGTCAATGTATGAAGCAGATAGCAAAATTGCAGCGATTACAATTGAAATGTTAAAACGGACAGCAGATGTTATAGTTCCGGGTCATGATAATGCTATACTTAACAAGATAAAGTCGAATGTAGTCATTTGATTTACCATTAATAGATTATACGAAGGGAGTACATAATGATAAAGGTTCTAGTTATCGCAGATGATATGACTGGTGCTAATGATACAGGAGCTCTATTGAATAAGGCTGGATTTGATACCGTATCATCTCCATCAGACCAGATAGAAAAAGATTTATATAATAATAGAGATGTGTTATGCGTAAATACGGATAGTCGAGCTATAAGCTGCGAAGAAGCAAATAGATTGGTAAGAGAAGCAGTAAACCGATATGCGGAAACAGGAGTATTAATTAGCAAACGTATCGACAGTACGCTAAGAGGTAATGTTGGGAGTGAAATTAATGGTGTATTAGAAGCTCTGTCGCAAGGATATAAAGCTATTGTAGTTGCTTCATCCCCTTTAGCAGGTAGAATCTGTGTAGGTGGATACGTTTTGGTTCATGGCGTACCCTTAGAATTATGCGGAATAGGGAAAGATTTGAAAACACCGGTGCATTCATCAAAAGTTATAGATATTATAAAAGAGCAGAGCCACCTTCCTATATTAATGATTTCTTTAGAGGAAGTGTTAAAAGGAAGTCATAATGTAAGCAAGCTATTGAAGGAGGCAAAAGAGCCTGTTATTGTGGTAGATGCAGTATCCGAGGAAGATATAGATACAATTGCAAAAGCAGGCATAGAATCAGGTATTTCGTTTGTCTGCATTGATCCGGGTGCATTTACACGAAAGGTAGCTCAACATAAATATAGTGTAAATATTACTGATCAAGAGAAAAAACTTTTTGTGGTCGGAAGCCTTTCTTCGGTATCTAAAAGACAATTAGATTACTTTATTGAGAAAAACAAAACTCTAATGTATAAGATTGATGTTTCCAATATGCTAGAGAATTATTTTGAAGAAGAAAAGAAGGTACTCGATTTTTTCGAACAACATAAAAACGAGAGTAATTATTTTTGTATCACTACAGCTTATTCGAAACAATTCTTTCCGAATAAGGATGATAATTTACTGCCAGAAATACAAAACATATCAATCTATATTACTCAAATAGGAAAAATACTTTTGAAAAAGCACAAAATTGACTTAGTTTATCTTTGTGGTGGAGATATTGCAAAGGACTTTATAATGAATATTGGAGCAAAAGCAATTGATGTGATTGATGAAATAATTCCATTGGCTGTTTATGGAAAGATACTAGGTGGAGATTATGAGGGTTTACAAATTTTGACCAAGGGCGGAATGATAGGAAATGACGAGTCTTTAAATTATATGATAACTCATCTGTCTAAGTTAGATTATATGAAGACTCTTTAATATTATAGATATAGAAATTAAGAAATAGAAACTAAAATTTACTGTTAGTAGACAGGAGGAGAGTGGATTATGAAGAAAGCAGTTATAGTAATTCCTATAGGTGATATAGCAGGAGTTGGCCCCGAAATAGTTGCGAAAGCGTTGAATTATCCGGAGGTTTACCAGTGGTGTAAACCATTGGTCGTTGGAGAAGCAGTTGCAATGGAGAGAGCTTTAACCATTACAGAATCCAATTTAAAATTAAATTGTGTTAATAAGTCAAGTGAAGGACAGTTTTCTTATGGGATAATTGATTTTATAGACTTAAAGAATGTAGATTCCAATAATATAGTATTTGGAAAGGTTCAAAGTGAAGCTGGTAGAGCTGCTTTTGAATTTATTGAAAAGTCGATAGAATTATTAAAAGCAGGAGAGGCAGATGCAATTGCAACAACAACGATTAACAAAGAAGCGTTAAAGGCAGCAGGAATTAACTATATTGGCCATACTGAAATTATCGGTGGTCTATTAGGTGTAGAAGATCCGATGACCATGTTTCAGGTTTTGGGGTTGAAAGTGTTCTTTTTAAGCAGACATCTATCCTTACGTAAGGCAATTGATTACGTAACGGAAGAGAATGTATATCAATATATTCATAGATGCTATAATGGGATGAAGAATCTGGGGATAAACAATCCGAAATTAGCAATTGCAGGTTTGAATCCTCATAGCGGTGAGCACGGCTTGTTTGGTGATGAAGAGGGAGATGAGATTGGGCCTGCTATTGAACGGGCTAGACAGGAGGGTATCGATGTAACAGGTCCAATTGGCGCAGATTCTGTATTCTATTTAGCTTTAAAAGGAGCTTTTGATGCAGTTATTTCCCTTTATCATGATCAAGGGCATATAGCAACAAAGATGGTAGATTTTGAAAAGACTATTTCTGTGACAATAGGAATGCCATATATTAGAACATCAGTTGACCATGGTACTGCTTTTGATATAGCAGGAAAAAACTTGGTTAGCGAAGTTAGTATGTATGAGGCGATACGTTTAGCGGCAATATACGCAAATACCTATAAAGGAAATCCATGTTAAAAGCTATGTAGGAGCCAAATATGAATATAAACGGAGGTTATTATTTTGAAAAAAATAGTTTTGAATGGTACTGATTTAAATGTAAGCAATATATGCCTAGGCGGGGGAAACTTTGGAGCAAAATTAACGAAAGAGATGGCCTTTGATGTCATGGATGCATTTGTGGCAGCTGGGGGTAATTTTATCGATACAGCAAATGTGTATTGCCGCTGGATAGAAGGAAATGCAAATACTAGTGAGGAAATGATTGGGGAATGGTTAAAGTCCCGAAATGCTAATAATAAAGTGATTATTGGTACAAAAGGCTCCCATTATGATTTTAGGGCACCTGAAATCAAAAGGGTAACAAAAGAAGATATTCACCATGATCTTGAAGAGAGTCTGCAAACCTTAGGTCTTGATCAAATCGATTTGTATTGGCTACATAGGGATGACCAAGCGAAGAAGATAGAGGAAATTGTAGATTGGATGGAGGAATTGGTCAGAGAGGGAAAAATACGTTATTATGGGGCTTCAAACTTCTGTAAGGAACGTTTAGAACAAGCACGGATTTATGCAGAGAAGAAGAATCTTCAGGGATTTACGGCTGTTTCAAATCAATGGAGTGCCGCAAGTGTTAATGTAGGGAAGAATGTTAATAACGACGCTACGATGGAATTAATTGACGAAGATCTTTATGAATGGCATAAGAAAACAAAGAAGGTTTTTATTCCTTATACCTCTACAGCCTATGGATTTTTTGAAAAATTATATCAAACGAATCCTAAGGTAATAGATGGTCAGCTTATGACACCTGTTACAGATTTGGGATTATCAGAAGGTTTAATCAATGCATATTTAAATGAAAGAAATTTGCACTTATATGAGGAGTTTCTTGCAATCAAGAAAGAGACAGGTGCTTCTATGTTTGCATTGTCCGTAGCATATCTGATTAATCAGCCTTTTGATGTTGTTCCAATAGGAAGCGTAAGAAAATTAGAACAGTTAGAGGGATTGTTAGAAGCAAGTAAGATTCAGTTAGATAAACAATTAATTCAAAAGTATGGTGCAGAATTAGAACAATGATTCATTTAACTATTAACTTAGAATAAGGTAGAGGGATTAGAGAGGCAAATTATTACTATATCAAAAAATAGAGGAGTATTTACTATGGAGAATTTTCAATTTTATACCCCAACGAAAGTATTGTTTGGGAAAAGTTCAGAAGAGCAAGTAGGAAGTTTGGTTAAAGAACAAAATTGTAAAAAGGTACTTGTTCATTATGGCAGTAATAGTGCTAAAAGATCCGGTCTTTTAGACCGGGTATTTAATTCTTTGCAAAAATCGGGAATTGATTACGTGAGTTTGGGTGGTGTAGTTCCAAATCCAAGGCTTTCAAAGGTATATGAAGGCATAGATCTTTGCAAAAAAGAAGGAGTGGATTTTATCCTTGCTGTTGGTGGTGGCAGTGCCATTGATTCTGCAAAAGCAATCGGCTATGGTATGGCAAATGATTGTGATGTATGGGATTTATATGAAGGAAAGTCAAAACCTACAGGTTGTCTGCCTATTGGGGTTATACTAACAATTGCAGCAGCTGGAAGTGAAATGAGTAATTCTTCTGTTATTACAAAAGAAGAAGGCTGGTTAAAAAGAGCATGTAATACTGATTATGCACGATGTAAATTTGCAATTATGAATCCGGAGTTAACTTATTCCTTACCTGAGTATCAAACACAAAGTGGATGTGCAGATATTCTCATGCATACAATGGAACGCTATTTTACAACTGTAAATACAATGGAGTTAACAGATAGTATCAGTGAAGGGTTAATGCGAACAGTCATCCATAATGCAAAAATTCTGATGGATGAACCTGATAACTACAATTCACGAGCAGAAGTGATGTGGGCAAGTAGTTTATCTCACAATAGCTTAACCGGATGTGGTACGGTTGGTGGAGATTGGGCTCCTCATCAGCTTGAACACGAATTGGGAGGAATGTTTGATGTTACTCACGGAGCCGGATTAGCAGCAATATGGTCAAGCTGGGCACGCTATGTATATAAAACTTGTCCGAGCAGATTTGCACAATTTGCTGTCAATGTATTGGGTGTATCAATTCATTTTAATGACATAGAAAAAACAGCTTTAGATGGCATTAAGGCAATGGAAGATTTTTATAGAAGCATTGGTATGCCAACTACAATTCATGAAATGGACATTGAAGTAACAGATGAACAGATTAAGGAGTTAGCTTATAAGTGTAGCTTTAAAAATACTAGAACAATAGGTAGCTTTCAAGTACTTAACATGGAAGATATGGAAAAAATCTTTACTTTGGCTCGATAATAACAGTAATCCCCCTAGGAATGATGAAGCCATTGAAAAAGTCTCCGTTATAGTTTCAGAATGAATAAAGCTGTATCTATATTGGTTTAGACTACCGCGGATGCTTTAGCTTCCGTGCCTTCCCTGCAGCATGTCCTTTGTAGAGCTTCAAAGATATAAAAAACAGCGCGCAGCGCTGTTTTTTATTGAATCTCTAGTCGGACATAAACAGCTTTGTCAGCCGATCTCATTCGAACTAGTTCGAAGCCAAAACCAATATAGATACAGCTTTATTCATGCCAAGTCTCACGGAGATTTTTTCAGTGGCTTCGGAATGATATCAGGGTAAACACTGTGTATGTAATAGTAGTAGCTGTACCTTAGATGTCTTGAGTCTGATCAAATATATTATCAATTGGAACACCTCTATGCTCTACTGGCGTAGAGAATACAATCTGGGTACTTGTACGCCCATATTTTTGCAAGCGTCCAATAAAGGTGTCTAATTCCATGGTACTTGGAAACGCAACCTTAAGGAGCATAGAATAACTTCCTGTTACGCAACTACATTCGATTACATTCGGACACTTATCTACAAAGGGATAGAATTCCGGTTTTTGAATTGGTTCCATTTCTAAATTAATATAGGCAGTAATAGGATATCCTAATTTCAATTGGTTTAGTTTTGCATAATACCCTGTTATAAAGCCTTCTTTTTCTAAGCGGTCAATCCGGGCAGAAACAGCAGGTGATGATAAATATACCTTTTCTGCCAATACCTTTAATGATATTCTTCCGTTCTTTTGTAAGATTGCGATTAATTCTTTATCTGTCTGATCCATCCTCTGTCACCCTTCTTCCTAGTAAATTAACTATTACAATCCTCGGTTTTCGCGTTGCAATACACCTCGTAGTACTAACGACTAAATAGTTACAAATTATTATACTATAAGGATAATTGATTGTCCAGTTTGACTTATTAATATTAAGTTTAATTTGGCATATGCAAGCTATTGAGATATAAATGACTTAATAATATTAAGAAACATACCAAATATCTTTGTTTTATTAATCAAAACACATGTTATTCATCCTATGATTCGTTCTTTTGGATTATCTATTTACGTATTGATAATATCATGATATTCTTCATAAGGATTTATTACATAATAAAATCAAAATGTGAAAGAGAGACGATAAAATGAATGCAAGTAACGATAAAATCAAAACAAGAATTGAGTATGATTCAATTGGAAGTATGTTAGTACCAGAAGAAGCTTACTATGGTATCCAATCATTACGTGCAAAAAATAATTTTCCTATTACCGGAAGAATGATGCATCCACTCTTTATTAGCAATCTCGCAAAAGTCAAAAAAGCTGCAGCAATCACGAATCGCAATGCAGGGTTACTTAGTACCGTAATAGCCAATGCGATTATTACTAGCTGTGATGAAATCATAAATGGTAAATTTCATGATGAATTCATAGTGGATGCCATTCAAGGAGGTGCGGGTACCTCTGCTAACATGAATGCCAATGAAGTAATTGCCAATCGAGCGATTGTTATTTTAGGTGGTACTAGAGGAGATTATTCCATTGTACATCCGAATGACCATGTAAACATGGCTCAGTCTACTAATGATGTAATACCTACGGCAGGCAAGCTTACAGTACTTGAATTAATGCCTCAGATTATTATTGAATATAAGCGCCTTCATTCGACTCTTGAGAAAAAATCTATGGAATTCAATCATATTCTTAAGATGGGCCGTACTCAGTTACAAGATGCGGTTCCTATGAGACTAGGGCAATCCTTTCACGCATTTGCATCAATGATTTCACGGGATATAAAACGTTTGATTTTAATTGAACAGGAAATGAACACCTTGAATATGGGAGCCACGGCAATCGGATCAGCTATTAATGTTAATCCAGTTTATTTTGATAATATTACATACAATATAAGTAAACTCTGTAATGTTCCACTAAAACAGGCGAAAGATTTATTTGATGCTACACAGAATTTAGATTGTTTTGTACAGGTATCAAATACTCTAAAAACCTGCGCTGTTAATTTATCAAAAATGTGTAATGATCTCCGTCTGCTATCTAGCGGCCCTAGAACAGGTATCTATGAAATTAATCTTCCTGCTATGCAAAATGGGTCTTCTATTATGCCTGGCAAAGTGAATCCTGTTATTCCAGAGGTAGTTACCCAAGTTGCTTTCACAATAATAGGAAATGATATTACCATTACAATGGCAGCAGAGGCAGGTCAATTAGAATTAAATGCCTTTGAGCCGGTACTATTCTATAAATTATTTGAGTCATTGGATATATTAAAACAAGGAGTTGTAACATTAATTGATCATTGTATTAACGGAATCACTGTGAATGAACAACACTGTAAAGAATTATTAGATAGTAGTGTTGGATTGGCAACTGCTCTTTGTCCTTATATTGGTTATAAGAAAGCTGCAAATATTGCAAAAGAATCCCTTAAGACTGGTATCACGGTAAAAACATTGGTACTAAACGAAAACCTATTAACAGAAGAAATGTTAAGTACGATTCTAGATCCTTTTGCTCTGACGCAGCCTAATCTTTCGATTGCTTATAAGAAAGAAGATGTTATTTAATAATTCCATCACCACTTTCTATTGACAGTTCTCTTATGAAAACATAATATTATAAGTATAGTAAGGTTAAAGGAGGTCGCAAATGTCAAAGTTATTTTCATCATTTATATTAAAAAATATTGAACTTAAGAATAGGATAGTTATGGCTCCAATGTGCATGTATTCAGCGAATGAAGATGGATTGGCAACTGACTGGCATCGTATTCACTATGCTACAAGAGCAATTGGAGGCGTGGGGTTAATTATTCAAGAAGCAACGGGTGTTGAGAGAAGAGGAAGAATTTCATCGAATGATTTGGGCATATGGGGTGATGAGCACATAAAGGCCTTAAAAGAAATAGCAGATAGCTGTAAAAGTTATGGTACTCTTATGGGAATACAAATTGGACATGCTGGAAGAAAGTGTGAAATTATCGATGAAGATATGATAGCGCCAAGTCCAATTGCTTTTAATGACGAATCCAAAATTCCTAGGGAAATGAGTAAGGAGGACATAAAAGCAGTTATAAAAGCCTTTGAAGATGCTGCAATCAGGTGTTTAGAGATTGGATATGATTTTATAGAAATCCATGGAGCACATGGGTATTTAATAAATCAGTTTTTGTCTCCGGTGACAAATAAGAGAACGGATGAGTATGGTGGTTCATTAGAGAATAGAGCAAGATTTCTAAAAGAAATTATTGTAGCAATCAGAAATGTATGGCCAAAGGAAAAGCCTTTAGGTTTAAGAATAACAGCAGAAGATTATGTTCAAGGTGGAAATCATCCGGAAGATTTGGCTGAAATGATTAATCTGGTTAAGAATGAGGGACTTGATATTATAGACGTCAGCTCAGGTGGAGTTGTTGCTGCACCTATTAATCTATATCAAGGTTATCAAGTTAAATTTGCAGAGATGATAAAGGATGCCACCGGGCTTCCCGTAATGGCGGGAGGACTCATTGTATCACCACATATGTCAGAGGAAATATTGCAAGATAACAGAGCAGACATGATATTCCTAGGAAGGGAGTTGTTAAGGAATCCATATTGGCCTCTTTTGGCAGACACCGAACTTAACGATGAAACCAGTTGGCCGAAGCAATATCTACGTAGTAAACTAAAAAGATAATCACAATTTAAACCATATAATAGGGCATTACTTCTAATGATTGTAAAAGAAGTAATGCCCTATTAATACATGGTAATAAGATTGTAATGAGTATAATATAGAAAAATATGGGATTAAATATTGACGCTGATCCATGTTATGGGTATAATTTAATTTAGAAGTTAAGCGAATGAGGAAAGAAAAACGGGGAATGGATTTTTACAAAACAAGTAGGAATGATTGGAGGTTTCAATGGAAAAGAAACTGAATCTAGATAGTAAAATTAAGGATATCTATTCTAGCCCAATTGGACATGATATCCTTTATAAATTGTTGCTACAGTTAAATAAAAGCGAGAAATTGATTACTAATCCCATTACAGCAAATATTCGCCTGAAAACAGCTGTTATGCTAACAAAGAACTTGTTAGGAGATGGGTTTTATGAAACATTTATAGAGTTATTAAATAGTGAGCAGGATACACCTCTCGTAGAAGATAGAGAGGTAGAAAAAAATTGGTGGAAGAGAGCAATCTTTTATCAAATTTATCCAAGAAGTTTTATGGATTCGAATGGAGATGGTATTGGAGATTTAGAAGGCATCATCTTAAAATTAGATTATCTTAAGCAACTTGGCATAGATGCCATCTGGCTCTCTCCAATCTATGATTCACCAAATGATGATAACGGATATGATATCAGGGATTATTACAAAATCATGAATGAGTTTGGTACCATGGAAGACTTTGACCATCTATTAGAAGAAATTCATGACAGAGATATGCGATTGATAATGGATCTGGTAGTGAATCATACCTCAGATGAGCATCCGTGGTTCCAAGAGGCTTTGAAAAACCAAGACTCAAAATATAAAGACTATTATCTATTTCAGAAATCAAAGGATAAAAATCCACCTAACAACTGGACCTCATTTTTCAGTGGTTCCGCTTGGAATTACTATGAAGAACTAGATGAATGGGGAATGCATTTATTTTCTCCAAAGCAGATGGATTTAAATTGGGATAAGGAAGAGGTAAGAAAAGAGATTCATAACATGATCAGGTGGTGGCTTGCGAAAGGTGTTGATGGTTTTCGGCTAGATGTCATTAACTATATTTCTAAAAAGGAAGGTTTACCCAAAGGAAATGAGAAGATAGGGCAATTAATGGGGTATAACGGGATTGAGCATTATTACTATGGCCCTAAATTACATAAATATCTGCAGGAACTAAAAAAGGAAGCTTTTGAGCCATATCATGGTTTTAGTGTCGGAGAAACACCTGGAGTTGGCATGGAAATGAGTAAGCTTTTAACAGCGGATTATCGAAAAGAATTGGATATGGTATTCTCCTTTGATCATCTTGAAACCCCAGGACATGTGCGATTTGAGGAGTATCAATATGATTTAAATTATTTAAAAAAGTATATGACAGATTGGATGGAGCATTATGGGAATGCATGCTGGATGTCTTTGTTCTATGAAAATCATGATAACCCAAGAATGATATCAAAGATAAATGAAGATCCAACTTACAGAGAGGTTTTAGCCAAGCTTTTAGCAATGCTGCAATTGACCTTAAAGGGAACTCCTTTCATCTTTCAAGGTCAAGAGATCGGTTCCATCAATAAAAAGTTTGAATCAATTGATGATTTAAGAGATGTGGAAAGTATTAACTTATATCATGAATTAAGAAAAAATAGGAAGGATGATGCTGCATTTCAAAAAGTATTAAGTGGCAGCAGGGATCATGCTAGAACTCCGATGCAATGGAATGATACTAAAAATGCAGGTTTTTCTAATGGAATTCCTTGGATTACTACAGATGAAGATTATAAGAATTGGAATGTTGAAAAACAATGTGAGGACGAAAAATCAATTTTAAATTTTTACAAAGAATTGATTCGGATTAGAAAAAGCCATGAAGTATTGATTTATGGAGACTTTAAGATTGTAAATCAGAAGAAAAAGAATTTATTTACATATCTTAGAACATTGGATAATGAGGCTTATTATGTGGAGTGCAATTTAAGTTGTAAACCAATTAAGAGAGTAAAGTCTATAGGGAAATATGATTTAATTCTGTCCAATTACAATAAGTATTCAGATGATTTAAGGCCTTATGAAGCTAATCTTTATAAAGAGCTGACTAACACGATTGGGAAGGAATGAAAGCTTTTTGCAGCTAGTTTTATGACTTTCGATGTTATATAGAAAGAGGAATTGATATGAATGTGAAAGACCTTATAAAATTTTGCTTAAGCAAAACGGAAGCATATCTTGATTATCCTTTTGGGGATATTCCGATCTGTGTTAAAGTAAGAAATAAGATATTTGCTGAAATATATCCGGAAACAGATAATTATAAAATTACATTAAAGTGTGAACCGATGTTAGCAGATTTTTATAGGCAGCAATATCCTGGTGTGGTAATAAGAGGTTATCATTGCCCTCCAATACAACAACCATATAGGAATACTGTATATATTGCAAAAATCAATGAGGAAGAACTTATGAATATGATTGATCATTCCTATGACCAGGTAATAAAATCATTGCCTAAGAAAGTTCAAAGAGAGATATTAGATATATAATAATACATAAAGTGCTTTATCCTAATTACCATAATGGATTAAAGCACTTTTTTTAACTGGATTCCATATAAGAAATGTGCAATTTGACGAATACAAGATTGCTAATCTTTGGTATAATATTTAATATGTCTAAAAACAATACCATTTTATATCAAAAATGTCACTTATAAAGCAGATTAGTGATATATAATTACTTCATAAGGAAAGTTAATATAACTAATCAGAAACAGAAATGGAGGAAGCAATGAATTCATACGTTTTTGAAGCTATTCAGCATGATAAGAAATTTCCAGCTAAGATATTTGTTACATCAATTGGAGAATCCAGCTATCATTGGCATTATGATTATGAGTTGATGCTTGTTCTAAAAGGTTCCGTGATCCTTAATATATGGCCCGAATCCTGCATTGTAAGAGAAGGGAATATTGTACTGTTAAATAGTAAAGTGGTACATGGTTTGAAAGAAACCAATGAAGAAAATATATGCTTATTTATTCAACTAAAACAAGAGTTGTTTGAAAACAGGAAAGATAAAAATCAGAATTATCGATTCCACTTAAATAGTGTAACTGATACCGTTACTCCCAAAGCACCTTATACGCGGTTTATTCGAACGGCAGCTTTAATAGGAATTGAATATAACGGTAGCAACATGACTAATTTCTATCGTATTCAGGCACTGCTTTATACTTTAATAGCAGACTTATTTGAATATGTTCATTATGATATTAGGCAATATGCGGACAACAGTACTATTGTTGAAGAATCCAATACCTTGCTTCAAATTATTGAATTTGTTGAACAAAACTATTATGAAGAGATGATTTCAGAAAAACTTTGCCATTACATAGGAATGAGTGAAAAAACATTGTATCGCTTTTTAAAAGCTCATACAAATTCAACCTTAAAAGATCTTGTTATTTCTACTAAAATAGAAAAAACCTTAGGATTACTGTCTAAAACAGATAAACCAATTTCTATCATTGCCCAGGAATGTGGATTTGGAACGGATAAAACTTTTTATAGAATATTCAAAAAAGAAGTGGGAGTTACTCCAACCGAATTTAGGCAAAGTGGTTCCAAGATTGAAAACAATAAACAAGTTCAAGGATATCTGGATTACAACAAGCAGGAAGCAATGAGCTTATTAATGCATTATCTATAAAGAACCAGTCTTTAAATATATAATAAAAATAAAAAGGAGAGACAATATGAAGTGTACAAAGAATTATCGCCTTAATTATACTGATAAGGCAGAAAAAGTTGTGTCAGAACTGTCACTGGAACAAAAAGTATATCTAATGAGTGGAACTGAATCGTTAGATAAAATGATGGCAGATATCAGTGAAAATTCTGAAAAGCATTATAACTATATCCCCTATCCAGCAGGTGGAATAGAAGAAAAGAATATCCCACCAATGCTTTTTTGCGATGGGCCAAGAGGTGTTGTGTGTGATAACGGAAAGAGTACCTGCTTCCCAGTATCCATGCTTCGTGGAGCAACCTTTGATACCGAATTAGAAGAACGAGTAGGTAGAGCAATTGGTAAAGAAGTCAGAGCTTATGATGGCAATTTATTTGCAGGAGTATGTATCAATCTGCCTTATAATCCCGGATGGGGAAGAAGTCAGGAAACCTATGGTGAAGAATCTTATCATATTGGACAGATGGGTTCTGCTTTAGTAAGAGGGGTTCAAGAAGAGAATGTTATGGCCTGCGTTAAACACTATGCTTATAATTCTATGGAAATATCCAGATTTAAAGTAAGTGTTGATTGCAGTAAGAGAACAGAAAGAGAAGTATTCCTTCCACATTTTAAAGATTGTGTTGATAATGGAGCAGCAAGTATTATGAGTTCCTATAACTTATATCAGGGTGTTCATTGTGGACACAGTGACTATTTATTAAATCAAGTATTGAAAAAAGAATGGGATTTTGATGGATTTGTCATGAGTGATTTTATCTGGGGTGTACGAGATACAGTAGAAGCTGCCAATGGTGGTCAAGATATGGAAATGTGCTGTACTCAATTCTTTGGTGATAAATTAGTGCAGGCAGTTAAAGAAGGTAAAGTACCCGAAGAGAAGATCAATCAGGCTGCTATTCGTATTGTCCGTACCTTACTTGCTTTTACAGAAGCAGATGACAAGAAATATGATAAATCTGTTCTTGGTTGTAATGAGCATGTAGCATTGGCACTTGAAGCAGCGAGAAAAGGCATTACCTTAATTCAAAATAAAAATAAAGTACTTCCATTTAATAAAGAAAAAGCTGCTCGTATAGCAGTGTTTGGTAAATTAGCAAACCTTGAGAATATTGGAGATCATGGATCTAGTCAAGTACATCCAAAATATGTTGTAACACCACTTCAAGGATTGGCGAAGGTTTCTAGCAATACAGAAGTACTGTTTTATGATGGTACAGATTTAGAACATGCTAAAAAATTAGCTGCAGATGCAGACTATACCGTGTTTGTTGTTGGATATGACCATGCCGATGAAGGTGAATATGTTTCAGAGGATCAAGCAGCATCATATATGAACTCCATTGGTGGGGATAGAAAAGAATCCCTTGGTCTACATGATGATGAAATTAAATTAGTCCAAGAAGTTGGCCCTGTAAACAAGAATTCAGCAGTTGTACTAATTGGCGGTAATATGATTATGACGGAAGAATGGAAGGATAAAGTAAGTTCAATTCTTATGGCTTATTACCCGGGTATGGAGGGTGGAACTGCAATTGCAGAAATTCTATTTGGTGAGGTTAATCCAAGTGGAAAGCTACCTTATGTCCTTCCTTATAAAGAAAGTGATCTACCACAAGTAGATTGGGATACTACAAACCAGCATTATGATTATTATCATGGATATGCAAAGTTGGAAAAAGAAGGAGTAACTCCGTCCGCACCTTTTGGCTTCGGATTATCTTATACAACCTTTTTAGTAACCGATGCAGCATTTTCGGCTGACGAAACAAATGTAACAGCCTCCTGTTGCGTAGAAAATACAGGCGATATGGTGGGAGAAGAAGTAATTCAACTGTATGTTGGATTTAAGAACTCAGCAATCGACAGACCAGTTAAACTACTCAGAGGATTCAGCCGTGTTGAATTAAAACCCGGTGAGAGAAAGCAAATTACTATTAAAGCTCCAATTGAAAAATTACGTTGGTTTAATGAAGAAATCAATGATTTTGAATTGGAACATATGGAATATGAAGTATATATTGGAACGAGCAGTGCAAATGAACACTTAATAGAAGGAAAAGTAACCTTATAATAAGGATATCCGATTAAGTTAAGATTTCTTATACGGCCTAATGTAAATATATAGAAACATTTGGCCGTATTATATTTTAGTTGAGATTGTTATATGACAGAAATGTCGGATAACAATCTCTTTTTATTTTGTGTATATCGAACATCCTCCTTATCCCAAAAAACTTTAGAAAATCTTTCGTTTTATATGAAGATGATTTTTAGATTTATATGATAGGATTATAAATAGAAACAGAAACAAAGAATACAAAAGAAGGAAAAGAGGATAGGAGGATAGGAGAAAGTGTAACAAAAAAACATGCTAGAAGGAGGGAGACTTACATTTTAAGGTGTCTGAGGGAGAATTTACATTTTAATAACCATATTTGAATGAAAAGATATATGGTGTATAATGGTAATAATTATAGGGGTTGTTATGGAGGTTAATATGGAATCTTATCATGTTTTATTAGTAGAAGACGATAAAGAGATATTAGATGGTATTGGTATTTATTTAAAAAACCAAGGTTATACCGTATTCAAAGCTTCCAATGGAATTGAGGGGTTGAATATAATAGAGAAGGAAGAAATTCATCTTGCGATTGTGGATATTATGATGCCCAAAATGGATGGTATTACCATGACCATGAAATTACGGGAGAGATATGAATTCCCAGTTATAATACTGACAGCAAAATCAGAGGAAATTGATAAAGTAACAGGATTAAATATTGGAGCAGATGATTATGTAACAAAGCCATTTACCCCAATGGAACTATTAGCAAGGGTCAATTCTCAGCTACGTCGGTATTCTAGATATCTTTCAGTTTTAGAAGAGAAAAAGGATGAAAATGTATATATGATTGGAGGCCTTGAACTGAATGAGAATACAGTAATGGTCAGTGTAGATGGCAGCCCTGTTAAGGTAACACCGTTAGAATTTAAAATACTTGGCTTGTTAATTAAGAATCCCGGACGCGTTTTTTCAGCAGAAGAAATATATGAAAAGGTATGGAATGAGCGGGCGGTGGCAACAGATACAATTATGGTTCATGTAAGAAATATTCGAGAAAAAATAGAAATTAATCCGAAAAATCCAAAATATTTAAAGGTGGTGTGGGGAGTTGGATACAAAATTGAAAAACAATAAATGGAACAGAAGGATGGGTATACTTATTTGCATAGTACTCCTATCAATTATTACAGTTGGAGTAATTGCTTTATATACTCCAATATTAAATAGAGCAAATCAGGGAACAACAATGGCTACCCCAAAAGAGAGTATAGCATTTATCTATCCTGAGGCAGAGAATTATAGTATTGAATGGTCACCATTATGGCAATTTAGCAATGCAGGATTTAAGTATGCATATAGTATATCTATTTTGTTCGTAGTATTACTAGCAATTCTACTCCCATTTATTAAGACCTGGGAATTAGGAAAAGGAATAGCTAGTAAAATACCATTCGAAATTAATGCTATCGGAGTTGCAATAACCATTGGTTTTTATAGGGCATTGCTATCCATGGCAATGGAAACTGCTACAGGAAATTTTATAATAGGAGGGAAGTACGAAGCCCTTCCTAAGTGGATAATAGATATGTTTGATTATTGTTACAATTATATTGCATGGATGATGGTGTTTGGTGTTTGGTTTGTAGCTATATTATCGATTCGGCAATTATTTTCTTTAGGGTTTAAACGCTATCTAAAAGAAAAAACAATCACAGGAAGATTAATAATTTGGCTTATCAAAAAAACGAAACTACTATTTTCTTCCCTTGCTGAAATTAATCTGACCGATTCTTCCAATAAGGCTATTATAAAAATTCTGGCAGTCAATTTCGTCATACTAGTGCTTCTTTGTAGTATTTGGCTCTTTGGCATTGCAGCTTTAATCGTATATACGATTATATTATTTTTTGTTTTAAGAAAATATCTTGATGATATTAAGAAAAAATATGCGGTACTCCTTCATGGTGTTAGTAAAATAGCAGAGGGAAATCTAGACGTAAAGATAGAAGAGGATCTGGGTATATTTGACCCGTTGAAAGAAAAACTTATCCAAGTACAGTTTGGTTTTAAGAAGGCGGTAGAGGAAGAAACGAAGAGTCAGAAGATGAAGACAGAATTGATTACTAATGTATCTCATGATTTGAAGACACCACTTACTGCAATCATTACCTATATCAGTTTGCTAAAGGAAGAAAATGTGACGGAAGAGGATCGAAACTCTTATATTGATACTTTGGACAAAAAATCACAACGTCTTAAGAGTTTAATTGAAGATTTGTTTGAAATTAGTAAAGCTTCTAGCAATAATGTATCTTTAAATTTAGTGGAGATGGATCTGGTCGCATTAATAAAGCAAGTGTTATTGGAACTAGATGATAAGATTATCCAATCAGAAGTTGAGTTTCGTCCTACCTTGCCGGCGGAAAGAGTAATCCTTACACTAGACAGTGAAAAGACTTACCGAATATTTGAAAATTTAATTATTAACATTACAAAATATGCAATGCCTTTTTCTAGAGCTTATATTAATATGAGTGTAACAAAGGATTGCGTTAAAGTCGTCTTAAGGAATATTTCTGCAGTCGAATTAGAGTTTAATCTGGACGAAATTAGTGAACGATTTGCGCGTGGAGATAAATCCAGAAATACAGAAGGCTCTGGTCTTGGTCTTGCAATAGTGAAAAGTTTTGTAGAATTGCAAGGTGGGAAATTTCAAATTTTTCTAGATGGAGATTTATTTAAAGCGGTAATTGAGTGGGAAAAAAATAATCAAGAATTATAGCTATTATTTAAATACCTAATAAAGTTGTCTTGACTTATAAAAAAATAAAAATTAAATTATTCGCTTGACGTAGAGCTAACTCTAAGGCTTATAATAGTGATAGAAAAGATGTCTAAAATAATTTTAGACGTCTACCAGCGCAGTATTGCAAGCTTGTATGCAATAGGCAGGAAAGGAGTTAAAATGAATTTTAATTATTATATTCCAACCAAATTACTTTTTGGTAAAGGACAACTAGGTAATCTTCACAATCAGAAACTTCCGGGTAAAAAAGCACTAATTATAATTTCTTCCGGTAAATCTACAAGATCAAACGGATATTTGGACAAAGTAGAAAAGGAACTTAGTTTAGCAGGTGTTTCTTATGAGGTATTTGATAAGATTTTACCTAACCCTATTAAATCCCATGTAATGGAAGGGGCTGCATTTGCAAAAGAGAAAGGCTGTGATTTTGTAATTGGTCTTGGAGGTGGAAGTAGTATCGATTCTGCTAAAGCTATTGCAGTTATGGCAAATAATGAAGGCGATTATTGGGATTATGTCTTCGGTGGTAGCGGAAAAGGAAATCCGGTTCCGAATGATCCACTTCCTATTGTAGCAATTACCACGACAGCCGGAACCGGCACGGAAGTTGATCCCTGGACGGTCACTACAAAAGAAGACACGGAAGAAAAAATAGGATTTGGATATGACAAGACTTTTCCGGTATTGTCAGTTGTCGATTCGGATCTCATGTTAACAGTACCAGCTGATTTAACAGCTTATCAGGGCTTTGATGCCTTATTCCACAGCACAGAGGGCTATATTAATAAAACTGCGAATATCATGAGTGATATGTATGCCCTAAAAGCGATTGAATTAATTGGGAAAAGTCTTGCGAAAGCTGTTGAGAACGGCAAAGATGAAGATGCAAGAGAACAAGTTGCTCTTGGAAATACATTAGCTGGTATGGTGGAATCTACCTCCGGTTGCACTTCGGAACATTCTCTAGAGCATGCCTTAAGTGCATATCATCCTAAATTGCCTCATGGTGCAGGACTAATTATGATAAGTGAGGCATATTATACTCATTTTGCTAAAAGTGGAAGCTGTAATGAGAGAATGATTAACATGGCAAAAGCCTTGGGTAAGGAGAATGCTTCCGACCCAATGGATTTTGTAGATATGTTGATTAAATTGCAGCAGGCATGTGGAGTTGCTGACCTTAAGATGTCTGATTACGGAATTAATAGGGATGACTTAATGAAATATGTTATAAAGGCATATGATACTATGGGTGGTTTATTCGAAGTAGATCCTTCTCCATTACTGCAGGAGGACTGCATGATAATTTTGGAGAAATCTTATAAATAATAAACTTTATATAACTTTCTAAGTATGAGGCTAAATAAGTAAGACGTAATAAAGCGATAAGCTTTATGGTTTTACCTATTTAGCCTTATTTGTCGTATAGTTAGTTGATGATAGCGAATTACCAAGAATGTCCTATTTAGACCATGTTAATGTCTATAAAAAAATTGATTACCTTGTCGAATTAAGCTATAATGAAATAGGTAAAAATACAAGTAATTGCTTAAGGGAGATAAAATATGAGTTCTATTAGCGAAAGAGAAGAGAAAAAATCCTTTTATAAATGGGTTTTTTTATTAGTAATACCAATGGCTTTGCAAAATCTCATCAATGTAGGAGTTACTTCTGCAGATGTTATTATGCTAGGCAAAGTGGGGGAAACCTCTCTATCGGCCTCCTCTTTAGCTGGGCAGGTACAGTTTATTATGACACTAATATTCTTTGGTTTAACATCAGGTGCAACGGTGTTGACCTCACAATATTGGGGTAAGCAAGATATAAGAACCATTGAGAAAGTTCTTGGAATAACTATGAGAATAGCATTAGGCGTATCTGTATTTTTTACTGTTGCAGTAATGGCTTTTCCGGTACCTATCATGAAAATATATACTGCAGACGAAGCAGTAATTACAGAAGGGGTACAGTATCTAAGAATAGTAGCTTTTTCATATATATTAATGTCAATAACTATGATTTATCTTAATATCATGCGTAGTGTGGAGAAAGTATTAGTATCCACTATAGTATATTTAATTTCTTTGATTGTTAATGTGCTGCTAAATGCTGTATTTATATTTGGACTCCTTGGTTTTGAACCAATGGGTATCCGAGGTGCGGCTATAGCAACATTAATAGCTCGAATCATTGAATTTATCATCGTGTGGTTTTATGCAAATCATATCAATAAAGAAGTTCGTTTTCATATAAAAGATCTATTTGTAAGAGATAAATTATTGAGGAAAGACTTTCTGATCTATGCAGTTCCGGTTATGTTAAATGAACTCTTTTGGGGAGTTGGAACATCTACAAATGCTGCAATTATCGGACATTTAGGAAGTCCTGTAGTAGCTGCAAATTCTGTCGCTCAGGTAACACGGCAGTTGGCAACCGTAGTGGCTTTTGGTCTTGCCAATGCCACAGCAATTATTATAGGAAAGGCCATAGGAGAACGAAAAGAAGATATGGCAAAAAAATACGCAAAGCGTTTTATACGATTAACGCTTCTCCTAGGTGTAGCCGGAGCCGGGGTAATCTTATGTGTATCACAGATAGCAAAAGCTAATTTAACACTAAGTACAGAGGCTGAGTCCTATCTAAGTATGATGATGTTTGTAATGTCTTACTTTGCAATTGGACAGGCATATAATACTACCATGGTTGTAGGGGTGTTCCGGGCAGGTGGAGATACCCATTTTGGTTTGATTCTGGACATGACTACCTTATGGGGATGTTCTATTTTAGTAGGAGCCTTGGCAGCATTTGTTTGGAAATTACCAGTACCAATTGTATATATGATCTTAATGAGTGATGAAATCATTAAGATACCAATAACAACATGGCGTTATAAATCATATAAATGGGTCCGTAATGTGACGAGATAGTTTAACCTTATAAGTAAATCCCCCCGCTTCTTAGCGAAGCGTAAGCGGGGGGACTTACTTGTTTCAGTCGGAGTTCAAGCTCCGACTGAAATATCTGCGTAGCAGATATAAGGTTATGAGCAAGTAGCGAAGCGGATTGCGAATATCCGCTTTGACTAATGATATGATTACTTACCAACTTTCAACAACAGCCCTAATGCAGTATTGAAAATTTGCTGCATTTGGGTACTATTTTTGTCTTCATATTGCATTGTTACCGTCATAGTATCCTCCAACGTTACTACTCCAATTATTCTTTTTGTATTTGGTACTAAGGGAGGAATGAAAACAATGTCATCAATCTGATACTTTCCATATTGACTAGGAATATCAGCCTTTGTTAGGTTGGTAATACTAATTCCTCTTGGATTACCGTTATAACCAAACATATTGCTGGCTTTAGCAGCAATCGGATTATGAAAACCAGCAAATGCATTAAAATATGCTGCATCAATTAAGGTAGGGGCTAACCCAATCATAAACCTTAGCAGAAAGAATTTTTTACTACTGTTATTCAATTTTTCATAGATTAACTTATGAACAAGAACAGCATTGTCCCAAAATGGTTTTGCAGGATTCATCTTATATCGTATTGATATTCCAGTCGCATAATTCCCCATTCCTTCAAATCCCTTTGGCCTAATACTAGCAGCTAAACCTACAACAGTCTCATTTTCAACTGCAGTTAAAAAAGCAGTTACGATTGCACTATTTATTGTTATGCCATGTTCTTTACAGCTTTGATACAGTTGTTGTAAATCAATACCCGAAATTTCTCCTAATAATATATTAGTTTTACGCTCACTCCAAAAATTGCAGAACATTTCCTTGTACTCATTATAAGTAAATATTTTTTTATTCTTATTCCATTGTTTATTAATTGATTTCATCATGATTCGTAGAAAAAAATTTAATTTAGCGTCTTTCGGAATATCAGATTCTTCGTAAAGTTTTACCGGAATAAACTCAAACTCTTCCTTGGGGTTTTTCAGAGAAGTCATTATATCCCTTGCTAAATGAAGTATAGAAATTCCGTCCCCTGCTAAATGATGTGCAATTATAACAAGTTGTGTTTTTTCAGCATGTTGCAAAATAAAAAAACGAATCAGTTCTCCACTTTCAAAATTAAATGGAACACGTTCCTGTTCTGCAATGATTATTCTCCAGTCATCTTTATTATGTAATTTTCTTGTTTCAATCTTTACATTTGAATCTTGTATGGGAGAATAAAAAATCTCTCCTATATCATCCTGATATACCTTGCAATTCAAAATACCATGTCGTGAAACTGCTTTATTAATTGCAGACCGTATATCTTGATCGACTGGAGCTCCACTGATAGTTAATACCATCACAACATTTATACTTGGTGCATAGTAATGGGTACGTTCTTTTGCAATTTTTGTGTCCATATGAATCTCCTTTCATTTTATAAATGCAATATATGCTTCTGTTATCAGTTTCCTTACCTCAATTTCTGAAAGCTCGATTTCATTTGTCGCAATCATAGAGGCAATTCCATGTGTGAATATCCAAGTTTTCATAAAGGTATCATTTATCTTATCTTTGTCGATTTTGCTAACACCCGGAACTCCTTCAGTAACAAAGGGATGCTCCTTATCATCGACCATTTCCGACATACTTTGCAGCTTAAAGTTTCCTGACATACTTAACATCCTAAAAAGATTACTTTCCTTTTTAGCCAATTCAATGTAGGCTAGCCCCATACTGAGAAATGGAGGAGTATCCGGCATAGCACGGTTCATAATATAATCATTAAAATATTCTCTTGTTTTAATATATAAGTCTTGCTTTAATCCATCCATATTTGCATAGATTCTGAATATTGGTTGTGTAGAGCAACCCAGCTCAGCTGCTAATCTTCTTGCAGATACAGATTCATATCCATTTTGCTTTGTCATAAGAAATGCTTTCTCTATAATTTCATTTTTAGTGATTCTCTCTTTTGGTGGCATGGTCGAACTCCTTTATAAAATAACAGCGTTATATAACAATGTTATTTTATGGTAAATAATATAGTTTGTCAAGGACTTATTGTATCAATTTTATGTAGGAGAGTAAAATCTTGCTTATCTTATCTATATATTTTATAATGAACTTATTATAATCCGTTAGTGTTTTAAAACCTATAATTTTCAGTGCCTTCTAACTAATTTGCTATATATTATTATTATTATTATTATTATTTTATTAATAAGGAGCTTACAGAATGAAGATTGATCGTTTACTTGGAATAGTAACTATACTTTTACAAAAAGATAAGGTGACCGCCCCTTATCTTGCAGAAAAGTTTGAAGTGTCTCGCAGAACTATAAATCGTGATATTGAAGATATTTGTAAGGCAAGGATTCCTATTGTTACTACACAGGGTGCAAATGGTGGTATCTCCATTGCTGAAGGTTATAAGATAGAAAAAAGTGTTCTTACATACGACGAATTGGAAGCTATTATAACCGGATTAAAGGGTTTTGAAAGTATATCGAATAAATCTATGACAGAACAGATATATAATAAACTTTCGATTCATAAAGAGAGTGTTGTATCATTGCGAGATCATATTATTATCGATTTGTCATCACATTATAAAGACAGCTTAGCTGAAAAGGTCAACCTGATTAAAAAGGCAATTAATGAAAAAAATATAGTTTCCTTTCTTTATTATAGTGATAAGGGGGAAAGTAAGCGATATGTAGAACCATATTTTATTACATATAAGTGGTCATCATGGTATGTATTTGGCTATTGCATTGAAAGTAATGATTTCAGATTATTTAAATTAAATCGTTTATGGGAGTTAATCAGTGCAGAAGAGAAATTTGTTATGCGGGAGATTCCTAAGGAAAAGGAACATCTAGATAATTATTTTGCGGATGAATATATAGTTACAATACTGTTTGATAAAAGCGTAAAACACCGTATTATTGAGGATTATGGAATAAATTCTTTTCAGGAGACCGAGGCGGGTAAGCTTTTATTTCAAAGGGGATTTACAAAGAAAGAATATATGCTAAGCTGGATTTTAAGCTTTGGAGATAAGGCTGAAATAATAGAACCGCAAGAATTGCGTCAGGAAATTAAGAAGCAGGCGAAAGAAATATTAGAAAAATATTATATTTAGAGGCAATCATCCTGTAATAGTAGATGGAATGATTGCTTCTAAAGATGATAATTATAAGTAAATGATTATTTATTGCCTATAAGTACTTAAAAAACTTTCAAATTTATCCATTGCTATTTTTAATTCTTCTAATCTAGGCAAAAAAACAATTCTAAAATGATCTGGTTGATGCCAGTTGAATCCTCCACCATGAACTACTAAAACATGCTGTTCACGCAAAAAATCAAGTACAAATTTCTCATCATTTTGAATATTGAATTTCTTAATATCAATCTTTGGGAAAATGTAAAATGCAGCTTTCGGCTTTACTGCGCTAATACCCGGAATGCTATTTAATCGATCTGTAATAAATTCTCTTTGTTCATAAATTCTACCACCAGGGAGCAATAATTCATCTGCACTCTGATACCCACCTAATGCAGTCTGAACAATATGCTGTGCCGGAACATTAGAGCAAAGTCTCATGGAAGACAACATATTAAGTCCTTCTATATATCCCTTGGCTTTTGACTTATCTCCGCATAAACACATCCAACCGACACGAAAGCCTGCAATTCTATGTGATTTTGATAACCCATTAAAGGTAATTACTAGCAGATCTGGTGCCAGAGATGCAATCGAAGTGTGCTCTAGTCCGTCCATAACCAAGCGATCATAGATTTCATCAGCGAATATGATTAATCCCTTTTGACGTGCAATTTCAACAATCTGTTCTAATAATTCTGTTGGATATAAAGCTCCAGTCGGATTGTTTGGATTTATGATAACAATGCCTTTTGTTCGATCCGTTATTTTATTTTTCATATCTTCTATGTCAGGATACCAATCAGCCTGTTCGTCACAGATGTAGTGAACAGGTTTACCACCGGAAAGTGTAGCAGCAGCTGTCCATAAAGGGTAGTCAGGAGAAGGAATCAGGATCTCATCACCATCATTTAATAAACCCTGCATAGCCATTACAATTAATTCACTAACCCCATTACCGGTATAGATATCATTAATGCCAACATTGGGAATCTTTTTTGTCTGGCAGTACTGCATAATTGCTTTTCTGGCAGAGAATATTCCCTTAGAATCAGAATATCCTTGTGCGTTACGTAAGTTTGAAATCATATCATGGATGATTTCGTTTGGTGCATCAAAACCAAAGGGTGCAGGATTACCTATGTTTAATTTTAATATATCGATACCCTGTTCAATCATATTATTGGCTTCTTCTACTACAGGTCCCCTTACATCGTAACATACATTATCCAGTTTACTTGACTTCTCAAATTTCTCCATAATCATTCTCCTTTTCATACGAGTAAATATTTGATATTTACGTAATGTAATGCTTTTTTTCATAAAAAAAAGCCCTCAAACCAACTATGTTAGTTTAGGGCGAATGAACCATCCGTGTTACCACCTAAATTCAGAGAAAACTCTGCACTCTTCACAGTACGAAAGTATATGTTTATATACTTGAAATACTATGTCCACTATAACGGTTGGATATCCGATGAAGCCTACTTAACATACCGCGTATATGTAGTTCGGTCCATAGCTCAGAAACTGCTTCCATACAATCTTCACGGGGATTCACACCAAACATCCTCTCTCTGTGCTTTCAAAAGTATGTACTTCTTTTCGTCATCGCTTATTGAAAAACAGAATATACCATCTGGTTGCATTTGTCAATAGGTTATGTATAGCAATTAATATTAACATTTTAGCGGTTACGATGATTAATCATTGAAAAAACCATGATAGATAAACATTTTTTGGAATTATACAATGAAATTAATATATGGGCAAAGAATTATTTGACATATACACTATCGAATTTGGAATTTTATTATATACATTTTAATTAGATGGTTTTAAAATATAAAAGGAGTTAGTTTTTTAACTTCATAAGTTATTTAAGTTTCAAAATTTTTATTGGAGGACAAGATGAATTCATGAGAAAAATAAAAAAAACCTTAAATAATAAAAGCTTTTTTAAAAAATTCCTGGTTTCCTATATTATAGCGTTGTCAATACCATTTTTTACAATTATGTTTACTTACTATGTGGCGGATAAAGCCATACGTAAAGAAATAATAACATCCAGTGAGAGCAGTCTTCAACAGTTCTTTAATGTTTTGGATACAAATATATCTGAAATGATTGATATTGGAGCACAAGTTTTAAATAGTGAAAATGTAAAATCCTATGCATATGCATCTAATTATCAGAGCAAGGAGGATGATCCATATCAAATTTTTCAAATTAAGAAGTTTTTGAATAACATTCCAAGAAGCAATCTGTATGACTTTTTTGTTTACTACAACTATTATGATACAGTGATTTCGGCAATAAATTCCAGCCTTTCTGGAAGATACTATTATGATTCTTATTATAAAAATGGGATAACTTTTGAAGATTTTCAGAAGAGCCTTTTTTTAGATAAATATAATAAAGCAACGCTACTTTCTTTTGGATCACAGAACAATATGCCTTTATTGGCAGTTGCCTTAAAACAGAATGCCAGTTTTACAAAAAACAATAATTTAGATGCAACCGTAGTACTTGTTCTGAATTCTCAGAATTTGAAGGAAATTCTGGATAGTGCAGTATTTCAACGTGAAGGAGATATTCTGATTGTAAATAAAGAAAATCAGATTTTAGTGTCGTCTGATAACTCAAACTTGTCCTATCAAACAGAATATTTAAAAGATACAAAAAAGTATTACAGTTCTTTTGATCAGGAAAAATATGTAATAAAAACATATGAATCAGAGGTAATTGACTGTTCCTATGTGTCAGTAATTCCAACAAAATATTTTTGGGAAAGGTTAACTATACTTAGGTGGGTCTGTGGAATTGGTTTGTTTTTCTGTGCCATCATAAGTGGATTTATTGTAGTCTATTTTTCAAAACGAAACTATCTGCCTATTGATTCTGTGCTGCACATCATCCAACATAGAACCAGTTTGGAGTATGACAAACGGTTAGATAATGAGTTTAAATTTATAAGTGAAATAATAGAGAAATCTTTTGAAAAAAATAAGCTCTTATCAGAACGGATTAAGATGGATTCTAGCAACATACATGAAGATTTTTGGATTAATACACTTCAGGGAACCTATGAAGAGGATTCCTATGAAGAGGATATGTTTAAAAAACATGGTGTTAGATTACTTTCAGATGGGTTTGCTGTGGCATTGTTTCAAGTGGAAGATGTGAATCCCATTTTAATTGAAGATCTTTCCAGTACAGAGGATAAGAGGTTGTTAACCTTCCTTTTAAAAAATGTACTTCAGGAGGTATGTGCAGTAGATCATCAGGGATATTGTGTAAACATTGCGCCTCAGATCTATGCACTGGTTATTAATTATGGTGACAACGATGTGGGTACGCGAAATGATATTTCAAAAGCTATCTGTCAGAAAAGCAATCAGTTTTTTATAAGTCATTTAGGAATTGAGTGTACCATAGCAATTAGCGATGTTCATATAGGATTACAGGGAATACATACAGCATTTATGGAAGCGAACCATGGGCTAAAGTATCGGTTTTCTCACGGGAAAGGTAGTTTAATAGCTTACAATGACATTAGCCACAGGAGTTTTCAATATAGCCCAATAACAGATGCAAAATCGGCTCAAATCCTTATTTCTTATGTTAAGGAAAGAGATACGAGCCAGGATCAAGGAATGGTAATTCAAAATTTATTAGAAAATCAATGCATTTCCAATGATGTTGCTCTTGAAACATTGGAATGCTTTAAGTTTGATATGGTTAATACTGTTAATAAAATTATTTTTGATATTGGTGCAAATCAACTTATTGAGGAGGGAATGATAAAACAGTTATTGGGGGCAGATACATTTTCTGAATTTTTGGATATCATGGGGGCGACGCTATTAAAACTTCGTAATTATGATGAAAAGAGAAGAACACAAAATAATGTTTGCAAAAAAGCAGACAATTATATTAAGGAGCATTACGGGAATCCGGAATTGAATGTGAATATGCTTGGCAACGAGCTAAAATTAACACCCTCCTATCTTTCTAAACTATTCAAGGAACAGAATGGAATTGGACTTTTGGATTATTTATATAAAGTTCGCGTGGAACATTCTAGACAACTGTTGAAGGAAAACTCAATGACAATTGGCGAAGTAGCAACGCAGACAGGATTCATCAGTAGTAGTGCTTTTATTAAGATGTTTAAAAAGAGTGAAGGCATTACACCGGGAGCCTATCGTGATTTAGTAAAAAAATAAGAAGAGGAGATAATATTATGATTTTAGATTTTACAACTTATAAAGATAAGGTAATGGGATGTTGGGCAGGAAAAAATATAGGAGGTGTTTTAGGAGCACCATTCGAAGGCTTACGCCAGGTGAATGAAATTCAATTCTACACACAAGATCTTTCTATGGGACCACCGCCAAATGATGATCTGGATTTACAAATTGTTTGGCTTGCAGCAACAGAACGTTATGGAAGTAATGTCAATGCTACCATACTGGGGGAGTATTGGCTCTCCTATGTGATTCCTAATTGGGTAGAGTATGGTACTGGAAAAGCGAACCTGCGAGCAGGCTTACAGCCGCCTCTATCTGGTTTGATTGATAATACTTATAAAGACAGTTGTGGATGTTTTATTCGGTCTGAAATATGGGCATGTCTGGCTCCGGGTCATCCTGAAATAGCAACAAGATATGCTTATGAGGATGCCATTGTTGACCATGCAGGGGAAGGCATGTATGGTGAAATCTTTTTTGCAGCCCTTCAAAGTGCTGCGTTTGTAGAAAGTGATACAATGAAATTGCTCCATATTGCTTTGTCTTATATTCCAGAAACCAGTAAAACAGCAGCTGCAATTAACAAGGCAATGGAATGCTATGAAAATAAAGTAGAATTTTATGTAGCAAGAAAGCAGATACATAATATTGCACCTGGTACTTTCGGTATTCAGGGAGGGAAATTATCGGAAATACCAATGGAAGGGAATGAAGGTATGGAGCTCGGCGCTCCAGGTTTTGATGCACCGGAAAATGTTGGGTTTACCATCGCAGCATGGTTATATGGAGAAGAAGATTTCGGCAAAAGTCTATGCCTCGCAGTTGCTTGTGGGGAAGATACAGATTGTACAGCTGCAACATTAGGAGCAATCCTTGGTATTATTAGTGGCGCTGCTAAATTACCTGTCAAATGGACGGAACCCCTAGATGATAAAATTGTTACACTTTGTATCGATAAAACCAGTGGTGGTATTTGGGTACCAAAAACTGTAACAGAATTAACAGAACGTGTTATGCGCACAATGCCTTTATTTCTAGGTCTGAATTTATGTGATATTTTTGCAAAAGAAGGAATGACAATCTTGTGTGAAGAAGGAGAATCACTATTTTGTAAAAAAACAACGGATTATTTACCAGGAATCAATGGTGGAGGCATTGATAAGGAACTTCCGATTAGAGATTTGTGTAGTTTATCGCCATATATTGTTCGTTATTCATTTCCTGCATTTAGCGTTATGATTGACTATGAAGATTCAGTTTTCTTTCAGCATGGAGAACCGCGTAAAATAAAAGTAAGAGTTGTAAATTCTCATACTATGAGACAACAACAATGGGTAAAAATCAAGCTATATATGCCGATAGGGGTTGAAATAATGGGAGGTTCTTCGGTACAACTTCCATTAAATAATCTGTATGGTGCTAATGCAGAGGTAGAATTTCAATTCAATGCAGATTTATTTGAAGGTAGCAAGTTAGAATTTATTTTAGATGTTTCGCTAGAAGGAAGACATTCATCTGGTGCAATGAAAGTCACGCTCATGAGAAAATGAATGATGGATATAGCTTAATGAATAACATGAAATAGAATAAAAAATATCGTTAATAGATGAGTTTTTATATGCGCTGTTAATCATTTTTGATAATGTCCCAATAAAGTTAACATTAGCACCAGCTGTGGCTGGTGCTTTATTGTGTGCCCAGCATGGGCGCAATCTAATCGGTGAAAGTCCGTAACACGCCCTAGTAGTGGGAAGTGTATAGCCAATGACGAGGGCACTGAAAAAGTCCTTAGCCTAAATAGTAACTTTAAGCATTGAAAATGTTGAAAAATACAGCAAATGACAGAAGAAAGAATTATAACAGCTGCAACAATAACAACAGGTGAAAAAAATGATGGAAAAGAATTAGAATCACTTATAAACAAGACGCTTGAGACCGGTATGGTTATTGATACTATTATTGGAGATGCTGCCTACTCTGAAAAAGGAAATATTGAACTTACAAAAGAAAAAACCATCAAACTTGTAGCAAAATTGAATACAGCAATAACACAGGGAGCAAGAGCAAAGGAGGATGAGTTTAATTTTAATAAAGATGCAGGAATGTATGTTTGCAAGGCAGGTTACATGGCATTTCGCAAAGCAAAAAAGAGTCGAAGAAATCAAGGAGATAATCCACATATAAGTTATTTCTTTGATGTTGAAAAATGTAAATGCTGTCCACTTAAAGATGGCTGTTATAAAGATGGTTCCAAAACTAAAACATACACAGTCACAATAAAAAGTGATATTCATAAAGAACAAATCCAATTTCAGGAAAGTGACTATTTTAAAGAGAAATCAAAAGAACGATATAAAATAGAAGCAAAAAATAGTGAATTAAAATGTAGACACGGATATGATGTAGCATCATCTTCGGTGTCTTAATGGAATGGAAATGCAGGGAGCATTGGCTATATTTGCTGTAAATATGAAAAGAATAATAAAACTTATGGATGAGAAATAAGAAAATAAAGTAGCACCTATGCCCAAAATGCCATTACAAAAATAATTATGATTTTTGTAATGGCATTTTTCGTTTAATTAATAGGGTCAAGTGAAAAAACGTTAGTTTTTCAGTGCCCTCGCCAATGACAAGGGTGTCCATCGCGAGGTGGAATCTGAAGGAAGTTGGATGGCAAATCTCTGGTCTGACGAACAGAAATCACATCAGGCTACAGTTAAGGATAAGGCTGCAAGTCAAGTCAAAGTCCAATAACTACTTGGAATTAATTGTGGTAAATGTGGCAGATAGATGGAGAGAAAGATTGCGTTCTTACCTGGGGAGATCTCATAGATGAGTGGAAACAAAATATGAAATTCGTAGTAACAACGAACTATGAGAAGTCAGCCGAGGTCATAGTACCATTATGGTTGCATACATAATGGAAAGACTGAACTTTAGGAGATGTTTATAAATGAAAGTAACCAAAGATGGATTTAAATACAGACAACTTCATATAGAGGACTATCTGCGAATGGTATCTGCGGAACAGAAAGAGTATGCAGAAGTGTATGACCATCAGAGGATTGCTGAAAACAATGACATCATCACAGATTTTGAGACGGACAGTCTGTTAGAACAGATTTTACATAAAGATAACCTCAATAAGGCTTATAAGAAAGTGAAATCAAACAAAGGTGCAGGCGGTGTTGATGGGATGAGCGTAGATGAACTTCTATCGTTTCTCAGAGATAACGGAAAGCAACTAATTCAGCAGATAAGGGATGGTAAATATAAGCCAAGCCCAGTTCGTAAGGTAGAGATACCAAAAGAAGAAAAAGGTAAGGTTAGAAAACTAGGAATACCTACAGTAGTTGACCGAGTTATACAACAGGCGATTACACAGGTGTTGTCTCCAATATTTGAGAAACAGTTTTCTGATTACAGTTTTGGCTTTCGACCTAACAGAGGTGCTCACGATGCACTGAAACAATACCAACAGAATGTAAATGACGGATATGTATATGTGGTAGATATGGACTTAGAAAAGTTCTTTGATACAGTGTGTCAGAGTAAGCTTATTGAGGTCTTATCAAGAACTATTAGAGATAGCAGAGTAGCCCCCACCCTTTTAATAATAGTGTGAACTCTTTCAATACTTTCCTAAAAGCATTTTTATTCTCTTTCATAAACGATGAAATAGTTCCATGATCAGGTGCCAATGAATTGATTAGCCACATAATTTCAAGGTTTCTTCGAGCTTCCTTTTCCATCTTTCTAGATGAACGAATTCCGTTTACGTAACCGTAAGTATGAAGTTTAAGTAATTCTTTACGATTATATGGACATTGACCAGGCTTCTTTGAATCATAGATTATAAATCCCATTTTCTCCATATCAATAAAGTTGACAAATGCATCTATAACTCGAACTGGATTATTTTCATCTATTATGTTGTCCAAAGAAGCAACTATATAAGAAGTTTGATTTCTATCAACACCTTGTAAATACGCCATATTCAGCATCCTTTCATTCGTATTATGTTACTTCTATTATATCATATATACGTATTGTTAGACAGTCTGACGCACGGTGGTGTGAGAGGACGGTAGCTGAAATAATCAGCTACCTCCTACTCGATTTATAAGCTGTAATGTACTGCTTTATCATTTTGATATGCGAAAATATAACATTAAAGTTTTTTGATAGTTTTTCATGCGGCGAAATTGTTTCCAGGAGTATAGATGTTCTCTTCAATACACCGGAGAATTCCCTAAATGGTACAATTAAGTTATACAATTATATGAAAAACGAGGATTTTCAGATTGAGGAAATGATTTTTAGAAATGAACAAGAGGATAATTGAGTTTTAAACTATCTATTTAGTAATGTCATTATATACACAATTTCTGAATCATTCTATAATAATAATCAGTAGAAGTGATCACAACTACAACATAAGGGTGTACAGTAAAGACAAATTTTAGGAGGAGGAATTATGTTCATAAAAAAGAATATTAAAAGGTTTGCAGCAATATTATTGACAGGGGCTATGATAGTATCTATGATGACTGGCTGTAGTAGTAAAGGAACAGAAACAAAAGAGGATGAATCCGTAAGTACAGCAAAAAGCGATGGAAAAACTGAGAATAGTGAAGGAACTGAGAATAATACTACCGAAGAAGTACAGGTAACCTATCCATTAGAGACTGACCAGACGTTGTCACTTTGGGTAGCTGGCCAATTGGGTCCACAACAGTCCTATACAGATTATACCCAGTCGCCATTCCATACTGGTATGGCGAAAATGACCGGTGTTGATATGGAATGGCAGTCTCCAAGTATAGGATCAGATAACACTCAGGCATATAATCTGTTATTAACGGAAGAAGAACTTCCGGATATCATTTACTGGCCAATTGCAGCGGACGGAAATGCACAGAGTTTAATCGATGAAGGTGTTATCAGAGATTTAACAGAGGTACTTCCTAAATATGCGCCGAACTATTGGGCTTATTTGCAAAAAGAAGGAAATGAGCATATGGATAAATCAGTAAAGACGGATGAAGGTGCTTACTATGGTTTTGGAAGTTTCAGAGAAACAGAATGGGGAGCAACCTATGCAGGTCCGGTTATTCGCAAAGATTGGTTAGATGAACTTGGACTTGATATTCCATCTACCATAAAAGATTGGGATAATGTACTTAGACAATTTAAAGAAAAGTATAATGCCACTTTTGGATTTTTCCGTGCTCGTATGAGTCCGGGAATTGCATCAGGGTTCAGTGCATATGGCAGTTTTTTAAGCAGCCTATATCTGGATGATAATCAAAAGGTTCAGATGGCCCAGACACAGCCAGAATGGAAGAACTATATGGAACAGATGAATCAATGGTATGAAGCTGGTTTGATTGATCCGGACGTACCAACAGTTGATGATGCCGGCATGAGGACAAAGGCTTTAAATGGTGATATTGGAATCGCTGTTACTAGTATAGCACAAATGTCCAACTGGATTGCAGATGCAGAATTAGAAAGTACCGGTGCAGAATGGATTGGAATTCCTTATCCGGTTCAGAACATAGGGGATGTTGTAAATACAATTCAGGCAGAAGATACAGTGTCTAGTTATGTAGCTACCGTTTCTACGAGCTGTACCGATGAAGAATTAGAAACAGCTCTTCGTTGGTTGGATTATGGATTTACAGAAGAAGGATACCTCTATTGGAATTATGGTACAGAGGGTGAATCTTATACTATGGTAGATGGAAAACCAGTTTTTACGGATACCATTTTAGCAGCTCCAGAAGGCATCAATGAAGCACTTATAAAATATACTGGTTCATATGGTGCAGGTATTGCTATACAGGCTACAGATATGGTAAAACAGAAAAATAAAGAAGCGGCAGTTACGTCAGTGGATACATGGCTTAAGAATAATGAACATGAAAAGCATCTGTATCCGGTTGGAGCATCTATGACAACGGAAGAAAGCAATGAATATGGTTCTATTGCTAGTTCAATCAATACTTACGTAGAGGAAATGTCACTAAAGTTTATGATGGGTGAAGAATCATTGGATAAGTATGATGAGTTTGTAAATACATTAGTGAGTATGGGAGTTGATCGTATGTTAGAGATTAAGCAGGCAGCTTATGATCGCTTCTTAGAAAGATAATAGTGAAATGAGTAATCCGGAGGCAGTTGAACTGCCTCCGGAATATTGGATAATAATCAGTGAAAAATTAGGTTGAATTGCGTAAAGCAGTTAGGTCAATTAGGATTAAATGATAGGGGGTATGAAATGCGTGGAAAAAAGAAAGAAAATAGAGAGTTGGAAAAAATCTCTCGCTAGGGATTATAAATTAAATAAGTTTAAGTATTTGATTATTTTACCAGTTATCATTTATCTGTTTGTTTTTAGTTACAAACCAATGTATGGACTTATTATTGCCTTCAAAGAATTTCGTGTTCGGTTAGGAATTATGGGAAGTCCTTGGGTAGGATTGCAGCAGTTTGAGTCATTTTTTAATGATATATATTTCTGGCGTATTATTGGAAATACGTTTTCAATTAGTGGATTGAGTATAATATTTGGTTTTCCTATGCCAATCCTTTTGGCACTGTTATTAAATGAGATACGGAATAATAAGTTTAAACGTACCGTACAGACTATTTCGTATATGCCCTATTTTATTTCAATCGTCATTATGTGTGGACTGATTAAGGCTTTTAGCCAATCCAATGGTGTATTAAATGATATTATCGTTTTTTTGGGAGGAAGCAGAACAAATCTCTTGTCTGACAAGAAGCTGTTTTATCCAATTTATATTATAGCAAATATTTGGCGAACTATAGGTTGGGATTCTATTATATACTTAGCAGCTATTGCCGGAATAGATCAGGATCAGTATGAAGCAGCCCGTGTAGATGGGGCCGGGAGAATCCGACAGATCTTTTCCATTACGATACCTGCCCTAATGCCAACTATTATAATTCTATTTATACTTAGAATGGGTGGAATTTTAAATGTTGGGTACGAGATGATTCTTTTATTATATCAACCTCTTACTTACGAAGTGGCGGATGTAATTTCTACTTATGTATATCGCCGTGGTATTCTAGAAGCGGATTATAGTTACAGCACTGCGGTAGGACTTTTTAATTCGGTAGTTAATATTGGTTTTTTAATGTTAACTAATAAAATTGGTAAAAAGGTAAGTGATATCAGTTTGTATTAATTAAGGAGGATTAGAGTGAAACAAAATAAAGTAATAAGAAAAGGATACAAGAAAAGTCCTGGTGATAAGTGTTTTGATACTGTAATTGTAATTTTTATGTTATTATTAATCGCATTGACATTATATCCACTGTATTATATTTTATGTGCATCTGTAAGTAATAATACTGCATTGGTGGCGAATCCGGGTATCATGTTTTGGCCAAAAGGATTTAATTTGGGAGCATATAAAATGGCATTTAAATATCCTTTAATTTTAAGTGGATATAAAAACATTTTAATTATTCTGGTTTGTGCACTACCAATTAATATTATCATGACTTTGTTTTGCGGATACTTTATGGCAGCGAAGAATGTATTATTTAAGAAGTATATTATCTTTTTCATTATGGTGCCTATGTTTTTCAGCGGAGGCCTCATTCCCTCTTACTTAAATCAGAAGTCTCTTGGGCTATATAATAATTTATGGGCATTAATTATTCCCGGAGCCTTGAGTATATATAATGCAATTATATGTAAGACCGCAATTGAAGGAATTCCGGATAGTTTGATTGAAACTGCCTATATTGACGGCGCAAATGATATTAATATTCTATTTAGAATTATTGCTCCATTAATAAAACCAACCCTAGCTGTATTGCTTCTTTACTATGGAGTAGGTCATTGGAACAGTTGGTTCCAGGCATCCATATATATTAAAGATAATAATATGTTACCAATACAGAATATACTTCGAGCCTTGCTGATAGTCAATTCCGGAGAGATAGGCGGAGGTGAGATAGTGGGAGATACGTTTAACAGTTATGCGGAAACAATTAAATATGCAGCTGTCATTATTACTACAGTGCCAATACTTTGCATCTATCCATTTTTACAAAAGTATTTTGTAAAAGGTGTTATGATAGGAGCAGTGAAAGGATAAAAGGAGTGAAAAATTGGATATAGAAAAGATTTTAAAAAAGGTTGAGAGAAATGGGAAACGATTTCAAGGAAAAGTACCCCATTGTCATATGAATGAAGATGGAAAATACGGTTTATGCGAAGGTGGAAGTTGGACAGATGGATTTTATCCGGGTGTTTTAAATCTTGCTTATGTACTTACCGGGAAAAAAGAATTTTTGGATTACAGCAGAGAATATGATAAGTTGTGGGATTTGAGAATTATGAATACAAAGGAAATAAATGAGAAAAATAATTACCTTGCACTAGACCATGATGTAGGATTTATTTTTCTGCCTTCCTGTGGCTTTTTTGCTAATAATTTTCAAGATGAAAAAGCAAAACAAATCTGTATATCTGCTGCAGACACCTTGGTTAAGCGCTTTCATGAGAAAGGAAAGTTTATACGTGCATTTAATACCTGGAGTTGGGATACTGATCCGGAATATATCCAGGAGAAGAAAGGGAAATCTATTATAGATAGCATGATGAATCTATCATTACTGTTTCAGGTAACAGAGTGGACAGGGGATAAAAAGTATTATAATGTTGGGTATAGTCATGCAAAAACTACCGCAAAATATTTTGTACGGCAGGATGGTTCTACCTATCATAATTATAATTTTAATCCAGAAACAGGAGAGCCTGTCGGTGGAAAGACTGGACAAGGGTATAGTGATAACTCTTGTTGGAGCAGAGGCCAGGCGTGGGGGATCTATGGTTTTGCTTTGACGTATAAATACACGAAAGATGAGATGTTTTTAGATTGTTCCAAAAAACTAGCCAAATATTTTATGGATAATCTGTCAGGTGTAGATATGCCTTGTTGGGATTTTTCTGCTAAGAGTGAAGCTTTTGCGCCATGGGATAGTTCAGCAGCAGCAATATGTGCATCAGGACTATTGGAACTTTCTGATTTGACAGAGGGAGAGGAAAAAGAATATTTCAGAAGTCAAGCAGAGCGGTTATTGGAAGCCTTGGATAAATGGTGTTCTACAGAGGAATATCCTAAAATGGAACCAATATTGCTTCATGGATGTATTGGAAGTGCGTATCGAGAACATAAGGAAAAAGAGATTGTTGTTAAAGAAATCCAACAGGCATTAACCTATGGTGATTACTTTTATTTGGAATCAATTTTGAAAATGACGAAAAGTAAAGTACGTATTTTCTAAAGTTCCGACAAAGATAAAGCTGTACTAGAAAGAAAGAGGATAATATGAAGATAATCAATCTAAGAATGAATCATTTGGAAAAACCAATGGGGTATGCAATAGATAAAATAGCCTTAAGTTGGATAGTAGAGGAGGCAACTGGTACACATCAAGCTTATACAAGAATAATTATTAGTATGAATAATTCTTTTGAAACGATATTATATGATAGTGGTAAAAGGGCTAATATTTCTTCTCTTGGGTTTTCCCCCGAAATAGAGTTAGCTAGAAAGACCAGGTATTATTGGAAAGTAATTGTATGGGCAGATGACAAAGAGACTGCTGAAAGTGAAAGCACATGGTTTGAAACAGGATTAGAAGGAAAATGGCAGGGAAGCTGGATTTCTTCCTCCTTTCCACAGTCAATTCATCCATTATTCTATAAAAAATTTGTGATTCCTCAGGAGATACAATTCGCTAGGTTATATATAACCGGTCTGGGAGCATATCAAGTATCTATGAATGGCACTAGAGTAGGGGATGAGATTTTAACTCCATATTTTAATGATTACAACAACTGGATACAGTACCAAAGCTATGATATTACAGAACACGTAGCATATGGTGAAAATGCTATAGGTGCTATGCTAGGTAACAGTTGGTATAAAGGGAGATTTGGATTTATTGATAGATTGGGAGAATTATATGGTAACGAGTTTCTGTTTTTGTGTGAAATTCATGTTCTCTTAAAAGATGGAACCTGGGTTATCATAGGAACCGACGAGAGTTGGAAATGCTGTCCGTCACCCATTCTAGAAAGCAGTATTTATGACGGAGAAGTATATGATAGTCGAAAAGAAATAAAAGATTGGGCAACGGTTACCTGTGATTGCAGCCAGTTTTCTAATGCAGTTTTAGCAAAGACACCTGTTGGAAAATTGCAGGAACGATTAAGTCCCCCTGTAAAAGTTATGGAGCGTATGGCTCCGGCTCAATTGATAGAAACCCCCGCAGGAGAAACGGTGATTGACTTTGGTCAGGAAGTTACTGGATATGTGGAATTTCGTTGCTCTGTACCAGAAGGAATTTCGATACAACTACAATTTGGAGAATTGTTGCAGCACGGGAATTTTTATAATGAGAATCTTAGAACAGCAAAACAGGAGCATACCTACATCTCAAATGGAAAAGAGGTAGTAGTCCGCCCTAATTTTACTTTTTATGGATTTCGATATGTAAAAGTAGTTGGTTTTGAAACTATCAAACTTACAGATTTTACTGCATGTGTTGTCTATTCCGAATTAGAAAGAACCGGGAAAATTGAAACATCCAATGAGAAAGTAAATCGCTTATTTGAGAATACAGTATGGGGCCAGAAAGGAAACTTTTTGGATGTACCGACAGATTGCCCCCAGAGGGATGAACGCATGGGATGGACCGGTGATGCACAGGCTTTTTCTGCTACGGCTAATTATCATATGTATACCCCGGCTTTTTTCAATAAATATCTTTATGATATGCTGCTAGAACAGCGACTGCAAAATGGCTCTGTTTCTTATGTGGTTCCTGATGTATTAGCACAAATCATGAAGATAACAGGGCAGGAAGAGAAGATTCAGCATGGATCTTGTGCTTGGGGCGACGCAGCGACGGTAATACCTTGGAATTTGTATGTGTTTTTTGGAGATCTGAAATTATTAGCGTCTCACTATGAAAATATGAGGCTTTGGGTGGATTACATTAAAAGTCAAGACGAAGAATTCTGTGGTGGTTCCAGACTTTGGAAGTGTGGATTTCATTTTGCTGATTGGCTGGCATTGGATAATCTGGATAAGGACAGTTCGTTCGGAGGAACAGATAGCTATTTTGTGGCATCAGCATATTACTACTATTCCGCTTTATTGACAGCGAAAGCTGCCAATGTTCTGGCAAAGGAAGAAGATAGTATCTATTATTTAAAATTAGCAGATGAGATAAAGGATGCTATGAGGCGAGAATATTTTACACCAACCGGCCGTATAGCGATAGATACTCAAACTGCTATGGTTCTATCACTTCACTGGGGCATTGTTCCAGAGGAATATAAGGAACGACTGGTTTCTGATTTAAAAAGGAAACTAGAGGAGAACAAGCTGCACCTGAATACAGGATTTGTTGGAACACAATTTCTTTGTCCTGTTCTATCCCAGAATGGGTTGTCCGAATATGCATATACTTTACTTTTAAATGAAGATTATCCTAGTTGGTTATATGAAGTTAATATGGGAGCTACTACCATATGGGAACGCTGGAATTCAGTTTTACCAAATGGACTAGTGAGCGATACTGGTATGAATAGTATGAATCATTATGCATATGGCTGTATTTCTGAATGGATGTATCGATATATGTGTGGTATACAACCAGTAGAATCTGCCCCTGGATTTAAAAAAGTAGTTATTGCACCACAACCGGATGATAGAATGGAATGGGTAAAGGCCTCTTATCAATCAGCATCGGGTAAATATGAAAGCAGTTGGCAGCACATAGATAACCACCAGATTATTTTCCGAGTGGTTATTCCATTTGATGCAGAAGCTATCTTTCAGATTCCAGAAAAATATAAGTTAATCCGTGCTAAAAAAGAACAAGATATGGATTGGACTTGCGAGGATGTATTTTTATTAACCAGTGGTAGTTATGAAATAATAATTGAAAAATCAATCACTTTTAATGTTTCAGTATAATAATTTTCTGTATAATTGGAATGCTGCATATGGAATAGTCGTATAAAGGCTGTTGCAAAATAGCTTAATTTACTCTTTTGAAAGGATTGGGTGGATTCTGATATTGGAGTTTATTAAGGCCATTTTGCAACAGCCATTCATATTATGTTTTTAAATTATTTATTACTATCATCGGAGTTGCTTTTTTTTCGACGTTTCACACATTCTGTCAACAGATATTCTATCTGACCATTAATAGAACGAAAATCATCTTCAGCCCAAACAGCAAGATCTTGCCAAAGGGACGGTGACAGTCTTAGCAATAGTTGCTTTCTTTCATTGTCTTTATTTTCATTCTTCGCCATCTATCATCATCCCTTCCATTAAACTAATAAATTGAACCACTATTTACAATTGGCTGGGCATCTTTATTTCCACAGAGTACAACTAATAAATTACTTACCATAGCAGCTTTACGTTCTTCATCCAAATGAACGATATCATTTTCATTTAATTTAGCAAGCGCCATTTCTACCATCCCTACGGCACCCTCAACAATCATCTGTCTTGCATCTATAATAGCCGAAGCTTGTTGCCGTTGGAGCATAGCCGCAGCAATTTCAGGAGCATAAGCTAAATGAGTAATTCGTGCTTCCATAATTTCAAGGCCAGCAATTTCTACTTTGGATTGAATTTCTACTTTTAGCTTTTCGGCTACATCCTGACTGCTTCCACGTAGAGATTTTTCATTGTCATCACCTGATGAATCATAAGGAAAGAGCCTAACAATATTTCGGAGTGCAGAATCACACTGTATTGAGAGAAATTCGGTATAGTTATCTACACTAAATACTGCTTTTGCAGTATTAACCACTTTCCATATCACTACAATACCGATGATGATAGGATTGCCAAGGGAATCATTCACTTTTTGCTTATCATTGTTAAGTGTCATGGCTTTTAGAGATATTTTTTTGCTTCGGATAGTTACATTAGCTGTTGGCGTAGTACCTGCAGCAGATGCTGCGACTTTTTCCAAGGATAGTGAACCGGTAGTTGTATTGACGGCTGCTGGATTGACAGCAGTTACAAAAGGATTCACGAAGAAATATCCTTCCCCTCGAAGCGTTCCATAATACTTACCAAAAAGAGTAAGAACAAGAGCTTCATTTGGTTTTAAAACCTTAAGACCACCAAATAATATAGGCCCAATGATGGACAAATAAATGGATCCTACAACAATAAATGTAATACCCATTGCAATATTATTTTCTTTTCCGCAAAGGATTCCACCCATAATTATTCCTGCAATAGAAACACACATTAGTGTAATGTTGAGTAGAAGCATTACGATACCGTTACTTGATTTTGGTATTATTTCTTCAAAATGCATAAGCTTATCATTTGTAGTATCTTTTCTTGACATATAAATACCCCCTTATATTTTTTGTTGCACTGATATCAATTTGATATCATAAATATATTATACAGATATGTTAGAAAATGTCAATCTATATTTTTGAAATTTATAAATGGGCAGTGAAAAAGGAAATGAGATGAAAATAGTAATATAAATTATTTGCTTTAGTATTTACTTCAAAGTGATATTAAGGTATAATAAAATAGTAGGTTGTTAAGAAAATAACAATACAATTTACTATCAACAAATCGATAATAATATAAAAGTTATCGTACTGAGCACAAGGGTTTGTCCCGAGTGAAAAGGCGAGAGAATAGTTTTCGTAAACCGTAGTAGATTTTTTGTCTGTACTATGGTTATTTACGTCTTTCTATCCTTGTGCCTTTTAGGTACAGGGATTTTTTATTATAAAAAAATACAATGTGCCAGTACAAAAAGCGTAGTCAAAAACACCTTTTAAAGAAAGTGAGCTACCATGATGCCAAACATGAAAACATTGATTGACACCTTAGAGATGCAGGGAATTTTAACTAAAGAAGAATATGTTTATCTTTTGTCCAATTATTCAGAAGAAGATGCTGAATATCTCAAAAGTAAAGCCCGTAAGACGGCATTTCGTTATTTTGAAAATAAAGTTTATACGAGAGGCTTAATTGAATTCACTAATTATTGTAAGAATGACTGTTATTATTGTGGAATTCGCCGCAGCAACAGTAATGCAAATCGCTATCGACTTACCCAAGAAGATATTCTTAGTTGTTGTAAACAGGGATATGAACTGGGATTTCGTACCTTTGTGCTACAGGGTGGTGAGGATGGAAGCTATTCGGATGAAGATATCGTTGCCATCGTCTCATCAATAAAAGGACTCTATCCGGATTGTGCTGTTACTTTATCCATAGGAGAAAAAAGTTATCAATCCTATTTGCTTTATCATAATGCAGGAGCTGATCGCTATTTGTTACGACATGAGACAGCAAATGAAGAACATTACAGTAGACTTCATCCGAATAGTCAGAATTTACGAACAAGAAAACAGTGCCTTATGGATTTAAAATCCATTGGCTATCAAGTTGGTACAGGATTTATGGTGGGCTCTCCTTTCCAAACAATAGAAAATCTAGCAGAGGATTTACTGTTTATTAAGGAATTATCACCAGCGATGATAGGCATTGGTCCTTTTCTTCCACATCATGACACCCCTTTTGCAGATAAAGAACAAGGCTCTTATCATTTGACCCTACTCTTAATTGGTATATTAAGATTAATGGTACCCAATGCCTTAATCCCTGCTACTACGGCTCTTGGAACCATAAACCCATTCGGAAGAGAAAAGGGTATTTTATCTGGTGCAAATGTTGTGATGCCAAATCTTTCACCGGTTTCAGTAAGAAAGAAATATGAGTTATATGACAACAAGATTTGCACTGGTGATGAAGCAGCAGAATGTAAAGTCTGTCTGCAAAACCGAATGAAGAAAATAGGATATGAAATTGTATGTGACAGAGGCGATTTTCACCCAATACAGGCGTCATTTGCTTCTACAAACTTATAAACTAGAATGAATAAAAGGAGAATATAAAAATGTATGATGTAAAATCTAAAAAAGCAGAAGAATTTATTGATGATGAAGAGATACTAGACTCCATTAATTATGCGGGGGAGAATAAGAGCAATCGTGTACTGATTGATAACATTATCGAAAAAGCAAAAGCTATGAAAGGTATTACTCACAGAGAGGCAGCTATTTTACTGGAATGTGATCTTGAAGAAGAGAACCAAAAGATGTATCAACTTGCCAGAGATATCAAGCAAAAGTTCTATGGTAACCGAATAGTCATGTTCGCACCCCTCTATCTATCTAACCATTGTGTGAATGGTTGTGTATATTGCCCATATCATTATAAGAACAAACATATTACTAGAAAAAAATTGACTCAAGAGGAGATACGTTCGGAAGTTATTGCACTTCAGGATATGGGGCATAAACGCCTTGCATTAGAAACTGGAGAAGATCCTGTTAATAATCCACTTGAATATGTGCTTGAAAGCATTAAAACAATCTATTCGATTAAACATAAAAACGGAGCAATACGTCGCGTAAATGTTAATATTGCCGCAACGACAATAGAAAATTACCAAAAGTTAAAGGACGCAGGCATTGGAACCTATATTCTGTTTCAGGAGACTTATCACAAGAAAAACTATGAGAGTCTTCACCCAACAGGGCCGAAACATAATTATGCATATCATACAGAGGCAATGGATCGCGCTATGGAAGGTGGAATCGATGACGTAGGAGTAGGAGTATTATTTGGGTTAAATATGTACCGTTATGATTTCGTTGGTCTTCTTATGCATGCAGAACATTTAGAAGCCGCAATGGGAGTAGGCCCACATACCGTAAGTGTTCCGAGAATACGCCCGGCAGATGACATTAATCCAGAGGATTTCAAGGATGGAATATCAGATGAAATATTTGAAAAGATTGTTGCTGTATTACGTATCGCCGTTCCTTATACAGGAATGATTGTTTCTACTCGTGAATCACAAAAGACAAGAGAAAAGGTGTTACAGTTAGGTGTTACACAGTTAAGCGGTGGATCTAAAACCAGCGTTGGGGGATATGCAGAACCGGAAGCAGAAGAGGATAATTCTGCACAATTTGATGTTGAGGATAAACGCTCTCTTGACCAGGTTGTTAACTGGCTGCTGAAACTTGGGTATATACCTAGCTTCTGTACTGCCTGTTATCGTGAAGGCAGAACTGGCGACCGCTTCATGAATCTCGTAAAATCAGGACAAATTGCAAATTGCTGTCAACCGAATGCGTTGATGACCTTAAAAGAATATTTGGAGGATTATGCGGAGCCTGATACAAAGGAAAAAGGCGAAGCAGTCATAAAGAATGAAGTTGAAAACATTACGAATGAGAAAGTACGTAATATAGCAAAAGAACATCTTAACGAGTTGCATGACGGTAAAAGAGATTTTAGATTCTAAGTAACGATTACTGGATGAGTATTTATTATAAAGGAGAAAAAGGATGAGTTTATATGGCACCCCCCGCGCAAACCAATTACACATTGGAATATATGGAAAACGTAACAGTGGAAAATCAACTTTAATTAATGCTATCACCGGACATGACACGGCTTTGGTTTCTGATGTGGCTGGTACGACAACAGATCCAGTCTATAAAACTATGGAGATATACGGAATTGGTCCTTGTGTTCTGATTGATACAGCAGGTTTTGATGATGTTGGTGAACTAGGACAGCTGAGAGTAGAAAAAACAAAGATAGCTATGCTCAAAACAGATATCGCGTTAATTGTATGCTGCGATGAAAACATAAGCAGAGAAATGGAATGGATTAAGTTGTTTCAGACTCAAAAAACACCTTTTATTGTCATCATTAACAAAGCTGATGAAATTCAAAATGCAGAGGTTATCTCCAAACTATTTAATGATGCTTTGGGCGAAAAGCCATTAATTATTAGTGCAAAAGATAAGATTGGTATCAAACATATTCAGGAAGAGATTATTCGAAAGATACCGGAAGATTATGAAGCAAAAAGCATTATCGGTGATCTTGTGAGTGAAGGAGATTCCGTTTTACTTGTTATGCCACAAGATATACAAGCTCCCAAAGGTAGATTGATATTACCTCAAGTGCAAACCCTGCGAGAGCTCCTTGATAAAAAGTGCATAGTGTTAAGCTGCACAACGGATAAACTGGATCAAGCCCTTGCAAGTTTTGTAAAACCACCCAAACTTATTATTACAGATTCACAAGTGTTTAAAACAGTATATGATAAAAAACCAGCAGAGAGCATGTTGACCTCCTTTTCCGTCTTATTTGCAAATCACAAAGGGGATATAGAGTATTATGCAGAAAGTGCAGCAGTAATAGATAGCTTAAATGAGAACTCTCGAGTTTTGATAGCAGAAGCCTGTACCCACGCCCCTTTAGAAGAAGATATTGGAAGAGAAAAATTACCGCGAATGCTTCGAAAAAAGGTTGGAGAAGGTTTGAAGATTGACATTGTAAGTGGTTCGGACTTTCCAAAGGATCTTTCTCAATATAATCTTATCATACAATGTGGTGCCTGTATGTTCAATCGAAAATATGTGATGAATCGGATTGAACTAGCCCGTACTCAAGGAGTACCAATGTCTAATTATGGTGTGGTAATTGCATATTTAACCGGTATTCTGGATAAAATCAGCTTATAACAGATGTTAGCAGTGATGTAAATAAAAAGTTCCATATTAACTATGAGAGTGGTTAATATGGAGTTTTTTTTGTAAGAATTTAATAAAATTAATGGATATATTGGTTGCATTATATACAAAAACTTAAAAATATGTAGTTAAAATTAAATATGACTTTAAAAAAATCAATACTGTCCATTGTTAAACTGTGAAATAAGTTGTATGATTTGCACGGAATTAGATTTGCTTTGTGCTATTTGTACAGTATTATAAAAAACAGGAGGTGTTTCGATGGTATCAACCCATAGATATAAGGCTAATAAACGAAAAATCGAACCATTAAGAGGAAAAAATCAAAAATGGAAACAGGTCAAAAATGATTATATGCTATATTTAATGCTTTTATTACCGATTACTTTTTTTATTATTTTTAAATATGTACCAATGACTAATATTGTTATTGCATTTAAAAATTACAATATTTTTCAAGGAGTATGGGATAGCCCTTGGGTAGGGTTGGACATTTTTAAACAGGTATTTACAATGGACAGTTTTTATCGAGCATTAAGAAACACAATTGTACTTAATTTCTTTGACTTGATTGTTGGATTCCCTGCTCCCATTATATTAGCGATTTTGCTCAATGAGATTTGTTTTAAAAGGTTCAAAAAAATCACGCAGACGGTGATTTATATGCCACATTTTCTATCCTGGATCATAATTAGTGGTATTGCAATGCAAATTTTTGCCCCTAACACAGGACTAATTAACTTGATATTTAGACAGTTTGGTATTACGGCTATCCCCTTTTTAAATGAAAACACGCACTGGATCATATCATATGTTCTCATTGGTGTTTGGCAAAGTGTAGGTTGGAATACGATTATTTATCTAGCCGCAATCACAGGAGTAAATATGGAACTTTACGAAGCAGCTGTTGCAGATGGTGCAAATCGGTTTCAAAAGATTTGGCATGTGACGCTTCCGAGTATTCGTCCCACCATAGTAACCCTTTTAATTTTAAATTTAGGTCGTATCCTATCGATTGGCTTTGATAGGCCATATGCTTTAGGTAATTATTTTGTAAGCGATGTAGCAGATGTTATAAGCACGTTTGTTTACCGTGTAGGTTTACGTTCACAGCAGTATTCGCTTGCAACGGCGGTAGGGCTGTTCCAATCTCTGGTATGCATTGTTTTTCTTGTAATTGCAAATTTTGTTGCTGAACGATTCGGAGAAGAAGGAATATTGTAGAAGGAGAACTAAATTATGGTTAAAGCAAAAAAAACAAAAATGGTTGACTGGGTGATTATAATATTTGCATTTTTAGCTATTTGTATCTGTATATTTCCCGTACTAAACATTTTGGCAATTTCATTAAGTTCAAATTTGGCAATTACAAACAATAAAGTTTTTTTACTACCTGTTGAATTAACGTCGAAAGCCTATACCTATGTATTATCGGATTCAAGTGTCGTAAGGAGCCTGTTTTTTACAGCATATCTTACATTAATTTGTACCGTTATTTCAATGGTTATCACAATTCTTTGTGCATATCCGTTGTCGCAAAATAAGCTTATCGGTAAAAGAGCTATTAACATAATAATAATATTTACAATGTATTTTAGCGCAGGTATTATACCTGATTATATGAATATCAAGCAACTTAATTTATTAGATAATTTTTGGGTTCTTGTTATCCCTGCCTGTCTTAGTGTATTTAATATGATTATTCTTAAATCGTTTTTTAGGTCTATACCTGAAAGCTTAAAGGAATCGGCCAAGCTTGATGGCGCCACTCATTTAACAATATTGATGAAGATTTATATACCACTCTCAACCCCTGTTTTGGCAACACTTGCACTTTTCTATGCCGTTGGACGATGGAATGGTTTTCAAGATGCACTTTTGTACATATCAAATCGCGATCTTTATCCGATTCAACTAAAGCTATATCAAATAGTTAATAATCTATCTTCCATTGACACACATGCGGATGCTAACGTTGTGACAATGGTTACAAGCGAAAGTATGAAGGCGGCAACCGTTATGTTTGCAACCGTACCGATTTTACTTATCTATCCATGGCTTCAAAGATATTTTATAGAAGGTGTTACAATCGGCGCAGTCAAAGGGTAGCTTGTTTTTTAGTATTTACAATATATTCAGCCTGGTTGGCTTGTATATATATAAGAAATAAAAAACATTAAAATGGAGGAAGTATTATGAAAAAAGCATTACGTAATAAGGGGTGTTTCGCATTAGCAATGATTCTAATTGTGACTGTAGCGAGCGGTTGTTCATCAAAAACATCTAGCCCAACAGAAACACCTAGTGCAACAACCGTGACATCTACGGAGACGTCCGAAACGACATCTGAACCGACATCCGAACCTGTTACAACTCTTACGGTGGAGGTTTTTGACCGTGGTGCAACTGGAGCAAGTGACCCAACAAACAACTATTGGACAAAATGGATACAAGAAAATGCTTTAAAAGATCTTAATATGGACGTCAAATTTGTAAGCGTTCCACGTTCACAAGAGATTGACCAGCTTAATGTTTTAATGGCGGCCAACTCAGCTCCAGATATTTGCTTTACATATGATCTAGGTACAATATATAATTATTATAAGAACAATGGTATTGCAGATTTAACCTCAAGCATGGACAAATACGGTAGCGATTTAAAAGCATATCTCGGCGATGAAATTTTATCCAGGGGACAATACAAAGGACAGCAATATTCAATTCCTGCTAAACGTATAGTACTTGGTAAATACGGAACCTTTATCCGCAAGGATTGGCTTGATGCGCTTAACATGCCTCTGCCACAAACGACGGACGAGTTTTATTTAGCATTAAAAGCATTTAAAGAAAAAAATCCTGGTAACGTTGATAATGTTATTCCGTTAACAGCGACCTCCGATGTTGCATGGCGTTGTGCAACAATACTTGAATCATTTATTACACCAAACCTATCAGAAGAAACCATGTATGTAAATACTCCGATGGGCAGCTTTACCTTGTTGCTTCCAGGTTATATAGACGGCGTACGTTTCCTGAATAAACTATACAACGAAGGCTTATTAGACCCACAGTTTGCTCTCTACAAGGACGACATACAGGGTGATGCAGATACTTCTCGTGGTATTGTAGGTTCCTATATTCATGCCTATGACCAGCCTTTACGTTCAAGCCCTGGAATTATGGACCAATTAAAAGTAAATGTTCCTACATCAGAATTTGTTCCGATAGACACATTTAAAAATTCTGAAGGCAAATATTTTAAAACGAACTATAGCCCAACTGGTATTAATATAATTGTGCCAGCAACAAGCAAAAATGTTGATGGAGCGGTTAAATATTTGAATTGGATGAGCAAGCAGCCTATACGTTATTATCTTGAAACAGGCGAGCTTGGAGTAAATTATGATATGGTAGACGGAATACCTGCAATGAAAGTGGCTACAGGAGACAAAATTATGAATTCGCCAAATAATATTGACTATGTACTTGTTGTAAATGGTATGGAATTAGATGACCCTACTAAAAATATAGAAGTAATTGCAAAATCCTATCCTGGATATGAAGATGTATTTAGAAAAGCTTATGACATAAGTCTAAATGACGGCTATATTTTGCCTACACTTTTAGATCCGATTGATGCTGAAGCACAATTTTCAAATACTCTGAAAGAAAAACAGAAGGAAATATTTGCAAAAGCAATCACTGCTAAACCGGAAGACTTTGAAAGTGTATGGAATGCCGGTATTAAAGAATTTTTAGAGTCTGGTGCACAGCAGATTTTAGATGAAAGACAAGCGGTTTGGAATGCTAATCATTAATATCATTGCAAAATACTAAGCAAGGGAGGCGGCATCTTGAAGCGATTTTACTTTTTTAAACTATTTATAGCTCTAATTTTATTTGTAATTGTTCCAAGCATAATCATTACAACAATAAATAATTACGCTACAGCTCAGTTTTCAAAAGATATCATTGCAACTTCAGAAATTCACCGCCTCCAAATGGTAAGCAATGCTAATGATTTGGTGTTCGACAGCATTTTCCGTGGTGCCATGGGAATTTCGGTGGATCTTTCAATGCGAAGCTTAGGAAAAAATAAATTCATTGATAAAATAGTCGAAAATCCAAATGAGATGTTTGATTTACTACGGCTTGAAACTTCAATCATTAATTATGCAAGGACAAATGATTTATTTCATTCAATCTATTTTTATGTTAATGGAGCAGATTATATTATTTCTTCTAACATTGGGGCAGTGCGAATCAATCAACTTTCGGATACACAATGGATTCAAGATTACGAAGAGCTTGAGGGCAGTTTATCAAGTAACCGAATTACACCTTCACATAATGTTAAATCTAACGTTATAGCAACTTCTAACCAAGAAACAGATACCGGGCAAACTTGCATATCCTATATTTACAAAATCAAACCTTATACGTCTAACTTGAATGGTGCGCTGGTTTTTAATATTAATGAAAAGAAGTTAAGGAGCTTATACACAGCTGATAAAGGTGATGATGGCTTTGTCACAATTATTAACAGTATGGGTGAGGTAATATCAAATGCAAAGCAGTCAAATAATTTGCGACTTCTAGATGAAATGAATTTATTGCAAAAAATCAATGATAGTCCATTGGAGCAAGGATATTTTTCCTTTATAATAAAAGGGAAAAGTCAGCTTTGCTCTTTTTATAAATCACCAAATAGTGATCTTATTTATTTTGGTGCAAATGATATGGATGTGTTATTAAGAAAACAAGCCTCCTTTCAAATCAAACTCATTTTTATGGCTTTGTTAATATCCTTAGCCGGCCTATTTGCCGCTTATTATATATCAAAACGTCTATATAACCCGATTGCATTACTTGTTAAAGATATTAATGCAAATGAAAGGTTAAATCAGAAAAATGGAAATGATGAAATTCAAACAATATCAAAAGTTCTTAACGAACTTTTAAAAGAAGAAAGCCGTATCTTTAGTGATAATCGCTCAAGTAAAACACGTGAAGCTTCACTGCTTCGTATCATATCTTCCATAAGTGATGTCACAGATGATGACATTAGGGAGATATTACCGTTTCCCTTGACAGTCTGCGCCGTTGTGTTGTTGGGTAAATTGCATAATAATGTGTCAATAGCAAAGAATGAAAAATTTGAATACTATGCAAAAATTATTATACGTATATGCGAAGAAATGTTATCCGATGGAATGTGTACTTCAGGAATTCGTTACCATGATGAAAGTATAGCGCTTATCATAAGTATCGATACTAATTTAAAAAATTATGCAGATGTTTTACGTGAAAAGTTGTCCAAAATACAGCTCGAGTTATCGACAATGTTTGATTTTTCTTTAACAATTACAGTAGGTAGTCTTCAAAAAAATCAAGATACAGCTTATAAATCGTTTGAACAGGCAAGTGAAATTTTACAATACCGCTTTATCAAAGGTTACAACAGCATCATTTTTTATAGTGATGTATATCCCGAAGCGGCATACTATTACCCAACTGAGGACATTAATCTGATTGATACCTATTTTGATATATGCGACAAAGATAAATTGTTTTCCGCAACCGTAAAAATGTTTAAAAATATTGCACAGCAAGATCATATTGATTACAATAATGTGATTCAAATATTAAATCAACTAGTTACAAATTTAATCAACAAGATAGTTGCATCAAATTTACGTATAACAGATATTTTTGAAGATAAAAATCATTTGTATCAGACATTATGGCAAAATGAAACCTTGGATGATGCGTGCAGTTGGTTAAATGAAAAGTACAGCGCCGTTATTGATTATCTGAACAGGGAATCCAGCAACGACGAAATCTATTTTAACAATGCATTACAGTTTATTTTCAAATTATAAAAATGATATTAGCATTGACATAATAGCTGAAAAGATTGGTATTAGCTACTCATATTTACGAAAAATCTTTAAAGAAAAAACGGATAAAAATCTATTTGACTATATTAATGAATTACGCATAAATGACGCGAAAGGAATGTTAAGAAATACAAGATTGACCGTAAAAGAAATTTCAAGTCAATGCGGATATAACCATGAACGTAGTTTTTCACGTGCTTTCACACAGTATGAGGGTGTTCCACCCGGAAAGTATCGAGATGCAAATAAACTAGATAAGAAAGTAGAGGAAGTTTGAAAGAAAACACTTTCAAACTAATGTTTTGGGTCTATTTCTGGTTTGAATAGAGCTTAAAAAGAGAGGAAATGGGTATATTCATGAAAAAATCATTTGATGAATGTTGGCTGAATTACCATCTAATTGAGATAGGTACCTATGAGCCACTTTTACGACATATTACAGTAGGAGCAGTATCCATTACTGTAAAAAACGAATTGGAAGATGGATTATTAAAAATCTTCAATGTGAAACCGGATCTAAATCTAGATATAAGTATTGGTTATACCATAATATTTGGGAAAGGTGTCAATACGGCAAATACAGCGGACATAGCGGATGAGGGCTATAAAATCACGGAGCAAGATGAGAGTGTCCTACTTAATGCTATTGACGATGCCGGTTTGCTTTATGGTATATTTTCTATGTTACAAAGCTTTCAGGCAGAGAAAGAACCAACTGATATTTGTGGCTTGTTTAATCCGGTTATGCCATTAAGAATGCTAAACCATTGGGACAATCTTGATGGAACGGTAGAAAGAGGTTATGCAGGGCGTTCCCTTTTCTTTAACAATTCAGTTATAGGCGAGGAAGTTGAGCGGCTAATCTTTTATGCAAAATTGATTTCATCAATTGGTATAAACGGTATTACTTTAAATAATGTAAATGCAAGAGGACTTGACTTAACGGTCGGTTCCGCTTTGAAGGATATCACTAAAATAGCAAATATTTTTCGTCCCTACCATGTAAAAATATATCTGAGTATAAACTTTGCGGCTCCTATTGAGTCCGGCGGATTGAGTACAGCCGACCCACTAGATGAAGAAGTGTCAGAATATTGGAAAAACACAATTGATAAGATTTATGAAAATATACCTGATTTTGGCGGTTTTGTAGTAAAAGCCGATTCCGAGTTTCGCCCGGGTCCATTCACATATGGCCGCAATCACGCCGACGGAGCAAACATGCTGGCGCGTCCACTAAAAAAATACGGCGGAATTGTTTTGTGGAGATGCTTTGTTTATAATTGTAAATTAGATTGGCGTGATACTAAAACTGACAGAGCATGCGCCGCATATGACCATTTTATGCCTATAGACGGAAGATTTGATGATAATGTGATTTTACAAATTAAGAATGGCCCAATGGATTTTCAAGTTCGTGAGCCTGTATCGCCTTTGCTTGGAGCGATGAAGGCTACGAATCAAATGCTTGAGCTTCAGATTACACAGGAATATACAGGACAGCAAAAGCATGTTTGCTATCTTGTACCAATGTGGAAACAAATATTAGATTTCGATACGTTTATGCAGGGTGAAGAAAGCACTATTTCGAAAGTGGTATCCGGTGGTACTTATAATATGGCATATTCCGGAATGACCGCTGTTGCAAATGTTGGGCTTGACTTTAATTGGACCGGGCACAAGCTTGCGCAAGCTAATTTATATGGATATGGTCGATTGTGCTTTAATCCAAACTTAACAGCAGAACAGATTTGTATGGAATGGATCGAAGCAACTTTTGGCAAAAGTCCGATTGTATTGGAAACAATACAAAATATACTAATGAGGTCATGGCCGGTTTATGAAGCATATAATGCTCCGTTAGGCATTGGTTGGATGGTTCAGCCAAACCATCACTTTGGTCCAAGTGTAGATGGATACGAGTATTCTCATTGGGGTACCTATCATAAGGCGGATCTTCATGCAATCGGCATAGATAGAACAGAAAAGGGAACTGGATATACCTCACAATATAAGAAACAAAATAAAGAGATGTATGAGGATATAAAAAAATGTCCTGAGGAATTGCTCTTATTTTTTCATAGATTACCCTATGATTATATCTTGAGCACTGGTAAAACAATTATACAGCATATTTACGACACACATTTCGAGGGAGTTTGTGAAGTAGTGAAGATGTATGAACAATGGCAAAAGCTAAAAGGTGAAATTGATTTCATTTCATTTAATACTGTATCAGAACGGTTACAGGAACAAATTGGATATGCCGAAGAATGGCGAGATCAAATTAACAGTTATTTTTATCGTAAAACAGGCATTTCGGATTTACATAACAGAAAAATATATTAACCATAATAACAGAGTAGAGGGGCAAGTATGAATTTATCAATATTATATGGTTTTCGGTTAGCTGTTTTAGAAAAAAACCTTGGAGTTTATGGAATTAACGTATATCAGGAAGGTGTTGGAAGTTTTACATATCATTTTAGAGATAACAACCGTGTTCATCTGTTTTCTGGCTCTAAGTCGTTTGCCTCTTTGGGTGTAGGTTTAACTGAAGCTGAAGGGCGGTTTTCCTTGGAGGATAAGGTTTTAAGTTTCTTTAAGGAATATAAAGGAACAACGCAGCCCGGTTCAGAAAAAATCACTATAAGAGACTTGTTGCATATGTCCTCCGGTCATAAGACTATAGGTTTTACAAGCGACGCAAGTTCTCACGAGCAAACAAAGGATTGGGCTTCCATATTTTTTAATGAACCGATGGAACATGATGCTGGAGGAGCATTTTTTTACGAAAATATGTGTACATATATGCTTGGAAGAATTGTGGAAGCAGTTACTGGCGAAACTCTGAAAGATTATCTAGTGACACGTCTTTTTAAACCTCTGGAAATCCATAATCCCGTGTGGGATATGTGTCCGCAAGGTCATACTCTTTCCGCAGTTGGTTTGTATTTGAAAACAGAAGAATTTGCGAAGCTTGGAATATTAATGTTGAACAATGGAATATGGAACGAGAAACAAATCGTACCGAAAGACTATATTTATCGTGCAGTAAACGACATCGTTGATACATCAAATAACGCAGATTCGGAAACAAACAACGGATATGGATATCAATTTTGGAAATGTACACCGCAAAATGTATATCGTGCTGACGGTAAATACGGGCAGTTTTCTATTGTGGCACCAGATAAGCGAGCGGTTATTACCATAACCGCCCATAATGAAAATAATGCGAATGACATTTTAAGGGCAGTGTGGAGTGAAATTTTCCCTCTGCTTTAAGCATGAAGACAACCCCGATAACCAGAAGGAGTTTGTCCAATCTTCTTTTTAAAACAAGAACTAAAATAGTACTGATTGGTATATCCAATCTTTTTACTGATTTCTTTTAAAGACATACTTGTTTGGTTTAATAATTGGCAGGCTGCTTCAATTCGGACTGTAGTAATTATGTCTGAGATATTTTGACCTGTACTTTTTTTATAGAGAGCACTTAAATGAGCAGGGCTAACGTTGACAAAGTCTGCGATTTCATTAAGACATAGTTCTGTGTTTTCATAATGCTGTTTGATATAACCAAGCACAGATTCACACATTTGCCCATGATAAGTTTTAACGGAATCCTCTAATTTTAAGCAGGTAGTCTGACATATTTTATCTAGCCAATGAAAAATCTCCCTACTTGTGGTAAAAGTGTCAAGCTTTGAGTATACTTGAATAATTTCTTTTTCAATATCAGAACTGTTTACATCCATCTCATATAAGAATTTTAAAATACGCCCAAGAATTGAGTATACCCGAATAAATAATAAGTTTTTAGTTTGATAGTTTTCTAATAATTGAGCAGAAAAATTTTCTATCCATTTAGAGATTTCCTTACTATCCTTTTTACAAATAAGCTGAATAAGCTGTTCCTCTTTATTACCGGAAAATAGGTTCGCAGACAGGCTGTCACCGATGGAATCTCTGGCATCAAAGATATTCTGTTGTGGAAAAAAGAAGCGATATTCTAAAGCATGTTTTGCACTCTCATAAGAGACGTTCATATCCCAAAGATATTTAATAACTGTTCCGATTCCAATATTAATGTTTAGTAATTTATCCTGATTATGTTCCCATGTTGAAGTGATAATATTATATATTTCTTTTTGAAAATACACTTTATTGGAGTAGTTATGCCCTAAGATGCAAACTAAGCCGTTTAAATCATTTAAAATATAAGATAGATTAAAAGGTTCACATAATTCTCTGATATAGTCATACAGATTCATAAGCTGAATGTGGTATTCTTGAATTCCCAATTGGGATTTTACTTCTACAGCATTTTCAATATCGAATACTACGATTGAATAGAAATGACAGTCTAACTTCAGATTGAGATAGCCTGGATAGTTGGATAAATTGTATTTAGCTTCATCACTGCTAGAATGTATCAAGTCTGTAAAAAAGTTTTCAATCATTGCAGGACGGCTTTTATTAAGAAGTTCTAAATTGTGCAGCTCTTTATCAATTAGAACTAAGGCATTACGAATTTTTTCAGTTAAATACACATAGTCTAAAGGTTTTTCAACATAGTCGTAAGCACCAAGGCGTACTGCCTGTTTTGCATACTCGAATTTATCAAAAGCACTGATTAAGATAATCTTGATAAAAGGATTTTTTTGTATGGCACAACGAGCCATTTCAAGTCCGGTCAGCCCTGGCATTTCAATATCTGATATGATTAAATCAATGTGCTCTGTATCAAGAACTGTTAGAGCGGAAAGACCATCATATTGAAGTTGTACCACTTCGGTATCAAGTGCCTTCCAATTAATATTTTTATAGATACCTTCTACCGATAAGTGGTTATCGTCCACGATCATTACTTTTTTCATAAGTACCTCCAAGTTTATTCTTCTATTTCATCTAAAATTTGTTGGAATTCAATGGTTACTGTTGTTCCTTCTAAAAGAGTGCTGTCAATTTGGACATTTCCGGAGCCAAACAGAGGACTGGATATTCGGGCATTGACATTACAGATTCCAAAATTCTTAGAATAATCAACAATCTTGTTCTTTAGAGAATCCTTCAAACCGTTTAATTGAGCTTCGTTAATTCCGATACCATTATCTTTAATTGTTATAATAATGGTGTCGGTTCCGTAATAGACGTTGATGGCAATATGTATTGATTTTTTACCCTGTCCTATTCCATGCAAGATGCAGTTCTCTAAAAATGCCTGTAAGGTAAATTTACAGATCATGAAATTCTCAATTCCATCTTCTAATTGAACGTTCCAGGTAAAGCTGCCGTCTCGACATAATTGTTCCATTTCCAAATAAAGTCTTGAGATTTCAAGCTCATCCTGTATCGTAATAAGATCATTGCTTTTACGTAGAAGCATACGGTAAAATCTCGATAAATCAGTAATCATCTGATTCGCAATAGAGATTTTACCAACGGTTTGACAAGTTTGAATGGAACTCAGTATATTATAGAGAAAATGTGGATTAATTTGTGATTGTAATAATTGATAGTTTAATTTCTCTTCCTGTATCGTTAGTTTTAAAATATCATTTAAGTTACTATCAATAGTTTGCACCATAGTTTGATACGTACTAGCCAGATTGTCAATCTCATCGCCATATTCAGAATTAAGTTTAAATCGATGTCCTAAATCTTTGGTGGTAATGGAATTACCGGAAAGATTGGTGGAACGAACGACTTTTGTCAGCCTACGTAATTTTTTTGTCAAGTTATTGGAGATAAAGATTGTAACACCAATTACAATCGGAATCATGAATAAAAGGACTGTAAAGGTTACTTTTACAACTCCTTGAATATTAGCAGTAATATAGTCAGTTGGTATCTCAGTAACTAGGTAAAAGCCATTATCTAGAGAATTTACAAAATACCTGTTAGGACCATATTCAAAGGTATCTTTATTTACATGCTTCATAAGTATCTCAAAGGTTTCTTTCTTGACTTTTGATCCGATCTCAGTATTCGTAGTATGAACAGCAACATTACCTTCCGGAGTCAACAGATAACTACTAATCGGTGTATCAATAAAAGAGGCTTGGAGTTGTTCAGCTAAGTCCCTGGATTTAATACTTGTAAAAAAAGCATACATCAAGGAATCATTAATACTTAAAGATTGAAAGCATAAGATGCAATCTATGTTAAGCTCTCCGTGGGAAAGTACACTAGGAAAATCCAAATTACTTCGGAAGAACCATTTTGAAGAGATGCCGATGTTAGTCAATTCTTCTGCATTTATTTTAAATTTTTCCAAATTCTCTAACTTATAAAACATGAGTCCTTCATTACTAATAAAAGAATCGGGTTGTAAAAAGGCACAGATTTGAAAAAGTTGGAAATTAGTATTTAAAGAAGAAATATTGTTTCTGGCATAGCTAAAGTAATCCAAATATTCAGAAAGTGGATCTTGTGGTTTTGTTGCTAAAATATAGAGATAATTTTGAACAGAATCGGAGACATTTTCCATTTGTGTAAAACGGTCATTCAGTTGTTGCACCAACTGCTTATTGGAGAGGGAAGTAGACTCCGTAATTTTATCTTCTGCAATTTTAAAAGAAGTATAATACCCAACAATTCCTACAATAAGGAATGGAATAACGGAACAGAGTAAAAAGCAGACAATTAATTTTATTTGAAAACTGCTAAAAACTTTTTTAATATTACAGATAGAGCTGCGAGTAGAGAATAGATGAAGTTTCAAATTTCATTCCTCCATATAATATTTTATTGTGTAAAAGTTTGAAAGATATGAATTGTTATTGCTTTTATTATAAAGTAAAATATAATTATTTACAACAAATCACGAGATAATCGAAAAAAATTATAAATAACACACAATATAATATATTTAATTTGTACGGGTTATTGACTATAATAAAGCTCGTCACTTGAAGGTGCAACAAATTATAAAGGGAGGAAAAAGAAAGATGAAGAAAAAGATTGTTAGTGTATTACTTGTAGTATCATTGACGCTTGGTTTATTAACAGGTTGTAGCAGTAAACCGGCAGAAAGTACAGATGCTGGAAAAACAGAAGATACAGGAGAAACAGCAAACACAACAGAAACAGCAGATACTAGTACTACAGAGAAAAAAGATGGAGAATATGATCTTACTCTTTACAGCATTATGACAACAAACGCTAATTTTGATGCGTGGTTAACACAAGCAGAGAAAGCAACGGGACTTAAAATTAATGTAGTAGCAGCTCCGACAGATTCTGATACACGTCAGCAAAAAGTCACTACAGTATTATCAACGGGTGATGATACTATTGATATTATTGAAATAAATGATGAAATGTCATCAGCATTTAAAAATACAGGATGGTGTGAGCCTTTACAGGATAGTGTAATTACCGATGACGTTTTAGAATATCTTCCAAAGGGTTATGTGGAAGACATGATTACCTCTAGTAACGGAGATATTATTGGAGTTCCTGGATATAGCGGATATCTTGCATTTTGGGTTAATCAAGAAATAATGGATGAACTAGGTTTTGATACAATTGAAACAAAGGATGATTTTATTGCATACGCAAAAGCTTGTACCGGTAATGGAAGATATGGTTATGGCGGATCTTGGGAAAAAACATATGTATTTAATGAAATTGCAACCTTTGTTAATTTATTTGGTGGAGATTATTTTGATTGGACAAATCCAGGTAATAAAGAAGCTATGCAATTTATGTATGATATGGCTAACACTTGGAAGGTAACTCCAATTGATCAGTTCGCAGATAAATATGAACAGATGAATCAGAAATTTATAGATGGAAAATATGGTATGTTATTTATGTGGGGAACAGGTACCGACTATGCAAGTGCAGGAATGTTAGGTGATGATAAACTCCATATTGCACAAGTACCAGAGTTTACAACTAGAAGCGTATTTACCGATTCTTGGAGTTATGTTCTTAATTCAGCATCAAAGAATAAAGAAGCTGCTACAAAATTCCTTCAGTATATGTCAGGTGAAGAAGGTATGTTAAGTTCTTGGGAGAATTTTGACAGATACCCAGCAAGATCTGATGTAGCTGATAAAATTTCTGATGATAATGAAATTAAGCAAATCTATCAAGCTTATAGTGATACAACAATTGTTAGGGGACGTCCAATGCTTCCTCAAACAATGGAATTCATTACGGACATGGGTACCTTATTCCAATCTTATATTCAGGATAAGATTACATTAGATGAATTTTGCGAAACAGCACAAGGTTTTGTAGAAAAATACCAATAATATAACTTATTTTCCGCTGTACATCCGATTATAGAAACATGTTTTTTATTCCTATAATATAAATTTTCATTCGTGTAACATTCAAAATTTATAATACTTTTTACACTTAGCCTATTTAACGTCACTTGGTCCGATGGAATTGCTTCTATATTCAATGAGGAGATATCTATCGACCAGTGACTGAAATAGGAAAAACATCGACAAAATACAGTACAGGAAGTCTTGCGTTGAATGGAAAACGATGAGTGCGATGATAATAGAAATATTGGGTTAAGAAAGGGAAAGGATAACATCGATGCAAAAAAAAGGATCCATATGGTGGATTGCATGGATATTGGTATTACCTGTATTATTAATAAGAGGATTTACAACAATCTATCCAATCCTTCAAACATTTAAAACTAGTTTTTATGATATTAAATTATTAAGTGGAAAAAATGAATTTGCTGGTTTAGAAAATTATATAAATGTATTCAAAGACCAAAAGGTTATAACATCGATTAAATTTACGGTGATTTTTGTTGTATGTTCTATGATACTTCATGTGGTATTAGGAATTGGTTTAGCCCTGATTATGAATATGAAATTTCGCGGAAGAAGATTTATTCGTACAATCGTGTTAATACCATGGGCAATGCCAGCAGTAGTTATTGGAATGGCTGCAAAATGGGCATTTAATAATGATTATGGATTAATCAATGATTTTATAAGGTGGTTTAACCCTGATTTTCAAATGAATTGGTTAATTAATACAACTAGCGCCAGAATGGCAGTTATTGCTATGGATTTATGGAAAGATATCCCGTTTTTTGCTATACTTGTATTATCAGGTTTGCAATTTATTCCGGAAGAAATTTATGAAGCCGCTAAAGTTGATGGTGCAGGTGCAATAAGATCATTTTTTAACATTACGCTACCAATGATTGCAAAAAATGTATTAACCTTGTGTATTCCGTTTACAATGTGGCGTATGACTTCTTTTGATTTGGTTTATTCAATGACTTCTGGTGGCCCTGGAGAAGATACAGCGCTCATAGCTTATAGAATAACCACCGAAGCGTTTACTAATTTAAATATTGGGTATGCATCAACCTTGGCAATCGTTCTTTTTACAATAATGGCTATCTTGAGTCTTGTAAATATGAAATTAGTTAGTAAGATTGATTATGAGGAGGGCTGAGAATGAAATGGATTAAATCAAATAAATCAGTTGCTGTTTTAAGATGGATATTAACCGCCATTGTATCGTTTTTTATTTTATTTCCATTATATTGGATCTTTATTTCCTCTATCACTCCGGCTGGTGAACTATTTAAAACACCAATCGATTATTTACCGGATCATCCGACATTATCTAGTTATACATATTTAATTAAGAATGTAGGGCTATTACAAAAAACCGGAAGTACTTTATTAATAGTTGGAACTACTCTGATTGTAAGCACAATTATATGCGTTATGGCTGCATATGGGTTCGCTCGTTATAAAGGGAAAGCCTTATCCTTTGCTTTTGGATTTATTATGCTTTCTATGCTGATACCGGATGTGGTAACAGCAAGACCTTTATATGAATTCATGAGAAAAGTATCCTTATATGATACTTATCCTGGATTAATTATATTATATATTAGTGGAGTAATACCATTTTCTGTTATAATTTTACGCAATTTTATTGGAGAGATCCCAATATCTTTGGAAGAAGCGGCAGAAATAGATGGAGCTACCTTTATACAAAAAATATATTTTGTAACACTTCCTTTGGTAAAGCCGGCAGTGGCTACAATATGTATTATCAATTTTATTAATTGTTTAAATAACTTCTTTACTCCATTATTTTATTCTAACGGTATTCAAGTATTATCGACAGCAATTACACAGCTCCCATTACGTGATAATATGTATGCAGTACCTTGGGATTTAGTAAGTGCTATGGGATGGATTATAATATTGCCAATTATCATTTTTGTAACTATTTTTGAAAAACAAATCATGGATGGAATCATGACCGGTGGTGTAAAAGCATAAAAAGAAAATTGAGAAATGAAGTAATTAGCCTATTGTATAGATGAAAACAATTATTTATTTTATAAAGGAGCATATATTATGGTGAATTATTCAACTTTTAGTGGATTAGGAGCAATACCATTGGTTTCAAATGGTAGGAGCAGAGCGATTAATGCGGAAAACCCTTATGGAGAAAAAGGGAGAGGAGGAATGCAACCAAGTCATTTAGGACCTTCTCGTAAAGGTTCCCCGTGTATTAGAAGCATGGCGGCCGGAAGTGTTACGACTCTTGCGGAAATGGAAGGGCCAGGAATCATACAACATATATGGATTACGGTAACAGATAAAACAGATGCGGATGTATTTGTTTTAAGGGACTTAGTTATCAGGATGTACTGGGATGATGAAACAGAGCCATCTGTAGAAAGTCCATTAGGAGACTTTTTCTGTAATGGATTTGGGCGAGGGTGTGTTATAAATTCATTGCCAATTGTAGTAAATCCTGCAAGAGGATTTAATTCTTATTTCTCTATGCCCTTTCGGAAAAAAGCAAAAATTACAATAGAAAATCAGCATGAGGTAGATATACCTGGTTTCTTTTATCAAGTTGATTATTGTTTGTATGATGAATTACCGGATGAAATGGCATATTTCCATGCTCAATGGAAACGAGAATATCTGACTGAAAAGCAAAAAGATTATACTATCTTAGATAATGTGAAAGGAAAAGGCCATTATGTAGGAACTTATATGGCTTTGACTACATTAGAAAGATATTGGTGGGGTGAAGGTGAAATTAAGTTTTATTTAGATGGTGATGTAGATTATCCGACGATTTGCGGTACAGGAACAGAAGATTATTTTGGGGGTGCATGGAGTTTTGCATCACAAGTAGATGGGAAAACAGTAGAAAATACATATAGTACACCATTTATGGGATATCCTTATTATTCTGCGCGTGATGCAGGAGTACATAATCTTTATCATAATGATGATATTCCGGTTCAAAGAGGTTTCTATCGTTGGCATATTATGGATCCTATTCATTTTGAGGAAGATATTAAAGTTACCATTCAGCAAATTGGAGTATGTAAAAAAGGTCTTTTTGAAAGACAGGATGATGTAGCCAGCGTAGCATATTGGTATCAAATAGAACCACATAATGGGTTTGCACCCCTTATGAAAAAAGAGGATAGATGGCCTAGATAAGTATCAAATTATACAAAGTAAATTGGAATAAGTGGTCAATATTGATCGCTTATTCTTTCTGATATAGCACTCTGATATAAAAAGGAGAGAAGGATGAATATAAGTACTAATTTGCATAAAGCCAGAACATTTGAAGAAAAACATAGGAAGAATTTTCTAAAGGAAAGTAAACCCATATATCATCTTTCCTCACCGATTGGATGGATTAATGATCCCAATGGTTTTTCTGAGTTTAATAAAGAATACCATTTATTTTATCAATATCATCCATATAGTAAACACTGGGGTCCAATGCACTGGGGGCATAGTAAAACTAAGGATTTTATCAGATGGGAACAGCTTCCTGCCGCTATGGCTCCTGATACGGATTATGATATGCAGGGGTGTTTCTCAGGAAGTGCAATAGAAGTAGATAATAAACATATTCTTATGTATACCGGTGTTATGGATCAAGTAGATGTGGATGGCAGTCGCAGTTCACGTCAGACGCAATGTATTGCCATAGGCGATGGTATGAATTATGAGAAGTTAGATAACAATCCTGTTATTATCGGAGATATGCTTCCAGAAGGAAGCAGTATGGAAGACTTTAGAGACCCAAAGATGTGGAAGGAAGATGGCATATTCTATGCAGTAGTAGGTAACAGGTCAGCTGATGGCAGTGGGCAGATAGCATTGTTTCAATCTTATAATATAAGTGATTGGGAATTTGTAACCATTATTGCTCACAATAACAATGAATTTGGTAAGATGTGGGAATGCCCAGATTTTTTTGCACTGGATGGTAAGCAAGTTATGTTAACTTCACCTCAAGAAATGTGTGCAAAAGGGTATGAATACCATAATGGAAATGGCACGCTGTGCCTAATAGGAGATTATGATAAGCAAGCACATACCTATACGAGGGAATATTCTCAAGCCATTGACTATGGTTTGGATTTCTATGCCCCTCAGACACTATTGTCGAGTGATGGAAGACGCATTATGATAGGTTGGATGCATAACTGGGAAAACGATATGACACCAAAGGAATTTGACTGGTCCGGTATGATGACCATTCCTAGAGAACTGTATATTAGAGATGGGAAATTAATACAGAACCCTATTCGTGAAATTAAAAGCTATTATGAGGATACCATAGAATATAAAGAAGTGAAGGTAGATAAAAAGATAGCATTAAAGGGAATTGAAGGCAGAGAGCTTGACATGACCGTAGATTTAATAGAAACAAACTGTGAAAAATTCAATATCTTTGTGGCACAGGATGAGGAATACCAAACATTAATCAGTTTTGAGCCGAGTAAGGGTTTACTTACTTTTGACAGAAATTATTCTGGTACGACTCAAGATACAATTTACATGAGAAAGATGAGTGTAAACAACAGAGATGGTAAAATCACCTTACGTATCTTGTTAGATAAGTATAGTGTCGAAATCTTCGCCAATGATGGAGAACAAGCCATGACCTCCGTTATATTTACACCGGTAAAAGTGAAAGGAATTACCTTCTGTACAGAAGGCGGTTCAGCCAAAATGAGTATAATAAAACATAGCATAATTATAAAATAACATAATACTTATAGAGGTACAAAAAAGTCTCCCCAACAGACTTGGCATGAATAAAGGTGTATGGTTCGGGTATCATAAGCCCTACAAAACTGAATTAATGAATAGCGGTGCATATAGATTCGTTTTGTCGTAGACCGGCTGACAAGGCTGTTTATGTCCGACTAGAGACTCAGTGAAAAACAGAGCTACTGCGATGTTTTTCATATCTTTGAGGCTCTATAAAGGACATGCCGCCGGAAGGTAAGGTAGACAAAATGAATCTATATGCACCGCTATTCATTCGACGCCTAAAAGGGGCTTATGACACCTGAACCATACACCTTTATTCATTCAACAGCCTAAAAAGGAACTTTTACAGTACCCTAGATATGCGGAGGGATAAAGATGCAGAAAGAATTTGATGTTGTTTCATTAGGAGAATTACTCATTGATTTAACACAGAACGGACTTAGCGAGCAGGGAAATTATATATTTGAGGCCAATCCGGGTGGTGCGCCCTGTAATGTACTGGCCATGCTAAATAAGCTTGGAGCTAAGACAGCTTTTATTGGTAAAGTAGGAAATGATTTTTTTGGAAAACTGCTTAAAAGCACTTTAGAGGAGATTGGAATTGATATAAGAGACCTATTAATGGATGAAGAAGTAAACACAACCCTAGCAATGGTTCATACTTTAGATGATGGGGATCGAGAGTTTTCTTTTTACAGGAACCCCGGTGCTGATATGATGTTAAAAGCAGAAGAGCTTCTACCGGAATTATTAGCAAACACAAAAATATTCCACTTTGGAACACTTTCCATGACTCATGAAGGGGTTAGGCAGGCTACGAAGAAGGCTATACAGATTGTAGGTGAGAATGGTGCTATCATTTCGTTTGATCCGAATCTTCGGGAACCTTTATGGAATACACTAGAGGAAGCGAAAGAACAGGTTCGTTACGGATTATCAAAGTGCCAGATTCTTAAAATATCGGATAACGAGATAATCTGGCTAACCGGAAAAGAAGATTATACAGAAGGCGTAAAGAAAATAAGAGAAGAATTTCAGATTCCCTTAATTCTTGTATCAATGGGAAAGGAAGGAAGCCGCGCTTATTACAAAGAAATAGTAGTTGAGGCGGCACCTTTCTTACAAGAGAATACCATAGAAACTACAGGCGCCGGCGATACCTTTTGCGCATGTATATTGCATTACATCTTAGAGCATGGCTTGGATTCTCTAACCTCGGAAGATTTAAAAAAGATGCTGACCTTTGCAAATGCAGCAGCGGCCTTGATTACTACCAAAAAAGGTGCACTAAAGGTAATGCCTGAAAAACAACAAATTATAGAACTGATGGGAAGCAGAACATAAATATTAGCTAGCACTGTATTGGGCATATTTCTTAGGAGATATGCCTACAGTTTTTGTAAAAGCTTTTAAAAAATTGCTATAATCGTTAAAACCGCAGCGTTCGCAAGCATCACTCACATTAATACCTTCAACAAGCAGTGATTTCGCAATACTAATTCTTCTGGCTATCAGGTATTTATTAATAGTAGTTCCAGTTGTAGCTTTAAAGATTCGACAGATATAGGATTCGCTTAAGAAAAATTGTTTCGATAAATGTTCAATCGTAATTGGGTGATCAATATTTTGATTTATGTAATCTAATATTTGATCCACCTGTTGATTATACTGATAGGAAATATCTTCAAAATCTGATTGACACTGTGTATAAAATGCCTTGTTTAAGAGTACCATAAGTTCTGTAAAAGCCGATCGTTCCATGATATCTTCACCAAAGCCGGAAGCACTTGTGATTTTATGGGTATAGTAAATAAAGCGTTGCTGTTGTTCTTTATCTAAAGAAATACGATGGCTGAATCCAGTTTCCCGATAAGAAAAGCAATAATTTAAATCTGTATTTATAGTTGACAATTGCTTTAAGTAATCAGGATGAATTGATATTACAATACGTTCGTGTATCATCTGGTCAATCTGAGATAAATAATGGCTTTCATATTTATTAATTAAAAATACATCTCCAGGCTGAATGATATAAAATTTGTTATCTATTAAAAATTGCTTGCCCCCAGATATGGAATAATAGATTTCATAACAATCGTGGATATGCACATCTAAAGTTTTTTCTTCATTATATAGGTGAGCAATGGCAAAGTTTTTTTCGTTAACACAAGATTCGACTGCTTCTTTGCAGGAAGTAAATTCTTTCATAGTACTCCTTTCTTATATAGCTGTCAAAGGGTATCGGTTTTGACAACATTTTGTATATAACATGATAGTTATGTGTTTCTTATGTAAGTTGTTCATATTGTGCAGCATTGATGTTTATTATAGCAGAAGAGTTCAGTATATGCAAGTTTTAGGAGAATAAATGACAAGAATCAGAAAAAACAGTATGATATACTAAGAGTACAAAAGAACATACTAACCTAATTATAAATTAATAGCATGAAAGGAAGATGAAAAAATGGAACTTAGGACAGCATCATCACCAAGAGACGTTAAACATTATACCACTGAGAGATTAAGAGAAGAATTTTTAATTCAGAATCTATTTGTAGCAGATGAGATTAAGACAGTATACAGCCATATTGATCGTATTATCACTGGAGCAGCAGTACCAATATCACCTTTAACCTTAACAGCCGGAGAAGAAATCAGAGCAGAGTATTTCCTTGAAAGAAGAGAATTAGGTATCATAAATATTGGAGGAAAAGGTACCGTAACAGTTGATGGTACCGTATATGAATTAGAAAACAAATATGGTATTTACATTGGCATGGGATCAAAAGCTATTTCATTTGCAAGTGCTGATGGAAGTAAACCTGCTAAATTCTATTTTAATAGTGCACCAGCACATAAAACATATCCTACTGTTTTAATTAAACCAGAGGATTGTGTCACAGTAGAATTAGGTTCATTAGAGCAATCAAATCACAGAGTAATTAGAAAATACATTCTTCCAGGTCAAGTGGAAAGCTGTCAGTTAGTAATGGGTATGACATCTTTAAAACCGGGCAGCGTTTGGAACACAATGCCTTGCCACACTCATGATAGAAGAATGGAAGTATATTTATATTTTGATATGCCTGAAGATGCATTAGTATTCCATTACATGGGAGAACCATCAGAAACAAGACATATTGTTATGAGAAATGAAGAAGCAGTTATTTCACCAAGCTGGTCCATTCATTCAGGTTCCGGTACACAAGCGTATACCTTTATCTGGGGCATGGTAGGTGAAAACCAAGCATTTGATGATATGGATGCTGCAGCAATGTCAGATATTAAATAGTAGATACAGGAGGAAAAATAGTATGAGTATTATGAATAGTTTTTCATTAGAAGGAAAAATTGCATTAGTAACAGGCGCTTCTTACGGAATCGGATTTGCTTTAGCAAGCGGATATGCAGAAGCAGGAGCAACGGTATGTTTTAACGATATCAAACAAGAACTTGTGGATAAAGGGATAGCAGCATATAAAGAAGCCGGAATCAAAGCTTATGGATATGTATGTGATGTAACAAATGAAGACCAAGTAGTTGAAATGGTTTCAAAAATAGAAAAAGAAGTTGGTGTTATTGATATCTTAGTTAATAACGCAGGAATCATCAAACGTATTCCTATGATTGAAATGAAAGTAGAAGATTTCAGACAAGTAATTGACGTTGATTTAAATGCACCATTTATTGTTGCAAAAGCAGTATTACCAAGCATGATTAAAAAGGGACATGGTAAAATTATTAATATTTGTTCCATGATGAGTGAATTAGGACGTGAAACAGTATCCGCTTATGCAGCAGCAAAGGGCGGACTTAAAATGTTAACAAAGAATATTGCAGCAGAATATGGTGAATTTAATATTCAATGTAATGGTATTGGACCAGGATATATTGAAACCCCTCAGACAGCACCTATTCGAGTAAATGGACATCCATTTAATGATTTTATTATAGGAAAAACACCAGCGGCAAGATGGGGAAAAACAGAAGATTTAGTAGGACCATCAGTTTTCCTTGCTTCTGATGCTTCTGATTTTGTAAATGGACATATCTTATATGTAGATGGTGGAATTCTAGCTTCTATCGGAAAACAGCCACAATAGATAATATACCCACTTTCATGAAATAGGCGGAACTTAACTTTAGGTTCCGCTAATTTTCTTTATAGAAAAACATGATTAAGTATCAAAACACTGTTCCTGACTCAGTATCATCTGGTTCTTGATACATAAGAAATTGAATATAAATGAATGGAGGTTCATAATGTCAGAATTATCATTAAAAATAGTAAATGAACAAGGAAATATATTGGCAGAAAATACGGAAATTGATTATACTAGACTTGTATACCAAAATGAATATAAGCCGGGTGATAAAATTATACTTACTTCCACAGATAATAACATTTATCTAATCGTACAGGTGGATGATGCATTGGGTTCTGCATTTGTATATATAACAAAAAATGAAGTTGTATATAGTATACCTTTTGAAGAAAAGAGAGTGTCCTATTCACCTAAAGTTTTTTACGGAAAAATGCATTTACTTTCAGCTAGATTGGCAAGGCCGGAAGAAATTTCAGTTTATAAAAATCTTGCTCTTAATGTGATGGATCAGCACGGAGATACCGGGTGTTATCCTCATGCTACTGCCAATGTAGAAACAAGAGGAGAGTCCGTATTTGCTGCAAGAAATGCTATAGATGGTGTAAGTGAAAATCATTCACATGGGGGATGGCCTTTCGAGTCTTGGGGTATTAATAAGCAGGATGACGCAACAATGAAATTAGAATTCGGAAGAAACGTTGAGATCGATAAAATTATATTATACACAAGAGCTGATTTCCCACATGATAACTGGTGGAGAGAGGCCACTGTTACCTTCTCAGATGGTTCCACAATTAGGTGGGAGTTAGAGAAGACTGATAAGGCACATGAGCTTCAATTTGATAAGAAAAGAGTGGAATGGTTAGAATTAAGCAATTTGATTAAGGCTGATGATCCATCTCCATTCCCGGCTTTAAGCCAAATTGAGGTATATGGAGTGGAAGTATAACTTAATTGTTTCAATCGTATTAAGTTTAGATATTAAATAAATTAAAATAGAAAGAAGGTAATAATTTATGATTATTAAAGGATTTAAGATGAAAATATACGAAGGTCAGGCAGAGGAATACGAAAGACGTCATAATGAACTATGGCCTGAAATGCAGGATATGATTCATGAGCATGGTGGTAAGAACTATACCATCTTTTTAGACAAAGAAACCAATGATTTGTTTGGATATATTGAGATTGAGGATGAAGAATTATGGGCAAAAGGTGCCGATACAGCCATAAATAGAAAATGGTGGGATTTCATGGCTGATATTATGGTAACAAATCCGGATAATAGCCCAGTTAGTATTGAACTGAAAAATGTATTCCATTTAGATTAAGCTTAATCAATATAGATATATGCCTGTAAGAATCGAGAATACTAATCGGTTTTTACAGGCTTTTTATTTACTTAAACATGTTACAAAAATTTATATATAACATATAGTTAAAATAAAGAATATAAAATTAAAGGACGGAACTATGCAAAAGTATGTTGTTTTATCATTGGAATTACATTTATTCTTCGCAAGAATTATGAAAGAACATTCGTTATTCCTAGAGGCTGGTTTTGTACAAAAGGACGAGTCATTTATAAAAGAAGCGGATTATTTTAGAATGCAGTTTGAAGAACTTTTATATGACGTTGTAAAAATAAGTAATTGTATTATACGACCAAACGTATTGAATTCAGGTGAGATAGTTACAAAATATACCCGCAGTACAGAAGGTAGAACAGAATTTTATACCGGTATACCAATCGATTCTAATATAACAATGTTAGAAGAACAACTAAGTAGTGGTGATTATTTAACAGATAACCAAGGATTAAGCGATGAGGTCAGAAGAATTAATTTAACAGCTATAAAACTTTTAGATGGACTTATTCGTTTAAAGGAAGAAGTATTGGAGAGAATGTTATCTTGTAAAATGTTTACAGCAAATTATCCGCTTCTAATTCAGCATATATTGCGTGAAGCAAATTTATACCGTGTTTATGTAATTGCATTGGAAAATGGGTATGATATAGATAATAAAGACATGAAACAAACTGAACTATTCTGGAATCAAATTATGATGGAACATGCTTTATTTATTAGAGGACTTTTGGACCCTACAGAAAATGATTTAATTAATACTTCAGATGAGTTTGCTGATAATTATGGTGATTTGCTTATGGAAGCAAAGGATATGACGGATGAAACAATCAGAAGTATTACAATGGAAACAATAAAGAAAACGACAGAGTTTCGTGATTTTAAAGCAGCTGGAACAAAAGGTATTAATTCTTGTGAAATACAATCCATTATTTTGCCATTGCTTGCAGATCATGTATTAAGAGAAGCAAACCATTACCTCAGGTTATTAAAGTCTTAGTAAACCAGAATATTAGATTCATCAAAAAAGGACACCCGAGGATTGGGTTTTCACCGGGTGTCATAAGCCTAATTTAGGCTGCGTAATGAATATCGCCGCATATATATTCATTTTGTCTACCGCGGATGCTTTAGCTTCCGTGCCTTCACGGCG
>CAUQEW010000026.1:0-78826 GCA_963517115.1 uncultured Lachnospiraceae bacterium | reverse complement strand
GTTCACGTACAGTTCTGAGAGAGACTTAGGGGGAAGTTCCCTAGGTCTACTTACTTGATAATCTTTTGTAAAAGCAAGAAAAGTGCATATCGGACGTTGGAAAACATCTTACCTTTTATTGAAAACAAACTATTTCTTAAAGTGAATAAAGAGAAAACTGTGGTTGCCTATGTAGGAAAAGTAAAATTCCTTGGCTTCTCATTTTACAAGAATAAAAATGAAATGAGATTGCGAGTACATCCAAAAGCAATAACCAAGATGAAATTAAAGATAAAAGAATACACATCAAGGAGTAATGGATGGGGTAACCAATACAGAATAGATAAACTGAAACGGTATATTCGTGGATGGATAAATTACTTTAAGATAGCGGATATGAAGGTGTTACTCAAGAAAACTGACGAATGGATGAGAAGACGTATTCGATTGGTATATTGGAAGCAATGGAAGAAAATCGGCACTAGATATAGAATGTTAAAACACTTTGGTATCAATGAGTGGAAAGCTTGGGAGTATGCGAACACAAGAAAAGGTTATTGGAGAATATCGGGCAGTCCTATAATGGGACATAGCCTAGATAATCAAACAATTGCAAACCTAGGATATCTGCTTTTCAATGAGTACAATGTTCAAGTCAGTGTAAACTAAGGAACCGCCGTGTACCGAACGGTACGCACGGTGGTGTGAGAGGTCGGTAGGTAAACTAATTACCTACCTCCTACTCGATTCTAGTCGGACATAAACAGCCTTGTCAGCCGGTCTACGCCGAAACGAATATATATATAGCTTTATTCATGCCAAGTCTCTCGAGGAGACATTTTCAGTGGCTTCTATAGTTTCAGTGGCTTTTTTGTTTTTATATAAGCATAAATACAACTAAATAAATTTGCTGTCAGGCATAAGATAAGAGACTATGTTATTCGTTATTGAAAACACAGCCTCTTTTTTATGTATTAATGTAATTAGTTCCTAAAAATATATAAATTTGTTTTGTTATTTATGATTGTAATATATAATATAATAAAAAATTCACACTTGCATGAAGATGGCAGTGGGTATGACGAAAAGATTTAAAAATATTGAGATTGTTTAAAAATGGAGATAATATAACTCTGTAAAATATAAAAAGGAAAATATAATGGAACAATCCTAATGCTACACCTGAAGCAGTGGCTATTTCGGAAATGGTTCCTACACATTGGGTTAAAAATATTAAAAAGGGAGAACTTCTAAGTGAAAAAAATTCTTGTAATTGATGATGAGATTGCAATCAGAGATTTGATTGAATTGGTGCTTAAGAGAGAGAATTATCAAGTAAAAACTGCTGAAAACGGTGTTATTGGACTTATGGAGATCAACTCCTTCCGTCCGGATTTGGTTTTGCTGGATTTAATGTTACCTGACTATTCCGGCTACGATCTTTGCAGGGAAATTGTAAAAAAATCCTCAATTCCCGTTATCATGTTATCTGCAAAGAATGAAACGATTGATAAAGTGTTAGGGCTTGAGCTTGGAGCAGAAGATTATATGACAAAGCCTTTTGATAATAGAGAACTCATCGCTAGAATCAAAGTTGTGTTAAGAAGACATGAACCGAGTGACCAAATAAAAAATGACAATATGGAGCCGATTATATATGGGAAATTGGAGATTGATTTGGAAGCAAAAAGGGTGTTAAAGGAGGGAAATCAAATTTCCCTAACAGCAAAAGAATTTAAAATTCTTGAAACCCTTTCAAAAAGGCCAAAAAAGATTTTTACCAGAGATGAACTCTTGGAAATCGTATGGGGTTACGAATATTTAGGTGACAGTCGCAGTGTTGATATGACAATTATGCGACTTAGAAAGAAACTGGAAGATGATTCCGAGAACCCGAGATATGTAAAGACCATTTATGGATTTGGTTACCAGTTTGGAGGTGACGACCTTTGAAGTTTGCAACCAGGCTTCTTTTGAGTTATTTATTTTTCTCTGTATTATCCTTTTCCATTATCATTTTTTCGGTTAATAAAGCCATTGATTACTTTAGCTTTGTGACAATAGAGAAGCAGATGATGGAAAAGTCAGATATTTGTGAGCTGTCTTTTAGGGAAGTACTGACAAGGCACGAAAAATTAACTACGCAGGTACAACCTTCCGATGTGGCAAAAGACGTTCTTGAGGTTTTAAAAGCTTCAGGAAGGGAAGTTAGAATCTATGATAATAATCTGAAGCTTTTAGGGTTGGCTGTGGATGGAATATTAGTGAATACTGACTCCCCTAAGATTTTTGAAGGAAATATTAGAAATGCTTTAAAGGGGAATTATTCGTACACGGTCACAAACAATAGTCTGATTTATTTTGCAATACCTATTCAAGATAAATATTATCAAAATGTTTATGTTTTCGAGATAGTGGAAAATATATCTTATTTTTATGATATCATGGATAAGATTAGATATATATTATTTATCGGTGCAGGCGGGTTTATTTTTCTGATAACTCTTTCAAGTTTGTACATTGCTCGTAAAACAACAAAGCCGATTAAATATCTTCTTGGGGCTACAGAAAAGTTTTCCAGGCAGCAATTTGAACCGGTCGCATTAAACAGGAAAGATGAGCTGGGGATGCTTGCAGCAGGATTAAATCAGATGGGTATTAAATTGAACGACTATATTCAGTATCAAAAGCAGTTTGTTTCCAATGTATCTCACGAGCTCAAAACACCGCTTGCCGCAATTCGGGGCTTTTCTCAATATTTATACGAGGGAGAAAATGTGGATAAAGACTTAAAAAAGATATACTTCCATCTGTTAAATGAATCGGAACGCCTTTCAAAGCTCATTAATGAACTGTTGATTCTTTCTAAATTTGATAAGGCAACACAGGAACTTAACGTAGAGAAGGAAGATTTGTCGGAATTAACCTATAGTGTTGTTCAAGAAATGAAGCCAAAAGCAGAAAAAAGAGAAATAACGATAAAAGTCGATTTGGAAAATGGGGTTTGGGCGAATGTAAATAAAATATTGATGTCACATGCAATTGCGAATATTTTAGATAATGCAATAAAATACTCAAATACAGGAGGTAATATCAGCGTAGTAACTTCTACCGGTCAAAATGTAGCAGCTATAAAAATAAGTGATCAGGGCATTGGGATTCATAAGAGTGACCTTTCTTTAGTACAGGAAAGATTTTACAGGGCAGGAAATTCAAATATTGCCAAGGGTTCCGGGCTAGGACTTTCTCTTTGCAGAGAGATTGTAGAAAAATTTAATGGCCGGTTAATCCTGGAAAGTGAAATTGGAGTTGGAACTACCGTTTCACTTTTGTTTCCCTTAGTATAATGTTACAAGAATGATACAAGTTTGTTATTACTCTAATATAATTTTTATTTATAATGACACTGTAACATAAAATAAATTAATTTAAATGATTTGAAGGAGGAATAGCAATGAAAAGGTTTAGAAAGATAGTAATAGTGACCATGATTTTGGTATTTTGCGGAATGGTTTTGGCAGGATGCGGGAAAAACGAAGTTAAATCACCGGGAAATACGGTAAACGATATGCCTACCGATACACCGAACAATACCAAAACCGAAACGCAGACTAACACATCGACTGATACTCCAGCCGACAGTTCAACGGATGATTCTGAAGAAGTAATAAAGGAAGGCACGGTAGAAAAGAATGGGAATGTTATATTAAAGCAACTGGCGTTTGTTTACCAGGAGAATACAATTGCACTTTCGGATATAGTAGATGATGAAAAAATTGAGAGTATGCTAGGTAAAGCGGATGAAATCAAATCTCACACTTATTCTGAAGATGATGGTTTAAATATGGATCAGCTTAATGGAATGACAGAAAAACAGTACCAATTTCCTGGACTTGTTATAAAAACGATTGACGCGACGGAAGATAAGAAGTTTTTTATCTTTAACATTGAAATTACGGATCCGAAATATCCTACAATAAGAAATATTAAAGTCGGAGATAGCTTTGAGAAGCTCAAAGAGGCTTATCCTGAAGGAAATTTATTGGGTGGTGAATTAAGTGATGAAGAGGATGATTTTCGATATGAACCGGTAAATTATGTGGATGTAATGAGCTTTCATATAAAAGATAAAAAGATTGAGAGCATACTAATAAATACGCTTTTGGATTAATCTGAGAATCATAATGAAAAGTCTCGCAATGTTTGATTGCGAGACTTTTACAGCATGTATAGAGAAAAGCCGTAACTGTTTAAGAATCAATATAGACGATGATAGTAGAATGTTTTTCTGATTTGACTATTCAAACTGTTTGTAGTTAAAAACACCTTAACTCCAAAGCCTACCAGGTTCAAACATCATCTTATTTTATCCTCAAGGCACGTTGAGACGTGCGTTTTATTAACTCGAAAAAGTGTAGTGAATTACAGTGTGGAGATTAAAGTGAACATTTAAATATAAAAGTAGAACAAGAGGGCGTGTCGCAAAATAACTTTTTAAGTTAAGATGCGGCATGATTTACATGATACTCGTGCAAAAATAATTGGTTGATAATATAGGCATATTATGATATTATATGACTATAAAATGTGTAAAAAAGAGGTGATACCATGGAAGCAGCAATCAGACCATCAGCAGATTTAAGAAATCATTATAATGAAATTTCCAAACAGTGCAAAGAATCAAGGGATGCAGTTATAATTACCGTAAATGGACGAGGTGATACAGCAGTTCTTGGATTGCAGGATTACTATCAGATGAAATCCGAACTGGAACTACTCAGAACACTTGCAGAAGCGGAAGATGATGTGAAAAATGGACGGGTAGCATCAATGCAGGACTCGTTTGACGATCTTCGTACATCTTTAATGGAAAGGAAGAATTGATGAAGTATAAAATCTTACGAACGGATAAAGCAGAGGAACAGCTCCGTGAAATCATTTTTTATATTGCGGATGATTCTGGCGATGTCGATATAACACTAGGATATCTGGATATAATTGAAACAGCAATCAATCGTCTCAAGGAGTTTCCTGAGTCGGGAAGTATTCCTAGATATTCGATTTTAAAAAAGCAAGGGTATAGAGTGGTAATTGTTGAGAGACATCTTGTGTTTTATAAGATAAATGAGGAAGATAAGTTAGTTATTATATATGCCATTATAGATGGAAGACGAGAATATCGTAATTTAATATAAGAGGTGCAAAAAGCATTCAGGCTAAATCTGGATGCTTTTTTGCTAAGCATAGTGTGATGAGATAGTCTAAAACAAAAAAGGATGCCCGCCAAGAAGCTTTTCTTACGCATCATTTTTGGCGGTTCATGGCACGTCAAGTCAGTCCGCAAATTGCATAAAATTATACTCATTGAAATATAAACACAAAATAATAGTAGGACAGACAAACGTAATAAATATGTGAGTTGCCTGTCTTTTTTTACGTAGTAGGAGAACGCTAATCTCTAAATTGGACAACATAGTATGAGGGGTTCATGCTATAATATGTTCATTAGAACTTGAGGTTTAATTCTGAAAAACACTCCGAAAAAAGAGACTATATGAAATAAATAAGGTATCAAAATTATATGAAATAATAATGCATAGATTTTTCAATTACAATCGTATTACTTATGAAAGGAGGTTGAAACTGTGGAAACTAATAGTATTAATACTGTTGAGGTTATTATGAAGAAATATGGAGATATGGTGTACCAACTTGCATTATCTCAAACAAAAAATAAAGCAAATGCAGAAGATGTTTTTCAAGAAGTTTTCTTAAAACTGATTGAGAAAAATATTGATTTTGAAAGTGAGGAACATTTAAAGGCTTTACTTATTCGAATGACTGTAAACAAATGCAAGGACTTATGGAAATCGGCCTGGTTTCGTTATACCAAATCATATGAAATAAGCGAGGATACCAGATCATATCCTATGGAGGAAGAAAAAAATAGCGAAATATACCAAAGTGTATTAAGCCTTCCTGAGAAATATAGAGTGATCATACATTTATTCTATTATGAGAATATGTCAATAGAAGAAATTGGTAATTCACTCTCTATGAAATATGGAACGGTAGCGTCAAGGCTTAGCAGAGCCAGGAAGCTTTTAAAAAAAAGGATAGAAGGAGATAATTATGGACGAGTGGAAGCAAGAATACATTGATGAAGTGAAGAGTAATAAAATGCCTGTGAATTTGTGTAGTGATACGCTGCAGAAGCTAAAATTAAAAACAGTTAAGCAAGATAAGAGAAAAAATGGAATAGTAGGAAAAAGAATTGCAATAGCTACATGCTTTATAATAGGAATTTTGATTGTTGTACCTACCGTAAGTTATGCAGCTTATGGTGTAAATATATTTGATTTATTAGCAAATAGGAATAAAGAAGTAAAGAATGGGGGAGGTGTATCGATTGGTATACCAACAAATGAAACTACTTATGTGTATGATGGAGTAGAACTTGAAATTCCTTATGAATTAACAGGAAGCGGCGCTGGTTCTGTTAGTGGAATGTTATTACTCGTTGATGGAATTTCACAACCATACCAGATAAAAATGAATGGTAAAATTCTATCGAAAGAGGAAGAATATATGCATGTATTTGATGTAACAGATACTGGAAAAGCAGATTTCTCTTTTGTATTTACACCGGTTAAAGGAAAAAAAGGCGATAAATTATCACTTAATTTTGTTCAAGTAAACAATCCGGAATACAAACCAAAGGATGAAACCTATATAGGTTATGATTTATCAGGAATGTCAATTTCATCTAAGCCTGTGACGATTGAATTCAAGAAAGATAGTTCAAATAAAACAGAATATTTAGCATATGAAGGTGCTTGGACTTCCGAAGTAACAACGGAAGAAGTTTTATCCGGAAAAACAGATGCAGGTTATTTTGTTGCAAAAAATGGAGTGGTTAACTTTATTATCTCAAATAAGGGAGATAAGGGGAGCAAGTATCGTACTGTTTTGTATATTAATAATGAGCCAGTAAAAATTAAATTGAAGGATTATTTAGAATATACAGTACAGTCGGGTGAAAGCAATACTTGCAATATTTCTGTGGATATTAGCAATTATGACAGAATTAACACAGTGTATGCAATTACAACGTTAGTGGAAGATGCCAGAGGAGAAAAAATTTTAGTAAATGGTGAAAAAACAACCAGTATGATGGTGATTAACGATTTAAAAGAAGCCAACTATGCGGATAAAGAGAATACAGATACACAAAAAACATTGGAAAACGTTAAAAAAGGTGGCAGTGAGCTTAAAGATCTTACAAAACGATTGCCAAATATAAATTGTGAAGTAGAAACAAAATATTTAGGGAATGGAATTTATTTATATTTAGATAATGCTTCAAAGATGTGTAAATATGATATAAATAAAAATGAAATTATTGAAGTAAGTGAACCTAATATAAAAACAGCTACTAATATAAATTTATACCGTTTAGATAGTGGTTATGCTATAAAATATACGACATTTGCAACAGATGCAGTTGAAATCGTTTTTTATAATGAAAATTTGAAAGAGACTAAGACGGTAGATGTTACTAGGTTAATGGAACGAGATGAATTTTCTATGACTGATCCGGTTGCACTGTCTTGGGATGGACGATATTTGTCATATGTAAATTATTGTCGTGATGGAGGGTATGGAGCATTATTTATCTATGATTTAGAGAAGAATGAGAAGAAGCAGATTTGTAAATTATATAATGAATATCCAGAAGCAATTAAAGGAAATATATATATTTATTCTCTTCAGTTTAGTAAGGATAATAAGCTTCTGTATTATGTGGGAAGTAAGTACTTGACAGAAGAGAAGCAGGTAGATGGAATTGGTACAGTAGGTATAGATGGTGAAAATATGAAATTCTATGAAGCTAATGTAAATCAGGATTTCTTATTGTCTGATCAATATGCCATGTTTTATGAAGGATTTATTCCTGGAAATCAGGAGGGTAGTGGAATTATTGCAACGATTGATGATAAAGGTGAGTTAAGTGGTTATGAATTAGAGAGTAAAAATGAAAGTCAGCTGGTTCATGTGTCTGATGAAGGTAATATTTTTGTTACAGTAGAAGAAACGGAGCTTTCTAATAATTCACCTTTTATACTGCGAGCTTATGATGCTAAGACAGGTAAGATGTTAATGGAGCAACAGACGAATTTCGAGGGGTATGATTTAAGTCAGATAAAACAAATGGTAATCATGGAAGACAGGAATGCTTTTGTTGTATATTATAGCCTAGGAACAAAAGTTGGAACCGAGGATGATAGTTATAAGTTTGAGAGTAAGGCTATGATTTATAAATATTAATAGAATAATGCTATGTAGTATCAAAAAATAGTTAGTTTTTCAGTATCTTTAGTGCGCCCATGCTGGGCGCACTAAAAAAGAATATTTATATATGTTTGTTTGGTTTTGCATTTTTTATATTGCTCTAGTATAGATTTTTAACCAAGCTTGTTCTTCCTGTGTTAAATATGGCGATATTTTCTTATATACATCAGCATGATAATTATTTAATCTTTTTATTTCTACAGGGGACATATAAGTGATATCTACTGCATCTAAGTCAATTGGTGCAAAGGTAATATGCTCAAAATACATAAATTGACCATATTCATTTTTCTCGCCTGCATGGCATACCAATTCGTTTTCAGTTCTGATTCCATGGCTGCCTTCTACGTAGATACCAGGTTCGTCTGTAGTAACCATGCCTTCTTCTAAGACACAGCCATCATCACGTTCCGGAACCTTCTTCCAACGAAAACCATTTGGTGCTTCATGTACATTTAGAAGATAACCAACACCATGGCCGGTTCCACATTTATAATCTAGGTTCATATCCCAGATAGGACCTCTTGCTAGTATATCTAAGTTTAATCCAATACAACCATGTAAAAACTTAGCATCACCTAGATTCAACATGCTTCTTAGAACAGCTGTAAAATGTTTCTTTAGTTCGTCACTAATCTCACCAAGTACAATGGTTCTAGTAATATCTGTAGTTCCTTCAAAGTATTGTCCGCCGGAATCTACTAATAACATACCTTCTGGCTGTAATACAGCGTTACTATCTGCATTTGCAGAATAGTGCATCATAGCTGCGTTCGCTTTGTAGGCACAGATGGTGTCAAAGCTAAGTTCAATAAATCCATCTTGGTCTCTTCGACGTTCTTCAAGATAATCACTGGCACTGATTTCATTCATGTCAATCTTGCCAATATTGGTCTTAAGCCAATACATAAATTTAGTAAAGGCAACACCATCTTTAATATGAGATTTTCTAAGATTCTCAATTTCGACTGGATTTTTCATCGCTTTAAAGAGGACAGTTGGATTACTAGCATCAATGATTTTAAGGCTTGTATTTAAATTATGATAAATAGCGTAATTTACTTTTTTTGAATCTAAAAGAATTGTTTCAGTAGAAGCAAAAGTTTTAACAAATTCATATATATCGTGATATTCCTTAATCGCTACCTTGTCAATTGCAAATTGGTTTTGAATAGAAGCATCTAATTTCGATTGATCTAAGAACAAATATGCTTGTTCCTTGGTAATTACAGCATAGGATAGAACAACCGGATTATAGGATATATCATTGCCTCTTAAATTAAAGAGCCATGCAATATCGTCAAGGGATGTAATAATATGAACCGTGGCACCTTTATCTTCCATTTCTTTTCTTAAATTCTGCAATTTATCTGCAGAAGATTTGCCTGAATAGTTCACCTTTAACAAGAAAGCAGGCTCTTTTGGAAGAGCTGGTCTATCCATCCAGACTGCATCTACTAAATCTTTTTCATAGGTTATGGAGATATTTTTACTGGTTAGTTTCTTTTTTAATTGTAAACCGAACTTCGCGTTTATTACACGTCCATCAAAACCAAGAACATCATTTTGCCCAAGCTTATTGGAAAGAAATTCTTCAATAGAAGGTATACCTTCTTCTCCCATTTTATATAAAGTAATTCCAGTTCCGGATAATTGTCTTGCGGCTTGAATGAAATACCTTCCATCAGTCCAAAGTCCAGCTTCTGTTAAGGTAATAACTAAAGTTCCTGCGGAACCTGTAAATCCGGACATATATCTTCTTGCTTTGAAATAATCACCTACATATTCCGATTCATGAAAATCAGAAGTGGGGATAATATAGGCATTGATATGATTTTCAGCCATTAGTGCTCTTAAATGCTGGATTCTATCTACTATCATGTTAGCCTCCGAAATTATTAACATTTTTCTGGTTCGTCGTAAACCTCACCAAATAATTCTACACTTACTTTTTTCATAACTTGTGGTTCAAGTGGCTTATCAGAATAATCAGTTTTTAAATCTGCTATTGTATTCACTACATCCATACCCTCGGTTACCTTACCAAAAGCTGCATAGGAACCATCTAGATGAGGAGAATCTTTATGCATAATGAAAAATTGAGAACCTGCTGAATTAGGCATTTGAGATCTTGCCATGGAAATAACACCTGCTGTATGGGTTAAACTATTTTCAAAGTGGTTATATGAGAATTCACCCTTAATGGAATAGCCTGGGCCACCCATGCCAGTACCATCAGGGCAACCGCCTTGAAGCATAAATCCACGGATTATTCTGTGAAAGATTAGACCATCATAATAATTTTTCTGTACTAAAGAAATAAAATTTTTAACTGTGTTTGGAGCAACATCAGGATATAATTCAACCTTAATTATGCTTCCATTCTCCATTTCAATTGTTACTATCGGATTATTTTTTGCCATTTTCTTTTACCCTTTCTTATTTCAATGTTTATGTTGGACAATTATATCATATATTATTATGAGTGTCTAATAAAATTATGTTTCTGAATATTAGTTTATGGTTCGGGTGTCATAAGCCCAATTTAAGCTGTGTAATGAATAGCACCGCATATATATTCATTTTGTCTACCGCGGATGCTTTAGCTTCCGTGCCTTCACTGCGGCATATCCTTTATAGAGCCTCAAAGATTAGTCTCATAGTCGGATATAAACAGCCTTGTCAGCCGATCTCATTCGAACTAGTTCGACGACATAACGAGTAAATTATAAAATTTATGATAAAAGTAATGAATTATTAATTTAACTTAATACAATGTTAAGTATTTTGACTTAGGTTTGGAATACTAATATGTAAATATGTAGATGTGGTCATAATAATACATGGTTAGGGTGTCAAAACCCAATTTTGACTGTGGGATGAATAGCGGTGCATATATCATCATTTTGTCTACCTTTCCTTCCTGCGGCATGTCTTTTGTAGAGCCTCAAAGATATGAAAAACATCGCAGCAGCTCTGTTTTTCATTGAGTCTCTAGTCAGACATAAGCAGCCTTGTCAGCCGATCTCATTCGAACAAGTTCGAAGACAAAATGATAATATATACGCCACTATTCATAATTTATGTTATGAAGGGCTTTGACACCCTAACCATACATTATTTAATGAAACTAGTTTAAAGGAGTTTGAGTCATATGAGTTTAATATTTAAGGACAAGATTAGAGAACACCGTTTTCTCCAATATATAGTTTATTATCTAATACCATATACTGTGGCCTTTCTTTTACTACAGTTTATTGTGTTTTATGCATTTAAATCGAGTGGTAAATCTTTTATATGGGAGATAGATGGAATCAATCAGCATTACCCAGCACTACAGTATTACAGCCAATTTCTTAAGAATTTACTTCAAGGCAAGGGATTACCTATGGTTGATTTTAATGTGGGAATGGGTTTTGATGTTTTAACAACGTTGAATTATTATGCAATTGGGGATCCAATCACACTACTTACCATATTCGGAAATCCAGAGAATATGGAGGGACTCTATCGATTTTTAATATTGCTTCGGTTTTATTTAGTAGGTCTAAGTTTTACACTATATTGTTTATATATGAAGAAGAAAGGTTTCCCTTCCGTTTTAGGGGGATTAATTTATGTGTTTTGTGGCTATTTATTTTATGCGGGTACTAGACATCCTTATTTTACAAACCCTATGATATATTTACCTTTGCTATTTTTGGGATTGGAACATGTTCTAGAAAAGAAGAAGCCATATGTATTTATTATTATGGTATTTATCAGTGCATTGAGTAATTTTTATTTCTTTTATATGCTGACGATTTTAATATTTGTTTATGCGGTGGTTCGTTTCTTCATTACTTATAAAAAAGTAGTTGATAAATCTATAGGGTTGGAATTTATTAAAACAGCAGTTCGGACCGGTTTATTTTATGTATTAGGAGTTATTATGGCTGCCATTTTACTAATGCCCGTAATTGGTGCCTTCTTTAATAATGGACGATTTGCCAGTGGTTATGATGTGAACTTATTACATTATACGAAAGGACATTATGTGCTTATGGTTAATTCCTTTTTAGCACCTAATATTAATAGTGGTTATTGGACCCAACTGACCTATGCAGCAATTGTGGCTGTTGGAATCATGATTATATTTCGTAATAAAAGGCATAGAGAATTAATGATAGGTTTTATTGTAGCTACGATTTTTTTAATGATTCCTGCCATTGGTTATTTGATGAATGGATTTGCATACGTATCTAATCGATGGGAATTTGGTTACAGCTTTTTAATTGCTTTTATATTTGTGGCCACTTATGAGGAAATGTTCCAGTTAAAGGGTTTAGACAAGTTATTGCTGTTAATTGGAACTGGAGTATATTTTGCGTTAGGCTTAATAAGACCTAACAAATATATATGGATATCACTTATATTCTTATGCCTTACAATAATTGTAATATTTATATTTAATCATTATAGGAAATCACTTTATTTACAAAAGTTATGTATCTTTTTGCTAGTGTTTTGTAATTTAGGAGTGAACGGTTTTCTTACTTATGATAGTAAATATGGTAATTATGTTAGTGAGTATATTGATGCAGGTAAGGTACAGGAAACCATTCAAAAATCAGCTGTATCTTTAATATCACAAATAGAGGATGATTCCTTTTATCGAATTGAAACCTTTGGGGATAGATATCATAATGAAGCTTTAACTTTAGACTATAATGATGTAGCAAGTTATTTTAGCATTATGGATAAAAATGTAACAGAATATATGAAAGATCTAGAATTATTGAATCTAAGGACTGCTTATCGCTTTGATGATTTAGACTATCGAACCATTTTGGGTTCCTTAGCCAGCGTAAAGTATCTGGTAACCCGTGACAAATATGTTGCACCATATGGATATAAATTAATCTCTGAGCAAGAACAAGATGGAGGAACCTATTATTTACTAGAAAATCAATATGTCTTACCGCTTGGATATACTTACAAGCAATATATTACTAAGGAAAATTACCAGAAATTGCAAGCTTTAGAAAAGCAAGAGGTTATGCTGCAGGCTGTTGTTGTGGATCAACCAATTGAAGGTATAACAGCAGTGGTTTTGGAAGATAATGAAGTTAGTGATAAAGATTCAGTAGAATTACTGACACAAGAGATTCCATATTCCTTAGAGATTGGAGATGGAATCTCTATGGATGGAAATAATGTAAAAGTGACTAAGAAAGGTGCAAGGCTAAGGATATACTTTGATGGAATAAAGGAAGCAGAAACGTATGTCAGACTCATGGATTTTAATATTAATGATACTAAATACTTTAATATTGATTTAAAAATTAAGGGAGAGGCAGAAGTTACAAAAACAATAAATGTTCGGGCGAAAAAGAATAATTCTTATTTTGGTAAGGATGATTATATAATAAATCTAGGTTACAAAAGTGATGTTATGAATTATTGTGATATTACGTTTAATGATAAAGGAAAATTCTACTTGGGTGGCTTGCAGGTATATGTCTTACCAAAAAGTGATTATATTGATAAAGTTAACGCACTTAAGGAATTTTCTATGGACAATATTGTAATGGAAAACAATCATATCACAGGTACTATAAACCTTTTAGAAAATCGTTTACTAAATTTATCAATTCCTTACAGTAAAGGCTGGACGGCTTATGTGAATGGCAAAAAAACTGAAATTTTAAAGGCAAATATTATGTATATGGCACTTCCGTTACAAGCTGGTAATAATAAAATTGAATTAAGATACACCACACCATTATTAAAAGAAGGAATTCTTTTATCAGTGGTGGGATGGTTTATATTTGCATGTATTATTGTATTTGACAGAATGATAAAAAGCAGAGCCAAGAAATTGATTAATAACTCGAAAGTCCAATTATGACTTTCGAATGAATATCAACGAATTTGCGATTCTGCTAACTATATGGATGATGGAGTTGATTGAATGGATAAGATATCAATTATTATACCTTGTTTTAATGAAGAAAAGGTTTTGCCTTTGTTTTATAAAGAAATGAATAAAGTGATGGAGAAGATGAATTACGTTGATTTTGAACTACTATTTATTGATGACGGTTCAAAAGATAATACACTGCAGGTTGCGAAAGACTTAAAACTAAAGGATGAGAGAGTAGGCTATATCTCCTTTTCTAGAAACTTTGGGAAAGAGGCAGCCATTTATGCTGGTTTGCAGAACAGCAAAGGGGATTACGTAGTTATGATGGATGCAGATTTGCAGGATCCACCATCATTATTAGAAGAAATGTATCAAAGTTTAAAAACGGAAGATTATGATTCAGTAGCCACCAGAAGAGTATCAAGGGATGGAGAACCTAAGATTCGTTCTTTTTTCGCCCGAAGGTTCTATCATCTTATGAACAGGATTTCAAAAACAGATATTGTAGATGGAGCTAGAGATTATCGGCTTATGAAAAGGCAAATGGTAGACTCCATAATAGAGATGAAAGAATATAATCGTTTTTCTAAGGGTATATTCGGTTGGGTAGGTTTTAAAACTAAATGGATGGAATATAAAAATGTAGAGCGAGCTGCCGGTGAAACGAAATGGTCATTTTGGAAGCTTCTGATTTACTCTTTTGATGGTATCGTTGCCTTCTCAACAGTACCTTTAGCAATTGCTTCCTACGTGGGTATTTTGTTATGTGTAGTAGCTTTTATTAGCATTGTTGTGATTGTGATAAGAAATCTAATGGGAGTTTTATCTGCTTTTGGATGGGCTTCTATGCTTTGTATTATTTTATTTGTCAGTGGCATCCAACTCTTTTGCCTAGGCATCTTGGGTCAGTATTTGGCAAAAACTTATCTTGAGGTAAAAAAGCGACCTATTTATATAGTAAAAGAGCAGGGTTAGAAATAATTATAAATAACGATGTTTCGTATTATAAACATCGTTATTTTTATGTAATAGGAAATTGCGTCCTATTACATAAAAACCCTCCGGGGGATGTCCATGACGCTTGTAAGGTATTATGTCGCAAGCGACCAAGCGTCAGCACAGAGTTTGCTCTGCAAACTCTTTCTTATATGCGTTGACATAATAAGCAAACTAATATATAATCTGTTTATTAAATAATAAAACTAAATACGGAGATGTTTGAAATGAAAAATGATTTATTAGACTTTTCTATCGAGGAATTAAAGAAAGGCTATCAGTATGATAAGCTAAATAACAAATATATATGTAATATCTGTGGTAAAGAATTCTTTTCAGGTGAAATCTATAAGTTTAATGAACGATTTTATAATAGTTTTACTGCGGTAGGTATTCATGTTGTAGAAGAACATGAGCCAGTTTTTGAGGTACTTACAACTTCGGAAAGCAAATATTTAGGACTAACAGAGAATCAGAATAGACTGTTAAGTTTATTTAACAAAGGACTATCTGATAATGAGATAGCGAAATTAGTTGGCTTATCGCCTTCAACAATACGACATCAAAAGTTTATGTTTCGCGAAAAAGCAAAACAGGCAAAGATGTATCTGGCGGTATATGAACTTGCATTAAATAAGAGTAGTAGAAATGATAGTCTTTTGAATATTCATAGTACTGCAACTATGGTTGATGATAGATATATTACAACTACAGAAGAAAGTGAAAAGTTTATAAAAAATGCTTTTCTATCCCTATCACCACTAAAACTGAAAGCATTTCCGGCGAGAGAAAAGAAAAAAATAGTAGTTTTAAAGAAAATAGTAGAACAATTCGAAGTCGGAAAACGGTATAAGGAAAAGGAAGTAAACATAATTTTAAAGGATATTTTTGATGATTACCCAACTTTGAGACGGTATCTAATTGAATATGGATTTATGGAACGTACTAACGATTGTGAAGAATATTGGATAAAGTGAAAGCACGCAGAGGGGATTAGGTTGAAAAAAAAGCATTTTCAACCAGAAAGAACCTCAAAATGAAATCCATTGGAATTTCATTTTGCGCTTCTTACATGCTGATTTGTATGCCCGCCAAGGTGGCAGAAAGGGATAAAATGAATATTGATAGATTTTTAGATGAAGATAATAAAATTAAAAGTTGGCCTGCAAAACATGATATGAAAACTGCTGTTTTGGAGTACCTTTCAGAAAAATTTGAAAGTGATGTTTCTTATACTGAAAAAGAAGTTAATGAAATTATTAGTAATTGGCATACTTTTAAAGATTTTTTCTTACTTAGAAGGGGACTGATTGAATTAAATCTACTGTCACGTACAACCGATGGGAGGAAATATTGGAAGGAAGAGAAATAGGTCTTGTGTTACGATTTCTTTTCGTTTATAATAAGTAAGATTATAAGCTGGTTAATTGCTGAGGAAGACGTAGAGTACCATCAGGATAAACACATCATTTGATGTGTTATGTGAGTACCGTATAATGATTGGAGATGAAGTTATGACAGAGACCTTTAAAAAAGCGGCTAAGATTACATCAATCGTAAAATTAACCGAGGATATCTTCAGTATGTGGATTAAGGATATCGAGATAGCAGCTTATTCAAAACCGGGACAATTCCTGTCACTATATTGCGACAACGGGAACAGATTACTTCCAAGACCAATCAGTATTTGTGAAGTAAATAAAGAAGAGGGAACACTGCGCCTAGTTTATCGTGTAGTAGGTAGTGGAACAGAAGAATTCTCACACTTACAGGTATCCGATACCATTGAAGTGATGGGTCCTTTGGGAAATGGTTTCACCTTAGAAGGTAAAAAAGCAATTCTTATTGGTGGTGGAATTGGAATTCCGCCTATGTTAGAATTAGCGAAACAACTGCCTTGTGAGAAACAGATTGTTTTAGGATATCGTGATGTAACATTTTTAGATAAAGAGTTTGAGGAATACGGATCAGTTTATCTATCCACTGAGGATGGAAGTGCAGGTACGAAAGGAAATGTAATTGATGCCATCAAAGCAAATCAATTAGGTGCGGACATCATATTTGCCTGTGGTCCAACCCCTATGCTTAAAGGTGTAAAGGTTTACGCTATGGAGCATGGTATAAAAGCGCAATTATCATTGGAAGAAAGAATGGCTTGCGGAGTTGGCGCTTGTTTAGGATGTGTATGCAAATCGATAGAAAAGGATCACCATACCAACGTAAATAACAAAAGAATCTGTAAGGATGGACCTGTATTCTATGCAGATGAAATTGAATTATAATATATTAAATTATTTGTTATGCAGTTAGAAAGTTTGAAAGGAGGAAAGAATATGAATACAAAAGTCAGCATAGCAGGTATAGAATGGAAAAATCCAGTAACAACTGCCTCAGGTACTTTTGGTTCTGGTGCAGAATACTGTGAATTTGTAGATCTGAATCAGCTTGGTGCTGTAACAACAAAGGGAGTATCTAATGTACCCTGGACAGGTAATCCAACACCGCGAGTGGCTGAGACCTACGGTGGAATGCTGAATGCCATAGGCTTACAGAATCCGGGAATTGATATGTTTATTAAGAGAGACCTTCCCTTCCTAAAACAATTTGATACTAAGATTATAGTAAATGTATGTGGAAAAACTACGGAAGATTATTGTGAAGTTGTGGAACGATTAGCTGATTATGATGTTGATATGCTTGAGATTAACATCTCCTGCCCAAATGTAAAAGAAGGTGGTATCGCTTTCGGACAAAATTGCGATGCAGTAGAGAACATAACGAAGGAAGTTAAGAAACGTGCAAAGCAACCTATTATTATGAAACTCAGTCCCAATGTAACGGATATTACAGAAACAGCTAAGGCTGCAGAAGCTGGTGGTGCAGATGCACTTTCCTTAATCAATACTTTAACTGGGATGAAGATAGATATTTACAAGAGAAAATTCTTATTGGCGAATAAGACTGGAGGATTATCTGGCCCGGCAATAAAGCCTATTGCAGTCAGGATGGTTTACCAAGTTGCCAATGCAGTAAAACTTCCCATAATTGGGATGGGTGGAATTATGACAGGTGAGGATGCGCTAGAATTTATTATGGCGGGTGCAACAGCAGTGGCAGTGGGAACTGCTAACTTTGTCAATCCAACTGCAACAATTGAGGTACAAAAAGGCATAGAAGATTACATGAAGAAATATAAGATAAAGGATATTAATGATCTTATCGGTTGCGTAAAGTAAAGTACAGTACGAGGAGGATGGAAATGGAACAATACAAACAAGAATTTATTGAGTTTATGGTAGATTGCAAAGTTTTAAAATTCGGTGATTTTACTACAAAAAGCGGGAGAAAAACACCATTCTTTATTAATGCAGGTTTTTACAGAACCGGCTCCCAGTTAAGAAAACTTGGTGAATATTATGCAAAAGCAATTAAGGAACATTTTGGTTTAGAATTTGATGTATTGTTTGGGCCAGCTTATAAGGGCATTCCTCTAAGTGTTGCTACTGCTATGGCAATTAGTGAATTCTATGATCAGGAGATTCGTTATTGTTCGAATCGGAAGGAAGTAAAAGACCATGGAGATAAGGGTATTCTGCTTGGTGGACCGATTCAGGATAAGGACAAGGTAATTATAATAGAAGATGTTACAACAGCAGGTACCTCCATTGGCGAAACCATGCCTATCTTAAATGCTCAGGGTGAGGTAACCGTTCTTGGACTCATTGTATCGGTAGACCGAATGGAAAAGGGTCAAGGGAATAAAAGTGCCTTAACTGAAATAAAAGAGAATTATGGTCTTAAGACAACTGCCATCGTTACGATGGAAGAAGTAGTTGAACATTTGTATAACAAGCCTTATAATGGAACTATAGTAATTGATGATACGTTAAAAGCTGCAATTGATGCATATTATAAACAATATGGAGCAGAACAATAAACTCTGATCTAGAAAGGCGTGGGTGTATAACATGAGTGAAAAAGTTTACATGGCAATGAAATCAGTAGGTGTTGGTAATTTGGTCATGGGAATTCTATTCATCGTAGCAGGAATAGCAGGTGGAATTGTGATGATTATTAGTGGTGGTATACTACTTAAGAAGAAATCAGAAATATTATTTTAGTCATAAAATAATTATGAAAATGAATATGAATGGAAATGGAAAGATTTTCTGTCATGTTACGACCATTTTATATACATAATAGCATGTATATAAATGATTGTTATGTGACAGAATTTTTTTTATCCTAAAGTTTATTCATAAAAGGTAACAAAATGGAGACATCCCTATACATATATTATGAGAAAAAATGGAAATTAATAAAAATGATACTTTACAAAATAAGTAAAATCATTTATGATAATATCATCTTAAATATCTAATATCTTTTACATCTTCGTGATTCAACGTTTTAGATTCCCAAATTATTAAAAATGAAAGTGAGGTGAACTATGTCAATTTGACAATAGTAAGTTAGTTTATGTTAAAAATAAAATTGAGGGGGAGGTATTTACTTGAAAATAGCTTTTTGGAGTAATGCGGGAGGAAACAGTGGGGTTACAAGTAACTTAGCTTGTATTAGTGTTGCATCTGCTATGGAGTATTCGTATAAGTCAATACTCATAGAAAATCACTATCAGAAAAACAAATTGGAAAATGTCTTAAGGTATAATCGAGCAAATTATCATTTATGTGAGGAGGATAATGATCAAATAAAACATATTGGAATGAATTATGTTATGAATCAGCTTTCCAATGGAAAATTTGAATCTCAGATATATGATCAAACATCAAAATTAATTAGAGAAGATAAACGAGTCGAAGAAGAATCAAAATTGATTGAAGAAGCATCAAAATTGATTGAAGAAGCATCAATTGAAATACTGTCTAATATTTTGTATTGTATCCCAACGAGCAATGGATCCAATATTGAAACCTTTGAATATGACATCTATGGTAGTATTAATCATATTTTAAAAGTATTAGATTCATTTGCAGATATAACATATATAGATACTTCTAATAAACATAATCTTAGCTCCAAAATAATTCTAGAGGAAGTTGATTTAGTTGTTGTAAATCTTGTTCAAAATTCATCTATGATTCAAAATTTTTTTGAAAATTACTCTTCTATCTTATCAAAATGTGTTTTCTTAATCAGTAGTTATCACAAGGAATCTAGTATCAATATCAATAATATATCCAAAACCCATTTCATAAACAAATCAACTATTGCAACTATTCCTTTTAACGTGGAATACCAAGAAGCAGTAATACAAGGGACAATTGTCGAGTTTTTATCACGTAATTACACCTGTAAGAGAACAAACCCCAATTACAACTTTGTACATGCAGTAAAAAAGGCAGTATATATGATATATAATAATTTAGAACTTTCAAGTCATAAGGAGAAGTGCCTATGAAAATGCGGCTAAAAAGAACGACGCAGCAGTATATTGTAGTTTCCCTCCTAAGTTTCGTTATTATTGGAGGGGCATTTATTTTAATTTATTTTACAATTGTACAAAATATAAAGAAAAATTATGAAAATGAAATTAAGCTATTGAGTGAGCAACTTGAATCCCGCAAAGTATATGTATACGAAGCTAAGTCAGATATACCCTTAGGAAGCAGGGTAACCAAAGATTGTTTGAATTTTGTACAAACCTATTCAAATCAAACCCAGGATTATTATATGACAGAAGCTGATATTGGAATGGTTTCATTAATAGATATAACTGGTGGAACTCAGATTCTAAAAGGGATGTTAACTGAGAACAATATGGAGGTTAATATGAGGGAGGTTGAATATAACACTTTTTATATTAATAGTAATATGAAAGACAATGATTTTATCGATCTTCGAATTCAATTTCCAAATGGTGAAGATTATATTGTTCTAAGTAAGAAAAGTATAAAAAATCTTACTCTAGAGACGAATAACTGTTTTCTATGGTTAACAGAAGAAGAGATATTAAACATGTCGGGTGCAGTTGTGGATGCATATCTATATTCAGGAACAAAACTTTATACAACAAAATATATTGAACCCAACCTACAAGATGCTTCAATAATAACCTATCAACCTAGTTTGGCTAGTTTGATACTAATGGAACAAGACGAAAATATAGTGAATAGGGCTTCAAAAGAGATTAATAAACGACTGCGTAAGGAATTAGAGAATCGATTAGCTACCACAATCACAACAGAGTCACCTAATATGGAATATACTTTACCTGAGGATAATCAACAGGCAGAGGAATATTTAAATCAGGATGAGAAATATTTAAATCAGGATGAGAAATATTTAAATCAGGACGAGACAGAGGATAAGGAGGTTGTAGTAGAGTATGGAGGTTAATGTTATAGGGTTTATTGGCAGTGATAAATATGAATTAATTTTATATTTATCAAGAATTTTGTTTCATTTAGGAAAAAAGGTATTATTAGTGGATTATTCAGAATCAGAAGCACTATATCAATGTATACCCATACCAGAAATTCTGTGTGAAAACGGTGTTTGTATAGATTATCGAGGAATTGATTTTATACAGGGACAGTACTTTAATTTAAATAAACAGCAGCAATATGATGTTATTCTAATGGACTTGGGTTTTGGAGATGAAAGGGAAGCCTTACCTCAATGTACAAAGTTAATGTATGTTACGGATTTGCAATTACACAATGTGCGAAGAATTAAGAACTTAACATATGCAGAGGACATAGATAAATATTTAATTATTAAGGATGTGTTTCAATGTAAAATCAAACCTGAATTCATTCTTACACAATTAGGTGAGGTAATTGATAGGAGGCATGTATATATTTTGTATCAAGATACCCTGGATTCAAAATATAAAGTACAGAGTCAATACAACCTAAAATTTAGTTTTGGGAAGTTATCTAGGCCAACTAAATTCTTCTTAAAAGATTTTACGAGGCTGCTGAATAATAATCTAAATGAGAAAAGATTAAATAATGCTTATCGAAAAGCAGAAAGGGGTATATAATCTTTGAAAATCGCTTTTTGGAGTAATATGCATGGGCAAACAGGGACTACGAGTAATCTGTTAGCAACTGCTGTTTTAAGTACGTTACAATATCAACTTAAGAATATCGTAACACAAACTCATTTTAATTTAAACAATCTAGAGGCACCCTTAGTAGCTACCTCAGATACGATTGCAAAAGAGTACTTTATGGATGTAGGTATTGATGCCTTGGCAAGAAATATAAAGTCATCTCCATTAGATGGTGATATCATTGAGAATTGTTCAATTTCTTTATTAAACAAACAATTGAATCTGTTACCTGGTACTACGAAAAACAATCGTGATATTTATGAATCAGACATGGGTAAAACAATTATAAATATTCTGCATGCGGTGGATAAATATTATGATATTGTCTTTATCGATACCAATTCGGGACGAAGTGAATTGACTATGAAAATTTTACAGAATGTGGATTTAATTATTGTAAATCTTAGTCAAAACAAAAGTAGTTTAGACGATTATGCAATGAATTATCATTTAGTCGGGAAGAAGATATTCTATCTGATTGGTAATTATGATTGTAATTCTAAGTACAATCTTAAGAATATTCAAAGACATTATAAATGGTTGAAAAATAACAATTCAGCGGTTATTCCTTATAATACGGAATATATGGATGCGCAATCGGATGGAAAGGTTATTCAATTTATAATAAAAAACATGAATTGTGATAAGGACGACAGCAATGCATATTTTATTCGTGAAGTTAAGATAGCCTTGAAGAAAATCATGAAACATGTAGGTAAGGAAAGGTGGAAAATAAATGAATTATATCGCTAATATAATTATAATTTCTGCAATTCTTCTTTTCCTAACCATATCTTTTTATTATGTGTATAAAAAGGAATTTAATCTGAATGAAAAATCTGACGTTAATGAGTATAATTTAGACTATTTACTAAGTGGTATTAAAGATACCTTTAATCAAATATTAAATACAAGTGCGGTTGATTTGAACCTAAACAGGAATGATACTCTTAAAAGAGAAAAACGTAAGGCAAAATTAAGAAAAGCACTGCGAACTTGTAATTATGGAGATACCGGAGCAAAGGAATACATAAAAGAATATATTAAAGATTTGATTCAACTTAAATATCATATCAATGATCAAAATATAGATCAGATTATTAGCTTTTGCGATGATATCAAGTTAACAATTCAAGATAAATTCGATATTTTACTATACTTTTATAAAAAAGAATATGGTGTGGGTGCCTTGGAGGCTTTTATTCTTGCTTATGATCTAGACAATTATATAGAAGATAATCGTTGTTATGAAATTACAGCACAGCATATTGAAACCGCCTATATGACTGAAATTGGTACTTTAAACTTTGTTGATAAACTTGAAATAGTAACACAAAGGATTTATCAAATGTACAAAGGCCATGGGGCTATTGATGAATTAAGAGATATGGCCATAGACGGTGTTAGTGCAGGAGTATCGGGCCTTTCCAATGTATTTTATCATTACACAGAAGAAATAGTTACGAATGAATATCTAGAACAACCAAATGCTTATGACAGCATTTGGCTGTTCTTCCATGGGAAAACAATTGCTTTATCTTTTTTAGGATTCGGAAGTCAAAAAGAATTAGAACGGGTGTGCAAAAACATCTATCGCTATGATAATCCTGGACAGCTTAGTTCTGCCAGAGGTTATATTGCAAATGAAATGAAAGATGGTTCCAGAGTTATAGTGGTTAGGCCACCACTTACCGAAAACTGGGCCTTCTTTGTAAGAAAATTTGATAGTATTAAAAAAATAGAAGCCAGTGCTCTCCTTACAGATTTAGGTAATGAGATACCGATTGAAACCATGAGGTGGTTAATAAAAGGTTGTCAGGTTATCGGGATTACCGGCGAACAGGGCTGTGGTAAAACCACCCTACTAAAAGCTCTGGTTGAATATATTAATCCAATCTATACTCTTCGTATTCAGGAATTAATCTTTGAACTAAATCTGCGTAATTTATATCCACATCGTAATATATTATCCTTTAAAGAGACTGCAACTGTTAGTGGTCAAGAGGCTCTGGATCTACAGAAGAAAACCGATGGTACGGTGACCATACTTGGAGAGGTAGCTTCAGCTCCAGTTGCGCGGTGGTTAGTTCAATTAAGTCAAGTTGCAAGCAAATTTACTATATTTACACACCATGCAAAGACTGCGGAGAATTTAGTTATATCATTAAGAAATGCATTATTACAGGAAGGAGGATTTACAAATGAAGCGGTTGCAGAGGAACAAGTGGTAGACACTGTGAATTTTGACATTCATATGGTTAAAACAATAGAAGGACATCGATATATTGAAAGAATAACCGAAATTGTTCCCATGACGGAAGAAAACATCAGATTTGAGGACATGCAATACAACATGAATGAATACTTTAAAAAAATGAACCGCAGCCATATGTTTCAAACAATCGATATTGTAATATTTGAAGAAAATAAATATGTATTGAAAAATAAGCTTAGCAGGCGAGCAGTTAAAACTATATGCTATAATTTAACACAAGAAGAAAAGAAAGAATTCATACAATTCTTTGGAGTATAATGTTCGTACTCTAGAGTAGAGAGGAGGAAATGTTACGAATCAATTGAAATTTAATAGTAAGATAAAGTATGGAAGAAATTATTTACTTAAAATGTATAACAACTGTAATAAGTTTTGGTTGACTAGGTGGTATGTGGAGAAAATCAGTAGAGGATACGATGTTCTATATCCAGGTGAAAAGATTACTATTGCAAATAAAACAATGAAAACTGCGATTCTGTTATGGATAGTATGTATTAGTTCAATCCTAATGTTATTCTGTATTAATCCAGCTTTCTATACAATAGCAACAGTAATATTACTGATCGTAATTATCCATTATGAATTAGTGAATGGCATAATAAGGACGTTAGAGATTCGACTCCTAAAGCAACTAGAAAAATATCTCTCTGATGTAAGGCACAGTTACTATATTAATCATATGGTAGAAGAGTCTATAGCTGATGCTATGGAAACTTGTGGATATGAAATGAGAATTCATGCCACCAAGCTCTATGATATTCTGACGGGTGAAGACCCGGAAGAAGAGATGAGCCAATATAATGATACAGTACCTAATAAATTTTTAAGATTGTTTTTAGCTCTTTGTATAACAGTAATTGATTATGGTGATCAAGAAGTTGAACAACAATCTCTCTTTCTTACGAATATTAAAACTTTAAAAAATGATATACATATAGAACTTTTAAAGCTTAGCGACACAAAATTTCGTTTCTCTGGTTTAACTCTTATAACGGTAGTACCGGTATTCTTTCTTCATACTATTAAAGCTTGGAGTGTGTCGAATCTCCCTGAACTTCAAGATTTTTATTCTAGTTCTAAGGGTATATTTCTTGCAATATTCATCTATCTTATCACTACCATTTCCTATATTATGTTAAATCAATTAAAAGAAGTTCAATCTATTATTCCTAAGGATCATTTTATTCTTGAACGATTCATAAGTAATCCATGGATTAATAAAATTCTGGAAAATTATATGGAGAAATATTACGGAAAAATACTACATGTAAAAGAATTGCTTAAAAAATCGGGAGATAATATTAGTGCAAAACAGTTTTTATTAAAGAGGATTTTATATGGTTGTCTGTCCTTTGTTGCCTGCCTACTGGTATTTACATATCTTCATATTGCAAATCAATCCGGGTATCTACTATGGGAGGAGGTGATTTTGTCCTGCATTATGTCCTTTTTTGCCTATTGGTTTCCCTATTGGATGGTACTTTATCGTCGTAAAATCATGCAGATGAGTATGGAAGATGAGATTATTCAGTATCAGTCCATAATCATGATGTTGATGTATATTGACCGAATATCAGTTTTAAACATATTAGAATTAATGGAAAGTTTTGCAGTTATATTTAGAGATTCCATTCAAGATTGCATCAATGACTATAATGCAGGCGATATTCAAGCTTTAGAAGATATGAAGGATAAAGAGGCTTTTGAGCCTTTTAAGCGGTTGGTTGATAGTCTTTTGACTTGCGATCGAATTGGTATCGAAAAAGCATTTGATGAAATCAATACAGATCGGATGTATTACCAAGATAAACGTAAACAAGAAAATGAGATGAATCTTTCAAAAAAGGTGGTAATCGGAAAATTAATAGCATATGTCCCAATTATACTAACCATAGGGTTTTATCTAATTGTCCCATTTATCGCAGAGAGTTTTAGCCAATTGTTAATTTATACAGAAGAGATGAAGCTATTATAAAAAATCCGTAATATTAGGAATAGAAAAATATAAAGGAGATGTTGATATGGATAATAGTCTAAAAGGTTTCATTCTGGCAGCAGGTGCAGTTATAACATGTATAGTACTTAGCGTCGGATTTTATTTTGCGAGAGAATCCCGTGTTTTATCATCTACGAGTTCCAACAAATTAAATGACTTTTCCACCGAACTTACCGAGAGTAACATAACTATATATGATGACTTGGAAGTGACAGGCAGTGATGTTGTAAATTTCATTAAAAAACAAATTGGTGCATATGCAGCTACTGAGATAGCACCTATCTATGTATATGTAAAAACATCAAAGTCGGAAAATAGTTATACAAACGGGGAATATGTAGAAAATATTAAGAACTTTTCTCACAATAGATATATTAATCCGCTTGGAAAGTTTGCAGGAAAAATCGTAAGAGATGCGAACAAAGTTATTGTTGGAATACAGTTTATACAAAAGTAAACTTCTAGAAAAGTTTTGAGCTTTGGAAGCGTAGTAATGAGATAGGGGGATTTTAATAAATCAAGACTGTACGTAGTCATAAAATAAATATCATTAAACAAAATTAAAAATTAAAGGATGGTAAAAAAGTATGGATAACAGTTTAAAAGGATTAATATTAGCAGCTGGAGTAATTATAACCTGTCTCGTTGTTGGATTAGGATTTTATTTATCGAGAGAAGCAAAAAACACCAGTAACAACGGGGCAAGTCAAATAAGCAGTATGAATAGTGAATATCAGGATGTTGACAAAGCACTATACGATGGATTAAAGATATCTGGCCGTGAAGTAGTAGAATTAATAAAAAAATCGGCCGATTCAAATTTTAAAATTACTGTAAAGACAGGTGAAAACAAGACGGCAACACCTACGCCATATGCCGCTGTTCCCACATCATTTCCGGATCAAGGGAACTCATCCTATATTAATCCAACCGCACAATTTCTAGGTGAGATTACATATGATAAAAGCAGAGTAATCACAGGATTGATACTTACACAAGTAGACTAAATTAATAAATTATATGACATATCGTGGATCGTCATAAAAGGCGATCCATGAAATAATAAAATTAAGGGGCTAATCATTAATATGAGTCATGGTACTGAGCTACTTCATCAAGCATTTGCAGTTTTTTTATTTTGTAATGCAATTACACTTTTATTTTTAGGATATCAAAGATATGCTACTGTTTTAAATACAGTTAAGAAGATTGAAAGCGAAGAAATTATGTATGAGCAATATAAAGACTCAGATGGAAACGTTGTTACAAGGGGTGAAATTATAAGCTTATTCTTTAATCAATTAGAATACGATATTCAAATAGATGAGCTACTAATAAGTAAAATTGAGAATGTAAAGGAAAGTATATCATCTTATTCTATACCATATGAAAAATATAAGAAAAGTTATGTTTATGATAGCAAAGGTAATATAACAAGAATCATCTTTACAAGAATTATATAGTTCTATACTAAGCTCTATATTATTAAAATACAGGAACAAATGAAGGGAGAAATCAATGGATGCATTTGGTAGAATAATAGCAATCATATTAGCAGTAGTCCTGATAGTTTTGTTTCCTCTGCAGTACCTTGCTATGAATCAAGAAGCTGTAATCGAAAGTCATGTGCATTCAGAAACAACCGAATTTGCCAATGATATCATGCTACAGGGTAATCTTACTGTAGAAATGTATACAAGTTTCATAGATAAATTAGATGCCACCAATCAATTATATGATATTGAACTGATACACAGCAAACCGATGGAAGGATTTGATACAGGAAATATCGGTATTTCTCCAATGGAAGAAAAACTAGAGCAAACGTCTGCTAATACGACTCATACAATAGAAAAAAGAGTATTAAATGCGAGCTTTACTGATAAAGGGAATTCCAATACTAGTCTGAATCATAATCATAAACATGACGCAGAGGGTAACTGCATTTATGAAGGAGAGAAGAAAGGGGAGAAGGAAGAACAGAAGGAAGAACAGGAAGGATTTATAACGTTAGGACAAGCAAAAGGGACAGGTAAAGTTGTCACAGCTGACAACTTTGGTACTAAGGATTCTTTTAGTTTAATGGCAGCGCATACTCATACTGAAGCGTGTTATGCAGGCCATAGGCATACAGATTCTTGTTACACATACTTTCCTTTAACTGATGTATATACGGGACCTGATGTGCCAATTACTGTCCAAGGTGATAGAGTAGAGTATGATTTTCAAGATGGAGTACCATGGATAGCTATCAGGGAGAAAACAAGTGGGCACTCTATAGGATCTGTTATCTGCTATGTTGATGATGATGGGTATGGTAGGCCAACACTTACAGATACCACAAAGTTGCAGTATATGTCTGTAGGCAGTGTTTTTATAGAAGTGAGTCAGCAGTATTTAGCTTCAGATTTGACAATCAAATATACTGGAAAAAGAATTCAACAAGTTTTTGAGTCATCAACACCTGTAGTAGGCCTAACTGGGTACTATGTTTCAAGCCGCAGTGTTTGGAGGTACTACACCCCTGGATTTGTAGCTTTGTACAATAGATATTCTGCATCACAAATGTCACAGTCTGTCGGTCAATCTAATCACCCAATTTATGATGCAGATGCAACTACAATGCAATTATTACGGGATTTAGGATATGATACAAGATTAAGTTGCCCTAGTTGTATGAAAGCTGGCACACTTTCTAAGAATTTAATTACAAATAATAGAATTCTTACTTGCACTCTACCACAAGATGAAACACCAGTATGTTCTCAGGTGATTACAAGTATCACACCAACGAATCCGAATCAAACTTTATTTCAAGGGCAAAGTGCTATTATCACGGCAACTGCAACCTATCTTGATGGGCATACCGGAATCATAGCCTGTTCCAGCAATTACAATGGGAACATTGGAACGCAAACCGTAACTCTATCCTATTACAGTCGAATCTACAATGCAAAAACATATGGCTACATAACATGTACCGAAACGATTACCACAAAACTCAATACAAAAGCCTGTACCGCTGGATTAGGTCATCCTGATTACAGCGGAGAATTAGCAAAGTGTCCAATCTGTAGTGCAATCGCAGGACTGAGTGCTAATAATGTAACAGTAAAATGGGATGGCGCACAACATGGTATTACGGTTAACAATGCCACCGGAGTAGCTACCATTGTTTATTATGACATAGATCCGGGAGCTGCTTACAATTGGTCAACAACGACAGCACCCTCTGCAGTCGGAAATTATTTGGTACATATTTATGTTACCGGGAATTGGGGTTCGTGGTTCGCCATTGAGCGCAGTATTACGATCTACAGGGAGTTAAGCAGTATAACGGTAACTCCATCCAGTTATACGGTTTATAACGGAAGTGAACCTACTTATACGGTCAGAGCTAATTATACAAATAATACAAGTAGTATCCTATCAAGCGGATATACCAAAACAGGATTTACCAGGGGGGCAGGGCCCAAGACAGTAACTTTTACTTATAGTGAAAATGGGATAACGGTTTCAGCATCGGTTCCTATTATTGTACTAAGGAATCTAAAAACCTGTGTAAACGGTCATACCTATGAATTGGATGACTATAATACGGATTATGGCTGCCCCTACTGTAAACAGATTATTGATAGTGTTCATGTTGCACCGGAGTATATCACAGTGGAAAAAGGAAACAGCTTAAACATCAATATAACGGCAACCTATCTTGATGGCCACACCATACCAATTACATCCGGTTGGACAAGTAACTTTAATACCAATCAGATCGGCAATCAATTAGTTACCGTAACCTACGAAGGTAAATCAGCTTATGTTAGTGTAACGGTAGTGGAAACACTGATTTGCCCCATTTGCGGTACCGAGTATTCACCCAATGAAGATGGAACAGACCCAGGTTGTCCGATCTGCAGTATAAAAGTGATAAGTATATCGGCTACACCGGCTACACAAATTGTTCCAATTGGTGAAAACATAACAGTAGAGGTAATCGCAACGTATCAAGATGGTCATAGTGCAGTCGTAGATGATTGGACCAGTAATTATAATTCCCATAAAATAGGATTGCAGAACGTGACCGTCTTTTATAAGACATTATCGACCACAATTACGGTTATCGTGGAATCAGAGACACAAACAACTTGCCCTATCTGCGGTACGGTATATAGTCCCATCGAATATCCATATGGGTGTCCAAGCTGTTCCAAAATCGTAGTGAGTATCGAGGCGAAACTAAGAAACGGCGGAACACAGGTACAGTATGGAAGTGAATTAAGATTAGCAGTCGTACTTATCTATAAAGACGGCCACCGTGAAATTGCTTACAATGATTGGAGTGTAGAGGGATATCAAGCAGAAGTATTGGGGATGCAGACTCTTACTGTTACCTATAAGGAACTTCAAACAACACTTACCATAGAAGTAATTAATTCATTGAGTAAGACAGTATGTATCAATGGCCATGTGTATTACCTTAATGCTGACGGAAGTGATCCGGGTTGTCCATATTGCAGTATAGACGGTACAACCGAATCTTCACAGGATTACTTTGAATGTTTCTACACAGATACTATACTAGAAGAACTTTATGCAAATGGTATTTATTACTTTGAGGCAGGTGATTACATCACAGTAACGGTAATTCCAAAACCTTTTACCTTTCTAGATAAGCTACAAAACATGTTTAGTATGGCAGCTTCCACAGAAACAAAGTACAGTTACGGAGGAATAATTGGTAATGGAGAATATTTTTGAAAAACTAGTAGATATTTTAATAGCCGTTGTTATCCTTTTTATTTTTCCTATCCTGTATTTTGGACAAAAACAGGATACTATAACACAACTTGTAGTAACAGAAAAGACATCTGATTTTGTGGATACTGTTAGAACGAAAGGATTCGTTACGCAGAGTATGTATGATACCTATTTAAAAGAATTGGATACTACAAATGTTGTTTACGATATTCATTTGGAACATAAGGAATTGGAATTAGAACCGGAATATCGATTTAAAACACTGGAAGAAGTCATAGACGACCAAAATTCTTCTTGGAATGGAAATAATGTATATACTTATATACCAGTTACGACAGAAATACCAACAGTAATAGATCCAATTAATAATGATGGTTTAACCATGAATACTGACACAAATGAATCTGTATTAGCAGCTGCCGTAGATGGGCCAAGCGATCCGAATCACATACATACGGAAGCGTGTTATACAGGGCATAAACATATTAAATACACAGGATTTACGCATTATCATACTCATGATAGTTCTTGTTATTATTATAAATCATCAGATGTTGCAATTTATGATTGTGAGACCTGCGGGACACATAATTCTTTCACCACAGCATACTATTGGCTAGGTGAGCTAACTGGTTTTAATCCAGTCCCCTATTTATACTGTGATGGGTGTGGCAGGCAGTATGCTAGTCCTGGAGTTTTCATTTCGGGAGTTCGTATAAAAAATCTCTATTCATGGTCTTGCGGATACAATATGGATCTAAATGGTGATGAATCTGCTGATAATGTTGGGAAAGTTAATCAGTATGCTTATCAGATGGGAGTCCCCGATGATAATGGTAATTCAGGTATCTATACACAGGGGTGCTATACTTTGAAATTTAACAGATGGCAGACGAAAAAAGATAATCCTTATGCAGATATGTATGCTATGCGGGATCATCCATATAATTATTTCACAGACATACCAAATAGTTATACTTTAGCACAAAGATATAGGACTGGAACAAACTGGGAAAATTATGTATATCACGTTGTAAGTGTGGCTTATAAGCCTATAATGCAGGTTAATGGTACTACTAAATTTATCAAGCAGTCGGGCAATGATTTTTTTCCAACAGAAATAGATTTTTCTACACTTTGTCGTTTATACTATGAGCCAGATTTCAGCACATATTGTAAATCACTTGACCCAACTCTTTTTCCTAATGGATCAACTGGTTATACCTTTGAGTACAGCACTGGTGCATTTGACTACTACACCTGGGATTATGCTTCAGGTGGACCTTACAATACATGGGTTGCAACCTGTGGTCAAGTGGAAGATACTACACCAGATTGCGGACATATCATAACAAGTATCATACCAACCCATCCGATTCAATCCGTATATATAAATGAACCACTTATTACGACAGCAACCGTTCAATATAAGGATGGTTCTAGTAAAATAATAGTATGCAGTGCTAATTTTGTTCCTGATATAGCAGTAAAAAATAAAACGGTAACCTTGACCTACTATGAAACAATCGATGGAGTTAAAACCGGCCCATATACCTGTACTATTATAGTGAATGTAATTCCTAAAACAAAAATCTGTGCATTCGGCCATAGCTATAACTTAAATAGTGATGGCAGTGATCCGGGTTGTCCGTACTGCAACAATTGGCTTTCCAGTTTAATCGTATTTACACCAGACTCTGGAGAAATAACAATTTATAAAGGTACTACGTTAGAAGAAAATGGTGTGCTCCTGTTAGCAACCTATCTCAATGGCAGGAGAGAGTTTTTATATTCTGGGTATGTGAATAACTTGGATAAGAATTACGTCGGGGCGCAAACAGTTACAATCAGTTACAAAGGGAAATATACCACCTTAAAAGTTATAACGAAGCGTAATTTAAAACGGTGTGATGTCTGTGGCAAGTATTACGAACTTTATCCGGATGGAAGTGATCCAGGTTGTCCTTTCTGCGCTGCGTTGATTCCTATCTTTACAGGTAAAGTTTTAAAATATTATGAAAAATTTTATGCAAATGAAATATTAAAAGAGTTATATGAGGGTTCCGGCACCTATTACTTTAGAGCAGGAGATTATTTAAATATAGAGATATCCAACAAAAGTGCAACGCTGGGAACAAAGCTATTAGGTTTTACGCTTCCTAACTTGCCACAAACCAGTATTCACGTAGAATATGGCGGTTTCATACGTGATGAAACGCAAGCAGATAGCAACTAGAAAGGGGGAGGTACTTTGTGAAACTATATCATTTTTCAATTCTCTTTGCTATCATCGCCCTGACCTTGTTTCTAACGATGGATGTAAAAACTAGAAATTTTACGGCAGTTGCTGAGGAAAAAGAAAGCTTAGATAAAAGTTTTAATCGTGCTATTGACGATGCGGTCGCACATTTAGTTGAAACAGATGGAATAACAAATCTAAAGGTAAATAGGGAAAGAGCAGTAACTGATTTTTTCTCATCCATGTATGCTGCAATGGATACTACCGATAATCCGGATAAACAAGAGCTGCTAAAGAATTATGTGCCGGTGATAACCGTTACTTGTGACGATGGATATTACTTATATTACAGTGACGAATATAAAGGCAGTGATAACTATACCTACTTTAGTAAACGGTGGTCTGAAAAACTCCCTTATTATTATGAGGATGAAGATTTTATATATGGTTTTACCTTAACGAATATACTGTCACTGTATGATAAAAATGGACTACTGGATGCCACGAAAGAAAAAAAGATGTATACCTTAGACTATCACGAGCTTGCTACCAGTGAAAACTATTCCCATTTTAGAGTTCAAAGACCGAATAGTTTTCTGTTAAATGATGAATCTTTTTATCTAACTAGAAAAAACAATGTTATTACATGTATTGAGAATTCCATGACCTATTACTGCAATAAACACAACCTCATAGCACAACAGCTTGGCATTACATATAACTTTGCTATGCCGGTAGTGGATAATTCGGAATGGACACGGTCTATTGATGATTCATGTATCATTATTATGTTCCAAGGCTATCCATTTAAAAATGGAATAGAGGATACTTATAATAGGTTTGCGATAGCTGGAGCTAGAATTAAGAAAAGCACGGTTTATTATCTAGAACAAAAAGAGTGGTATTATTTGTACCACAAGAATGACTGCGTTGAACTTATAAAGGATGGTATCTTTTTTTTAGAAGAACCATATTATACGGTTTTTGATTGTGCTAATAAAGGAGCATATGCTTGCCCGATTTGCAACGAAACTGGTGTAAACGCGCCAAATTACCACACTTTAGTATATTAATTCAATTAACAAAGCACACAATTGTAAATAATATACTAAAGAACTTGCGCTTGTATTCTGATTATAATATACTAATTTTAACAATTAATGACTTGGGTGATTGGTTGCTCTCGAAAGGGGATGATATAGTTTATGAGTACATATGAGGAATTAATGCTAATTGTTAGTGTTATAGGACTTATATTCGTAATATAAAACTATAAAGAAAAGCAAAAAAAATAATCACCCAACCCGTGAAGTTCGTGACTATTTATTATAAATAATATGCATCTGTGACCAATCAATTTGGGAATGGTTGCTTTCTTACAGACATGCTAACATACTAGTTTTATGTTGTCAAACATGGGAAAAGGGAATTTAATTACTTGGAAAAACAGAATTTAATTACCTAGAAAAACAGAAATAATTCACATTTTATATGCTAAAAAGTATCAAATATTATTCATCACTTTTGAAGGGAGTTATTAACATGAGAGGGAAAATAACAAAAAACAGAGGAATTAGTTTATTATTAGTAATATTAATTATGGTTATAGAATTGGAAATACCGGCACGATTTGCAGGAGCAGCAACAAGTTACGTAAAGATTGATGCCTTCATCAAGCAATTAGTACAAGCCATTAACATAGAGGTAAGTACGTCAGCTGATGCGTCCTATATCAACGTAGCTATCGATGTTGGAATTGTAAAAGAGGGTGATTTTACTGACTATACTACATATATAACAAGAACGGATGCGACTGTATTGTTAGAGCGAGCAGATGAATATCTGCACGGAGATGAGGTGGATAAAAAACTGTTAGAAGTTATCTTAGAGAAACGAATTTCTGATATTAACAAGATAGCAAAGAGTAAAAGAGAGGCAGTTGCTAAAATCTATGCGAAAGGCATTATCAAAGGCTATGGCAACGGCTACTATATTCAAAATAGAGAGTTTAGAGGAAGTAAGTATCTTACGAAAGCAAGTGCCACTAATTTTATTGATTTAGTTGTAAACCCTAAGAACAGAGCAAAGGTTAGCCCGGATGGACAGTTAATTCGAACTACTAACTTGCCGAAGAACGCAAGTAGCTATGAGTACATACTTGAAAGCTTTCCAAATAAGTTTTATGAGAAGAAATTTGGATTTATGTTGTCAAAGCAGTTTAGAGATGGAACTAAAAATAAAGACTACTATGCATATCCTGTTGAAATGAGAACAGAAACTTTTAAAACATGGTATGATGAATGGGCGTTTTCCACTGAAATGGATAAGTATCTTAATGACTGGACGAAGCTTGCGGAAACATATTTACAGTACATCTTTAATGTAGACTATAGAACAGTAGATGATGAATGGATAGAGGGTTTAGCCTCAGTATATGCAAAAAGTAACCGTGATAGAGAACAGGATATAAAAACTTATTATATTGATCAGATGAAGGCAAATAAGGTTGTAGTTGAAAGTTCTATAATATCAGTAGAGCCATCTACACTGTATGATGATAATGATTATTGCATGAGAGCTTATGTGCGATATCGAATTACTGCAACTGATATCAATGTTAAACAAAATAAACTACTTTATAGTCAATACCCTTTCTTAGAAGACCTGAAAAGTGGGGAATGGAGAGACGGAATCTTCGATATTCGATTTGCTACAAACAACGGTTCAACAGGAGATGGTTCTAGTTTTGCTCTAGATACTATGACTAATTTTGTTGATTCATATGACGTACCGGTAGAATAGAGGAGGTGGTTTATGATAAAAAGGGAATGGGGTAGGGTGATTTCGCTATTGCTAATTATTTGTATGGTAATAAGTATTGCTATTCCATATAAAGTAAATGCAAATATTATTGACGATTCAACATCATTCTTTGAGATCGAGAATGATGGAGAAACAGTCTTAAAAGTAATAATGAAAAAAGGTGTCATAACCATAATAGCCATATCGCATGCTGCAACTACAGATATCCGTTATGAAACCATAGGGCTTTCTTTTACCAGATCTATAGTACCGGAATCAGCAACAGCAAAAGGATATACAGGGCCAACCTCTATTAATAGCGAAAATACATTAACATTTAGTAATGGAGAAATAGCAGTAGGTGATCCTGCAAATGGAGTTGTTCCAACTACATTTACGTTTAGTTCAAGGCAAGTATCAACTGCTTTAGATGGAGAAACTTTTGAGGATATTACACAAGGTACACCTATCTACATGCATGCTATTTTCCGCACCTATGATAATGGATCTAATGCTACTCGAAGGCCCTACATAAGTAACTGGAAAGACATAATGAATGCTGAACAATGGGGTAGTGATACATTAAAAGGTTTTAAAAAATATTACAACATGAAGATTGAATTTATGCCAGAAGATAATATAAATACTCTTTACTATGAAACAGAAAGTGGTTCAACGATAAAAGATGCTAAACCACTTGCCACAGCGAAAATTGGTGATCCAGTTAACTGGGATGAAGATCCAACGATCACATATGAAAATAAAGAGTATGAAGTCATAGGCTTTTTTGCAACAAGGAAAATAAATCAACAAATAATTGAAAATTCAGAAACATATAAAGCAGATGGATGGACGGTAGAAGAAATCTGTAGCAATAGTATTAACGTAGTTCTAGGTGGTGTAGATGTTCATTTAGTCTATCAACTAAGAACAACACCACCACCAACACCAACACCAAGACCAGGAGATCCAACCCCAATCCCCATCCCCACCGCAACTCCAAGACCATCCGCAACTCCAATGCCTACCCCAACTCCAATCGTAGTGCCACAAGCTGAAACCGTTTCTGCAATCATGAATCCCATCGAAGCAGAGGGACGTATTAGAGCAGATGATAGAGGAAGTGAAAAATTTGTTGCGACTTTAGGAGTCCCGACTACGGAAAGCCTTTTTACCGAAGTGAAAGCAACAAACTGGTTAATGGGTTATATATTAACAAAAAAAGTAGGTGTGGAAACCTATGCGGTAACTGTATCAAAAAGTTATAACCTAACATGGACAGGTCAAGATGCACTCGGCGATATACCGTTATCAGAAACGGTAACGGTTAGAAAAGTAGTTACCATTCAACGAGCCTATGGGTATTGGGAAATCATTAATTTTGATCTTTATAAGATAGATAATGCAAACATCACCAATTATGCATTACCAAATGGTTTCACGACTATGACACCGGATTATAGTGCCGGCTATTCCCCACCAAGTATAACGACCAATCATACTGCTGTGAAAGCTTCTCACATTGTAATTCCTAGTGAAATCAGCAATGGCCTTTCCTTATCATCCGAAACTATTTCAGGCGGTACCTCAAAGCCCTCCGTGCCTCATGAAGATTTTACAAGGCAAGCTGATCAAAGAATTCCGGAATTAAAGGTAAAGAACGATACCCTTATATTAAATGGGACAACCGTTATGAATCCTTCGCCGACGACAAAAGAAGGGCCAAGAGTAAATAGCTCCTTTTTAACCGGATTAAGAACTACTGGAATAGCTAAATGTAATGATAATATATTATATAAGCCAGTACAAATCATAGAAGCGACCAAGAAGAACGGAACATATAATAGTGCAGGTGTCATAACCTATAACAGAGTAAACAGTATTAATTCAGGATACACGAATACCATGCAGAACAGCATCTTGAATTTAAATACTGTAGTAATACATACACCGGTACTGTGTGATCCGATTGTAACAGCAGATAATGACAAGTATGTGCAGCTTCTAAATCCGACCGCAGCCGTACAGCTTGTATTAGATCCGGATTCTTCATTAAATGATTTTAATGTATTTATATCCAATTATGGGCCACATTCCAATAAACAGGGTTATTACACCAGGGATTTCAGCCGTTCCTTAATAGATCCCGTTATTGTATCCTATATCGCATCCAGCAACGGAATGCTTCGTAATGAAGTAAAGTTTCCATTTGATGTGAATATGAAACAGGCAAGCGGAGATACGTTTATTAAGAAAAATACCTGGATCGTATTAGGAAGGAATACAGTAACCTTTTCCATACCCATGTGGATCGTAGAGGGAACCTATACTGTAGATTGCAGAACCATAGCGGTGAATGCAGATATGAATAAATTAGAAGAAATCTCAGAGTTATATGCCAATACTGAATTGTTTAATTATGTAGCAACGAATACCTTTCAGATGGAAGTGTCCGGACGAATTTATGGATTATCTATTTATGATCTGACTGATTATCCGATGTGGAAGGAAGCATTCAGGATAAAGAATTCCTCAGAGCTTAAAATTAATGACCAAGACAAATATCCGGACGGAACAAATAAAACAACCTATAGTAAAGGTTACAGTTACAACTATACGGTAGGTACCAATGATCAATATGGTAAGGATACTACACGTAATGTTAAATACACCTTCCCACTAGTGAATGGCAGTCATCCATTCTATAAAAATATCGGCGTATTAAAGACCGGTTACGTGGTAAGATTTAAGTTAAACACCATAGGAACGATGTATGGGGGAGGGTGCTCCATCAAGATAAAACCAACCTTTTATCATGTGGATGCCGATGGTAAGAATCGTACTGCTGTCGACTTATATTATGAGGAAGAAATCGACGGAAAGAATCGATCCATGGTTAAAGTGGGAAGTGATTTAGATATGATGAATGTAAAGACCATGGAAGCCGGAAGCCCATATGCGGGAATCCCAACGACTGAAATGAAGGATACGGCATCGATACTAAAGATGAAATATACGAAATTTATCTACAATAGGGATACCATCTTTACATTTAAGGGCATTAATATGCTTTCTACTTTTCGTACCTTTATCAATAAGAATTATACAAAAGCAGTTGTAAACAGTGATCAATATCCTAAGATACAAGAAACAGGTGTTACACAGGATATGATGATGAAGCAAATGCAAAGTTGGTATGGCTGTTACTATTTACCAGGCATCCTTCATGCTGTAGATCCAAAAGATGTACCAGATGGTTTATCAGTGTATGATTATGCGCATCAAGTCGGTGTTACCTATCATGAGGACTTCTGGAAAAAGGATGGATATATCATTGTTAATTTTGATCTAGTAACGATCGACAGCAATGGAGAAGAACATCTTAGTTATATCAATGCTTCAAATTACTTGAATAAAGGTAACAATAGTATGTGGGTTATGGAAGGGGCACCACTTAGTAAAGTAGATAATAAAGATGTAACATTTAATTTTAAAGTAGGTGACTTTATTATTTATTATATGGATAAATCGGTGCATGAAGATTACAGTTCGGGAGGGATATACTGATTAGAAATCATCACTATTGGCAAAAAGTGTTGTTTTTTAGAATCCGTCGTTATAACTAAAATGTAAGATGTTAAATATCTTGCACTTTAATTTAAAAATATCTTCTTTTTACTTTTTGGGTATCCCTTACAATATGGACAAGACTCTTTGTTTCTTTTATGCATATTTACTTATCGTTAATCTTAATTGTACTGCGTAGGCATTACCACTAGACTTCTTTGATTGACGATGGTAGTAGCTCATCAGTATTATAGTCATTTGCCAGTGAGTATTCTTTAATCAGCTCCGGATATAGGGCCTTGAAGGATATTCTCTCAGGATTGACTTTCATTCTATTGTATAAGGCCATGCCGCTTCTCTATTGACCCAGTCCCTGATACTGGTTACCCACTCCATACCACATGAAGAACAGTTCCGCATCATAATATAACTATATGATGGTAATATGTATACTAAAAAGTGCAGTATGGGAATAGACCAGATGCCCTAGACCTTGATTATATACAGCCAACTGTAACTAGAGGTAAAGGCAGACATTAGTCCCTAATTTTCTAAGAATACCTCATTTCAGTTAACAAATAGAAAAGCGGCCTATGGGTAAATATAACCCGGCCGCTAATTTATTGAAATATATGTATAGCTTAACTATCCTTCTATTTCTCTTTTGAATGTGAATAAAAGAGAATTTGTATATGTTAATCCACCTGGAGTATTGGTATCTACGATTGGTGTAACGTTAATCATCTCCCATCCATTCTTTCCCATATCTTTTATTTGATCATACGATGTTTTACCTTCATCATTAGTATTACTTTTGTTCCATAAACTACAAGCATCAGACTTAATGTAATCGACTCTCATAGCATATTCCCACTTTTTCATATCAAAAACCCTTTCTTTATTATAATTTTTTGGTCTATTATTGACTGCTATAATAAATAACCCTTGAAAACACTGGGTTCCCAAGGATGTATATGTGAATTAAGCTATTTTAGATTTTGCAACCTCAGCTAAAGTTGTGAAGCCTGCAGGATCATTAATTGCCATGTCAGATAACATCTTTGTATTAATTTCCACACCAGCAACTTTTAAACCGTACATAAGCTTGCTGTAAGAAACTCCATTCATTCTTGCTGCTGCATTGTTTCTGGCAATCCAGACTCAACCACTTGTTTAGAAATCAGTGAATCTTTCGCATGCCTGGCGAAGAAGCAGATGTATTAATGCATTTGCACACACAAGCCAATGAGTATACTCTATTGGGACTCTTTTGTTTGAACTTTAATTTCATGTGAATCAACCTTTCACTACTATATTCTGCACTTTAATTGCGCTTTCATTCTACCTTTTTTGTGACATTTTGTCAATATATTCCCCACCAAATCAAATATGGAATGTTAATTTTGAACTTGATAAATTGTGTGAATATGAAATTGATTTAGAAAAAGTTATTATTAATGGTTCCGTTAGAAACCAAGATAAAATGATGAAATATATAGATAGCGGTGCATTAGTAATTATTGATGCAATTTCACAGTTACAGTGGATTCAAAATATCGATTATCCGGTTTAAATAGGAAATAGACTTAATCTTGACTATATTATAAAGACAAAAGAATATATGGGTGCAAAATCTCTCGATTTGGTATTGATGTTAGTGAAAATAATGTCTTTGACTTGTTTCAGAGAAATAAGAATATCAAGATTACATGTTTGCATTGCCACTTTTCAGGTAACACCAGAGATCCAGTGATTTATGCTGGTATAACAACAGAACTGTGTCGAATTATTAAGGAAAAAAAGATTGTCATGCGTAAAAATGATAGACATTGACGGCGGATATAAAATTGATCCGTAGTTTTGGAGTTTTAATGATTACGTGAATACTGTTACCACTGCGCTTGTGGAACAATCAATGGAAAATTTAACTGGGATATACGAGCCGGGCAACAGTTTGGTAAGAATATCTTGTTTTTATATTACTAAGATCATCGATGAAAAAAATATGAATGAAGTATCATACTTGACAGTGGATGGGATAAGGTTGCATTTGTCACCAAAGAATGCACGAAATAAATTTGATTATAAAATAAAGCAGCAAGACAGTAGTATAGTTTCAAAACATATGATAGTAGGCAGCATCTGCAAGGAGTCTGATATTATTTTAGAATTAAATAATAGCAAGCGGTTATCGGTTGGTGACATTATACAAATTGATAATTTAGAAGCATATCTATTAAATGAAATTTCAGATTTCTTGTTGCATAAACCTGAGGTATACTATTTTGATCTATGTGGTTGTCACTTAGCAGATACAAACTAAGTGTTTGAGATGTCTAAATTATCTCGATATGTTTCCACACACCGTCACTTTCAAAAAAATCACCATAAAACTAGTGGATATGTTTCCTCAAACGGATGCTTCCAATGACATCAATTCTGTCCTCTCGAGCCACGTTGAAACGGTTGCTTTAATAACTCGAAAAAATGTAGAGGACTATAGAGTTGAGATTAAGGTTGATATAAATATATAATATAATTAAGGTATATATCATTTTTTAACAGTTTTATGCTGATTAGAAAATATATACATCTTTTTATTTTATATAACGACAAATAATGATTTTCATGGTAAAATATAAAATAGAATTAAATGAGAAACAGACAAGATAAGATTGAGAATGCTAAATTGAAACTTTTGATATGGAGTAAAAAAATTAAACTTTTGGGAGTATAAAATGATAGAAATAACAAATTTAGACGACATTATAGATATGATATTATGCTGTGATAATATAGAACTTGATGCGAGTACAGGTGCTGATATGACTATTCCAATTTATGAAATTACACCTATAGAATTTTTAGGAATAGCTGAAATGGGACTAGATAGTAATGTTTTGAGCGATAAAATTAATACTGTTTCAAATTTAAAAAGAGCAGTAGATTGTCAAATAGATATTTTTTTAGAAAGTATTAATCTAAAAAAAATATTTCAAAAAAATAATTTAAAATTTGAGCATAAAACAAAGTTTTTAGCCGATATAGGGATACTGTCTTCTAAGTCAATAAATAAATTAAATAGCATTAGAAACAAATTAGAACATGAATACAAAATTCCTACTATTGATGATTTACAAGTATACTATGAATTGGTATGGTATGTAACAGAGATAATTGATGCAAGATTACTATCTGTACGTACAAATGGAGAAATAAATTATTCCCTTTATTATGATGATAAAAAATTTTATTTTAGCATTAAATTTGATATAGAAAATAGTAAATTTACATTTGAGATAAGAGATTGGTCTAATAAAGAGATTAGTGAGAAAAAAATTAATAAAATTGAAGTACCTTTAAAAAATAAGTGTGATGAAGAAAACTATATAAAGGCTTTTAAAATATATTTAGCAACTATACATTTTTTTAATGATGATAACTTACAACAATATAAAAAAAGTTTAAAGAATTTTACTATTCATAATGGATGATACATATAGAAATTAATTATACTAAAATTATGTAGCTGACTAAGGAGATTAAATTGAAATATTTGGATAAAATACAAAATTACTTTTGTTCACAACTCAATTATCAATAAGGGCATTTTTCAATATTAACCCTCTATATAAGAAAGAATGAGGAGATAGTCAATATGGTAATAATTATACTAATTCAGAAATAATTAAGACTGTAAAAGTAATAATAAAATATTAAAATATGTTTTTGATTTATTATAAAGGTGAGGAGATCAATATAAAATGAATTATAATGAAATAAAGATGAAGTTGTATCAAGAAAGTGGGAATAAGTGTCCATATTACTTATTAGTATGGAAACATATTTAAGTGACGCTATAATAAATAATGTTAAAGGAAAGAAAGAAAGAGTAAAACATGCTATTGAAAATATTGACGAGTTTAAAAATAAAGAGGTAAAACTTTCTGATATTTATATAAAAGCTGATGAAGCAGAAAACCTAGTAGTAAACTATTTATCAGGAATATTATACTATAATCTAGGTAAAGTTAATCCGATTTATATAGTTGTTTAAATATCCAATTCCCTAAAAATATGGGCGATATCTACAAAGCAGTTCAAAATAGACATGATATTGTACATAGGAAAGGTAAAAGTCAAAAGACAGGTGAGTATTTAGAAATAGATAAAGATTCAGTAAATAACTGCATGATGAAAGTTAAAAATTTCATTATATTTATTAATAGTCAATTGGAAATAATGAACAATACTGCTATGGATGATTTAGTTAAGAAAAAATTATTAAATGCACTTATTGAAGGATAGATGACTGTTGTTATAAATACAGTATGTATTTTGAAAATTTTTTTATCACATTAAGGCTAAGTGGTAGGTCATTTAATGATCATCAACTTAGCCTTTTTATATACCATTAAACGAGGAGGCTTACTATGAACGATAAAAAAATGATTGTCATTCCCCCACAATCCAGTTTCGGAAACATGCTTGGGATACAAAACAGAAAAATCAAAGGAGATTATCCCTTTGTCGTAAACTGTCAGATGGTTCTCCTTGCTTTCTATCACTCGTTGTGCTAGTATAGTGTCAGAAGTGATAGAAACTGATAGAAGGAGTGACATTATGAAACTGTATGAAAGCGAAACCATTGAATTAAAGGAAATTTATACGCCTGATTTAAAAAAAGAAATCATGGCATTTGCAAATACAAATGGTGGAACAATCTATGTTGGTGTGCAAGATAACGGAGAAATTGTTGGCCTTGATAATGCTGACTTTGTGATGCAACAGATATCAAATTCTTTAAGAGATAGTATTCGTCCTGATGTTTCCATGTTTACAAATATTGAGTTATTGCAAGAAGATAATAAGTGTTTTGTTAAACTAACAGTTGATCAAGGAACAAAAAAGCCGTACTATCTTTCGGACAAAGGACTTAAACCAACAGGCGTATACGTTAGAAGTGGAACAACATCTGCCCCAGCATCAGATGATGCTATCCGTATGATGATAAAAATGACAGATGGTGATTCATTTGAAAGTAATCGTTCTCTCATACAAGAACTGACCTTTACTAGTTTAAATAAAGAGATGGAAAGAAGAAATTTAGAATTTTCTGAAGTGCAGATGAAAAACTTAAGCATTCTTTCGTCTGATAATATTTATACCAACATGGGCTTACTGGTTTCAGATCAGTGTAAACATTCTGTCAAATTTGCCGTTTTTCAAGGCTCTGATAAATTGGTCTTTAAAGATCGAAAGGAATTGACAGGCTCTCTATTTGCTCAACTTACAGACGCTTATAAAACCATAGATTTTTACAATGGAACAAAAGCTACCTTCCATGATTTACTACGTACGGATGAAAGAGATTATCCGGAAGGTGCTGTTCGTGAAGCATTGCTGAATGCCATTGTCCACAGAGAATATTCATTTAGTGGTAGCACAATTATTAACCTTTATTCTGACCGGTTAGAGATTATCTCCTTAGGTGGATTGGTTTCAGGTTTGTCATTGGAGGCAGCTATGCTGGGAGCATCTCAACCTAGAAATGAAAAGCTTGCAAACTTATTTTATAGAATGAAACTAATTGAAGCATACGGCACAGGTATTAGCAAGATAATCAGTTGCTATAAAGGTTTATCAGTGCAACCCAAGTTTGAAAATGTGGAAGGTGCATTTAGAGTGGTTTTACCTAACACGCATGCACAAGAGGTAAGCGTAGAAGATGAAAAGTATTTACCAATACTCAGGTTATTTGAAAAGCAAAAAGAAATCACTCGTAGTGATGTTGAAGAAGTCCTCGGGGTTGGAACAACTCACGCAATTAATATACTCAAAGAAATGCTGGAAAAAGAGCTTATCAAAAAAGTTGGTAACGGTAGGCTGACAAGGTATGTGGTGAAGTAAAATATATTGTACGTAATATACTAGGGTTTGGAAAAATAATAAAATTTTCTGTATAATTGAAGTTGCAGATTTAATGATAAAGATCCAGAAGATTTAGTTATATTATATGAAAAGACATTTATGAATCAATATACTTCTGAGGACTATAATTATCAACTGTAAATTATATCTTAAGAGGCATTAAGTCGGAGTGACGAAGTATAATATGGGCGAAGATTATGAGCTTGGCGGATATGCAATATTGTTCAGTGGCTCGAGGGATTGAGTAATCATCAAAGGCTTTATTATAGATCGAAGAAATTTGTAAATGAGATGGGTTTCATACAGATCCATGTGAAAGACGAAAATGCAGAAGGGGTTCCGGCTCAGGTGAAAATTTTCCCTTTGGAATCCGATAAATCAGACCATGTCCATACTTGTTCAGAGAGTGAAGTTGATTTTATACGGGAAATAACAGATTGGAAGGGAAGACTGGATACCATTCTTCCAGTTAAAAATTATTATATCGAAATATCATAGGGTTCTGAATATGAGATAAGCGTTGCACAGCTGCACATAATATATTTCATTAAGATAGCTGTAAGAGCTAATTGGAAGTAATAAGCCATAAATAAGTAGTGGCATAAACGGTATTAATATGGTAAATAAATTCGTTGATTATTCTGTATATATTTGGTAAACTTACAACAGATGTATAATTTACTTTAGGTAAAAAGCATGATAGCAGCTTTCCGGTTATATTATAAAGATGCTAAAAGGTGGATTATGGAGGTTATTATGGCATTATGCAAGATAGCGATATGTGATGATGATACTACATTCTTAGAACTCTTAAGTACAAAGATTGAAGATTATTGTAAGTCCCAGGACTTATCTGTTGAAGTTATGAAATACAGCAGTGGGGAAGCACTTTTAAAAGCCTACAGCAAAAGCAGGTTTTCATTGATCTTTTTGGATATTGAAATGCCTGGGATGTCTGGGTTTGAAGCAGCATCAAGATTAGATTCACCAGGTCAGAGTACAGAGATTATATTTCTATCCGGATTTGAGAATTATGTATATGAGTCCATTAAGCATAAGCCACTTCGGTTTATTCGGAAAGAATATATAAATCAAGAATTGTCGGAAGCTCTGGAAGCTTTTTATGAGATTATAAAAAACTCGGAAAGTAATTATCCGTTTTCCACCAAGGATGGGACAATCATCTGGAAAGTAGAGGATATTCAGTATATGGAGGTTTACCAGCATTACGTCTATGTACATAGCAGCGATAAAAGTATAAAGGTAAGGGGTTCTCTAGATAAATTTGAAAAAGAATTTCAGAAGTGGGGTTATATCAGGATACATAAGAGTTATCTGGTTTCCTATAAATATATTTATGCGGTAAATCCTACTGAGGTAATATTGACGAGTCAGATGAAACTTCCTTTAAGTCGCAGAAAAAATGAAGAAGTAAAAGAAAAATTCGTAGAATACACAAGGAGTCTTAATTAGTATGGATTCGAAGTATCTGGAAGCGGTAATAGCCATCTTTGAAAGTGCCATTATAGCAAACTTCATAATTAAGTCATTAGAACCGCGGGAACTAAGGAAGATGAATTGTTTTCTTTATGTGATACTGACATCAGTGCTTTTTATTGAAATTCATTATGGCAGCATCATTTTCCAAAGTGAAAGCGTGAAAGGAATCGCACAGATAATAACGTGCTTTGTATTCAGCATGTTATTCTTAAAGGGCTTCATTTATAAGAAACTGCTGATTTCAGTCATAAGCAATCTGTTAATTCTGATTATAAATGTTTTCATTCTGGCAGTGATGGATATATTCCTTAGTGAAAGCATTATGGAAATAATTAATCAGCAAAATGCCATATGGCTTTTTGCTGTAGTTATGTCTAAGCTGTTTTATTTTCTTATTACCTATCTGCTTCTGTCCTTCCGGAAGAAAATGCCTTACCACGTTACGTTAAGGGAAGGTGGGGCAATTCTTCTCATATTCTTTGTGACACTCTTTATTGGATTATCAATTCTGGAAATGAATATTGTATCTGGTAATTATGAAAATAGATATCTGATTATCTCTGTGATTGGATTAATAATGATAAATGTTTTATCTTTTTACATATTAACTTATATAAGCAAAGAAAATGATAAAAGATTAAAATATTATCTGCTTGAGGTCCAGGTGGAAAACCAGAAAAATGAAATCAGTGAGTTTCAGCACCAATATAGTGAAATATTGAAATTGCGCCATGATTATAAAAATTATATACTCTGTGGACTAACATTATTGAAAGAAGAGAAGAGAACAGAAGCAGAAAAGTATTTCACCAATATACTGGATGATAAATTGAGTCCGGAAGTATCTTATATCCATACGACAAACAGTGCAGTGAATGCCATCATAAATGCGAAACTAGGCAAATGCAGAAAACTTGGAATCACTGCTCACTATGAAATAGTTGATAAATTGGATGCTGGTGATATCGACTTAAGTATATTGTTTGCCAATCTGTTTGACAATGCCATAGATGCCTGTTCGTATAAGCCTGAAAAATCCATGATTTATTTATCTGTTGGCTATGAGAAGGCCTATTTAAACATTGTGATGAAAAATACAATTGAAAAACCAGTATTGCCAAATAATCCAAATTTATTGACAACGAAGAAGGATAAGACAAAGCATGGTTACGGTTTAAAAACAGTGGATGATATTGTTAAGAAGTATGACGGTATTAAGAAATACTATGAAAAGGAAAACTGGTTTTATGCTGATATTTGGTTAAAATTACCACTTGCGCCAGAAATCGGCATTTCGTGCCAGAACAATTGATATTGTAAATTAAATCGACTATGATTACTTCAAGAGGTGAAGCTACATGCTTGTATATCTGAGTAATCATTTAGTCGATTTTTTGTTACATAAGGGAGCTATCAGACAGGAAGATAGAGATATATATGTCTATGGTTACCAGATAATAATATCAAGTATGTTCGGCATAATTTTAGTATGCATCTTAGGGGTATTATTAAAACGTTTACCAGAAAGTTTGACTTTCTTAGTTGTATTTATTATTACAAGGCAGTACTGTGGCGGGTATCATGCAGGGACATTTTTTAAGTGCTGTGTTTTGTTTATATTTTCCTACCTGACGATATTGCTATTAATGAAGCTCATTATTGACAGAATAGTTATTTATCAAATCATTTGTCTGTTGCTTATTTACATTGTAACGATATTCAAGTATGCGCCTGTAGAGAATGAAAATAAGATGTTATCGGATAAGACAAAAGCTTCAAACCGAAAGAAATCCATTGCTTTGAGCTTGTTTTGGTCACTTATAATAATAGTGTTTTATTCAAGGGCACATGTATTATCCTTAATTATCATATTAACATTAATTTTAGTATCGATATTTATATTAATAGTGGAATTTAGAAAGGAGGGACAAGAGCATGAAAAAGTTGCAGGTACTTAAAAAGGTTGCTGAATTAGGACAAAAAGCGGCTATTAAAGCCAGTGGTGATGCTTCACTCTATTTACTATTTCAGCCAAAGGAACCGGAAATACTGAAGAATAATAATATTTCAAAAGATGGAATGACTGAAAATGGTCAATGAAACTAAAGCAATTCAAATGATTTTCTTATGATTTAGAACGGAGGTCAGCCCGATGGGTATAATGGAAAGAAATAGCAATTTTCTATTAACTTGTTAAACATAAAAGGAGGAAATATTATGTCTAAAAAAATCACTTGTTTATTTATTGCTCTTTGCTTATCGTTTACAATGTCAGGAGTAGTACAAGCTGAAGAAAAATTATCTTCAGATACTATAATTACTGAAGATAATATTAATGAAGTTCTTGAATATGTAGGAATTGATCCAACTTCTTTTATTAAAACTGATGAAAACCAATTGGGAGTTAAAACTGTTAAAGAATTAGAACAGGCACTTGCACAAGCCAAAACAATGCCTCAAAAAATTACCGCAGAAATTATTGAACCAATAAATAACACTAATAGTGTTGATGAAAACAATTATGTTACTAATTCACTTTCAGGTTCCGTAACTTGTCTATATCGATTAAATTGTGATAGCTATACAGTCGACTTTACATGTGCTGCTCATTATGAAGGCTATTATTGGACAAGCGTTTCAAACCCTAATGCTACTGCTGATACAGATTCTCTTGTTTATGTATTTAAAGTAGAAGATCCAGATCTCGTAGCAACAATAGATTCTTCAAGAAAAATTGCAGTTATGGAAGGGACTATACGTGTAGATCATTATGTAGGTGTTGCGGGTTACGGTCTCGTAAAGATAGGTTATCAAGTTATAAACGGTATTTACTCATGGAATGTTAATGATTATGCATATTAGAATATTAAATTTTATATTGATTTCTCTTCGATAATAATATAGGATTATCGAAAAGGGGGGGGGTTATATGAATTTAAGTGCTATTTTAATTTTTTTAATTATGGGTATTATATTGGCAAGAGTAGCAAGATATATTGGTGCAAAAATTTTTAAGTTTATTAATAAAATTTTAAACAAATAAGATGATTACCCGGAGCAGAGCTGTTTTTACTAGACCTCTGCTCCTTTTTGAATTTAAATAATAGTATCGTAACTTTTAATTATGATCCATTCCAGGCATTAGTTCCGTGGAAAAGCTGGACTAATAAAAGAATACGCTTTGCCAAAGATATTTATAGATCAATAAACTTAAAATATAAAAATCCCGAAATTCGTTCTTAAATGAATTTTTTATGTACATGTACAATGGTCTTATCAAAAGAAAAGGAGGTCATGAACATGACAGAAGTAAAGAAGAACGATGAGATGATTATGAGTAATAGACCAGAATTGGGAGATAATAAACCTTTAAGTGATGAGGTAATAATCGAAATCGTGCATGCTTTCATGGATATTACCATCGAGTTCATAAACCGAAAATATCAGTCTTCTGCTAATAAGTAATTATCCTAAGTCATCTCTACTCAAAACTCCCCAATGCCGAAAATGTTCAGAGGGGGGTAAGGAATTTTATCATGGCTGAAGTAAAAATATTAAAAATGACATATCATGGAAGGGTGGTGTGATATAATAGTTCTACTGATTTTTAAATATAAATAGCAAATATATCTTGCGGAGGATGCTGATTGTGAGGTTGTTCTCACAAAGCATGGCTACACTGTGATGCAGTGGGATGAAAAATCAGAGGATTGGTATGGGGTTGAATACTGCGAAACACCAGAGGAATTGAAGGAGGAACTTCTAAGTTCTTACCGCATGACCGAAGCGGAAAATATGACAAAGACAAAGCGTGAACTGACTGAAGAAGAAATGGAAATAGTCAAACTTAAATGCCAGAAGTTAATTGATAAATGTGATCAGTAAATATTGCTAAAATGTGTACGGCGGCTTATGCTATCGTACACATTTTTTAAGTTGTGGTTACATATATCGCCATATTGACAATTATTCTTTAATACGCTATACTGTGCTTGTAGTGCATACACAATATAACAAAAGGGGGTAGATGCGATATTGCAAATCATTATTGTAAATTCTGCGGAAGTGCCTATTTACGAGCAGATTATGAATCAAATCAAATCAGCTATCTTGTCTGGTGAATTAGAAGAAGGCAATCTTTTGCCATCAGTCAGAGGACTGGCAAAGGATTTGAATGTCAGCGTTATTACGACGAGGAAAGCATATGAGGGTTTGGAAGCAGAGGGTTTTACAATCAACATGGCAGGTAAAGGCTCGTTTGTGGCACCTAAAAATATGGAGCTTTTACGTGAAACTCGTTTAGTGGAAATTGAAAAAAAGCTTGCAGATATTATTATATATGCAAAGCCAGTTGGAATTTCTAGCGGAGATTTGAAAAAAATAATTGATGAAATAAGCGAGGAGGAGTAAGTATGGAAACAGTTTTAGAAATTCAAAACTTATGTAAAAGCTACGGTGACTTTAACTTGCAGAATGTAAATATGTCACTTGAAAAAGGCACGTTGACGGGGTTTATCGGACCGAATGGCGCAGGAAAAACGACAACGATTAAAAGTATGCTAAACATGATTAAGCCAGACGAGGGCAAAATCACAGTTTTGGGTATGGATAGCGTGGCAAATGATTTGGAAATTAAATCAAAACTAGGCATCGTTTTAGATGACGGTCATTTTTATGAGGATTTGAGCCTCGGAAAAATGAAAAGCCTAATTGCTCCAATGTACCCTACATGGGATGACAAAGCCTATCACTCCTACATGAAAAAATTTGGACTGCCAGAAAGTAAAAAGATTAAGGATTTGTCCAGAGGTATGAGAATGAAATACTCGCTTGTGCTTGCACTTTCACATGGTGCAGAGCTTTTTATTCTGGACGAGCCTACATCTGGTCTTGACCCTCTGGTGAGAAGCGAGCTGATGGAAATTCTGAAAGACATCGTGTTTGAGAATAACAAAACGGTTTTAATGTCAACACATATCACTTCCGACCTTGACAAAATAGCAGACTTTTTGTTCTTTATATTTGCGGGTAAAATCATTTTGCAAGGACAAAAGGACGAAATAAAAGACCAACACGCCATTGTAAAAGGTGATGTTGCTGCATTGTTTCCGGATTACGAAAAGTATTTTATTGGAATAAGTAAAACTGCTTACGGGTTTGAAGGGTTAACCAATAACAAAACTGCGCTCAAAAAGGTTTTGCCACAGACAACAGCTTATGAACTCCCCTCCATAGAGGACATCATGCTTTATTATACAAGGAGGTGCCAATGATGCGCTCGAATTTTCTGAATTTTGCTAAAATGCAAGTCTCGGCATTAAGTCAAATTGTTTGGCTTCAGTTACTCTGCATTGCTTTATATCCCATGTTTTTTACTCGAATCAACGCAAGCAATGATTTGGCAAATGTTCTTATTTACGCTGCCGGACTTTTGATGCTATCCTACTTAATTATACGGAATTTTGCCTTTAATGATGCAAAGCATAAGACTAAGCTGCTGTTTAGCATATTACCGGTTACACCAGAAGCAATTATAGGGGCACGAGGTACGATTGTTTATCTTTTTTGTTTCATTGCTACCCCGCTTTTGATTTTGTTCTCCAACATAATTCACCTAATAAAGCCGGAAATGTTTGCTGCTGTACCAATACATATTCTTCCTTATGGGATTTTGTTGGTTGCTGTATTTCTACCCATAGAGTTTTTAATATTTTATCTCTTTGAAACGCAAAAAGCAGATATTATCGCCGCACTTGCCATTTTTCCATACATGGGACTTATGTTTCTTATGTACAAATACTTGATGAATAGCCCTCTTTGGATAATCGTACTTATCATTGCTGTTTTTATGAATGTGGTTTGTTACATGGCATCCCAAAAGCTCTATAAAAGCAAGTGGATATAGTAAATTCAGATCCTATGGCGGGGCAAAGGGAAATTAAATTATTCTTTATGAGAGCTAGGGCAATAGCTATATGCTTAAATTCTCGCCTGTCCCGAGCCGAAATAATGGAAGATGCATGTGGTGTTGCAAAACTAATAAGCATATTAGTTGCCACTTGTTCTTGGTATATCTTTCATGCTTAATTTGTTCGATACTTTGGGGTGATCTCTACAGAAATTCTAAAAATAGAATTATTGGTGAACTCAGTAATGAAGAAAATAGCTTAATAAGAATGTAAAAAAAATATAATGTCACAGGAAACAGCGTCAATCGAGTCAGCAATAAGCTGGAAAGAAAAGTTACAGGCAAATAATAACTACTTAAAACGTTGCAGCCATCTATACTCGTTGAGGGTATGATGGTGGTTTATGAAATATTTAGTAAATATACAGACGAGGCTCTTTATGTAGGAAGAACAAGAAAATAAAGACGCAGATTATATACAAATCATTTGCAGGGTAATAAAGCTACCACAAGGTTGAAGAAGTATTTGGGTGACTTATAAAGACTACATCAGGTTATGTTTTTTAGAATTATATCTTGCCGCCAAGGGGGTAATAGGTTTAGCAGGCATCTTTTTTATCTCCTCAAGGCATTCTGAAAGTATTTGCTTGCTACAGAAGAAATAAGATAAAATGTAGGCTTACTATTTGTAATTAGTATGGTATAATTGTTATAAAGTCAGTAAATAAAAATTTGTTAGGAAAGAACTATAATAAGAAATGAGGTGGAATCTTGGACTTTAACAGAATATTAGAAAAACAAAAACTATATGAAGGTGGAAAAGATACACTTCATGAAGTGACAGTTGAATCTTATAATGATGCGTTTGAAGTGGAATTTGCACATAACTCTACTGCAATCGAAGGAAATACCCTTACACTCATGGAAACGAAAGTGGTATTGGAAGATGGTATTTCCATTGGTGGAAAAGCGCTTAGAGAAATATATGAAGTTGTAAATCATAAAAAAGCTTTCAGGTATGTGAAGCAATGTATCAAAGAAGGACTTCTGCTGGATGAAAAAATAGTTAAAGACATTCATGCGCTTGTCATGGAGAATATCATAGTCGGTTGTATATATCGAAATGAAGAAGTTGTTATTAGTGGTGCTAGTCATACACCACCTGCAAGAAATGAAATGTATGTTCAGATAAAGAATTTCTTCGCAGATTTAATATATAAGAAAGATTTGAATCCAATTGAACTGGCAGCCTGGATTCATGCGGAATTTGTTCGGATTCATCCGTTTCAAGATGGCAATGGCAGGACATCCAGACTGATTATGAACTATCAACTCATGAGTTGCGATTATTTACCAATTTCTATAGCAAAAGAAAACAGATTGGATTATTACAATGCATTAGATAAATATGCAGCGGAAGGTATTCCGGATGATTTTACAAATATGCTTGCGGAATTAGAAGAGATGCAGCTGGATAAATATATTTCTATTATATCAAAACAGAGTTAATTACAGCATATATAAAAGTATAATAATAACTACAATTTAAAAGTATCAAACTTAGTGGTTTGGTAATTTTTATATGTATTTTATGAAACAGAGATTTAGAATTGAAAAAATGAAAGTACCCTGCCGACAAAGGTTCACCAGGTTTTGACGTCATCATTATTGTCTCCTCAAGGCACGTTGAGACATGTTGTTTATTAACTCGAAAAAGTGCAGTGAATTATAGTGTAGAGATTAAAATTGAAATTTAATGATATGAAAAAGGCTTTGGAATATTATTTCAGAGTCTTTTTTATACAGAAATATAGCAACAAGCATTTAGGTTGTGGTAGAATATAGTAAATTATAAAGGTATTGAAGGTAGGTTTAGACAGGTAGGAATAAGGAAGGGAATATTAAGAAAATGAAGACAATATATAAAAGCTTAGATGGTAAGGATAAAGTACTGAATTTATACGATAAGCAATTGAAACGGCTCACTACTGCATACAAAGATTTGTATATTAATACTTCTTTTGGTAAAACACATCTAGTTGAAACAGGGAATAGTAGCGGCGGTATCCCACTTCTTGTATTTGAAAAGTGATAGCTTGATACTATTAAGGAAACTAAATTGAGTTAGCTTTTTTATATAATGCGGTCAAGCAAAAAATGTAAAATTCATGAGGTGAAGTATGAACCTAAATTATAGTGGAAGTGGAATAGTAGTTTATAATCAAAATGAATACCAATTATGTTTATGATATAACAATGCAGAGTAGAAGTTTGAAATTCAATTAAATTACGCACAGATAGGCAAGAATTTATGGAGGAAAAGATGAGTATACAACTTGTTTATGAAGCACCGACAGCCCAAGACTATGTGAGTCTTCGGCTACGTTCTGGGATGGGAAATAAAGATTTGAAAAGAAGCCAAATTGCCTTGGAGAATTCATTATTTACAGCGTCCCTATACGACAAAGAAAAACTGATTGGATTCGGCAGAGTAGTTGGTGACGGAGGAATAACCTATGTTGTGAGCGATATTATGGTGGATAAGGATTATCAACGGAGAGGTTTTGCAGAACAGATTATGAAAGCCATCGACAGTTACTTTGAGGTGAATGCACACGAGGATAGTTACATTTGCCTAATTGCAAATCGCCCAGCTGACTTACTATATCATAAGCATCAATTTGAATACTTGCCAGAAAATAGATGCGGGATGCTGAGAAACCAATGTATAAGAAATAGTAATTGTTAAATTTTCATTTCAACTTGCTTATAGAGCAAACAGAGAAGTTAAGTGGTTAATGTTTTGATATGGAGGGAAACGTTAGTAAACAGCTTGATGTTGTGTTATATGACACATTGTATTCATATGTTGTTCCATATACAGAAGATTTTATACAATTTCCCTATGAATACGTATATGGCAATATAGAGATTAAATCATTTTTAAATAAAGCCGAATTGTATGCAGCCATATGAATATTGTTTCTTTGAAACGTTAACAAAGGAAAACACCTGATGCTGTACAAATAATTCCGAATAGAAGCATAGATATACAAGGGATACAATGGAGCGGAGTTGGACGGCATAATCTTTGCGTTTGATTCATTAAACACAGAAACGATTATTGAGCATTTACGAGAAATAAATCCAGAATTCGTACCATATCTTCCGAATATGATTGTTTTATATAAGAAAAAAACAATTATTGTAAGAATTAAGTATTATAAGAACGAAGATGATGGTGCGGAAAAGCTTTATCCTAATTTTTAGGATTAATGCGCCAATATATGCAGTGGAATCTGGGATATTACATGGATTATTATTACAAATTTACGCAAAAAACAGAGCAGAAGCCTTTGATTTTTACAAGGACGCTTTCAATGCAGAAATTGGATATTGTGAAAAAGCTGACGATGGTACGATTATTCATGCTGAACTTAACATTAGTGGACAAAGCATTGCAGTTGGCGAATTGTATCACGACAAGGAACAAGTTATTTCGGGCAATACAATGCAATTCTGTATGCAGTTCGAGCCAGGTGAGGATTCGATTATTGAGCGAGCATATGAGAAAATGAAAGAGGATGGAAAAATTCTTAAGCCTTTAGGTTCTTGTTTCTTCAGTCTGCTCATGACCGATATTATTGATAAATACGGTGTACATTGGTGCCTGTTTATCGGGTAACCAGTTGTGTCTATAATAATCATTATGTAAAAACGACAAATTCCATTTTACACAGATAATTACTTAACAATCGTCCCCGATTGTGAACATAATAATTAAGCAGATAGGATTTTCTAATTCGGATTATTATATTTAGAGGACGGAGGTAAAGCGTTTGTCTTTTTCAAAATAAATATCAACTAAACAAAAATGAATTAGGTATAAAAAGTGTTGAATTTACTAAAATTCAGGAAGATTACCGGCTTACCGTTAATTATGATGATTATGTAAATGTTATTGTTTTTTCATTTTCACATATAATCGAGGGGAAAATCAACTTTATTAAAGATTTGCAAAATCATGTACAAAAATATATCTGTTTGACTACTTTTGAAGATTAATTAACACTTAAATTATTCTTAATTGAAACGCCATATATTGTTACATATAGGTTTGCTTTTTTAAAAATAAAAGTAAAACTTGATTTTTCGATAAATGTTAGTTTTAATATGAAAAATGAAACCATTATAGGTTTAACGTGCTAAATCTAATGAACATAACACGAAGCTGATATTAATTTTTGAAATAAATCACTATATGCAGTGGTTTTTCATTAAACACTCAGGTGGATGATTTTAAAAACAACAGGAGGCTTTTATGAGTGAATTTTTGAGTTTGGAAGATTTGATAATGGGCTGTTCAGAAACTGGCTACGAAGAAGCAGTTGTAAAGCTTTTACAAGACAATGGAATAACTGTTGATGACTTTGAACATGTCGGAAAGTGTGATTCAGAGTGCCCAAATTGTGGGGTGGAAAACTTCAGCAATTGGCAAAGGAATATAGGCTTCATTAAAAACAATGAAATGGTTACGCTCGATTTAGATAAAGCTGATGACATTTTGGACTTCGCGATATATTTTTGTAATAATTGCGGAAATTGGACTACTTATATTGAGTAATGTAACTTTGAAACCGCGATAATTAAGAGGTGTTGCCGCCGGGAAAGCTCAGTAGAAGAAGCACTCTTTTTTGTTCCTCAAGGCATGTGGAAACGGTAATAATGATGACGAAATGTGGTTCGGAGACGAAAAAGTAGGGTTTGACCACAAGATGTTAATTGGAAACGATAAGATTGAGTTGTTGTTGAAAAGCAGAAAGGGCGTAATTACCGCTAAGCGGATGCGACCATCAAGGAGGGGGATAAATCTTTCTGAGGAGGCATTGTCAGAAGATTTGAAAGCAATATTGGCTTCCCCTAAGCTGAAAACCATTTTATCGAGAAGCACCACAACCACAAGAATACGTGATTATTATAATGTTAATATACTGACAACACTCAGGTCACAGGATATCAACGGGGACTTGTTTGCTGTGGACTTCAAAAATACGGCACAATAAAGAGGCAACTCTGCAGTTGCTGGGATTTCCAAATGGGATGGAAAAAGATGACGCATATACTTTTCAACCGCTTCAGAAAGATTTTTTAGCAAATGAAATCTATCGCTAATCTGTAAAGCATTTGATTTATATATATTTTGTATACTTAACCAAAAAAGCTAATACAAAAAGGATGTCCCACTGGGTCAATGAAAATCGTATAATCTTGTGAATATTGTATGGCAGCCAAAGTAGCACCACAAGCTAGAGCATGATTTTTTAACAGCGTCCTTTTCATTCGGGGTCGAAGCAAAGTCTAAATGTGTCATTTGTTGTTGTTTTCCCTTTTCATTTGGCCAAACGGGTGGAATGTAGTCTTCTATCTCTTGAAACAGTAGGCATATGTGTTTATCTGGAGAAATAACAGCAAGCCATTCTTCATCAAACCGCTGTTTGTTCCATCCCAATAATGCAGTATAGAAATCTGCCAACTCCTCTTGATTTGGACAATCTAGTGTAACTGATGCAAAATTAATTGTAGGTCTAGACATGAACAGTTCCTCCTAAAATTTTGATTTATCTACCAATAAAATTCTATCACATAAACTAATTTGCCGCCAGTAAATTTTTTTTTAAAGGACAGATGCCATTATATTTATAAAATGGTGTTTATGAAAAAAGATTGCTGCCTTGCTGGATACTGGCTCTGGCGTGAAGAGGATGCTACAAAAACTGCAAATAAATTAGAAAATTATTCATGGAAGATATCGCCGCCAAGGCTCCACTAGGCTCAAATGGCATCTTTTTTGTATCCTCAAGGCATGTTAAGACAGTAGTATTGATGTCACGAGTTGAGAAGTAGTTAGGGCTGAAAAGGCTTGAAATAAAGGGCTTCCAGACGTTGGAATTTTCGCTGAGAATGTGAGCGAAAGTGATGTACCTGTTACAGTTCATATAATGGGACATTGATTAGATAAAACTGATGAAGGAGTTTTAAAAGATTTCTTTAGGGCACAGTATGTAGAAAAGATAATTATTTATTATCATGACCAAAAGACTTATGAAAACCAAGTAATAAATCTAATTGATATGTTTGGAAGCGGCAGTTTTATTAACTCAAATTCCCTCGGACTATTTGTCTGAGGGAATTTTTACGCAAATATATATTAAACTCAAAGAAATGCAGAAAGTTCCAAAAAAGTTCCGTGAGATGTTAACTAATTACTGGTTTTCACCTGTATAATCGAATTCTGGCCGTGTTTGAATATAATAACCGCTTCTGACTTCTGCTGACCAATTCTGCAGCATTTCTTTCCATTCTACACTTTCAAAGAAATAATCAATGCCTTTGGATGAGTCCCATATTAATACACGGAAAGGGAATATCCCGCCCTGTTGATTAACATCCTGCTCTGAAACAGATGCTTCTGTAATAAATAGCTCGGGAAGGCCATATTGATATGCCATCGCTGGTTCAATAAATGAGAAAACAGATCCAGTCCAAAATTGTCTTCCGATATCATTATTAAATACAGTTGCGCCGTTTGTTTCAATAACTTGTACTTTTCTTCTGGCAAGATTCAAAGTTATCATTCCAAAGCTTGAATTAACCATTCTTCTTATACTTGTCATAGTAGACTCTGGATATTGTTCAGTATTTGGCAAAGTCCTCGGGAATAATAGTTCTTTTTTTAATTCGCTCAGAAGGCGAATTAAAAAACTTATTTGAAGGTTGTTCATAGTTACGCTCGTGGGATGACTTAAAAATACTGGAATTTGATAAAATCTATTTGTTTTCTCAACTAATTCAGGAGATGGTATTTCGTTATCTTTTGTCATTTTTTTTAAATAAAACTTTTCATTGGTGTCGTTGATGTTGTCATATAACATAAAATCACCTCCTTATCAATTTATGCTATATATACCAAAAAGTTACAAAATCTCTTATTAATTTCATATTAGAGAAGATAATTTAAGACTATTTGAATAAGGGAATATACTCTACAGGATTTTGATAATAATGTAGGTTATGCATTTGGTTGCTGGGATGTACCTATTGATTGGAATGCATTGGCGGATAAAGTTGATCAATTTGTGATATAAGTAAATGAAATCAATTGTAAATGGTTGGTAAATTTATTTAAAGCATTATTTATTTAGGCTCTGTCACAACATACTGTTGATAAACATCATCCAATTCAGTTGCATCAGGCACAAGCAAGAGCCTTGGTATTTGGGAATCCTTCGCAAAATGTATGATGAATGGATTTTCAGTTCGTAAGTCAGCACAAATATGTGGTATTCATCGGAACACTGCATTTACATGGAGACATAAGCTCCTGGATGGCTTACAACAACTTGCAGAACATACAAAACTGGATGGTATTATTAAAGCAGACGAAACATTTTTCCGATTATCCTTTAAAGGAAACCACAAGAAAAGTACCTTCAAAATGCCGAGAAAATCCCGTAAACATGGTAGTTCTTCCCATAAAAAGGGATTATCTATAGAACAGGTATGTGTTCCTTGTGCCTTTGATAGAAAAGGTCATTCTTACGGTAAAATAGCCTCGTTAGGCAGAGTCGCAACTAAGAACCTTTATGCCGTTTATGATGGTAAGATATGCCTAGAATCAACCCTTTGTACAGATAAAATGAACTCTTATGTCAGATTCGCTTCGCCAGAAGCAAGAATATCCAATTAATACAGCTAAAATCGGGTAAAGAAAAAAGAGGCATTAACAACATACAAAAAATCAACAACTATCATTCAAAGCTTAAGAAGTTTATTAATACATTTAATGGCGTATCAACAAAATATCTAAATAACTACCTTGTGTGGCACACATGGTTTGATATGAAAGGTCATACTCAGCTTGAAAAAGCTGACCTCTTCTTGGCAAAAGCAGTTGCAGTAGCAATGTCTGTTAAGCACAGAAAGTTATCAAATCGTCCTGCAATACCATTAAGTTCTTAGGTTTCAAGTTCTCCTAAGAAAGCAACGATAACAAAGTAATTGCTATAATGGTAAAATTATGATATTTGTTGTATTATGTATTTAAGAAATGCTTCGCATTTGTTGGCAAAGACGAAGTAAATATAATATGGGGAGATATTCAATGAAGAAAACAATAATAGGTATTGCACTATTAATATCTGCAACTTTGGCTGATATTGGAATAACTATATCAGCTTCAATATTAGCAACAGGATTGACCGAATGGGATTCGGTATCAGGTAAACTATGGACTGCAATAACAGAGAACAAATTATTGTTTCCGTTTGTTTTATCCAAAGCATTTTTTGTATTAGCGATTATTATTTTATTAAAAGAGTATTTTGATAAAAAAACAAAGGAATACATTATAGGGGAAGGTTCTTTGCCTTCGTACCCTAATGAGAACTAAATGAAAAATTCAATCGAGTAGAGTGAAAATTTATGCTCTGCTCAAAAATGTATTGGATATCAACAATATGTTGTGACAGAGCTTTTATTTAAAGTAATTATGATTTAGAAAGAACAAATATAAAAAACTCATATAAAATCAATTTCTGTAAAAATAAGGATTGATTTGGATGATTTCTAATGATATGCTTATATATGGAAAAATAACAACGATTTTTTTCTCTAAAAATACTAATATTCATATAAATAAAAATATGAAAAGGAGTTAACTTTAATGCACATGATAAATCAAACCTTCAAAAATCTTGCTCAAAGAAGTGTCTGTTACTATCTTGTTACATATCCGCCTTTTTTTTCTGTGCAATCTTTGGAAGCGACAGAAGAGGATCAAAAAAATGCTTATTTATTTATCAAAGGAATTTATGAACGTATTTATAATGATCCTTCCTTAATAGGACTTAAGCTTCTTACTGATGACAGCTTTAACGATTGGGAATTTCATAAAACGAAACCGCAATTAGTCGTAAAAATCCGAGATGGGATTAAAAAAATTGATCAATTCCTTGCTTTGATTTTTAATATATGTATGTCCGATCAAATCGACGAGAACACGTTTTCTATGAACAAAAACGAGAATACTATAAAAGCAGCTGTGTTAAAGCAGCTTGTAGAATTCGATATTCAGGTCAAAATTATCGATAATGAATATTTGATTTCCTTTCCGATCAAAGTGGATGGTCTAAAGCTGCTTGCAAATATATCAAATCAAAGTATATCAATGGAAAATGAACGGCAACAAGCTTATCTACTTTTTTCTCGAGGAGTGTTTGACGTAAGTTCGCCTTGGACAATTGAAATATTTAAAAATATGTTCGACAACCAGGAAGCATATGGTAAATTAATAAATTTTTTGATTCAGAATAATTATTTGCGAAATGACTTTAGAGAAAATATCAATCTTAATTTCATTAAAAATTATGGTAGTGTTGATGAAAAACTGAAAGCTGCATGGGCAGAGCGAACACATGGTGGCATAGAAATTATTTATGAAGAAACAAGAAAAAATCAACCACTCATATCATTACGTATTCCGTACTTTAGTGAGATTTTAAAAAACCAGAATAAGATGAATGAGAAAGTAAAAAGTTTTGTGATAAACACCTCAAAAAAATGTGATAATTGTGGATATTGTGTTCAAACAGACAAAACCGGAAAACGGCCGTTGGTATTTTTCACCGTTGAAGAATTTAATATATGCCCTCTCTTTTGTGGCTTCCAATATAGGTGGAAAACAATTGATCCTATACTTGCCGATTATATGATTGAAATGCTTCAGTTTATTGATGAGCTTTTTCAATAAGGGAAGAATATACCTTTGGAAACGGTTTGACCAAACAATGAAAAAATAAATGCTTATATAGTCATTAAATTGAATTTGAAACGGAGGTGTTTCTTATAATGAAGGTGAAAAAGAATAAATATAATATTTTTGTAGAAATAGTATGCTTAATTTTACTGATAGGAGTATTGATATACTTATTTCTAAACTGGAATAGTATTCCAGATAAGATTCCGGGTCATTATAATGCAATGGGTGAGATTGATAGTATAGGAAGCAAAGGAGAATTACTGATTCTTCCTTTTATTGGTTGGTTGATGTACTTAGGATTGTCAGTAATAGAAAACTTTCCACAAATTTGGAATACAGGTGTTACAGTGACAGAGGAAAATAAGGAACGTGTATATCGGATTTTAAAAAATATGATCAGTACAATTAAATTATTAATGGTAGCAGTTTTTGTGTACTTAACAATAAATACTTCACAGGCAATATCATTATCAGTGTGGTTTCTGCCTGTATTTTTATTTTTAGTGTTTGGATCAATCATATTCTTTATTATAAAATTAGTTAGAGTTAAGTAATTCAAATATTGAATCAAAAAACAGAGGATAAATAAGTATTAGCGGAGGTGCTTATGAAAATTGGAGAAGTTGGATTATTAACTAATGATGTTGTAAGACTGGCAAATTTTTATAAATTAATACTCGAAACTGAAAACTGCAGTAATGATACAGTTCATCAAACAATCTTAGCAGAAGAAACCATGTTGACAATATATAATGATGGCACTTTAAAAAACAATAATAATCAAAATATATGTCTTGCGTTTACTGTAAATGATATTGATGCTGAATACAAAAAACTTGTTAAATGGGGAATCGAAATAATTGAAGAACCTAAACTCCGCCCATGGGGAGCAAGTAATATGAGTTTTTATGACCCGGACAGAAATATCATTTATTTAAGAAGTTTAAACAAGTAAATGTAGATTTGTGAATATACAGAAATTATTCTATATGAGTTTAGAATTTTGAGGAGGTAAAGATCATTTGAATGAAGCTATTCATGGTTATATAGAAGGCTATAGCAAAGATATACAATCGCTTTTCAGTGAGATAAGAAATCTAATTATTAATTGTACTACATGTGAGATAGAAGAAAAATTATGGGCAAAATTACCGAGCTTTTATGTAGGTGAGAAATACATAAGAATCATTCCATTTAAAAATCATATTAATATTGAAGCTGTCAAAATTATGGAGCATATATCACAATTGGAGCAATTTAAAATTACTCCAAAAGGGATGTTGCAGATTTATTTAAATCAGGATATACCATATGATGTTTTGCAGGAGATTTTCAACAAAACATTAGCATGAAGAACAGAAATTTGAAGGGGCATGCTAAGTTAATAACCGATATGAAAAAGAGAGGATAAGACTATGGTATATGAAATTATACATTTGCCAAAAGAGAAATGGAAGGGAACTATAATTCCAATAAAATATAAAACAGATAAATATTATGATGTTTTAGTAAAAAAAATAGATAAAGGATTTACTATCGAGATAGAAAAGAAAGACTTTGTAGAGCCAGTGACTCATATACCGGAAGAATACGATTTCCCAGATAAGTTATATGAAGATCACTGGGAGAATGCTTATGCTTGGGGAGTGTTAGTTAATGATGAATTAGTTGCTGCAATTGAAACTGATCAAGAATTATGGTCAAATCGTCTAAGAATTACGGAACTATGGATAGCAGAAAAATATCAAAAGCAAGGGATAGGTCATACGTTAATTGAAATTGCAAAGGAACAAGCAAGAAGAGAGCGTCGTCGAGCTATTATACTGGAAACACAATCTTGTAATGTTAATGCAGTGGATTTTTATCAGCATGAAGGCTTTAGCCTAATTGGTATGGATACTTGTTGCTATAGGAACAATGATTTGCAAAGAAAAGAAGTAAGGTTAGAATTTGGATGGTTTCCAGAAGACAAGAAAAGATTGAATCCTGAAGAAATAGAAATTAGAATGGAAACAAAGGATGATTGGTACAATGTAGAGTTAATGACGCAACATGCATTTTGGAATAAACATCATCTTGGATGTGACGAACATTACCTCGTACATAAATTACGTCAAGATAAAGACTATCTTCCAGAGCTAAGCAGAATAGCAGTAAAGGATGGAGTTGTAATAGGAGGTATCATGTATTCAAAGGCGCGTGTTGTTGATGGTGCAGATACACATGAAATTATTACCTTTGGACCGCTGTGTGTAGAGCCTAAATGGCAAGGATATGGAGTAGGTGAGCTGTTATTAAGAGAAACAATGAACTTAGCTGCAAATAAAGGGTATAAAGGTATTGTAATTTTTGGTGAACCGGATTATTATCCTAGAATAGGATTTAAAACATGTGATAACTTTCATATTACAACGGCTGATGGTAAAAACTTTGATGCCTTTATGGGAATTGAATTAGTGGAAGATGGTATGAAAAGCATAAAAGGAAAATTCTACGAATCGGAAGTCTTTGAGAATCTTCCTAAGGAAGAGGTGGAGGAATATAGCAAAAAATTTCCACAATTACAGAAATTAGGATTTCCAGGACAATGGGATTTATGAAGTATTAAAATCAATTTAGACAACTCTAAAATAACTATGACATACTGCTGTCATAGTTATTTTGCTATAATTAAGAAAAATTAGAAAGAGGTTGAAAATAGTATGAAGGAAGTTTATGAAAAATGCCCAATATTGGAAAATGATAAATATTTATTGCGGTTGGTAGATATAGATGATGCCAAAGATTTATTAAAAGTGTATAGTGATGAAAAGGCAGTTCCATATTTCAATAGTGATAATTGTAATGGTGACAATTTTTTCTATAAAACTTATGAACGAATGCAAAATGCAGTTAAGTACTGGATTTGGGAGTATGAGAGAAAAGGATTTGTGAGATGGTTAATTATTGATAAAAATAGTAATGAAACAATTGGAACAATTGAATTATTTAATAGAACTTCCAAAGATTATTTTAATGGATGTGGAATTCTGAGGCTGGACCTAAGAAGTGACTACGAAAATCAAAATTGTGTCTTTGCAATATTATCGATTATAATATCCACTACATATGATTTATTCCACTGCAATATGATTGCGACAAAAGCTGCACCATTTGCGACGGAAAGGATCCATGCATTAAAGCTTATGGGTTTCAATCAATCAGAAGAAAAATTAGTAGGTCATGATGGGACTGAATATGGTAACTATTGGATCTGTCAAAATATTACTAAAATGAAAAAAGTAATATACATTTACGTCTTAGACACTTTAGCAGACTGGGAAATCGGCTATATTTTACAAGCAATTAGTATGCAAAATATGCTTAAAGAACCCAAATACCTAATTAAAATTGTTGGTAGAACAAAAGAATCCATTAAGACTTTAGGGGGACTGACCTTAACCCCCGACTGCTCACTTGAAGAAATCAGTGATAATGAAATAGCAGCTCTGCTACTACCTGGTGCTAATACATGGAATGACGAAACACAAAAGCCTATTTTAGAGATGGCGGCTTCATACATAGAAAAAAGGATTCTAGTAGGTGCGATATGCGGTGCAACTTTAGCCTTGGCTGAATTAGGCATCTTAAATAATCATTTACATACAAGCAACTCACTTGAGTATCTTTGCGGCTTTTCTAAGAATTATACAGGGAATTCTTTTTATAAAGAAGAACTTGCGGTGACGGATGGTAATATAATAACTGCAAGCTCTGCCGGTGGATTATTATGGGCAAAACAAATTATCGAATATTTAAATATCTATTCTCGTGAAACAACCGAGGCTTGGTATAAGTATTATTTAACAGGTGATGCTAAATATTATATGGAATTGTTGTCTAGCTTTGAATAAATTTGGTTGGTAAAATTGTGATTAAAGGCGCTTTAATCACTGCTGCAACGGTAAAATAAAATTATAGTCGTTTTTTAAGGAGGTCGGTTCAATTCATTGTAAAAACCGACTTCCTTTTTGTATTTAAGAGCCTTTGCCTAGTTTTAACGTATCTCAGATTGAATTCAATGATAACCATACATTATTTTCAAAAAAAATGAAATTCGTGTTGACTAACATGGAAAACAATGGTAGTATAAAACTATGAAATAACGGTACATAAAATTCTAATAAATATGAAATAAATTTACAAGAAAAATGAATTTGTGCCATGTTTCATCGTAATTAATTAAACTGTGTAAGAATTTGGGAGGGTTTAAGATGAAAAAAATGTTATCGCTTGTGTTGGTTATGGTTATGGCCGTAACTCTACTTGCAGCATGTGGGAAGAGTACTTCTGTAACAAAAGAAACAAATGATTCTACAAAGGCAACAGATACAAAGGAAGCAACAAAAAGTGACGAGCAGGATCAAACAGCGGATTTAGAGCCTGTTAAAATCAGAATTTATTATTCTGATAATGCAACGTTACCTTTTAAGGAAGATTGGCTTACAATAACCGAAGCAGAGAAGATGTTTAACGTAGATTTTGAATTTGAAGTTATTCCAATTGCAGACTATGAAACAAAAGTATCTCTTGCTTTAAATACGGGAACAAATACTCCAGATGTTATTTTGTACCAGTCAACAAAAGGTGAAAATGCATCGATTGCTTTGAATGGCGCAATAGTTCCTATTAGTGATTATTCAGAATTTACACCGAATTTCAATTCGCGTGTAGAAGAGTTTGGCTTAAAAGAAACAGTTGACGATTTAAGCTTAGCAGATGGAAAGCGTTATTATATGCCAAGTTTATATGATGTTCCTTTTTATGATGGAGGACTTATATTAAGAGAAGACTTTCTTGAGTCAAATAATTTAACTGCACCAAAGAGTTATGATGATTTATATGCAATTTTAAAAGCATATAAAGCAGAAAATCCAGATTCTTATCCTTTAACAATTTTAGCAGGACCTCGTGTATTATATCGTATGACAATGCCAGCGTTTGGTATTAGTCTTGGTAAAAATGGTGCATCAGGCACAAATACACTAAGTTGGGACTACGAGAGCAAAAAATATTTTCCTGGTGCTATTAGCGATAAATATAAAGAATATGTAAGTTTTCTTGCAAAACTTTATAGTGAAGGTTTATTAGATCCTGAAATGGCAGATCCAATTGATGGAGATGCATGGTCTACCAAGATGGCAACAGGTAAGTCAATGGCTACCTTCGCTTACTATGATCAGATTGGTGGCGTAACAGGAGCATCAACAATCGAAGGCTTTAAATTACAAATGTATCCAGCTCTTGCAGGACCAGATGGTGCACATCATCAGCCAAAGAGTAGTACTGGTTCAGGAGTTTTGTTCCCAGCCAAAACTGCAGAAAGAAAAGATTTTGAACGTGTTGTTCGTACCATTGATGAAGTCTTTTACTCTGAAGAGGGCGCAAAATTATGGAGTTTAGGTGTAGAAGGCGTTACTTATACAGAAGAAAATGGCGTAATTAAATATGCAGATGAATTAGTTAATTCTGCAGAAGGCATCTATAAGAGCATGCAGATAAAATATGGCTGTGGATCGGATGTTACGCAACTTGTTTGGATAAATGCAAATGAGATGACGAAATATGATGAAAATTATGCTAGTATAAATGCAGAGGTGGCTGCTATGGGTGATGTAATTCAATACCTTCCCCCAACCCCATTATTTGATGATTTGACGGCAGAAGATGCTGGTATACTTCAGACACCATTGTTCGATACCTTTGAAGTATGGATTGATGCTTTTATTACAGGTAAAAAGAGTGTTACAAGTGATTGGGATGCTTATGTAAATGAAATGAAAACATTACAAATTGATGAGTTTTGCAATTTATACAATGATAATCTAGGTAAATAATTTAGATTTACATATTCCGATAAGTTATAGTAAGCAGCAATGATAGAGGCTACCCTTATATATGATTGAGGGTGGCCTCTATATAAGACAGGAGGTAATATAGATGGCTTTAAGTAAAAATAAACATACGGATGTTTCATGTAAAAAGACTACTAGATCGTGGTCAAAGCACATAAAGCGTTATTGGCAATTATATGCAATGATGGTACTACCTATTTTATATTTTATCATTTTTAAATATATACCAATGTTTGGAAACATCTTGGCTTTTCGTCGTTTTAGACCTGGTATGGGACCATATGGAGTAAGTTGGGTTGGTTTTCGATATTTTGAAAATTTTATGAAAGATCCAGCATTTTGGCGAGCATTTCGTAACACATTAATAATATCTTTTGGAAACTTGTTGATTAATTTCCCAATTCCTATCATATTTGCAATTCTTCTAAACGAAGTGAGTAATCTGCGATTTAAGAAATTGGTACAAACGGTTTCCTATATGCCAAGATTCATCTCAACCGTAGTAGTAATAGCAATTTTGAGAGAGCTTCTTTCACCAAGTTCTGGCTTACTAAATAGCTTATTAGGTACATTTGGTATTCAACCGATTTATTTTATGAATGAACCAATCTATTTCCGTTGGCTTTATATTTTAACTGATACATGGCAATTTACCGGGTGGACTGCAATTATTTATTTGGCAGCAATCACTGGAATTAGTATGGATTTATTTGAAGCAGCTCAAATTGATGGTGCTTCTAGAATACAACAGATCAAACATGTTACAATACCATCCATATTACCAACAATTATGGTAATGCTTATTCTGAATGTGGGGCGTATGTTGAGTCTTGGATTTGAAAAAGTTTTATTAATGTATACACCATCCAACTCAGAAGTTAGTGATATTATTGATACTTTGGTTTATCGTACGGGACTTGCTAATCAGAACTATTCTTACGCAACCGCAATTGGCCTATTTAGTGGCATTATTGGAGTAATTCTTGTGTCATCATCTAATAGAATTAGTAAGAAAATTACTGGCGACGGAATATATTAGGGGGTGCTAGAATGAAGAGATATCGTACATTAGGAAATATAATTATGGATTCAATTATTTATTTGATTATGATTCTAGTATTATTAACATGTTTAGTACCGTTTTTATATATGATTGCGGTTTCGTTATCCGACCCAAATGCGATTGTGAATAATATGGTGGGTCTTATACCGAAAGGAATTAATTTCGAAGCTTATAAGCAAATATTTACATACCCCAACTTTTTTAAAGCATATGGCAATACCATTTTCTATACTTTAGTAGGAACTCTGATATCCTTAGTACTTACAACATTATTTGCATATCCTTTATCAAAAAATTTCTTATGGGGGCAGAGCTTTGCAATGAAAATGGTTGTATTCTCAATGTTTTTTTCAGGAGGATTAATTCCAAACTATTTATTGGTTTCTAACTTAGGACTTACAGGGACTAGGTGGGCAATGTTATTACCATTTGCGATAAATCAGTTTAACTTAATTATTTTAGTAAACTTTTTTAAAACGATTCCAGCGGAAATAGAAGAGGCTGCCTTAATTGATGGACTTGGATATTTTGGAATATTACAAAGAATTGTAGTACCACTTTCTAAGGCAGCACTCGCAACAGTAGGATTATATACAGCAGTATTTTTCTGGAATGACTGGTTTAATGGGTTGATTTATCTAAACACCTCCCAATTTCCTGTGATGTTATTCTTGAGGAATATTGTAAATGGAACATCAATGTTGGGTGATGCAGCAGGTTCATCTGACAAAGCTACAATTGCTATTTCGATTAAATCAGCAGTAATTATTACATCAACATTACCTATTATTATTTTGTATCCGTTTTTACAGAAGTATTTTGTAAAAGGGCTAACAATAGGATCAGTTAAAGGTTAATTTTGGAATCAGAGGTGAAACAGAATGGTAAAATTAAGTACTATAAAAACAGAACAAAAAAATAAAAGAACAGAGAATATAGATATGCTGGCGACTTCGGAAATATTGAGTCTTATGAATGAAGAGGATAAAAAGGTTGCTTTTGCTGTGGAAAAGGAAATAGGTAATATAGAAAAGGCAGTAGATATTATCTATGAAAAGTTATCAAAAGGTGGTAGATTGATTTACTGTGGATGTGGTACTTCGGGCAGATTAGGTATATTAGATGCTGTAGAGTGTCCACCAACCTTTGGTACTGACCCAGAATTAGTTCAAGCAATAATTGCTGGAGGAATTAATGCCTTTGTAAAGGCTGTAGAAGGTGCAGAGGATGATTATGATCTGGGCGAAAAGGATCTGAAAGCAATTCAGTTTACAAAACAAGATGTTTTAGTTGGCATTGCTGCCAGTGGAAGAACTCCCTATGTGATTGGAGCAGTGAATTATGCAAAAAGTATCGGAGCGAAGACCATTAGTGTTACCTGTTGTCCTGGCTCAGAATTAAATTCCTTAACAGAGGTTTCCATAGCTCCACAGACTGGTGCCGAGGTGATAACAGGATCTACGCGTTTGAAAGGTGGAACAGCTCAGAAACTTGTATTAAATATGTTAAGTACTTCTGTAATGATTAAATTAGGGAAAGTATATGGAAATTTAATGGTAGATGTAAAAGCTACCAATGAAAAATTATTAGAGCGAACGGTCTCCATTGTGTCAAGTGCAACTGGAGTAGAGGAGGAAGTAGCGAGAAAAGTGTTATCCCAATGTGATAATTCGGCGAAGACAGCAATTGTTATGATAAAGTGTAATTATAGTAAAGAGGAAGCAGAAAATGCTCTTATTAAAGTAAGGGGGCATATTACTGCCATTCTTGAGCAAGATCAGAAAAATAAAAAATAAGATCAAACCCAAAAAGAATACCCGCGACATTTGTCGCGGGTTCAAGCACATGCCAAGGAATTAAATTTGGAAGCAATATGACGCTATTGTTTATGTGTCCGGCATGCTTCATAGCTTTTTTCTAAGTATTTTTCTACTGAGGCATAGTTTTTATTAGCAAGGATCGTAAATAACATATCTACTATGGCTAATTGAGCCATGCGGCTACTCATTGCACCACTTCGCAAATCAACTTCAGGAGCTGAAATATAAATGGAATAATCTGCACCTGCTACAAGAGAACTTTTCGCAAATTTTGTTACGGCTATGGTTGGACAATTGGCAGCTTGTGAGAGAGCGAGGATTTCAAGCATTTCACTGGTGGTACCAGAATAAGAAAAAATAATTGCTACATCTTTGGAATTCATATTAGCGCCATAGGTAAGTTGCATATGTACATCATAACAAAAATTAGCATTTTTTCCAATGCGTAACAGTTTTCTGTATAAGTCATCCGCAACATTTCCAGATGCGCCAATACCAAATAGTTGGACGCGATTCGCTTGTTCAATTAATTTTATGATTTTAGAAAGTTCTGTGTAATCAATCATTTTTACTGTATCTTCTACCGCTTGAATGGTAGTATTTTTTATGGTTGTACAGATTTGTTCTATGCTGTTATGTTTTACTATGTCGGAGAATACAATGGCTTCTTCTGGATTTTCATTGGTAGCGGCATTGTTAAATTCTATAAATAGACTCTTTTTTAAATCCTTCAGACCATCAAAGCCGAGTGCTTTGCAAAAACGTACCCATGTAACTTGGCTTACACCTGTTTCTTCAGCTAGTCGTGCAATAGGCATAGTAAAAATACTTTCTAAATTATTAAGAAAATAATTGGCAACCTTTTTCTCTGAGTTATTAAGTGTATCAAGAATACTACGTGTTTTTACTTCAATATTTGTCATACTTTCAACCTCTTTCGTTAAGTCAAAGCGGATATTCGCAATCCGCTTCGCTACTTGCTCATAATGAAATTTTACCCATTACAACGCTATGACTAGCACCGGTTGCAGTTGGTACATTATTGTTAGAACCAAACAATACTTCGTTGGCAAGGACTGCAAAAGCTACCGCTTCTTTTGCATTACTGTCTAGGCCAAGGTCTTCATTTGTTTTTACGGTACACATAGGTAAGCATGTTTTGAGGTATGACATCAAAGTTTTATTTTGGCTTCCACCACCACCTACGATCAGTTCATCAGGAATTTCAGGAAGATATTTTACAATACTTAATTCAATGCATTTTGCGGTGAACATAGTAGCCGTAGCGATAGTATCTGGTAGATTGATTCCCAAGGAATCAGCTTTATGTAATAAATCAGTTACAAAGTCGGCACCATAATATTCCCTGCCTGTAGTTTTTGGAGGTTTCCTGTATATATATTTATCTTGTAAAAGCCACGTAAGAAGTGACTCGTTAATAACTCCAGTTTTTGCAATATCACCATTATTATCATAGTTATATTGATTATTGGTATAGATAGAAACCAAAGCATCGATAATCATGTTTCCTGGGCCGGTATCAAAAGCGAGAATCTGTTCCATTACACAATTGGCAGGTAAAAAGGTGATATTACCTATGCCACCAATATTCTGTAAAGCTATGTTCTTTCCTTTTTGGCTATATAATAAATACTCTGTATAGGGAACTAGAGGAGCGCCTAGTCCACCAGCCGCCATATCCCGTACACGGAAATCAGCAATTACAGGACATCCCATGACCTCGCTAATGATAGCAGCTTCACCAATTTGTAAAGTTGAGGTAATCGAATGGTCAAAATAAATGATTGGATTTGGCTGATGATAGATGGTATGTCCATGACTACCTATAAAATCAATTTCAGTAATATCAATTTTAGCTTTCTTACATACCTCTAAGCATGCTGTTGCAAAGAGGTGACCCAATAAAAAATTAACTTTGCAAATTTCCTCACTACCATAGGATTTACCAGAAGCAATTTCTAATAATCGTGTACGCAAAGTATGATCATATGGAATCGTAATGAACTGAAGCAAGTTGACTTTAGTATCAATCCCATAACCTTCTATCTGTACAAGTGCTGCATCAATTCCATCTGTACAGGTACCGCTCATTAATCCTACTGCTAAACGGGTACCTTTTTGAGCTATATTAAATATTTTTTTCATGTATGTAAAACCTCCCTTGAAATAAAATTACAAAAAATATTAATTCATATGAATTAATTTAACTATAAAACAACCAAACTGTCAACATAAATATGCCTACTAAAGTAGGCAGATCGGAGTTTTAATATGTTAAAAGGAATTGATAATATTCATAAGTATAGTAAGTTATTAATGGGAAAACGTATTGGCTTGGTCACATCTATCTCAGGAGTAGATAATCAGCTGAATTCAACCATTGAAATCATTAATAAAAATTTTAATCTTCAAGTACTGTTTGCGCCAGAACATGGGGTAAGAGGAGATAGAGATGCAGGGCAGATGGTTGATGATTATATTGATAATGTAACAGGTGTACCTGTTTATAGCTTATACAAAAAAGATTCGAAACGTCTTAACAAAGAAATGCTGGATAAGGTAGATGTAGTAGTATATGATATTCAAGATTTAGGTGTTCGGTATTATACCTTTATCTCCACGTTAATTTATGTTATGGAAGATTGTGCAAAAGAGGGAAAGCAATTCATTGTATTAGATCGACCCAATCCGTTAGGGGGAATAATCGTTGAAGGAAATGTCTTAGAACCAGCTTATAAAAGTTTTGTTGGGGTTTACCCCATTGCAACTCGATATGGACTTACAGCTGGAGAATTGGCACATATGGTAAACGAAGAGGAAAATATTCGATGTAACTTAGAGGTGATACCATGCACTGGGTGGAAACGAAGTCAAATGTTTCATCAGACAGATCAGATTTGGGTAATGCCAAGCCTTGGTATTCCACGGTTTGACACAGCGCTACTATATCCAGGAGTTTGTTTAGCAGAAGGAACTAATCTTTCCGAAGGAAGAGGAACCTCCTGCCCGTTCGAAATACTAGGTGCACCTTTTATTAATGCTCAATTATTGGTAGACAAACTGAAAGACAAGGAATTAGAAGGAGTTGGTTTTACACCGGCATACTTTAAACCTACAAGTTCTAAGTTTAAAGGAGTTTTTTGTAATGGAGTACATTTACATATTACGGACTATGGCACATTTGAAAGTTATAAGACAGGGCTTACAGTGATAGAGACAATTAGGAATATGTATCCAAAAGATTTTGAGTTTCTAAAGCCAATCGAAGGAAATAAAAAACCTTTTATTAGCTTATTATCTGGAAATAATGCCTTTGAAAATCCTGAGTGGACATGCGATGAGATATTAGAAAAAAATGAAAAAGAATTAGAAGAATTTAAGCGTAAAAAACAAAAGTATCATATCTATGAATAGGAGGTTGTATAATATGGGAGATTTAACACCAAGAGAGCAGATAGGCCAACGTATTGTAGTAGGTTTTCCAGGTACAATAATTGATGCAGAACTTGAGGAACTAATATGTAATTATAAAATTGGAAATATTATTCTTTTTAAACATAACATAACGAGTATACCACAGGTTAAAAAATTATGCCAAGATTTACAAGAAATGGTAAGAAAGAATACTGGACACAGCGCATTTATTACTATAGATCAAGAAGGCGGCATGGTGACCAGGCTAGATCAGGATGCTGTAAACGTACCAGGTGCCATGGCAATAGCAGCTACTAAGAACGTTGATAATGCATATCAAGCAGGCAAGATTACAGGAGAGCAGCTTCGGGATGTGGGGATTAACTTTAATCTTGCACCAACAGTAGATGTTAATTCTAATATGGATAATCCTGTGATTGGGGTACGGAGTTACGGGGATTTGCCTGAGCAGGTTGCTGCATACGGTGTTGCCATGACGAGAGGGTTACAAGATGGGGGTGTATTAGCTTGTGCAAAGCATTTTCCAGGTCATGGAGACACCAATGTAGATTCCCATTTAGGATTGCCACTAATTGATAAGACATTAGAAGAGCTAGAACAATGTGAGTTAATTCCTTTTAAAGAAGTGATTGAGGCTGGCATTCCTGCGGTGATGACAACACATATATTATTTCCGAAATTGGAACCTGAGAAGATTCCAGCTACAATGTCTCATAAAATTATTACAGGGCTACTAAGAGAAAAGCTGGGGTTTGAAGGTCTTATTGTTAGTGATTGCATGGAAATGAATGCAATAAAGCAATTATACGGTACGGTGGAAGGTGTTAAACAAGCAATCAGTGCAGGAGTGGATCTAGTTTTTATCTCACATACAGCAAAAGTTGCACGTGAAGTATCTGATGTCTTAACAAAAGCATTGGAAACAAAACAGATTCCTATCAAAGAAATGAATGATACGGTAGAAAGAATATTAAAGTATAAAGAAAAATATTTAAAGTATAATCAATCAAGTATAAACTTTGATGTGAAAAGTGGTCAAAACTTTGCATTTAACTTGTTAAAAGCTAGTATAACACCTGTTCAAATGCCAACGGATACATTACCTGAACTTGGACCACACCCATTGTTTATCGGAACTCCTTTGTTTCGCGCAACCAATGTTTCTAATCAACAAGAGGATGGAATTTGTTTTTCAGAGTTCCTGGCAAAACGATTTGGGGGAGAGGCTATTCTTATATCGCCAAATCCAGAAGAAGCAGAAATTAAACTAGCCTTAGCAGAAGTAGAGAAATATAGTTGTGTTGTCATTGGGACATATAACGGACATTTATATAACGGACAGTTGGAACTCGTAAGGCAGGTGGCAGATAAAAATCAAAAGGTGATTGTTATTGCCCTAAGAAATCCATATGATTTACGAGAACTGCCCAAGACAGTGTATGGCATAGCTGCTTATGAATATACACAAAAAAGCTTAGAGGTGATAGCCCAGCTTATAGAACACAAATTCATACCGAAAGGAATATTACCTGTCAGTATGTAGTTATGAAAACCGAAGCCATTGAAAAAGTCTCATCGAGAGACTTGACGTGAATAAAGCCGTATATATATTCGTTTTGGCGTAGACCGGCTGACAAGGCTGTTTATGTCCGACTAGAGACTCATTGAAAAACAGAGCAGCTGCGATGTTTTTCATATCTTTGAGGCTCTACAAAGGACATGCCGTCGGAAGGCAAGGTAGCCTAAACGAATATATATACAGCTTTATTCATTCTGAAACTATAATGGAGACTTTTTCAGTGGCTTTTGAAAGATGAGGGGGGTTGAAATGGAATATTATGTAGCAGGCTGGGATGGTGGTGGTACAAAAACAGCGATGCAAATAAGAAATTTAGAGGGTAGAGTTATCCTTAATACCCAGGCTAATGGACTTAATTTCAATAGTCAGACAAAGGAAGAATTGAGGCAGACAATACATACATTAGTGACTCAAATGTCTAAGTTACAGGGTGGCTTAGAGGCATGCCAAATGTTATGTGTTTGTACGGCAGGAATTAGTAACCCTGAAGCATTCGGTTTTTTGCAAGGTACAATAAAGGATACAGGTCTTACCTGCGAGATGAAGTTTGTTGGAGACCATGAGGGTGCATTTTATAGTGCATTAGGCAAACCAGAAGGGATGGTATTAATCAGTGGTACAGGTTCCATTTGTTTTGGGAAAAATATAGAAGGCCGTACAAGCCGCACAGGAGGCTGGGGTCACATCATAGATGATGAGGGAAGCGGATATGCCATTGGACGGGATATTTTATCTGCTGCAGTACAAAGCTACGACAAACGTATACCTAAAAGCATGTTATATGATATGGTCTTAGAAAAGATCGGCGGAGAATCAGTAGAAGATATTATTCGATACATCTACAAAACAGCAGTCGGTAAGAAGGATATTGCGTCGTTTGCGCCACTTTTAATTGAAGCAATTAATCTGGAAGATCCACAGGGAATTACTATAAGTAACAAGGCTGCATTAGAACTTGTTAAACTTGTGATACCAGTTGCGCAGGAGTTAAATTTAGAGCAGAGTGAACTTGCATTGACGGGAGGAATTCTAACACATTATAAGGACATTCGAGAGAAAGTAGTTAACCAATTGCTACAAAAGTTTCCGAAGCTTAATATAAAAGAAGCAATGTATGACAATGTGACAGGAGCAACACTTATGGCTTTAGAGCAAGTAAAGAAAAGGAGCGTTAGATAATGGCAGATATGTTAGTGAATCTATTAGAAATAGCAGATTATCATATGGAAGTTGAACGACTAAAAGAAGTAGGCATAGAAATATTTCGAGCCATAGCACCAGATAAATTTCGTATAGTAGAATGGGTAAGAGAACATTCAAGCCGTAATGCAGCGGGGGAATGTGATGTGTGTTTTGCGAGCAGACCTATATCCTGCTTTATTGCAGCAAAAGGAAGTAAAATATTAGGCTATGCATGTTACAATGCCACTGCACCAGATTTTTTTGGACCAACTAAGGTTCTAGAAGAGTATCAGGGAAAGGGCATTGGAAAAGTATTGCTTTTACGCACTCTACATGCCATGCGAGATGAAGGATACCAGTATGCTATTATTGGAGGAGTTGGACCTGTCAAATTCTATGAAAAATGTGTTGGAGCGGTAATAATAGAAAGTTCTAAGAGGAATAGTGTTTATGATCATTTTTTAGCAGCTTTAGAACGCGATGAAAACGAATTAGTTGTTGAATAATGGCTGTTAGTGGAGTGAAGCAAGCCACAAGCTCACAAAGCAATAAATCTTTTAATAACCTGAAAAGATTACGATTTTCAACTGAAACAGAGTGGATGTCAAAGAATTAGATAAAATTAAAATGAAATAAACAAAGGAGCTGTCGCATAACTAACAGATTAAGTTTGATATGCTCCCTTCTAGGTAGACAAGTGAAATAATAAAAACTTGTCACTTAGGA
>CAUQEW010000025.1:0-82745 GCA_963517115.1 uncultured Lachnospiraceae bacterium | reverse complement strand
TGTGAGAGGACGGAAAATAAATTAATTATTTTCCTCCTACTCGATTGAGGCTCTACAAAAGACATGCCGCAGGGAAGGTACGGAAGCTAAAGCATCCGCGGTAGCACAAACGAATATATATATAGCTTTATTCATTCTGAAACTATAACGGAGACTTTTTCAGTGGATTCAATTAAGTAAGGAGTTTACTAATAAGAAACCTTTGATTTTACCTGTACAGTCCTAGCAAGGAATATCACCACTAAGGCTGTTAATAAACCCAGTACCGCTCCAGCTAAAACATCAGATGGATAATGACAGAATAAGTACAGCCTGGAGAAACCAATCAGTCCAGCCAATATAAAGGCTGGAATACCTGCGAATCGATTGTAGTATAAAATTACAGTAGCGGCAGTGAAAGAAGACATAGTATGCCCCGAAGGAAAGGAATAAGATCTAGGGCTTTTAATAAGCAACTTTACCTCTGGAAACCGGATAAAGGGCCTCTCTCGCTCTATTAAGGGCTTTAGAATACAATCGCTTAACAAGTATTCAATGGACAACGCGCAAGTCAATAAGATACCGCAGGGTCTAGTTTTCTTATTAAGAAGAAGTATAAATGTAATGGCAATCCAAACAAATCCTGAGTCCCCAAGTGAAGTAATAAAGGCCATAAATCCATCCAAAAAGGGTGTATGTAAATGTTCTAATAGGTACAACAGAATAGATTCATCTATCTGTTGAATTAAATCCAGCATAGTACAACTCCTTTCTAAAACCTAGTTTGTCATCTAAATATAATATAAATTATCTGAAGGGTAGACAGGATCACAGGTGATATCAATACCTAATTCGCGTAAAAGCTGTTCGCTTCCTTTGTTCAGCATAACTGTCGCATGTGCCTGCACGCCCATTAAATCAGGTAATTTATCATAAGCTAATTGAGCGGTTGGGTTAGTTACCGCACTGATACTTAAGGCGATTAATATTTCACTTGCATTTAGTGAAGTAATTCTATGACCTAAGGTTTTCTCTTTTAAAGCCTGTATCGTATTGAGGATAAGAGGAGATAAGAGATAAATTTCGTCAGCAATGCCTGCCAGATTCTTAATTGCATTGAGGATGGCAGCAGCACAACAATCCATTAAAGGGGAACCCTTACCGGTTATCATTGTATCATTTGTTAATTCAAAGGCAATCACGGAGGATGTTTCTTTATCAGATAAATCCTTCTTTAATTTCGAATCATATTCTCTGGCAGGTAGTACTGGTCCACGATCTTCTTGCTTTAAATTAACTTCTTCCATGATCACTCTAATTCGAGTCAATCCCTCTTCATCAATCAGGCCTTTCTTGAAATCGCAAGCAGTAGTAAAGTATCTGCGAAGTATCTCTTGTTTTGAAGCTTTGGCTACTATGTCATCGTCCGTGATGCCAAAACCAACTCGGTTTACGCCCATATCTGTTGGAGATTGGTACATAGATTCTTTGCCGGTAATTTTTTCGATAATTCTTTTAATAACCGGAAACATTTCTAAGTCACGATTATAATTTACTGCAATCTGGTTATAGTTCTCAAAGTGGAAGGAATCTATCATATTAACATCTTTTAAATCAACGGTTGCTGCTTCATATGCGATGTTAAGTGGATGCTTTAAGGGTACATTCCATACAGGGAAAGTTTCAAATTTCGAATAACCTGCTGATTTACCTTGTTTGAATTCATGGTAAAGCTGATTTAAACAAGTAGCAAGTTTACCGCTGCCAGGTCCCGGCGCAGTTACTACTACAATTGGTTTGGTAGTTGAGATATATGGATTTTTTCCGTAGCCTTTTTCACTTACGATGGCATCTACATCTGCAGGGTAACCCTCAATTGAAACATGGGTATATACTTTGATATTTCTTCGTTCTAACTTATTTATAAATACCGTAGTGGCAGGTTGACCACAAAAGCGTGTGATAACCACACTGTTTACTTCTAAACCATAAATTCGCAGATCGTCAATCAAGCGTAAAACATCCATGTCATAGGTAATTCCAAAGTCTCCACGAACTTTATTGCGTTCAATATCTCCAGCATAAACGCAGATAATAATCTCTGCCTTATCTTTTAATTTCTGAAGAAGTTTTATTTTAGCATCTTCATCAAATCCTGGTAATACTCTTTTGGCATGCTTGTCACCGATTAATTTACCTCCGAACTCCAAATATAATTTGTCATAATTATTAACACGTTCCAAAATAAATTTTGACTGTTCATCAATGTATTTTTGTGGATCGAATCCTTTTTTCATATGATATTACTCCTTTGTAATATTTTTAACTCATAATTACCCTACAGTATATCATGGTTTTCGAATAAATAAAAGTACGGGGAGTAGTTTATTTATTGGGTGTTGAATGAGTGTTGAATGAGCTTTTTAATGAGATATTAAACTAATTCTAATACAAAATACTATTGACAAAGGAAAAATATGGGGCTAATCTATCATGGAACAATGATTCATGTGATAACGGGTAAAAAGTTATATGCTGGTGCAAACTAGCGGATGGGAGTAGAATATGATAGAGATTAATGTTTTAACAAAGGTTTACAAGCTTTCTAAGAAACAAATGGCGGAGCAGAAGACTAAAAAAAATATGAAGAAAGCAGTAGATAATATTAGCTTATCTGCAAAAAAAGGTGAAATCTACGGATTACTTGGACCAAACGGTGCAGGAAAAACCACGATCCTTAGATGTGTGGCTACATTATTAAAACCTACGGCAGGTGAGATTAAGGTTTGTGGCTATGATACTATTAAAGAGTCGGAAAAGGTAAGGGAGAGCATTGCCTTTTTAACCAATGAGATTAAGTTAGATCCTCAATTCTCACCTAAATATATGTTCAATTTCTTCGGAAAATTACATGGAATGGATGATAAATTAATCGAAGAGAGAAGAAAAATGTTATTTCAATATTTTGGCATAAACGACTTTCAAGATAAAAAAATTGATGAGTTGTCAACTGGTATGAAACAAAAAGCATCCATAGCAGTCAGTCTGGTTCATGATCCGGAAGTGGTTATATTTGATGAACCGACCAATGGATTAGATATTGTAACAGCACGGAGTGTAACAGATTACTTGAAGATATTAAAAGAAGAAGGTAAGTTAGTTATGATTTCCACTCATATTATGTCTGAAGCGGAAAAATTGTGTGATAGGGTCGGAATAATTATAAATGGAGGTAAAGTTGCGGAAGGAACCATTCCGGAACTTTTAGCTTCAACAGGATCAAAAGATTTAGAAGACGCATTCTTCGAGCTTTATAAAGAATATAGTCAGGAGGAAGCTTAATATGAACGGAATGAAATATATTATAAAAAAAGAATTAACCAGGGTATTCAAAGATAAAAAATTAGTAATTAGTTTATTCGTACTACCAGTAGTTATCATCGTTGGAATGTATTCTTTTATGGGTAAAATGCAGTCTTCTATGGTGAATGATATTGAACGGCATGCCTCCACCATTTATATTCAGAATGTACCGGACGGATTAAAAGATGTTATTGAACTTACGAATTATGATGCTGACATAAAATACGTAGAACCGGATGGAGAAACGTCAGGGATTAAGGATAGCATTCTAAAAGGAACGACGGATCTCTTAGTAGTATTTGATGATGAATTTCTAGATAAAATAGAAAATTATAAAACCGGCAGTGATATTCCGGAGGTAAAGACTTTTTACAATAACTCAGAGGAGTATTCTACGGCAGCAAGAACTAACTTCGTGACACAGATACTTGACGTTTATCAGCAAATGCTTTTAGCAGATCGTTTTGGCGATTTAGATCAATTAACAGTATTTCAGGTTGATGTAGATCCGGAATCTTCAATCATTGTAGATAATGAAAAAGCGACCGGCAAGTTATTTGGAACTTTATTGCCATATTTTATTACTTTTATGTTATTTATTGGTGCAATGAGTCTTGGAGTAGATGCAATCACCGGCGAAAAAGAACGTGGGACTATGGCTAGTATGCTCCTAACACCTTTAAAGAGAAAGGAAATTGTTTTAGGTAAATTGATATCTTTATCTATACTTTCCTGTTTATCGGCGGCAGTTTATGCAGTTACCATGATTGCTTCCATGCCCATCATGCTAAAAGGTTTTGGTGGTGATTCATTAGATGGACTTAGTATACAATTCTCAGCAGTGCAGATAATTGAATTATTAGCTATTATGCTGACCCTGGTATATCTGTATGTATCAATCGTTTCTTTGGCTGCAGTGCTTGCTAAAACAGCAAAGGAAGCAAATTCCTATGTTTCGCCAATCTATATTATAGTACTGGCAGCGGGTATGGTTACTATGTTTACTGGTAATAGTGAAAAAGTTTTAGGAATGTATGCAATTCCAGTATACGGTAGTGCTATATCCATACAAAATATATTAGTCGGTGAATTAACACTGCCGCAATTTGGTTTGACCGTAGGAGGTACCGTGATTTTAGCCCTTTTAATAACTGTTTTAATTACGAAAGCATTTAACAGTGAAAAAGTTATGTTTAATGCATAGATATAAGTATTCGATGTATTACTCGAACCAATATACGATCAAAATTATTCTCTTGCAGTATTATACTGGGTTTATTATAATAAAGTAAATAGTATAGTGCTATTGATACGGAAGGAGAAGATAGTATGTTAAATGAGTTTAAGAAATTTGCTTTGAAGGGGAATATGATAGACTTGGCGGTAGGTGTCATTATTGGTGGTGCTTTTAATGCTATCATAACTTCACTGGTAAACGATATTATAATGCCAGTACTTAGTATTTTCACCTCCAAAATTGATTTTGCCAATCTATTTTTTGCTTTGAATGGAAAACACTATGAAACATTAGCACTTGCACAGGAAGCAGGAGCAGCAACTATTAATTATGGAGCATTTATCACAGGCCTTATAAACTTCCTCATTATGGCATTTGTTGTATTCATAATTGTGAGGCAGATCAATAAGATGAGAACAAGGAATGCCCCGGTAGTAGAGATAACAACGAAGCAATGTCCTCATTGCTTGTCAGATATTAATATTAAGGCTACAAAATGTCCTCATTGTACATCAGATGTAGATTAGGGATCAGTACGTGGGAGCTTATATGAAAAACAGAAATATTAAATTAACAATAATGTACGATGGAAGTAGTTATGCAGGCTGGCAACGTTTAGGTAACACAGATAAAAATCCTACAATACAAACGGTATTGGAAGAACGCTTGTCTAATTACCTGGAGGAAGAAATTAAAATAATCGGGTCTGGAAGAACAGATGCCGGTGCCCATGCTCTAGGGCAAGTGGCTAATTTTTATTGCCATTCCAAACAGTCCATAGAGGAAATGAGAACGGGTTTTAATGCAGTATTACCAGAGGATATAACTATTCTTTGTATAGAGGAAGTTCATAAAGAATTTCATAGCAGGTATTCAGCAAAGTCCAAGACCTACCAATATAGAATAGACCAAGGGGAAACTCCATCTGTATTTACAAGAAAATACATGTATCATATACCAGCACAACTGAATCTAAAAGATATTGTAAAAGCATCAACTTATTTAATCGGTATCCATGATTATAAAGCATTTTCGACAGATAGAAAAGATGGTAAATCCACAATTAGAACGATTCATTCAATTGACATTCAAAGGTGTGAAACTGGAAAAGTTAAAACGCCGGGATATTATACCTGTATTGATGAAATGACATCAAATGAGTTGCGAATAACCATAACCGGTGATGGATTTCTCTACAATATGGTAAGAATTATTGTAGGAACATTACTTGAAGTAGGAGAAGGAACAAGGAAACCTGAGGATATTAAAAGCATTTTAGAAAGCAGGGATCGGCAGATGGCAGGAATCACAGTGAGCTCACAAGGTTTATTTCTTAGTGAGGTCCAATATTAGTATTAAATATAAAATTTTATTTAAAGTTATATCAGTACGTATAAATTCTTCCTTTTTACAAACAATAATAACCATAAGTACCACATTATGATTATAACGCAAAATGGAGGAAAATAATTTATGAAAGCCACAGGAATCGTAAGAAGAATAGATGATCTTGGTCGTGTTGTAGTTCCAAAGGAAATTCGCCGCACATTGCGTATTAGAGAAGGTGACCCATTAGAGATATTTACTGATAGAGAAGGACAAATTATACTCAAAAAATACTCTCCAATTGGGGAGCTTGGACAATTTGCAAAACAATATGCGGACTCTTTGGCGCAGACAACAGGACATATTATCGCTATAACGGATAAAGACCAGTTTGTAGCAGTATCCGGGAGTATGAAGAAAGAGCTTCTTTCGAAGCCAATTACACATGAACTAGAAGAAGTAATTAATGAACGAGTGAGCCTTTTAGCTGCTAAAGAAGATAAGAATTTTATTCGAGTAGCTGCTGATGATGAAAGCGACTATACTTACCAAGTGATTTGGCCAATTATTAGCGAAGGTGATGCCATAGGATCAGTAATCATGTTAACAAAAGAACCCAAAATTAAATTCGGAGATGTTGAGAATAAATTAGCTGGTACCGGAGCATCTTTTTTAGGAAAACAGATGGAACAGTAATAGCAGAAGGATAACATTAGGGCTTCCGGTTATATAGTAATATATGTCCGAAAGCCCTTTCTTACAAAGGTAGACAGAAGGAAACCAAATACGATTAGATAATTGGAAGGAGTACAATGGATACTACAAAAGTGATACAACAAATACCAGAGCATCAAACCTTTGACGATTTAATGAATATTATCAGGTTTTTACGTAGTAAAGATGGGTGCCCATGGGATAGGGAACAAACTCATGAAAGCTTAAAAAATTGTATGATAGAAGAAACATATGAAACCATAGAAGCAATCAATAATAAAGATAATGAGAATCTTTGTGAAGAGTTAGGCGATGTGCTGTTACAGATAGCATTACATACAGCAATCGCTGAGGAACAAAAGGAATTCACCATAGAAGATGTAATACAAGGTGAATGTAAGAAAATGATTCATAGGCATCCTCATGTGTTTGGTAATATACAAGCAGATGACTCAGAAACAGTACTAAGGAATTGGGATGAGATCAAACTAGAGGAAAAGAAACAGAAGAAAATTTCGGAAAGTATCTTAAGTATACCGAAAGCATTACCGGCTAATATCCGAGCAGAAAAAGTTCAGAAAAAAGCATCCAAAGTTGGACTTGATTTTGAGAGTTATGAACAGGTACTTGGGAAGGTGTATGAAGAGCTTGAAGAACTGAAAAAAGCTAGGGAAAACGGCAATGCAGAGGACATTGAAGAGGAATTTGGAGATTTGATGTTTTCAGTGGTAAATATGTCACGGTTTTTGCAACTAAATGCTGAAAATTCCTTGACAAATGCTACTAATAAGTTTATAAATAGATTTGTAGGTGTTGAACATCTTGCTGAACAAGAAAGTAGGCATTTATGGGAAATGTCCATTGGTGAGCTTGATGCTCTTTGGGGACGCGTGAAATAATCTTATGGATTATTCTAGTAAAATATAACAAATACTTTAGAGGAGGAGTTTATCCATGAACAAAGCAGAATTAGTTGCAGCAATTGCAGAAAAAACAGAGTTATCTAAGAAAGATTCAGAGAAGGCATTAAAGGCATTTATTGATGTCGTAACAGAAGAATTAACAAAAGGTGAGAAAGTCCAATTAGTTGGATTTGGTACTTTTGAAGTATCAGAAAGACCAGCAAGAACTGGTAGAAATCCTCAGACCAAAGAGGCTATTACTATTGCAGCATCAAAAGCTCCAAAGTTTAAAGCTGGAAAAGCTTTTAAGGACGTTATTAACGCATAACTTAAACAATTAAGGAGAAGCTGCTGTAAAAATCGAATTCAACCTTTGCATGTCTATTTGTAGCGTTTGTTGAATGCGATTTTTATGGGGGCTTCTTTTTTACATGTAGATAGGAGTTAACTATGAGGTTAGACAAATTTTTAAAGGTTTCCAGGTTAATTAAGCGCAGAACCATTGCAAATGAAGCATGTGATGCTGGACGCGTATTAATAAACGATAAACCGGCTAAAGCATCCGCTACCGTAAAGGTTAATGACATTATCGAGATAGGATTTGGAAGTAAAGCGGTAAAAGTTCAGGTTTTAGATGTTCAGGAAACAACCAGGAAAGATGATGCAAAAGAATTATACAAGTATCTATAATGTATCTTACATTTTGGCATGAAATGAAGAGTCTTTTAATATACTGAAATGAAATAGTATATTAGGAGGCTTTTTTATGGAGGAAAAACAACAAACTCAGAAAAATCATAAGGTGAGTATAAATGCCAGAAATTCGGCCACTATTACGGGGGTAAGTGATGTTCTGTCATTTGATGCAGGAGAGGTACTTTTGGAAACGGAACAAGGCATATTAATGCTTCGAGGTAATGATTTACATGTCAATCGACTAACACTAGAGAAGGGTGAAGTAGATGTGGATGGTAGAATAGACAGCCTAACTTATTCTGATACCAATACCTATAGCAAGTCCGGCGAATCATTTATTAGCAGACTGTTCAAATAATGCAGAAGGAGAAGCTAAGATGAACGATGCAATTATGATAGAACTGCGCTTTTTTTTAACTTCCATGTTATGGGGAATTCTTTTGTTGATAATTTATGATTTACTACGTATACTAAGGCGTGTAGTAAAATACAATACTTTTTTCATTGCCATTCAGGATATACTATATTGGGTAATCTGTAGTGTGTTAATATTTCTTATGATGTATCGACAGAATAATGGTATTATACGAGGTTTTTCCATATTAGCGATGCTTATTGGAATGCTGGTATATCATGCCGTGATAAGTGATTTCCTGGTTAATGTAATATCTGGTATATTGAATAAAATAATCAGCATCATTGGTAAGCTAATAACATTGATATTTAAACCAATCAAATTTATATTCAATAAAATTGGTAAACTATGTTCATGGTTGTTATTAAGGATAAAAAAATTAATACATTATTTGTTAAAAACATTGAAAAATATTTGGAAATCAAGTAAAATAAGTGTATCTGATAATGAAAAAGGTGATTAGTTTGAGAAAAAGAAGAAGAGCAAGAAGGACAGGCTTAGGACTAATAGCCATAATGGTTCTTCTGGTATGTGGTATTGTTACTTATAAAAGACAAGAATTGGATATTACCAATGCAAAATCTTCAGCTCGGGTAGAAGAACTGAAAGAAGAAATAGCAGAAGAGCAGGATAAAACCATGGATATACAAGAGAGGAAGGCATATGTGCAAACCTTAAAGTATATTGAAGAGATGGCAAGGGAAAAACTCGGCCTAGTTTATAAGGATGAAATCATATTTAAATCTGAAAAGTAATGCACAAATAAAATCATAAAATCTGATATACTTACATTAAATTGTTGACAAGCATGACAAAAGCAGTTATAATGTAGTTCGTCACTCTGGCGAAGTAGCTCAGTTGGCTAGAGCACGCGGTTCATACCCGCGGTGTCGGCGGTTCAAATCCGTCCTTCGCTATCATAAAGAATAAAAAATCAAGGAAGCCATTTTGGCTTCCTTGATTTTTTATTCTTTATGATAGCTCATAGAATTTTTGAGTATCTTAGTCAAACAATACAACGCTATATTCTCAATTTCTTAATTAAACTTAACTCTCTTGATTCGATTCAATCATTCATTCTATGAATTTCTTGTCAAAAACTTTTAGGAAACTAGTTCTGAATTTTGACAAAGATTTTAATGTCCAAAACCTATAATACAGGTCTAGCCAACCTTCTTGGTTTATAAAAGTCAGGAAAAAGCTAATATTACATCGGGTGTAGGAGGACGGAAAGAAAATGAAAGAATGGAACATGAAAAAATTTTTAGTACAGATGATGGGGATAATCATGGCGAGGGCAATCTTTGTAGGTATCAATCCAATAGCAATTGGTTATTTTACAGCGGTATGTTTAGAAAAAAAAGGTAGGTTGATCACTATGTTAACCGTACTGCTTGGTATGGCCACGGTATTACCTATGATGGAGGTTGCTAAGTATCTTATTATTATGATTGTACTTTCCATTATTACTGCACTAATGGAATATAATAATAAACACTTGTCCATTGGAGTTATGGGTGGAATTGCCGGTACAGTAACAGCCCTAATATCCATAGCAAATGGACTATTAAATAGAGATACAGGCTATTATATTTTTCTTGCTATAGCAGAAGGGATTGCAATATTTGCTCTGAGCTTTGTTTTTCGAAAAGGGTTAGAACCTCTCCTGCATGGCTTAAAAGGCCAAGAGCTAGACAATGAACAGGTAATTAGTATAGCAGTAATTTTAGCAGTTATAATATATGGTATTCCTAATTTTGAAGCGATAGGATTTTCCATGACTATGACAGCTGCCTTATTTAGTGTGCTTCTTCTTGGATATAAATATGGAGCCGGTTATGGTGCAATAGCAGGTGCGGCCTGTGGAGTTATATTAGCCTTAAAAAGTGGACAAATGAATCAAATTGGCCTTATGTGTATGCTTGGTATTATTGCTGGTACGTTTCGAGAATTAGGGCGTTTCTTTACAATAGCAATGTATTCGGCAGGGATTTTAGTATTAGGCGAGTTGTATCAAAATAATCAGATTGATTTATCCGGATTAGGAGCACTGGTATCTAGTGCAGTTATATTCTTATTATTGCCCAAAGCATTTATTTTCAAGATAAATGTTGGCATGGAAGGGAATAAAGAAGATATTTTTGTACGTCAAAGCATTCAGAATATAGCCAAAGGAAAGCTAAAAGATTTTTCGGAGTCTTTTCAAAACCTGTCGGACACCTTTACTTCTATAGCTGATAAAAAATCGGCCTTAAACAAAAAGGATAAAACCAAAATCTTTGATGAACTTTCAGAAAATCTCTGTAAAGATTGTTCTAATTGCAATATATGTTGGAAGAATAATTTTTATGAAACATATGAAGGTGCATATCATATTTTGGATGTAGTAGAAAAGAATGGAACTATAGCTGTAAGTGAGGTTCCAAGTGGATTTGCTAATAGGTGTATATACTTAAATCATTTTTTATCAGAAACCAGAAGAGTATTGGAACTCGCGAAGCTTAACCTATCTTGGTACAATCGAATGGCAGAGAGCAGGGAAGCTATTGCAGGGCAACTTTGCGAGGTAGCAAATATTATCGAGGATTTTTCGCTGGATTTATATAAAACAGTAGAAACTTCAGAAACAAGGAAAAAGCGTATGATATACGAATTGAAAGTGAAACATATTCTTATAAAGCGAATTGCTATTTTTGAAAAGAGAAATGATAAACAGGAAATCTACATGACTGCACGAACAGAAAGAGGGCGGTGCTTTACAACAAAAGAAGCAGCCGGCATAATAAGTGAAGTGTTTGGGAAACGAATGCGGCCTGCTGATGGATGCAAAAACGTAATGACTAAGGATTTTGAGACTTTTGTATTCGTAGAAGATGCAAATTATAAAGTGTTTACCGGTATGACAAGGATGACAAAAGAAGGAGGACGTATATCGGGAGATAATTATTCCTTTATTTATCCGGATCCGGGGACAGTGGTTATGACTTTGTCCGATGGAATGGGTACTGGGGAAGCTGCGTGTGAGGAAAGTGAATCTGTAGTAGAATTATTAGAACAATTTATCGAAGCTGGTTTTCGTAAAGAGTCGGCAATTAAATTAATTAATTCGATTTTAGTTTTAAAATCAGAAGATCAAACCTTTTCAACCATTGATATGAGTGTAATAAATCTTTATACAGGGATGTGTGATTTTATTAAGATTGGTGCGTCCACTACTTTTGTCAAGAGAAATAATTGGGTGGAGGTTATTAATTCCACTACCTTGCCGGTAGGGGTATTGAATCAAGTAGACTATGAAGCTGTTACAAAGAAACTGAACGATGGTGATTTTGTTATTATGGTAACGGATGGAGTTATTGATTGTATTCCAGGTGATGAAAAAGAAAGATTTTTAGAGGAATTTATTGTAGATCTGCGTATCAACAATCCCAAGGAGATTGCTAATGCTGTACTAAATCAAGCATTAGAACTCAATCATTGGGTTCCAAGGGATGATATGACTGTTCTTGTGGCAGGTTTTTGGAAGAAGTAAGCTTACCTGTAATTTCGTGTAATACAAGAACCATAGACAATACTTGATATTTACTTACAATACTTGATATTTGCTTTCGTTCGGGGTAAAATGGTAGAAAGGTAAACATTACAATAAACTTGCAGGAGTAAATAATGCTTAAAACAGTTCAGACTTACATGCAGGAACATAATATGATATCAGAGGGAGACAGAATCGTGATTGGAGTATCCGGTGGTGCCGATTCTGTCTGCCTTTTTCATGTCCTGCTTCAATTGGCACCTAAGTTTAATCTTTCCTTATTTGTTGTACATGTAAACCATGGTATACGAGGTGAAGAGGCTGATGCAGATGAAGCTTATGTAAAAAATCTTTGTACCACAAATGGAATACCTTTTATTGCAGTTAAGGTTGATGTACCAAGAATTGCCAGTCTGGAAGGATTATCTGAAGAAGAGGCAGGACGAAAGGTCCGATATGAGGCATTTTATGATTGTTGCAATAAAAATAAGTGTAATAAAATTGCAATTGCGCATAATAGAAATGATAATGCCGAGACAATTCTTTTTCACTTATTTCGTGGAAGTGGTATTAAAGGATTAACCGGAATACGTGCTACCAGAGACCATATCATAAGGCCTCTACTTTGTGTTAGCAGAAAAGAAATTGAGTCCTATTTAAAAAAGAATCATATCAATTTTTGTACAGACAGAACTAATCTCACGGAAGATTATAGTCGTAATAAAATACGACATCGTATCATAAGCTTTGCACAGGAGGAGATTAATTCAAAGTCCATTGAACACATTGTAAATGCGGCAGAACAATTAGAAGAAATTAATCAATATCTAGAGAAAAATGTGAAGATGTCATATGAGAAAATCGTAATTTATAGTTTGCAGCAGGAGTCTTATGAGATAGAGATAGAAAAACTAAAGTATGAGGATTTGGTAATACAAAAAGGAATTATTCGAATGGTTTTTAATCAGCTGGCACATCAGCTAAAGGATGTAGATGCACTTCATGTTGGCCTTGTTCTTGGTCTGTTGGATAAAGAGGTTGGAAAAAGTTTAAACTTACCTTATGGGATTCTAGCAGTGCGGAACTATTATACAATTATCATGAGAGCGAATAAACAGCAAAAGGATGTATTAGAAACCGATAAAATAGTAGAACAGGTTATAACAGTTCCCGGAGACTATTATTTATCCCAAATTAACCAAACTTTACATGTTATATTAATTAAATATAAAAAAAGTATGATAATTCCTGAAAATGGGTGTACGAAATGGTTTGACTATGATAAAATTAAAAATACTGTTTTAATAAGAGCAAGAAATGAGGGCGACTTCATACAAATTGATTCTAAGGGAAGCAGAAAGAAGATTAAATCCCTATTCATTGACGATAAGATCCCGCGCGAAAAAAGAGATCTCCTTCCATTATTAGCAGATGGAGAACATATTATGTGGGTTATTGGAGGCAGAATGAGTGAGGCATACAAAGTTAGCGAGGATACACAAGTAATACTTGAGATAAGTTTAAATGGAGGAAAAAATGATGGAACATAATATTAACGTATTAATCTCAGAAGAAGAGGTAGATAAGAAAATTCGTGAATTAGGAGAACAGATTAGCAAGGATTATGCTGGTAAACAGATACATTTAGTTTGCGTTTTAAAAGGTGGCGTATTCATTACCTGTGAATTGGCTAAGAGCATTACAGTGCCGGTTTCCCTTGATTTTATGTCAGTTTCCAGTTATGGTGATGATACTGTAAGCTCAGGAAGAGTTAAGATTGTAAAGGATTTAGATGATCCGATTGAAGGTAAGGATGTACTGATTGTAGAAGATATTATTGATTCGGGAAACACTTTAAAATATCTGTTGGATCTTCTTTACACCAGGAAACCAAATAGTATTAAGATATGTACTCTCTTGGATAAACCAGAGAGAAGAGTCACAGATGTTGAAGTAGCTTATGTTGGATTCCAGATTCCAGATAAATTTGTAGTGGGATACGGATTAGATTATACACAAAAATATAGAAATTTACCGTATATCGGTGTAATAGAATAAAAAGAAAGGAGGTCAATCAGTGAGAAAACAATTGAAGGGATATGGATTTTACGTCATTATCTTAGGTATCATATTAATGGCAATGCTTTTGTCGGATAATTTTAGCAATAGCGGGAGTGAGAATTATGAGTATACAGATTTCCTGGTAGACCTAGATAGTGGGAATTTACAAACAGTTGATGTATATCAAAATGTAGAAGTTCCAACCGGTGAAGTTAAAATTACCTTTACCGATGGTACCAGTGAACAATTCTATGTATCAGATGTTAATAAGGTAATGGATCAAACCGTTGCTAAGGACCTCAAGCCGTTACTGCATAATATTACAAAACCAAGCTGGTTTATAACAAGCGTATTACCGTATCTATTAGGTTTTGTGGTAGTCATAGTATTATTTTCTTTCTTATCCAATCAGGCAGCCGGAGGTGGCGGCGGTAATAGTAAAGTTATGAATTTTGGTAAGAGCCGCGCAAAGATGACTACGGATGAGAATAAGAAAACATCCTTTAAGAATGTAGCAGGTTTAGAAGAAGAGAAAGAAGAATTAAGTGAAATTGTAGATTTCCTTAGAACACCTAAAAAATATATGCAGGTAGGAGCTAGAATACCAAAAGGTGTTCTTTTAGAAGGACCGCCAGGAACAGGTAAAACACTTCTTGCCAAGGCGGTAGCCGGCGAAGCAGGAGTTCCGTTCTTTAGCATCTCTGGTTCAGACTTTGTGGAAATGTTTGTTGGTGTAGGCGCATCCAGAGTAAGAGATTTATTTGAAGATGCCAAGAAGCATTCACCATGTATTATATTTATTGATGAAATTGATGCCGTAGCCAGACGAAGAGGAACTGGTATGGGCGGTGGACATGATGAGAGAGAACAAACTTTAAATCAGCTATTAGTTGAAATGGATGGATTTGGAGCCAACGAAGGTATTATTGTAATGGCAGCTACTAACCGTGTTGATATTTTAGATCCTGCTATCTTACGTCCGGGACGTTTTGACCGAAAAGTTATGGTTGGTCGTCCTGATGTGAAGGGTAGAGAAGAAATCTTATTAGTTCATGCCAAGGGTAAGCCATTAGGGGAAGATGTTGATTTGAAACAGGTTGCCCAGACAACAGCAGGGTTTACCGGTGCAGATCTTGAGAATTTATTAAATGAAGCTGCTATTTGTGCAGCCAAAGCAAACAGAAATTATATTATACATGAGGATATTAATCGATCCTTTATAAAAGTTGGTATTGGTACTGAAAAGAAGAGTCGTGTTATTTCCGATAAAGAAAAGAAAATTACTGCGTATCATGAGTCCGGTCATGCAATCTTATTTCATGTACTCCCAGATGTTGGTCCTGTGCATATGGTATCTATTATACCTACTGGAAATGGGGCTGCAGGTTATACTATGCCACTACCTGAAAAGGATGAAATGTTTAATACAAAAGGTCAGATGCTGCAGGATATTATTGTAGGATTAGGCGGAAGAGCAGCAGAAGAACTTATATTTGATGATATAACAACTGGTGCATCACAGGATATTAAGATGGCTACGAAAACCGCAAGAGCGATGGTTACAAAATATGGATTTTCCACTAGCGTTGGTATGGTTAATTACGGAAGTGATGACGATGAAGTATTCATTGGTCGTGATTTAGCACATACAAGGACTTATAGTGAGAGCGTAGCTCGTACTATTGACGATGAAATTAAAACGATGATTGACAATTGTTATGCTGATGCTAAGAGAATATTAACAGAGTATAATGATGTACTTCATAAGTGTGCTAACCTGTTAATTGAGAAAGAAAGAATTAATCGTGAAGAATTCGAAGCTTTGTTTAATAAACCGACCAATGAGAATGGTGGAGATGAAGGGATTACTTCAGTAATTCTAGACGTCTAAAACTCTGCCTACAAAAAAAATAAGAAAAAATCTAGGTTTTTATAGATTTTTTAATGATATTTTGTAGAGGATTGTCTCTGGATTGTGAAATCAAACAAAAAAAAATACAATATTTTGTGATGTTTGTGCACACTTATTGAGGACAAGGTGGTATACTAATAAACGTAAACCCCAATACATTATATAGTTTTTGCTACACCCCATAAGTAACAAAAATACCTTCTCCAAAAAAGGACAGCTGTCGGAAAGCTGTCCTTTTTTAATTAATATAAAATCCCGAGGTCAAAATAAAGAAGATTTACAAAAATAACCATATAACACTATATTTTATAAAAGCCAGTAGTTTGTTACCAGCATTCTGCTGGTTTTTTATTATGAAAAACAGTAAAAAAGGATTATTCTAGTGTATTGCCATAGTACGGTATACGCTGGGAGTCATACCCTCCATTTGCTTAAAAATACGTATGAAAGAGTTTCGGTTGTTAAAACCTACGGATAAAGCGATATCATCAATTTTTAGGTCTGATTCTGCAAGCAATGTTTTTGACTTGGCTATTCTTAAGGCTGTTATATACTGCTTAAAGGGGATGCCTAATGCCTGTTTCAGTAACCTGGACATGTATTTTGGTGAGGTATGAAATATTTTTGCAAGGGACTCTAGATAGATATCTTCAGTGAAAAAATCATCTACGTACTTTTTTATATCTTCCAAATTAAAGGAGGAGATATGGGTAGAGGACTGACCTTCACATATTTTCTCGTAAAGTAACAGGATAAAATTCGATCGTTCAAGATTGGTGTAGCTATGGATAAATGTAGAGATGCTGGCATATTTATCCTCTAATAAATACTGACCGGTTATTTCAAGTCTCCTAAGAATACTGTCCCCTATTTCATACAGGTGTACATAGAGATCTCTTGTTGCTTCTTCTGTTAAGTGCATCATTTGATTTAACAGAATAATATCTTTTAACAGAGTCAGAACGGAATCTTTATTCCCCTGCAGCAAAAGCGCAATAAGATGATTATCATCTGTTGGGTCCATAAGATAATTTTTTTTGAGGATTGCAGATTCCTTATAAAAGCTAATATTATCATCTCTAAAAGCTGACAACAGCGAGAAAGCGACATTAGCTTGATTCCAGGATAAATGTAGGTTATTTAACGATTCACAGGTCTTACCTATAGCAATATAAAGTCTGATATATTCTTTATCAAAAGAGAATAGTTGCTGTAAAGACATAAAGTCTGAGTATAAAAACTCCTTTTCATCCTCATAAGGTGAGTTTGATATGATACAGAAGTTATCTCCCTCTAGGCGAAATACATACTTAATGCAGGATTTTTCCTGTGTATAAATCAGTACATCTACTAGCTGCTGCTTAATCTGAGCCTGTTCAGCCTTCGTAAAATGTTCGTAAAATTCCTCTGTAAATTTAGGGCATAAAATGGAACAGGTGAAATGGTTATAGGGGAAACGAAAATTGTAATCCTTTATTATAGGTTCCAATGTCTTGTTATTATGGTCTTCCTGATAAAGGATATTTAAGATATAGCGGGAATACAGGGCAGGGAGGGCCGTTATAATATTTGCCTTTAAACTGTTGTTTGAAAGAAGCAGTTCTTTGATATTCCTGTCAAGATACAAAAGTTCATCCTCCTTATAATTATCTCCTTCTGTGGAGTCCTTAGCAGCAAAAGAGTTAATGATATTTTGTATCGGAGTGTATAATTTAAAAGTCAGCAAATAACTTAACAAAGAACTCAGCACACTGCAAATAATAAAAATAAAAAGGGAAAGCAGCCAGGAGTTTATTGTCTGGGAGCGGATATCCTTATGAGGAACCAGTGTTATAAACAAGAGGGGACCTGTATAGTTTGTCTTAGAAGCAGATACTATATAGTAATATTTTTCTTTGTTTATGGTAACTGATTTCATCCATGTATTATAATCAAGATTATCCGATAACTCTAAAAGGACAGAATCATCTAAAGATGTCTCACTGGAGGCAATCATCTGATCGGTCTCACAGTTGTAAATAAAAAGATTGGATCCAGCAGTACTTTTATAATTATTCAGTTTGGATGAAAAGTAAGATCTGCTTATATAATAAATCAGAGGTGAGTTTAAAGTATACTCGCCAACTTGGTATTGTAAAAGCGGGATTGCTGTCTGCTGGTAAATAGTATCTAATTTTTGTATCTGATAAATACTGGCTTTTTTTTTATAGGTTTTTAGGTAATCCTTCTGGTTGACAACAGTTCCATAATAGCTGTTATCGTAATAAGATTCAAGAACTGCCGTGCCTGCTGATGATATATACATTCCATTTATATTGTTAATATACCCTATTTGCAGCATATATGGCTTCGTTGCTGAAAACGTCATTAAGGTATCCATAGTATTCTCATACAGATAATTATGTGTGGGAGGAATTTTTGACTGTACATAATACATTTCTTTAAAATTACTGTTATTCATTAATAGGAGACTGGTCTGGTTCAGACTGTAAAATTCATGCTCATAGTTATATGCAAAATTGGCATGGCCAAGTTTACATTGGGCTAATAACTGGTTACTGACTTTGTTTAGCAGATAGAAATTCAAAATGGAATAAAGAATAAGCGTAGCAATCACAGGTACAAGAATAAAGATGGCAATTCTCCTTTTATAACTACGGATACGGATCTGCTTTTTCTTTGTAAAATGTTCCATAAATACTTCCTCCAATTTGTAAAAACCCTAAAAGTATTATACAAAATAAAAACTTTATATGCAAGAGTGCCTAAAGTGAAACCCCAAATGAGGAGAATAATGATGTATAGTAGAATTTTATGACATGCATCCTGGTAGAATTCTGTCACCTAGGTGTAATTATGAATCTTGAAATGTGTTATGTAATTTGTTATAACAACAGAGAAATAAAACCGCATTTTAGCGGGAAGATAAAGGAGGAAGGATTTTGTCAGCAGAAAGAAATAAGGTTTACAAAATCACAAAAGAAGAAAAAAGCAGAAATAGAGCTGCGTTGCGGAAGCGAATGAAACAAGACAAAGTATTATATATGATACTTTTAATCCCTATCATCTATCTGATTGTTTTTAAATATGTTCCAATGGCAGGTAATATACTTGCTTTCCGCAAATTTAAGATTGGCGGATCGATGTTTGGTGTGGAGTGGCAAGGTTTAAAATACTTTAAACTATTCATAACAGATTCAACCTTTTGGAATGTGTTCAGAAATACTCTTACATTAAGTGTGTTAAACCTAGTTTTTGGATTTCCTATTCCCATTATACTTTCCCTTTTGTTAAATGAAATAAAGGGAAAGAACGGCAAACGAATGGTTCAAACTATTACTTACCTGCCTAAGTTCCTGTCAACAGTGGTAGTAGTAAGTATGTTGCAGACGCTGCTTTCGCCCTCTACTGGTGCAATTAATATGCTCTTAAACAAAATTGGGCTGGATAGTATTTACTTTTTAAATGAGTCTGCCTGGTTCAAACCCGTATACATACTTTCTGATATCTGGCAGTTCATGGGTTGGAATTCTATTCTATATCTGACAGCATTAACGAATGTAGATCCTCAGCTTTATGAAGCGGCATCAATTGATGGTGCAAGCAGGTGGAAACAGACTCTTCACGTAACAATTCCCGGGATACTTCCCACTATTGTTATTACACTTATTCTTTCAACAGGCAGCGTTTTAAGTGTAGGTTTTGAAAAAGTATTGCTTCTATATACTGCCAATACCATGGATGTAGCAGATGTTATATCTACTTATACTTATCGGATGGGTATTGTTAACAGTCAGTACAGTTATACCACCGCTGTCGGATTGTTTCAGGGTGTTATTAATATAATTATTATAGTAATTATTAACCGTATTTCTAAAAAAATAACGGAGACTAGCTTATGGTAAGGAATATACAAAGGCTGTGTAAGATAAAGAAAGGATGGTATAAGAGTGAAAAATAAAGTAAAACAAAGCAAAGGATACCGCATATTTCAGGTATTTAATGCAATATTTCTTATATTGATATGCTGGGTTTGCCTTTATCCCTTCTTAAATACCTTGGCTACTTCACTAAGCGGCAATTCAGCAGTATTAAGAGGAGAAGTGGGTATTTTCCCTAAAGGTTGGAACCTAGAAGCTTATAAACGTATCATCAATGATATAGACTTTTATATTGGATATAAGAATACTATTATTTATACAATTGTAGGAACAGTCTTCTCATTGTTTATGACAATAACAGCTGCTTACCCTCTTTCCAGAAGAGGGTTGGTAGGAAAGAAATATATCATGTTTCTATTTGTGTTTACTATGTATTTTGGCGGAGGAATGATCCCTTCCTTTCTTTTAATTAAAAACCTGCATTTAATGAATACCATATGGGCAATTGTATTGCCGGGCAGTCTAAGTGTTTATAATATGCTGATAATGAGAACCTTTTTTTTCGGTATACCTGAAAGTCTTACTGAAGCCGCTAAGATTGATGGTATAGGGGATTTAGGTTTGTTACTTCGCATAATACTTCCTTTATCGAAACCTATTATAGCGACCATGACTCTGTTTTATGCAGTAGGATACTGGAATGACTGGTTTTCAGCGTTGATTTATATGAGTGATAGTACGAAGCATCCGGTCACACTATATTTAAGAAGTATTGTAATGGGTCTGACAAAGCAGGCCATGTCAGGAAATATCAGCAGTACCGATGCTGCTGAAGTGGCAAGTAAAACAGTTCAGGGTGCTACGGTTATGTTAGTTACTATTCCAATTCTTTGCATTTATCCTTTTGTACAGAAATATTTTGTGACTGGTGTTATGCTTGGTTCTGTGAAGGAATAAAAAATGAAAATAAATGATAATTAAAAGTCTTTGATATTAAAGTCTTTGATTATAAAAATTAATATTTTAAAGGAGAGAAAAGTATGAAAAAAAGAATTATTGCTAAATTCATAGTACTGGTTATGACAGTAGCTATGGTGTTAACAGCATGTGGGGGCAACAACAACAATAACGATACTTCGGAAGTAGGTGTAACAGAATCAGTAGCGACAGGTACGACAACAGAAGGAAACAATCCAGTATCGGATAAATCGGTAACCTTTACCATGATGTATTCCGGTGAATATAATTCTAACTACAAAGCTTTGGCCAAAATGAAAGAACTTACTAATGTAACGCTGGATGTTACTGCAATTCCTGACAGTGATTATGATACAAGAAATCAGCTCATCATAAACATGGGAGAGGACATGCCGGATATTATATCAAAGACCAATCCAACGGCAGCACAGTCATTAAGCGGGGTTCTTCTTCCTATCAGCGATTATTATGATCAAATGCCTAACTTCATGGCATTTATTGAGAAGAATGATTTACAGAATTTAATAGAGGACGCTACCCAAGCCGACGGTAAGGTCTATAAACTTCCGGTAAATACCAAGGAAGTGAAAACAGCTTCCAAGCAAATAATGATCCGCAGGGATGTATTTGATGAGAATAATATTCCTGTGCCTACAACTTATGATGAGCTTTATACAGCTGCTAAAAAGTTAAAGGAAATTTATCCCGATTCACAGCCTATCCAAGTTATATACGGAAATGGGAATCTCCTTGATATGATAGCGCCGTCTTTTGGTACTTCTGCCGGATGGGGAAAAGGTATTGATGGTTTTCACTATATAGAAGAATCCGATGATTGGATTTTTGCTCCTACCAGTAATGAGTTTAAGGAAATGCTTCAATATTTAAATAAACTGTACTCAGAAGGTTTATTCAATCAGGAATATACGACATTCAGCAGTGATATGTACGCGCAGAATGCTTCAACTGATAAGACTTTTGTCCTAATGGCTGAGTGGCTGGGCAGTGAAATCCCTTATAATGTAGCTTTAAAAGAAGCAGGGGATGAAAATGCCATTTGGGAGCCGATATATCCGCCAAAAGGACCTGCCGGTGCTTGTGTAAGCCGTGTAAACAATTCCACTCAAACTATGGTAATTGCTGCTTCCGCAGCAGAGAAAGACTATTTTCCCCAGTTAATCAAATGGCTTGACTGGATGTATTCCGAGGAAGGTGCAACACTGTTTTCCTGGGGTATTGAAGGAGAAACCTATACTGTGGATGATAGCGGAAATAAGGTAATAAATACTGATCTTAAGTGTGCAGCTAACCCTGATGGAACATTGGATGCATCAAAGGAATATGGTACCAGCAATAACTGCTTTACTTTTGTATACCCATATGACCATGAACTTGCTACTATGGCGGACAGCTATAAAGAGTTGATTCAAAAAGAAACAGAGGGAAATGCTATTCCAAATATTGAACCTGCTATTGCCTTATCAGAGGAGGATATTGAAATCCAGTCCTTATATTCTACTAATTTAAATGACTATGTAGAGCAGATGACCACCAAATACATTATGGGGGGAGAGTCCTTTGATAATTGGGACAATTTCATATCTGAATGCAATAGTAAGGGTGCGGATAAGCTTCTTGAGCTTTATAATACAGCTTGGGATAAAAAACAAAGTAAGTAATAAATGTGTGTTGATAGTTCATCCAATTTAATGTGAATAAGGGGCGGGGTAAAAACAGTTTGCTATCTGCTTTTATCACAGCCCCTTTTCAACACGGAGGGTAAAAGTTTATGGTAATAGTTGCACCTGAAAATGGCCTTAATTATATATTCATGGAGAGTGAGGATTGCCAGGAAGAAAAAGTACAGGAAGCAAACTATCTGGTTTTGGAATTGGAAACCGGAGAAGAACATTCCCTGACTTTTAATGTGGATTTTTACAGGGAAGTGGATAAAAAGGAGTATGATTTAAGAGTTACGTTCAGCATACTGCCCGGTATGCCGTTGACAGTACCTATTGATCTTGGAATTCTTAGCAGTAAGGAACTTATAATAAGGAGAACTAAAGGTCGCCTTCGAATGATGGTATATGGAAAGCCCCTTTCATTAAAAGAGGTGAAGCAAATCAGGTTTTCTACCTTAAAGTGTTATAAAAAGCAGGAGATTGATATAAAGCAGGTATATTTCAGCAGGGATTTTCCTGAAATTGGGCTCCCGGATGAAAAAATGGTTGATATCTTCGGACAGTGGAAAAAGAAAGCTTATTCTGGAAAGCAGGAAAAGGAAGAAGATTACAGGAAGAGCATAACAAATGTACTTCAGCAATTTAAGGAAAAAGAGAGAGGATTTCATCAGAACACCTGGAATAGTTACGGTGGATACAAAAAGTTGAACTTCGGTTCTACTGGATGGTTTCGTGTGGTAAGGGATAATAGCAGGTATTGGTTGGCTGATCCGGAAGGCAATGCTTTTTTTTCCGTGGGTGTGGACTGTATTAATCCAGGTAGCAGTACAAGGACAGATTTGATGGAAAAATTATTTGAATGGCTGCCAGAGGGTGAAAAAGAATATGAAGAATGTATTGAAATGAACGGCAAGAGTGTAAATTTTGGCATTGCCAACCTGATTCGCGGCTTTGGAAAAGACAACTGGAGGGATAAATGGACGGAGCTTATGAAAGGCTATCTGTATAAATGGGGTTATAATACGGTAGGCAATTGGACCGAAATAGAATTTATCCGTAAAAGTGGGCTGCCTTATGTAATTCCTCTGGATGTTTATTCTGCAAAGGGATTTCCAAGTACAAAGACCTGCATATTCAGGGATTTTCCGGATGTTTTCGCAGTGGAATATGAGGAAAACTCAAGTGAATATGCAAAAGCAGTGCTTACCTTTCGGGATGATCCTCTTCTAATCGGTTATTTTATGAGAAACGAACCGGAGTGGGGATTTGTTTACGATTTAAATATTGCAGAGGAAATGCTGAAATCCCCCATCTTTTATGAAAGTAAAAGAGAATTTATCTGTTGGATGAAAGCAAAGTATAAAGATGCCAGCCAATTATATATTGCCTGGAAGAGGGACTATCAATCTTTTGACGAGTTGGCGGTTCCTTTGCTGGACGGTGATTTACTAACAGAGGAGGCCAGGAAGGACCTTAGGGATTTCTCTGCTGTTATGATAAACCGCTATGTTGAAATACCGGCAAGAGAAGTAAAAAAGCTGGATTCCAATCATTTGAATCTCGGCATGAGGTATGCATTTATCACAGATCCGGTAATGTTAAGCGGGTATGAGAATTTCGACGTATTTTCCATCAACTGCTATCAGATGAATCCTTATAAGCAGGTTGAGACGCTGGGAAAACTCATGGACAAACCGATTATGATAGGTGAATTTCATTTCGGCTCTCTGGACAGCGGACTTACAGCTACGGGACTCAGAGGAGTAACTGACCAGACAGAAAGAGGAATTGCCTATCAATATTATCTGGAACAGGGAATCAATTCCAAATATTTTGTGGGAGCCCATTATTTTTGCTGTTATGATGAAAGTTGTACTGGTAGATCCGATGGTGAAAATTATGGAATTGGTATGTTAGATGCAGCATCATTGGAATATGAAGACATGACAGGACTGGTCAGCCGATGCAATTATGACATATATGAGATCTGTACGGGGAGAAAAGCGTCCTCTGTGAGGAAAGCTAGGGAAATACCAGCAATACATTGTTAATTTACTTTTTATACTTTAGGGAAGGCTGCAAGATGTAAATTCACTGTAATTGGTCTGTTCCCTTGTGTTCAATTAATAAGCGAGGAGAAGAACGATGAAAATTGAAAACGGTAAGACATGGTATGATATAGATGGAAATGTGCTGCATGCACATGGTGGTTTTATGCTATATGAAAACGGAATTTATTACTGGTATGGTGAGAACAGGCAGGATAATATTTATATCAGTTGCTACGCATCCAGAGATTTAACGAGATGGGAATATAGAAACCATATACTTACTACGGAATCCAGAACGGAAAAGATAAGAGTTCGTACTGATTTATCCCTGAAAAACGAAAAGGGTGGAAAGGTTAATTTAGAAAGACCTAAAGTGCTCTATAACACAGAAATTAAGAAATATGTTTTATGGGTACATTATGAAAATGGTGAGAACTATCATGCTGCGGCAGCAGCTATTGCTACTTGTGATACTCCGGATGGTGATTTTACTTATCATGGAAGTTTTAATCCGTTTGGAGAAATGTCAAGGGATTGCACTCTTTACCAGGATGATAACGGAGAGGCATATTTCGTGTCGGCAGCCAGAGATAATGCGGATATGAATATTTATCGGCTGCAAAGTGATTTCCTTAATGTAGACTGTCTTGTGAATCGCTTGTGGTCAGGGGAATACAGAGAAGCTCCGGCAGTAGTAAAGAAGGATAAAACTTACTATATGTTTACCTCCTTCTGCACCGGATGGGCACCCAATCAGTGCAAGTATTCAGCTGCTGTGGATTTGGAAGGACGTTTTAGCAGGTTGTATGAAGTAGGAGATGATACCACTTATGACTCCCAACCTGCTTTTATTATGAAAATTGAGGGAGCAAAGGAAACCACTTATTTGTACGTTGGAGACCGTTGGGACGGTAAGAATTATTTTAATTCTACCTATATCTTTTTACCTATTACCTTCAAGGAGGACGGAAGTGCAGAGTTAAATTATTATCCTACTATCGAAGTTGACACGAAATCAGGAATGGTTTCTGTTACGAGGGATCATCTTCAGGTTTTTTATAATGAAAGGTGACAAAAGCCCCATCATATTTATCTGTATGGGAAGTGGCAATGACCGGTCTGCCTAGATAACGACGAATGTATTTAATTGTTTTATCAGGAGAATAGGAGTGAAGTTTTCAGTGGCTTCTTCATGAGGGGAAGGGGGAGTTGAGAGCATCAAAGACACTTTGTTCTTGCGAAAACATAGGAATAGCCTTGGATATGAACGTATAATGACAACTGGCTTGTTTAGCATATTTGCTGGCAGCGGCTAATATAATAACAGTTGTATTAAGTTTATACATGTTATAAAATAGAATAAGAATGTTTATCTTAAGGCTTTAACATGATTAAGAAAGGAAGCAGTTAATATCCCTATGTTAAATATAAATGCGTTATTTAGTGATGGTACGAACGGTTATAGAATACCCTGTGAGCCAATGGAAAATGATATAGTTACAATTCGTTTTCGAACAGGGAAGGACAATGTGGACCAAGTATGCCTTGTTACAGACGAAGGCAGTAATAAGTTAGAAAAGACTATTAGTGATAAGCTTTTTGATTATTATGAAATAAAGCTTCAACTAACCAATCAAGTGGTAGCATATTATTTTGAAATAACAAGTGATGTCACAGTCTGTTATTATAATAGATTGGGTGTGGTAGCAGAAAATCAGATGAACTATAATTTTGTTATTACACCAGGTTTCTCTACACCTAATTGGGCTAAGGGAGCAGTTTTTTATCAAATTTTTGTTGACCGTTTCTTTAATGGAGAAAAAACGAATGATGTAGAGGATGCAGAATATTTTTATATCGGAAGAGAAACGGATCAAGTTTCCGATTGGAATAAGTATCCGGCGAGCATTGGAATTCATGAATTTTATGGTGGTGATTTACAGGGTGTGTTAAAAAAATTAGATTACTTAAAGGATTTGGGGATTGAAGTTATATATCTTAACCCGATTTTTGTATCACCCTCCAATCATAAATACGATATACAAGATTATGATTATGTGGACCCTCATTTTGGTGTTATTGTTGATGATGGAGGAGAGAATTTACCTTATAATGCTCTTTCCAATCGTCATGCCACGAAGTATATTCAGAGAGTGACAAATAAAGTGAATTTAAAAGCCAGTAATCAGCTTCTTATTGAACTAGTTGAAGAAATTCACAATAGAGGTATGAAAATTATTCTGGATGGAGTGTTTAATCACTGTGGATCCTTTAATAAGTGGTTAGACAGAGAAGGAATCTATGAAGAATCTAAAAGCTATGAAAAAGGTGCTTTCCTTGATAAAGACAGCCCCTATCATACTTTCTTTAAATTCAGAGATGATAAATGGCCTTATAACACGAGTTATGATGGTTGGTGGGGCCATGATACACTTCCGAAATTAAATTATGAGGGTTCTCCTATCCTTTATGAATACATTATGAATATTGCTGGGAAATGGGTTTCACCTCCTTATAACTGTGATGGATGGAGGCTGGATGTAGCTGCAGACTTAGGACTTTCAAAAGAATATAACCATAAATTTTGGAAAGATTTTAGGATTAATGTAAAGAAAGCCAATCCTGATGCATTAATTCTGGCGGAACATTATGGAGATCCCAGTTCATGGCTTGAGGGGGATGAATGGGATTCGGTCATGAATTATGACGCATTTATGGAACCTCTAACTTGGTTTCTGACAGGTTTAGAAAAGCACAGCGATGAATACAGGGAGAATCTACTGGGGCAGCATGAGGTTTTCTTCCAATCTATGAAGCAGCACATGTCCAGACTTCAGACTTCTTCACTTCAAGTGGCTATGAATGAATTATCCAATCATGATCATTCTAGATTTTTAACAAGGACAAATCACAAAGTGGGAAGGACAGCTAATCAAGGACCCAAGGCGGCCGAAGAAAACATAAATAAAGGTGTAATGAGAGCGGCAGTTATGATACAGATGACTTGGCCGGGAGCTCCAACCGTATATTATGGAGACGAGGCCGGTGTATGCGGCTGGACAGATCCGGATAATCGTAGGACTTATCCGTGGGGAAATGAAGACCTCGAATTAATTCAGTTACACAAAGAAATGATTTGGATTCATCGGAGTTATGAGGCTCTTCGTACAGGTTCTATCCTTTTCTTAACAGGTGCACCGGGGATAATTAGCTACGGTCGGTTTGATCATGTTGATAAATTTATCATAGCAGTCAATAATAATAATTATGAGGCTAACATAGAAATTAACGCTTGGGAAATAGGAATAACAGATGAGGAAGCACTAGCAAGACTCATGTTAACTACGGAAGAAGGTTATAATCTGGAAGCAGTTATATATCATGTGTATTCCGGTGTATTGAAATTATCATTGCCTCCTATTTCTGCGGTTGTTATCAAGAATATCCTGCAATAAAGATATTATAAAATTGATCCGAGTGCAAAAGTACAGAACCGAAACAACTACCTGAATGCAGCAAGAAAATTTTTCCAAATTCCATTTCGCAATGCTCCATTCCGGTTGAAAAAATTCATTTCTCGGCTCACACTGCGTATTAAGCAATCTAGACCAGAATGAAGTAGAATCTTTATCAGCCAATGTGAGTAATTCTAATTGCCATTTTAAGCCCGGATGTGGGAATAGTGACCAATCTGCTGGAAAAGGCAGGAGCAGGCTTTGATTTCTATTCAAGTCCAAAAGCATGGGTAGTTATCCTGGTATTAGTAGTAATCTGGCAGAGAGGAAAAGAAGGGAGTAACTACAACTCTAGAGGATTGGATCCAGTATTGCTCTGGGCTCAGTCCTTTTAGTTTGCATTTAATTCGTTCATTATTAGATTGTTCGTTGTTAAATATTTCATCGGTATTTCTGTTAATGGATATGTTATTCATAAAATTCACCCCATACAATTATAATATACCCCCATGAAATTTAAGATATAAAATGTATAATTTAATATGTAGTTCTGCTTTTTATCTATGGCTGCAAAGATTAAAGTTAATTAGTATTTTACATCTATCATATTTCTAAAAAATGGATATGGAAAAAGAATGAACAAAAGAATAAGCATAAGATGCATCAAAGGATAATAAAAAATCCGGATTAAAATATAAGAGGAGGAAGAAGCATGTTATATCCAAGAAAAAGAGAAACTGAATTAAGTAAGGAATTATTTGAAAATCCTACCGCCGAATACAGAGGAACACCCTTTTGGGCGTGGAACTGTAAGCTGACAAAAGAAAGTGTGGATAAAACCATTGAATCCTTACAGGAAATGGGTATGGGCGGCGGTCATATCCACTGCAGAACAGGAATGGATTTAGAGTATCTGGGGAAAGATTTTATGGAATTAGTGAAATACTCCAATGAGGAATTTAAAAAGAGAGATATGTTAACCTGGCTCTATGATGAGGATCGTTGGCCTTCCGGAGCAGGCGGAGGAATTGTCACTAAGGACTTGAAATACCGTATGCGTTTTCTTGTATTCTCTCCGGATAAACTAGAGAATGAGGAGATAGAAAACCAAAATCTTACTTCCTCCGGTCAGGCAATCAGAAGTGAGCATCGTACTTTTTTGGCACGATACGGGGTAAGATTAGAAGCCGGATATCTGGAAGATTATAAAAGACTGGAGGAAAAGGATGCTTTACCGGGCGGATATGAGGAATGGTTTGCATACTTAGAAATCTCAGGAAATAATCCCTGGTTTAATAATCAGGCCTATCTGAATACGTTGGATAAAAAAGCAGTAGAACGATTTGTAGAAGTAACCCATGAAAGATACTTCGAAGAAGTAGGGGAGGAATTCGGGAAGACGATTCCGGCAATCTTTACAGACGAACCACAATTCTCCCATAAAATGACGTTTGGATTTGCAAGTGAGCGAAAAGAGATCACTCTCCCGTATACAGATGATTTTGAGGATACCTTTAAGGGGGCATATGGCAATAGTATATTAGACCAACTCCCGGAATTATTCTGGGAATTAGGAGAGGAACAATATTCTGTGGCTCGTTACCATTATCACGATCATATCTGTGAGCGCTTTGTCGATGCCTTTGCTGATACGGTTGGCGGCTGGTGTAAGGATCATAATATTCTTCTGGCAGGGCACATGATGGAAGAACCTACTTTAATATCCCAGACAGCAGCACTTGGAGAGGCAATGCGTTCTTATCGCTCCTTCACTCTTCCGGGTGTTGATATGCTTTGTGACAGAAGAGAATTATCTACCGTAAAGCAGACACAAAGTGCTGCTCATCAATATGGAAGAGAAGGGGTATTAAGTGAATTATATGGTGTGACCAATTGGGACTTTGACTTTAGGGGGCACAAACTTCAGGGAGATTGGCAGGCAGCGCTGGGAGTTACAGTACGTGTTCACCATTTAACATGGACCTCCATGGCAGGGGAAGCAAAGAGAGACTATCCGGCAGCCATTGGATATCAATCACCCTGGTATCAGGAATATCCTTATGTAGAAGATTACTTCTCAAGAATTAATACAGCACTTACTAGAGGAAACTGTGAGGTAAAAGTTGGAGTGATTCACCCGATTGAATCCTACTGGTTATACTGGGGTACGGAGGAGAAGACTGGTGGTATCAGGAGAGAAATGGATGAAAAATTTGAGAAATTGATTGAATGGATGCTTTATGGCCTGATTGATTTTGATTTTATTTCAGAGTCTTTGTTACCAGAATTAAATGAGGAATCATCTATTAGTGACAGCAGATTAAAAGTTGGTGAAATGAAATATGATGTCATTGTAGTACCCAATTGTGTAACAATCAGGGGGACTACTCTGGATCGATTGAAAAAGTTTATAAATAATGGAGGAAAAGTAATATTTACTGGCAGCATTCCAAAGCTTGTGGATGCATTACCTTCAGAGCAGGCGATGGAATTACTCGGTAAATGTGAGAACATAGGTTTTGACCGTTATGAATTATTAAATGCCTTGGAGGAATACAGGGACATTGATATTCGAAACGGACTGGGTGTCAGAACGAATAATATAATACATCAACTTCGTAAAGATGGAGAGGATAAGTGGCTGTTTCTCGCCCATGTGAATAAGATGAGTAATCAGGATATTCCAGCAAGGGAAGAACTTACTATATCCATAAAAGGATCCTGGAAGACAATTATCTATGACGCTGTTACAGGTACGATTAAGAAATGTAAAGGTGAACATAAACATGGTAATACAATTCTATATCAAACTATGTTCGAACATGACAGTTTACTGGTAAAACTGGAGAAAGTGGATTTGGCTGAGGAGAAAATGGAGGAGACTGCCAGAGAGGCATTTACCCAAAGAGAGGGCGATATAAGAATCTCTATACCTTCAGAAGTTTCTGTAACTTTAAGTGAGCCTAATGTATACCTGTTAGATCTGGCAGAATACCGGTTTGACAAAGGTAACTGGCAGCCGAAAGAAGAAATCTTAAGAATTGATAATCTGTTCAGGAACAAACTGGGCTACCCGCTTCGAATGGAAGCTTTTGCACAACCTTGGGTAGATCAAAGAGAAGAAGGATATGAACATAAATTGTCTCTTAAGTTTGAGGTGTTTTCAGAAGTCCAAGTCTTATCAACAAAGATTGCTTTAGAAAACCCAGAGATAACGTGCATATATGTAAATGGAATAAAAGTAGAGAAAAAGGCGGATGGCTGGTATACTGACCGTGACATCAAGACAATTTTATTACCGGAGCTGCATGCTGGCAGTAATGAAATTGTAGTAGAGATACTTTATAATTCAAAAACGAATGTTGAAGCAATGTATCTGCTTGGTGACTTTGGCGTTTTAGTATCCGGAAGTAATTTAAAGATTACATCACCAATTAAAAAGATGGGATTTGGAGATATAACAAGCCAGGGATTACCTTTCTATGGTGGTAACATCACTTATAATTTGGAAATAGAAACAACGGAAGGAGACCTTACAATACAAGCATCTCAATTTCGTAATCCGGTTATCAAAGTTCTTCTGGATGGAGAAGAAAAAGGATATATTGCATATTCACCTTATGAATTACAAATGAAAAACGTGAAAAAAGGAGTGCATAAATTGCAAATCATTGTGTATGGAAACCGCGTAAATACTTTTGGACCAATTCATAATTGCAATAAGACAGAAAGCTGGATTGGGCCAAATGCATGGCGGACAACAGGAACAAGCTGGGCTTATGAATATCAGCTAAAGACAACTGGGATTTTAATTTCTCCAAAGATTTCAAAATCATGATGATAAACTATGTTTGACGACAACCTAAGTATTAAAAACAACTTAGGTTTCAGTGCTTCTTTGTACTTTTTTATATAAGCTTGGAGTCACACCGGTGACTTTCTTAAACACCTCATTAAAATGCTTGATATCTTTATAGCCTACCTTTTCAGCTATCACAATAATTTTGTTGTCAGTAGATTTCAGCAGGTTACAAGCTTCTTCTATCCTTAAGTTTTGTACATACTCTGAAATAGTCGTACCGGTATAATCCTTAAAAAGCTTACAGAAATAAGTCGGACTTAAAAAAGATCTGGAGGCAAGATCGGTAAGCTTTGTACTGACTGCATAGTTAGTTTTCAGATATTGTATGGATTGTTCTATCAGCTTAGCATGATACGACATTGTGGTGTTATCATTTTTGTACGATGTTTTTAATGAGCGGAAGATTTTAATAAGGAGTTCCATCAGGTATACTCTTAGAAGTTCAAGATATCCGTCTTCTTGTTTTGTAAATTCCTCCAGCATTTTTATGAATATGGCTTCTAAAGCAATGTTTTCACCACCTAGCAGCTTTAAATCATCAATATTATCAGATTCTAAGGAAAATATGGATTGAAAGGAAAGGTAGTGGATCACATCTGAAAAAGCCTTATAATCAAATAAATTCACATCAATAAAATCAGGCTTGAATACACAATTATAAACTTTTATGGGTGGGGCAACCAGAGAGTCGATGGGTCTGAATTCATGAGGTATGTGGTAATTAATGAGAAACAAATCACCTTTGCATACCTCATATTGTTTATCACCCAGGATATGTATTCCAGAACCGGAGGCTACATAAGAAAGCTCAATAAAATCATGCACATGTAAGTGTGGTTCTGAACTCTCACTATTAAAGTTTATAAAGATAGAATTACCATTATTAAAAAAAATCTCACCGGTATCATGGTAAATAGTAACGTTTTTCATAAAAATCACCCCTTATAATAATATAGCCCCATGAATTTAAAAATAGTCAAAGCGGATTGCAAATATCCGCTTTGACTGCAAATCCGGAAGGTAATCTAATATCATACTAAAAATTCGTTATTTAATTTTGCTACTAATTCTGTACGTGATTTTACTTCTGTTTTGCTAAAGAGTGCCGATACATGTTTCTTTACGGTAGATAATCCGATATAAAGGGCATTTGATATTTCGGTATTGGATTTGCCTTTTAGTAGCAGTAACGCAATCTCCTTCTCCCGATAGGTTAAGGAATATTTTGGTATTAATTTTTGAGCGCTATTATCATTTCTTTCTAGCTTATTCTCTATCTTTAACATATTTTTTGCATTTTCTATAAATTGTTCCGGTGTGATTACTTTATCCTTTAGTATATGGTATCCGATGCCCACTTCAACTTTAACGAGAGTATCATGAAAGGAGAAATTCAGACTATTAACCCGTTCATAGATATAATTACATATCCGTCCGACCTGATTCTCATTCATGCCATGCATTACAAGAACAAACCGTACTCCCCGGTAACTTGATATCCAATCCTTTTCATGGCGGGGAAGTCCCTTTAAAACCCTTGCCACTTCTTTAATAATTTGGTCGCCCGCGGGATAGCCATGAATGTTATTGATATAATCCATATCCTTGATTTTTATGATAAATAGAATAACATTGGTGTTTTCACGGTAGGAAAAGGCTATATCGTGGGGCAGCCTTTCAAATATGAAATGATCGTTATATAAATTCGTCAATGTATTTTTTACAATAGATAAATTTTGTTTTTTGATTAATTTAATAATATCATCGAATTTCTTGCTGTGATTAATATAATCGGATGAGACATTCTGCATTAATTCCAAAACCAAACTATAATTGTTCATCGGTACAGCGGTCATTATATAGATGCTTGATTGATTATATTCAATCTTTGTAAAGGTTTTATTCTGGAGATGGGCTCTGCACGAAACACAGTTTTCACAAACCCTATTATTTTCCCAGAAGTCATAGCAGTTATGATCTGCCTTCGTAACTTTATTGGAACTTTTTAGTACTTTGTATACTTTTTTCTCTATGGGATCAACCAAACGGATACTCTCATACAAATTTTCTATAAAATTAAAGTCCAATATTATATTATCGATCGAATCATGATTTTCCATATTAACCTCGTATGTATGTAACAGGATGAAATTACAAAATGTGGTAATTAAAGTATACTTTTGACCCATAACGTTTTATCTGACGCTAGTATATCATGAACTGAAAGCGTGTTCATGATCTTGTTGCTTCAGTCGGAATCTGCAAGCAAGCTTGCAATTCCTCGTTCCGCTTTCATTATATCATATAAGCATAGAAATTAACAACTAATAACATTATGGAAAGGATGATCTTATGAAAATTAAATGGAAAATAACAGGTACTTCAATTTTTACAATTCTGATATTAACAGTTGCAATTATGTTAGTTACATATATCCAGATAAAAAATCTGGTTAACGCAGAATACGAGTCTGAAATTAAGAATTATTCCAACATGGGACTGCAGCTTATTGATACGGCATATCCAGGAGACTGGTCGGTGCAGGACGGAGTGCTGTATAAAGGTGATACTGTTATAAACGATAACCATGAAATTATTGATCAATTTTCTTCGGGTACCACGATTCTGGCAACAATATTCATGAACGATACAAGAGTATCAACCAATGTGAAGGACGATGGCGGTAAAAGACAGATAAACACAAAAGCATCTGAAATGGTAATCCAGACGGTGCTGGAACAGAAAGAGATCTATTCCGGAACGGCAGATATACAGGGAAAGCCAGCTGTAACCTACTATGTACCCCTACAAGACAAAAGCGGAGCAGTAATCGGTATCTGGTTTGTGGGAATTTATACCGATGTAGTCAATGAACACATTTCAAAGGCTATGGTGCTTATTGGGTTATTGTCAGCCGGCATGCTGCTAATCGGAGTTGTCATCTCGTTTTTCCTTGGAACGGCTATCGCAAGAGGTATTTCTAAGGTGAAGGACAGGCTCAGATTAATGGAAAATGGTAATTTTAACTTTGAGTTTGAAAATCAGTTGCTGCGAAGAAAGGATGAAGTAGGAGAAATCGCAAACTCCTCCAAAAACATGCAGTTAAAAATGTCGGAAATCATAAAAGGAATAAAAAAGGAATCAGAGCAGGTTAAGACAAAAGTAAACCAGTCAGTAGAAAATATGGAAAAAGTAAATATGAATATAGAAGAAATATCTGCTACAACAGAGCAATTATCGGCAGGTATGCAGGAAACTTCAGCAGCGACAGAAGAAATGAATGCTTCAACCTATGAAATCGAAACAGAAGTAACCTATATGAAGGAAAAAACTGCAACCGGTGAAAGGCTTGCAAAAGAAATTAAAGGCAGAGCAGAAAAACTGAAAGAAGAAACTGGAAAATCTTATAAGAATACTTCTGAAATCTACCATCAGACAAATAAGCAATTAAGGGAGTCCATCCAAAAGACGGAGGCTATTGAAGAAATCAAAGAACTGACCCAGACAATCATACAAATAACGGCACAAACCAACTTGCTTGCATTAAATGCATCCATTGAAGCAGCAAGGGCCGGTGAAGCCGGAAGAGGGTTTACTGTTGTAGCCGACCAGATACGTATATTGGCTGATAATTCAAAGCAGGCGGTTTCCAGAATTAATGACATATCAAATAATGTTTCCGATGCAGTGAAAAATGTGGTGCAGGATTCCGCAAAACTGTTAGCTTTTGTGGATAACCAGGTGTTAAAAGACTACGAGATGCTGGTTAATACAAGCAACCAATACGTGGATGATTCTGACAGTGTACGGGATGTTGTAACGGAAATAAATGAGGTTGCTGAAAAACTGCATGAGGCAATGCAGCAAATCAGAACAGCAATAGACGAGATAACAACAGCGGCAGGAGAAGGAGCCCAGGGAACAATGGATATAGCTGAAAAAATCGGCAGTGTTGCTTATGATGCAAATGATGTTTTAAAACAGGTACAGGAAAACAAAAAGAGTGCAGAGCAGCTGGATAACTTGGTGGATTTCTTTAAACTGTAGTACAGACCTTATCTGAGTCAGCTCGTATTCTTCCATAACCTCATCCATACTTCTTCCTGAAATATATGGCTCACAGTCATATGCTTCTTTTCTGATACCCTTAATCATCCTTACTGCCTTTGCCGTGATTTTCATAAATAAAAATTAAATAATAAAATAAAAACACTAAAATAATTGTAGATATTTACATATTTGCGTTGTTTAAATATTTGCGTTGTGTATGGAAAAAAATGGTGATATAATATACTATAAAGCATTAAGGGGTTCTATAAGATTGATTTTTAGGTGGGAAAGAGGAGTTATTAATGGATAATCAAGAAATTATTATTGAAGCAAAAAATTTAACAAAAAAGTATATAATACCGAAGAAAGAAAGCGGACTTTCTGGTGCGGTTAAATACTTATTTGTACCTAAACACTCTGAAAAGTATGCCGTTAAGGATGTTAATCTACAGATTTATGAGGGAGAATCTGTAGCTTATATTGGTTCAAATGGAGCAGGTAAAAGTACTACCATAAAAATGCTCGCGGGTATATTACAACCAACTTCCGGTGATGTAAAAGTATGCGGACATGTACCAAATAAAAACAGAGTTAAAAATGCATATAACATAGGCGTTATGTTTGGGCAAAAAACGCAGCTTTGGTGGGATTTACCAATAAAAGAAACCTTTTCACTTCTTAAATATGTGTATGAGTTGCCGGATGAAAAATATAAAAAGCAACTTGATTTCCTTGTTGAGTTACTTGACATGTCTTCATTTATGAGCCAATCAGCAAGGCAGCTTTCACTGGGGCAAAGAGTTAGGGCGGATTTGGCGGCTTCATTTCTTCATAATCCGAGGATACTTTTTCTTGATGAACCTACAATTGGTCTTGATATTATGGGTAAAAAAGCTGTTAGATCATTCCTTAAGGAGGTTAACCAAAACCTGAATAAAACTATTATGCTAACATCGCACGATCTTGAGGACATTCATGAGGTTTGCAAGAAGGTTGTCATTATCGATAAGGGAAGGATAATATATCAGGGATCTATAGTCGAAATGCTTAGTACGTACAGTACGAAGAAAATAATGACAATCGAATTCGATGCTGTTGATGGTTTTGATATTGGTCTTATTGAAAAGAACGGTGAAGCAATACTTGCTGTTTCACGTCAGCAGGACGAACGTATAAGGATAGAGTATAATCCAAAGAAAATAGGTACAACTGGAGTGCTTTCGAACTTCTCCAAATATGGTGAAGTTGGGGAGATATCTATATCAGAAGAGGGTATAGAGGATATAGTTGAGAAATTATATCTCGGTAAGCTTGATGCCCAGGAGAGCCAATTATGAAAATCAAAAAATATATTGCTCTTATAAAAACATCGGCACAGTGCGCAATAGCATACCGCACGAATTTTATTATATCTACAGGGATAACCTTTGTGCTGTTCTTTGCCTCATTTTATCTGTGGAAGTATATATATTTGGGCAGGGAGAGTATAGCTACATATTCGTGGGACAACATGAAGACCTATCTTTTTGTTTCTTTTATATCAAATGCTTTTCTTTCATGGTATGCAGAATCAGGACTCTCAAAGAAAATACTTGATGGAACTGTAGAAATGGAATTGGTGAAACCGTTTAGCTTCCAATTTGCAAGGCTTTCAGAAAGTCTTGGTTCTACTATTTTTGAATCTATAGTCGTTATAGTTCTGGCAATACCAATTAAGTTTATCTTTGATATACCTATGCCAACCCACGTGTCAACATGGCTGTTGTTTATACTAAGTCTTATTTTCTCAATACTATGCAAGTTCGGTATAATCTATATTTTCAGTATGTTCTGTTTCTATACAACGAGCTATGTGGGAGTTTCATGGGCAAGGCAGGCAATAACAAACTTGCTTTCCGGGGCAGTAATACCACTTACATTTTTTCCACCGGCAATACGTTCAGTTCTGAATACGATGCCTTTTAAATATATTGTAGATATTCCCGCCAATATATTTCTCGGAGCTTATAACGTCATAGATTCCATGATGCTTATGGGAATGGGATTTTTGTGGATAATTGCTCTTTTTGCACTTGGTAAGCTTTTATATTCTTTGTTTATACGCAAAGTAACAATAAACGGAGGCTGACAGATGATAAAAACAAAAAGATTTTTTATACTATATGCTAAATATACTGCTCAATATCTGAAAACAGTTTTTGAATATCCTGTGGATACTATAATCCGTATTTTGGCAATGGCAATTATGCAATTTTCAGGATATGCAGCAATCTGGGCAGTGTTTCAAAATATTACGGATATAGCCGGTTGGTCATTTTGGGAAATTGTCCTTATATACGCAACCATGTCCATGGTGATAGGATTGGGAGAATTACTGTTTGAGGGAATTTGGTCAATAGCAGGTCTTGCCGGACAAGGAAAGCTTGACATCTATCTGCTCAGACCTTTTCCTGTCCTCCTCCAAATACTTGTATCATCAGTGGGTATACATGGATTGGGGAATTTTATAACTGCACTTATTTTCTTTATACAGGCATTGTTACATTGCTCAGGGGTAATATCAACAGCACGTATTGCAGGCTTCCTAATTTTACTTATAACAGCTTTGCCTATACATTTTTCAATGTTGCTTTTCGGCAATAGCGTTGCACTTGTAACGAAGCAGGTAAATTCCGGGTCATTGCCTACGTTTATTTTAAAACTCAGCGAATTTACAAAATATCCAATCTCAATTTATCCACGTATTATTCAGTTTATTTTTACTTTTATTGTTCCATATGCTTTCGTAAGTTTTTATCCGGCTACGTTCCTTCTTGATAAGGGGAATCTGCCATATTTTGTATTTCTTAGTCCTGTAGTTTCTAGCATTTTTTTGTTCCTTTCAGTTAAAATGTTCAATCATGGTATTGCGAAATATGAGAGTACAGGAAATTAAGAAAATGTGCGTTGCATATACACTATTTAGAAAACAAGGTAGAGACCTTTTATTTTGCCTCTACCTTTCAGGGTACATTTTCCTAAGGCACCAAAGTATGATATTAGAAATATAAAAACAGAAAAATGTACAGATAATCTCCCTCAAAAATGGAACCAATAAACACGACACAAACGGCGACAAAACGCGATACAAATAAATATAATAAAATGCTTGAATAAAGAATATTATTATGGTATAATTCATTCTTGTCAGAAAGTTTATGATTGAGAAGATTTTTTAATCATATAGATGCCGGCGTGGCGGAACTGGCAGACGCACAGGACTTAAAATCCTGCGGGACTAATCTCCCGTACCGGTTCGATTCCGGTCGCCGGCACTAATTTCTAACAAATAAAATGAAAAAATTAAATTAACAAAAAAAGACAAACGCGGGTGTAGTTCAATGGTAGAACACTAGCCTTCCAAGCTAGATACGTGGGTTCGATTCCCATCACCCGCTTTTTTGCTGCCCAAAAATCTTTATGAACAATTGTATTTTTAATATTTCTAATATAATCTGAGTATACTATATTAAAATGCCTTAATTGTGACAACGATGAATTTTACTATGAAAGGGCTGAATTAGTATGATTAAATTATATAATAATACATTAAAATACATCCTTCTTTTCTTTATTGGTGGCTATGCATATTGTGGTTTAGAAATATTATTTAGAGGCTTTACCCATATCTCAATGCTAGTTGCCGGAGGTATCTGCTTTGTCCTCATTGGATTATTAAATGAGGCGTTCCCACGTAAAATTGCTCTTCTTAGCCAAATGGTTATCTCAGCAGTAATTATTACGACAGTAGAATTTGTAGTAGGCCTGATAGTAAACGTATGGCTAGGCCTACATGTGTGGGATTATTCTCAATTACCATATAATGTAATGGGTCAAATATGCCTATTATATGTTAATATATGGTTCTTCCTATCTTTAGCAAGCATATTAATGGATGATTATCTAAGATACTTCCTACTAGGCGAAGAAAAACCCTACTATAAAGTTTTCTAACTAATTGTGTAAATTAATACATTAATATCCAGCAGGAAAGCTCAGAAAAGTCTCCCACAAACTTTATTACTTTGGTTGGCACATTAACTGCACTTGTATCTTAAATTCTCCAAAAACTTCAGTAACATGCGGGTTTGCGGATATATAGTAATAAATAATTTTTCGTTTGCGGCGACACTTTCCTTCCATTGTACGCTTAGAGAAGGCAACTTGTTGACTTATCAAAGCGCACAATGGAAGGAAAGTGTCATAGCAACTGAAAAATTATATTACTATATACCCGCGAACCCGCATGTTATCAATAATTAAATAGAATTTAAGATACACTACAGCTACTCGCCAACCAAATGGAATAAACATTCTCAGACTTTTCAGTATTCCGTATTACTGCAAGTCTTTACTTTACCTAAAATTGTGCTAAAATAGAATACAGCTGTATTTTTAATACATTGCCTTCCTAAGCGGACAGAGAGCGTACGAAAGCGCACAGATTGGAGCTTTTCAGTGAAAATATTACTAACAGCAATTAATGCAAAATACATACACACGAACCTAGCGATTTATAGTTTAAGAGCTTATGCAAGGGAATATCGCGGGCAGATTGAACTTGCTGAATTTACAATTAATAATTATACAGATGATATATTACAAGCAATCTATAAGAAAAAACCGGATATCCTTGGATTTTCCTGTTACATATGGAATATTGCAATGGTGGAAGAATTATGTGTAGAACTTCGAAAATTATTGCCTAATACTAAAATCTGGTTAGGTGGTCCTGAAGTATCCTATGACGCAATGAAACGCGTAGAGAACACCGAGAATATAGATGGTATTATGATTGGTGAAGGAGAAGAAACATTTAAGGAACTCCTTGATTATTATGTAGCCGGGAAACGAAAGCTGAATGAAGTAAAAGGTTTAGTTTTTCGCAATACAGCTTACATTAGTGAAGTTGGCATGAATCAAGCACCAGCTGTTACTTCAACACAAATAAGGCCAGAGATGGATTTTAGCACCATGCCTTTCCCATATGAGAATATGAATGATTTTGAAAATAAGATAATATATTATGAATCTATAAGAGGCTGCCCTTATTCCTGTAGCTATTGTCTATCTTCAATTGATAAGAATGTTAGAATAAGGAACATTGAATTAGTAAAAAAAGAATTAAACGTATTCTTAACTCACAAGGTTCCGCAGATTAAATTTGTGGATAGAACCTTTAATTGCAATCGGGCTCATGCTCTTGCTATTTGGAATTACATTAAGGAGCATGATAATGGAATCACGAATTTCCATTTTGAAATCTCTGCAGATATTTTAGATGAAGAGGAATTGTCCTTATTAAATACCATGCGAAAAGGATTGGTACAACTGGAAATAGGAGTACAATCTACAAACGATGAGACAATAGAAGCAATTCATAGGCGAATGAATTTAGTCAAGCTTGGTCATGCAGTAAATCGTATTCAACAAGGTAATAATATCCATCAACATTTAGACTTGATAGCAGGGTTGCCATATGAAGATTATGACACTTTTCGGCTTTCTTTTAACGACGTATATGCCTTAAAACCGGATCAACTTCAGCTTGGATTTCTGAAAGTACTAAAGGGATCAAGTATGTACGAAGATAGCAAGGAGTATGGAATAGTCTATAAAAGTGTATCGCCTTATGAAGTGCTTTATACAAAATGGTTAAGTTATGACGAGGTACTTCACTTGAAAATTGTGGAGGACATGGTAGAAATCTACTATAACAGTGGACAGTTTGTTTATGCTATAAAGTATATGTTGCACTTTTTTGAATCTCCATTTGATCTATATCAAGCAATAGGAAGCTATTATGAGAGAAATCAGCTGCAAGGCGTAAATCAAGCTAGAATTCGCAGATATGAGATACTAATAGATTTTATGAAAGAGCAAGAGTTTCTTACAGTTACAACCTTTGATATAAATGCTTTTCGTAGTATATTAGTGCATGATTTATATCTTAGGGAAAATCTTAAGAGCCGTCCGGCTTTTGCCGAGGATCAAGAAATATATAAAAAGCGATATCGAGATTTTTACTTTAATGAGGAGAAGGTAATGGAGTGTCTGATGATGGAGCCAACAGATGCAAAACTTGGACAATTAAAGCAGTATCTACATCTTGAACATTTTGATATTGATGTGTTACTTGTTGCTGAAACAGGGTTAGCTGAACAAACAGATCAATTTATGTTATATGATTATATGCATCGAAACCCATTGAATTCTGAGGCAAGAACCCAACTGATAGAACTGTAAACGAATTGGAAATGTGTAATTAGTAAAGTTTGGTACTGAAAAGAGGCAGGAATGGCGAAGAAGAGAATTACGAAAGCAGAAAGAGAAAGAATAAATAAGATTTTAGAATTATTAGATCAACATTATACAACAGATTTGAAATGTTATCTGAACCATGAAACTCCTTGGCAGTTATTAATTGCAACGATGATGAGTGCGCAATGTACCGACGAAAGAGTAAACTTGGTGACAAAGAATCTGTTTGTTAAGTACGAAACTTTAGAAGCATTTGCGAATGCTGATATAAATGAATTGGAGAAGGACATTCATTCAACAGGATTTTATCATAATAAGGCAAAGAATATAATTGCGTGTACTAGAGCACTTATCGCTGATTATGGTGGTGAAGTTCCACGTGATATTGAGTCGCTTACGAAGCTTGCTGGTGTTGGAAGAAAGACTGCTAATGTAATCAGGGGAAATATATACCAGGAACCTAGTATTGTGGTAGACACTCATGTTAAGAGAATATCAAATAAACTTGGATTTGTCAAAGAAGAGGATCCTGAAAAGATTGAATATGAATTGATGGAATTGCTTCCTAGGGACCATTGGATTTTGTACAATATACAGATTATTACTCATGGTAGATCACTGTGCACGGCTAGAAGTCCGAAATGTTGTGAATGCTTTTTGTATGATTTGTGTAAATGGGTGGGGAAGTAGATTATGGGAGCGGAAAATCAAAAAGATAGAATTATTACATTTGTTTGTTTTGATATAGAATCCACCGGCTTAAATCCTCAGCAGGATAGGGTTATAGAAATCGGTGCAGTAAAGGTAAAGGAAGGAAAAGTGGTGGGACATTTCTCTAAATTAATTAATCCCCAGATAAAATTACCTTCACTTATTACAAAACTTACCGGTATTGATGATGACATGCTTGAATATGCAGACACAGCGGCTACTGTAATTAAACTTTTTTTAGAATTTGCAGAAGATTATGTGGTAATCGGACACAATGTCATGTTTGATTATAGTTTTATTAAAACAGCTGCAGAAAAAGAAGGCTTAGGCTTTGAAAAAAAGGGTATCGATACACTAGAGCTTAGTAGAAAACTGCATAGGGATTTAGATAGCAAAAGCCTTGAAAGCATGTGTAGATATTATAATATAAATAATAATCATGCACATAGAGCATATGACGATGCAAAAGCTACAGCAATGCTGTATGTAAAGCTATGTAATAACTTTTTCAATGACAATCCAGATGCCTTTCGTCCCAAACAGCTGAATTATAAGGTGAAAAAAGTTCAGTCTATTACAAAAAAGCAAAAAATTTACTTGATAGATTTACTAAAATATCATAAAATAGATTTGATACCATCGATAGATACATTAACGCAAAGCGAAGCATCGAGATGGATTGACAGAATCATTTTAGGAAATGGAAGAATAGACTAGTACAAAATTACTTAAGCTAAATAAGTGGATAGTTTTATCTCTTTCAGAGCAGATAAAATGGAATCTTTCATTAGGGTTTGTAAGGAATTAGCTACAAGTATTAAATTATCAATTTTTTCCGGTTTGTTTGCATCCTTATAAATTGTGGCAAGTAAGAGGTAATGCTTACTGACATCAGTTTTACACTGTACACCAAATTCAAGTACGGTAGTAGCTTCAGGGATCTTTTCATGTTCATAGAGATAAGAACCCCATTGATAAAGGCTGTTTACTAATAAGGTATAATTACTGTCATATTCAGAAAGTAAAGTAATATTAGCAACCCCATATTTTAATTTTAAATCGGTATTTGATAAACCGGTCAGATTTAAAATTGGCCTTTGGGATAAAGCAGTAATGGAGTTCTGCAGAGAGATTAGAACTTCATCGGTAGTTTCGGTAAAAGGAAGACAATCTATTGGTATAACAAGATAGTCTAATCCAGAAATATCTACCTTTCTAGTAGTGTTAGATACATTTTCTTTTTCCCAAAATGCATTTTTCTCTTCTTGGATTTTACGGTTTGCTTTCGCATTTCCAAAACGCATCCAAAGGTAAAAGAATAAGAGCAAACCGGCTATAATAAACAGCATAATAAGTACATCCTTCCTAAATATGATAATAAAAGAGGTGAAAACAATGAATTTTAATAATAGAAAAGTAAAAAGGATTATATCAACAACAATTATTTTGATTATCGTATTATCAATGATAATACCCGTAATCTTGGGCGCAATCATGTAGAAATTTGTTTTTTTCTGTCTATTATGAATATACATAATATATGTGAAAATGTCAAACTGCAATAAATATTATCTTGATAATTCTAAAGATTATGATACAATAAGTTTTAGCATGTGAAAAGGAGGCAAGAGGCGATGAAAAAGAGAAAAATCATATTCACTACTATACTGTTGTTTGCAATTTGTGTATTTTCCACGACAATTAGTTCAAAGGTTTTGGCAGCATCGGAGGATGAAGTCATTACTAAAGGTGTTTATATAGATTCCATTCCTATCGGAGGTTTGACCGTAGGCGAGGCAAAGCAAGCAGTACAAGACTATGTGGATGATTTAAAAAGTAAAAAGATAACTGTTAAGGTAGATGATAATTCTGAAACCATAACATTTGGTGATCTTGATTATGATTATATGGCAAACAATTATATAGAAGAAGCTTTGGAAATTGGAAAATTAGGTAATCTTATTAAGCGATATAAAGAGCTTAGAGACATTGAAGAAACTAATTTAGTATACAATCTGGAATTTACGATTAATGATGAAAAGATATCAGAATTCGTAGAAAACAAATGCAGTTCGTATGATGTACCGGCAGTCAATGCCACGATAACGAGAAAGAATGGGGAGTTCCAATATACCGATCATTCTGTTGGTAGAAAACTTGAAGCGAATGAGACTACTGCTGCAATAAAGAAAGCTGTTTTAGAGAATTGGAATCAACAAGATATAGAGCTTAGCGCTATAGTAGTTGATGATAAACCTAAATATACAAAGGAAATGGTTGAGAAATGTAATACTATATTGGGTACCTTCTCAACTACCTATACTACTTCTTCTGCAGATAGAGCAGGAAACCTTGCTAATGGTGGAAGGTTAATTAACAACACGGTTCTTTATCCTGGAGATGTATTCTCAGCATATGAGAAATTAACTCCATTTACAACATCAAATGGTTATTTTCAAGCAGGCGCCTATGCGAATGGCAAAGTTGTTGATAGTATTGGTGGTGGTGCATGTCAGGTAACTACAACTCTTTACAATGCAGTATTATTATCAGAATTAGAAGTAGTGGAACGAGCATCTCATTCTATGACGATAGGTTATGCTGATTTGTCAAAAGATGCAGCAATTGCAGGAACATGGAAAGATTTAAAATTTAAAAATAATAAAGAGACACCAATCGTTGTGGAAGTATATACCGTCGGAAGAACAATTACTTTTAACATCTGGGGTGAGGAAACTAGAGATACAAATAAAAGAAAAATTAAGTTTGAAACGGTTGTCTTGAATGAAAAGGCTCCTGGCCCTGATGTAATTACGAAGGATCCAACAAAGCCAACTACTTATGAGTTAACAACTCAGTCTGCACACATAGGTTATGTAGCAGAATTATACAAAATAGTATATGAGAATGGTGTTGAGATAAGTAGAACAAGGGTGAATAAGAGCACCTATAATGCATCTCCTCGATATGTGACAGTTGGAACAATGAAAGTGAAACCTGAAAAACCGGTAAAAGAACCTGAAGTTGAGGAAATTCCTGTGGAAGAAATACCTGTGGAAGAAATCCAGGAAGATCAAACAGAAGAAGATAATACCGATGAAAATCAATCTGAGGGTGATCAAACAGAAGAAGATCCAGAAGAGAATAGTGAGAACTAGAATCTATTATGGGTAGTTAAGAATAATGGATTAATTTCTTTTGAATATGAGAATGAATTCCGATGGATATTCATTCTCATATTCTTTCTATTATGAAATAATTTCTTACAGGGTAAACAGGAGGTTATATGGAGATTGGAAAAGTATCTGAAACAGTATTAAAAAGATCCGTTTTAAAACAAATAAAGCATAGAAGAGCGGAAGTTCTTGTAGGGCCAGGTGTCGGAGAAGATTGTAGTGTTATAGAATTGGAAAGGGATGAAGTTTTTGTAATATCAACAGATCCAATTACCGGAACAACAGAGGATATAGGTACCCTTGCAGTACATATCACTGCGAATGATATTTCATCTAATGGTGCTGAGATAATTGGCATTATGTTAACTATTTTGCTACCAGAAGGCAGCAAGGAATCAGAACTTAAAGGTATTATGAAAGAAATAGATACAGTTTGTGCAAAACTAAATATTGAAGTTATGGGTGGTCATACAGAGATTACTGCTGCTGTTAATCAACCAATTATTACAGTTACCGGTGTTGGAAAGATGCCAAAAGAGCATATGATTAAAACTGCTGGTGTTTTACCGGGGCAGGAGATTGTAATGACAAAATGGGCGGGATTAGAAGGAACAGCTATTATCGCCAAGAGAAAAGAAAAGGAACTTTTAAGTAAATATACCGAGGATTTTATAGATGGAGCAAAAAGCTTCATTGAACATATATCTGTAGTAGAAGAAGCTAAGATTGCTAGAAAACAGGGTGTAACCTCTATGCATGATGTAACAGAAGGAGGCTTATTTGGGGCTTTATGGGAATTAGGAGAAGCTTCAGGAGTTGGAATTGAAGTAGATATTAAAAAAATAACCTTAAAACAAGAAACCGTGGAACTATGTGAGTTCTATGACCTTAATCCGTATCAATTAATTTCAAGCGGTGTAATGCTTATGGTAACGGATAAAGCCAATGCATTGGTTGATGAATTAAAGAAAAATGGAATCCCTGCTTCTGTGATAGGAAGAATTACTGAGGGGAATGACCGGGTTGTTATGAATGAAGAAGAGAAACGTTTTTTGGTACCTCCAAAGAGCGATGAATTATATAAAGTAAAGTAATCTAAAAATATAATACAGCCATTCCTTAAAAATAGATTTGAACAGCAGCAATACTATCGTAGAAAGGATGCTTTTATGAGAGAGAAAATATTAAATGCCATTGATAAGAATAGTAAGTTGACATCAAAAGATTTAGCTGCGATGTTAGGAAGTACAGAGGAAAAGGTTATTGAAACTATTCATCAGCTTGAAGAGGAAACGATTATCTGCGGATATCCAACCTTAATAAATTGGGATAAGACTGAAAGCGAGAAAGTTACAGCATTAATTGAAGTGAAGGTTACTCCACAAAGAGGGCAGGGGTTTGATAAAATTGCGGAAAGAATCTATAAATTTGATGAAGTAGAGTCCGTTTATTTAATGTCAGGGGGCTTTGATTTAACGGTCATTATAGAGGGTAAGAGTATGAAAGAGGTTGCCAACTTTGTTTCTAGTAAACTGGCACCTATGGAGGCTGTCTTAAGCACGGCTACTCATTTTGTCTTAAAGAAGTATAAAGAGCACGGTATGCCTTTAGTTCACGAGAAAAACGATGAAAGGATGTTGATTACACCTTGAGAGACCCATTATCAAAATTAGTTGTTGATATACAACCCTCCGGTATCAGAAAGTTCTTTGATATTGTTAGTGAAATGAAGGATGCTATCTCGTTGGGTGTTGGTGAACCGGATTTTGACACCCCTTGGCATATTAGAGAGGAAGGGATCTATTCCTTGGAAAAGGGGAGAACTTTTTATACCTCAAATGCAGGCCTAAAAGAATTAAAATATGAGATCTGCAATTATTTAGATCGCAGATATCAATTACAATATGATCCAAATCACGAAACAATAGTTACAATTGGTGGTAGTGAAGCAATTGATATATCTTTAAGGGCTATGCTAGATCCTGGCGATGAAGTATTAATTCCACAGCCAAGTTACGTTTCCTATTTACCCTGTGTTGTCTTAGCAGGTGGGAAACCTGTAATTATTGAACTCAAGGTAGAAGATCAATTTAAGTTAACCAAAGAAGAATTGTTGAATTCAATAACGGACAGGACAAAAGTTCTTATTCTGCCTTTTCCCAATAATCCAACAGGCGCTATTATGGAGTATGAGGATTTAATAGATATTGCAAAGATAGTGGTAGAGAAAGACTTAATTGTTATATCGGATGAGATATATTCAGAACTAACTTATGAAAAAAAGCATGTATCGATTGCAGAATTTCCGGGTATGAAAGAGAGAACAATACTAATTAATGGCTTTTCTAAATCTTATGCCATGACTGGATGGAGATTAGGTTATGCAGTAGGACCTAAGTGCATTATAGAGCAGATGATTAAGATTCATCAATTTGCTATTATGTGTGCTCCAACCACGAGTCAATATGCAGCTGTAGAAGCTTTAAAAAATGGAGATCCGGATGTTGAAATGATGCGGGATGCATATGACCAAAGAAGAAAATATTTAATTCATGCTTTTTCCGAAATGGGATTGGAGTGTTTTGAACCATATGGTGCTTTTTATGTTTTTCCGTGTATAAAAAGTCTTGGAATGAGTTCAGATGAATTCGCAAATACCTTACTAAAAGAGGAAAAAGTTGCAGTTGTACCGGGAACTGCGTTTGGGGAATGTGGGGAAGGGTTCTTAAGAATATCCTATGCATATTCTATCGAGAACCTAAAAATAGCAATTGAGAGAATTGACAGATTTGTTAAAAAACATAAGAAATAAAGAATTTTGTGTTTTATGTTGAATTATGGGATATAAATGTGATAAAATTGTTTTAGGATTAACTTAGGAGGAAACCATTATGGCAGGAATGAACGCAGAGCACATTAATCCCTTTTTGATTGCTTCTACAAAGATACTAAAAGATATGTGCTTTGTAGACTCCAAAATCGGTAAACCATATATTAAAAATACTGAGTTTACGGAGGATACTTTAGTTATATTGATTGGCATTACGGGGGAAATACGTGGGCAAGTAATGATTGCGTTTACGAATGAAGTAGCCTGCAACATAGCGTCTAAGATGATTATGATGCCAATTTCTCAGCTAGATGAATTATCAACTAGTGCAATTTGTGAGTTAGGCAACATGATTTTAGGTAATACCGCTACTATTTTTTCAACCAAAGGAGTAGAAATTGATATAACTCCTCCGACCCTTTGTACGGGTAATGTGTCATTCTCAAATAACTACACACAGAATATATGCATTCCCTTAATTTATGATGATGGTAAGATAATTGAAATTAACATTGCAATTGTGTAAGACAGATAGGATTGGAGCTTTGAAATGAATATCGTATTATTTGAACCAGAAATACCTGCAAATACAGGTAATATAGGTAGAACTTGTGTAGCAACCGGAACAAAGTTGCACTTAATAGAGCCATTAGGTTTTCGATTAAGTGGAAAGGAAATCAAACGAGCTGGATTAGATTATTGGAAAGATCTAGACGTAACTATCTACGATAATTACGAAGATTTCTTAACTAAAAATCCGGGTGCTAAAATATATATGGCAACTACAAAAGCTGTGAATGTCTATACAGAGGTAAGCTACGAACCAGATAGTTTTATCATGTTTGGGAAAGAAAGCGCAGGAATTCCAGAAGAGATTCTTTTGCAAAACAAGGATAATGCTATTCGTATTCCTATGATAGGCGAGATACGTTCGCTTAATCTAGCCAATTCTGTGGCTGTGGTACTCTATGAGGCCTTGCGTCAGGATAATTTCGTCGGAATGAATAAAATTGGACAACTTCATCACCATACTTGGGATGAAAGTCTATAATAATAAAAATGATGGAAAGTCTTAATTTAGATTAGTTAGATTTGGACAGGGGTGATTCATCGTGTTCCTTAAATTCTATTTGAAGTTATTGATAACATGAGGCTTCGCGGGTATATATTAAGAGAATTTTTCAGTTGCTACGAGCACTTGCTTAAGAAATGTGTGCCTAGATAAGACAACAAGTTGTCTTCCCTAGGCACACATTTCTCAAGTAAGTGTCTCCGCAAACGAAAAATTCTTTCTTAATATATACCCGCAAATCCTCATGTTGCTGTATTCTTTGATAGAATTTAAGGAGCAAGATAAGTTAGTTATTGACCAAATCAAGGTAGTTTTTGACAGACTTTTTCGGCTTTATACTGTAGGCCTTTCGTTATATGGGAGTATGTAAAATTATGGTGATAATAATATAATAAGTCATATACAAAATAATACAATTAGGTTACAATTGTAGGATAATGTTCTACTTGTCAAAACTCATAACAGAGGTTGGGACTGTACAGGTGGTTCTTGATTATGTAACATCACCTGATGTCACATTTTGGTTTATGAGAATGTTGGAGTATGATGGAAGATTTGAGCATATCTCTTATGTCGGCAAACCTGAATTTAAGCTTCTGTTAAGAAGGTACATATAATATGGAAAGGATATTATTTAGATGGATAATGATGTATTGTGGTATATGGAGAAGCAAATTGATAGAACTTTAGATAATTTAAGAAAGCATAATATGTCAGGAATTTATGTTAAAGACGAAATAGAATTAATAGAGATTCTAAAGGAACTTATTTTTGATAATTCTGTGGTTGGCGTTGGTGATTCAATGACTCTCTTTGAAACAGGTGTTATAGATTTTCTTCGTAATGGAAACTATACTTTTTTGGATAAGTATAGAGAAGGCATTACAAGTGAAGAAAAACAACAATTATATATACAAAATTTTTCTGCTGATACATTTATATGTAGCACAAATGCTTTAACTGAGGATGGAGAACTTTATAATATTGATGGTAATGGAAGTAGAGTTGCACCGATGATTTACGGTCCTAAACAGGTTATCTTAGTAACTGGTATAAATAAAATTGTTAAGGATTTAGAACTTGCAGAAAAAAGAGTTAGGAATTATGTTGCTCCAATTGACGCTAAAAGATTAAATAAAAATACTCCATGTACTACTTTAGGATATTGTATAGACTGTAAAAGTACTGAAAGAATATGTAATGACTTTGTAATTATCAGGAGACAATTTATTAAAGACAGGATAAAGGTAATTATTGTTGGGAAACAATTAGGGTACTAATGTTTTCATTCAAGAACTAGGAGGCAAATTATGAGTAAGGAAATTAAAATAAGTAGTTTATTTAAATTTGGAAATGTTTACGAATTACTATTATATAACATTTATAAAAGCTTTAAAGGGATCTTTACTGTTATGATTAGTATTGTGGGTATCATTGCATTGATAACTGGTGTTGTTGAGGATGCTCAGCAGAGGGGATTATTGATTTATGTTATCCTATTTTGTATTGGATTTTATCCGCTATTGACTATTTACAAGGCAAAAAAACAGATGGATTCCTCGATTTTTTATAAAAATCTGATACATTATAGATTGAATTCTCAGGGTATACATGTTAGCCAAGATAATCATACACTTTTTAAAACCTGGAACGGAGTGCAAAAGGTGGTGGAGATAAGAAAAAGTATCGTGTTATATTTGAATGAGGGTGGAGTATTTATATTGCCGAAGGGTGATATTGGTAATAATTATGATTTATTAAAGAATATTATATTGGGTAATACGGACCCTAAAATATGCAAGTTTAAAAAGTAGGGTGGGTTATAAAAGAAATCCTTCGGTTCGAGGCAGACTAAAGATAAATTCAGTGCCAACACCCTCAGTACTGATTACATTAATATTTTCATTATGAGCTGCCATGATTTCTTTTGCGATAGAAAGGCCCAAGCCGGTTCCTTTTTTATCTTTACCCCTAGAGGTATCTGTTTTGTAGAAACGTTCCCATATCTTTTTAATACTATCTTTTGGTATGCCTATTCCATGATCCTTAACAGACACAAAAACTTTATCACCCTTTTCAACAGAGGATACCTTTATGCTTGAATTGTGGTGACTGAATTTGATTGCATTATCTAATAGATTATAAAGGACTTGTTGAATTTTACCCATATCCGCATCTACAAAGGTTTCTTTGGAGGAGAACATGAGGTTTAGGGTAACCTTTTTCTGTGTGCAGGTACCTTCAAAGCTTTCTGCTATTTTTTTGATAATATTGTTAATATCAAAGGATACGATATCTAACAGGGTACCTTTATTATCAAAGCTATTTAAGGCAAGTAGGCTTGTTGTAAGCTTATTCAAACGGTCGGTCTCAAAAAGTATAATTCCAAGATATTTATCTTTCATCTCATAAGGAATTGTACCATCTTGTAAAGCTTCTGCATAACCCTTAATGGACGTTAAAGGTGATCGGAAATCATGTGAGATATTAGCCACAAACTTTTTCTGATAATCATCCAGATTATTAATTTCCCCTGCCATATAGGATAATGAATTAGCCAGATCACCAAATTCATCTCGCTGTTTCATGTTTATTGCATAAGAATAATTACCAGCAGTATATTCTGATGCAGCTTTATTCAACTTATTAAGTGGTAAAACAGTTATATTGTGTAGATAGCAGAAGATAACGAATAAAAATCCTAAAAAGATTAAAAAACAGAGGTTTATAATGTCAATAAAATAAATACTACTTTTCCTTATATCGCTCAAGGATGAATGCATCACAATATAACCCTGCATTTGATATTTGTAAGTTACTCGATAAACTACACTTAGGGAAGGTTCTGCTAAGACACCTTTCATAACAGTTCGATCAGAAAAAGTTTCATCTAAGAAATTAGGATCTATCTCAAGAACGTTAATTTCTTGATCTTCATTTTCAAGGGGATTAGTATCAGATATAACAATACCATTTTTATTTACAATCCAAATACGGGCATCTAAGAAAGTGCCGATAGCTTTTATCTGAGTTGCCAGATAGTTGTTAAGTGATATTTGTTCGTTGTAAAAGCTAGTCATATATTCGGAGGATATCAAGATTGCTTCGTTATAGAGGAGAGATTTCTTTTGATTAATCATTCTATTTTCAAGTCGGTTAACTCCATATGTATTAAGTACTACAAGCATAAATATAGCCGTAAATACATAACAAATCAATAATTTAACCCATAGATATCGTTTCATACAATCCTTTATCCTCCGATCAGTCTTATTTTTTAATCTCAAATTTATAACCAATACCCCAAACTGTTGATATACTCCAAAAGGTATGATCCTTTATCTTCTCTCTCAGCCTTTTAATATGCACATCAACTGTCCTGGTATCACCAATGTATTCGTAGCCCCAAATATGATCTAAGAGTTGTTCACGGGTGAATACTTGGTTCGGATGGTGGGCCAGAAAATAAAATAATTCTAATTCTTTTGGAGGCATCTCAATGTTGTTACCAAAATATATTACGGAATAATTCGACTGATTTATAATCAAGTCGGGATAAGTAACATAGTCTCCTGTTTGTTCTGAAACAATGGAGTCTACAGGTGCTTGAGCAGGAACTGCATGAAATCTCCTAAGAACTGCCTTAACGCGAGCTACTAACTCTTTAGAGTCAAAAGGTTTAATAACATAATCATCAGCTCCTAATTCAAGCCCTAGCACTTTATCAAATATTTCACCTTTTGCAGATAGCATTATAATGGGAACAGAAGAGGTCTTTCGAATCTCACGACACACTTCGTAACCATCAATCCCAGGCAACATTAGGTCTAATAAAATCAAATTAGGCTGGTAAGAGGAAAAGCTTTGTATAGCAGCTTCACCGTCATGAACCATAAGAGTATCAAAACATTCCTTCGTTAAATATAAGGAAATCAATTCAGCGATATTTACATCGTCATCTACTATCAATATTTTTTGTTTCATGGTCATAAAGACTCCTCCTTAATCAAATAAATTCCACAATGGTAACACCTTGACCACCTTCACCAAAGGCACCAATTCGATATGATTTCACATATTTTGTTTTTTTAAGGTGAGCTTGTACAGCATTCTTTAGTGCTCCAGTACCCCTGCCATGAATAATAGTCACCTGAGGAAGGTGAGAAAGGTAGGCATCATCCAGATATTTGTCTAATAAAGATAAGGCTTCATCTACCGTCTTACCTATTAGATTAATCTCAGTACTTATGGTAGCTGTCTTTGACATCTTAATCTGTCCGCTACCGGTGCGGTTTATATTAGGACCGGTAATTACTGGTTCATCAATTAATTCTAAGTCACTGATGTTTACTAAAGATCTTAATATGCCCATTTGAACAAACAGATCACCCTTTGCATTAGGTAGACTATTTACAGTTCCTTTTAATCCAAGGCTTAAGACATTAACAGCATCACCAAGTTTGAAATCATTTGCTTTATGCAACTTTTTTGTCTTTTTATTATTTTTAATTGTTAACTTTGATTCTGTTTGAGATAATTTTTCTCTCAGAGCACCACGCTCTTCCTCCATGTCCTTATTAAAACCGCCTTCCGCCGTCCATTTGTTGTAGTTCTTTATGGAGCGGTCAGCAAAGTCTTTTGCGTCCTGTAGGATATTCCTTGCCTGTTCGTTTGCTTCTTCCAGGATTCGATCTTTCGATTTATCCAATTTCGCATTTTTTTGTTCTAAATTCATACGTAATTCTTCAATTTCTTTTCGATTTCTGCTTATCTCTAAACGTTCATTTTCAATTGTAACACGATTCTTCTCTAGATCACTGATTAAATCCTCAAAACTCTTATCTTGCTTACCAATGAGAGCTTTTGCATCTTCGATAACAGAATCTGGTAAGCCTAATTTAGAAGAAATGGCAAATGCATTGCTCTTGCCTGGAATTCCAATAAGAAGTCGATAGGTAGGGCGCAAAGTTTCCACATCAAATTCACAGCAGGCATTGCTGACACCCTCAGTAGAAAGTGCATAAACTTTCAATTCACTATAATGTGTAGTTGCCATAGTACAAACATTTCTTTTGTGAAGATTGGAAAGAATGGACATGGCCAAGGCAGCACCTTCGGTTGGGTCGGTACCGGCTCCTAATTCATCAAAAAGTGCAAGTGATTTATAGTTAGCATGTTCAAGAATGGATACTGTATTGGTCATATGGGAGGAAAAGGTACTAAGGCTTTGCTCAATACTTTGTTCATCACCGATATCTGCATACACTTCATCAAAAACAGCCAATTCGGAACCATCAAAAGCCGGAATGTGTAAACCTGCCTGCCCCATTAATGTAAATAGCCCCACGGTTTTAAGGGAAACGGTTTTACCACCTGTATTGGGACCGGTAATTACTAAAAGATTGAATTCACGGCCAAGAGAAATATCAATCGGGACTACTTTTTTAGGATCGATAAGAGGATGTCTACCTTTTTTAATAGAAATGATTCCATTATCATTAAAAATCGGTTCGCTACCCTTCATTTGCTTGGATAGAGAAGCTCTGGCAAATATAAAATCTAATTGAGATAAAATCTTTACATCTGTTGTTAGATTTTCAGTTTCTATCGCAGCTTGATTACTTAAGTCTGCTAAAATTTTCTCTATTTCCTCTTGCTCTTTAATGGTTAATTCCTTTAGGTCATTGTTCAATTTCACAACAGCCATTGGTTCTACAAAGACAGTAGAACCGGAAGAGGACTGATCATGAATCATACCAGGGAATTGACCTCTGTATTCTTGTTTTATAGGTAGACAATATCTGCCATTACGCATGGTAATAATGTTCTCCTGAAGCATAGTCCGCGTATTTGACGAACTCACAATGGAATTCAATTGTTCATGAATCTTGTCATTGGCATTTTTCATGGATCGACGGATATTTTTTAAAGCAGAACTGGCATCGTCTGCAATTTCTTCTTCACTGATAATACAACGTTTGATTTCATTATTCAAAGGGCTTAAAGGTTCTAGAGAGGTAAACATTTCTTCCAGAGAATCGACACTGCTGACATCACTCTCTCTGCCGCCATAGGATTTAATCCGTAAGGTTGTATCCAGCACAGAACAGATATGCAATAATTCTCCGGCACCTAAAGTAGAGCCTACTTCCAGCCGCATTAAAGATGGGCGTATATCATGTATGCCATAAAAACCTAAGCTGCCTTTTCGAAAAATTCGAGCTAATGCATCAGAGGTTTCCTTTTGTTTAAACGTGATCTCATTTCTATCATTACTGGGGAGCAGGGCACCACACAATTCTTTGCCTAATCCAGAGCCCGCAAGTCCTATTAACTTATCAATTATTTTATTATATTCTAATGTTCTTAAAGCTTTCGCATTCATAAGCTTCCTCCATATTATCTATATCAATTGCTTCATTTTATAAATCTTAATAGTTCACAAAGACGTTGGGTTATAAGACATCTCTTCAATACTTTATTTTACCTTACTTTCAATGAAAATAAAACTATTATTTAAAAATAGATAAATAAAACCCTTTTGTTTACAATTAATTCATATATTGTTCATAAGTACGTGTTAAAATAAGCATACGGATTGGCGGATTGTCCTAAAGGAGAAATGAAATGTCAGAAGATAACAATAAAAAGGATGATAAAGAATTTTCATTTATTCAAGAGCAGATTACATCCAAAAAGAAAAGTAAATTTAAGAGAATGCTATTTTCTGTTGTATGGACTATTACATTAGCTGGTATTTTTGGAATTGTCGCTGGAGTTGCCTTTTGTGTATCGGAACCTACAATTAGTAATTTTTTAGGAAAACAGCAGGGGAAGAAGACAGTGGAATTCCCTACAGCGTCACCGGAAGGTCCGAACCAGGATAAACCAGGTTCCTTAAGTCCTACACCATCAATAACAGTTGATGGCGAAGAACAGGATGGTGATGGACAAGATAGTGATGTGGATACGAATAATGGTAATGTCGCTAATGGTGATAGTGAAATAGATTCACAGAACGGACAACATAACGCTGTAGATTCAGAACCAGATAAAGTTGTTATTGAAAAAGTAATTAAGGCAGATCTTGCGGATTTAACAAGTATCTATACCGACCTTAGAGAAATTTCGGATAAGGTGAGTAGCTCCCTTGTGACCGTAACCAGTACTCATAGTGGTGTGAGTGCGTTCGAGAATGAAATAGAGTCAACCAAGACAACAACTGGTTTAGTTGTAGCTAATAATGAAGCCGATTTGCTGATTCTAGTAAGCTTAGATAAAATTAAGGATGCCAAAGATATTCAAGTGACTTTCGCTGATGATTTCCAAATAGAGGCTAAAATGCAAGCTTACGATAAGGATCTTAATCTTGCGATTCTTGCTATAGAATTAGTAAATATACCATATAATAATCTTATAAATATAAAGGCTGCAACCTTAGGGGAGTCTTATTCCCTTATTATTGGCACACCAATTATGGCTTTGGGCTGCCCAAATGGGTATGTTGGTTCCATGGAATTAGGCATTATAGCCAGTAAGGGCTATAACGTATATATAACAGATAATAAAATTGATTTATTTAATACAGATATAAACTATAATGAGAACAGTGACGGGATCATCGTTAATTTAAGCGGTGAAGTAATTGGAATTATTACGAACGAGCTGAAGGATGAATCAAATGAGGAATTAAATACTGTTATAGGTATCTCTAGAATTAAGAAAATAATTGAGAGCTTAGTTAATAATACGGATCGTATTTATTTTGGAATTAAAGGTGCCGATATGACAGAAGCAGCTATGAAGGAAGTGGAGATCAATAATGGTATCTTTATAACTGAAGTTGAGGCAGATTCTCCGGCTTTAGAAGCAGGATTACAGAGCGGGGACATTATTCTCGCGGTCAATGATACCCCACTTATGTCGGTGAATACTTTTAACAGTATATTATCAATATATAAACCGAAGACATCAGTGAAAGTTACGATACTACGAAGCACCAAAGATTCCTACAAAGATATGGAGATTGACGTAACATTAGCGAAGAAAAACGATTAATATATAGTAAGCTGAGGAGCTTTCAGGCCGAGAAACGAGGCATGAAGGCTCTTTTATGCGAAAGTAGGTTGAAAACAAAGGTCTGCTAAGGTATAATGAGGGATAGGATACGTTCAATAGGTTTAAAATTGATAGAATCAAAAACAAATTAATTGGATACATTAGAAAGGCTTGGTATTAAAATGAGATATATAGGAGAATTACGGGACGGAGAAATGGTTTCTGAAACCTACCTCTGTAAAGCGAAGCAAACATTAAAAACAAAAGCAGGTAAGAATTATTATTCTTTAATATTACAGGATAAAACAGGAACTCTAGATTCAAAGATATGGGAACTTTCAGCAGGTATCGATCATTTTGAAACGATGGATTATATCCGTGTTGATGGTCAGGTGGTTAGTTTTCAGGGTTCACTTCAACTAAGCATCAAGCGAGTTAGAAGAAGCCAGGAAGGGGAATACGACCCGACCGATTTCATGCCAATAACAAATAAAAATATAGAAGAGATGTATAGTGAAATATTAAAGTATATCAGTAAAATACAAGAACCTCATTTGAAAAAGTTGGCTGAAAGCTTTTTTGTAGAAGATAAAACCTTCGCAGCACGCTTTAAGAAACATTCAGCTGCGAAAAGTGTACATCATGGATTTGTTGGAGGATTATTAGAACATACTTTAGGTGTAGTAAAGCTTTGTGATTATTATGCAGATAATTATCCGATAATTAACAGAGATCTTTTAATTGCGGCAGCTATGTTCCATGATATTGGCAAGTTGGAGGAGTTATCCGCTTTCCCTGAAAACGATTATACAGATGATGGACAATTACTCGGTCATATTTTCCTTGGTGCAGAAATTCTAGGTACTAGAATAAAGACAATTCCAAATTTTCCAATACAGCTCGGAGCTGAACTTAGACATTGTATATTAGCACATCACGGAGAATTAGAATACGGTTCACCGAAGAAACCGGCGATTGTTGAGGCATTAGCACTTAATTTTGCTGATAATACAGATGCCAAAATCCAAACTATGACTGAATTGTTTGGATCTGCAGATGAGAAAGCAGAGTGGATCGGTTTTAACCGTTTCTTTGATTCAAACATTAAGAGAACAACTATTTAGCATTACCTTTACAGCAGGAGATAGATTAATGATTAATAAAAATGATGAAATAGTAATAGATATTGAAGATCTTGGCTCAGCTGGAGAGGGTATCGGCAAATACCAGGGATATACTCTCTTTGTTAAGAATGCCTTGATTGGAGATAAAGCAAAAGTTAAGGTAATGAAAATGAAGAAATCCTATGGCTATGCAAGGTTATTGGAGCTTATAAAAGAGTCACCTTACCGTGTAAAACCAAGATGTGAATTAGCAGGTAAATGTGGTGGATGCAGTATTCAACACCTTGATTATAAAAAGCAACTAGAATATAAGCAGAATAAGGTAAAAAGCTGTTTGGAGAGAATAGGCGGATTCCATGATGAGATTATGATGGAACCTATTATTGGAATGGAGGAGCCTTATTACTATAGAAATAAGGCTCAATTTCCTGTGGGAAAAAATAAAGAAGGTAAGGTTATCATTGGTTTCTATGCCGGAGGAACACATTCTATTATTGATACCACTCATTGCTATATTCAAACTGAAATAAATGAGATAATCATGGGAAAAGTTAGATCTTTCCTTGAAGAATACCATATCAGCATCTATGATGAGGAAGAGAACAAAGGATTAGTACGCCATATCTTAACACGAGTTGGTTTTACGACTGGTGAGATCATGGTGTGCATTATCATCAATGGAAAAGAACTTCCTCATAAAGAAGAACTGATACAAAGTCTCTGTGATATTCCCAATATGACAAGTATCAGTGTGAATGTAAATAAAGAGAAAACGAATGTTATACTAGGTGAGAAGGTAGTAACAATGTGGGGACAACCCTATATTACAGACTATATTGGTGATATTAAGTACCAGATATCACCGGTTTCTTTTTATCAAGTGAATCCCGTTCAGACAAGAAAATTATATGAAACGGCACTATCTTATGCGGATCTTCATGGAGATGAAGTGGTTTGGGATTTGTACTGTGGAATCGGAACCATATCCTTGTTTTTAGCTCAGAAAGCAAAGCAGGTATACGGTGTTGAGATTATTCCTCAGGCTATTGAAGATGCTCGTAGAAATGCTGAAATCAATAATATCAAGAATGCAGAGTTCTTCATTGGAGCAGCAGAAGAGATACTGCCAAGAGAATATCATGAGAATTCCTTATATGCGGATGTTATAGTGATAGATCCACCAAGAAAAGGATGCGAGGAAAGTCTGTTAGATACGATTATTCAAATGTCACCAAAACGTGTGGTATATGTGTCCTGTGATCCTGCAACTTTAGCTAGAGACTTAAAGTACCTGTGTGATAGAGGGTACCAATTATCTAAGGTGCAAGTGGTGGATCAATTTGGGCATAGTGTGCATGTGGAGACAGTGGTGTTGCTTTCAAAGAAAGGCTAGGAAGTCAAGGATTACGGGGATTTTGAAGTGAAGATGTGGGTGTGAATTAGTAGAAATACAAGGTGGAATTCCTTACTTTCCTGAATAGGAGGTAAGGAATTTTGTACGTTTTGGCGTAATCCATATACTATTTGGCAATAGGAAATTAATATTAAATCTAACAAAACAAGTCGTAATTAGAACAATTAATGTTTTGTATTTCATTTATGGAAAGTAAAAAGTCGTAATACTACATGTGGAGGTCTGTTTGTGAGTAGAAAATCTATGTCATGTTTATTTATAATATATTCATGAAGATGATGAAGGGAATAATTCCTTTCTGAATTAAATGAAGGAGGATTTTATGAAAAAAAAGTTATTATTAGTAATTACTTTGGTGGTTATGGTACTGTGTTCCGCATGCAGCAGTAAAAACAGTAAAAGCAACGATGAAGTTAGTGATAACAGTGCTAGTGCTACTCTAGCACTGACAGGTACAGAACAAAGTACCGATGAGAGTAATACAGATAGTTCTACAGATACAAATTTTTCTGATAGAGAACCTGTAACATTAAAACTGTATATGTTTGGTGACGCAGATACTGCACAATGTGAATTGGTTTCAGAGAAGTTAAGCGAGATTACAAGAGAAAAACTTAATTGTGATGTTGAGTTAACCAGAATTGGATTTGGCTCCTATGTTACCCAGTTAAATCTGATATTGGCATCAGGGGAACAGATTGATGTATTTTCACCCTTCAATTTAAGTACAGCTACTTTGGCAAATTCTGGTCAGATCAAAAATTTAACTGATTTACTTCAGGAATATGGAAAAGAGACTTATGATTCAATACCACCAGCTGATTTGGCTTGTCATACCGTTGGTAACGATATATATGCTATTCCGCCGAATAAGGACAAGGCCATGAGTCTTGGATTTATGATGAGAAAAGATATTGTAGATGAATTAGGCATTAATTTAGATGAGATCAAAGATTTTAATGGTTTACATGATGTGTTAGTAAAAGTAAAAAAAGCACATCCTGAAATGTATCCTGTAGTACCTGACTTTGGTAGCATGTACAGCTATTTAGAGGTTGATCAATTAGGTGACTTCTTTGGTGTATTGATGGATCCCTATACTAGTGATTCCTTGAAGGTAGAGAATTTGTTTGAAAGCGATTATTATAAGAATACTACACAGATGATGTATGACTGGGGAAAAGAAGGTTTATTGATGCCAGACGGTTCTTCTAATACGGAAAGTGGTAATAATCTTATTAAGTCAGGAAAAGCGTTTGGACGTTTCTCACATATGAAGGTTGGTTTTGAAGAAGAAAATACCAATTCTATTGGAACTGAAATTGTTACTTGGATATATAGAGATCCTATTTCTGTAACTTCTAAGTTATCACCTGCATGGTGCATTGGAGAAAGTACAGTAGATGCAGAACGCTCGATGGCATTATTAAACTTAATGTATAACGATCCAGAAGTATCTAACTTATTAATAAACGGTGTTGAAGGTACTCAATATGAATTTGTTGATAAAGAGAAGGGTATAATTGGTTATCCGGAAGGTAAGGATTCTACAACAGTTGGTTATTCCAGATTGCCTTGGGGTTGGCCAAATGAGCAGATCTCTTATTTATGGAAGGGTGACAAAGAAACTCTTTGGGCAGATTTAAAAGAGTTTAATGACACTGCAATTCAATCTCCTGCAAAAGGTTTTAATTTTGATAATGCCATGGTATTAAATGAAGTAACTGCATGTAATAATGTTTTGAAAAAATATAATCCTGCATTATTAGCCGGTCAGTTAGATCCAGCTGCTACGATTCCAAAATTCGTTGAGGAATTAAAGAATGCAGGTATTGATACCATTATTATGGAAAAACAAAAACAGATTGATGAATGGGCAGCTAAAAAATAAATACCACAAAAAATTGAAAAGCTGTAGAGACCGATCTCTACAGCTTTTCAATGAAATAAGGTAATGATATGTTTAGAATGGAGGATGCATAATGAATACGGCAATATCAACAGTAAATAAGAAGAAAGGAAGCCTTTCCAGAAAGTATAAACGTCATTTGCCATTATATTTAATGATGGTGCCTGGATTAATTTATCTTTTAATTAATAACTATATTCCTATGACTGGAATTATCATAGCATTTAAACAGGTGAATTTTAGATTAGGTATATTGAAGAGTCCCTACGTTGGACTAAAGAATTTTGAATTCCTTTTTAAGGGTGATGCATGGCTGATTACGAGAAATACAATTGGTTATAATCTGGTTTTTATTATATTGACTCCCGTTGTAGCAATCTGTATCGCTATTTTATTAAACGAACTAACAAGCAAACGAACAAAGCAGCTTTATCAGACAATCATTTTAATTCCTTATTTGATTTCTATTGTAGTTGTTAGTTATCTTGTATATGCTCTTTTGTCTACAGATACCGGATTCTTAAATAATACAATACTTCCTTTATTTGGAATTCATAAGAAGATTAGTTGGTATTCTTCACCACAGTATTGGCCATTTATCTTGATAACTACTCAAGTATGGAAAAGTTTTGGTTACAGTACGATTATTTATTATGCAACAGTAGTGGGAATTGATAGTAGCTATTATGAAGCAGCAGCTATTGACGGTGCAACCCGTTGGCAGAGAATTTGGAATGTAACTATTCCCAGCTTAAAACCAACAATTATAACATTAACATTACTAAGCATTGGACGTATGTTTTATTCTGATTTTGGACTGTTCTACCAAGTGCCTTTGAATTCAGGACCATTATTGGATATTACAAATACCATTGATACTTATGTTTACCGCGGATTAATGCAGACAAGCAATATTGGAATGTCCTCGGCAGCAGGTGTGTATCAGTCAATTATAGGATTTTTATTAGTTCTTACTGCTAATGCCGTTGTTACAAAAATTAGTAAAGAAGATGCATTATTCTAACAGAGAGGAGTGAAAAGAAAATTATGGTTGATAATAATAAAGTTTTTCGTATATTTACCCATGTTATTATGATATCACTATGTATCTTTTGTGTGTTTCCGCTTTTGATTTTAATTTCTTCATCCATCACTTCGGAAACAACACTGATTAGAGATGGTTATTCCCTTTTACCGAAAGACATTACATGGTCGGCATATAAATATTTGTTAACTGGTTCTGATGATATTATAAGAGGTTATTTTATTACAATATGTGTTGCTGTAATTGGTACTTCAACAAATCTGATAATATCTATTTTATTTGCATATCCATTATCAAGAAGGGATTTACGTCATAGAAATTTATTTTCATTTATTGTATTTTTTACAATGTTGTTTAATGGTGGTATTGTTCCGTCCTATATCATGTGGTCTAGATATTTTAATATCTCAAACACTTATTTGGCTTTGATTTTACCAAATTTATTAATGTCAGCATTTTATGTCATTATGATGCGCACTTATTTTCAGAGTAATATTCCAGAGGCAGTGATTGAAGCTTCAAGAATTGATGGGGCAGGTGAATTGACCACATTGACCAAGGTGGTGTTACCTATGTCGAAACCGATTATTGCAACTATGGTGTTATTAGTAGGATTACATTATTGGAATGACTGGACTAATGGTTTATATTATATTAATAAAGATAAATATTATAGCATACAAGTGCTATTAAATAGAATGCTTCAAGATGTACAATTTCTTATGAGTTCAGCAGCGAGTGATTCTTCGGAACTTGCAAAAGATATTCCTTCTGTATCTTTGAAAATGGCAGTAGCAGTTATGGGTGTTCTTCCAGTATTATGTATTTATCCGTTTTTCCAAAAATATTTTGTAAAAGGTATTGTTGTTGGCGCTGTAAAGGGTTAACGGAGGGTTCAAATATGATTATTAAAGAAGTTTTAGACCGGATTTTAGCATATCACCCGGTAATAACAGGGGTAACCTGTGATGGATTGAAATTCGGCAATCCAATGATTGAATGTACGGGTATTGCTACGGCATGCGTGACAACAGTAAATGTAATACGAAGAGCCATTGAGTTAAATGTAAATTTGATTATAACCCATGAACCGGTATTTTATTCTCATATGGATGATACCTCCTGGCTGGAAAATATACATGAAACCTATGATGAAAAAAGAGAATTATTAGAGAAAAATGGTATTGTAGTTTGGCGTGATCATGATCATATTCATGCACATCAGCCGGATGGGATATACTATGGTATTATGAAGGAACTTGGATGGGAAGCATATGTTAAAGGTGATAAGAATAGACCTGTAAGATTTGAATTACCGTCAATGACAGTTCGTGAACTTGGCTTTTATCTGAAAGAAAAAATAGGATTGAATGGTGTTAGAATTATTGGTAATTTGGATGCGGTAATCTCAAAAGTTATTTGTTGTGGTCATCTCTTTCCTGGAAAACCAGAAGCAGAGAAAACAGATTTATTTTTAGTTGCAGATGTACTAATACCTTTAGAGATCATTGATTGGACGGCTTTAAATTATGCCAGAGATGCCGGCCAGCTAGGTAAGGCAAAGGCAGTAATTAATGTAGGACATTTCAATTGGGAGGAATTGGGAATGAAGTATGCAGCAAGATGGATTTCACAATTAGTGGAACAGCAGATACCAGTGACCTATGTTCCGGCATCTGATATGTATCAATATATTTAGGAGGGAAATAATATGCTTTACCCAGTAATTACAGAGTCAAGAGGACTTATGGATTTAAGCGGTGTCTGGACATTTCGTCTTGATAACGGAAATGGATTTGAGGAAAAGTGGTATGAGAAACCATTGAAAGAGGCAGTAACTATGGCAGTACCTGCTTCCTATAATGATTTAAAGGATGATAAGGCTTATCGCGATCATTATGGCTGGTCTTTTTATCAAAAAACTGTTGTAGTGCCCGAATATATGAAACAACAGAGAATTATGCTCCGACTGGATGCAGTTACTCATGCTGCAAAAGTTTATTTCAATGGAGAAGAAATTTTTAACCATAAAGGGGGATTTCTCCCTTTCGAAGTTGACATTAGTTCTAATTTGAAAAAGGGTGAAAATTTATTAACTATTGCTGTAGATAATCGTATTGACCATTCTACACTACCGGTAGGTTCAGAAAACTTAGGCGGAATGATGCTGATTGGTGGAATAGGAAAAAGTTATGAAACTGTAAGAATTCAAAATAAACCTAATTTTGATTTTTTTAACTATTGCGGTATTACACGCCCGGTAAAAATATATACTACTCCGCAAAATTATATTGATGATGTCTCTTTGGTATCATACGTGGAAGGTACAACCGCAAATATTCAATATGAGGTGGCAACCTATGGAGAAGGCGAAATTAAGATTGAGCTATTTGATAAGGAAGGTAAATGTGCTGCTTCCTCTGTAGGAAGCAACGGTAAACTTATAGTGGAACATGTTTATTTGTGGCAGCCGTTAAATGCATATTTGTATAAAGTAAAAATAACCTTCGGGGAGGATATATATACAATCCCATATGGTGTTCGAACTGTAAAAGTGGAAGGCACTAAATTTTTAATTAATGGAAAACCATTTTATTTTAAAGGCTATGGCAAACATGAAGATACTTTTCCAGCGGGCAGAGGTTTAAATATACCAATGAATGTAAAGGATATCAGTCTTTTAAAGTGGCAGGGTGCAAACAGCTTTCGTACCAGTCATTATCCATATAGTGAAGAGATGATGCGCTTATGTGATGAAGAAGGTATCGTAGTAATCGATGAGACACCGGCAGTTGGGATTCACTTAAATTTTGGGGGCGGAGCTAACTTTAAGAATGGGAAAAAGGTGAATACCTTTGACACCATTGAAGATGGTGGAATTCGCACCTTAGAGCATCACAAGGATGTAGTTAGAGATATGATACAACGTGATAAGAATTATGCCTGTGTAGTAATGTGGAGTATAGCAAATGAAGCAGATTCAGCAGGTCCCGGGGCTTATGAATATTTTAAACCGTTGTTTGATATAGCAAGAGCTACCGATCCTCAGAAAAGACCATGCACCATTGTTTGTATGCAGGTTAGCGATAATATGCAAGACTGTACATTACAGTTAAGTGATGTTTATTGCTTAAATCGTTACTACGGATGGTATGTCATGGGAGGAGATTTAGAAACAGCTGAAAAATTAATGAGAGAAGAGATGGAATTTTGGAATTCGCAAGAAAAACCTTTTATGTTTACGGAATATGGTGCTGATACTGTAAATGGCATGCATGATTCCGTTCCAGTAATGTTTACGGAAGAATATCAGATTGAATATTATAAAATGAATCATAAGGTATTAGATGAGCTGCCAAATTTCATTGGAGAGCAGGTTTGGAATTTTGCTGATTTTGCTACTTCACAAGGGATTATGCGTGTACAAGGCAATAAGAAAGGTATTTTTACAAGAGAACGCAGACCTAAGATGGTGGCCCATTATCTTCAAGAACGCTGGAGAAATATTCCTGATTTTAATTACAAAGGGTAAGAAATGGGCGGCTAATACAGCCGCCTGTTTTAATAGTATAAATGTATCTAATTATATATTTGTAATGGAGTAAAGAAGTCTAAAATTTTGTGGCAATTACTCAAATGAAAGAAATAAAAAAGAATAATGATATATATATTAATTAAAATCAATGTTATACTTATTTTATATAATACATATTTTGTTAGAGTAAAAAAATAAATAATGTAAAGAGTTGTTATATAATTGTACATTGAGATGATATGGGGATAATATATGACACAGAGAACAAGAAAGTATTCAATTAAAAAGCGTGTACTAACTATATTAATGGGCATGCTGGTACCATTATTAATGTTTTTAATGTTTTTTAACTGGTTTATTATCCAGGAACTGAATCATAAGATTGCAGAAGCAATTAATAATACTTTGTATATACAATGTGAAAATATGGAGAAAACTTTAGTGAGCATTGAAAATGCAATGGTAAATATAACGGCAGAACACCCAAACTTTTATAGTCTTACCTACGGCAAATCTTCAGAATATGATGATTATGTAAACGCCTTTGAAGTTGCCAAGGATATGGAGAAAATGATGTATCCTTATAATGTTATGACTGCTTGTGTTCTGGTTTCCGTACCGAAAGATGTATATAAGATTCGGTACAATATTTATCAGTCAGCAGATGAATCTGACAAAATGCTTCTGGATGGATTGAAAAATATAGTCTTGGATAAGGAATTTCATCTGGAAACTAAATGGAGACCAATCGTAATAGGTAAGAATTCTTATCTTATAAGAATCCTTGGATATAAGAAAACATATTTAATAGGCATTATTAATCTTGACCATGTGATTTTAATGCAAAATAATAAATATAATGAAGCTACAACTGTTTTTTACGATGAGGATGGTTATTATACTGGCCTTGATGTAATTAAGAATGCTGAGATTGAGTTGAAAAAGCAGGATAATTTTTATTTTGTTGGAAGCTATGGCCATCGTTATATGGTAGTAGAAAACAAACTGGAACGAAGTAATTTAAGAGTCGCATATTTAACACCCAAGGTAGCGTTTATGAAAAACTTAAGCATTGAACATTTGATACTTTTGTTCATATCACTTATAATGCTGTTAGCAATTCCCTTTGGCTATCATTTACTAAAAAAAATATTTTTCCGTCCATTGGATTCCTTAGTAGGAACCATGGAACAAATACGTGATGGAAATAAGGAAAATATACTTTCAGCGGAGTATAGAGAGATGGAATTTCAAAAAGTAGAAGACACTCTACTCAGTATGGTTCAGGAAATCAGTAATTTGAAAATTATGTCCTATGAGAAGGAACTTCAGATTAATAGGACTCAGTTGCAATTTTATCAAGTGCAGATAAAACCGCATTTTTATCTGAATTGTCTGAAAAACATATATGGTATGGTGACAGAAAGTAAGTATGATGATATACAAAAACTGATTATCCTGTTATCGAAACATCTTAGGTATATGTTGCAGGAGGAGCGAATGACAGTTACTGTTGAAAAAGAATTGGAGTATATAAAAAATTATGTGGAGCTTCAGCGAATTTGTATGAAATACCCTCCTGCTTGCATGGTAGAATGTGATACCGATTTATATCATTTTGAGATACCTGCAATCTCTTTATTATCTTTTGTGGAGAATTCTGTTAAATATGGAATGAATCAAGAAAAAGGTCTTCAAATATTTTTACATATACAGAAGTTGATGGTTGAAAATGAGCAGTTGATATATATTAATATATCGGATAATGGACAAGGGTATGAAAAAAAAATGTTAGATAAATTAAATTTTCAAATAAATACATTGACAGAGGAAGGACATCTTGGAATATACAATGTAATTCAACGTTATAAGCTACAATATGGAAAAGATAAGGTGATTGTCGCTTTTTCCAATTATGAAGGAGCATCTACAGAAATTTTTATCAGAGGACAAATGTAGAGTGATAGGAGAGCTTGTTATGAATTTATTAATTGTTGATGACCAGACCAGTGTTGTAAATGGAATCATAAAAGGTATACCCTGGAAAATGATTGGAATTACAAATGTATTTACTGCATTTAACGCATTTGAAGCCAAGGAGGTTTTAATTAAGCATAATATTGACATAATGCTCTGTGATATTGAAATGCCGATAGAGAATGGAATCCAGTTGTTGCAATGGGTGAGACAGAAAAATATAGATTTGGAATGTATTTTCCTAACGGCTCATGCAGAATTTGAATATGCCAAAGAAGCAATAAGGATAGGAAGCTATGATTATATTTTACAACCTGCACCTTATGAAGAAGTCCAGAAGGTAGTAGCCAGAGCAATACTTAAAGTAGTGGATAAGAATAGTCATAATCAAGTATATTCCTATGGGAAAGTTATGATGGAAAAGAAAGATGAATTGAAAGGTAATATCATAAAGGGGGTTTTAAATGAAAGTATCACACAAACTCGTTATGAAAAATATAAGGAAGTAGTAACTTTGCCGCAATGGTCACAGAAATGTTATTCCTTTCTATTTCAGATTTTTTCCAATAAGGAGAATACACAGCAGTTTGGTGATGTATTGATGCAGTTTATTGTAACCAATGTCAGCAGTGAATTATTTGGAAATTACGAACAGGATGTTATTTTACATCCTATAACCCAAACACTCTATTATTTTCTGGTTTATGGAAAACAGGGTTATTTTATGGATTATGAAGGCTTTAAGAGACAGGTTAATTCCATCTGCGTGAATCTTAATAATTTTTATGATTTAAAAATAGCATGTTATGTTTCGGATGCTGTCACAACCTCTGATTTAAATCAAAGCTATCAAAAAATGAATGTTATGAGGGAGAAGAATGTCATCTCCAAAGAGGGTATTTTTGAGGAAGACTCCATAGAATTTACGGAAGAGGATCAGAAATATCATCTATACTCTCTTAATCGTTGGAAACAATACTTATCTACAAACCTCGCGGATACTGTAAGAGAAGAAATGAAGCAATATCTTTATAATTTAGCCGAACTAGGGCATTTAAACCAGAATGTTTTATATCATTTTCATATTGATTTGTTACGAATGGTATATGACAGTCTGGAGGAATATAAAGTACGACCCCATGAAGTCATGGAGCAGATAAAAAACCTGAATTTATATCAGGATTCTGTGCAGTCTTTGGATAATATGGTGCGGTTTATTGATGAAATCATGAAATTATTTGAGGAAAACATTAAGATTGAAAAAGATGTTAATGTAGTAGAAATTATTAAAGAATATATTCATGATAACATTGGTAAGGATTTTAAACGTACGGATGTGGCTGAAATGGTGCATTTAAATGCGGATTACTTAACACGTGTATTTAAAAAAAATACAGGGATGACCGTGGGAGAGTATATTATTTTTGAGAAAATGAATATAGCGAGAAATTTGATAAAAACTACGGCTTTACCAATTAAGTTTGTGGCATCCAGGGTGGGATATGAAAATTTTTCCCATTTTTCCCATTCTTATAAAAAAGTACATGGGATTTCCCCTTCTGAAGAAAGGAAATAGAAGAGATTAACGCATATTAATAAGGGTACTTTATTATTAACTCAATCAAGGCTGTCCAAATTTCTAGACAGACTTGATTGAGTGTTATGGAAAATTCCTAACATTCAAAGACATAATTTAGGACAGGGGGATGCAATTGAAGAAATATTCTTGCATCTATACCAAGAGAATTATAACCAATACCTTGGATACCAGGTGATCATGAACAATCTCTTTGAAATCGTATTATTCGTAAGATGCCAAATCAGTTTAGTAACTGTGTAGATGAGTGAGATAAAAAGCAGTTTCAGTGGTAAATAGTAAGATTAAATGATAGTGTATTATGAAAACATAGGAGAAAAAATTCTCATTCTAGCGCTATCATCCTGTACCAGCTCTGAAAGGTAAATGTTTTTCGCACTAATAAAAATTAATAATTAGAGCAAAAAGCTCTTCGATATGATAAAATATATAAAACTTTTTCACAAAGGAGTAAATTATCATGTCTAGAGCAGCCAAAAGAAATATTAAGAAAGCATTTCAAAAGGATATCGTAGAGTTTTTAAGAATACAGAATCATTTTCTACCTTCTTTCACTGAGGATTTAGGAAAGGTTAAAGACCCAAGAAAAATAGCCTACACCGATTATGATATTGAATCCGATTACCGATCTGCATTCTGGGAGACAGCCTGTATGCCTGTGAACCCGTATTTCAGATTTGCAAAGAAAACCATTGGGGATATCTGATACGTTTTAAAGATGGAAGTATTCCAACCCTGGCGGAAGAATGTCATACCATTATTGAAATGGGAGAGAGTGAAGGAAAAACGGTAACAGAAGAAAAGGAATATAAAAGAAAAGCGCGTGAAAATGTAAAGCATGAAATGAAATGGGTCAGTGGTCTGTATTATGAAGGGCATGAGCTGACCGTAATGGAATTAAAGATAGAGAAAGATAATAAGCCGGAAGGCAGCTTTCAATGGGTAACTGGATTACCAATAAGAGGAAAGACAGCATGGGAGTTTGCGCAGACAGGAAGGAAACGGTGGAAAATAGAAAATGAAGGATTCAATATCCAAAAAAACCATCGTTATGACATAGAACATGCAAACAGTCTGAATTATAATGCGATGAAAAACCATTATCTTCTAACGCAGATAGCAGATGTGCTGATGCAGCTATATGAAAATGGAATAAAGGGATTAAGAGAAATAAAAAGAACAATAAAAAATATATCTTCTGATTTGTTAGCCAGCTTTGGTCGGCAACTAACAAGAGAAGATATATCCTATACAGAGAAACGCACATCACTAAGCATTTCTTGATAGGAACAGTATACCAAAGGAAGTGATATTTGAAAAGGGTAAATTTCAAAAAGAATAGAAATCCACAGAAAAAGGAGGAGACAAGATAAGTCTAATCATATGATGTGGATAACTTACCTGAGAATTCATAAATCAAGGGGAATATATCCACAATTGCTATTATGGATGAAGTTGGGTATATTCAAAGAAGTTTACCTTTCAAAACTGGAAAAAGTAATACTTTATTGATTGATAATGAGCAATAGTAATATACTAGAAGAGATTATATAAAACAGGTGCTGGGAATGAGGTTGCAATCACGCAACCTTTTTCTTTTGCCAATTCATGTTCCAAAACAGTTGACGAGTATGATAAAATATATCCACATAGCGGTAGCGACACATTGTGAAGTTTGTAGTCTTTTGTCGAAAATAGCGTACTGACTTAATTAGAGATATTTAATTCGAATGTATAAAAAACTGGGGTGATAAAACTTATGGGAATTGATAGCTATAATGAATTGATAACATATTTACAAAACATCACAAGTGTAGAGAGTTACACCTTTAATAGTGATGAAACATTTGATTTTGTTAAGGAAGAGTACCACCCAACCAATAGTTTAGATCTTAAGAATACTATGATTATCATGGAAAAGGATAAAGAAGGTGTATATACCTCCTTTCCTAATGAGGAAGTAATTAAAGATAAATTTACGATAAGAGTAAAAAGAAGAGATTTTTTTATTCCCAAACACAGACATGAGTATATTGAAATTGTGTATGTACTAGAAGGCAGAGTTATACAGTACATTAATAGGCAAAAACAAGAGTTGGAAAAAGGAGATATATGTATCTTAGATAAAAATGTTCAACATACCTCAGAGGCTCTTAAGAAAAGTGATGTAGTAATAAATATGCTGCTGACCCCGGAATTTTTTGATGGAGTATTTATGAATCTTTTGTCAGATGATAATCATATTTCTAATTTTATCGTCAACAGTCTTTATTTAATGAATACAACTCAAAAATTTATTACGTATCACGTAGAAGAAAAAACCACTTTGCATATGATTTTAGAAAGCCTATTGATGGAATATTTCTCAGAGAAAACAAGATCTATGGCCGCTATAAACGGATATCTATTAATATTTTTCACAGAACTTTCAAGAGGATTAACGGAAAGTAAAGAAGAAGTTATTAATAAGTTACTTAAGTCTTTAAAAAAGGAATTGCTTAATTATATGAGAGATAACTTTAAAAATTGTGATCTTAAAACAATGGCGGAATATTTTCATTTTCATCCGAATTATTTAAGCAATCTAATTAAAAAGGAGTTTGGAAAGAACCTGAAGGACATTTTAATGGAATTAAAAATGACAGAAGCCACCAATATGCTTACAAATACGGATATAACCATAGAAAACATTATAAATGAAGTAGGTTATATAAATAATAGTTATTTTTATAAAGTTTTTAAGAAACAGTACGGCTGTACGCCAGCGGATTATAGAAAGGGAATCTACAAGTAATATTAATAAAAGACATATTAAGATTAATTTTGGATAGTGTGAAAATATATAAAGTATATTAAAATTAAGTTAAATTGAGGTTAATAAACTATATATATTTACGCAATTTAAAGAATGGGGAACCTTAATAATACAAATGGAGGGTATTAATATGTCAGAAAAGGCAATAAAAGGGCCAGCAGATAAACTATGGCGAGTTGTTATGTTCCCGCTGGCTTCAGCAGCATCAAATGCTCATAATATGATTTATTTGATGTTTTTTATGGTATTTGCTACAGAAGCTTTAAAATTAAATCCAATAACAACTGGTTTAATTTTAACAGTATCCAGATTAGTTGATGGTTTTGTAGATCCATTTTTAGGAGCATTATTAGATAGGACTGAAACAAGGTTTGGTAAGTTTAGGCCATTTTTGGTAGTTGGTTCCATAATCGCTAACATTAGTATTATAATGGTATTTGGAGTATCCTTTAATATTTCACAAGGTTCAAGAATGATTTGGGTAATTGCTTGGTATTTAATATGGGTTATTGGCTATTCCTGTATGCAGGTTGCTAATAGTTCTGCTCTATCTATCGTAACTAAAAATCCAAAGCATAGACCAGTATCAGGTATCGCAGGTGGAATATACAGTACTCTTTTAGGGGTATTGACACAAGTTGCAGCAGTACCTATTCTAAAGCATTATGGTGGATTTGGAGACCCAAGGGGTTGGGGAGTAATTACCACGTTAGCGGTGATTTTAAATATTGTATTATTAATTTTAGGACTAACAGCAATTGCAGCAAAAGATAAAAAAGAATTCTTTAAATCACCAAATCAAAAGGATAAAAAAGAAATTAATAAAGCACGATTTAGTGACTATATAGAAGTTATTAAAGTTAATAAGCCACTGCAAAGGCTTATCGGATCAGTGACAGCAAATAAGACGGCAGAAGCTATCTCAAGCGGAGCTATGATGTATTTTTATATGTACGCTGTAAAGAACATAAGCTTGCAGCCTGTTGTTGGAGGTTTCTCCTTACCTATGGGGATTGTAGGAGCCTTCGTTGCAGGAGGTATTGCTATACGCTTTGGCACGAAAAGAGCTTATGTACTTGGTGCATGTACTAATGTAATCATTATGGTTACACTTCTTATCGTTAGACCTTTTAGTGGAAGTTTTGTTCCTATATTTGTATTCTTAATGGCAACAAATATGCTATTTAGAAGATTAACAGCACAAAATGTAAATCCAATGATTGCCGATATCATTGATTACCATAACTATACTACGGGAAAGTTTTTACCTGGAATTATTGGTTCATTATTTTCTTTTATAGAAAAATTAATAAGTTCTTTTGGAAGTACAATAGTAGGTGTTGTTATGGGATATGCAGGTTATACGTCAGGGGCTGAACCAACTACAATTCTTTATTGGACAACCTTACTATTATACTTAGGAGCACCAATGCTAGGAGATCTGACCAGTGCTCTTGTAATGAAAAATTACCCCATTGACAATCATATGTATAAAGAGATGTATGCACAAAAAAATTCAGAAACAAACGAAACTGTTTAAATTAGTTAGGAGGATGATTTTATGCTAAGTATAAATAATATTAATGATAATTGGGCTTTTACCAAGGAAAATCATCCATCTTATGCAATGGAAAAAATGAATGGGGCAGAGTTAATCACTCTGCCCCATTGCTACAATGCTATAGATGGACAGAATGGGGAGGGCATGTTTAAGGGACCTTGCTGGTATCAAAAAAACTTGGATATAACGGATGAAAAGTTAAAAAAATATTTATTTTTAGAAATGGGAGCAGCTTCACTTGTAAGTGAAGTTTATGTGAATGGAGCTCTTGTGAACAAAAATAAGTGCGGATTTTCTATGTTTAGAGTAAACTTAACGGAATACTTGAATACAGGTAGCAATTTAATCTCTATTAGGGTAGATAATAGTTACTATGATAATGTTTATCCATTAATGGCTGACTTCTCCTTCTATGGGGGTATTTATCGGGATGTTAAGCTAATTGAAGCAGAATCTTTGCATTTTGACCTTTTAGATAATGGAAGAGATGGCATATATATAACTCAAAACAAAGCTGATGAAAATAGCTTTGAACTTGATATAAATGGAAAAGTAATAAATGAAGCTTCAAACCAACTAAATGGAAGAGTAATTGTTAAGCTTAAGGATAAAGAAGGAAACTTAGTGTTTGACAAGACTTTAGATTTAGAAGTATCAAATGAAACGGAATTTAAACTTGTAGAAAAAATTGAAAATCCAACTCTTTGGCAAGGAGTAGACAATCCTTATATTTATAATCTGAAATTTGAATTATTCTGTGAAGATCAAATATGTGATAAGAGAACTATTGAAGTTGGTTTTAGAACAGTAGAAATAAATCCAGATAAAGGTGTATTTTTAAATGGCAAAGCTATTAAGTTAAATGGAGTTGCCCGTCATCAGGATTTCGCAGGAATTGGTAATGCTTTAACAAAAGAGCATATGGACTTGGATATGTCAATACTGAAAGAAGTTGGTGCAAATAGTATTAGACTTTCTCATTATCAACATGATGATTACTTTTACAGCCTTTGTGATCGTGAGGGAATACTCGTATGGGCTGAGATTCCATTTATTAGTGCGCCAACAACATCAGATAAAACCAATCAAAATGCAAAGGATCAATTAGAAAGATTAATTAAGCAGGCATATAACCATAGTTCTATATACTGCTGGGGAATTCAAAATGAAATTACCATTGCAGTAGAAAATAATTATATATATGAAAAGGTAAAGGAACTTGTATCTATTGCAAAAAGATTAGATAAAAACAGATACACTACACAAGCAAATATTTATTCTGTAGCTGATGAAAGCCCACTAAATGAATTCACAGACTTAATAGGCTATAATTTGTATTATGGTTGGTATTATAAAGAAATGCAAGATTTAGGATTAAGATTAGATGATTTCCATAAAGCAAGACCTGACAAACCAATTATGGTTACAGAGTATGGAGTAGATACAAACCCAAAATTCCATTCATACAATCCAACAGTAAAAGACTATACCGAAGAATACCAGCTGCTTTTCCATGATAATGCACTTAAAACCTTCGATGAAAGACCTTTTGTTCTAGGAGGCTATGTATGGAATATGTTTGATTTCGGTAGTGATATGAGGGATGAAGGTGGCAACAAAGGCAAGAATCAAAAGGGATTAGTAACTATAGATAGAAAGATAAAAAAAGATGCATTTTATTTATACAAAGCTCACTGGTCAAAGGAACCTTTTGTTAGGCTAGCTGGAAGCAGATTCACGAATAGACATAAAGCTTTAAATAATATAGTTGTATTATCTAACTTAAATAGAATTAAACTTTATATAAATAATGAATTTATTAATGAAATTAATAATGATGAACCAATGAAAAAGTTTAATGGGGTTATATTGTCTTTAGGAGAGAACACTGTTAAAGTAGAGGCTTTTGATAGAGATAGAAATATTTATATAGATGAGATGGTTTTAAATCATGTTAGTGAAATTGATAAAAACTATATTTTTATAAAGCCAGAAGAGAAAAGACACGTAACTAACTGGTTCGAAAAGTTTGATTTGTCAAATGTTGAAGAGGTAGCTGTGAAAGAAGGTTATTATTCTGCCTTTGATACAATAGAAATCCTTTATGAAAATGAACAATCAAAAGAAGTGTTTAAGAAGTACTTTGGTAACATGGCAGAAGAACCGAAATTCAGATTAATGAAGGGCTTAATGTCTATAGATAGTATGTCTAAGCTTTCAAGGTTTAATATACCAAAGGAATTGATAAATGTTATTAACAAAGAACTAAATGTTATCCCAAAAAAATAAAGCAAGGAGCGGAATTAATGAGGAAAGTAATCAATATAAATAATAAATGGAAATTTACACAGCAAAGTGAAATAAAAGCAATCGATAAGGATTATAATGACGAAGATTGGGAAGTTGTTAATGTTCCACACACCTGGAATGCCATTGACGGAGCAAATGGTTTTGATTATTATAAAGGTGCCTGCTGGTACAGAAAAGAATTTACAATTGAGTCATCAGCACAGGGAAATAAAATGTTTATTGAATTCAATGGCTCCAATAGTATTACGGATGTATATGTAAATGGCAAGTATATGGGACAGCACAGAGGTGGATATTCTATTTTTAGGTTTGATATTACAGATGCTGCGCTATTTGGCACTAAGAATATACTTGCAGTAAAAGTTGACAATACAGTGGCTGAGGATGTATATCCTCAAATGGCGGACTTTACATTCTACGGCGGAATTTATCGTGATGTAAATATTGTTATTGCCAATCATGTTCATTTTGATTTAATGGATTATGGTTCAGAAGGAATATACATTGTTCAAGAAGAGGTAAGCAAAGAAAAAGCAGCATTAAAAATTAAGTCTAAGTTAGTCAATGCCAATGAAGAAGATAAGAAAGTAAGACTTTGGGCAGATGTATTAGATGCAGAAGGAAATATTGTTGCTTATGCTGCGAAAGAAGTGATGCTTGCTAAGGGTGAAAAGAAAGAAGTAGAACTGCCAGTAGCTATAGAAAATCCAATCCTATGGAATGGCAGAAAAAATCCTTATATGTATGAAGTAAAAGTATATATGACAAGCTTTAATGATACTTTGGATGAGCTTTCCATTCCCTTTGGTGTAAGATACTTTAATGTTGATGCTGGAAAGGGTTTTTTCCTAAATGGAGAGCGGATTGCCTTAAATGGTGTTTCAAGGCACCAGGATAGAAAAGATATGGGCTGGGCTATTACTAAAAAAGAGCATAAAGAGGATATGGAATTAATTAAAGAGGTAGGGGCCACTTCTATAAGACTTGCCCACTATCAACATGATCAATATTTCTATGACTTATGCGATAAAGAAGGAATGGTTATATGGGCTGAAATACCATTTATATCTGTAATGTCAAAAACGGAACTTGAAGGTATAAACGCAAAACAGCAGATGGTTGAATTAATTAGGCAAAACTTTAATCATCCATCAATTGTGTTCTGGGGAGTTCAAAACGAAATCCAAATTGGTGGAGAAAGGCCAGAAATCAGAAGTCTTGTTAAGAAACTAAATGAGCTAACTAAAAAAGAAGATCCAACCAGATTAACCACAATGGCAAATGTTATGTTTGTAGATGATAAGGATGAGTATAATTACATTTCTGATGTAATTGGTTATAACAAATATTATGGATGGTATCAAGGAAAAGCTGAAGACTTTGCTCCATGGCTCGATGACTTTCATAAAACAAATCCAGATAGAGGGTTATGTATATCTGAATATGGAGCAGAAGGAATTATACAGTATCATACTAATGATCCAAATGTAAAAGATTATACGGAAGAATATCACGCATTATATCACGAGAAAGTATGGAAAATATTTGAAAAGCGTCCATTTCTTTGGGCAACCTATGTATGGAATATGTTTGATTTTGGTGCAAATATAAGAGATGAAGGCGGAGTAAAGGGAAGAAACAACAAAGGCTTAGTAACATATGACAGAAGGGTTAAAAAGGATGCTTTTTATATGTATAAAGCACATTGGTCAGATGAAAAATTTGTGCACATCACAAGCAAGCGCTTTGTAGACAGAGCAGAAGATAATATTGCTGTTAAAGTATATTCTAACTGTAATAGTGTAACTCTTTATATCAATGGAAAAGAAGCAGAAACTAAGACAAGTGATGATAAAATATTTATTTTTGAAAATATTGTAGTACAAGATGGAATAAACGAGATTAAGGCTATCTCTAAAGAGGATTGTGGCCTATTAAAGGATGTTGCTAAGTTTAGTAAAGTATCTGAACCTAATCTCAGTTATGAGGTTCCTGAAGCAGATAAGGGAGGGACTGTATCTAACTGGTTCAACATGCCTGATTTAGGTGATGTTGAGATAGAAGAAATTGAAATCACTGATGATGTATATTCAACACGTTGCACATTTAACGAAATTATGAAAAATGATGAGGCTAAAGCAATACTTAAAAAGTATCTAGGTGATTTTGAAGAGAATTCTATGTTTGTAATGATGCAAGGAATGAAAATTGATATGCTAGCTTCAATGGCAGAAGATATGTTCAACGAAAAAATGTTTTTTTCAATCAATAAAGAATTAACAAAAATAAAAAAATAAAAAATTATTTATAAGTATAATCACGTGTAAATTTTTGATAATTTGCACGTGATTTTTTAAGTTTAAAGTTTGAAATAATTATTTTGTACGTTCTATTTCCGTGGATTATTTTGCAGTTTTTGTATATTTACTCTTTTCAAATATCACTTCCTTTGTTATACTATTTCTATCACGAAATGCTTATTGATGTGCTTTTCTGAGTATATAATATATCTTCCATTGCTAGTTGTTGTGCGAGGCTGGCTAACAAACCGGAAGATATATTTTTTATGGTTCTTTTAATCTCCCTTAATCCTTTTACTCCATTTTCATATAGTTGTAACATAATATCAGCTATCTGCGTGAGCAGATAATGATTTTTCATAGCATTATAATTAAGGCTATTCGCATGTGTTACATTATATCGATAATAGGGGAGGTTCTTCTACTGAGTCAGATATTAAAAGGTGTTTTCCAAGTGAAAAATACTTTGCTGCAATTATAAGAAAAAACGGCCTACTAATAAGGTTCTATTTCGTTAATTGATGATTACGAATTTATGTTGGAGGATGCATTCTTTTACGCTGGCTCTGTGGAAGAACTTACGGAGAGTTTACTCGATATCTTCTATAAAAGTATGCATGAGGAATCATCATATTTGATTAAAACAGATACAAGGAAATTTATGGAAGCGATCAAAGAATATTTGAACAGACATATGTCAGAAGCGATTACCTTACGTATATGCAGAGACGTTATAATAAAGAAAAGTATTAGATATGAATAAGATATATCACGAGATAATAAAAAATATAGTCTAAGGAGGAAGAAGTATGTTATATCCGAGAAAAAGTGAGAGTGAATTAAGCAAGGAATTATTTAAAAATCCTACCGCCGAATACAGAGGGACTCCCTTTTGGGCATGGAACAACAAGATAACAAAAGAAAGTGTAGATAGAACTATTAATGCATTACAAGATATGGGCATGGGTGGCGGTCATATCCATTGTAGAACAGGAATGAATATTTCGTATCTAGGCAAAGATTTCATGGATTTGGTGAAGTATTCCAATGAGGAATTTAAAAAGAGAGATATGTTAACCTAGCTTTATGATGAGGATCGCTGGCCTTCTGGAGCTGGCGGAGGAATTGTCACTAAGGACTTAAAGTACCGTATGCGTTTTCTGGTATTCTCTCCGGATAAACTAGAAAAAAAGAATATAGAGAATCATAACCTTTCTTCCTCCGGTCAAGCAGTCAGAAGTGAGAATCGTACTCTTTTGGCACGATACGGGGTAAGATTTGAAGCAGGACATTTGGCAGATTATAAAAGACTGATTGAATGGATGCTATATGGCATGATTGACTTTGATTTTATATCAGAGTCTTTGTTCCCGGAATTAAATGAGGAAACATCAATTTGTGACAGCAAATTAAAAGTTGGTGAAATGAAATATGATGTCATAGTGGTACCTAAGTGCGTAACAATCAGGAGGACTACTCTGGATCGATTGAAAAAGTTTGTAAAATATGGAATTTACAGGTGGAATTCCAAAACTTGTGGATGCATTGCCCTCAGAGCAACCGATGGAATTATTAAATAAATGCAAGAATATAGGATTTGGCCGTTATGAATTATTAAATGTTTTGGAGAAGTATAGAGACATTGACATTCGAAATGAATTGGGTATCAGAACGGATAATATGATACATCAACTTCGTAATGATGTTGAAGATAAGTGGCTATTTCTCGCCCATGTGAATAAGATGAGTAATCCGGATATTCCTGCCAAGGAAGATTTAACGATATCTATAAAAGGAACATGGAAGACAATCATCTATGATGCTGTTACAGGTACTATTCAGGAATGTAAATGTGAACATAATCATGGTAACACAATCATGGTAACACAATTCTAAATCAAACTATGTCTGAGCATGATAGTTTATTAGTAAAACTGGTAAATACAGATTTGGCTGAGAGAATTATTGAAGAGGAGTTTAAGGAGACATATATTGAAAGAGAGGAAAAGATAAGAATTGTTATACCATCAGAGGTTTCTGTCGATTTCAATGAACCTAATGTATATGTATTAGATTTGGCAGAATATCGGTTTGACGAGGAAAAGTGGCAGCCAAAGGAAGAAATCTTAAGAATCGATAATCTGTTAAGAAACAAACTGGGTTATCCGCTTCGGATGGAAACTTTTGCTCAACCGTGGGTGGATCAAAGGGAAGAAGGATATGAACATAAATTGTCTCTAAGATATGAGGTGTTTTCAGAAATCGAAGTCCTATCGTCAAAGATTGCTTTAGAAAACCCAGAGTTAACATGTTTATACGTAAATGGAATAAAAGCAGAGAAAACGATGGATGGATGGTATACCGACTGTGACATCAAGACAATTTCATTACCAAAGCTGAATGTCGGCAGAAATGATATTATAGCGGAGATACTTTATAATTCCAAAACGAATGTTGAAGCCATGTATCTGCTTGGAGAATTTGGTGTTAAAGTATCCGGAAGCAATCAAAAGATTACTATACCAATTAAAAAGATGGGATTTGGAGATATTACAAGTCAAGGATTACCTTTCTATGGCGGAAATATCACCTATAGTATGGAGATAGAGACACCGGAAGGAGACCTTACAATACAAATCTCTCAATTTCGTAATCCGGTTATTAAAGTTCTTATGGATGGAGAAGAAAAAGGATATATTGCATATTCACCTTATGAATTGCGAATCAAAGACTTGAAAATAACTAGTTGGGCTTATGATTATCAACTAAAGTCAACGGGGATTCTCATTTCTCCGGAGTTAACTATGAAGTAAGAAAGGTGTGTTTTATAAAGAATTTTATGGAATTCCTTGCTTTACCGTTGATATGCTCCCTTTTAGGTAGACAGTTAAAATAATAAAACTGTCTACCTAGGA
>CAUQEW010000024.1:0-89240 GCA_963517115.1 uncultured Lachnospiraceae bacterium | reverse complement strand
GCATATTTACCATAACTTTTTTGACTTAATTTAAATGGTAGGCTGAACTGTAACTACCGAATAGCAAGTTAGCTCTAAAATCAGCTTTCTATTTGCATATCATAAAGACTCCATTTTTCATCTTTGTAAGAAAAAGAATCTTCATGAAACTTTTGTTCTACAAAACCTATGGTTTTGTAGCAATGAAGTGCCGCAGGATTATTTGAGAAAACAATTAATGTAGCCTTCTTAACCCTCAATATATCAAAAGCATATTTTACAGCAAGGCTTACCATTTCTTTTCCATATCCTTTTCCACGGTGCTCTGGATTAATAATAATAAAACCAAAATGAACACTTTGCTTATTATAATCAGCCATTCTCATTAAAAGGTGCCCGATTGGAATTCCACTCTCATCTAATGCTGTAAAGCTCCATCCATAATCATCATTATCATAACTGCTTTTATATTCAATTAATTGTTTTTCAGTAAGTGGATAGGTAAATTTATTAGCGCACCACATAGTAAATAACCGCTCATCTTTCACCCAATTAACTATATGTTTTACATCACTTAATTTGTATGGTCTTAATCTTAGCATTTCACTGATCCTCTTCTCTTTATAGTTCTAGTATTGTACCGGTACTTAAATATTGCACCTGTTCTCCTAGTTCCTCTTTTAATATCTTATAAGCTGGGTTACCCGTACAATGTCCGGTATAAATATGCTTTACCTTCAAATCTAATAGTCGCTTTCCTAATGCTCTGACATTCTCGGATTTACCACTCATAGAATTTGTACCAGTAATCCCCATTAAGTGAAATCCACCAATCACAGCTAATACTTCTTTTGCATGCAATGTATTCTTTACCTCTTCAACAATATTATCAACGCCACCATGACAGCAGCTATTTAGAATAACCAAACCATCTTTTTCTTCAAATACTAAGCTTTGCTCGTGCAAAAAATCATCTGCAACAATTCCTTTTTCTGTTTGTCGATACATATGGGCTTTCCTTCCCCTTACTTCCAAACCAGTTTTATGAGAAATCAACCACACGCCTTCATCAATTTGATAATCACCATCTACATAGACAAATCGATCCTTATATGTATTTAAAATACCTTGTGGAATACCAATATATTTTTTAATGAATCCTAATTTGATATAGCACATCTCCTTCGCCGCTCTTTGGAGATAAACTTTTGCTTTACCGTTCTTAGAAAAAAACCCGGCGTATCCTCCAGAGTGATCAAAATGACTATGTGATAAAACAGCAGAATCAATATTTTTCAAATCTATTCCTAACTTATTTGTGTTATTCAAGAACTCATTTGATGCACCAGCATCTAAAAGGTATTGTTTTCCATTATATTCAATATGGACTGCTAAACCGTGTTCCCCAACTAAATCTCCATTTGCTTTATTTTCAATAAGTGCTGTTAGTTTCATTATGAACCTCCCTAAGTATAACCCTGTTTTCTGTATTCTCTATTAAACCCCTTATATTACTGTTTTGTATAATGGAAATTTTACCATATCTCAGCAAAAAAAGACAGCAAGAATTGATATAAATTCTACTAGAGGATTTCACGCTCTATCTGAATGATCTCTCCTTCCGTATTGCTTTCAATGAAGTTTATTACATGATCAATAATGCTATCACCTTGAGCCTTATCACCAGCAATACCTACAAAACCAAGTACAATAATCTGGTGTTTATCTTGATCTTCTATTTCAGCTATTGAAACATTAAATTTATTACGGATTTTGGCACATATACTTTTTACCACCATCCGCTTATCTTTCAAAGAATGCGCCCACGGTGCATGGATTTTTACTTTACTAACTAGAATTAGCATTATTATTACCTCCTAATAATATTTGAGTACTCTCGTAAACACCCTCAATAACTCAAATAGTTTCCGAGAGTATACTATTTACTTTATACCAAAACCAATTATATTATCTTGTAATTATAATTGTTTCATTATAATATTAGAGAAACAAAGTATATATGAAAAGGTGATACAAATGATAAATATTTCTAACCATCTAAAAGTTGTATTAAATAATATTCCCGAACTCCCAGGCATCTATAAAATGCTAGATTCCAGAGGCAAAATTATTTATATCGGGAAAAGCAAATGTCTAAAAAAAAGAGTCAAATCCTATTTTGCTAATTCGCCTAAATGGGAAAAGGTAACAAAGATGGTTTCTGTTATTCATGATATAGATTACATAGTAACAGATACACACCTCGAGGCTAGATTACTAGAATGTGAACTCATAAAGTCAAATCAACCGGTATTCAATTCCCAGATGAAAAATGATAAACGTTATGTTTATCTTAAAGTTGAGAATTATAATGTTTATAATCCCCTTTCCATTGTATATGAAAGAGATAACAACACTTTTGGTCCATTTCGAAGTAAAAGCACTCTTATTAATATAATTGACTCATTACGAAATATTTATCCTATAACAAAAAATAAACGCACCTATACTTTTGAATATCATATATTACCCAAAACAATGGACCAAAATCTCTATCAAGAGAATAAAAATAATCTTCTAGTTCTGTTATCTGAAGAAAAACATATGATAAAAATCATGAAAGAAGTTGATAAAAAAATGAAAGAAGCCGCCTCCATATATCGGTATGAGACAGCTTCCTTTTATCGAGATATCCTTCCCGGTATACAATATCTTAAAAACTATGTGCATGGTTATCAAAAACTGCTAGAAAAAAATATAGTATTAAAATTACCGATACAAACTGGTTATAAACTATTTTGGGTCTACAAAGGTGCTATTATGCTAAAGGAGACTTTTAGTATACTTACAGATATCGATATAGCCACTTTCATTATGAAAGGACAAGCGTTACCATCTATTTCACTAAATAGAGAGGAAAAGAGTTTCATAGATTTCCGTGATATATTATATTCTGAGATAATTGCTTTACCAGAAGATATGCTTATATATCCAATGAATACCTAATTCAGACCAAAATAATAGCATTATCACTTATTTCTATAAGTAATAACGCTAATATATTAATGTTCCATAATGATTTCAATAGTGGTTTTTCAATTAACGAGTAATCATCTTCATAATATGACTATATGATGCAGCTGTTGCAATTTGATATTTACCAGCTATTATATTGCTTTCATGCCCATATTCAACCATGTATTTGTTAAACTGTTTGGCATCTTGGATAACACCACTCTCTTTTAATAATAAAGCAACTTTTTCTGACGTCATACCCTTTTCAATTTCTACCGTTACTTGTTTTGCAACCGATATGTTTGTTGGTTCTTGCGTAGGTTCTATGGTTGGAATGGCCGTTGGTTCTGGAGTTGGTGCTGCTGTTGGTTCTTTCGTTGGTGCTGCAGTTGGCACTTTTGTTGGAATAATAGTCGGTTTTTCCTTTGACTCAACAGTTTCCGGTTCTTCCTTTGACTCCACAGTTTCCGGTTCTACTGATGGATTAACAGTTGGAATGCTGGATGGCTCTATTGTTGTTGTTAGTAAATCATCTAGATTTATACTATTTTCATCAGTTTTCACCATGCCAAGTTGTTCTGCTCTTTTAATAATCTCATCGTCTGTTAATTGTGTTCTTGAGGATGCTCGCAAAGATATTGATAATATTATTGTTGAAAATAATATTCCAACACCTAAACCTCTCATATAATACTTTAATTTCATATTAGCTCCCATTGCAGATCTGATACATTCTTCTGTTTTATTTTTCTTTGAATAAATCAATAACAAGTTTAACTTCACCTTGCCCAAGACCTAATAGTTTAGATATTTCAATAATTGATTTTCCTTGTGAATGATAATTTAATATTTTTTCATTATTATTATCACCCATCTCTTCTAAAAGTCTATTAGTATTCTGTTTTGATTGGTCCAATTCGGTTAAGACGATATTAACTGAATTCTTCTTTGTAGGTTCTGTACTTTCCTTCGGTTTAATCTCTGAAAACTGTTTCTTTGAATGATCTAATTGTTTCATAGTGTCTTTCAATTCATTTTCTTTTTCATTTAACATATTATACAAAAATACAACTTCTTCATGATTTTGATTAATTTTTTCTATTATTTGATTCGAATAATCATGAACTGCAATTATTTTTTCATTTGTTATTTGACTTAACTTATCATCCGTTTTTATAATAGTCTCTTCAGACATCTCCGTTATTATAGTATCGATTTTCATCCTAATCTGTTCAATTTCTTCGATCGTTAATTCATTTTTGGATGCCTTAACGTCCAGTTGTGTGAAATTTTCACTTTTTGGCGTAGATTTATCTACCAAGAAGCAACTGAATATAATTATTCCTATTCCTATAACGATTAAAAGTATTTCTAATGTTGTCATTACATTTTCTCCTGCTATATTTTAATATCAATAGAACCAGATCGAAAATTATCTTTAGGCGCTGCTTCTTCCTCGTTTTGCTTCTTTTTTTGTTTGGATCCTGCATAAGAATTATTACCCTTTTCTTTTGCATCATAATGATACTCTTTATTTTCACTTTTACTTGTCTTCACAGCCTGCATAGAATTATGTCGGACTTCATTTTTAATCTGACTACTAATCTGAGCTTGCTCATTAATTGGTCTCTGGCTTTCATGTTGTTTATATAAAGATACTTCGTGTGACTTCGGCGCCATTGCTGCAATCTCGATAGGTGTAATTGACATAAGCACTCCTCCTTTATAAACTTACTATCTTAATATCTGCCCTATCACGTATAAATTTTGAATATTGTACTTCAGTTCTTACAAAATACATTACATTGGAAATAACAATTTTAACACCTGGATAAGCAGTGTTTTGTACTTGAATACTACCACTATCATTGTTATTCATAGATAATTTCAATTCATCATAATGTTTAGTTGATTCCTTTATATTGGAACTAAGCGTTATACAGTTCTGTGTCAAGGTTCTCACATAATCAATTTTATCTGATGATAATTTCTCACCGGAACTTATTTTTTTCTTATATGTAGTTAAAACAGGCATCATTTTTTCCATATCTGAATTCATACTTATAATACTCTTTTCAAGTATATGAAATTCCTCAATTATTCCAGGATCAATACCCACTTCCAATAATGTATTAGTTCCCATTGTAGACCCAGCTGTTTTTACAGATATTGTTTTAGTAGATCGTATCTCTCCACCGGTAATGAACCCTTTTTTACCACCCACTGTTATTTCACCTTGTGCAGAAACCTTACTGTGTAAGATTGCTTCTGTGGTAATATAACCACCGGCTTTCACTACAGAATTCTCAATGAATTTTGTAATAATATTTCCACCGGCTTCCATTCTACCTTTGCTCATGCCTTGCATGCCTCGTTTTAAAACAATTTGACCACCAGCTATCAAGGTTGCCCCTTCAACAACACCGTTAACAATAATATCTCCTTGTGCTCGGATGGAGAATCCAGTAATAACATTTCCTTTTACAGTGACATTTCCCTCATAGGTAATATCTCCAGTGGAGGCATCCACATCTGCCAAAACTTCATAGGTGTTGGAAACAAATACTCTGTTGTCAGTTAGAACAACATGTCCATTTACATCAGAATACATAGTTAACCCATCTTCAGATAAATGAATACCTTTTCCAAACTTCATTACTCTGTTTATAACTTTCGTAGGTGGAATTACATTGCCACATACGTCCAAACCTGCTTTTCCCTGTATGGAAGGAGTTAATGTTGCTAATATATCATCTTTATTCGTAGGACTTATCATATCTAATTGATGAAAATCTACGGATCCATCTTCATTTTCTTTTGGTCTTAAAGTATTATCCGTATTAAAATGATAAGTTATAATTGCATCTCTACCCTGTTCCGGCATAGTACCCTTTGCTAAAATAATATCTTCGTTATATCTTCGATTTTGAAAAAAGGATTCTAAATTTGCCTGAATGACTCCATATTTCACACCAACTTGAAGCAAACTGCTAATAATCTCATTTGCTGTCATTAAATTTCCATCCGAAGATGGTGGATAGAATTTACCAATTGCATACATACGATCTGATGAAATAACAACTTTTACACTTTCATTTTCCGGAAGTATAGTAGCTGCGAAAAGTTTTACTTCAATCTGTTGGTCTTTCGAAATTGTTATAGCTTGCCCCAAAGCTTTAATATCATAATCATATATTTTTTTGTCTGCTAGATAATTATTGATATCATCATATGTAATTTGTTGACCATTTTCAATCGCTGGATATAAACATAGATATGTTCCATCCGCCTTGATAATTAGTTGAAAAAATCCATTTCTACTTGCCATAAGATCCCTCTCTGTCTACTATAGCATTTAATATATGCTATACCCCCATTAGTATATCTATATTTCCACCAAGTTTTAATCTCATTTTCTGTAATGCTTTCGTATGCAATTGAGAAATCCTTGATTCTGAAACTTCTAAAATCGAACTGATTTCTTTCAATGTTAAATCTTCGTAATAATATAGAACTATCACTTTTTTTTCCTTCTCTGTTAGTGATTCCAACGTTTTAACTAATATCTGTTTTAATTCTTGTTTTTCAACAATTCTTTCCGGAGGTTCATATTGTGCACTAAGGCTTGATTCCATTTTAACTTCACTGCCTTGTTCTAAATATTCGTCTAAGGAGAGAAGATTTGACACCTTAGTTTGACTTTGCCATGTATCAAATTCTTCAACTGATATTTCTAATTCATTGGCAACTTCTTCATTTGAAGCAACTCGTCCTTGCTCTGCCTCAATTTTATGAAAGGCAGCATCAATTTTTCTTTGCTTCTGTCTTAAGGTTCTAGGAATCCAATCCATTTTACGAATTTCATCCAATATTGCTCCACGAATTCGAAAGCTTGCATAAGTTTCAAACTTCACACCTTTATTATAGTCAAATTTATCAACAGCATCTATCAGCCCAAATATACCATACCCAACTAAATCATCATATTCAACGTTATAACCTAAATACATGCTTAAACGTCCTGCTACGATTTTTACTAAGTTAGCATATTCAATTATGATTTTATCGCGTCCTTCGATTGTCCTACATTTTGTGTAAGCCTCCCAAAGTTTAACTTTGCATTCATCATTCATAATAGTGCTCCTTTTGTTTAACTAGTTCTTCTATTCCTTATTGGTTCCTACTTCCTCTAATACCTGGCTCTCATCAATTTGAATATCTTCTTCTGACTGCTCTGATTTCTTCTCAATAAAGGTAACTTTTATAATTATTTTTATTGCAATTTTCCCTATAATATAAAACAAAATCAGGACAATAAGTAACCTTTTTAAACTTTCAAAAAATTCAACTTGATTAATAATAGTAATTACACTAGTAATTGCGCCGGCGACCAGCATTATGGCAGGTGCAATGTATCTTTCCCGCATATTATCACCCTATTATACGATTCTTGATTCTTACCGTTAACTGACTAATTATAGAATCTTCAATGGTTTTCCAACTGATTTCACAAATAACTCGCCTGTCTCAGGGTAGAACTCAATCGTCCTTCCGTAGTTTAATCCAGTATCTTCTGCATAGATCCGTATACCTAACATCTGCAGTTTTAATTTGCTTGCTTCAATATTTCGTTCACCAATACGTAACATCTCATTATTAGAATTAAATGCAAACATCTGAGCTCCACCGGCTATCTTCGCGATAAGTCGATTTTTATTGGCCCCAATTGATACCATTCGTTCAATGAGAGCGTCAATTCCTGTATCAGCAAATTTAGCTGTATTTTCATTATTTCTGATCTTAGTACTGTCTGGCAGCATAACATGTACCATTCCTGCGGTTTTACTGCTAGAATCAAACAAAACTATTCCCACACAAGATCCTAACCCTAATGTAGTAAGTGCTTGAGGAGCCAAACATATATTTAAATCAGCCATTCCAACTTTAATCATTTCACCCATAGCTCCACCTATAACCCCAAAGATGTCAATATTACATCGTAAGACTCAAGTGTAGGTATTAAGATAAAATAACCATTTACATCAGAATCGTCTTTCCAAAATTGAGTTTCAATAATAAGTGCTTTATCGCCAACTTTACCAAATTCGATAGCCGGTACACTTAATATTGCACCTGCCATATCAATTGACATATAAGGAACACTTGAGTTAATCGTTATATTGGTTAATGTAGACAAAGAAGTTAAATAAGCTCCAGAAATTATATTTCCAATTTCCTTTAAAGCTGATAGCTCCATTTCTGTAAAATCTTCAATTTTATCGATTGATTTGCCCATTAATATGTTTAACAAATGAAAGGAAGACGTTTGTTCCATAAGAAACATCATCATACCATTGATTTCTCCTTCGAGTGTTATCAATATTCCAACCACTATATTCTCTGCTCCACCAACCATATCTGATAAATCTTTAAATTCTAATAGTGCAACCTTCGGTACGCACATGTCCACCTTACCGTTAATCAGGGTAGATAAAGCGGTAGTAGCGTTACCGGCTCCGATATTTCCAATTTCTTTCAAAACATCAAATTGCATACTATCCATTTGGTTTAAGTTTATATTTGACAATGACAACACTCCTTAAATGATTTCTTTTTCAATAATTACACCCGAAATATTTAGTAAAGATATTAAATCGCCTTTATGCTTTCCGATGCCGTTCAAATAACCATTTTTATCTCCAACTGCACTATTAGTAACCTTCTCAATACTACTTTCATCTAAAGTTACAACCTCTTTTACTTCATCTACTATAATGCCGACAGCATATTGAGGTTCTAATTTAATAATAATAATTCTTGTCGTATTGGAAAACACATCTTCTTCCAAACCAAATTTTAAACGAATGCTCATAACTGGAATAATTTCTCCACGAAGATTAATTACACCTTTAAAATAGGATTGAGCCTTGGGAACTCTAGTTATTCTTTGCATTCTTACAATATTATCTACATATTGAATATCAATGCCATATTGTTCATTCCCTATATTAACTACTATGTACTGTTTTGAATCTACTGCGTTGTTGTTCGTTTCCATACTTAACCCTCCTATACCAAAGTATTTACATCAAGAATTAGGGCAACTTCACCATCACCAAGAATGGTAGCACCACCAATAATTTTATTATTATTAATGTATTTTCCGATAGACTTGATAACAATTTCTTGCTGTCCAATTAAACTATCTACAACAATACCTGCTAGTCTATCACCCTTAGATACGATAACTACAGTGAGACTTGCTGGTGTTTCGCCCGTTGCCGGTACATCCAACACTTTATCTAAGCGGATAAGTGGTATAACAGTACCTCTAAGGTTAATCACTTCTTTAGAATGAACATGTTTAATTTCTGATTGCATAACATCTTCAATTGTTTGGATAGATCCTAATGGAATAGCATATTTCTCTGATCCGAGTTCCACCATAAGTGCCTGGATAATTGCAAGTGTTAATGGCAGTCTAATCGTAAAATTACTGCCTTCTCCTAACTTAGTCTTAGCTTCAATATCGCCACCAAGAGCTTCAATTTTAGTTTTAACTACGTCAAGTCCAACACCTCTTCCGGATACATCCGAGATAACTTCAGCAGTTGAAAAGCTTGGTCTAAATAACAAATCTATAAATTCCTTATCTGACATACCATCTGCCTGCTCAGCAGTAATTGTTCCCTTTTCTATTGCCTTCTTCTTAACATTCTCAACGTTGATTCCTGCACCATCATCTCTAACTTCAATAACAACATTATTTCCATCTTGATAAGCATCTAGGAAAATGGATCCAACCGCAGGCTTTCCAGCTGCAACACGCTCTTCATTGCTTTCTAATCCATGATCAGCTGCATTTCGAAGTAAATGCATCAATGGATCACCTATTTCATCAATAACGGTTCTGTCAAGCTCCGTTTCTTCACCAGTCATGTATAATTCCATTTTCTTATCTAATTTCTTAGATAAATCACGGATCATTCTTGGGAAACGATTCACAACACTTTCAATCGGAACCATACGAACTTTCATAACAGACTCATGTAAATTGGTTGTAACTCTCTCTAAATATTCAATCTGCTCATTAAAACCAGATTCGCTTTTTGTATTTTTGTCTGTTGCACTAATAGATACAAGGCCGTTTTTGGCAATAATCAATTCACTAACTAAATTCATTAATACATCTAATTTTTCAATATCAACTCTAACAGAGCGGTTTACTACCGGTTTAGACGTTTGTTTAACTGCTCCAGCATTACCCTTAACTGCTGCTACATCTGTTCTGGTTACTTTCTCTTGTTCTGTTCCAGTGGTTTCTTCTACTAAATCGAGTACATCTTTCTGATCGATTTCAATTTTGTCTATTGCGACATCTTTGACTTCTGAGATATTCAAAACAGCACTTTTCACTTTATCCATACTTGATTTCGTTAAAATGATAAGACTGAAATCAAGGTCAAACTTCTCATCTTCAATATCTTGCACTTCTGGTTGTGATTTTATGACATCACCTAAGCTTTCTAAGGCTTTAAAAACCAAAAATGCTCTTGCTGCTTTTAATATACAGTACTCTTGTATGTAAACTGTTAAACCAAATGCATTCATTCCAATATCATTTGCTTTTTGTATTGCTCTCTTCTCATAATCGGCAGTAACTAAATTTTTAAACTTCATAGTATCACTTTGAGATGAAGCGGTTACTGCAGATGCCCCTCCTATTGTGATTACTTCTTTAGCGGCTACTTGCGGAGTTTCTTTTCCTAACCCAAGGTTAAGAATATTATTTAATTGGGTAATAATGTTCTCATAATCTTCAGTGCCTTCATCTGAACTTTCTTGAATATTACTTAAATATGCTTCTAAAGCATCCAAACCTTTAAATAATACATCTACTAATTCTGCTGTCACATTCATCTTGCCATTTCTAATTTCCGAAAATACATTTTCCATATCATGGGTTAAACGTTGCATTCTCTTATAACCCATAGTTCCAGCCATTCCTTTTAAGGAATGTGCTGCTCTAAAAATCTCATTAATTGTCTCTACATTTTCCGGTTCTGTTTCTAAAACTAATAATTGTACATTTAAACTTTGCAAATGTTCCTTTGTTTCTTCAATGAATATTTCCAAATATTGACTTACATCCATATTATCGTACCCCCACGTTCTTAGTAATAGCACCTGCAACTTGATCTAGTGGTACTACCTCATTTACCAGACCTGTTTCTGCAATAACCTTTGGCATACCATATACTGTACAGGTAACCTCATCTTGCGCAATTACATAAATATTTTTTTTCTCATTTAGTTGTTTGATTCCATTTGTTCCATCGCCACCCATACCGGTTAAAACAACACAAGTTATATCATTATAATCCGTATGTACTAGTGATTCAAACAGAATATCTGCACAAGGCTTTAAGCCGTTCCTAGCACCTTCTATTGTTACAGATAACTGTTGCGTTCCATTTTCTAAATTGGTTAATCGCATTTGGGAACCACCCTTAGCAATATAGGCAACTCCTTTTCTAAGAGTTTCCCCATGTTCTGCTTCCTTAACTTCAATCTGACTCAATTCATCTAGGCGACGAGCAAGTGATAATGTAAAACCTTCCGGCATGTGCTGCACTATGAGTATACTGCAATCCAGATCCTTTGGCAAAAGTGGTACAACTTGTTGAAGAGCCTTAGGTCCTCCGGTAGAGCATGCTATAACAATTAACTTCCTCTGGTTTATTCCACGAAGAAGAGACACACCTGCCTTATTCTGACGTATTATTGGTTGGCTTGTTGGTTGGTTTATCGGTTTGTTTACTGGCTGGTTTATTGGTTGATTTACCGGTTTGTTTACTAGCTGGTTTATTGGACTAATTTCTTTTGTAGTGTTTTGATATAATTTAGTGGCAACAGTCAGACATTCCATAATATTATTTCTAAAATTATCACTCTTCACGTCAAAAAAGCTATCTGGCTTCGTTACAAAATCGAAAGCACCTAATTCCAGTGCACGAATTGTTTCTTTGGTTCCTTCTTTTGCAATGGTACTAACTATTATTACCGTAGCTTTAATCTTTCTCTTATCTAATTCTTCCAACAATTCCAGGCCATTCATTTTTGGCATATTAATATCTAATATAATAGCATCAAATTCTTCTTTGTTCTGAAGCAACAGATTTAATGCTTCCAAACCGTTAGTAGCAATTTTGGAAACATGAAATCTTTGATCCATATTTATTATATCAGAGAGTACCCTTCTCATGAGTGCAGAGTCATCAACGACTAAAATATTTTTCTGCATATTCTGCCTCCATTCTTCTAATCAAGCCCTTTTTCTTTCTTTCTTAATCTACGATCTTCTTCAAAGATAAACTTTATAATAGTCTCTCTTTCTTCCTTTTGAATATCAAGAAATTGAGCACGATTTTCATAATACCCATGATGGTTTATCATCTTAATTGATGATATAACATTTACTTGTAAGCTTAAGCTTTTATTACCTTCTTTTGTTCTTAACTCAAGATTCAATAGTATGTCATTACCAACTTCATACATTTCTTTCGAAATGAAACGTAAACCTCCACCACTGATATCCGTAATAGTTCCTTTCTTCCAATCTGTTCTATAACTTTCAAGCAAATCAACACATTCGTTCTTCATTTTTTCACTTTCAAACATATCTCTTTTAATTTGCTTGTCTAGTAATATTTCAGCTTCCGTAATTGCATGATAATTAATATCAATATGGCATTCTAACCTATAATATTGTCTTCTTTGGTACTTCTCTAATTCGGATAAAAATTGTACCTCTAGAGCATAAATATTATTATGTTTGAAACGAGCAGTTATAATCGCCTTACATTGAAATAAACCTTTTACCGTGTAGAAACAAATGATATATCTGTCACCAATATCAAGTGGTATGATTCGACCTTTCACAATAGGCATTGCAATATTGGCCTTATCATTATCAACGAAATCGATTAATTGGCTTAAATATACTTTACTGTCATTCAATTCATCTTCCCTATTTTTTAACTTTTGTAATTCCAACCTATCTCCAACAGATATTGTACCTCTTACCATACGCTTTATCCCCTTAATTACTTCATTAATTTTGACCGAATTAAATTATTAAATAATTGAGCAATACCTTTTTTTGAATGAGCTCCCTGTGGGGTGATTTCACATAATACTTTAGCAAGTTGAGAAATTGCCTTTGAAGAGGGTGCATTGGGGTATAATGTAGAATAAGGTTTTTGCTGCATTATTGCCTTTGATACATTTGAATCCTGAGGCACCGCACCTAAATATTCCATCTTGATATTCAAAAATTTACCAACAACCAAATTTAATTTATTATATAATTCCAATGCTTCTTCATTGGAATCTACTTGATTTGCAATCATCTTAATTACTGTATTATCTGTTGAAAAATCTTCTTTTCTATTCAATGTTTTCAGTAATGCATATGCATCCGTAATTGAGGTAGGTTCCGGAGTCGCAACCAATAATATCTCTGAACTGGCAGTTACAAACTCTAAGACACTATCATTAATTCCAGCGCCAGTATCAACAATAATTACGTCAGCTATTTCATCTAATTCAAATAATTTCTGCGTTAAGAGAATGATTTGATCTCTTGATACATTGGATAATTCCTGAATTCCAGATCCCCCTGAAATAAACCCAATTTGTTCCGGTCCTTTTGTTATGATCTCCTGTAAACTTTTCCCACGAAATATTAAATCTGCCAGGTTATATTTAGGACGTATTCCCAACATGATTTCAACATTAGCCAAACCAAAATCTGCATCTAAAATGATAACACGTTTTCCAAGTTTACTCATTTGAATTGCCATGTTAACTGATACACTAGACTTGCCAACTCCTCCTTTTCCACTGGTAACAGTAATAACTCGTGCAATTTTTCTGGGCGGGCTTTGCCTTTTTATTATATTTCTTAATTGTTCTGCCTGGTCCATTAATCATTGCCTCCTAACAATTGTTTCGCAGTATCTTGAGTGTCAATCTTTCCTATATCATCCGGAACATTCTGCCCCCATGTTATATAAGATAAATCAGCATTCGTTAGCATTCTTATATTGAATATATTACCAACGGAAATAGTTTCATCCAACTTTGTAAATATTAATCTGTAATTTGTTATTTCGGAATAATTCTCTGTAATTCTGATTAAATCCTTATACTTAGTTGTTGCACTAAGTACTAAGTAGGTTTCTCTTGCATCTTCACTCACTGAATTGATAAGTCTTTCTATATCATCTCTTTGTTCTCTGATTTTATGTGAACGTCCGGCGGTATCAATTAGAACAGCATCAAAGTCTTTGAAATCTTCTAGTGCTACCTTCATTTCTTCATCATTATAGATTACTTTCATAGGGATACCAAGAATATTGGCATAGGTTCTAAGTTGGTCTACTGCGGCAATTCGATAGGTGTCTGAAGTAAGGAGTGCAATTTTTGCCTTTTGATTCAGTTTTAAAATAGATGCAATTTTTGCTATTGTTGTGGTTTTTCCAACTCCGGTAGGTCCTATAAAAAATATGAATTTGAGTTTATTCTCCTCTAATTCTATGGTTTGAGGCTGTCCCATCTTTAGAATTATTTTTTGGTAAATACATGACAAAATATAATCCAACGTAGCATCTTTGCTTAATTTACCTTCTATTTCACTAATTAATTGATTTACATATTTTTCATCAACTTCATTGTGGATAAGCTGGTTATAAACTAATTGAATGAACGCCATAGTTTTAAGATTTTCCTCTGATTTTTCATCCACAGATTCCTCAACATGATTCTCACTCAATTGCCTTTCAAGTAAATTCTGCAGCTTGTTTAATTTTTTTTCAATAGCTGAGGTATCATTTTGATTATCTAGACTACGTTTAACACCTGTTGATATATTTTCTGATAGATCTTCCTTTTCATATATAATGTTAGGATTTGGTTTGTTCAATTTCTTTTCCGGTACAATTTCTTTCTTCTCATAAGTTGAAAGAGAAGAATCTTCTATTGCTGCAGTAATTTCAACGGATGCTTTACGGAACAGCTTATAGATACCCTTTGGCGATATGGTTTTAATATTCATTACAATTGCATCTTTTCCTAATTCTTCCTTAGCAAGCATTATCGCTTCGGTTTCTGTATTGGCTTGAAACTTTTTAATAATCACGCTGTCACCATCCCAACTGATTGTAATTCTACGTTAGATTCAATTTCATTATAAGAAATAACAATTAAATCCTTAAAATAGTCTTGCGTTAGCTTTTTAAAATACATTCTTACAATAGGAGAAGTAACAATAATTGGATTTTTTCCAAGATTCTCAAGTTTCTCTATTTCTTCTTCTACGGAATTGATAATTACCTGTGTCTTCTCAGGGTCCAAAGCTAAATATGCTCCTTGTTCTGTTTGTTTTACAGAACTCATAATATCCTGTTCAATCTTTGGATCTAAAGTCACTACACTGGTGGTCTCTTTCGCTGTAAAGTATTTATTAGAAATTGCTCTTTTCAAACTTTGTCTAGCATATTCCGTTAAAACATCCGCATCTCTTGTAGTTGAGGCGTAATCAGCTAAGGTTTCAAATATTGAAATTAAATCACGAATAGATATATTTTCCTTTAATAAATTTTGTAAAACTTTTTGGATTTCTCCAACTCCAAGAAGCTTAGGAACCAATTCCGTAACAAGCGTTGGATTTGCTTCTTGTACGTTGTTGATAAGATTTTGTACATCCTGTCTGGTTAATAATTCATATATATGACCACGAATAATCTCTGTTAAATGAGTAGCAATTATTGATGGTGGATCTACTACTGTATATCCAACTGATTCTGCCCGCTCTCTCTGACTTTCTGTAATCCAAATAGCCGGAAGGTGGAACGATGGTTCAAAGGTAGGAATACCTGTAATTTCTTCCTCAACGTATCCCGGATTCATAGCCATATAATGGTCAAATAATATTTCACCTTCACTAATTGGGATACCTTTTATCTTAATTACATATTGATTTGGATTCAATTGTATATTATCTCTTAAACGAATCATTGGTACCACACAACCTAGTTCCAATGCAACTTGTCTACGAATCAGTACAACTCGGTCTAATAGGTCACCGCCCTGATTTACATCAGCTAATGGGATGATTCCATAACCAAATTCCAACTCAATCGGATCAACCTGAAGCAGTGACACTACATTTTCCGGTCTTCTAATTTCATCACCGGAAGTCTCATCAAGCGATGCCTGTTCTTCAATACTACTAACTTCCAACTTACCAGCAATGACTCTACCAGTAATTATAAATATAACTCCATAGGTGCAGAAAACCAACGCTGGTAAAGGAGTAACAATACCAAGGAATATTAAACTGCCTCCAACCATGTATAATACTTTCGGAATAGAAAACAGTTGCTTTAATAACAAATCACCAATATCAGCTTCCTGAGATACTTTTGTTACAAGAATACCAGTTGCTAATGATATCATCAGGGAAGGAATCTGACTTACCAAGCCATCTCCAATTGTTAGTAAAGTGTATTTGTCAAAAGCATCTCCAGCTGTTAGCCCTTGACGCATGATACCCATGATAATTCCACCCGCGAAATTGATTACCGTAATTACTAATCCTGCAACCGCATCACCTTTAACATACTTTGTAGCACCATCCATTGAGCCAAAAAAGTTGGACTCTGATTGAATTTTTTCACGTCGTTCGCGTGCTTGAGAATCAGTTATCGCACCAGTATTTAGATCAGCATCTATGGCCATTTGCTTACCTGGCATAGCATCCAAGGTAAATCTGGCAGTAACCTCGGCTACTCGCTCTGAACCTTTATTGATAACCATAAATTGTACTAATATCAATATAAAAAATACAATTATTCCAACTATAGGATCTCCACCACCAACAAACTGGCCAAATGTTTTAACAACCTCACCAGGTTCGCCAGTAGTAAGTATCAATCTAGTAGAGGAAACATTTAATGATATACGGAAAACGGTTGTAAACAAAAGAATAGTCGGAAAGGTAGACATATTCAAAACTTCTCTTGAGAATAAAGCATTAAATAGTACAATCATGGCTGTTGATATATTCATAGCCAATAAAATATCTAATAAAAAATTAGGCATTGGTACTATTAAAAAGATAATGGCTGCCATAATATACAAACCAATTGCCAAGTCTGTTTTTTTCATTTTTGTCTGCCTCTCTAGGTAATTTTAAAATTACAAATTAAGTCTTATTATTTAAACCATATACATAAGCCAGAACTTCAGCAGTCATTTGATACAGCTCCTGCGGAATCTCGTTACCTATCTCAACGTTATAATACAACATTCTTGCAAGTGGTTTATTTTCAACAATTTCAATTTTGTTTTCTCTTGCAATCTCTTTTATCTTCTCTGCCAAATAATCAGCACCTTTTGCAATAAGAATAGGTGCTTCTGCAGTATCTTTGTCATATTTAATTGCTGCAGCAAAATGAGTCGGATTTGTGATTACTACATCTGCTTCCGGTAATTGCTGCATCATTCTTCTCTGTGAAGCCTCTCTCATCTTTGCGCGGATCTTACCCTTAATATGAGGATCACCTTCCGATTGCTTATATTCGTCTTTTATTTCCTGCTTCGACATTCTCATGTCTTTCTTGAATTTCCTTTTTTGATATATATAATCAGCAAAACCAATGATCATAAAAATAATACTAATATCCACTCCTAAATCAATGACTATTTTACCAATTAAAAATATGGCTTGATCTAACTCTATATCATACATCATATACAGAAGATTCTTTTGATCTTTAAGTGTATCGTATGCAATATAAATAATGACACCAATTTTTAGTACTGATTTCAGCAATTCCATAAGTTTATCTTTTGAAAATATCTTTTTAAAACCACTGATTGGATTAAATGTACTGAGCTTGGGACGAAGTGGCTTTCCAGTGACTTTCCACTTGACTTGGGCTAAATTAACAATGATTGTCACAATAACAGCAATGATAAATATGGGAAATGTTATCTTAATTATGATAAGTAACACCTCTTGTAATAATAATTGAGCCGTTACGTTCGTAAAATCTTCTCCAGCAAATTTAGCAATATTACCATATATTTCATAATAAGCTTCAATAAAGCTACTACCGATACTTCCTACAAATTGCCTTAATGTTAAGAACAAAGAAAGAAGCGAAACTGCAGTTATAAGTTCTGTACTTTTAGCAACCTGTCCTTCACTTCTCGCATCCGTTAACTTTTTGGAGGTTGCATCTTCTGTTTTCTCTCCAGCCGAACCCTCGGCAAAAAACTGTAATTGATATGTAAACAGACGATTCATTGGTTTCATTCCTTTATGTTAAGGCCTCAATAGCTGATTTCATCATGTATATTATCTCATCAAATATAAATTCTGAAACGGTGGGGGTTAACCCAGTGAGTAAAAAGAGTACGATTAACCCAAGAAAAACTTTAAGTTGCATACCAATAACAAACATATTCATTTGTGGTGCAACCTTGGCTAATATTGCTAATATTGCATTTAATATTAACATAGCAGCAAAAACTGGCAACACAATACGAAATCCAATTATAAAATAGTCTTTCATAAATTGTATCATCAGTAAATACATACTTGGTTTTATGATAGCTCCTCCGACAGGAATTATCTTAAAAGTATCTACCATTGCAATTATTAAATAATGATGTAAATTGGTTGCTAACATCATGAGCATAATTAGGTAAGAATAGTAATTACTGGTTATAGTAGTCTGTATGTTAGATACTGGATCTAATTCGTTTACCATAGAAAAACCGATTTCCATATCCATAAGCTGGCCAGCAAAAGCCAAAATATAATAGCTGATGTTTGAGAAAAAACCAATAATTAACCCAACCAAAGCTTCGTTCACAACCATAGCAGCATATTCAATGACTGTTTCATACTCAATTGTTGCTATAGGTATCGTTTGAAATAATATAATAGCAAAAAATAATGAAAAACCTACTTTAACTTTTTGAGGCACATCTTTTAAGCTAAAAAACGGAGCGACAAAAATGAACGCTGTTATCCTCACAAGTATCAGCAAAAAAACTTCAAATCCTTCAACCGTAAATGTCATGATGCTTGAATATAATAGCCAATATTATTAATCAGATCAACAGTAAAATCTCTCACTTCTGTAAAAATCCAATTTCCACATATCATAAGCACTAAAAACACAGCAAGGAGCTTTGGAACAAATGTGAGGGTCTGTTCTTGAATCGAAGTCACTGTCTGCAAAATACTTACTACTAGCCCTACAACTAAAGAAGCTATTAACATAGGTGCTGATACTTTGATTATTAACCATAACGTTTGTCTCGCAATATCTATAATAATATTTTCATTCATAATATTAAGCACCTCCAATCTTGTCTAAACTAATAGAAAGTTTTCACCAGTTCTCCTATAATTAAGCCCCACCCATCTGCCATGATAAATAATAGAATTTTAAATGGCATTGAGATAGTTGTGGGTGGCAGCATCATCATACCCATTGACATAAGTGTCGATGCTACAACCATATCAATTACAATAAAGGGAATATAAATCACAAAGCCAATGATAAAGGCTATCCTTAATTCACTAATAATAAAAGCGGGAATAATTACTGTAATTGGTATCTCATCATAAGTTTCTACAGTACCAATTTCTGCAATATCCATAAATAATTTCAGATCTTTAGGTTTTACTTGACCTAACATAAATTCTCTTAAAGGAGCTAACCCTGCTGTAAATGCTTCTTCTTGAGTAATTTCACCACTTGACAAAGGTTTCACTGCATTATCGTTAATTTGTGTAAATACAGGTGACATAATAAAGAAAGTTAGAAACAGTGCTAATCCAATTAGTACTTGATTTGGTGGCGTAGTTTGAGTACCCAGTGCCGACCGAACAAAATGCAAAACGATTAAAATACGTGTAAATGAGGTTACCATTATTAAAATGGAAGGTGCTAAAGATATTAATGTTATAACTAACAGAATCTGTAATGTTGATGATAAACCTTTCCCTTCGGATCCAGTATCAATATTAAATTGCATTGGCCCAATGGTCCCAGTTAAATCTACATCAGGAGTGCTATTTTCTGATGCATATACGGGGGTAGCAAAAATAAAGGTTAATATACATATTACAAATAAGATTCTGATGATTTTTGTCACATTTCTTATGTGTTCTTTGACGTATGTATTCATGAATACCAACCTTTACTTATGATCTATTTCTTGATCATCATTCTTTTTTTTGTTAGTTTGTTTATTGTGAAAATTAGTTAAAACATCAATAAATTTAATGTTTTGCTTATCAAATTGCTCTTGTTGAATTATTTCACTCTCTTGTAATTCAACAAGAGAGCGAATGTCATCCTTACCTATGGCAATAACAAAGTATCTAGTGCCAATTTGTACTAATTGAAGATATTTATTCTGCGCTATTTTATAAGTTTCTAGGACTTTAAAATTACCTTTCTTCGTTTGTCCAAGCTTTGCACCCCCAACAAACTTAGTGGTATAATAGGTAATTACAAGAATAAATACAAACAAAATACTTACTCCAAGTAATTGGAGTATGCTATCTGAATTTGACATTCCTAACTCTAATATTATCATATCAGCCTACCGCTTTTTTAACAGCCTCAAGCACTCTATCAGCCTGGAAAGGTTTAACAATAAAATCCTTTGCTCCAGATTGAATAGAGTCTATAACCATAGCTTGTTGTCCCATTGCAGAACACATTACAACGTTTGCATTTGGATCAGCAGCCTTAATTTTCTTTAATGCCTGGATACCATCCATCTCCGGCATTGTAATATCCATCAATACTAAATCAGGTTTTGTTTCATGATACTTCTCAACCGCCTTGACCCCATTTTCAGCTTCTCCTGCAATGTTATAGCCATTCTTGGTCAAAATATCCTTAATCATCATTCTCATAAAAGCTGCATCGTCACAAATCAAAATATTTTTTGCCATATTAATTTCTCCTATCATATGTATTAACATAATTTTTAATATTTTATAATCTCTGTTACTCTTATACCAAAAGACTCTTCTATTACTACTACTTCACCTTTTGCAACAAACTTACCATTCACTAGAACATCGATTGGTTCACCGGCAAGCTTATTTAATTCTATAATCGTACCAGGAGAAAAATCCAATATCTCTTTTATTGATTTACTAGTTCTTCCAAGTTCAACGGTTACTTCTAATGGGACATCCATGATTAGTCCAATATTTTCAGGTTGAACAACGGTATTCATTGGTGCAATCAAAGGTTGAAACTGTGCTTGCTGTACATTTACATCTTGAATGTTTTGCATCATATAATTCATTCCAACAGGCATGTTTGGTATACCTTGCATGTTCTGCATTCCTTGCATAGATTGGTCATATGGGAATTGACCTTGTTGCATCTGTCCATTCATTGAAGTTGAATTTGGTTGAAGCATTGGTTGTTCCATTCTTGGTTCAAGTGGTATTGATTTCGACATTTCCTTTTTCGGAGCATCCTTTACTTGAGTATCTTTAATAAACTTCTTATATAAATCTCTTGCAAACTCAAACGGATATAACTGCATTAATTCACTATCTACCAGGTCACCAATCTCCATTTTAAATGCAACTTTTACAAATTGTCCTTTTAAGAAAGGAACAATACTTTCATCATCAATAGTACCATTTAAGTCTATTAACTTAGCTATTGGAGGACTAATATCCACTCTTTTTCCTAGCATTGATGAAATTGAAGTAGCTGCTGATCCCATCATTTGGTTCATAGCTTCACTGATTGCACTTAAATGCAATTCGGTTAGCTCACTTTCAACATTTGAACCATCTCCACCCATCATTAAATCAGTGATAATTTTAACATCATTTTCCTTCAAAATTAAAATGTTACTACCATCTAGTCCATCTTTATAGTATATTTGAATAAATACACAAGGTCGACTATAGTTATCAGCTAAATCTTCCCATGTTGCATAAGAAACTACAGGAGTAGTAATAATAACCTTCTGATTAACCAAGGATGATAAAGTTGTAGCAGCAGTTCCCATACTTATGTTAGAAACTTCGCCAATTGCATCTTTCTCAGCATCCGATAATGATTCTTCTATATTATCTGAACTTTCATCTTCAGTATTCATCCCGCTTAAAAGTGCATTAATCTCTTCTTGAGATAACATTCCATCCATAAACTGTTACTCCTCTCTAATGATTGATGAAATTTTAACCGCGTAGGAATCTGAAAACGCACCCGGAAGTGCTGTAAATTTCTGCAAATTCCCAACATAAATCTTTAATTCATCATCTACCTTACTGTTTAGCTTTATGATGTCTCCTCTTTGCAAGCCTAGAAAATCGTTAACAGATATGGTACTTTTACCAAGTACTGCTTTAATTGGAATCTTGGCTTTTGCTATAGCAACCTCAATAATATCTTGATAGGTAGCATCATCTTTCACTTGCATAGTTGAAAACCAGTATTTCGTATTCAACTTATCAATAACACTTTCTAGACATGAATATGGGAGACAAATATTCATCATACCTTCAATATTACCAACTTTAATATTCATGGTAATGATAGAAGTCATTTCACTAGGAGCAATAATTTGCGCAAATTGAGAATTGGTTTCTATTCGAGTTAATCTTGGTTCTAACTTAATAACATTTGACCAAGGTTCACTTAATAGATTTGTACATACATTAAATATTCTTTCAATAATAATTAACTCTATCTCAGTAAAGTCTCTAGACTTATCAAGTGGAAATCCTCCACCACCTAACATTCGATCTACTATGGCATAACCAAGGTTATCTGCTAATTCAATAATAATGTTCCCTTTTAAAGGGGAAAAATCTATAATTCCTAACAAAACTGGATTAGACAATGCATTAGCAAATTCAGCATAGGCAACCGCCTCAGAGTTCATAACTTCTACTTGAACATTTTTTCGTAAATAAGCCGGTAAATTCGTAGAAAGCAATCTTCCATAATGTTCAAATATAATCTCTAAGGTTCTAAGATGCTCTTTCGAAAATTTAGATGGCCTAGCAAAATCATAATTTTTAACTAGCTTTTCACCATTATCTTTAAATTCGTCCGCGTCTAGTTCACCGCTGCTCAACGCCTTAAGCAGGTTGTCAATCTCGTTTTGGGACAAGACGTCGCCCATTGTCATTACCTCCCGGGTATTGCTAATTACTATACTATCACACATTAAGAATAAAATCATCAAAATGTTTTATTCTACGACTAATTTCCCTACTGACACGCTTACAATAAAATCAGAATTAAAATATTCCTGTACTCTTTTTAGTATTTCAACTTTAATATTATCTTTGTTTTCATTAACTACATCCACAGTATATTTTGAAAATTCATCAGAAATAATCTCGGTGATTGCACTTTCATTGGTTGCTATGGTTGGTTGTAAGGTTTCATAATCCTCTGATTTCGTATTAATAGAAAAAGATACAGAAACTAATGCATAATGATTTTTTGTATCATTTTCATTTTTCTTTAGATTAATAGTCATTTCTTTTTCAATTTTATAAACTTCCAAATCAGCAATTCCTATCGGACTAGCTTCTTCTTCCGCTGTTGGAGACTCTAATTCTAAATCAATATTAGAGGCTACCTTGGCAATTAAATTGTTGGTCCTTATTGTCGTTGGAACCACTGAAAACACTATGACTGCAGTCAAAATCATGTTCACAATTCCTAATGCTAATATAACGATAGTTAATAAGTTCTTCTTCATAGTATAAATGCTCCCATCTGCCTCACGTATAGGCATGACATCTTCCGTCTTAATTATTTACATTATTAAATATTTTTATCTCAACACGCCTATTTTTAGCTCTACCTTCAGCAGTAGAATTGCTTTCAATTGGTTCATATTCACCTCTACCAGTCCAACTTAAAGTTTGAGGATTCAATCCCTTTACATCCATTAAATACAAAGCTGCATTTAACGCTCTGGCTGATGACAGCCAATTGTTGCTTGAATATGCTGAATTATGAATTGGAACATTATCTGTATGCCCTTCTATCCCAATCTGATAATTCTTATATACCTTTAATATGTCTCCAACCTTACTAAAAATTGGTAAAGCCTCCGATTTAATATCGGCCTCACCTGAATCAAATAATATTGACCCGCTAAGTGAAATTTTGACATATTGAAAATTTGGATCTATACTCAATTGTAAGTAATCACTCAAGTTATTTTTATCTGTTAAATCGGCAATATCATTATACATAACCTGAGATGCTTCCTTTTTTTGTTCTAATAACTCTTCCATAACATCTGATTCATTCATGTCACCTTCTGAAGATTTATCGTCCATTCCCATGGAATTATAATACTGATTCAGATCGTTGAGCTGGCTGACTCCGGAAGAAATTAAATCTCCTTCTTCAAGTGCAGTGCTACCACCGCTAAATATACTAAAACTACTTGACAAGGAAGTAACAATCTGCTCATATTTCTCAGCGTCTACTGTAGAAGAAGCAAAAAGTAGAACAAAGAAACAAAGTAAAAGATTCATTAAATCAGCAAACGTATTCAGCCACGGAGCACCTGCGCTTCCTTCGTTTCCCTTCTTCTTTCTAGCCATCTACTTCACCACCTTCATTTTTATCAAATTCAGCTCGATTAGATGGTTTTAAGAAAGATTTCAACTTTTCTTCAATAACTCTTGGGTTTTCACCAGCCTGTATTGATAAAAGTCCTTCAACTATAACCTCCTTCATCATAATTTCAGATGCATTAATTACTTTCAATTTATTAACAACTGGGATACAAAACCAGTTAGCTAACACTGATCCATAAAATGTGGTAACGAGTGCTACAGCCATATTAGGTCCGATAGATGCAGAGTCGTTCAAATCCTTAAGCATATTAACTAAACCAATAAGAGTACCAATCATACCCCAAGCAGGACCCATTGCAGACAATTTGTCCCAAAATCCAATAACATCACTATGTCTTCCCTCAATGCAATTAAGTTCGGTTTCCAGAATGCTTCGAACTAATTCCGGATCAGTACCATCTACAATCAATAGAATACCTTTTTTCAAAAAGTCATCCTCAATTCCATTTGCAGTTTCCTCTAATGCTAAAAGGCCTTCTTTTCTGGCAACATTAGATAGAGCAATGATATTCTGAATTGTTTCAACATCATTGTAAGCAGGAGTTTTTAATATTATTTTAAATGAAGAAAGCTTCTCTACGTATGATTTGAGACTTGGCTCCATCGTTAATAATGTAGTAAAGGACCCACCAAAAGTAATTAACATAGATGGAATATCCCAAACGTTCAATAACATACCAAAATTAAAACTCATTGAACTCTGTTCGAATGTAATACCAAATATCATTAATAAAAACCCGCTAATTAAACCAATTATCGATGCAATATTCAAAATAGTCACCCACCTAACTTATTCTTTTGTACTTATTTTCAAAAATGTTATTAACCTGTTATTGTATTTTTTATACTTTTTTCGTTTTACTTGTTATTCCTGTTTATATAGTTCTTTTTTATAGGCTTTTACTAACGCTAATATCTCTTGTCTGCTCTCTTTTACTATCATTTTTTTGCCAGTGGTAAGTGTAATGACGGTATCCGGAGTTTCTTCGATTATTTCTATTAGATCATCATTAATCGTTACATTTACATTATTTATTTTGGTAACGTTTATCATAAGTTTCACCCATTTTTCTATTATGCCTTATACTGGCGGCACCCCTGGTGTGCCACCAGTTAGTTACTTAACTTTAGATAATGATTATCGTTTTAAATTAATAAGTTCTTCTAATAAAGAGTCTGAGGTTGTAATAATTCGTGAATTAGCTTGGAAACCTCTCTGGGTAGTTATCATTTCGGTAAACTGAGCCGATAAATCAACATTTGACATTTCAAGTACACCGGTTGACATTTTACCGCCTCCTAATTTGACATCTTGACCTATTCCATCGAAGGAACCTGAGTTTTGTGTTTCAGCAAACATATTGCTTCCTACAGATTCAAGACCAGCAGGATTAGCAAAGGATGCTACAGCGATTTGTCCTAAAAGGATGCTATCACCATTATCATACTTACCATAGATTTTACCGGAGTCATCAATACTTACACCAGTCATATTACCAACTTCTTTACCTGCTCCTTTTCCGGTTAAACTTCCCTTTGTAGATTCCAATGCAGTAGCACCACTGGTACCATACATAGTAACTTTTGAAAAATCGATATCAACTTTTTTAAATGGGTTACCACTTGTAGCTGTAGTACTAGGTGTTAGAGTGAGTTCAAAGCTATCTGCAGTCGTAGTTGATTCCGGCGCCACACTACTAAAATTACCGTTAGCACCATCAAAGGTTAATAGAGGTGCAGTACCTGATGGAGTAAAGTGGACTTTTCCGGAGGTAGCAAAGTCAGCATCAGCTGCAGCCGTATATGTAACGCCTCCAAATGTACATGTAGTCATTGAAGTAGAAAGAGCATAAGTTACTTTCTTGGTTGCAGGGTCTATGGTTTTATCAACAAAAACGGAACCATCTTCATCACTTACACCTGCAAGAGAAACGTTATATTTATTTGTCTCGGCGGTTTGAATAACTTTTAAATCAGCAGTATAGGTATGCCCTGTGCTATCAAGAAAGGAAACACTTACGTTTTTTCCAGTTGAACCAGCTACTATCGAAGTATCTTTGTTATCAATATTACCTGAAATATATGCGTTAGTAGTAGCCTCGGGTGCTGAATATAGATTCTCCGGTGATAGAATTTTCAATGCGGATACTTTCGCCGCTTCTATTTTTGTAGGATCGTTAGGATCTACCTGCCATCCCATTACTGTTGCACCTGTTGGAGTACAAAGCGTTCCACTTCCATCAACATTAAAGGAACCCGCCTTAGTAAAATAATTGGAACCACCGTTATTTACTACAAAAAATGAATCTCCTGTAATCATAACGTCGAAAGGATTATCCGTTCTCTGGGAACCACCAGTCTGAGTAATCGCTGTAGTAATGGATGCTACGCTAGCGCCAAGACCAATCTGCATTGCATTACGTCCGGCAGCTCCTGTTGTTGCATTGGGTCCGGTTGCGCTTTGGGTTGTCTGATAAAATACATCAGAAAAATTAACTGAGCTAGATTTAAAACCCACTGTATTTACATTCGCTATATTGTTACCAATAACATCCATCTTTGTCTGGTGAACTCTTAAGCCTGATACACCAGAATATAATGATCTCATCATAATTGTATGACCTCCTAATATATGTGTCTGTAAAATACCTCTCTGTCATTCAAGGTAATATGCTTCCATAAGGTCCAGCATAAAAATTACATAATTACAGCACCATCAATATTTGTAAATATTTTATCTCCACTGTCATTTACAGCTGTTACAACCGTATTATTCTTTACATTAACTATAAATGCAATATTGTCAACCATAACCAGTGATTCATTGATTCCCTTCTCCTGCGCTCTTTTCGTACCGGTTTCCAATCTTTTTAACTGTGCATCGGATAAATTAATGTTTCTACTTGCAAGTCTTTCATTTGCATGTTTTGAGAATTTAATACTTACCGTATTCTCAGAAGATTGTTGATTCTTTAGTATTTCATTAAAAGAAAGACTTTTTTCTTCAGAAACTTGATTTATACTCGTATTCTTATTCTTTATAAACTGCCCAGTCATTTGCTCGATCGAAGAGAAATTAGTTTGCGATATATGATTCATATTAACTCCCATCTGCGTGCTTTAGCTCGCAAACAAATCAAGATGTTGAAAAATGTCTTTTATTTTTCAACCTAACCTCGCTATTCTGCATAATCGAAACTAGTCACGATTACCACATCATCCTTCCAGACTTGAATTCTTTACTTTAATCTTAACTTTATCTGTTACGGTTGTATACAAAGCATCATTAAATACTACAGTTGCGTTATAACTTCCTACTGTTAATTTAGTTAAAGCATCTTTACTGATGGTTACTTCCTTATCGGTTACTGTTACATACTTTGTATCCAGAACTTCGCCGTTAATCATCACAGCTACATCCGTTGCTACTGTTTGATCTTTACCTAAATCTACCTTGAACTTAAGATCTTCCGGTTTAGATATATCATAAGACAAATTTTGCTCATCAATAAACGGTAGTCCTTTTTTAATTAGATATGTACTGTCAATTACTTCAGACAATTGATCAAGAGAATATAGGTTTCCTTCAATAGATAACTGCGCTTTTCCACCTGACATTGTTATGAAATCAACTGTTCCACTCTTATAAGTAATACCACCTGAGGAATCTTCGGATTTTACAATTACATCCATCCCTACTAATCCAAATGCTTGTGAGTTGGTAGTTGTCTGACTTAGATTCTGCATCTGCTCAAGTTGAGAGAATGTCGCTAACTGAGATACAAATTGGGTATCTGTACTTGGATTTAATGGATCTTGATACTTCATCTGCGTTACTAATAGTTGTAAAAATGCATCTTTTCCTAAATCACTTGTGCCTGTTTTAGATTTTGTTGTTGTAGAGGTAGTTTTGGTGGTATTATCAATAGCACCATTTTTGATAGGTTGTACTAATTCACTCATTTATTCACTCCTTTCTTATGGTCTTAAGCAGTATAATCAATGCTGTTTCCGTTTTGTTCCATAATATTAACTGCTAGGTCTTCTTCTTCCGTTAAACTTTTAAATAGTTCTGAATCATCCCTGAAAGCATTTCGCCTTTGTGAATTTCCTTGTTGTTCTTCTCCTGTAGTAGCTTGATTACTTTGCTCGAAGGCAAAATTCGAAACTGTGACTTCGATAGCTTCTACTTTTAGACCCTGGTTATTTAAATTGTCACGCAAAACCTGCATTTGACTTTCAATTGTCTCTTTTGCTATTTCACTCTGAGTTACAAATTGGGCAGTCAAAATACCGTCTTTCGCAATTACCGATAGATTAATCTTACCAAGGTTTTCTGGGTTCAGCTGTAATTCCATGGAAGTCTGATCAGGTCTGATGAGGACTTTTATCTGTTCAATAATTTGATTCGTTATCTCCTGCATCTGTCTAACATTGGCAATCTGTTCCGTAAAACTTTGGATATTTTCATTACTATTAACAGCAAGGTTATTAACAAATACTTCAACTGGTGTAGCCAGTTCTACTTCTGATTGATTTTGACTCGAAGTACTGGTATCAGAATCGCTGCTATCCGTTGGTTGGCCAGTCGTTTTTAGAATTTCAATGTTTATTTCTTTTTGACCATTATCCATCTTAACTGCCGTAGTGTCCTGAACTTTCATGGTAGATGAGGTATCACTTACAAGAACAGAATTTTTTTCTAGCATTTCTGTAGAGATCGGAGTTTTTGTTACCCTCTCCGGTTCTATCTTTGTTTGAATCTCTGTTTGAATCTCTGTTGCATCTTCCGCTTTACCACTGTTTACCAATTGAGTTAATTCCTCTGGAGATATTTGAAATGTTTCTCCCAAATTTAGCTCATTTATTGCTTTTACTAAATTTTGTATTGAATTTGCTAAATTTTCATTCGTTAAAACAGCTGTAATATCTTCGGATCCATTAACCTGTAGAACAAGTTGCTTTATATTATCTACATTCAAAAGATCAAGCATGGTAAGCCCAAGGGTTTCCATTATAGCATCCAGTTCTTCTTGCGATATATCCAAAGTGGACAGAACCTTACTCTGAATCATTTTTTCCATTTCATCGATTTTCTCTTGCAAACCTTTAACTTCTTCAGAATTCACACTATCTGCAGTACTTTTTTCATCAACCGTTTCGTTTACTTTAGAAGCAGAATCTGTTGTATTTGTGTCTTCTCTACTTACCACAGTTTCTTTTACATCTACAATTCGATCAGGTTCAGTAATCGTTTCATTTTTACTATTGCTTTGACTTATATTAGTATTTTTCGACTTCATACTGTTGTCCATTACATCACCAAAATCGCTTTTTGTACTACTTGGTTTTTCTGTAGCAGATTTGCTCACCTTTGAATTGGAAAATAAATCAATCCCTTTTGCCATTACGCTTTGTGTCATCAATGGTTTTTCCTCCTTTCTTTAAAATATTTATACTTAAGTGGATTCATTGTGATAACTGAAACTACTATAAGTCAGTATAAGCAAACACCAAACGATTAATTTTCTTGATCCATATCAAACATCTTCTTTGTTATCTTTGCTGCCATTGTAGAATCCATCTCGGCCAATATAAGGGAACTCTCGGCCGGTTTCATACAAAGCAACATTTGAGAAACCAGTTCTATATCCGCAGTCATCGTTTCGAATACGGCAGCGGCAGCGGCAGGTTTCATCTTTTTATAGATATCTGCCTTTTCTTGGATTGAGTCCGAAATTCTAGACTGCTCTACCACTTGTCTATAAATTTCCTCTGCATTAGTTGGATTAATACTCTCATAATATTTTTTATACTCTTCTATATCTGGCGCAACTTCTGCAAATACAACGTTTGTTTCAAATTCCTTTACTCTCTCTTCAAAAGCCAATTGATTATCCTCAAACACTTTTAGCCTAGCTACTTCGGCCTCTAACTCAGCAGTTTTATCAACGCTTGTCGTACCACTTGACATTAAGTCTTCATTCAGTAATTCCAATTCTTTGATTCGTGCATTTGCTTCCTCTAAAGTTTTGTAAGCATAATCGTTTTCATAAGCCAATTGTTCGTCCGATACATCTGGTAGGATTTTATTAATAACAGGTATATCCTTTAATAAAGGTCGTAATATAGAACTGCCAAAACCTCCGATATCAAGTTTAATTAATACCGCAAAGATTGCTAACCAAATGAAAACTATTACAAATCCTATTATAATTGCAATTATTTTATTTCCTTTTTCTTTTGTATCATCAGCATAAGTATCTATTGATTTTATTTTTTTTGCCATTATCATTCCTCCTGGCTAGGATTATTGTATTTAAAGCTGACTAATTCATCTATTTCTTTTCTTTGCTCAGCCTCATATTCTGACTTAAAATTCTCGTACGCCTTATCTTTTAGTTTTTCATGAGTTTTTCGCTCCATCATGGCTGCATTAAGCCGAATTCTAGCTGCTTCTAATTGTTGTTCAGCCCTTTTCACGGCTATTAATTGTTGCTTTATGAATACTTTCGTAATTTCAATCGCATTTTCACACTGCTTTATTTCTAATATTTTCAGCTTGGAATGCATCATATTGATTAACTTTTCCTGATACATCATCATTTTCTGTTTTAAAATAAGTAGTTTTTCTTCTTCTTGAGTCAGTCTCATACGCGCATTTCCATACGCTGTTTTCGCTTGCTCTTCCATTTTATATTTTATTCCTAAAATATTTTCCATTTTATAGACAAACTTAGTCATTCATTCACCTATTCTGCAAATATTTCTGATAAAGAATCCACGATTTGTTCAAACTCTAATTTTTCATCAATTTCCTGTTGCAAAAACTCATTGACTGCTTCAATTTTTGAAATAGCATAATCAATGCTCTTATTGGAACCATTTTTATATGCCCCTATATTAATTAAGTCTTCTGCTTCACTATAGGTTGCTAAAACCATTTTTAATATACCTGCTACTTTTTTATGTTCATCTGATACTACAGAAGTCATTACACGTGAAATACTCTGTAACACATCTATAGCCGGATAGTGATTCTTATTTGCCATCTTACGCGTCAGCATAATATGTCCATCTAAAATTCCCCTTGCTGTATCAGTGATTGGCTCATTAAAATCGTCACCATCTACTAATACTGTATATAATCCGGTTATGGAACCAACCTCAGAATTACCAGCTCTCTCAAGAAGCTTAGGCATTTCAGAATAAACACTTGGCGGATATCCTCTCGATACGGGTGGTTCACCGGAAGCAAGCCCTATTTCCCGCTGTGCCATTGAGAAACGAGTTAGAGAATCCATCATCAATAATACATCTTTTCCTTGATCTCTAAAATATTCAGCAATAGCAGTAGCGGTTTTTGCTGCTTTCTTACGTATCAGTGCCGGTTTATCTGATGTTGCAACCACAACAACAGAGCGTTTTAAACCTTCTTCTCCTAGATCTCTTTCAATAAATTCTCGAACTTCTCGTCCACGTTCGCCTATCAAAGCAATAACATTAATATCAGCTTTTGTATTTCTTGCAAACATTCCGAGTAAAGTGCTTTTTCCAACGCCACTACCGGCAAATATGCCAATTCGCTGACCTTTTCCTACTGTAATCATTCCATCAACAGCTTTTACACCTAACGGGAGAACTTCATCAATCAATTTACGTTTCATTGGATCAGGTGGTTCAGCCTCAACAGAATATCCAATTTCAAATGTAAGTTCCGTATCATCAATTGGATGACCCAATCCATCTAATGTTTTTCCAAGAAGGTTATCACCAACCTGAACTTTTAAAGGTGCATTAGTTGATTCTACCGTACTTCCAATACCTACTCCTTCAACATTTCCATAAGGCATTAATAGAATTCTATCATCTCGAAAACCGACAACTTCTGCCATGATCGATTGTGTTTTATCTTTTGAAACAATAATGCACAAATCATTAAGATTTGCATCAGGACCAATTGATTCAATCGTTAAACCAACTACTTTTACAACTTTTCCCAATGAGTTCTCATATGTTTTATCCAGCAAACTCTTATACTTATCAAAGTTTACAGTAATCATGGCTATCTACCTCCTACTCTTTCTATTTTGAAAGAAGTTTTATATCTTGAATTAAATTATTTAGTTGAACATCAAGGCTACAATCTATTATTCTTGTATCTGTTTCTATAAAACATTGATTTTTGCCAAGAGTATAATCTAAAGTAACATCAATTATTATTTCATTACTTACATAGCTTGATAATTCATTCTTTTTTGATAGAACAAAGTCATAATCATCTTTAGAAGTTCTTACATTGTAAGTTTTACTGCTATCAACACCTACAATTGCATTATGAATCAGATAGAGAATTACTTCTTTCTTATCTTCTATTATAATTCCGGTAATCTTTTCAATTAGCATTGTTAGTATATTGGCAAATTGTGGTTCTAACGTCTCAATTTGTTCTAAGTAATTTTGGTTTTGAGTTTGGGCAAGTTCTTCAAGTTCCTTTTTTGTTTGATTTACTTCCGACATTCCATTTTGTAGTCCGTCTTCATAACCTTTTTTTTGAGCTTCTTCATATAAATCTTGACTAATTATTTCTGCCTCGTTTTTTGCTATTTCAAGGATTTCAAGTGCTTTTTCTTTGGCCTCGGATATAATCCGATCACCTTGTTCTTGCAGCAATTTTTCTTCATCCTCATATACAAATTTGTCGATTACCTTAGCATTTAAACCTTCTGTGAAAGTGCCAATTTCAGTCATATCATCTATGGTAAGATTATCCTCACAAGGCAATTCATTTAATGGTTTAGTAAAGTGGATCATATGAATTTCTTCATTTTTTCTGTTTGAATCAATTATTTTTTTATCTTCATCTTTCACATAGATATATCTGGATTTAATTACATTAGACAACTATCTCGTCACCTCCACCTCTAGAAATAATAATTTCAGCGGAGTCCTCCAGTTTTCTAATAATATTAACAATTTTCTGCTGTGCCTCTTCTACATCTTTTAATCGGATAGGACCCATAAAGTCCATGTCTTCTTTAATCATAGTAGAAAGACGCTTCGAAAGGTTGTTAAATATGACAGTCTGTACCTCTTCATTGGAGCCTTTAAGAGCGACAGCTAACTCATTGTTGTCAACTTCTCTTAGAACTCTCTGAATTGATTTATCATCTAAGGAAAGAATATCTTCAAATACAAACATCTTTCTTCTGATTTCATCTGCTAATTCAGGCTCTTCAATTTCAAGGGTTTCCATAATATGTTTCTCAGTTCCACGATCTACAGTATTTAAAATAGCAACTATTGCATCAACACCGCCAACAATCGTGTAATCTTGATTTACTAAAGAGGATAATTTACGTTCTAATACTCTTTCTACTTCTTTTATAACATCCGGAGAAGTACGATCCATTTGTGCAATACGTCTTGCTACATCAGCTTGTTTGTCCGGAGGCAATGCCGATATAATGGAGGATGCTTGTGCAGATGAAAGATAAGATAAAATAAGGGCTATTGTTTGTGGGTGTTCGTCCTGGATAAAGTTTAACATTTGACTTGCATCTGTCTTTCTTACAAACTCAAATGGTCGAACCTGTAAGGAGGCTGTTAACCTACCAATAACATCTTTTGCTTTTTCAATACCCAAAGCTTTCTCCAAAAGCTCCTTGGCATAGGCAATACCGCCTTCTGCGATATATTGTTGCGCCAAACATATTTCATAAAATTCATCTAAAACTTGATCCTTCGTAGCCGGAGAAATACTACGAGTATTAGCAATTTCTAAAGTCAACTGCTCAATTTCATCCTCTTTGAGGTGCTTAAAGATACTAGCTGATTTTTCCGGCCCAAGTGCAATTAATAGCACTGCAGCTTTTTGTATACCCGATATTTCATTATTCTTAGGCATATGCTATCCTCCTTTTAACCTTAACCCCAGTCATCATTTAACCAGTTTCTTAATAATTGCGCAACTGCCTCTGGATTCTCATCTACAAACTTCTCTATCATCTTTTTGGTCTCAGACTTTTCACTAAACTCAATATCATCTAAGGATTGATTCTCTTTTGTGGTTGCTAAAAGTTGTTCCACCGATAATTCCGGCTCTAATTCTGTCACCTTCATTGGAGAGGTTCCTTTGAATACAACATAAATTAATAACGCAAAAATTAATATTGCAAGTATAATCGATGCATAGAAAGTCCAGTCTCTGGAAGTAGATACAGTTGGAATAAAGATTGGTTGTTCATAAGCCATAATTGTAATATTTTCTCTTGTAATTCCGGTCGCAAGCGCTACCAGATTATATACATCTTCTTCAACCACTATCTGTTTTCTGTCTTTATTTGCTAATACATATTCATCAAAGGTCATATCATTCAAAAGGCCTTGTAATTCTAAATCCTCTTGTTTATAAGTTACTGCCCGTGTACAAACAATACCGCCAGAAGATTGCTCAGGAATTACTGCACCGATTTCAAACTCAGTATTGGTTATCCTTTCACTTGGCAAATACTCTATCTGTAAGGTAGCTACCGATGATCCCGTGTCAGTCTCGTCTTCTACTTGATAAGTAGTATTCCCATTTGACGCAGTACCTGGTTGTCCACCACCGCCGCTGGTATTCTCAGAATCATAGGAGTAATAGTTTTTATACAATCCTTGTTCTTGACCATCTGCAGGTATTTGTTCCGTATATAATTCTGTTACCTTATCCATACTTAAAGACCAATTAAACATAGGTTGTACTTCATCGTAACCTAGTTTCATCATTAACATATAGATATTGTTATTATAAGTATTTTGTAATTTTTCACGATATTCTAAAACCGAACTGGCACTACCTGAATATAAGTCCTCCTCACCACCAAAAAGTAAGTTTCCATTCTGATCAATAACCTTAATTTTATCAGTGGATTCATTACCGATGGCAGCTGCAACATATTCAGCTACAGTCTCAGCAGTTGATAATTCAAATTCATCCGTGATTGTTAAAGCAACACTGGCAGGATAATCTTCCTTCTCAGTTAGTACACTAAAACTATTATCCTCCGGAACATATGTAATCTGTGCATCCGAAATTCCTGTCATCGTCATTAATGAATTTCTGATTTCTGATTGAATATATAAATGGGTCTTTAATGTCCTATCACTATTGGTTGTGCTAAGATCATTCGTCATTAATTCGTCTAAAGTCAAACCAGTAGTGGGTATATCACTACTATAAACTAAAAGAAGAGCTTCCGAATGTTTCTTTGCATCAACTAAAATCGTAAGTTCATCACTTCCCAATTTATAGTCAATACCTTCCGCTTTTAAGAGCTCTGCTACTGCACTTACATCTTTTCTGTCCTCACTAACAATTAAAGTTTTATATTCAGTCCTATTCATAATATTTACTAAAATAATCAATGACAAAAAAACTAGAGCAACTACACTTATTATGATAGTTTTCTGTTTACTAGTATATTTATTCCATTGATTTAATAGTTGGACAGGTATCTGTTTTAATCTTTCAATCATGTTACAGCTCCTCTAGTCATCGAGTTAGAATTGGAGATTCATAATTTCTTTGTATGCTTCCAATACTTTGTTTCTAACTGCAACAGTATATTGCAGTGAAATATTTGCCTTTGATTGTGCGGCTTGAAGATCATGCGCATTTTCCGTTAAGCCTAATGCATAAGAAATTTCCTCTTTTTCAGCAGCATTCGTCAAGTTATTTGTTTCATTTACCATGGAGAGTGCTGATTGAAAAAGATTCTCAAAGGTGTCATTCTTACTAATAGTATTCGAAGCAGCGTTCTCGCCTTTATATGTATTAATACTTGCAATACTATTTAATGCAGTGATATCCATAAATTACCCCCTGTTATTTACCAACTTCTAAGCCCTTTAAAGCCATGTTCTTTGTTGCATTGAAAGCAGTTACATTTGCTTCATATGATCGACTTGCATCTATTAAATCTGTCATCTCTGTAACTGTATTAACATTAGGATAAGTAACATAGCCTTCTTCGTTTGCATCCGGATGCGATGGATCATATACCAGATTCATAGCTGTTTCTGTATCCTTAACTATTTTTGTTACTTTTACACCATTCCCTGTTGTTACACCTGTCTTACTCATTAAAATACGATCAAAAGAGTTCGGACTTTTCTCAGCAAATACAACATTCTGGCGTCTATAAGCTTCTCCGTCTTCATCTCTTGTTGTATTTACGTTAGCGATATTCTGAGAGATAATATCCATACGAAGCCTCTGTGCACTCATTCCGCTTGCACTAATATTCATTCCATTCAAGATTGACATAAAAATACCTCCTAACTACTCATTAAAACTGACTTTATTCTACTAAACTCTTGTGTCATTGCATCTAATAAAGTATAATATCTGACTTGGTTTTCTGAAAGATTAGCTGTTTCTGTATCAACATCCACATTATTGCCATCCAAACGATAACTTAATGAGGCATGGTCTGTGTAAGAAGAAGTATTTAAGGCATTCAGATCCGTATTCGCTACCTTTTGATCTAATGAACCATTACCAGTTAATTCCTGTGCAAGATATGACTCGAACTCAATATCCTTCCTTTTAAAGTTCGGGGTATCAATGTTAGCAATATTATTCGTAATTAATTCATTTCTTGTCCAACTGGCATCGGCCGCCTTGTCTAAGACATTAATATAATTATAAGCATTAGATCCTATCATATTAGTACTCCTTTCATAATTAAATTTATTATAATTATTATTCGACAAAAACACAAGATATATTTGCAAAATTAGTATTATAATACCACTTCTTGTATTTTTTTTTAAAAAAATGGGACTTATGAGACATAACTTACCTCACAAATCCCTTTGATAGTTCATACGAATTCCATTTCTATAAACTTAAACTCATTTATTCAAAATTTGACTGTTTATACGAATCCATTTTAACATATTTATTTATTCAAACTTTTTAATTCATCAAATACTACATCATTTAATACCTTGATATATGTTCCCTTCATACCGGATGACCTGGATTCAATCACGCCTGCACTTTCAAACTTTCTCAAAGCATTAACAATAACCGATCTGGTAATTCCTACTCTGTCAGCAATTTTACTGGCTACTAAGATTCCTTCATTACCTTCTAATTCGTCAAAAATATGAGTTATCGCTTCTAATTCTGAAAACGATAATGTACTGATAGCAGATTTAACAATCTGCACCTTTCTACTCTCTTCTGCATTTTCTTCATTTACAGAGCGCATCATTTCAAGACCAACAACCGTAGTTCCGTATTCACTTAAAATAATATCGTCAATAACATATTGTTTGCCACTTTTGTAAAGGAATAAAGTGCCTAATCTTTCTGCGGCGATATCAATTGGGATAATAATTGCTTGATAATTGTTTTCCTGTTTAAACTCAAAACCCAAGGTTGTTAAATTTACATTTTCCTTAGTAGATAAAATGTTTAATAACCTTTCATTTAATAAAGAATCAATATATCCTCCTACAGAGTCTTTTATTAGTTCTTTAATTTCAATGATATCATCCCTATTTTTTATTCCTAAAACCTTGCCTTTTTTACTTATCACAAGAATGTTAGATTCTAGAATTTCACTTAGAACTTCACATATGTCATTAAATACTACTTTGTGTGAATTGTTATTGTGTAATAAGTTATTAATCTTTCTCGTCTTGTCTAGCAATTGTACGCTCATGTAACGTCCTCCCAGTACCCCACCTATTAGGATACTCTAATGTTTCTAAGTAGCAAGTAGCATCTTGTAATCATATAAATTAAAAGAATAGGCTTCTAATTGTGCTACCACTTAAATATTATCATACATTTTTCTTAAAAACAATACTTATTTAGTTGTTTTGACACACATTTACCAAATAATATCTATTTTTTATCTAATTTCTCATTTATTCACGACAATATAACCACATTTTTCGTCATTACATACTAACTTCGTTCCCTTTTCTACCATATAGCTGTTGCATTTTGGACATTTTATAGCAGAAGGCTTTTGCCAAGTCATAAATTCGCATTCCGGATTATTTTCGCATCCAAAATATTTTCTACCCTTTTTGGTTTTACGAATTACAACATCTTTTCCACATAGCGGACAAGCTATTCCGATTTTTTCCAAATATGCTTTTGTATTTCTACATTCTGGAAATCCCGGACAAGCTAAAAACTTGCCATGGGGACCATATTTGACAACCATGTTTCTACCACATTCCTCGCAAACAACATCAGTTACCTCATCCTCAATTCTAATTTCTTCCAGATTCTTTTCTGCTAAAATAACTGCCGTTTCCAAGTCAGGATAAAAGTTTCGAACAACAGTTTTCCACTGAACAGAGCCATCTTCTACACAATCAAGTAGTGATTCCAAATTTGCCGTAAAATTAACATCTACAATACTAGGAAATGCTTGCTTCATAATATTATTTACTACTTCACCAAGCTCTGTCACATAAAGATTTTTATTTTCCTTTGCAACATATCTGCGAGCTAAAATAGTAGTAATTGTTGGTGCGTAAGTACTTGGTCTTCCAATACCAAGTTCTTCCATTATTTTAACTAAAGATGCTTCTGTATAATGAGCGGGTGGTTGAGTAAAATGTTGACTATGATTAAATTCAGTTAAAGATAAATCTGTATCTTCACTAAGCGATTTAAGTAATGTATTATTTTGATTTTCATCTTCTTCTGCAGTGTAGACAGACATAAATCCTTCAAATATTAATTTAGATGCAGATGTGGTAAATCGATAGCCATTTCCTTCAATCTTAATCGATGTAGTTTCATACTTAGCTGGCTGCATTCTACTGGCAACAAATCTTTTCCATATAAGTTGGTATAAACGAAATTGATCTCTACTTAGGGATTCTTTCAAAACAACTGGTGTTAAAGTAACATACGTAGGTCTGATTGCTTCATGCGCATCTTGAATTTTTTTAGTACTTTCCTTCGCAACTTCCTTTTCTGCAACGAATTTGGCACCATAATGTTCTTCAATAAATTCTCTGGCACTTGCATCCGCTTCCTCAGATATTCTAACAGAATCTGTTCTTAAATAGGAAATCAAACCAACGGTACCATTGCCTTTGATTTCAATTCCTTCATAAAGTTGCTGTGCCAAACGCATTGTTTTCGAAGTAGAATAGTTTAAATTTTTAGCTGCTTCCTGCTGTAATGTACTTGTAGTAAAAGGAAGTGGCGCCTTCTTCTGTCTTTCTCCACGTTTAATCTCTGATATTTTATAAGAAGCATTCTCTAATGCTTTTAATATCTGATTTAATTCCTCTTCCGATTGAATCACGGTTTTGCCATTACTATTACCATTAAATTTTGCAACTAGAGGATTCTTATCGCCTTTAATTTTAAATACTGCTTCTAGATTCCAATATTCCTCGGGTACAAAAGCATTAATTTCGTCTTCTCTATCACCAATTATTCGTAGCGCAACAGACTGCACTCGACCTGCACTTAACCCTCGTTTTACTTTGGCCCAAAGAACTGGGCTTATTCTATATCCAACCATACGGTCTAGTATTCGTCTCGTCTGCTGAGAATCTACTAAATTCATATCAATCTCTCTGGCCTGCTTTATAGAAGACTTAACAGCATTTTTAGTTATTTCGTTAAATGTAATTCTGCTAGTATTATCTTCATTAAGTTTCAAGGTTTTTAATAAATGCCAAGAAATTGCTTCGCCTTCACGGTCAGGATCAGTTGCGAGATACACTTTGTCAGCTTTTTTTACTTCTTTTCTCAGCTTAGCAAGTAATTCTCCTTTTCCACGAATCGTAATGTATTTTGGTTCATAATCATTTTCAACATCAATTCCGAGTTGGCTTTTCGGTAAGTCTCTAACATGACCGTTTGAGGCAATTACTTCATAATTATTTCCTAGAAACTTCTTTATAGTTTTAGCCTTTGCCGGCGATTCCACAATTACTAGATTTTTTGACATATAGCACTCCCCTTATTTAGTTAACTTAAGACGTTCAGCTTGCTGGACGTCATTGTTTAATACTTTTATATTTATAAATTCTGCGAGTAGTAATTTTTTCTGATTTGTTTTATATAATTATTCAATTCTAAATTCATAAGAATTTCTGTTAACTCTGAGATACTTATATTAGTTTCTCCCACAATTTCATTCATATGCTTTGGTAAACTTAAACTAGCATACACTATTTTTTCTTTTGTTTCAAGCAATTTATAAATATTTTTCATATCCTTCTTACTTTCTTCATATTTTTGATGAAAATCTTCTAGAATATCTTCCGGTCCTAAAACTAATTTTGCACCAAGTTTAATTAAATTATTACATCCAATACTAAGTAAATCATTCATACGACCAGGAAGTGCATAAATATTCTTTCCCTGGTCAAGACCCAAATCGACGGTAATCAATGAGCCACTTTTCTCTTTGGCTTCAATAACCAGTATTCCATCTGACATTCCACTAATTAAGCGGTTTCTCATAGGAAAATTACCTGCTTTCGGGTGGATTCCCAAACCATATTCAGAAATTACTCCACCATTCCTCTGCATATCCATATATAAAGAAAAATTTTCTTTTGGATAACAGATGTCAACACCACACCCTTCAATCCCAAATGTACTCCCTCCTACAGCAATCGCACCCTCATGTGCATAACCGTCAATTCCCCTTGCAAGCCCGCTAATAATCTGTATTCCTGCCTTTGCTAGTTCACCAGATAAAAACATTGCCATTTCTCTCCCATAATCCGAACAATTTCTAGCTCCCACCACGGCTATAGTTCCTATATTGGGTTTTGGCAATGTTCCTTTTACATATAAAGCAAAAGGTGGATTAAATATATTGCGAAGCTTAGGAGGATAATTATTCTCCTCTTTCGTTACAAAATATATGCCTTTACTCACTAGTTTAGCATATGTATCTTGAATTCTTACGACATCCTTACTTCTTTGAATCAACTCTTTATCTGATTTTGTTATAATATCAATTTGATATAGTCCATTACCAGAATCATGAAAAGCCTGCTCAGGTGTTTCATAAACATTTAAAATTGCTTCTATCTTCTTTAATCCAATCTGTTCAATATTGCAGAGCCAAAACCAATATTCTTTATGTGTCATACTAAACTCCCATCTGTGTGCTTAACACACTCTCCTATCAGAAAAATGATTTGCTTTTCTGATCTATTAAGTTCATCATAATTATTCTTCCCAATATTTTTTATCTAAACTTCTATAACATATAGCTTCACTCAAATGTTTTGTCATTATCATTTCTGAATTGTCTAAATCAGCAATTGTTCTTGATACTTTTAAAATTCGATGATAAGCTCTTGCACTTAGGTTCATCTTTGTATAAGCTTTTTCTAATAGCTTCTGTTCATTCTTACCGAGTTTACAATATTGATTAATGGTTTTAGGTGTTAGCTGAGAATTGAAATAGAAGTTTTCATTCTGATATCTAGCAAACTGGGTATTTCTAGCTAACATAACACGCTCCCTTATATTTTTAGATGATTCTGCTAATTTTTTATTCTCTAAATCTTTATAATTTACCTGTAACGCTTCAATACAAATATCAATTCGATCTAAAAGCGGCTTGCTAATTTTACCTAAGTATCGTTGTACTTGATTTGGAGAGCAATTACATTTATTCCGATCTGGGTAATTGCCGCAGGAACATGGATTCATAGCAGCAACTAACATAAAATCTGCCGGATAACAATACGTACCTTGCAGTCTTGCTATTGTTACTTCATTTTCTTCAAGGGGTTGTCGTAAGATTTCAATTGTATTTCGATTGAATTCAGGAAATTCGTCCAAGAATAGGACACCAAGATGAGCCAGGCTTATCTCACCAGGCATTGGAATTCTTCCACCTCCGGCTAAAGCTGCCGTTGTAATGGTATGATGTGGTGACCGAAAAGGTCTTTTTAGAATAAGGGATTGATTATTATTCAGTAATCCAGATACGCTATAAATTTTAGATATATCTAAACTCTCTTCAAAAGATAGTTCAGGCATAATAGTTGGAATTCTCTTAGCTAACATTGTTTTTCCAGCACCGGGAGGTCCCACCATAAGCAGGTTATGCATTCCTGAAGCTGCTATTTCGATTGCTCTTTTTGCCATTTCTTGTCCCGTCACATCTGAAAAATCTAATTCTCCAAGTCCTTCCTCACGAGAAAAAAGCTCCTCCACATTCACGAAATACGGTTCTAATAAACAGTCATTGTTAAGAAATTGTACTGCTTCCTGTATACTTTTGATACCATATACATCAATACCTTGTACTACTGCTCCTTCTTTAACGTTGCCCGTGGGAACAAGGCATCTTGTAAATCCTTGTTTCAGTGCTGTATAAACGATTGGCAATACACCATTTACCTTATTAATATCTCCATTTAAACTCACTTCACCTATCATTAATGTTTTTTCAAGATTCTCTTGGGGAATATAACCGAAAGCGGTTAGAATTGCTATTGCAATAGGAAGATCGAAGGCAGTGCCTTCTTTTCTGATATCTGCTGGTGATAAATTAATAGTTATTCTTTTCGCCGGTAAGCGATATCCTGAATTTCTCAAGGATATACGTACACGTTCTCTGGCTTCTCTTACTTCAGAACCTAAATACCCAACAAGTTCAAACAATGGTAAACCATCGCTTACGTCTGCCTCTACCGAAATAATAAAACCGTCAATTCCATTCACAGCTGCACTAAGTGCTTTACTAAACATAACTTGACTCCTCTCATTGTCTCTCCACAATGAAGGAAGCATTCATCCAGCCTCAGTATAACAAATAATGGGAATTCTTACAAGAAATTTTTTGAAATGTATTTTTCGGGGGAGGACGGTTTGTGCAGGAGATGGCGGGGTGGCACGTGTGGATTGGGAAACCGATTGATAAATGCTAGTTGTTCTAAGGCTCTGAATCCACTTGAGACAGTCAGAACGCGCAAGACTCCTCAGCCAACAGATGAAACACCTACGCAGTAGGTGTTTCATCTGTTGACTTCGTCAGACATTTGCGCTCGCGCGATTTATCGCGTGTCTTCCTTGATCGTTACTTCAGAGCCAAAGAACAACACGCATTTATCAAATGGTTTCCCTCTCCACACGTGCCACCCCGCCATCTCCTGCGCAAACCTGCTGATAGAAAAATGTACATTTAAAAAATGATATTTTAATAGCTTTAATATAATTAACCAAATCTGCAATGGTTCTAGAATATACCTAGCTATCTGAATATTTCTGTTTGCTCACCCAGATTTTATAATTGAAAAATATCTGATTCTACTGATGAAGATATTTTCTCATTATAGGTTCATAATTTCTGTTGTAAATAGGTATTTACACACCATAATAATGCTGGATTGCCTGTGCAATATATTCAGCACTTCCTTTTCCATACTGAATGTCGGTTACTTCTGCAAACTTTTCATATTGCAAATACTCTTTTGCTAAATCCAGAAGTATGGCTCTAGCGTTGTCCAGTTGAAACATAGTCTTGTAGCATTCTGCAAGTTTTGCAATAGCTTCTTTTTCTAAAGTAGTATTTCCTGTTTCTTTTGCCTGTACAAGTTGCTTATAGATTTCCGCAATTTCATCCTGCTGTTGTGTTAGTTCTTCTTTGTTTCCTGTAGACTGTAAGACAGCTTCTACAGCTTTTTCTTTACTACCATACCATTTTATTAAATCTGCCATTACCTTTTCATTTTTGTAAGCGGCAGCTAAATATTCACGATATTTTTCCACACTGCCATTGCCATATTTTTTTACTTGTTCCTCAAAGTTTTCTTTTGGCATACATTCCTGCATATGGTCCAACATTTTCTGTACATCATCATCATCATTAAATGCTTCAAAGCTCATTGTATTAACTCCTTTCATCACATCAGTTATCAACTCGATAATCCCATTTAAGTGGTTTCTTTTATTCTCCAACAGGGATTTTTGAGTTGATAGGATTTGCTCTTTATCATAATTAGGATTTTCCATAATTTCCTTTATATCAGTCAACGGTATCTCTAATTCTCTAAAGAACATAATTTGCTGTAACTTTTCTAATGCTTTGTTATCATAGAGCCGATAACCCGCTTCTGTTAATTGTGTAGGTTTTAACAGTCCAATTTCGTCATAATACCGTAACGTCCTTATACTTACTCCGGTAATTTCTGACACTTCTTTTACTGTTTTCATTGTTACCTCCTTTGGGTTTAATCCTAAACCATTACGCCACGAGAGAGTCAATAAAAAATTCTAGAAAAATTTACTAAGATATAATATTTAGATGTGAATTAATTTTCAAATGAAACTGTTTCCTTATACTATTTATTTAGTCCTACATATGACAACAGAAAAATAATAACTCTCTATTTCTTCTCAATAATATATCCTATAAAGAAATAAGGTGATAATCATAATGATTTCACCTCATCTTTAGACTGTTTTTACAAATATTCAGACAACCATTCATCTTTTGTTATTGAATAACATACATCATCAAATATACGTCCGTCGTATATTTGACTTGCCATTCTTATGGTACCTTCATATTTAAAACCACACTTTTCAATCACTCGTTTGGATCGTTTATTAATTTGATAATGCTTTATTGAAATAATATCTAAGTTCAACTCGTCAAATGCATATTTCATTAATTCCAATGTAGCTTCTGTAGCTAAGCCCTGACCCCAATAATCTTCTGAAAGAACATAACCAATCATTTTAGTATTGCTGATAACTCTATTTCTGTCTTTATGTAAATCAATAGATCCAATCACTTTAAGATTATCCTTGTATACAATTGCCCAATTATCCTCATTTTTAATAAATGAATCCAAAATATTTCTTGACTCTTCCTCATTATCATGTGGTTTCCAACCCGCGTTTGGGCCCACATTGGGGTTTTTAGCATATTCATAAAAATCTTCTAAATCACTTTCCTGCCATTGTCTTAATATCAATCGTGTTGTTTCTAATATTTTCATTCATATCCTCCATAATCTTTAATTTTATTTTCCGTAATAAGATATCCTATTAAAATTCCGATAATAAAAATAATTAAATTAATGATAATTGCATGCTTACTTAATATAATATTCTGACGAACCAACACTTTATCCTCAATATAAATTACTATACTTTCGACTACAGCAATAGGTATAACGCAATAACCAAATGTTTTATTACCTAAGTTCCAACATTCTAATGATTTCATAGAGCGTTTTGTCCTATATCCTGCCCCAGTATTTCTATTATCCCCTTTTGAACTTGTCATATTGATACAAATTACACTCATGAATAAACTCATGCCAACAAACCCAATAATGTTAATAACCAAATTTCCCAATCCCATATTAATTCACCTTTCACAAAGTAGAAAAAGTTTACATCCTTGATTCATTCAATATATTTTACGATCATTACCAAATTATTAACATTATACATCAGATATATATAATACTCCACCATAATTTGTTAATCCAGACAGCATTATGTAACTAAAAGTCTTGCAGATCTACTCAATAACATCCTTCATTAATTATCGTTAAAGTTGGTATGCCTGTTCTCACGAAGTTCTTTTTACCCGCACTTTAATCATAATATAGAAAAAGTTAATATCTTTTATACTTAAGCATCTCTCTTCCCCTATGAAATCTGATTCAATACTAAACGAGCTTTTGCATCACCCCCTAACGCATAGAAGAAGCCTTGTACCTTTCATTGGACATAACGTTTAAGGAATGATAGACTTTTGCTTAGGCTAGAGAACATCACGATCACACAAACGCGCGAAAGCGCGAAGAGCTGATGTCTGAGCATCAAGATTGCGACCAAAGGAGCAATCTTGATGCGAGTTCAGCTCTGTTTTGTGGTTTCAAGTGATGTTCTCTAGCCTTAGCAAAATCATCATTCCTTAACAGTTATGCCCAATGAAAGGTACAAGGCTTCTTCTATTCATAACCATAATTGCAAAAGCGTATTATTAATTATCTAAAATCATCTTCAATTCATTCATAAAAGTCTTAACGTCCTTGAATTCACGGTACACCGACGCAAATCTGACATAAGCTACCGGATCAAGTTCCTTCAATTTATCCATAAGAATTTCTCCAATAATCGAACTGGGAACTTCCTTTTCCTCAAGGTTAAAAATTGCATTTTCCACTTCATCCACTAAAGAATTAATCTGATCAACTGATATAGGTCTCTTGTGACAGGAACGAAATACCCCGGCTTCTATTTTAGAACGATCATAAGGTTCCCTATTATTATCCTTTTTAATAACAACAAGTGGTATAGCTTCAACCTTTTCATATGTTGTAAATCTTTTATTACACTCATCACATTGACGTCTTCTTCGAATTGAGCTGTTATCATCTGCTGGTCTTGAATCGATAACTCTCGTATTCTCTTTTCCGCAAAATGGACACTTCATGTCGTTCTCCTCCTATAATCACATTAATCAATACCTTCCAATCACGTAGCTAGAGTCATACTTTTATACTTCCTCAAAAAGAGCATCGTATGCAGTTGCAAATATTGACTCAACTATCTAGATTATATTGAAGTTTTCTTCCTAGGTCAATAGATATTCTACATATAAATACATATATATACATCCAATATCATATATTAGTAAATAAATATAACTTCTTCAACCCATATTATGAGGTGCAGATGGTATGAGAATGTGTGAATTAAAACAAAAAGAAGTCATTAACTGCAGAGATGGCGAAAGGCTTGGCTACGTCTGTGATTTAGAATTTGATATACACACTGGTATTATTATAAAAATAATTGTACCTGGACCATGTAAGATATGGGGAATACTTGGTAGAGATCATGAATATGTAATTAACTTTTGTTGCATCAAACAAATTGGTGCTGATGTTATTCTAGTGGATGTTGAAGCAGAAAAATGTTTAGTAAAATCTACATTTTGCTAATAAAAAAGCTGGAATTCTCCAGCTTTTTTATTATAATATTTATTGACTTAAATAATTTTTCATGCTTTTTAATGCAGATTTTTCCAGACGTGAGACTTGTGCTTGTGAAATACTAATTTCATTTGCTACTTCCATCTGAGTTTTTCCTTCATAAAACCTAAGTTCAATAATATTTTTTTCTCTGTCAGATAATTTAGATAAAGCTTCTCTTAAGGAAATCTCTTCTACCCAATTTTCTTCCTTGTTTTTCTTATCACTTACCTGATCCATGATATATAAGGTATCTCCACCCTCAGAGTAAACAGGCTCATATAACGATACCGGACTTTGTATCGCATCTAATGCAAATACAATATCTTCTTTGCTCATCCCAATTTCACTTGCAATCTCACATACCGTTGGTTCCTTATCGTTTTTTTTAAGTAAAGCTTCCTTTGCATAGATTGCTTTATAAGCAGTATCACGCAAAGACCTACTTACACGTATGCTGTTGTTGTCCCTTAGGTAACGCCTGATTTCACCAATTATCATAGGAACTGCATAAGTTGAGAATTTTACATTTTGGCTGATGTCAAAATTATCAATTGCCTTCATAAGTCCAATACAACCTATTTGAAATAAATCATCTACATTTTCATTACTATTAGAAAATCGTTGTATAATACTTAGAACTAGACGAAGATTACCTTTAATGTATAACTCTCTTGCCGATTTATCCCCCTTTAATATTCTTTGAAACAATTCTTCCTTTTCATTATTGTTCAGTAACGGTAATTTCGAAGTATTTACACCACATATTTCTACCTTATAAAGAGCCATATTGAAACCTCCCAAATCATTAATTACTAATTAAATGATTCACAATTTAGGTCCTCTTTATACGGTGAAACAGAATGTAATAATTTCCTTTTTCTATTATATAAAAACTATTCTAATCTTAACATCTCTTTCTTCAAGCGTTTTATTATTTTCTTTTCTAATCTTGATATGTATGATTGTGAAATTCCTAAGAGATCTGCAACTTCTTTTTGTGTGCGCTCATTTCCGTCTTCCGTGTTTAATCCAAAACGTAGCTGAACTATGATTCTCTCACGCTCACTTAACTTTGACAACGCTTTTCCCAATAGTTTCCGATCCACTTCTTCTTCAATATTTTTATAAATTACATCTTCTTCTGTACCAAGAATATCTGACAAAAGCAGTTCATTTCCATCCCAATCTACGTTTAAAGGTTCATCAATCGATACTTCTAATTTCGTTTTGTTATTTCTTCTTAAATACATTAATATTTCATTTTCTATACATCTTGAAGCATAAGTAGCTAACTTTATATTCTTATCACGATTATAAGTATTGATTGCTTTTATCAAACCAATTGTTCCAATAGAAATTAGATCCTCAACCCCAACCCCTGTATTATCAAATTTCTTTGCAATATATACCACCAATCTTAAATTATGTTCGACAAGGACGGATTTCGCCTCTGTATCATATTCTGTACCAAGCTTTGCAATTTCCTCTGCTTCTCTTACGGAATCCAAAGGTGCAGGAAGTACTTCTGCTCCACCAATGTAATGAATATCCCCATGTCCACTTAAGAATATACTTCTAAAATCAGGAATTACTCTAAATTGAATTTTATTTGGTATTGTTATTTTCAACAGCATTACTTATTCTTCCTCCCTCTAAAAAGAAATTAGCCAATTTCTTTTTTACATGATATCCCTATGTAAAATCACCTGATATTCACTCTGTCTTGATAATTTGTTTCTACTCACAGCTGTTAAAACCTTCTCATTACAAATCTGTTCTTCTCCGTTCCTTATTATAACACGGTTCATCACAATTGCTGGTAAAACGCCGTTTTTCTTTCCAATTGAGTGATAAGGTATCATCATAATATTTAGTCGTTCTTCATCCTGGTCTTTTAAAATGTTACTTTCAAGTGTCTCTTCATCCTGTCTTGTCGAATCAAGGTTCTCTTCTACAGTATCTAAAAATCCCTTAAGAATATTAGCTTGACTTACAGATAGTAATGGCTCTAATGCTGTGTATTCAGCAATTAATACCGGTTTACCATAGATAGGATCATACAAACTGTTTCCGGTATCTAACAAGCCAACAATCTGTATACTTTTATCTTTGTATGACATTTCTGTCTGATATAGTTCTAAGTCTCCTCTTTTAAATCCACGAATTGTAGCGATAAAAATTGGGACTAAAGCAAAACATACTAAAACCGCAAAGATAAAATATGGCACATTTCTATTCTGAAATAATTTTCCTTGAATTAGTTCACGAAAATAATATCCCAGCTTTGAATAATAATAGAGCGAGTTCATTACGCCCCCAAGAAAAAATGTAGTAATATAAAGAACGATTATTGCTTTCATTCTTGCCTTCCAATTCATTTGATGATATGCGATACAGATCATTCCCAAACAAATTATGACATATGAAATGAGGAATTGTATTAATCCGTTTAAATTTGGTATTAGCGTTAATATACAAGCCCCAGAAGCCCCGAAAGCAGCTCCGCAGAGTATTCTGACTTTAGTGCTGGAGCACTTGATTATTTTCTTTACTATCTGAAGCAATATGATATCCATAATTAAATTAATTAGAAATATTACATCAATATAAACTTCAAGGTACAAGGTCACCCCCGCTTCCATAACTTGTATTTACTTTCCCTATTATAACTTCTTTGGTTTATGTAATTTGTCATTTTCTAGTAATTAATTTGTCTTTTTCATTTACTCATACTTACAAAAAACTCTTAAATCTTCCTTCTTCCTTCTAGAATATGTCTTGTATTTACAAAATTTGTCATTTCAGCAAACAATGTGTTCATTTATCCAATTATAACAATCAAAAAAGACTGTTAAAATTCTCAAAAAAGAACTTTAACAGTCTTACATTAATTAAATCAAAATTTATTTATGGTTACGATTTTTTTGTAAAAATTCTGGAATTTTAATCCCTGTAGGTTCTGAATTACCTGTTAATGTGTTATTTCCAGGTATATTCGAGTTGTTATTTCCATGAGCTAACGGTCTATTCGGGCTAATCGTACTACTAGTAGCAGCAGTTTGTGATTGTGCCTTTTCGTAAGAAGAATTTGAAGTAACTCCAGTATTATACTTAAATTCTGGTCTAGCCATTGGTTGTTTTAGAAAACTTGGTCCTTTTGTCAGTTCTTTTGCTCCTGAACTCCTATCATCCAAACCAGTTGCTATTACAGTAATCGTTACTTCATCTGGTGTAACAGCATCGTACATTGCTCCAAAAATAATATTGGCAGAATCTCCAGATAATTCTTGTACCATGGTTGCTGCTTCATTTGCCTCAATTAAGCTAATATCTCCTGAAATGTTAATAATAACATGAGAAGCACCTTTAATGGTAGTTTCTAAAAGTGGACTTGTAATAGCCTGATTTACAGCATTAATACATTTATCATCGCCTTTACCAATACCAATACCAATATGTGCAACACCCTTATCTTTCATTACTGTTTGTACATCAGCGAAATCTAAGTTAATTAAACCAGGAACATTTATTAAATCAGTAATACCTTGTACACCCTGTTGTAACACTTCATCTGCCTTTTTTAAAGCATCCGGCATAGTAGTTCTGCGATCAACTATTTCTAATAATTTATCATTCGGAATAACGATTAATGTATCAACATGTTCTTTTAATTTATCAATTCCGGTTATTGCATTGTTCATACGGGCTTTTGCTTCAAATTTAAAAGGTTTTGTAACAATTCCAACGGTCAAAATACCTAAGTCTTTTGCGATCTGTGCAACAACTGGAGCAGCACCTGTACCTGTTCCACCACCCATGCCACAAGTAACAAATACCATATCAGCGCCTTTGATAATATCAGTTAACTCTTCTCTGCTCTCTTCAGCAGCTTGAGCACCAATTTCAGGTTGCGCGCCCGCTCCCAATCCTTTTGTTAACTTTTCGCCAATTTGAATACACTGTGGTGCTTTACAATTCTTCAAATGCTGCTTATCTGTATTAACACATATAAAATCCACACCAATAATATTCTCTTCGATCATTCTATTAACAGCGTTATTCCCTGCACCACCAACTCCTATTACAAGTATTTTTGCAGTTGAATCAGCTTCATTTGTTCTAATTTCAAGCAAGGTACTTCCTCCTTCACTATACTAATCTTTTTTTTAACAAGGGATATTTGCCCTATCAGACATTATTGTATATATTTGTAGTTCGAATTAAGCCATTTTATTCTTATAATCCTATAGTATATAATATCTTTTATTGTTAAAATAATCAACCCTATTTTTTTTTTTTTTTAATCTTGCGGTTTCGCTATTATTTTATCTTGTCCTTCTTTAAAATTCATCATATCTAAGGTAATTTTTTTTCCTTCTGCACTTGGTAATAAATTCTTTAGTTCAGCAATTTGTTCATCATATGTATCTCTTTTCCCAAGTAAAATTTTAGCATCACCGCAATATAATGTGATCTCATGATCTGAATTAAATTGAATGGTCTCTATCTTTAATTCAAACTTTTGAATTAATTGCGTAATATTAAGAATAACATCAAATAGAGCTTTTTTCTGTACTTCTAATTTCTCATATAATATTATCTTGTTAAAACTTAATCCCGTAACAAAGGGAACCTCGTCCAACTTGACATCAGAACTCTCAACAACAATACCATCTTTATCAAAATACATATATCCACCCATGAATTCAATACACCCGGTTATAACTTTTTCGTATACATGTATTTTGATAGAGTTCTTATTAATCAGCTCAATATTAATGTCTTCAACAAAAGGAATGCTTTCAACCTTACCATATTTATAACGTAAATAAAGAAATATGGTATTAGCATCTGTTTTTTCAGTGATAACCTTGTCTTGCAACTCCTCAGTGGAATAGTGAATATTACCTTCCACCGTTACAGTATTCAGCCTGCAAGATATGAAAAGTATAAACGCAGGAATTATAATTATGAGGCAAAAGATAAGTAATTTCATTAATCCAAATAAAAAACCATTCTCATTATATTTCTGTCTCTTTTCTCTCATGCTCTCTAACCTCTCAGTGGGTTTCCTATCTACTTATGGTATTATTAGAGAATATATCTAATATCAGCATTTAATTCTCTTAAATCTCTGCATATATCCTCATATCCTCTTTCAATAAATTCAGAATTATGCAGTATTGTTTTTCCTATCGCCATGAGTCCTGATATAACTAGTGCCGCACCACCTCGTAATTCACTGGCATATACTTCACAACCTTTTAATGCAGGTACACCTTGAATAATAGCTTCTCTTCCAAGAACCTGAATATCCGCTCCGAATTTAATCTGTTCGTGTACATTTTGATACCTGCCCTCAAATATATCTTCAACTATTCTGCTTGTTCCTTTTGCCATCATAAGAACTGACATCATTTGTGACTGCATATCCGTAGGGAACCCAGGATATGGCTTTGTTCTGATAAATGGAATTGAATTTAGTCTCCCCGATGAAGAAATTATAATATAATCCTCTCCACTTAGAATCATACATCCCATTTCTCGTAAAATTTGAATAACACTCTGCAGACATCCACTTCCAATTCCTTTTAATACAACTTCTCCTCCGGTACCTGCAACTGCTGCTAAATAGGTGCCCGCTACAATTCTGTCTGAAGAAGCCGTATATTCAACATTAATTAATCCTTCGACTCCATCAATTTCAATTTTGTCAGTTCCAGCTCCTGTTATTTTTGCCCCAGCAGTGTTTAAAAATTTACATAATTCAGTTATTTCAGGTTCTCTTGCCGCATTATATATTCTGGTTTTACCTGTTGCCAGAACTGCTGCCAGAATAATATTCTCAGTAGCACCAACACTCGGGAATTTCAAGTTCAGATCAGTTCCTTTGATCTCTTCTGTAGTACAATAAATCAGCCCATCTTCTTCATTCAATATAACATTCATTTCTTCAAAGGCACTTAAATGATAATCAATGGGTCTAGCACCGATTGTACATCCACCCGGATATGAAATGGTAACCGAATGCGTCCGTCCGAGTAATGCTCCCATTAGTATAATGGAAGATCTCATTTTTTTCACATATCCATCGGGAACAGTTGATGTATTAAGCTTTGTTGTATCTATTATAAGAGAAGACTTCTCCCATATTACGGTACAACCAATTGCCTCCAAAATTTTTATCATGTGGTCTACATCTAATATCTTGGGACAATGATTTAGCTTTGTAATTCCATTTATCAGTAATGTTGCTGCCAAAATTGGTAATACTGCATTTTTTGAACCTTGTATGTTAACTTCTCCATTTAGCTGCTTCCCTCCAGCAATTTCAATAAATGCCATGGTGCACCTCAAAAATTAGAATATACTATTACTATATGACATATTCTATGTTTTGTGCTTGTAGCTGTTTTGGTAAAAGTAAATACCTATCTTTCATATTTAATTTGATTTGAAACACTCAATACAATTCCCATTTCAAACAGTAGAACTAAAAGAGAACTACCACCATAGCTAATGAAAGGTAAAGGAATTCCAGTTGAAGGAATTGTATTCGTAACAACTGCTATGTTAAGGAGTACCTGAACTGCAATATGAGCAAGTACACCGGTAGCTATTAATCCTCCATATAAATCAGGTGCGTTAATTGCAATAACGAATAGTCTCCATACTAATAAAACAAATAACATGATGACTGCGACAGCACCAAATAAACCTAACTCTTCACAAATAACAGAAAATATCATATCATTATGGGATTCCGGAATAAAACCTAACTTCTGCATACTTTCTCCGAGTCCTTTACCAAAGATACCACCAGATGCGATAGCATATAATCCCTGTAAAATCTGATAACCTTTTTCATGAGTTTCTACGTTTCTCCATACATCAATACGAGTACTGCGGTAACTAACTCCGAATACGAAAGCAGCACCAATCCCGACACCAACGATACCAGATATAATAAAATATATCTTTTTTCTACTTGCAACAAAACAAATTGCAATCATAATTCCACTCATTACTAAAGCTGTACTAAAGTTTGGAATTAAAACCAAAACAATTAATGGTGCTATAAATACTATTACTCTTAAGAAACCTCGAAATTTATCCAATTTTCTTGGTGCTAAATTAACTATGTAGGCTGTATAAAGAATAACAGCTATCTTTGATAATTCGGACGGTTGAAATCTACCTAATGGGCCTAGATCAATCCATCTCTTTGCTCCATTAATCTCCTTTCCAAATATAAGAACATAAATTTGCAGTATGATACAAAATATATAAAGCAAAGTTATTGGCTTAATCTTTATAACTGGAAATTTTCTTATATAAAACCGATAATCTATTTTTGAAACTACTAGCATGACTACAGTACCTAAACATGCAAATGCGGCTTGTTTCTCAAAATAAAAAGCCGGATTACCAAAATCTCTACCTGCATTGTAAGAACTAGTACTATATATCATTACTAATCCAAAACATACTAAAAACAGTGTTAAGAACAGTAAACTATAATCATAATAGCTATGAAATTTTTTTGATTTTCCCTGCTCTCTTTCTGCTCTTGTCATTCATTACTCCCATCTGTACGCAAAGCGTACGTAATGATAATTGAAAACAATCATTACTATAAATTTCTAACATATTCTTTAAATAAACGGCCTCGTTCTTCATAATTCTTAAACATTCCCCAGCTTGCACATGCAGGTGAAAGTAGAACCGAATCTCCTTCATTTGCTTTTGCCGCACAGACTTCTACTGCCTCTAATAAGCTTTCAACCATAATTATGTTGGTGAATCCATGGCGTCTGGCTGTAGCTGCTATTTTATCTTTTGTCTGGCCTAATAGAATTAAGTGCCTAATCTTGTCACCAAACGTTTCTAACCATTCATCGTACTCAGAACCTTTATCATAACCTCCTGCAATAAGTAAGGTAGGTGTCGGCATAGACTCAATGGCTTTCATAGAAGCATCCGGGTTAGTTCCTTTGGAATCATTATAATACTTTACTCCGTTTTTGATGGTCACAAACTCAATTCTATGTTCCACTGCAACGAAATTTGTAATGGCTTTTTTAATGCAATCATATGGTATTCCCATTGATATACTAATGGCTACCGCTGCCATTACATTTTCATAGCTATGTCTGCCAAATATATTCAATTCATGTACATTACAGATTAATATCTTCTTATCATCCGTACTATATATTATATTTTCCCCATCCAGATAAATACCATTGTCTAGGTAACGTGCACTGCTAAAATAAAACACCTTTGTTTTTAGCTTCTTACCAACTTCTCGTAAGATATCATCTTCATAATTTAGTACGCATACATCATTTTCTTTTTGATTTAAAGTTATGTTTACTTTTGTGTCAATATAATTTTCCATTGTATGATGTCTGTTCAGATGATCCGGTGTAATATTTAAGATTGCACTCACATTTGGACGAAAGGAATGGATTGTTTCTAATTGGAAACTACTAATCTCGGCAACTGTAACCGATTCATCTGTAGTATTTAGCACATTTTCTGTATAGGGAGTACCAATATTCCCTACTACAAATACACTATTATAATAGGTTCTCATAATTTCTCCAACTAAAGTCGTTGTAGTAGTTTTACCATTGGTACCTGTAATGGCAACAATTTTACCTTTAGAAAAGTAGTAAGCCAATTCAATCTCACCCCATATTGGTATCTTCTTATCCCTCATATGATTAATAATTTCTAAATCTGTTGGTACTCCAGGACTTAAAACCACAAGATTTAAACTATCAATTACTTCTTCCGATAAATTACCCAATAAGATCTTACCTGCAAAATCATTCGGCAACTTTGCTTTGATTTCACTAATCACCAATTTATCATTACCATCATATATTATAATATCAGCTGAAACATCCATTAATAATTTTACTGCTGAAATTCCGCTGATGCCAGTACCGAATACTAAAACTTTCTTATGTTCTAATTTCATCCTCGTTCCTCCTGCTAAATTCCCATCAATGCAACTATACATAAAACTGCTGTTACAATGGAGAATATTCCTACTACTCTTGTTTCTGCCCAACCACATAATTCAAAGTGATGATGAATTGGCGCCATTTTAAAGACTCTCTTACCACCGGATATTTTAAAGTATCCAACCTGAATTATAACGGATAGGACTTCAACTAAATATATTAATCCCACAATTAGGATAAATAAAGGCATACGAAGCATATATGCAGAAGCTGCTACAAATCCTCCTAAGGCTAATGAACCGGTATCTCCCATAAATACCCTTGCAGGATAAACATTATATAATAAAAATCCTAGTAAACTGCCTGCAACTGCACAAGTAATTGGAGATATACCACTATGAATTCCAATTGCTGCTACGGAGAAGAAAGTCGCAATTAATAACGTAACACTACTTGCCAAACCATCAAGTCCATCGGTGAAATTTGCACCATTTACAGTGCCAAGCACAACTAAAAATAGCATAGGAACAAATAGAAATGAAGGATCTAAATATTTTCCTTCCACAAAACCACCAGTAAAGGGCAATAACATGGTTGTGCCCACATCCGTATAATTTACTAAATAATAACCAAAGATTGATGTGATTAAAATCTGTCCTACTAGCTTTTGCCAAGCTTTTAATCCCAAAGACCTTTTCATAACAACTTTGATGTAATCATCCAAAAAACCAATTAAACCAAAGCCCACTGTTGCAAATAAGATAGGAATTATTTCTTGATATTCTCTAATATAAAATAAAGAAGTTAAAACAATGCAAATCAAAATTATAATACCACCCATCGTAGGTGTTCCTGACTTCTTTAGATGACTTTCCGGCCCATCATCACGAACAAACTGTCCGAACTTTAACCTTTTCAAAAAAGGTATCATAAGCGGACAGAGAATTACGCTTATTATAAATGAGATTAGAACCGGTACTAATATTTTAAAATCCATCTTTCTTTCCTCCCAAGTGAATTCTTTTGTAATTCTTTCACAAAACTAACGACCCTATTATATGCTATTCTAGATACAGAATCAAGTCACTATTTTGATTTATCATTTCTCCTGCTAGTGGGAATTGTTCCATGACGGTTTCCCCTTCTCCAAGATAATATATTTCACCATAATCATTCAATTTTAGTAATTCTTTCACTTCTTTTAAATTCATTCCAACCATATTAGGTACTTGTATTGTTCCTATATCATATTCTTTAATCTCAGCTTCCGTATAGCTTTCTTCAATTCCTAGATATGGTAATATATTATCAAAAACCTCTGCAACAACTGGTGCTGCAATCGTTCCTCCATAATAAATACCCGTTGGTTCATCTATTAATACTAGAGCAATGATTTGCGGATTGTCGGCAGGTGCAAATCCGATAAAAGAGGATATGTATCGATTACTGCTTCTTGGCAGTTTTTCTGAAGTGGCTGTTTTTCCTCCAATTCGAAATCCTGGTAAATAAGCCCTTTTTCCTGTACCTTCGGCTACAACTGCTTCCAAAAGCATTTTCATGGTTTCTGAAGTCTCTTTCGAAATAACTCCTGTATTCCCTTTATAATCAAATGTTTTTACTATGGTACCTTCTGGATTTTTTATTTGAACTCCAAAATGTGGGGTAATTATATTTCCTCCATTTATAACTGCACTCGCTGAAGATAACAATTGTAATGGTGTAATCTGAAAAGATTGGCCAAAGGAAATAGTAGCTAATTCAACTGCTCCTACATTCTCAGCCTTATGCATGATGGATTTTGCTTCACCAGGTAAATCAATGCCAGTCTTGTTAAAGAGTCCGAGTTTATTGAAATATTTATACATATTGGTAATTCCGACTCTTGCTCCGATTTCCATAAATACCGGATTGCAGGAATTTTTTATTCCTTCAACAAAGGTTTCACTTCCATGTCCTCCAACTTTGTGACAACGTATTCTACGGTCTTCTACTATCTTATAGCCAGGACAAAAGAAGTTATCATCTAAAGAAACTACTCCTTCCTCAATCGCAGCGGTTGCTGTAACAATCTTAAATGCTGAACCTGGTTCATAGGTATCACTGATACAGGCGTTTCTCCACATATTATTCAGGAGCTCGTTTTCCTGTTTATCTGATAGAGTTGTGGAATCTATATTTGTTAACATATTTTCTGTTAGTGTGTATGGGTCATTCAAGTCAAATTCCGGTGCATTGACCATTGCATATATTTCTCCGTTTTGTGGATTCATAACAATTAATTTTACATTATTAGCGTTCTTAGCTTCCATAATTTTAAGTGCAGCTTGTTCAGCATACTTTTGAATATTAACATCTAAACTAATAAATAAATCTTTTCCAGCTTGTGGCTCAATTCGATCCTCTGCAGCATTCTCTATCTCTACCCCATATGCTGTGGTAAGGGTTAAGATGGTTCCATCAATGCCTTTCAGATATTTCTCATATGCAACCTCTAATCCGATAATGCCTTGGTTATCACTTCCTGTAAATCCAATTACCTTAGAAGCTAAGCTTTCATAAGGATAATACCTTTTGTAATCTTCATCCACCATAACCCCATCTAAATCATATTCTCGAATCGCATCTGCAATGTCTTTATCTACATTAGATTTTATTCTTTCTATGGAGGAATTTTTCTCTACTCTTTTCCTGATTTTATCTTCACTTAAGTTTAATATACCAGATAGTACTTCAATTACTTTCTCAGGATTTGTAATCTGACTATGAATGACTGATATGGTACTAACCGGTTTATTGGTGGCAATAGCAACTCCATTTCTATCATATATGGTGCCTCTCGCTGCCTTTATTGCTCTTTCTCTTTCATGAAGATCCTCTGCTCTCTCTGCATATTCAGCCGATTTTACAATCATCAGATATCCAAGTCTTACTGTTAATCCAAGTGCTGCTATCATGATAACGGAAACAATAATAAGCACATTACGTCGATTAAAGGTTTTATTTCTTGCCATATGGTAACCTGCATATATCTTATTGTTTTATTTTATTACAAAGTACAGGATGTTATGATTATATCTTTACATCTGTTAAAACTCTTATCGCCTACTCTATCGTTTCTTCCTCTTTCGTTTCTTCCTCATCACCACTTGGTAGAGCATCGGGATTATATTCATCCTCAATAGGATCGTCCGGATTTATTTCAGTTGAAGAATTGTTGATATCTTCATTTTGCTCTGCGGTAGAATTATTTGTATCTTCGCTTTGCTCTGTAGAAGAATTGTTAGTGCCTTCGTTTTGCTCCGTAGAATTTTCATTCTCAGCATTTTCTTCAGTGACATTTTCATTTCCCTTATTACTAGTATTAGTACTAGGCAAAACGGGTACGGTAGTTACAGAGTTACTATCAACCTTTTCCGTAGGATAAATTTCTAAAAAAGGTAAAACCTCAGATAATATTTTGCTTGTCAATTTTGTAGCAATCGAACTATCAGCTTGTTTAATTACATTTTGTGGCTCATCTATTACGACATAGATTACTATCTCCGGATTGTCTGCCGGTACAACACCAATAAAGGAAACCAGATAATTCAGTGCTGCTCGAGGGATTTTTTGAGCTGTTCCAGTCTTTCCACCAACCTTATATCCTGATACCTGCGCTGTTGTAGCCGTACCTTCTTTAACTGTCAAGTACATTGCTTCTTGTATAAAATCTGATGTTTGTTTGGAAACAGTTTCTTTCACTATATTCTTATCAATATTTTTTACCGTAACACCTTGATCATTCAAAATTTGCTTTACCATATGTGGTTCATAATAATAGCCACCGTTTACTAAAGATGAAAATCCTGCAGCCATCTGAATCATAGTCGTAGCAAAGGTTTGTCCAAAGCTGCTGGTTGCTAATTCAGTGGAATTAAGTTTATCTTTCTCTACCAGTATACCTTTTGCCTCACCTGGTAGATCAATTCCGGTTTTATCACCAAATCCAAAGAAGTTCTGATATTCATAGAATGTACTTCTGCCTTCTTTTTCCACTATTTGCATCAAAGCATCGTTACATGATAACTGTAACGCCTGGGACAAGGTTATCTTTCCATGACCAGTTCTCTTATTACATCGTATCCGTGTACTACCAAACATTTGTAATCCATCACAAATATAGGTATCCGTCTCAGAAATATCATCTTCTTCTAATCCCGCTGCAATTGTAAATGGCTTAAAAGTAGAACCGGGTTCATAAGCATCACTTATAACGAAATTTCTCCATATGGCATTTAGAGCTTTTAATTTCTCATCCTCTTTCATGCCCTCAATTTCTTTTTTTGAATAAAAAGCTGAAAGATCATTGGGATTATTGAGGTCATATTCTTCATTGGATGCCATTGCTATAATCTCGCCATTATTAGGGTTCATAATCAGAACACCAATATTCTTACTACCAAATTCTTCATTATAAGCTTTAATGTGATTCTGTACTATTCCCTGTACATTTGCATCTATAGTCGTAACAATAGTATTGCCATTGGTTGCTGGTTTAACAGTCCGTTCTAGCTTCAACTCAGAATCTATGTAGCCGTACTCTCTTCCATTAGTACCATTTAATTCTTCGTTATAATTTTGCTCAATCCCCCAATTACCAACATTTCCACTTGATGTAAATCCAATTACATCGCTTGCTAATGTGCTGTAGGGATATTTTCTTATGTAATCTTCTTCAAACCAAACACCTTGAATATTTTCATCTTCTGCCGCTTTGTCCTTAAACAACATCATTTCATCATAATTTAATTTCTTTTTCAATATTACATATTGACTATTTGGTTTTGTCTCTACTATTTCCATAATGGATTCCGACGTTATATCTCCATAACACTCTGTTAAGGCAGTTATGGTGGGAGTTAAATAATCTTCTTCTAATAACATATATTTTACATCGAGAATTATGTTATACACTTTTTCACTAGTTGCCAATACGGTACCTTTTCGGTCAAGAATACTACCTCTCTGATAAGGTATTACAGTACTGTTATAAGTTTGCTGGGACAACACTTTTTTGGCATAACGATCACCATCAGTACGATTGAGATAGACAAGTCTTCCTATCAATCCCAACATCGCAATTATTATAACACAAAAAACAAGCAACAGTTTTGCTTGCATTTTGGTTGAGAACTTTTTAATTTTATAGTTTTTTGATTCTCTATTCATACATGCACCTTTATCACCTTATCTTAGAATACCATCTAGCAGAGTTGTTCTCTCTTCCGGAATATCATCATATTGTCTCACATAATCACTTAGATTACTTTCATAAGTAATAACTTGATTTTCGTTTGGATAGACCATTCCGAGTTCATTTGTTGCAACCTGATAAATATAATTCAAATCCAGAAATGTATTTAGTTGTGATAAAGCATCCGTGTTCTCATTCTGTAACTTTGTTAAGCTACTTTCTAAATCTGCAATCTCCGTATTCATTTCAGTTAGATTTGATTGCACTCCGAGAAATTCAACACAAGTATACAAAGTCACGACAATCGCAACGGTAAGCACAAATAAAGAAAACATATCAATACCCTCATTCACTCGAGGTCTTTTTCTTATTTTTCTTACTGGTTGTTGTCTCGGTTGTAGTTCCTCCTCTTCGGGGTATCTCGGAACCACTTGTAATTTTCTCGCTGTGTTTCCATCCATATAATATTCATTCTTATAATTACCTTGTTGTTTTCTTGCGTCCATGCATTTTTCCCCCAATTCCTATAAATGTCTCTCAAACACTCTCAATTTTGAACTTTTCGCTCTTTTATTATCATTTACTTCTTGTTCGGAAGGAATAATTGGTTTTCTAGTTATTACCTTTCCCTTTGACTTATTCCCACACACGCAAACCGGAAAATTCGGTGGACAAGTGCAAGGGTTCTCATTATTTCTGAAATTGCTTTTTACAATTCTATCTTCTAAGGAATGAAAGGTAATAATGCAAAGTCTTCCATCTTCATTTAACATTCCGACCATGTCATTTAATGTTTTACTTAAAACTTCCAGTTCTCTATTTAATTCAATTCGAATGGCTTGAAAAGTTTTCTTAGCCGGATGCCCTGTATTCATTCGAATCTTCATAGGAATTGCTGCTTTAATTGCTTCAGTTAACTCATCCGTTGTCTCTATGGTTTTCTCTGATCTTACTCGAACAATATGTTTAGCAATGTTCTTTGCAAATTTATCTTCACCATAATCACGAATAATGCGATACAAATCAAATTCACTATAATCATTCACAATATCCTTTGCAGTTTTATCATTTCTTGTATCCATTCTCATGTCCAAAGGTGCATTTTCCCTATATGAAAAGCCTCTTTCTGGTGTATCTATCTGATAAGAGGAAACACCTAAGTCAAGTAGAATACCATCAACTTTCTCTATTCCTAAATTGTGAAGTACTTGCTTCATATCACTATAATTACTTCTTACAATAGTTATTTTATCTTGAAATTCTTTTAGTTTTTCACTGCCGGCATTGATTGCAGCTTCATCTTGGTCAATTCCAATTAATCTTCCTTTGCTTCCCAGACATTTACACACTTCATAGGAATGACCACCGCCTCCTAGCGTCCCATCTACATAGATTCCATCCGGCTTAATATTTAACATTTCAATTGTCACATCTAATAATACTGATTTGTGACTAAAATTAATTTTTTCATTTATTATATCCATAAAATCCCCCTTAAAAACTTAATCCAAGTTCTGCCATGTGCTCTGCAATCTGATCCATATCACCATAATCGTTGTTGCTTTCCCATCTTTCTTTACTCCAGATTTCGATTTTGCTTAAAACACCAACAAATACAATGTCCTTTTCTAATGCTGCCTGTTCTCTTAATTTATTGGGAATTAATATTCTTCCCTGCTTGTCCACTTCGCAAGTAGCTGCACCAGCCATAAAATAACGTTGCAGTTGTCTAGCATCTTTATTACCGGGGAGATTTTTTAATTCTGTAATGAAGTTTAGCCATTCATCATTAGGATACACAAATAAACAGCCATCTAAACCTTGAGTAACAACAAATTCATCACCTAAAGATTCTCTGAACTTAGAAGGTACAATAATTCTTCCTTTTGTATCAATTGTGTGATTGTATTCTCCCATGAACATAAACTTCACCACCTTATTACCACTTACTACCACTTTCCACCACTTTGCTCCACTTATAATGCTATTTTATAGCATTCTGATGAATATATCAAGCATTTATACAAAAAAAAAATACAAGCACCACCTGTAAAAGATGGTGACTTGTATCTGCATTTGCATTATATACAACATATAGTATATTTATTAAAATTCGAACAAATTATGTCAATATCTAGTCAAAAAATAGTACTGTGGGTAATTAGTCCTGTATTTCTTTGGAAATTCTCCCTATCCTTTATTCACACTCGATTACTTTCTTTTCTTAGACTATATCTCTTGTACATAATAAATGTACCTGCGGCAATAACCAGAAAAGCTGACAAAAGCTGAGATACAGCAATCGGTGAACCCCATAAAAACAGTTGGTCTGTTCTTAATCCTTCAATCCATACTCTTCCTAATCCATAACCAACCAAGTATAAAAGAAATACTTCGCCATTAAACTTTTTATACTTCGAATACAATATTAGTATTATTAATACACCTAAATTCCACAATGATTCATATAAAAAAGTTGGATGAACCTGAATATAAGTAATACCATCCACTATAAAAGAATTATCTCTTATTTCCATAATCCGTTTTAGGGCATCTGGTCGATTGGAATACTTTTCAGATATATAGGAAACTGGATTTGTATAATCACTACTCACATCACGAATATCCAAACGCATTGCAAATAAATTATTTGTATATTTACCAAATGCTTCACGGTTGAAAAAATTACCCCATCTGCCAATCATTTGACCGGCTATTAAACCCAAACAACCAGTGTCAGCTAATAATCCAAATGAGATCTTCTTAATCTTAGTATAGACGAATGCAGTTAATATAGCCGCTAACACACCGCCGTAGATTGCTAGTCCACCATTTCTTATATTTAATATCTCTAAAGGATTGTCTTTGAATTCATTCCATGCAAATACCACATAGTAAACTCTTGCTCCTATAACAGATAATACAATTGCATATAATGCAAAATCCAAATATAAATCAGTGCTCTGCTTCGTCCGTTTTGCCTGCCACTCAGCTATGAGATAACCAACCGCCATTCCGAAGGCAATAACAATTCCATAGTATGCGATTTCAAAACCAAATACCTGAACAGAAGATCCGACGTTATTTATTTCGATTCCCAAATTTGGAAACCCGATATTAGTAGCTATATTTAATACCATTCAAATTCACCACTTTCTTATACATTAAATCGGAATAGAACAACATCACCATCTTGAACTACATATTCCTTACCTTCTGAACGAACAAGGCCTTTTTCCTTAGCTGCATTATAATTTCCGCATTCTACCAAGTTAGCATAATTAACAATCTCCGCGCGAATAAATCCTCTTTCAAAATCGGTATGAATTTTACCTGCAGCTTGAGGTGCTTTTGTGCCTCTCGTAATCGTCCAAGCTTTTGTTTCCTTTGGACCTGCAGTCAGATAGCTAATAAGACCTAATATATGATAACTGGCACGAATTAATTTTTCTAATCCTGATTCCTTTAATCCCATATCTTCTAAGAACATTTTTTTCTCATCATCTTCAAGTTCAGCAATTTCTTGTTCAATTTGTGCACATATAACAAATACCTCTGATGCTTCCGCTTTTGCAAATTCTTTTACTTTATCAACATTTGCATTGCTAGCACCGTCATCTGCTAAATCATCTTCTTTTACATTTGCAGCAAAAATGACTGGTTTATTTGTCAATAGGTTATATCCATTTAGTAAGGCAAGTTCTTCCTCATCACTAACAGTAAGACTCTTTGCCATGTTGCCTGCTTCTAAGTGTTCTGTCAAACGTTCTAGGAATTCAACTTCTTTCGCTAAAGCTCTATCGTTTTTGGCTCCTTTTGAAGCTCTAGAAATCCTTCGTTCAATGATCTCTAAATCAGAAAAGATTAATTCAAGATTAATCGTTTCGATGTCACGTAATGGACTGATTGAACCATCTACATGAATAATGTTGCCATCTTCAAAGCAACGAACTACATGAACAATAGCATCAACTTCTCTAATATTGGATAAAAACTGGTTTCCTAAGCCTTCACCTTTGGAAGCACCTTTCACCAATCCGGCAATATCTACGAATTCAATCGCTGCAGGTACAACTTTTTCTGTATTATATAAATCACCTAATACCTTTAGTCTTTCATCCGGCACTAATACAATTCCTATATTAGGATCAATTGTACAAAATGGATAGTTTGCTGATTCTGCTCCTGCTTTGGTTAATGAATTAAATAGTGTACTCTTTCCGACATTTGGTAAACCTACTATACCTAACTTCATATGTGTCTCCCTTTCAATCTTTCGATTCTATTACAATGAGTATTCCTGACTCTAATAAAATATTTGCCTGTGAACTGATCACCTCATTACTAACACCCAAGCTATCTCCGATATGCATTTTTTTCTTTACCAAGGGATATTTAAAACCTTGTAGAGTAACCCCTGTTACATACTCAGTAAAGGGTTGTAATGAAATGTATGGACCATACAGTTCTTGCTTAAATAAAGCAATATCTTGATTCAACAGATATATTTTATTATGCTCATCTAGAATAAAAGTCTTTATATTCTTATTTAACGGTAAATATAATAAATGAATGTTAGCAAGCAAATGGTCTATTCGAGTACCGGTCGCCCCTAATATAACAATTTCATCTGCTTGTAACTCTAAAGCTAATTCGATTGCAATCTGAGTATCCGTTGCATCTTTTATAGGATTGAATTTTTTGATTATAATTGAACTGTTTTCTTTGGCTTGTGTTTGATATTTTTCTAATAAGTCATTGGAGACTGAATCAAAGTCACCTACAATATATTGAACAGGTATATTCAGTTCCTCAACAGAAGTTAACCCACTATCAACTGCTATTACGATATCAAATTTTTGATCTTTCAGATATTCTCTCGCAAAATCCTTCGATATTGTTCCGCCGGTTAATATCAATATTCGGTTATTCATCATTTTTATACCCATGTCTTTCTAATTTCGGCGTTCTTCCGAAATCGGAATAGACCCAAATCATAAGGTTGAAACGTTGTCTTCAACCTTTACTCCCGTCTGACCACCTTGCTCCCATCTATGAGTAACATGTTCAAATCACTGAAAATATCTTTTTGAAATCATCTACATTCTTCTTAACATCACCGCGAAATACAGCAGTACCAGCAACAATTACATTAGCACCTGCATCTAAGACTTCTTTTGCGTTACTAACCGATATACCGCCATCCACCTCAATATCAAATGTACATTGTTTTTCTATAGCCATTTTTTTTAGTTCTCTAATCTTGTCCAAAGTAAAAGGTATAAAGGTCTGACCACCAAATCCCGGATTCACACTCATTAGAAGAATCATGTCAACATCCTCTAGAACGTAATCCAATACGGATAAAGGTGTAGATGGATTCAAGGATACTCCAACTTTCACCCCTAATTCTTTAATTCTGGTTATGGTACGGTTTAAATGCTTGCAAGCTTCTGCATGAACGGTAATAATATCTGCACCAGCTTTTACAAATTCCTCAATAAATCGAATTGGTTCCTCAATCATTAAATGTACATCAAATACAAGTTTTGTAACAGGACGTATTGACTGAATAATTGGAACACCAAATGAAATACTTGGCACAAATGCTCCATCCATAACATCTATATGAAGATAATCTGCTCCTGCTTGTTCGACCTGACTTACAGCATCCCCTAAATGTGCAAAATCTGCTGCTAGTATTGATGGTGCTAATTTCAACATGTTTTATTCCTATGCCTTTCCCTATTATAATACAAACTTAATAGCTTAATATTTCTTTTTATTCTTTAATTCTTCATATAATTCTTTGTAATTATCATATCGAATACTACTGATTTTACCATCTTTAAGTGCTGCTTTCACCGCACAATTAGGCTCATTTATATGAACACACCCGTTAAATCTGCAGTCACCCTCATATTCTTGGAATTCTACAAAGAAATCCTTTAGTTCTTCTTTTTCCATTTCGTTAATATATAATGAACTAAATCCTGGAGTATCCATAATAAAACTATTTTCACCAACATAAAATAATTCAGAATGTCTCGTAGTATGCTTTCCTCTTCTTATTTTTATACTAATATCACCGGTTTCCATATTTGCATTCGGTTGAATTAGATTAATGATTGAGGATTTGCCTACGCCCGAAGGCCCTGCAAGAACTGTAGTTTTATTCTTTATCAGTTCTTTCAGGGTTATAATTCCATCTTCAGTAAATGTACTGGTAAAGACAACCTGATAACCGCACTTAATATAGGTTTCTTTTAAAAGCCCAATTTCTTTTTCTGAAACAATGTCTTTTTTGTTAAAGCATATGATAGTATTCACATGCTGTTTCAGCATCATAATTAAAAATCGATCCAATAGATTGAGATTAGGGGACGGATCTGCTGTTGCAAAGATAACAAGTGCTTGGTCTACATTAGCAACAGCAGGACGGATCAATTCATTTTGACGATCTAGAATATCAATTATATTCCCCTTTTTTTCTTTTTCATCAATGATATCAATTAAGACATTATCTCCAACCAACGGTTTTATATTTCGGTTACGAAAAATACCTTTTGCCTTACATTCGTATACTCCTAAAGAAATCACATATACATAATAAAAACCTGCTATACCTTTAATAATCTTTCCTTGCATCACTCTTGTACCGGTGAAAACTCAATACCCCAAGATGTTTCATATTCTTCGTATTTTATTAAGACACCATTCTCATTCACAACACCATCTCCATCAGCTTCAACTTCTCTGCCTACTTTCATATGAACAGTGCCATTGGAGTCACTGTCACTTACGATGTTGTTAATTGTAAGTGGAAAACTATCATAAGTCTTTTTCTCTTTTAATATGGTCTTTAGCCCACCATCCTGTTCAAGTTCTAGTACTATAATTCCACTATCGCCCGAGTAATCAAACGGATTATCAGAGATAACAATATTTCCTACATAAACAGAAGCATCTGGCGCTTGTGTTGGTGCTTCCGCTTCCTCTAATCCTAAACTTACTGTAAAGTCAACCGCAGTACCTTTTGCTAACTTAGTTCCTGGTTCATAGTTCTGAAACATAACATCACCGACTGAATAAGTATCAGAATAATCTTCACTGATATTTCCTGCCGTTAGTCCTGCTTTTTCTAATTCTTTTACAGCTTTATCCTGTGATAATGCAGTCAAATCAGGTACTACAACGTCTGTTACTTCTGGTCCACTACTTACAATTACAGTAACTGAATCTCCTTTTACTGCCATGGTGCCTCTTTCAGGATTCGTAGAAATAACTCTACCTTCTTCTGTTTCATCACTAAAAGCAAACTCACGCTGTACAACCAAATCAGCATCTTCTAATTGCGTTACTGCCTGACTATCTTTCAGATTATATACATTTGGAATCTCAAAAGCTTCCGGTCCACTGCTAATTACGAGTCGCACATCCGCATCTGCATCTATTTCAGCACCCTGTTGTGGATATTGTTCCATAACAATTCCTTTTTCATAGGTATCAGAAAATTCTTCGCCAGAAGTTATATTTAAAGTACTCGACTTATCTTTTAAAGCATTCTCAGCATCTTCAAGCATAAATCCAACTACTGATGGGATCACAATAGTTCCTACTTCCTCTTCTGTTGATGTAGGTGATTCTGAAGGAGTAATCGTAAGCTCAATACTATCCGGGGTCTTATCATCCTTTGAATCAGGAAATAAATTAAAGAATCGAACAACAAAGAAAATAATAAGTAACACAATAATAATACCGGCTACTATTGTTCCCACAATTGCTATCTTTTCTACTCTTGGATCAACTGAGTCCAGATCTTCATCTTCTTCCGATGAGCTCTGTTTTAAATCATTATTTGCTCTACGGCCATCCGTATTCAGAAAGCTGTCCCTAGAGGTTTCATATCCGCCACCAGAGATTTTAGAAGCACTTTTAATATGATTAACTTCCTCCTCTGATATTGTAATCGTAGGTGAATCACTGACAACTGCTGCAGGAATGACCACAAAATCTCCGTTTGGATTTGAAATAGAACGTTTTAAATCTGCCATTAAGTCAGATGCTGTTAGATATCGTCTCTCAGGCTTCTTCTGCATACATTTTTGCACAATTTTGTCTACGCTCAGCGGAATGTTAGGGTCTAACTCGCGGAGTGGAGTTGCTTCACCTTGAATATGAAGAAGCGCAACCGACACAGTATTATCTCCAGCAAAAGGAACTTGTCCCGAAAGCATCTCATAGAGAGTTACACCCAATGAGTATATATCACTTTTCTCATCACTATAACCGCCTCTAGCTTGTTCGGGAGATAAATAATGAACAGATCCCATCGCATTCGAAGTAATGGTATTCGAATTGGTGGCTTTGGCAATACCAAAGTCAGTTACTTTTACCTTACCTTCTCTTGATATAATTATGTTCTGTGGCTTAATATCCCTATGAATGATGTGATTTGTATGCGCTGCTTCCATGCCCATAGCAATCTGAATAGCTATACCAACCGCTTCTTTTACTTCAAGCTTACCTTTTCGTTCTATAAAATTCTTTAATGTAATACCTTCCACAAGTTCCATAACAATATAATGCAGTCCATTATCATCGCCTACATCATATACATTTACTATGTTAGGGTGGGATAATCCTGCCGCCGATTGTGCTTCTCCTCTGAACTTATTGACAAAATTTTTATCATCACTAAATTCATTTTTTAACACTTTAATGGCCACGAAACGATTTAGTCTGTGACATCTTGCCTTATAGACGTCAGCCATGCCTCCAGAACCTACTTTATCAATTATTTCGTATCGATCACTAATAAACATTCCCGGTTTTAACATTCTTTCTCACCTCTTTCTACATTTTTACAATTACAATCGATATATTATCTTTACCACCATTTTCATTCGCTCTATTAACTAATGCCTTGGCTGATAGTTCTAAATCATCTGGATATTCTTTTACAATTTTCATTATTTCTTTATCATCCAACATATTAGTTAAACCGTCAGAACATATTAAAATAGTATCTTCTTTTTCTAAAGTAACTTCAAAATAATCTGGGATAACGATTGTATTTGCTCCTAAAGCTCTCGTAATAATATTTTTATTTGGGTGAAATCGCACATCTTTCCTATCAAGCTCACCATTTTTGACCATTTCTTCGACTAACGAATGATCCTCTGTGATTTGCTTTATCTCATCCCCAATGACATATAATCTACTATCACCAATGTTTGCTACATACATCACTGAATCAATAATAGTAGCAACTACAAATGTGGTACCCATGCCTTGTAAATCCTCATTTACTCTTGCTTCGTTAAGTAATAAGTCATTGGTATTCTGTAGTGCCTCCGAAATCATTCCAATTGGGGTTTTTTGCTGGTTTTCTTTTATTTTATTTGTAAAAACCTCAACACAAAATCTCGAAGCATAATCTCCGGCATTATGGCCACCCATTCCGTCAGCTACAATAAACATATTGGGAAAACTACCAATGTCTTTTTCTTCACAAAAAACATAGTCTTGATTGACCTGGCGTTTTTCTCCTATATCAGTTATTGAAAATGATTTCATGCTTACACCTCCTCTAATTTCAAAAAATTAAGAATTTTTGAAACACAGAATATTCCTTAATCAGAATTTTGATCCATATAACTTTTACGTAATTGTCCACAAGCGGCATCAATATCTGTACCCATTTCTCTTCTAATAGTAACATTTATTCTATATTTTTCAAGTATATTTTTAAAATTTTGAATATTTTTAGTTTCTGATTGTCGATAATCCCTTTCTTTAATAGGGTTCACTGGAATTAAATTTATATGACAATTTAATCCTTTTACTTTATTTGCTAGTTCTACAGCATATTCCGGCAAATCATTCAGACCTTCTACCAGGCTATATTCAAAGGTTATCCTACGTCCAGTTTTCCTGTAATAGTAGTCGCAAGCTTTTATGACAGTATCAATATCATATCGTTCAGCGATTGGCATAAGTTGTTTTCTAACTCGATCATTTGGCGCATGCAAGGACAATGCTAATGTAATTTGTAAATTCTCTTCAGCTAATGCTTTCATTTTATCTACCAATCCACATGTCGATACTGTAATATTTCTCTGACTAATATTCAAGCCATTTTCATCTGTAATGATATGAATAAATTTCAATAAATTATCGTAATTATCCAGTGGTTCTCCGGTTCCCATAACAACTATATTGGAAACACGTTCACCGGATATCCTTTGTATTTGATAAATCTGGTCTAACATCTCTGAGGCGCTTAAATTTCTTTCAAACCCTCCAATGGTAGAAGCACAAAATTTGCAGCCCATCTTGCAACCTACCTGAGAGGAGATACATACCGAATTGCCATGATGATATTTCATTAGTACACTTTCAAGTACCCTTCCATCACACAATTGAAATAAAAACTTACTAGTTTCGCCGGTCTTTGATTCTAACTTATCAACTACATATAGATTTGTTATATCACATACTTTTTTAAGTTGTTCTCGCAATTGTTTTGGAAGATTTGTCATCTCATCAAAGTCACTAACCAACTTTACGTGAATCCATTCATATATTTGCTGTGCTCGAAATGGCTTATCTCCTATTTGAACCAACAACTCTTTCACTTCTTGCAGATTCAAAGATTTTAAATCTTTTTTTTCCATTCCTTTTTTGCCTTTCTAATCAATTTTACTATCTTTCAGCCTTCCTGTTTTCTTAATCTAGCAATAAAAAATCCATCTGTATCATGTATTCCCGGAATTAGTTGTAAATAGCCTTCCTTCGTGGTTTCATTCCAAAGAGTTTTTGGAAGGTAGTCCTCAATACTTTCTAGTCTGAAGTTAAAATGCTGTGTAAACCAATGAACATTCTCTATATTCTCTTCTCGATTAACAGTACAAGTACTATATAACAATACTCCATCCTTTTTAACATACTGCCCGGCTACCTTAAGCATTTCTCGTTGAAGCTGCACCAGATCTTGTTGTTTTTCTTTTGACATATTATATTTAATATCCGGTTTTCTTCCAATTACACCAAGCCCAGAACATGGCAAATCTGCAACAACAATATCTGCCTTTTCTACGCTTTCCTTATCTAATATCAAGGCATCCTGTATTTTAGCAACTATATTAGTAAAACCTAAGCGTTCTATATTATCGCGAATTAGTGATACCTTTAACTCTGATACATCACGTGCATCTACCAGTCCGGTACCTTTTAACAGTTCCGCAATATGAAGAGATTTACCGCCTGGCGCAGAACACACATCTATGATATAATCGCCGTCTTTTACACCTGAAACAGTTCCAACTAACATAGAACTTTCATCTTGAATCTGAAAATATCCCTTTGTAAAGGTTTCTAATTGATTTAGATAATTATAATCCGATATTTTTATCGCAAAAGGAAGATATGCTCCAGGTTCTACCGTAACCTTAGATTGTTCTAACATCTTTTTTAATTCATCCGAAGTCACTTGATTCAAGTTACATCTTATTGTAGTCTTTTTATCTTGAAATGATGCTTCTAACATTTTCTTTACGGTAGAATAATCATATTGATCTAACCATTCCGTTACCAGCCAATCTGGCACCGAATAAGTCACACTTAAGTAACGGTTTGGTTCTTTTTCTTCTACTGGATAAACAACTTTCTCAGGTTCTCTGATTACGCTTCGTAATACTCCATTCACAAATCCACTCAGGTTACGAAATCCTCTCTTTTTAGCTAGCTTTACAGCTTCGTTACAAGCAGCTGAATCCGGAATCTGATCCATGTATCTTATCTGATATAGGCTCATTCTTAGCAGGTTTCTTATGAAAGGTTTCATTTTATTAACCTTCACGCTAGAATAGTGATTCAGAATAAAATCTAATGTAATCAATCGCTCTATTGTACCTTCACAGATTCGACTTATAAAAGCTCGATCTTGTTTCTCCAAATATTGATACTGCTTTAAAGTACGAGAAAGCACTGTATGACTATAGTTGCTGTTCTCAGTTATATCTATTAATATTCCCAGTGCAATTTCTCTAGCATCATCTTGCTTTTCAGTCACGATTTCTTCCTCCAAATAAAAGGAATAATCTTAAGAGTTGCAGAATAGCTGCCGCCGCTCCTGCCACATAGGTTAATGCAGCTGCTCCTAAAACCTTCTTCGTCTGAATTAATTCCTCATCATATAAAATGCCTGTCTCTCCCAATATGCGAACCGCTCTAGAGGATGCATTAAATTCTACTGGTAAAGTTATCAATTGGAAAAGAACTGCAAAAGAAAATAAAATGATTCCTAAGTTAATTAATGTTTGTGAATAGCCTAAAACAACTCCAAGAATGATCATTGGCCATGAGATGCTTGCACCTATGTTAGCTACCGGAACAAAAGTAGATCTCAGGCGTAGAGGCACATAACCACTATTATGCTGTATAGCATGACCACATTCATGAGCTGCTACACCAATGGCAGCTACTGAGCTCTGTCCAAAAACACTGTTTGATAATTTTAGAGTTTTATCTCTTGGATCGTAATGATCGGTTAAATCTCCACTTACCTGTTGAATTGCCACATCGTAGATACCTGCTGAGTGAAGAATACGCTCAGCTGCTTCTGCACCTGTAATACCTGACATACTTCTAACTTTTGAATATTTTGCAAAGGTTGATTTTACCTTGGCTGACGCAACTAAAGATAACAACGCGCCTATTATAATTAAATAATATGTTGAATCAAAATAAAACATAATAACTCCAATCTGCCTGCATTATTAATAAAGTTTTCAGCAGGCTAATTAACGCAATAGTAAATAATAGTTACAATTTGGTACCAGCAACTATAGAATAACCTCTTAAAAAAGCATCTACTGTCATTCGCTTTTTCCCTTCTAGTTGTAACTCTGTAATGGCTAAATTACCAATTCCTGTTTTTACTAGAATTGAATTCTTCGTAACTGAAATAATTTCTCCCGGTATTCCATCCATTTCCTCTGCTATTACATCAGCACTCCATATCTTAAGTGTTTTACCCTCTAATAATGTATAAGCACTAGGCCATGGATTTAAACCACGAATCAATCGTTCTATTTCGACAGCAGATTTATTAAAATCAATAAGTCCCTGGGATTTGTCCATCATTTTAACATAGCTCATATCTGCATCATTTTGTTTTTCTCTTGCAGCGGTACCGTTTTCAATTGTTGCTAATGCTTGAAGCAATAAATCGCCGCCACATAATGCAAGTTTATCTTGTAAACTACCACCTGTTTCCTTCGGTTCAATCAATACTTCAGCCTTAACAATCATATCTCCGGTATCAATCCCTACATCCATATGCATAATGGTTATACCAGTCTTTTCCTCACCAGCAATAATAGCCCCCTGAATAGGTGCGGCTCCACGAAATTTAGGTAATAATGATGCATGTACATTAATACATCCGTATTTCGGAAGTTCTAAGATAGCTTTAGGTACTATCTGTCCAAAGGCAGCCACCACAATAACCTCTGGATTTAATTCCTCAATAATATTAAAAAAGCCTTCTTCCTTCAACTTATTTGGTTGAAATACCGGAATGTTGTGTTTTAGTGCAAGTTCTTTAACAGGCGTATACTGAACTAGCTTACCTCTTCCCTTAGGTTTATCCGGCTGTGTTACAACTGCAAGTATATCATGTTCTGAATGAAGTAGTTTATCTAATACCACTGCAGCTAAATCCGGTGTACCCATAAAAATTATTTTCATCTATTGTTATACCTCCTGTTATATCATTGGAATTTGCCTATATATCTCGATCATACAAAATAATAAGCAGGTCCATTTTTATTATATCGAAATAATAATATAAAATCTACATTTTAAGAAAGACTTCATAATTATTAATATATTTTTAATTCCATTAACCAATTTATTCCTCAATATCATTTACTGAATGAAGCCCACCGATTACTTTATCTACATACAATAATCCATCTAAATGATCTATTTCATGACAAAGTGCTCTTGCTAGCAATTCCGTTCCTTCTACTATAATTTCTTCCATATCCTCATTTAGTGCTTTCACTTTAGCATAATTAGGTCTGATTACTATTCCAGATTTACCAGGTACACTTAAGCAACCTTCCTCACCGGTCTGTTCTCCGCTTGTTTCAATAATAATTGGATTAATCAGCACTATAGGGTTATTACCTTCGTGGGAGGCATCAATAACCACAATACGTTTCAGATTCCCTACCTGAGGCGCAGCTAGGCCCACTCCTTCTGCATCGTACATTGTATCAAACATATCTTCAATAAGAGTTTTAATTTTTGGTGTCATCTCTGTAACTTCCTTGGAGCGTTTTGTTAAGGTATTATCTCCTATCAACCTTATATTTCTTATCGCCATCTTTATATTTCCTTTCTATCATTTAATTGTTTTTTTTCAGATTAGTAACTATTCATTGGATTAAAATCAAATTGCACATTACATCCATTAAAATGCTCTGAATAATTGAGATACCCTTCTAAATAGTTTTTTAATCGAATCAACACTTCATAATCCGATTGTTTTACATATAACATATAGCGGTAGATGTCATTTGCCTTCGAAAGTACTGCTGCAGCTGGACCAATAATCATGGTATCATCCGTTATTTGAGCTGCTTCAACCCATTCCTTTATCGCGCCACTTATAAGATTTGATGCAAATATTGCTTTGTTTTCTTCCTTTGATGCAATAAGAATTGCTAAAATATGAGCGGCTGGTGGATACTTTAATAAGTCTCTGTAGCTCATTTCTTGTTGGTAGAAACCAAAATAATTATCCTCACTAGCTGTTGTAATACTATAGTGATCCGGTTGGTATGTTTGAATAATAACCTCTCCCGGTATTCTACCTCTTCCAGCCCTTCCTGCTGCCTGTGCCAGCAGCTGATAAGTTCTCTCTGCTGCCCGGTAATCAGCTGCATAAAGAGATAAATCTGCCGCCAGAATCCCCACTAATGAGACCATAGGAAAGTCATGACCCTTAACAATCATCTGTGTGCCTACTAATATATCAGCTTGTTGATTGGCAAAAGCAGATAGTATCTTCTCATGTCCATCCTTTGTCTTGGTAGTATCGGTATCCATTCGCAAAACCCTTGCATTCGGAAAGTCTCTTTTAACTAGTTCCTCCACCTTCTGCGTACCAGTTCCAAAAGCTGCAATATATTTAGAACCACAACTTGGACATATGGTTGGTGTAACCTCCTCATAACCACAATAATGGCAAACAAGGGTACCATTATTGTGCGCGGTCAGAGAAATATCACAATGGGGACATTTCATTACATGACCACAGCTTCTGCAAGAAACAAATCCTGCATAACCTCTTCTATTGATAAACAACATGATCTGTTGCTTTTTACTTAATCGATCCTCCATTAATTCCTTCAAATGCAAGCTGAAAATGGATTTGTTTTTTTTCTTTAATTCTTCCCTTAAATCCTCAATCCAAATCTTAGGCATCTTGCTATCACCAATACGTGAGAGTAGGGTGTATAGCTTATATTTTCCTTCCATCGCCTTCTTATATGATTCTAAGGAAGGTGTAGCTGAACCTAATATAACACTGGAACCGGTTAGTTCAGCACGTTTAATAGCAACCTCTCTGGCATGATATTTGGGTGGGCTCTCACTTTTATAACTGCCTTCATGCTCTTCATCGATTATAATTAAACCCAAATTTTGAAACGGAGTAAATAATGCCGATCTGGGACCAATCATAATATCGATATCCCCATTTTTCGCCCGCAGATACTGATCGTAACGCTCTCCTTGAGATAATCTTGAATTCATAATAGAGATTCGATCACCAAATCGTTTATAAAAACGCATAACTGTCTGATAAGTCAAAGCAATTTCGGGAATCAGCATAATTACCTTCTTCCCTTGTTCAATAACCGAGGCAATAATCTCCATGTAAACCTCTGTTTTGCCACTTCCGGTTACTCCATGAATTAAATAAGTACTTCGAATTCCTGAACGATATTCCTCAGATATACTTTCAACGATGATTTGCTGTTCCTCTGTTAATTTTAGATGTTTTTCATCAATTAAGGTATTATTGATGGGGTTGCGATACAATCGTTCTACATCTGTAGAGATAATTTCCAGTTTCTCTAAGTCCTGTATGGTACTCCTGGCAATATTCAATTTATTCACTACAACATCATAATCAATATTTTGCTGTTCCATTACTTCTTCAAGTAATCGTACTCTGCCACGATTATTTTTCTTCCGAAATAATTCCAGATACTCTTGTGCTTGTTCTACTGATATTAAAAGTCGAATTGTCTTTTTTTCTTTTGATTTTACAGTCTTCTTAACTGGTATCACGGTCTTTAACGCATCATTCATAGTGGAACCGAAGGTTTCCTTCATCCAATATGCTAAATGTATTAATTGACTTTCAATAATTAGGGCATCATTCACAATTTCATGTATTGGTTTTATTAAATCTATTTTCCATTTTGGCTGATCTGATATATCTACAATATATCCTTTAATCAATCTATTTCCTTTTCCAAAAGGAACTATTGCTAAAGCACCGACGGTTGCTTGATCAACAAATTCTTCCGGTATTGCATATTGGTATGTTTTATCTAAGTTTTCATGGGAAATATCTACGATAATATCTGCGAATTTCGTTTGCATACCAAACCACCCAACCTTTATCTTCTATTTTTACCCAATTCACTCACTTTCTAACGTAAGTGCTTTCACAATTACATCGGTTCTCATAGATCTAGAACCTTTTACTAACACAGCATCGCCAGCCTTAATGGTTTTGTGTAAATATGCTATTGCCTCCTCATTTTTTTCATAAGAATGAGTCAGAATGTTTGGATTCTTTTCTTGTATTGCTTTCGCTATATAAACAGCTTCCGTGCCAATAGTAACAACTTCATCGATTTTCTGCTCTGCGATATAAGTACCCACATCGTAATGACATTGATACGATAGCTCACCCAGTTCCAAAACATCAGCAAGTACAGCAATTCTGCGTAATACACCATCAAGTTCAAGTAGTACCTGAACACCGCTCTTCATGGAGTCGGGACTTGCATTATAAGAATCATCTATTATTTTAATCTGATTTACTACTTTAATTTGGCCTCTCATAGCAATCGGTTGATAATTGCTTAAGCCTTCTTTTGCCACCGCCGCAGGAATATGGTAATATTCTGCAACTGCTAAGGCTGCTAAGGCATTGTAAACATTGTGAAGGCCCAAAACCTTTAGAATTATCTCTTCTCCCCCACTTTGTAAAGTGAAATGAGTTTCACCATCTATTGTACGAATGTCTTCTGCTCTATACTCACAGAAATTCTCTGTACCAAAAGCAATAACCTTAGTATTCATAAATTTACCAAGGGTTTCTTCACAGATATCAATTTTAACAGAATCCTGTGTTTTTTCTTTGTCCTTCACATTCATCATTTTATCACTTATTAGATTATCATGTTGCAGTTCTTGGTTGGCCGAATACACTTCACTTAATAACTCGTCATTTCCATTGATATAGAGAAGGGACTTGTCATGAAAGGAATTAATGATATTCAGCTTTTCTTTGCGAATATTCTCTCTCGTCTTTAATTGACCGATATGTGATACACCAATATTTGTCATTATTGCTACTTCTGGTCTCGCAATCTGTGTCAGTTTAGCCATTTCTCCTTCTTCACTCATACCCATCTCAATGACAGCAATTTCATGACTGGAATCTAAACGAAGCATCATAAGTGGGAGTCCAACCTGGCTATTCATATTACCTTCTGTTTTAAGCACCTTATATCTTGTCTCCAAAGCGGCTGCAACCATTTCTTTTGTAGTAGTTTTGCCTACACTTCCTGTAATACCGATCACAGGGATATTGAATCTATTACGATAGAAAGTTCCCAAAGCCTGTAAGGCTTTAACGGTATCCTCCACTGCAATATACACCATCTCCTGTTTCATTTCCTTATGTCTGCTTGTAAAACAGGCTGCTGCTCCATATGAAAAAGCATCATTTATAAAATCATGAGCATCTACTTTTTCACCCACAATCGGAACAAAGAGTGCACCAGATTCTATATTCTTTGAATTAGTACTTACTGAAGTAATCAATAAATTCTCGTCTCCACACAATATATTGCCGCCAACCGCTTCTGCTATCTCTTTTATACTTAAAGCTTCCATTTGTCTACCTGCCTTCTAAATGACTTCTATACCCTCTTCTTTTAATTCACGCATAATATCTGTAATCAAATCTCGTTCATCCATCTTATATTTTACGCCTTTGATTTCCTGGTAATCTTCATGACCTTTACCTGCTAAGATGATAACATCACCTTCTCTAGCTTGTTCGATACAAAACCTAATTGCCTGTTTTCGATCAATAATTGTGATATAATCGCCGGTTCCTTTTTTTATTCCAATCAGAATATCATCAATAATATCCTGTGGTTCTTCACTTCTTGGATTATCAGAAGTAACTACACTAAGATCTGCCAATTTAGCTGATATTTCTCCCATCTCATATCTTCTTAATTTAGATCGGTTACCGCCACATCCAAATAAACAAACCAATCTCTTTGGATTATATTCTTTTAATGTAGTTAGTAAGCTATCTAAGCTCATTGCATTATGCGCATAATCTATCAATAAAGAAAAATGCTCAGAAATATGAATTGGTTCAACTCTGCCCTTTACCTTTACAGCTACAAGTGCCTTTTTAATCACTTCAATTGGAATATTAAAATGTCTGCAGATCGCAATTGCTGTTAACGAATTATACACGCTGAATCTTCCTGGCATATTGATCATAACATCAAAATTCATCAATCCTTCAACCTTATATTTCACTCCTAGACTTCCCATCGAGCTATGCAGATCCAGATCTACTGCCTTAAGATCAGCATCCTTTGATAAACCATATGTTTCTAATTCACAAGTATGCCCTTCTAGTACCTGCCATACATGTGTATCATCAATATTTGCAATACCAATTTTGCAATTCTGAAATAATAATCCTTTACATGCCATATAGTGTTCAAAATCCTCATGCTCATTTGGGCCAATATGGTCTGGTTCTATATTAGTAAAAATACCAAAATCAAAGGTAAATCCTGCTACTCGTTTTAGCATTAAACCTTGTGAGGATACTTCCATTACTAGACATTGGCAACCCGCCTCTACCATCTTACTAAAATATTCCTGCACAATATAGGATTCTGGTGTTGTATTGTCGGCCGGAATGACCTCATCACCAATTATCGCTTCAATCGTTCCAATTAATCCCGTTTTAATTCCAGCTCCTTCTAATATAGAACGAACCATATAGGTTGTAGTCGTTTTTCCTTTTGTACCTGTTATACCAATTGTTTTTAATTTTTCTGCAGGATATCCAAAATAAGCTGCTGACATACAAGCTAAAGCAACTCTGGTATCAGCAACACGAATTACTGTTATGTCTTTTTCATTCTCTTTCGTAATTGCAATTTCTTTTTCTACAATGATAGCCGTTGCACCCTTACTTACAACCTCTTCCACAAAATCATGACCATCCCTTATTGCACCGGAGATGCATATAAAAACCGATCCCTCTATCACTTTTCTCGAATCGTAAACTAAATTTGTCACGGAACGATTCAGCTCACCTTGTAAACATGAATATTCCATTCTCTCAAGCATATACTTTAAATTCATCAGAAAACCTCCATCTAATATGTATGGTTAATACCTCTACCTTATACTAAACAATAGAAAGCACGCTTCTCGAACTTTCTATTGTCATGAATTACAAATTCCCATCCAAAATATTACTCTGGATGGGAATTGTTCATGTCAATAGATTTGATTTGTCAAATCATATTGTATCGTTTCCACAGTTTGTTTTGACGTTTGTATTTTTCTTCGTTTATTATATAACACCTATTTTAGCTTGTCAATGAATAAAGGCTTTAGCTAGGATAAACAGCATCAATATGAATACACAGTCCGTTAGTCCAATTTGGATTTTGAATGAAGACCGAGGTGGATATATTCAATTTAGCTACCTTTCCTTCGAGCACTATATCTCTTACAAGCCTCTATGCGGTTAAAAAGTAAGCCGCTGGCTTACTTTTTAGCCAGAGTCTTGACGATATATAAACAGTACTCTCAGCCGGTCTACGCTAAATTGAATATATCCACCTCGGTCTTCATAATATATTTTGTTGTGGACTTACTGGTACTATTCAAGCTTTACTGCGTATGTCCTGGCTTACAGGAATTATATAATTATAACTTTCTTTTTAAGCTCTGTTAGATAATAATATTGGTACTAGTATGGACACATAATGAAAGGCGGAAAATATTTTTCTCATTCTGAATTTACAATTGTGTAATATAACGAAGTTAATATCTTATATTACATCCTATCTCAGATTAGTTCAATTACCGATTTGAATTTACCAGACAAAAGGTATCAACCTATGTTTAACTTTCTTCGTGTATTCTTTGTATCCATTTAATCCATCTTGAAGCATCTTATCTTCCATATAAGTACGAATTATAATAATTACAACAATTGCAATAGCACATATGATTACACCTAAGGATGGAAAGACCATACATATTCCAATATTCGAAAGTAGAACACTCAGATACATTGGATGTCTCACAATTCCATATGGGCCATTCTGACATACCGTTTGTTTACGGTCATCTTGAATACGGGCTGTTGATTCCAGAAATGTATTTACCAACATAGCCCATAAAGCCAAGCTTCCAGATAAGAGATTTATTATTATGCCAATCCAATATATAATCCCAACGTTTTCTGACAGTTTATTTGCTTCAAATCCAGCTAATAAATATATCACAAAAAATTGTAGTAGCCAAAAAGTTCCTAAAAGTACTTTATCCCATATAGGTGAATTTGTTTTTATCTTATTGCGTTCTGCAAGTGTTTTGGAATTTGCCCGATATATAATCACTCCTGAAATTATACTTCCAACAATATAAAAACTAAAATATATCATTGCTCTTTTGCTTATAAGCAAGCCAGCACCTATAAGATAAAGTAATAAACCTAAAACTTTCTGTATAGTAAGTCTTAGTAAATAGATTAAAGCCTTTTTATCCATCGATTCCCCCACAGTTTCTACTCAAGTCTTTACTCAAGTTTTTATGTACAATATATAATATTATAATATTATGTAACCGTGCTTATTCTATAATTATTGAATTAACTTTTTTCATTAATTGGGGTTGTATCAGAGGGTAAGTTAAATCAGTTGGTATTTCATCAAATAAGACTATCTTTTCCATCTCTAGATTTGGTAATTTATCAAATCTTTTGATATCTGCATAGAATAGCATTCCATAGGTTTCTTCTTCATTTATGATTATATTATTTTCGCCAATTACTGAATATACACAGATTGGTTGCAGTTCATATTCTACTGCACCTGTTTCTTCATACAATTCTCTTTTTGCGGTTTCTAAGATTGTTTCACCTGTTTCCCTATGTCCACCTGGTACTTCATATGTATCTCTTTGCTTATGTTTACAGAAAACCCATTGATTATTGGTTTTTGAAACAATTACAGCAAACTTTAATAAATTATCATCAACATTATTATAAAATTTAACTTCTAACATAATTTAGTTTATCTCCTATTCATTATTAAAATAATGGTTAGGATGTCAAAAGCCCAGTTTAGGCTGTGGAATGAATATCGCCGCATATATATTCATTTTGTCTACCTTGCCTTCCGGCGGCATGTCCTTTATAGAGCCTCAATGATATGAAAAACCTCGCAGTAGCTCTGTTTTTCACTGAGTCTCTAGTCGGACATAAGCAGCCTTGTCAGCCGGTTTACGACAAAACGAATATATATACACCGCTATTCATAATTTCAGTTATGAAGGGCTTATGACACCCGAACCAATAATTCAATTTTAATATTACTCTTTTACTATATTATATCATTTAGGAATTTTTAGGTAAATACTAAAACGAAATATATTTTGATGGTATCATCATAATTCTTATTTAATGAACTGAATATTTATAGTAAATATTTTTATGCTATGATATAATTGTTTGAGATCTGATTTACTTATAATATAGAAAGATTTAGAGGTGATATATATGTTTTTAATCTTTGGAATATCTTCAGCTAAAAAAAAGTTAGATTTTATACAAACCATATTATGTTCTCACTGTGAACAATTCGGCAGATTAGAATTATTTATGACTTATACTTATTTAAGCCTGTTTTTTATTCCAATATTTAAGTGGAACAGACAGTTCCATATAAAAAGTACTTGCTGTAACTCCGTTTATTCCATTGATAATTCGATTGGTAAAAGAATATTAAAAGGGGAAGAGCTTATCATTAATGAACAGGATTTACATCTTATAAATTCAGGTAAATATAGCTCGTTGCAACGTCGCTGTTCACAATGTGGCAACATGATGGAACAAAATTTTCTCTTTTGTCCTAATTGTGGCAATAAACTATAATAATATTATATTCGCTAAACTTTATTTTAAGGCAAACAAAGCTCGAGAATATGGTGTTAATATTGTTTGCTTGATTAATTATAAGTTTTGCTTTATAATACTCGATGCAATAAATGAATCAAAAATGAAACGGAGGGTGTCATACATGTTGCATATTAAAACTCTAGATGAAGGCATTGATGTATTCAAAGCTCTCGGATCTGATATTAGAATATCAATAATTAAGCTTTTGTTAAAAAACAAAGGTATGAATATGAACGAGCTTGCTACCAGTTTAAATATTACCAATGGTGCTCTAACCAGCCATATTAAGAAATTAGAGGAATGTGGTATTGTCACCATTGTCAGTGAATCAGCTGGCCATGGCAACCAAAAAAAGTGTATGGTACATTTAGACAAAATATTATTTGAACTTGAAACTGGTGAACCAAAGAAGAACATATATGAAACTGATATTAAAATTGGTCATTATTCAGATTATCAAGTATTCCCTACCTGTGGCTTAGCTACTTCTACAAAGCTTATTGGAGAGGTAGATGATGCAAGATATTTTGCTCATCCCAGCCGTATTGACTGTGATATTTTATGGTTCACAAAAGGATATGTTGACTATATGATACCTAATTTTTTACCAGTACTGCAAAAAATTGACCAAATAACCCTATCAGCTGAACTTAGTTCGGAAGCACCTGGAGTAAATGATATTTGGCCTTCTGATATTTACTTTTACCTGAATGATACTTGTCTTGGTATGTGGACCAGTCCTGGAGATTATGGTGATGTCAGAGGAATCTTCACCCCTGATTGGTGGTATCCAAACTGGAATCAGTATGGACTACTGAAATTAATTGTCATTAATCAGCTAGGAACCTTTGTAGATGGTATACAAATATCAAATGTATCTTTAAAAGATTTAAATCTCGATTACAGGAGTACCATAAAGTTTAAATTTGCAGTTCCTGAAGATGCTGAGCACGTTGGAGGTCTAACTATCTTCGGCCGTAACTTTGGTAATTATAATCAAGATATAAAGGTTCGAATTCATTACAGTCCAATTGATGAAGACTAGTATAACTATTTTATTTTAAAACTAAGGCTGTTCGAAAAGTTTTAATAAACTTTTCGAACAGCCTCTTATTCATGACAATAGAAAGTTCGCAAAGCGTGCTTTCTATTGTTTTACAATGTAATCGGATTAATAATAATATTTGTCTGTATTCGAATCAAATACTCGATAAGTTTTATTGATACGAATAAAAGTTTCTTCTACTTGAATCAGATCATTATTTAACATATCTTGAATATTCTTATGAGAAATTACATTATAGGATATAGCGTAACTGCTGCCACCATCCGTGTTTTTATGGTTTGCTGGATTCTTTTACGGTATAGATTTTTGATGATGGTACCGTTTCCGCATATACATTGACCCATCCTATAGAACCAAAATAGCCTACAATAATTAAGAAAACTAATATTGTTTTCATTAACTTCTTAAACATTCGTAATTTCTCCTATTACTTATCAATAGTACCAAATTTATTCAAGGGCCATATTCTCACAATTGCGCGTCCACCAATATTCTCTTTTGATACTACCCCAACTTCTTCGTATCTGCTATCCAAACTAACTTCCCGATTGTCACCTAATACAAAAAATTCATCCTCACCCAAGGTAATAGGTTCTTCTGCTAAACCGGCATAGGTAATTGGGTCTTTACCATAATTTTCTTCCAGTAGCTTATCATTTATATATATATCACTTCCGATAATTTGTATCGTCTCTCCTGGTAATCCAATAATACGTTTTACATAATATTCTTCCAATTCTCTTCCATAAGGATAAAATACTATGATGTCAAAGCGGTTTAAACCATCATATTTGTAACTGATTTTTTCCACTAAAAGACTTTCACCATTATGCAGTGTATTTTCCATAGATGGTCCATCAACGATAGTTCTTTGTATTACATAAGTTGGAATCAGATATACGCATGCATATATCACCACAATATATATAAGTATTTCTAATAAGATAGAAAATAGGCTACGTTTATTATTTAGTTTATTTTCAGTTTCCTTAATTTCTGGTAATGAATTAAAGGCTTCCATGTCATCAAATTTCTCTTGATAGTTATACTCTTGATTCGGCTCTTCCCTTTTCTCTTCACTCACTTTATCAGCACTCCCATCTAAAAGAATTGTTATTGATGCTCTAATATTCCAAAACTATTCAAAGGCCATAATCTCACCCATGCACGCCCAATGATTGCAGAATTTTCTACAGGACCAACACTGGAATCTCTGCTATCTTTGCTATTATTTCGATTATCACCCATGAGAAAATATTCATCTTCACCTAAGGTAATTTTTTCATTCGCAATACCGCCATCTGCTATTGCGTCTTTTCCATAATCTTCATTTAATAACTCATCATTTATATAAATGTCACTACCAATTATTTGTACTGTTTCTCCTGGCAGGCCTATCACTCTCTTAATATAGTACATCTCTTTATCAACTTCATATGGTCTAAATACAACAATATCAAAACGTTTTGGTTCATCAAATTGATAGGTTACTTTCTCTAAAATAAGATGATCCTCATTATGTAGTGTACTCTCCATAGAGCTGCCACTAACTTCTATCTGCTGACCAACAAAATGATGAATAAATAAAACAGAACAAATAACCACAATAAAGTATAAAATCATTTCTACAATTTCTTTTGTATAATTAACTTCTTCTACTTTTTTATCCCTATCTTGTTCTTCTTTCTCGTCATTTTGTAATTCTAAAATCACAATCTTGCTATCACTGTTCTTTTCTTCCATAACAATCTCCAATCTACGCTTTTGGCAGATTATTTTACAGCAGAACAAGTTCTGCTATAGAAAATATAAATGCATATGATAAAGCACTCTCACACAGTATCCTATCATCGAAGAACAATTCCTTGTGATATAATGTTCGCTCGAAAACATAATAGGATACCATACAAAAGTGCTAATCGAGCCAAAAAGAATATTAAAAATCTTTGTAATTATTCTTCATTTGTCTCATCATCGTTAATAATTTTAATTTTTGAATGATATAATTCTTCCACTGCAACAGATAGTGGTTTACCGGAAGTACCACTTACCAATGGTTCTGCACCACTAATAATTTGTCTTGCTCTTTTTGCTGTTGCTAATACGATTGAATATCTACTATTAACTACAGGTTGCTCACCTGGTTCTACCTCACTATTAACTATTCTCATTAAATCTGTATATGATGGATGCAACATAATAAAACTCCTTCCTGAAAAGCATTTGCTTTTCTTAACAATGCTGAATATTGTGCTTTATTCTATGGAATACGACGCCATTTCCATTCCTTCTTTGGCATTTACCCTGTTAGCTATGGTTTCCGGTAATAAGGCAGATAATAATAAATGTCCGCTATCCGTTACTATAACTGACTTAGTCTTTCTACCGCAGGTTGCATCAATGGCTGTCCCGGCATCTTTTGCCGTCTGTACCATTCTTTTAATTGGTGCAGCTTCAGGACTAATGATTCCTACAATTTTATGCGAATTAACTACATTACCAAAACCAATATTAATTAAACGATTCAATCCAGTAACCTCTTTTCGAAGTTTTTTATCTTTTACAATTTATTTTCTATTCGATATTCTGAATTTGTTCTCTAACTTTTTCTATTTCAGTTTTTAAGTCAATTGCCTTATTTGATACGTCCAAATCATTTGCCTTAGATAAAATCGTATTCGCTTCTCGATTCATCTCCTGCGCAATAAAATCTAACTTTCTACCAATTTCTTCTCCGGTTTCTAAGGTGGATTTCATGTTTTGAATATGACTTCTTAATCGAACCGTTTCTTCATCTACACAGATTTTATCAGCAAATAGAATAACCTCCGTTGCAAGGACACTCTCTTCAATCTTGGTATCACCTAACAATTCATTCACCTTCGCTGTAATCTTTTGCCTATATTCTGCTACAACTTGAGGCGATCTTTCCTCGATATAATTCACTAATTCCACCATACAGTCTAATTTCGTGACTAGATCTTTTTTTAAATTCTCACCTTCTGCAATTCGAGATTCAACAAATTGCTCAGATGCTAACCTAACTGCTTTTTCAATTAACTTCCATAATTCTTCTTCATCTATGGTTTGTTCTTCTAAAGTAAAGACATCCGGGAATTTTGACAAAGTAGATACTCGAATATCATTCTCAATGTGAAATGTTTCACTCATCTTCTGAAGATTCTGCAAATATTCTCTTGCGATATCCTCATTATATTTCACACATTCGTTTTTCTCAGTATAATCCTCATATGTGATAAATACATCTACCTTACCACGACCAATATATTGCTTTAAAACATTACGAATACCTGCTTCAAAAAAGCTAAGCTTTTTGGGCATCTTAATGGTAATGTCGCAATATCTGTGGTTCACTGCCTTCATCTCAACAATAATCTTTCGTTCTTTACCTAATTCTTCGCATCTGCCGAAGCCAGTCATACTTTTTAACATATTCACACGTTCTTTCATTTCAAACATTTAAGTTTTTATTATGAAATGCCAATATTATTTCTGATTTTAATCAAAATTATTTTTATGGACATTTCACTTTATTATAATTGATATGCAACTACAAGTCAAGACAACTACATAAAATATGTCATATAATTGTTACAGTTCAGCCTACCATTTAAATTAAGTCAAAAAAGTTATGGTAAATATGC
>CAUQEW010000023.1:0-91608 GCA_963517115.1 uncultured Lachnospiraceae bacterium | reverse complement strand
ACTGGCAGAAAAGATTTTTATTTTTTTAATTGTCTACTTGACGGGGAGCGGTTCATTATGAGACAATCTTTTTTTGTATATTTATTCAAAAAGTAGTTGCAATATGTCATAAAGTGTGTTAACATATCTCCCTAGGAAAGACATGTGTATTTCCTATACACACATATAGATACATATGCCTGCTAAAGCAGGCGGAAGTAAGGAGTAGTGTATGGACGAAAGTAAGTATTTCATAGTGAAGAAAAAAGCAGTTCCCGAAGTCTTACTTAAAGTGGTGGAGGCAAAGAGGCTGCTTGATACAGAAAAAGTTACAACGGTGCAAGATGCTGCCGATCTAGTCGGGATCAGCAGAAGTTCTTTCTATAAATATAAGGATGATATCTTTCCCTTCCATGAGAATGCAAGAGGTAAGACAATTACCTTTATGTTACAGGTTGATGATAAACCGGGGCTGCTATCCTGTGTTCTAAATTGTGTTGCTAAGAACAATGCCAATATCTTAACGATACATCAAAGTATACCGGTTAACGGTATAGCATCCTTATCTTTTAGTATTGAAATTCCAAATCAAACGATAAATACAACTGGAATACTTGATGAGATAGAAGCATTAGAGGGCATTCATTATATGAAGATATTAGCAAGAGAATAGTCAGATAATTTATATGAAATAATAGATGGACTGAAGGGAGTAAGTAATGGTAAATATAGCAATATTAGGATATGGCACAGTAGGATCAGGAGTCGTTGAGGTTCTAAATGTAAATGGAGACAGCATTCGTAAACGATGTGGACAGGAGATCAATGTTAAATATATCTTAGATTTAAGAGACTTTCCGGGAGAAGCCATTGAGAATAAGATTGTTCATGATTACCACATCATAGCAAACGATCCGGAGATTACAATTGTTGTTGAAGTAATGGGTGGAGTTGAGCCTGCTTATACTTTTGTAAAAGAGGCAATAGCAAAAGGCAAGAGCGTTTGTACTTCAAACAAAGAGTTAGTAGCGAAACATGGAGCAGAACTTTTAGCACTTGCTAAGTCAATGAAAGTAAACTTTTTATTTGAGGCAAGTGTTGGTGGCGGTATTCCAATTATTCGCCCATTAAACCAGTCCTTAACTGCAGATGAGATAGAAGAGATTACAGGCATATTAAATGGTACGACCAATTATATTCTATCCAAAATGAGTAATGATGGCATAGACTTTGATACGGCCTTAAAAGAGGCACAAGCTATGGGTTATGCAGAACGTAATCCGAAAGCTGATATCGAAGGTTTTGATTCCTGCAGAAAGATTGCAATTCTCTCTTCCCTAGCATTTGGAATGCAGGTGGATTTTGAAGATATATATACAGAAGGCATTACTAAGATAACAGATACGGATATTAAGTACGCAAAGGTTATGGGAGCAAGCATTAAACTACTGGGAACCAGCAGAAAAGAAAGTGACCGTGTATATGCTATGGTGGCACCGATGCTGATAAAACCAAGTCACCCACTTTATAGCGTTAATGATGTATTTAACGGAATATTTGTAAGAGGTAATGTAATTGGAGATGTTATGTTCTATGGCAGCGGTGCAGGTAAATTACCAACAGCAAGTGCAGTAGTAGCCGATGTAGTAGATGCGGCAAAACATATTGGTACCAATATCATGACTCTATGGAGCAGCAAGAAGCTTGAATTATCCGATCGGAATGCAGCTAAGTATAGATACTTTGTGCGCATTGCAGGAGATTCTGATAGGATAAAAGAGAAGGCTGCTATGTTATTCGGTCAGATAGAAGAGATCAAGGCTCCTGAAGTAAAAGGGGAATATGCATTTTTAACAATGCAGATGAATGAGGAAACTTATCACGAGAAGGCAGCAAAGATAGATAGTCTTGTTAGTATGATACGTGTGATGTTTTAGATGGAGGAAGAATTCAATGAAATATATAATTATTTTAGGTGATGGTATGGCGGACGAGCCAATTGAAGCTCTTGGTAACAAGACACCGCTTGAGTATGCAGCAACACCAACCCTTGATCTATTATCTAAGAAGTCAGAACTTGGTCTGTGTAATACCATTCCGAAGGGAATGAAACCTGGTAGTGATACCGCGAATCTATCCGTACTTGGATATAATCCAAAACAGTATTATACAGGACGTTCTCCACTAGAAGCATTAAGTATCGGAGTCGATATGAAGGTTACGGATATTGCTTTAAGATGTAATATAGTTACCGTATCTGATGATGAGTTACTATATGAGCAGAAAACAATCCTTGATCACAGTTCTAGTGAGATATCTACAGAAGATGCCGCTATATTATTAGATGCTGTAAAAGCCCAGTTGGAAAATGATAAGTATAAATATTATGTAGGGACAAGTTATAGACACCTTACCATATGGGATAAAGGGGAAGTTGTAGAGCTGACTCCGCCTCATGATATCTTAGGCAAAGTGATAAGCACATATTTACCGGAAGATGCATATCTGAAAGATATGATGGTAAAAAGTTATGAGATCCTTAATAATCACCCACTAAATATTGAAAGAGCAAAAAAAGGATTAAACAAAGCAAATTCAATCTGGTTCTGGGGTGCAGGCACGAAACCTATACTTACCTCCTTTGAAGAAAAATTTCATAAAAAGGGAGCTATGATATCTGCGGTTGATTTATTAAAGGGAATTGCAGTAGGAGCGGACATGAAGGTAGTTGAGGTTGCCGGAGCGGATGGCACTCTTCATACCAATTATGTAGGAAAAGCAATGGCAGGAGTAAAAGAATTACTTGAACATAACTATGATTTTGTGTATATTCATATAGAAGCACCAGATGAAATGGGTCACCAAGGCAGTATACCGAATAAGATAGAAGCAATAGAATCTTTAGATGAGAAAGTGATAAAAGTAGTAAAAGAGCAGATGGATAGTGCCGGAGTAAACTATAGACTTTTGGTTATGCCAGATCACCCAACGCCGATTCGTTGCAGAACACATACAAGTGATCCGGTTCCCTATCTACTCTATGATAGCACCAAGGAACAAAACCAAAATTGGAATTACAATGAAGCAGAAGCAAAATTAAGTGGAAATATAGTTAGTAATGGATATGAAATGATCAATAAATTATTTGAGCAATAAAGTAACATTGTTCAAATTATATAATATATACAGTTGTAAGTAAAAACGAAGAAAGTAGGAGGCATCTTATGCTTATTGTGAAGAAGTTCGGTGGTACATCAGTAGCCGATAAAGAGAGAATTTATAATGTTGCCAGAAGGTGTATTGAAGATTACAAAAATGGTAACGAGGTAGTAGTAGTTTTATCCGCAATGGGAAAGCAAACAGACGTGCTTTTAGCACAGGCCAAGGATATTAATCCCAATGCATCGAAAAGAGAGCTAGATATGCTATTAACAACAGGAGAGCAAATCTCAGTAGCGTTAATGGCTATGGCAATGGATGCTCTAGGGGTACCTGCAATTTCCTTAAATGCATTCCAAGTAGCAATGCACACAACTTCCGTTTACAGTAACGCAAGACTTAAGAGAATTGATACAGAAAGAATCAGAAATGAACTTGCGAGTAAAAAGATTGTTATCGTTACCGGCTTCCAAGGCATTAATCAAATTGATGATTATACAACACTTGGCCGTGGTGGATCTGATACAACAGCGGTTGCACTTGCAGCAGCACTTCGTGCAGATGCCTGTGAAATCTATACCGATGTGGATGGTGTATTCACCGCAGATCCTAGAATCGTACCAAATGCAAAGAAAATAGATGAAATAACCTACGATGAGATGTTAGAGCTGGCTTCCTTAGGTGCAGGTGTTTTACACAACAGATCAGTAGAAATGGCTAAAAAATATGGAGTACAATTAGTAGTACGTTCAAGTTTAAATAAATCAGAAGGAACCGTAGTGAAGGAGGAAGTTAAAATGGAGAAATTACTAGTGAGCGGTGTGGCAGCCGATAAAAATACCGCGCGTATTGCAGTAATAGGGTTAGAGGATCAACCAGGGGTGGCATTCAAGTTATTTAATCATTTAGCAAAATATAATATTAATGTAGATATTATCTTACAGTCTGTTGGTCGTGACGGAACTAAGGATATTAGCTTTACCGTAGCGGCAGATAATGTGGACGAAGCTGTTGAGATTTTAGAACGTCATAGAGAAGGCAGCTTAAAATGTCAGAAGATCGATGTAGAAAAATCAGTTGCAAAAGTATCTATCGTTGGTGCAGGTATGATGTCTAATGCAGGAGTAGCAGCGAAGATGTTTGAAGCTTTATATGATTGTGGCGTTAACATTAAGATGATCTCTACTTCTGAAATCAGAGTTACAGTACTCATCGATGAGATCTATGTCGATAAGGCAATGAAGGCGGTTCATGATAAATTTAGTTTGGCTTAAGAGGGCATGGGTGGGTCAAGAGCTTTTAGGGTGTTGAATGAATATCGATGCATATAGATTCTTTTTGTCTACCTTTCCCTCGAGCAGTATATTTCTTACAAGCCTCTGGACGTGTGAAAAGGCTCACTTTGTTCGCTTTTTCACAAGAGTCTTGACGAAATATGGGCACCGCTTTCGGACGGTCTACGACAAAAAGAATGTATATGCGTCGATATTCATAATTCACTTTATGGGCTCTTGACGCAGGGTCTTATATTAGATTATTAAAGGCTGTTGTATTCGGGAGGATACGGCGGCTTTTTTATGGTATTATATAGAGAGAAAGAGTGAATATTAATAGAGTGTAGGTGGTTAGGGGAGGGAGTATTATGAAGATTAGGGAAGATTATACTTGTCCTTTGGAGATTGTGCATGACATTATTAAGGGGAAGTGGAAGACTATTATTTTGTGGCAGTTGAAGTATGGGAGGACTTCTTTGGCTAAGCTCCAGAAGGATATTGAGGGGATTAGTCAAAAGATGCTGTTGGAACAGTTGAAGGAGTTAATGGAATTTGGGTTGGTGGGGAAATTTAGGTATGAAGGGTATCCTTTGAGGGTGGAATATTATCTGACGGAGGGGTATGGGAGAAAGATGTTGGAAGCGTTGGTTCTGATGCAACAAATTGGGATTGAATATATGTTAGAGCATGGGCAAGAAGATAGTTTGAGGAAGAAGGGAATTCCCTTTTGATACCCACTAAAAGTTGGTAATGTACGGATTGTTTAACTGAAAATTTACATAGAAAGTTATTTCATATTATGCTGTAATCTATATAATCAAGTTAGAAATACAGAGGTTAGTTGTTTAATTCCCTTTTCAGTGTAGTACGTAAGAAAAGGGGGTGATAAATTATGTCAGTGTATGAATCCATTTATTTAATGTTAGAATTTGGGTTTTTCATCATTGCATTTGTCACCTTGATTATAGTAATAATCAAAATGATAACAAAAAAATAGCTATCCTCTACCTGCAAGTTGTAGGATAACTATTTCAATATTTTCTCACTGAAGGGTAATCAATCGACATGTCACTGTCCTTTGATATTTCTAACTTGATTATAAAACATTTACTGAAATATTGCAATTAATTTAGTTGGGTGTCAGTTCACAAACCAAACTACAACCTTTTTTATTATTACCAATAGAAACAATATTATTTAATTATATTATGATAAAATTTAATAAAAAAATAGATGAACATGGTAGTACTATAATGGTGCCGCCTTTTTTTATTGGAAGAAGAACTGGATCAGTTGCTCACACGCTCAAATACACTTACTGAAATATGTAAGTCAAAGATAAGAAATCAATCATAATTATACTTAACATAACTTATACTTGTCTCCGTACCGAGTATGGGATGCCTACTTTGATACCCACAAAAAAGTTGGTAATGTACGGATTGCTTGGGGTGTGCTATATTGTAGAAAAGAGATAGGAGGGTTATTGTCTATGAGAACAGCATTATTATTAATTGATATTCAAAATGAATATTTTGAAGGTGGGAATATGGAATTGTACCATCCGGTGGAAGCACTGCGGAAGGCTAAGTTATTATTGGAATATTTCCGGGAGAAGGGACTTATGGTTATTCATGTTCAACATGTTAATGTAAGTGAAGATGCTAAAGCTTTTAGGCCGAATACGGAGGGCATTGTAATTCACAAGGAGATAACGCCTATTCCGGGTGAGAAGGTGATTGTTAAGCATAGGGCTAACAGTTTTTTTGAAACAACGTTGCAGGAGGAGTTAACGTTAAGGGGGATTCAACATATGGTTGTTTGTGGGATGATGACGCATATGTGTATCGATACTACGGTTCGGGCGGCACAGGATTATAATTATAAAATTACTTTGATAAAGGATGCTTGTACTACGAAGGATTTATTCTTAGGAGACAAACGTGTAGAAGCTTCGGTGGTACAGGAAACTTTCTTGGCGGCCTTGAATAGCTTTTCGGTAGAATATAACGCAGAAGAATATCTTCGTGATTGTCAATACGAAAGTCTTATCTGATTCTAAGAGGAATAGCGATGTAACAAAAGAATTAGGCATACACCTGAAACTTTCGTGCATCGCTATTTAAAGTATAAACACATTAATAAATTCCTGAATAAACTCACTTACTGAGAAACATGTTTTTCATTATGCAAGGGATTAGATATTAGTTTAAGAGCTTAGGATTAGATTAATTTTTCCAAGGTCTTGTTTTACCAAGCCAGCCTTTTGTTGTCCAATAATCACGATCAATCTCGCCAATATCAAAGCGTTTATGAGCGAAACGCATTCCGTAAAAGATTAATCTTACTTTAAGACTTGGCCTAGTAATTGGATAGCAGTTTTTAACTTTTAGAGACAGTTTCTTAATATCTTTTTCTATCTTACTTTTTGTCTTTTCACTTACTCCTTGCCAATTGGCAGCAGCAACTGCTTTTCCATAGGTATAGATTTTTGCTACTCCCCAAAAGGTTAAACTATCGGTGATATCTTTATTGGTGGATTTCATTCCGGCTCCGGCGGCTGTTGATAAAACGACAGCTGCTTTCTTGAACATAGAGGGGTATGGGCGGTGTATCATCCAACAGTAGCCGAAGTGATCCAGTAAGACTTTCATCTGTCCGGTAATATGATACACGTAAACAGGGCTATCAAAGATAAGTAAATCGGCGGCTATCATGGCATCTTTTATTGGTTTTACCATATCGTAGTGAGGACACAGTTCATCCCCTCTCATAATACAGTTAAAACATCCGCAACAGAATTTAGGCATATCCTTTGGCAAAAAGAATTCTGTTATCTCGTTATCTTTTCTACCTAACTCATTTAAAAGCAGTTGCGCAATATGATAGGTACTTCCTTTATGTTCTACTCCATAGATTACCACAACTTTCATGACTATCTCCATTCTTATCAATAATTTATTATATGCAATAAGATCGGAATCTGCAAGCAAGCTTGCAATTCCTCATTCCGCTTTCATTATATCATGAATGAAAGGATTATGTTATTATGAATTTAACAAATTTGCCGATATAACTATATAAAGATAAAATTGTAATAGGAGGGCTTATGAACATACTAGTAGTTGATGACAGTCAATTAAATTTAGCAATTGCACGAACTTTCCTACAGAAAATCCCCAGAATATCCGAAGTAGTTCTATGCAGTAATCCTGCGGATGCCAAAACCATTATAGATGAAAAGAATATTGATATTCTGATTCTAGACGTCATTATGCCTGTAATCACTGGTTTTGATATTTTAAAAATGCTAAAAGAAAACAAGCAATACGAAGATATGCCTATTATCATGCTTACCTCTTTAGATGATACCGAAAGTTTTAAAAAATGCTTTGAATTAGGTGCCTTTGATTACATAAACAAGCCAATTCATGTTGACGAATTTAATGCACGTTTAAAGGTTGCAATCGATTCCAAGTTAAATTCTAACCAATTAAAGAGTTTAATTAAGATTGGTGAGCGGCAGAATGCAGAATTAAAGGAAATGAATGCAAAACTGACAGATACTAAATTTCATCTCGTGCAAGCAGAGAAGATGGCGGCAATTGGGCAGCTGGCAGCAGGTATTGCTCACGAAATCAACAATCCTATGGGATTTGTAAATAACAATTTCGAGATATTGCAGAAATACTTTAAAAGGTTGTCAGAATATATTAATTTCATAAATGAATGCTTCCAGTTTATTCAGACCGACGAGGAGAGCGGAGTATATAAGGCCTTAGAAGAAGCCAAAAAGGCATATAAGAAGCTTAAGATAGATGTCATCCTGAATGAGCTCGAGGGCATGTTATCGGAGTCGGAGAGCGGAGTTCATAGAGTGACCCAGATTGTACAGGCATTAAGAACCTTTGCAAGATCAGTAAATGATGATGAGAAGGACGCTTATAGTCTGCTTGACTTATTTAATCAAGTCATGTTTATCATAAAGAATGAAACCAAGTATGTATCAAAGGTAGAGATCGATATTCCAGAAGATATAATAGTATATTGCAATAAGGTACAAATAGGCCAGGTATTTATTAATATCATTGTGAATGCAGCACAGGCGATACAGAGCCAAGGTCGCAGTGATATGGGTATTATTACGATAGCAGCTGAGAAAAAGCAAGAATATATCTGGATTACTATAGAAGACGATGGACCGGGGATACCGGAGGAGAATTTAACTAAGATATTTGAACCTTTCTATACCACAAAGGCAATTGGACAAGGCACAGGCTTAGGCCTTAGCATCACCTATGATATTATAGTAAATAAACATAATGGCTTTATTGATATTGCTAGTACAGAAGGAAAAGGAACGGTATTTACCGTTAAGCTTCCACTGCATATAAACTGAGTGCTTTCGAAACAAATTTAGATTTTGAAGATATTTTAGATGCTGAATTAAGGCTATGAACATTTTCTGTCTAGTATAGGTATGTTTTTACTTGCCTTTCCCTCACTTTGTTCGGACGGTCTGCGTAAAAACATACTTATACTATCACGAAAATGGAGGAGGTTTTTACTGTCAGCATCTAAAATATCAATAAAAACAGGCTATGAGAGTTTCCGAAAGTACTCAAACAAATAGAGGAGGGGTTAATATGTATGAGAAATATTCGGTTTTATTCGTAGATGACGAGGTTAATATCTTAAACTCTCTGCGCCGAGCTTTGATGGAGGAGGAGTATACCTGCTATTTTGCAATCAGTGGAAAAGAAGCATTAACGGTTATGGAACAACATGACATTCATGTCATTGTCACAGATATGAGAATGCCTGAAATGAATGGGTTAGAGTTATTGAAAATTGTTGCCGAGAAATCGCCCATGATTGTGAAGCTTGTACTTACGGGATATACCCAGCTGCCACAGATTCTGGTAACAATTAATCAAGTAGATATATTCAAATTTATCACAAAACCTTGGAATCTGGACGAATTAATTGTAGCGCTGACAAAATCCTTGGATTATTATATCACACAAGAAGAAAATGCAACTTACAAAAAGGTTCTAGAGTCCAAGAATCAAACCTATCAGAATATGTTAAAGAGGATTGATGAAGTTGTGAATAATGCGAAGCGAAGTAGTGAATTATTAGGAATATGTGGAAAGGCAATCTTAGGATTTGGTAAAAAATTCAGACTGGAAGAAAGAATGAGGTATCAAAGCATCTTCTTCCGTCAGGATGAAATATTTGAATTGCTCAGTGAGGCGGTTACCAATGAGATAAATGAGTGTGATAGTAATGAATTGATTCGTTTGGCTATGGAACATATCCTAAAAAAATATCCAGAAACAAAGTTTGAGATGAAAACCGATATCCATCATAGCGTCAGAGTGAGTAAGAAGATGCTCGAAGCAGTGATATCAATCATTTTGATTCTATTTGCAGAAGAATTTCGAACAAATGGTCTCCTAGCGGGAATTGAAACGGACCCTAAGTTGAAACTCTCCTTGATATCTCCGAAGGTTGAAGTAGACAATCCATCTGAGCAAGGTGGTAAAGCAAGCGTTTTGGATGTAAAGATTGATTTTATAAAAACTATATTACAAGATGTATTAGATAAGTGCCAAATCACACTTCAGATTATAAAAATGAATGGAAGTCTTGTTATTGGAATCATAGTAAAAGAGGAATCGGAAAGTGTCTAAAAGCTTACATAGGTAAGCTTTTAACGTATACTCTTTGGCTAGAGTTTGAGGATATTCCCTTGATTTTACGCGCTTTCAGTGATATGATATTGGAAGTGATGGTTTACTGAATAGATAAATAAATGTAATATAGAAGGAGTACAAGATGGACATATTAAAACAATTGAGAGATGAGCTGAGTATAAAACTTGAGCAAGTCGAAGCTACGGTAAAATTAATTGATGAAGGCAATACGATCCCATTTATCGCCAGATACCGTAAAGAAGTAACAGGCTCCTTAAATGATGAGGTATTAAGAGATCTTCATGAAAGACTTTTGTACCTTCGTAATCTAGAAGATAAAAAGGCTAGTGTTCTATCTAGTATAGAAGAACAAGGAAAATTAACAGAGGAATTAAGGGCACAAATTCTCGGAGCTACAACACTTGTGGTAGTAGAGGATCTGTATCGGCCTTACCGACCAAAGAGAAGAACACGTGCGACAATAGCGAAGGAGAAAGGTTTAGAACCATTAGCTAACATCATACTGCTTCAGATGACCAATCAACCGATTGAGAAAGAGGCGGAAGCTTTTCTATCTGAAGAAGCGGAAGTTACCACAGTGGAAGATGCCATTGCAGGAGCATTGGATATCATAGCAGAGAATATATCAGATGAAGCGGATTACCGTATCTATATCAGAAAAGCTACCTTCGAGGAAGGTGTAATTATCTCCGTTGCTAAGAATGATAAGCTAGAGAGCGTATTCGAGATGTATTACAACTTCGAGGAGAAGCTAACCAAACTTGCAGGTCATCGTGTGTTAGCGCTTAATCGAGGAGAAAATGAGAAGATACTTACCGTAAAGATTGCAGCACCAGAAGACAGAATTCTTCGCTATCTTGAGACCAAGACCATTATACGGGAGAATCCCTATACCATAAAACTATTACAAACAACCATTGAGGATAGCTATAAGCGCCTTATTGCTCCGGCAATCGAACGTGACATTAGAAATGAGCTTACCGAGAAGGCAGAAGATGGTGCTATTAAGGTATTTGGTAAGAACTTAGAGCAACTTCTTATGCAACCTCCAATTGTTGGACAAGTGGTACTTGGCTGGGATCCGGCCTTTCGTACCGGATGTAAGCTGGCAGTCGTAGATGGAACCGGTAAGGTACTTGACACTACCGTTGTATATCCAACAGCACCACAGAATAAAGTGGAAGAGACAAAGAAAAAAGTGGGCGAGTATATTAAGAAATATGGTATCACTTTAATCTCTGTCGGTAACGGTACTGCCTCTAGAGAATCAGAAATGATTATCGTTGATATGTTAAAAGAGACCCATAGCAATGTTCAGTATATTATCGTAAATGAAGCAGGAGCCTCAGTCTATTCAGCAAGCAAGCTGGCAACCGAAGAATTCCCTAATTATGATGTAGGACAAAGAAGTGCAGCCTCCATAGCAAGAAGACTTCAGGATCCATTAGCAGAACTTGTTAAGATTGATCCGAAGTCCATAGGAGTAGGACAGTATCAGCATGATATGAATCAGAAGAAACTATCCGAAGCATTAACCGGTGTAGTTGAGGATTCCGTAAATAAAGTTGGTGTAGATTTAAACACTGCTTCTGCCTCCCTCCTAGAATATATCTCTGGTATCTCGAAAGTAATATCAAAGAATATCGTAGTTTATCGTGAGGAAAACGGACGCTTCACAGATCGTAATCAACTTCTTAAGGTAGCTAAACTTGGACCTAAGGCTTTCGAGCAATGTGCCGGCTTTATGAGAATTCAAGATGGCAAGAACCCTCTTGATACCACTAGTGTTCATCCGGAATCATACGTGGCAGCTAAGAATCTTCTTCAGAAGCTTTCTTATACACCACAGGATATTAAGGCAGGCGGCCTTGCAAACTTAGGAAAACAGATTGCTGATAAGAAGTCCATGGCAAGTGAACTTGGTATCGGCGAAATAACCTTAATGGATATCATTAAGGAATTAGAAAAACCGGGAAGAGATCCTCGTGATGAGATGCCAAAACCAATTCTAAGAACGGATGTCCTAGAGATGAAGGATCTTGCCGAAGGAATGATATTAAAAGGTACGGTCCGGAACGTAATTGACTTTGGCGCCTTTGTTGATATCGGCGTTCATCAAGACGGACTTGTTCATATCTCACAACTTACGGATAAGAAATTTGTTAAGCATCCACTGGATGTAGTAAGTGTTGGTGATATTGTTGAAGTGAAGGTTATGAGCGTTGATGTTGCGAAGAAGAGGATACAGTTGACGATGAAGCTTTAGAATAAATATACAGAAAAGATTTCATAGTATATATATAGAAGGCTCCCCTACAATCATTTAATATGATGTAGGGGAGCCTTCTATTGTCGATATAAAAGGATTTATAAGTTGTTTTGTATTATAAAGAATAAACATCAATTAGATTGTATAATTATGACACAAAACATTGTTTATTGCGATGGAAAGTTGGATAGAATTTACATTTTTAGCTTGTGAAATACTATTAGGTAATTTATAATAAGGAAACATAAGTTATGGGCTAATGGAACTATAAAAATTTGACAAAAATGGATAAAAATTACTGTAAAGCATTGACATCTCTTAAGAGGGAATCTATAATAATGCAATAGGTAATAAGACTTATAAACATACAAAATTACATAAGTGGACAAGACAGATCAGAATTTTGGGGGAGAGAATTATGATATTAATAAGAATAAATAGAATTAACCCTGGATAAGGGAGCAGTTGATGATGAGATAAGTGTTGAGGATAACTAGGACATCAGGTAGACTGCTGGCTGTATTTATAGAAAGGAGCACAGTATACATTGTGGTGTTAAGAAAGTAATAATTATTATACTTTCTATCGCAACCTTAAGAATATTGTCTCTTTTTTATTGGAAGAAATAAAAGGTTATTGTGCACTATAAGCTTTAGATTTAAGCTGTAGATATTAACACTATGCAGTTTACATAAAAGTTGAAGAAACATTACTTTTAATATCTTAAAAAGTTAACAATTTAGAAATTGAGGAAGAGAATGTCGAAATCATTGGATTTTGAAACAGAGGAATAATTCTTCTCCAACATGTTGGTAGATTATATAATACAATGCTGGTATCAAATTCTTTTATATAAAAGAAGGGTGGCTGAAATGGCATAATCAGTCATTTAAGGTATTCAACCTTTCATTTTATTCTGGGTCCTCAGCTTCTTTCTTCTTTGATCTACATCTATATATAACTTAATAGTTAAAATATTAAATTGTGAAAAGCCTTATATAATTAAGGCGGCCGCCTGTTTCCCAGTTGGTTAAGATCGTGATGGTAGTGATGTTTTAAGTAGGGTCGAATTAAAATTACATAAAAGTGTTACATCAATTAACTAATGACTTTAAAAAGTGATGAGAAAAAGATGAGTTGGAGAATCCTATCAAATTTGTAAAAATAAAGAAAATATAAAGGAAACTAGGAAAAATTTATCATTTGTCTAGCAAATTTTTTGGTCATCATAGAAAATATGTAAAAAATTTATTAAGAATAGGCTTGTTTTAAGAATCAAAAACTAATGTTTGTATAAAAAAAACTCTGATACTTTGATAACAAGAAATGGAAACAGGGTATCTTAAGAGGTAATAATCAGCTTATTATGATATGTATAGGAATAAGATGAGGTGAATTTCATATGAATCAGATTAAAGTCACAAAATGTCAAATTGATGGTCTTTACATAATAGAGCCTGTTATTTACAGAGATGAGCGCGGTTATTTTATTGAAACATATAATCAAAAAGATATGCATGAATTTGGATTAGATATGATATTTGTTCAAGATAATCAATCTATGTCTATCAGAGGTGTGATTAGAGGAATGGGTTATCAAAAAAAATACCAACAAGGTAAACTTATACGGGTTATAAGTGGGAAAATTTATGATGTGGCTGTTGACTTGAGGAAAACATCGCCTACATTCGGAGAATGGTTCGGGCTAGAACTTTCTAACGAAAATAATAAACAACTTTATATTTCTAGAGGATTTGCCCATGGTTTTTTAACACTTTCTGATAAGGCAGAAGTAAGTTTTAAAGTAACAGATTTTTACCATCATGGAGATGAAGCTGGCTTTATATGGAATGATTCTGATGTAAATATTAGGTGGCCAATTGAGCAAGGAATGAATTTGATTATTAGCGAACGAGATCGTGATTGGAAAAGATTAAAAGAAACTTTAATTTTATAAGAAATTATTATTTATAGAATCTCTTAAACAGTTCTTACCACATGCAGTAAATTAATTAGTGAGGTGGATTGTATGGATATTATGTATACGTGTGATAACAATTATGTACTCATTATGGGTATTTCTATGATATCACTTTTTGAGAATAATAAAATAGTTGATGAAATCAATATTCATTTGTTAGGAGATGAGATATCATCTGATAATAAAAAAATACTGGAAAGCATAGCAAAACAGTATGGAAGAACATTTGATTATATGAATGTTCCTAATTTAAATATACCTGATACACTCTACAACCAACGTTGGCCGAAAAGTGCTTATACAAGGCTTTTTTCAAGTGAGTTATTGCCTAAAAAAATAAAAAAGATTTTATACTTAGATTGTGACACAATAATTACTAGAGATATTAGCGAACTTTGGAATATTGATATCACTGAATTTACTATATATGGAATTAAAGACTGTATTGGAAAAGTTTATAAAGAAAATATCGGATTGAATGCTAATTCTATATATATTAATGCAGGTGTACTTCTTATTAACATTGACAAATTGAGAAAAGTTAGTGTAAGTGAGCTTATTGATGAATTCTTGAAAAAATATGGTAAATTAATGAATTATTCTGACCAAGATGTTTTAAATGGAATATTTAATGGCAAAATTGGCATATTGAATCCGAAGTATGATGTCATGACTTTATTATATGCTTATAAATATAATGAAATAAAAATAATCCGTAGACCTACGAATTATTATACAAAAAAGGAAATTAATGAAGCAATAAAGGAACCAGTTATTATTCATTTCACAACATGTATGTTAAATGTAAGGCCATGGTATAAAGGTTCACAACATCCATTTGCATATGAATTTATTAATTATAAACAAATGAGTCCATGGGCAAATAGACAAGAGAAAGAAGTAAAGTTCGATTCAATTCAAGAAAAAATAATGTGTAAAATTCTAAAAACACCTAAAATTATCAGCTTACCAATTATAGGTATAATGCACACGATTATTAAACCCTATTTGATTAGAATAAGAGCAAAAAAAATTTTAAAAAACGGATAATATAGGGGCATTTTCCTAATTATTTTTACTGTAAACAAGAGAGGAGTATATAATGCAAGACGAAAAACCTCTAATTAGTATAGTCATTCCAGTATATAATGTAGAAGTATATTTGAGAAGATGTATTGATAGTATACTAAATCAAAAGTATACAAATTTGGAAATAATATTGGTGGATGATGGTGCAACAGATAAGAGTCCTCAAATTTGTGATGAATATGCTAAGAATGATAGCAGAATATTGGTCATACATAAACACAATGAGGGTGTGTCATCTGCGAGAAATATAGGGACTAATAGGGCTTTGGGCAAGTATATTTCTTATATAGATTCTGATGATATAATTTCACCGGATTATATAAGCTATTTATTTAATTTAATTACTAAATACAAGACGAAAATTAGTATGTGCCGTATCTTGGATTGTATAGATAAAGTATTGGATGGTGATGAAAAGAAAGAAGAAATTCTTTTAGATGGCACACAAGCTTTAAAAATGTTGTTTTATCAAAAAGAATTTACTACTAGTGTGAGTGGCAAGTTATATTCTACACAGTTAATGAAAAAATTTGAATTTCCTATTAATTGCCGATATGAAGATTTGATGATGATATATAAAATTCTGTATGAAAGTAACTCTATAATATACGGACAATGCCAACTATATTATTATATGCATCATGATGGAAGTTTTATGGATGCCTCTTATAATAAAAATAGCCTTAATCTAAAATCTGCTGCTGATGAATTGTTTTTATTTGTAGAAGATAAATGTCCATCAGCGCTACAGGCTGCCCGCTCACAAAAATTCAGTAGTTATTGTCAGCTATATGTATTGCTCTCTAATGAAATGTCGAATTCTCATATAGAAAATGAACTTTGGGTGTGGATTGTAAAGAATCGCATTAGTATTTTAAAAGATAAAAATGTAAGATATAAAAATAGATTTGCTGTATTATGTACTATGTTGGGTAGGAAAAAGTTTAGTGAAATTTCTAATTTAATGCGAAAATATAAAAAAGATAAATTTAATATATGTGAGGTGATTAGATGAAAAGAGTATTACAAATTGTTCACAGTATGGAATGCGGTGGTATTGAAAATTTATTAATGAATATATACAAAAACATTGATGGAGATAAATTACAGTTTGATTTTTTAGTAAATGGTTCTGATGAGTGTTATTTCGCATCTAATATAAGTTCATTGGGAGGAAAAATATATTCTGTAATTCCAAAACGAAAAAATTTTATTAGAAATTTAATAGGGATGTATAAAATACTTAAAGAGCATAAAGAATTTAATGTTGTTCATATACATCAAGATAGTAATATTGTATTCGCTATGATATGTGCAAGATTAGCTCATGTAGATAATATTTTTGTGCATGCGCATACAACATCTGCAAATGCGAAATTTAGAGTTATTTTGGCAAAATTCACACGGCCATATATTCGCAAGCATGCTACAAAACTGTTAGCATGTTCTAAAGCAGCTGCAGAATGGACATATGGGAAAAAAATTACAGATAAAAATAATAACATCATATATTTGCATAATGGAGTTGAAAGTAGCAAATATATGTTTAATCCTATTGTGCGGAAATCTTTAAGAGAAAAGTTGGAAATAGAAAATAATATTACAGTTCTAGGTACTTGTAGTCATTTTTCTATTGAGAAAAATCATTTTTTTTTATTAGATGTTTTTAATGAATATCATAAACGAAATCCTTTAAGTATATTATTACTTGTTGGTGACGGGTTATTGAGACAACAGATTGAAGAAAAAATATCAAACCTTGGACTGCAAAATTATGTAATAATTACTGGCTTTGTAAAAAATGCATATGATTATTATCAAGTTATGGATATATATATTATGCCTTCAAAATTTGAAGGACTTCCTTTAGCTGGAGTTGAAGCACAAATATCTGGATTACCTTGTTTCTTTTCAACAGGAATTACTAGTGAACTTAAGATAACAAATCAAGCAAGCTTTTTCCCACTTTCGCTTGGTGCAGTAGAATGGTGCAATAAAATTCTATCTACGAACATAGATAGAATAGATACTACTAATCAAATTAAAAAATCTATGTATGATGTTAAGGATACAGCAAAGATTCTAGAACAATTATATTTAGAATGTAAGGAATAGAGTATGATTATATACTATTTAGCTTTAACATTAACATTATTAATATGTATAATATTTAAAAATAAAAAAAGGTATTTTAATATTTCAGTTTATAATTTTAAGTTGAATAAGACATCATATTTTGATGTGGTTTTAATAACACTGCCCTTAATATTAGTAATGGTTTTTCGATGGGATATTGGAGTAGATGTGCACTCTGGGACAGGCTATTACTATGTAGCTTATAATTATGCGCGATTATATAATGCCAATCTTTATAATTATGAAAACGGATTTTATTATCTCTTACAATTTTTTGCTAATAGCGGTTTATTTATATATTGGTTTTATGTTTGTGTGTCTCTTATATTTATGGGATGTATTTGCAAATATATTTCAAAAATGTCTGTAGATTTTTATATTAGCTTCTTAGTCTTTTTCTTTTCAGACTTATATTTATTTGCTTTTTCAACTTTGAGGCAGGCACTTGCAATTGGTTTTATGTCAATTGTACTATGTTACTTAACTGAAATATTACCTTTTAAATTATTAGATAAAAAAAATTGGAAAATATTATTTTTTACATTAATTGCTTTATCTTTTCATCTGTCAACTATTTATATAGCTATTGTTTATTTGACTTCAAAAATAAAAATCAAAAAACAAACATTATTGAAAATGACATGTATTGGAATATTAGGATGCCCAATTATTACATATATAGTTAAAATAATAATGTCACATACAATTTATGGTATCAAATATACTGGTACAAACGAATATGCTACAGAGTTTACCGCATCATATGCACTAGTTTCATTAATGATTTTTTTAATAGCCTATTGGAGATATGATAAACTTGTTACTAAATTTGTCTATGCAAAACTATTTATAAATTGTTCTGCATTTATAACAATTATAATGTTTAATTCGTCAGCACTTATAATGGCATATAGAGTATTCCCAAGTTTTGTACCTATATATATGATACTTTGTGCATATATAGTTCAAACATTTAATAATAAGTTAAATAAACTAATTGTTAGGTTAGCCTGTTTAATTCCATTTTTAATGATATTTATCAATCAATATTATATAGGTAAAGCAAATACTTTATTTCAGTATTATAATATATTTTCTTATTACTTTTAATTTTGTTTTAATAAACTATGATTATTATTGGAGGAATGAATGAAAAAAATAGTTCTATTAGATCCATCCTTAGCTAGTTTAAATATTGGAGATTCCATTATTATGATTTCAATTGAAAAAGGTATTCAATCAATTATAAATGGAAATTTTGTTGTACATTTACCAACACAAACGCCAATAATGCATTTTTATCAAAAAAATGATGCAAGATTAAAACTTATTTCTCAAGCTGATTTTAAATTTATATGTGGTAGTAATTTATTTTGGCAAAATATGTTTAGTTTACATCCAAACTGGAATATAAATTTATTAAATTACTTACCAATAAAAGATAGTGTGCTAGTTGGTGTTGGTAGTGGAATTGAAAAAAATAATATGAATTATTATACTCAAAAATTATATAATAAAGTATTATCACATGAGTTAATACATAGTGTTCGAGATGATATTACTAAACAACATTTAGTAAATTTAGGTTTTAAAGCAATAAATACTGGATGTGCAACATTATGGGGTCTTACAGATCAGGTTTGTAATAAAATACCTAAAAAAAAATCAAAAAATGTAGTTTTTACATTAACAGATTATGCATTAGATAAAGAGAAAGATAAATTAATGATAGATATTCTTAAAAAAAATTATGAAAAATTATATTTTTGGCCGCAAGGTTATAGTGATTATGAATATTTTTTAGAAATAAATGATTCACCAGAAATCAATATTATAAATCCAAATCTTGAAACATTTAGTATACTTTTAAAAAATAATGAAATAGATTATGTTGGAACTAGATTACATGGTGGAATATTTGCTATGCAAATGATGTGTAGAGCAATTATTGTGATAATTGATAATAGAGCTAGAGATATGCAAGTTACCTATAATTTAAATTGTATTGAACGAACGAATATTGATAATTTGGAAAATTTATTAAATTCTGAAATAGAAACAAAAATTAATATCAATAATAAAAACATTAATAATTGGATTAATCAATTTTAAAAGGACTGATAATGAAAAATAAGCAAAAAAACAAATATAAATTTTTATTAAAGAATACGTTTCTATTTACACTTTCAAATTTTGCCAATAAATTAATAGTTTTTTTCCTATTACCATTTTATACAACATATTTATCAACAGAAGAATATGCCATAATTGATTTGGCAAATATCACTCAACAATTACTCTTCCCAATTTTAACATTAGCGATTACGGATGCAGTAGTGCGATTTGCGATGGATAAAAAAGAAAATAAAAAAGAAGTTTTTACTATTGGCTTTTTAATAGTATTGTCTGGCTGCATACTTATGTGTTTTGTATCAAATATTTTTATAAATATTCCATTTTTAAGAAGTTTATGGGAAATAAAATCAATTTTTATTGTGTATTATTGTTCATTTGCCTTTTGTACTTTATTTTCATCATATGCAAGAGCCACAGATAGAGTTAATGTTATGGTTATCTCTTCAATTATTGGAACACTTGTAACTACTATATTAAGTGTGTTATTTATTGCTATATTAAAAAAAAGTATTAATGGATATTTATATGCTTCAATTATTGGATGTTTAATACAGATCATCATTTACATCAGTTTAGGGAAAATATTTTTAGATTTACAATTCTATAGTTTAAATAAAGAATTTGTAAAGAGAATACTTTTATATGCAATTCCACTTATACCTAATGCCATTTCTTGGTGGATTAATAGTAGCCTAGACAGATACTTACTTACTTCTATGACTTCTTTGACAGTGGTAGGATTATATGCAGCTGCAAATAAAATTCCATCTGCACTTAGTTCATTAACATCAATTTTCCATCAGGCGTGGAGTTTATCCGTATATGAAGAATATGACGATAAAAATGGTAATACATTTTTCCAAGAGATTTATTTAATTTATGATTGTATAATGGTTTTGGCAACTACTATACTTTTGTTTAGTAATAAATTCTTATGTTCCTTATTATTCAATAAAGATTTCTTTGATGCTTGGAATATAGTACCATGGCTATTAATTGGTTTCTATTGTAATTCATTAAGTACTTTTTTGGGAACAGCATTTACAGCTGCAAAAAAAACTAATTTTATTTTTTTGACAACAGGTGTAGGAGCATTAATAAATATAATAATGAATTGTCTTTTAATTCCAAATTATGGTGCGATCGGATCAGCAATAGCTACTTATTTAAGTTATTTAATAGTATTAATAGTAAGATTAATTATAGTTAAACATATATTTCCTGTTCGTTTTAATTTACAATCTTTTGTTGCTTCCCAGTTGCTTATTTTATTTTTGTGTATCTTCGAAATATTATATATAAATATGATTACCGAGTTTCTGGGAATACTTGTATTGCTATTACTTTCATTTTTACATAGAAATCAAATAAAAAGTTTATTGAGGGTATTTAGTAGCATATTTTATAAAATTAAATAAATATAGAAATAGAAATTTATGTTGTCTTAGGAGATAAAAATGATGAATAAGAAAGAAAGAAATATTTTAAAAAGTAAAGTGAATAAATTAAAAATAATAATTGGAAAGATTATATTAATAAGTATCGGTAATATATTACCTAATACAGAAATGCGGCCAATCTTTGGGAAGCTCGGGAAAAAAATTCGCGGATTTGCAGCAAAATTAATTTGTGAACACTGTGGAGTAAACATCAATATACAAAAAGGTGCGCATTTTTCTGAATTAGTTCAAATTGGTGATAATTCTGGAATAGGAATTGGAGCTTGTTTGGATGGACCAGTTTACATTGGAAAAGATGTGATGATGGGTCCAGATTGTTTTATTTACACAAGGAATCATTCATTTAAAGATATTACACAGCCTATGGATAGGCAGGGTTTTAGTGAATATAACCCTGTTTTTATTGATGATGATGTTTGGATCGGTGGTAGAGTAATTATTTTACCTGGTGTTCACATTCAAAAGGGTGCTATTTTAGGAGCTGGAACGGTTGTAGTTAAAGATGTTCCCGCTTATGGTGTTGTAGTGGGGAATCCTGGAAAAATTGTGAAATATCGTACTTAGCTATAATAAATTAGTGGTGAAATAACCGTAAAAAATAGACTTCTGTAAATGGTGAATATTGGAAATGGTATAATTAAATAGACACCAAGAAAATAGAAAAATACAAGGCCTTCTTTAGCATATTTTTACTGAATCATATGGAATTTAGACGACTGCATTCCAACTTCGAACAGTTTGTTGGAGTATGCGATTCGCTCCTAGCCATTCCGCAAAAAACTTTCTCTTTTCTGATACTCCGATACTCTGAATATATTCAGCGATATAGAGACCACTACTTATATTATAAAGAATTGGTGAATGCAAAATTGTTATAGATATATTGACAAGAATACTAAAGAAGTAATCATATTCGTTTTTTTTCCAAAATAATGGGGCAAATTCTTTGCTTTTACCACTTCTTTCTATACTCAGACCCAGTCATAGACTCTACTTTCTGAAACACTTTATTAAAGTAACTTGCATTCGGATAACCGATGTCAACTGCAATCTCTTCAATACTATGATTAGTAAATCGAAGTAATTCTTTCGCATGGGTAATCCGCTTCATGGTTATATAATCAACAATCGTAGTCCCAAATATTTTCTTATATTCACGGCATAGATGATATTTACTTATGTAGAAGGTATAGGCAAGATTATCAATTAATATTTTTTTCGCATAATTCTGATCAATATAATCCTTAACGGAGTATATCTTTTCTAGTATGGATTCACCCATAAGGTGTGAATTTGTTGGTCTCATCGTTACACAATTGGTTAATAAATCCGTAATTAACTTAGAAGCCACAAGCTCCCAGGAGGACTCCTTATGCTGATGAACCTCAATTAAGCTACGAATTAGTTGTATGTATTCCTCTGGATATTCGGGATGAAATACATTATCGTAGTTCTGAATAAAGTATTGATAATATTCATTTACAGAGCGTCCGTAATAATGTACCCATAGAAGTTCCCAAGGGGATGATTCATCACTTTGATAGGCATATTGTTCCATACAGTCTATCAGTACACAATCATTTGGAATAAGTAGATAGGTTCTGTTCTGATAGGTAAAAGTTCCTCTTCCTGATATAACAATCATAAATAGGCAAGAAGAAAGATTTCCTTGTTTACTCTGTTGACTCTTAAAACTCTTGAGGTATCCGGTCTCTTGAACATAGAACAGTGCTTTTTTGGCAAAGTCACTGGGGGTGTTGATAATTCGATTCGCTTGAACTAATGCATCTGGCTGGTAAGCTTCAAATAAATGATTCATGATTAATCTCCTATTAGCAATATAACACCATATTTTAGCAATATTACATGTTGTAAATAGTATTATACTACTATATAATTGTTAAAGAAAGTATAATTATAGAAAATAATGGGTTGTTAAGGAACGATTTAATGAAAAAAGTGGCAATAAGTACGGGAATCATAAGACAGAACTGTGATAAACAAGGGATATGAGATATATGGTATTATCAGAAAGCATAGTATGATTAACACCACAAGAATTGACTATTTATTGTGGTTTAGTTGCATGTTCAGAATACGACTAGATAAATCAGAATTTTGGGGGAGAAAATTATGAAATCGGCGAGGACTAATAAACTAAACACTGGCGAGCTCGCACTTGATATTGAGGAACTAAGTATAGGGAATAACTGTGATTTGTTGGAAGCGGTTGGTTCTATTCATATAAATGAGCACAGTATATATTTTGGTGTTAAGAGAATGACAGATGTTATGCTTTCCTTTATTGCCTTAATTGTACTGTCTCCTATATTTTTATTAACTACGATTGTTATAAAGGTTGAATCCAAAGGAAATGCAATATTTTCTCAGACTAGAACTGGTAAGGATGGTAAAGAATTTAAGATGTATAAGTTCCGCAGCATGTACAAAGATGCAGAGTTATTAAGACATGTGTTAGCAGGTCAGAATGAGATGGATGGACCGGTGTTTAAGATTGCCGAAGACCCAAGAATCACGAAAGTTGGGAAGATAATCCGTAAACTTAGTATTGATGAACTACCACAATTAATTAATATCATTCGGGGTGAAATGAGTATCGTAGGACCAAGACCACTTGTTACCTATGAGACAGCACAATTTAGTGAATATGAGAATATGCGCCATAAAGTAAAACCTGGATTAACCTGCTTCTGGCAGATCAGTGGACGAAACGATATATCCTTTGATGAATGGATTGATTTAGATATAGAATATCTTCATAGGATGAATCTATGGACGGATATCAAGATAGTGATAAGAACCATACGTGTAGTTTTACTAGGTAAAGGTGCATACTAATTTAGCTTTGAGCCTGTATGGAATATATTACATAAGACTGTGAATACTTGGTATTAACAGTCCAAGTAAAGTATAGTGAGGAAAGAAAAGAGTTGTTAATGAAAGAATATGTCATGCGGGATGTTATGCAAACTATAAATTTATATTTACCTTACGCAGTTCTAACCGGGATATCAGTAATGATTGGTTTTTATTTACTGCAAAAGATAGTAGGAAAAGCAAAGTACAGATTATCTAGTAAGAATAATAGAATAAGATTCTTCTTATTCTATCTTTTTTATGTCTATTGTTATCTAGTAATAGCAATTACTTATTTATCTAGAGAACTTGGATCCAGAAAGGGAGTTAGCTTAAAGATTTTTGGTACCTATTCTGCAAGTCCTCAGTCCCAGGCATATATGGTGGAGAATGTTCTAATGTTTATTCCCTTCGGAATTCTGCTCCCGTTGTTATGGAAGCCTTTTCGTTTCACCACTTGGTGTCTTTGTGCGGGACTACTTGGAAGTTTAACCATTGAGATAAGTCAATATTTGAGCCAGAGAGGGTATTTTCAAGTCGATGATATTATTCTTAATGTGATTGGGACAATGATTGGTTATGTTCTAATAAGCTGTTTGAAAGCTGTAAGAGGAAAGTATAATATATAATGAATTTATGCCGATATATATATAACCGTTTGGAACAAGTTCTGAATTTATTGCAGTAGATGATTGTGGATAGGTTCATACTAAAGGGTAAGAGAAATTAGAATAGGAAGGAAAAAAATGCCGTGAATATAGATAAGGTTCATCATATTGCCATAATCTGTTCTGACTATAATAAATCTAAGAATTTCTATGTGAATATCCTTGGATTTAAGATAATAAAGGAAACCTACAGAGGAGAAAGAGATTCTTATAAGCTGGATCTCTTAGTGGGAGAGAATGATCAGATAGAGTTATTTTCATTTCAAGATCCACCAAAAAGATCCTCCTATCCAGAAGCAGCGGGGCTTAGGCATATCGCTTTTCAAGTGAAAGATATTATTCAGACAGTTAAGGAATTGCAGGCTCAGCAGATTATAACAGAGCCCATACGAATGGATGAGTTAACAGGAAGACAGTTTACCTTTTTTAGTGATCCGGATGGTTTACCAATTGAGTTATATGAGGAATAATCATGTATAAGCTTCACGATTCATTTATCTACCTAAATTGACTTATGACATCTGTAGCAAATTATAATTTTAATGATTTATTTCATATGAATGGAATATATTTAAGTATGTAATGGTCCGGAGTGTATTTATGTATAATAAGGGGAGAAAAGCATTAACATATGATCAAATCGAGGAGGGTACAGGAAGATATCTTAATCCTGCGGATATTTACTTGGCACCCGGCTATACGATAGAAGTATTTGCAGAAGGGTTAGACGCCCCAAGCTGTATGCTGTTTACAAAGGATGGAGATATGCTTATTGCAGATTCAGGATATGTTACGAATAATCCATCAGTCTCGCGTCTGGTAAACGATCATTTTGAAGTAATTGCTGATGATTTTAATGTTCCTTTAACTGGAATAAATTATCGGGATGGGGATATCTACGTATCCCATAGGGGAGCTATCACTGTGATTAAGAGTGATGGTACACGAGAGAATGTCCTATCTGGGTTGCCAAGTAATGGGGATTATAGTAACAGCAGAGTGGCATTTGGTCCGGATGGAAAGATGTATTTTGGACAAGGTACTGCCACCAATTCCGGAGTAGTGGGTCTCGATAACCTTTGGTTAAGGGACCATCCACACATTTTTGATAGTCCAGGTTCTTATATTATGTTGAATGGACAAAACTTTGAATCAAATAATATACTGATAAAAGCCTCTGATGAGATTATCTATACCGGTGCTTTTTCTCCTTATGCAGTGCCTAATATGGCTTATGAAGTTAGAAAAGGAATCGTAAAAGCTTCAGGGGGTATTCTAAAAGCGAACCTTGATGGTTCGGAGATTGAACTAGTTGCCTGGGGGTTTCGTAATATAGCTTATCTTAAATTCGATGATGACAGATTATTTGTATCAAATAATGGATGCTCTATTAGAGGTAGTAGACCGATTGCAAATGCTCCGGATGAGATGCACATAGTGATACCCGGAATCTGGTATGGTTGGCCTGATTATGTAGGAGGGGAACCAGTTACCCTATCTAGATTCAAGCCCGATGGGGGAGTTCAACCGGAATTCTTATTAGCGAATCACCCCAATCTTCCCCCGAGGCCTTTTGCAGATTTTACACCTGGTGCTAATATTGTAGGCTTTGACTTTAATCCTAACAACTCGTTTGGTCAGCGTGGTGATGTTTATATTGCTGAATTTGGGAGTATTAGACAAAGAGTATTTGAAGATTTAATACCACAATATTCAGGGGCTGGACATAGAATATCAAAAATTGATATCGGCACCAGAGAGCGCACCACCTTTGCAATTAATCGATCCGGCTTTTCAGCCTCTACGACACGGGAAGGTGGATTCGGAAGGCCTATAGATCTCGTATTTGGACCTGATGATGCTATGTATGTAGTTGATATGGGATTGAATACCTATACGAATCTGGATATATTTATACCAAATACAGGTGTGATATGGAAGATTACAAAAAGTAACAATTAAATCTGAATGAACCGCCCCCTGTCTACTTGACAGGGGGCGGTTCATTCAGATATTGGAGTATTTGTTTATTCTTCTATATAATTTGATACTGAGGAAAATAATCTCTTTACGGTATCGTAGGATAATTTTCTACGACGATATTCATCTACAATTCCCTTGTTGTTCATGGAACGAGGACGATTGTTAAACCATTCCTTACTGATACGAACATCACAGAACTGCCAGATGTAGATTCCAGAGCAGCCAGGTTGGTTTAGTACTGCGGTGATCTGTTCTTCTAATGCCTGCGCCTGATATTCTTCAGACCATTTGTCATGAGTAGGTGTTCGATAACCATAGAGAGCACCGGCACCGATTTCTGTAATCAAGAATGGCTTTCCTTTCCCGTCCGTTTCGTTTTGAACCCAATCATATAAATCTCCGAGGTATTCAGCAACAGGAATATCATGATACCATTGAGGATAGATATTGTAAGATACAACTTCCGGATATCCGAAACAAAGTTCAGTTTTGAACTTGCAGCTTGCAGAAGAACGAGGTCTTGAAGTATCTAATTCTTTGATTTGTGCAAATTGCTTCGCATAACATTCCTTGCCATATTCTGTTTCGCTGGCGCATTCATTTAGTATTCCCCAGATGTAGATGGAAGGATGATTATAATGTGCAGGAATCATCTCTGCAATGACATCTTCACATTGCTTCTGGAAGTTTGGATTACGCATATGTTCTTCTGTTAAGCCTCTTGCATGATTTTCTTCCCATACAAGAATACCCATCTCATCGCAGAGATCTAAGAATATCTCATCATTTGGATAATGAGAAGTTCTTACGGAGTTACCGCCCAAATTCTGAACAAGCTGTAAGTCATAGGCAATGGCTTCATAAGGTAAAGCGCAGCCAAAGTTTGGATGATCTTCATGACGACAGAAACCTTTGATTCGAAGCTGCTTCTTGTTAAAAAAGATCTTCTTGCCTTCAATTTCTACCACACGGAAACCAACACGTTCAATCATATCATCGATAGGAACGTTTCCTTCAGAGATTACAGTATTCAATAAATAAAGGTTTGGAGTCTCAGGCATCCAAGCTTTTGCCTCCGGAAATTCAAAAATACCCATTACCGTTACATTACTATTAGCCGAAATAGTTGTCTCCGGTAAAACACAATCTACATTCCCAAGTTTAGAAGTAATAGAAACCACATGCTCTTCGTTACTAATATTAGCCAAACATACTTCTATCTTACCTTTCCATCCATTATCCTCAATTGGAGTAAAATGAACCCATTGAATATAAACATCAGACACCGTCTCCAAAGCAACCGGCCGTGAAACCCCACCATAAGACATATAATCATTCGGAATGTGCAACGAAGAAGCTTCACTAAACCGATTATCTGCCTTCACTTCTAAAAGGTGCTCCCCTTCACAAACATTTTTAACAATCGTACTAAATATAGAATAAGCATTATAATGTGAAGATATCTCTTTTCCATCCAGATACACCGTAGCGGTATGGCTAACCCCCTTAAACTCCAACCGAACATTCCCACCAGCTCTAAAAGAAGTACGATACATCCCTTCCCCACGATAAGAAACAAATTCCGGATAAGTCTCCCAACAACTAGGAACCGGAACCTGATAAGTCTCCCCAACATGCTCCCCCTCTAAAGGTGAAAAATCCCAAAGCCTCCCACTTAATTCTTGCTGAAATCTAACTTTATGTGTTTCAAAATTACGAATCATCTTATTATACCTCACTTTTTTTAATAATTTCTCATATGATTATGTCTTAATGTAATACATAATTAAACATTATTTAATTAAGCATTATTTAATCATTAATACCTACTGAATTTAATATCTACTTAATTTAACAATTACTTAATTTAAAACTCTCTTAATTTAAAATTCTCTTAATTAAAAAACTCTCTCAATTGAAAACTCTCTTAATTTTAAACTCTCTTAAATTAAAACTCTCTAATTTAAAACTTTATTAATTTAATATCTACTTTATTTATATAATGAATTCTTCCCTTCTAATAAGTTTTCATGTTCCATGGGGACGGATAAGGAACATAACTCTCGTTAGAATACGAAGATATTATATCAAAAATAAAACTATAGCGGGTGGCTGAAAAAGTCTCATCAACCCCTTGGCATGAATAAAGGTGTAATCATATTCATCTTGGCGTAGACCGTCTGACAAGGCTGTCTATGTCCGACTAGAGACTCAGCGACAACCATCGCAGCCGCGATGGTTGTCGCAAGCTATGAGGCTCTACCAAGGACATGCCGCCGGAAGGAAAGGTAGCCAAATGAATATGATTACACCTTTATTCATTCACACCCTTCAAGAGACTTTTCAGCCCCTCAACCCCTTAATTGATATCAATCCCATCCCCAGAATAAACAATCTCAGAGGGAGAATACCCAGTGTATTTTTTGAAGACTTTGCTAAAATATTGGGGATTGTCAAAACCTAATTGTTCGCTAATCTGATAGACCTTCAAATGCCCCTTTGCTAAGAGCGTTTGAGCGGATTTTACTTTTAATTTAGTTACATAATTCGTAAAGCCAAGTTGATTGTAGATTTTAAATAAGGCAGATAGATAATTCTGACTAATACCAATTGCTTTAGCAACATCATTCAGGGTAAGTTTGTCGTAAATGTGATTCTGAATGTATTTTTTGGCATCCAGTACAATCTTATATTTCGGATCATTGATTCGATTTGTCATAGTATCGGTTATGCATTTTTCAAGGCGTTTCAGATAATTATACAGGGCATCTCTGGTTTTTAGAGAATAAAGCATTGGGTAATTGAGCTCCTGATCCTGAAAAGCCTCCTGTAATATTCGTTCACCGTTTTCTAAGCAGTTAATAATCAGATGGAGAACGCAGGATATTAAATTAATAGAGTGTTCGATACCTAACGAGTTAATACTTGAAATAAGAACTTCGATTGTACTATGAAAAAGTGGGATATCATCCTGCTCGATTGCATGGATCAAAGTCTTGTCTATATCTGCAATATTGATGTCACTTTTACTATGTGGTACTGCTTGTGAAGGTTCAAAATAGGTAGAAAGTACAATTGAATTCTTATCACTGGTTTGCTTTAATGCCTGTTGTGCTGTTGTGAAACTATGTGAGATACCCATTGGTGATTTGACTTTTTTCCCAATACCGGAGTAAAGCTGTACATTAAAATATTGGCGGCATAGTAATGAGGCATCAAGTAATGCAGATTTCCATAAGGATGGATCATTCTCTTCTTCCGTCAGTAATATGATAATACCCATTAATTGATGGCTGTATGCGGTAATATAACATTTGAAATGCATCTCCAATGCCATTTTAACGGAATTTAGAATACTAAAATACAAATGGTATTGCTGATTTGAGGTAGGTTCTGATTTGTTTGGATATTCTACCTGCAAGGATACTGTTATAAAAGAATTAGCGTTTAGATCCTGCCCAAAGGATTCAGCTAATTCAAATATTTGTTCATCGGAATGATACCCTCCACTTAACAGGAAATAATAAAAACGATTGATAAAAACATTCGGTGGAGGTACCGTTTCATTAATAGAGGTATTTCTTCTTTTATCTAGTTCACAAAAGGCTCGGTCTAATATATCTTTTAGAATTTCACGATTGAATTCCATTTTGATTAAATAATCAAAGGCATGGTATTTTAAGGCTTCTCTTGCATAATTAAAATCTTCATAGCTAGTAAGGAATATAAAGAGCGGTTTTTGAAGGATGTGTTCATACACATATTTGGCAAGTTCCAGACCATCCATTACCGGCATCTTGATATCAGTAAGAACGATGTCTGGTTGGGCAGTTTGAATGATAGAAAGTGCTTCTTTCCCGTTTTGTGCGGCACCAACAATTTCCACATTAGTACCATAAATAGTTGTAAGCATTGTTTGAAGCCCAATTCTAGCAAGAGATTCATCATCTACTATTAAAATTTTATACATAAGAACCTCCTTTGTTTCAATTCTAATTACTATCTTCTTCCTTGTAAATGAGAGGTAGCAAGATATATACACAGGTGAATTCGCCAACCTTACTTTCAATATGAAGCCCATATTTTGGTCCATATTCTATGGTAATTCTTTTATGAATGTTATGTATTCCAATACCAGACATTTTGTCACTTTTATTGGAATCCAGATCGTTCAGTTTCTCTAAATCATCTTCTTCAATTCCGACACCATTATCAATGACGCGTATCAGTAGATCACCATCTTTTTCTTCTGCAATAATCTGTATCTTTTTTCTAGTGTGTGAGGGTTCTATTCCGTGGAAGATGGCATTTTCAACTAAGGGCTGCAACGTAAACTTTATCATCTGTGCTAGGTTAAGTTCTTCCTTTTCAATCAGGTATTCGATCTCAAACATATTACCATATCGGTAAGATTGTAACACGGAATAGTCTTTAATAAAATTCAATTCGTCTTTTAAATGGACCATTTCTCCGGGATTGCGAAACGTCTGACGTAGCATATTACTAAAGGTTGTAGTCATATCAACGACGCCCGGAACTCCATTAATTTCTCCTAGCCAACGAATTGAATTAAGTGTATTATATAGAAAATGCGGATTTATTTGACTTTGAAGCATCTGAAATTGATAATTTTGTTTCAATTTCTCATCTTCTAATTCTTTCTGCATGAGCTGATCAATGTTTCCTGCCATATTAACTATTTCCTGTGAAATCAACCAAAATTCATCGGAGGTGTGAATGGTATTCTCTATTTGAAAAATTCCCTGTGAGACATCATGGAGCTGATCACAGATTTTTATAATTGGACTTTTAATCATACGTTGAAGTAGATTGTAAAAGAGTACTACAATCAAAGCAATGATAATTAAGTAGGGGGTAAAAACCTGGTAAGTACCATCGGCAAAAAAGTTGAAATGATAATTGGATAGTTTCTGAGCCAATATAATGCCACTGTTATTGGCGGAAACAATCACATATCGATCGCCACCTAAAGCAGGGATAGAATCCGTTACATTAACATTTGTATATAAAGTAGTAGAAGGAACAGAAAAAATCTTGTTATAAGTATCCGTTACTTCTGTAAATTCGGAAGAGGAATATTCATAAATACTATCATTTATATTGATTAATGCAGAATCATCTGGAGTTGTGCCTAACATTCCTAATTGGTTCGTAATCCATTTATCGCTTAATGCAAAATAGATAGTTCCGATTTGACGGGTACCATGTTTTGCATATATTTTGCTTTGCAGGGGTATGACAAATTTTTGTCCATATAGGTCGGAATAAAAAAACGGAGACGTTACAATACCGGCAGGAAAGCGCTGCTCCCAGTTATCGCACAATTTTTCAAAATAGGAAAGGTCGGTGGGATGACCGTAGATCCAACCTACTGTTATCGTATTATTATGCTTTGCGGAAGTAATAATACATTTTGCAACAGTATCATAAATACCAAGATTCGTAAGCATGGATGCAGCTTCCACATAAGCATGAACAATAATGTATTTTGGATTATTGCTTGGATCTTCTATGTTCGAAACACTGTTGACATTGGGAGGAGCATCTATCTCAGACTGATTAAGAGAAAGAAATTGTTCCACAGTCACATTACTGGATAAGGTTTGTGCAAATCGAATAATCTGCAAATAATCCTGGTCAATATTCAACAAGGCTAAGGAAAAACGATTTCCAATCTCTTCTGATTCCATCTTTATATAATTTTCTTTCGTATTCGTATATAGAAAAAAATACAAAATGAATGTCATAAGTAAGGAAAGAAGGATACAAAGAGAAAGCAGTTTTATTTTTATGCTTGTTTTTGTTCTGGTTATCCATTTCATAGTTTCACCTATTCGTCTCAGTATAAAAGTAGTATAAATCAGAGATTTCTATAAGTCAACGAGTATAAGGGATTGGAAGAAGATAGTGTAATATTTTACACAGTAAAGTAAAATATTACACATTTATTTATATAAGCATGAAGAAGTGTTAGATAATGCACAAAAGAATAGAATAGTTGCTTGTAATCAATTAGTCATAATGTATAATTAAGAGCATAAATACCGACATATTATATGAATAATAGCAAAATATCCTGCGGGGGCGGGTGTGTCGGCAAAAAAAAGGAGGAAAGTATTATGAATAAGAAGAAGTTGATCGCGCTAGCATTAGCTGGCACCATGGTGATTACATCTTTAACAGGTTGTGGAAGTAAAGCAACCGACACAACAGATCCAACTAAAACAACTGAAACAGCAGCAACAAAAGACACAACAGAGACAGCACAAACAGATAGTGGAGAAACAGTAACAATTAAGGTATCGTTATGGGATTATTCCAATACGGAGTATTATAAAACGATCTTTTCAGCATTTGAAGCAGCACATCCGAATATTAAGGTTGAAGCAGTTGAAGCATCTGCAGCAGAATATGATGATTTGATTCAAGTTAAAATGGCATCCAAGGAAGACTTTGATGTTGTATTTACAAAAGGAACTCCAGCTTTAAGTGCTTTAGTTGCGAAAGGTCATATGTTAGCATTAGATGATATTATGGCAAGTGATTCTACCTTTAATAAGGATGCTTATGGCGGTTTAACGGAACAATTAATGTTAGATGGAAAAACATATTCAGTTCCATTTAGAAAAGACAACAACTTAATCTACTACAATAAAGATTTGTTTGATGCAGCAGGAGTTGCTTATCCAGAAGATGGAATGACAATGGATGATTATCGTGAATTAGCCAAAAAGTTAACAAGTGGTGAAGGTAACGAGAAAGTTTACGGAGCTTATGTTCATACTTGGTCAAGCAATGTAAACCAGTTTGCAAGAAGAGTGGAAGAGTATGTAATGGATGATGAAGATAAATCTTCCTTACTTCCATATTATAAAACAATCTTAGCAATGCAGAATGATGACAAAACAATCATGGATTATGGCTCATTAAAAGCATCTTCTACACACTATAGTGGTGTATTCTACAATCAACAAGTATGTATGCTTCAGATGGGAACCTGGTTTATTAATAATTTAGTTGAAAATGTTGATTTTAATTGGGGTGTATGCACAATTCCTAATGACAAAGGTGAGGGCAATACCAAGGCTGTAGGTGGAGTTACACCAGTAGGTATTGGTGCATATTCAAAACATCCTGAAGAAGCTTGGGAATTTATCCAATATGTAACGGGTGAAGAAGGTGCTTTAGTTTTAGCACAGACTGGTATTCTACCAGGATTTTCTTCTGATAAGATCATGGATATATTTGATGCTCTTCCAGAGAAAAAAGCAGGAGTTCCAGCAAGTCTTTCAACCTATCTTAACTTGGATACTTACATAATTGAAGCACCTATGCATCCACAAGGTAGAGAAATTTCTAAAATTATTGATGAAGAACATGATCTAATTATGACCAACTCCATTAGTCCAGAAGATGGACTGAAGGAAATGACAGACAGAGTAAATGAATTACTGGGAAGATAATTATATTTAAGCAAAATAATATCAAACAATAGAACATAAGCGTCAAGTAAAATAAAGTATGATTATTTGACGCTTATATTTTATGAATCTTTACTACGTTTGCTTAAACAAGGAGGAAAAGTTATGAGTAAAACCAATACGGCATCTGTTGCACCAAAAAAAGTCAACTATGCTAGGAGAAGAAGTCTGATTGCTTATTCTTTTATTTTGCCTAACTTTATTGGTTTCGTTTGCTTAACACTTATTCCTATCGCATTTTCGTTTGTATTAAGCGTTTGCGAATGGGATGCAGGAAATGCAAGTGCGATTACCTTTGTTGGTCTTAATAATTTTAAGAAGATGATATCAGATTCTACCTTTCTAATTTCAATTAAAAATACTGCTTATTATTCTTTAGGGGTTGTACCATGTACCCTAGCTTTGTCATTACTACTTGCAATGTTAATGAATTGCAATTTAAAAGGACGAACCTTTTTCAGATCAGTTATATTCTTTCCCTATGTAGCTTCTCTAGTAGCGGTTGCAGTTGTTTGGAATGCACTGTTTCATCCGGACAGTGGCCCGGTGAATCAGCTTCTTATGGCTTTGGGAGTACAGAATCCACCGCGTTGGGCAGCTTCTACAACATGGGCTATGCCTACCTTAATTCTCTTAAGTATATGGAAAAATGTAGGGTATTACACCGTTGTATATCTGGCAGCACTACAAGGAATTCCAAGGGAATTGCGCGAAGCAGCAACAATTGACGGTGCAAATGCTTTTCAGCGATTTAAGAATATTACATGGCCCATGGTAACGCCTACTACTTTCTTTGTCACAATTATGCTTACGATTTATACCTTTAAAGTATTTGATATTATGTACATAACGACTCAGGGTGGACCTGGACGATCAACTAATGTTTTAGTATATCATATTTATAATAAGGCATTTATATCTCTTCAATTTGGGTATGCAAGTGCATTGTCAATTGTACTGTTTGCTATTGTATTAGTGATAACTTTACTCCAATTTCGTGTTGAGAAAAAATTTACTAGTTACTTATAGGAGGTGAGAAAATATCATGTATAGTTCATTAAAAAGTAATAATCCAACCGTTTACTATTTTTTACAGGCTCTTTTATATGCAACTCTAATTATTGGTTCCATGATAATGCTATTACCTTTCGCATGGATGTTTTCCTCCTCTTTTAAAGCGCAGAAGGATGTATTTAATTTCCCGATTGAATGGATACCAAAAGAAATTCATCTTGAGAACTATAAAACGATTTGGACACAGATTCCATTAATACGGTATTTCACAAATACAATAAAGCTCACTGCAATCATTACAGTCATTCAATTATTAACTTCAAGTTTTGCAGCCTATGCTTTTGCTAAATTAGAGTTTAAAGGAAGAAATCAACTATTTTTGCTCTACATTATGACAATTGCGATTCCATGGCAGGTATATATGGTTCCACAGTATATTATGATGAGTAAATTTGGTTTAACGAATTCACACTTAGGAATAATATTGATGCATACCTTTACTGCATTTGGTGTATTCCTAATACGACAATTCTATATGGGTATTCCAAATGACTTGTTGGAGGCAGCTAGAATTGATGGCTTATCTGAATATGGAATCTGGGCAAAGATTATGCTGCCTTTATCAAAACCGGCCATTGCAACCCTTTGCATTACCTCTTTTGTTAATGAGTGGAATGATTTTATGGGACCATTAATTTATTTGTCGGATGACAAGCTTAAGACCTTACAGTTAGGTTTAAGATTATTTATAGGACAGTTCTCTGCAGATTATCAGTTTATTATGGCAGCATCGATTGTATCCTTGATACCTGTATTTATTATGTTTATATGCGTACAGAAATACTTCGTAGAAGGGGTAGCAACAACGGGTATGAAAGGTTAATAAAAGCTTGGTTTTTGATCGAAAGAATGCTACAATTGGTATTGAAGGTTATAAGGACTATAGATCGAGCCTTTAAGATTAGAAGGGATGTGGGTATATGAAATATTCAGTATTTACAGTAGGAATTCCCGAAATGACACCGGAAGAAGCTGTAAAAAAAATTAAGGAATATGGATATGACGGAGTAGAATGGCGTGTTACCTCTATATCGAAAGATCCAGAAGTATTGGCGGAAGCACCATCTTATTGGAAAAATAATTTATGTACGTTTGACATAGATACCATTGACGAACAGGCCTCTGAGATTAAGGCATTATGTGATCAATATGGTTTGGAAATTAATGCTCTTGCTACTTATTTAGATCCGACGGATCCACCGGATAAAATAGAACGTGCAATGAAAGCTGCCTCCATTATGGGTTGTCCTAAGATTCGTGTGAATTGTGTAAAGTATAATCCAGAAATCGGTTATGAGAAATTGTTTAATCAGGCAGTGGAAGGATTTAAAGTTGTGGAAGCATTAGCGAAAAAGTATCAGGTAAAAGCAAACTTTGAGATGCATCACGGAACCATTACACCTTCTGCTAGTGCAGCATATCGTATGGCATCTAACTTTGACAGTCGTTATATTGGTGTTATCTATGACACCGGTAATGTTGTGTATGAAGGATTTGAAGAGTACCAGATGGCCTTAGAGATTTTAGGAGAATATTTAGACTATGTACATGTTAAAAATGCACATTGGGTTTTAAAAGAAGTGGAAGGTGTTGAAAAATATGCTGGAGACTGGGCACCTTTTACTAACGGTTATGCTGATTTTGAACGTTTCTTAAAAGCTTTAAAGGCAGTAGGGTATGATAACTATATCACCTTTGAAGATTTCTCAAGCGAAAGTTCCGAAGAGAAATTAAAAAATAACCTAGAATATATTAAGAAAATTATTACTTAAAAATGGTTGGGGTGTCAAATCCCAATTAGGGTATGAAATGAATAGCGGTGCATGGTTCGGGTGTCATAAGCCCGATTTAGGCTGTGGAATGAATAGCGGTACATATATATTCATTTTGTCTACCTTGCCTTCCGGCGGCATGTCCTTTATAGAGCCTCAAAGACATGAAAAACATCGCAGTAGCTCTGTTTTTCACTGAGTCTCTAGTCGGACATAAACAGCCTTGTCAGCCGGTTTACGACAAAACGAATATATATGTACCGCTATTCATAATTTCAGTTAAGAAGGGCTTATGACACCCAAACCATGCACCGCTATTCTAATTTCAGTTATGAAGGGCTTTTGACACCCTAGCCATGCTTATATATATTCATGATTTCAGTTATGAAGGACTTATGATACTCGAACCAAAGAATTATTGTTTAAAAGAATTATAATTTAAAAAAATAAATTAAGAAGATTTATAGCCTAAATAATAGCTTAAATGAATCAGTGTACAAGGGAGAATGAGTGAAGAATATTTTTCACATATCCCTTGTTTTATGCATGTGGAAAAGCACGCGGAATGGAGACTAGTGTGAAAGAAAAACACTTTCACACCCCTTGATTAGTATACGTGCTAAAGTACGTAGATGGGAGATTAAATATGAAGAAACTGTTGTTAGAGAACACACCGGAAAAATGGAATGAAATTGCTACCAATGCTTTTTATCAGACTCAGGTTGAAAAAATTAGAGAGGAGGCATTCAGCCTCCTTTCTTTGCCTATAGAGAACTTGCGCTTTACTGAATTTTTGATGTATAGTACTACGGGAAATCGGTTGCTTTATGAAAACAATTACTTTAATCATCGTAAAAGATTGAATGTATTTGCATTTATGTATCTACTTACAAAAGAAAAGAAGTATTTGGAGGCATTAGAAGATAGTATATGGGCAGTTTGCGATGAATTTACCTGGGCTTTACCTGCACATATTCCAAGTAATCTAGATATGGAGAAACAGGCGGTATATTTAGATTTGTTTTCTTCTGAAACCGGATATACACTAAGTGAGATATACCATATGGTGGGTGAAGATTTACCGGATATGTTGAGAAGGCGGATATATTATGAGGTAAATAAAAGAATTATTAATTCTTTCTTAGTAGTATTTCCAATCAATAGCTGGGAAACTATGGACAATAACTGGGCAGCAGTTTGTGCAGGGAGTGTGGGTAATTCGTTCCTGTATCTAGGAACACAAGAAGAATTTGAACAGGCAAAACCAAGACTGTTTCAGTGTTTCACTAATTTCTTAAGCGGGTATCCAAGGGATGGAGCTTGTCTGGAAGGATATACTTATTGGCAGTATGGGTTTGGATATTATCTGCAGTTTTCTGAATTATATAGCCAATATACAAATGGTCAGGAAGATTTATTAAAGCTTAAGAAGGTAGAGAATATAGCTAAATTTCAACAGAATGCAATCGTAAGTGATAATCTGAGCATTCCTTTTTCAGATGCAAATATTGTTACTTTACAACAGGATTTATATATGACTCACTATCTATACCAACACTTTGAAGGAATTGAAATTCCGGATATTAATTATAGTTATCGATTTAAGGATGATCACTGCTATCGATGGGGAGGTTTTATCCGAAACTTTTTATGGACCAATCCAATACTTCCAACTTGCACACGAAAGAAAAAAAGCTGGTATTTTGAGGAAGCGCAGTGGTATCTGAAGAATGGAGACAATTATTCGTTTATAGCAAAAGCAGGAAATAACGGGGAACCTCATAATCATAATGATATTGGTAACTTTTGCATTAGTAGGAATAATCAATATGTTATCGATGATTTAGGTGCAGGAGAATATGTGGCGGATTATTTTGTAGATAAAACAAGGTATGATTTCTTAGTTAATTCTTCGAGAGGGCATAGCGTTCCAATCATAAATGGTTGTTATCAGGTATATGGTAAGAATTATGAAGGTGCCATACTTGAGGCAACGGAAGAAACCTTAACGATATCTATGGAAGATGCTTATGAGATACCAGGTCTGAAAAAGCTGGAACGACATTTTGATTTCAAAGCTACTGAAGTAATTATGACAGATTATATCCAACTGGAACAGGAGCCACAAAGTCTGATAGAAAGACTGATTAGTAAACAGAGGCCAAACCAGATGGAAGAATATGTATCGATTGGGGATATGGCAATTCGGTATGATAAAGAACAATTAGAATGTGTCCTCCAAGAAGAAGAATACAAAGGGCATCACGGAGAAAACAATACCGCATATTTTATCGATTTTATTAGTAAACAGTCTACCTGCCAGCAGGAGATCTGCTTAAAGTTTCAGTTTTGATAAAATCTGTTTATTAACCGAGAGGAGTTATATATGAATCAACGAGAAATGTGGCTGGAATCAATGATAAAGATTGCAAATCCAGTGTTAGAGGCCTTGAGTAAAGGTAAGTTAAAAGAGAATTTTCCTTTTGATTTTCATTCAGAGCGGAAAGTATTTGCACCCCTAGAAGCCTTTGGTAGAACGGTTTGCGGAATGGCGCCATGGCTTGAACTGGAAGGCTTATCCGGAAAAGAGAAGGAATTACAGGAGTATTATCGAATTATGGTGTTGCAAGCATTGGATGCGGCAACAGATCCAAAATCACCGGATTATATGAGCTTTGGTAATGAGGGTGATCAGGCACTAGTGGATACTGCATTTTTAGCACATGCCTTGTTACGTGCACCAAAGCAGATAGTTGGGTGTCTTAATGAACGTGTTAAAACAAATGTAATCCAAGCCTTCAAGACATCTAGACAAATTATTCATAATGATAATAATTGGTTATTATTCTCTGCTATGGTGGAAACAGCTTTACATCTTCTAGGAGCCGATTATGACAGAATGCGTATTGATTACCCTATTCTGATGTTTGAAGAATGGTATAAAGGGGATGGTATCTATGGCGATGGGAAGGAACTTCATTGCGATTATTACAATAGCTTTGTCATACAGCCAATGTTAGTGGATATTATTAAATTCTTGGAATCGGAAGTAGAAGAATATCAAAACAAGGAAGTTAAGGTGATGAAAAGAGCCTCCAGATATGCTTCTATCTTGGAACGTATGATTGGTACAGACGGTACATACCCAATTATAGGTCGTTCTATTACGTATCGTTTTGGAGCATTTCAATTATTATCCCAGGCGGCATTAGAACACTTTCTGGAAGATTCGGTAAAACCTGCGCAGGTCAGAGAAGCACTGAGTGCTGTTATTAAGAAGGTAATGTTGGCACCAAAGATGTTTGATGAGAAGGGTTGGCTGTTGCCGGGAGTATATGGATATCAACCTGACTTAGCAGAAGAGTATATTAATATAGGCAGTTTATACTTATGCTGTACTGTGTTTCTGCCACTTGGATTATCCCCAGAGGATGAATTCTGGAGTGCGAAGGATGAAAAATGGACAAGTAAAAAGGTGTGGGATGGAGAATATGTAAGCATTGACCATGCAATATAATAATATATAAGTTCAAAGGGGATGTTGCAAAATAGCTTTAATAAACTCCAACAACAGGATTGGGTGTATCATAATAGATTTGGCGTCGACTGGCCGAGCTCATTTTGTGAAGCGGAGCGTTCTGAACGAGCGAGGGAAAAGCAGCCAAATGTATTATGATACACCCAATCCTTTCAAAAGAGTAAATTAAGCTATTTTGTAACAGCCCCTTTCATAACTTAATTTACTTTATTATTTTGTATTTTATTTGTAAGGTTATTAATTGTCTGAATAGCCATAAAATAAGATTTTTTTTCATCTTCTGTTAAGACTTCCAATAATTCATTTACATAAGTATTATGTTTATGGCAAAACTCAGTTGAAAAGACTCTGCCTTTATCGGTAAGACTAAGATGAAAGACCCTTTTATCTTTGCTATCAGGAATTTTAATAATATAACCATGCTCAATAAGATTAGTAGCAACCGGAGTAAAAGACCCTTTTTCCAGATTCAATTTATCACTAACCAGTGACATTGGTTTATCACCTTCAAAATTCAGCATCATCATTGTCCTGATGTGAGTATGATTTAAACTAAATGGAAATTCATAAGTTGCTTGAAATTCTTTAAAAAAAACTTTTTCTATGATAGAACGCAATTCTAAAATACTCTTCAAGCCTTCATTCTCATGTTGATTCATCAAGTTACACCTCCAGAATTACTTCATCAGTTGCTTCTTTTTTATCCTTATTTTCTGTTTTGATATTCTTAATTAGTACAATAGATGTAAATAGAATAGCTAAGCCATCGGCCACAGGTGTAGCAGCCCATACTCCGGTTAATCCCATGAATCTTGGAAGTATAAGAACGATTGGCACAAGTAGAACAAACTGTCTTAATAATCCGAGTGCTATGGAGATACTACCTTTTGCAATAGACTGAAAAAACCCGACGCCCAACAGATTAATACTTAATAACGGCAACATAATGATAAAAATTCTGAGCCCCTTTGCAGCTATTTCTATGGTTGCTGAAGTTGGGTCAAGAAACATACTGATAAATAAAGTAGGGAAGATCTCCAGTGCGAGAAAAACTACACAGGAAAAACTAATGGCTACGATTAATCCCTTTTTTAAAGTTTCATGTACTCGTTTCGGAAGGTTAGCACCATGATTATATCCAATAATCGGCTGCATGCCTTGCTGTAATCCCATGATTGGCATAATAAACAAGGTATATAGACTGTTAATTGCCCCCATGGAGGTAATTGCAGCTACACCTCCATACGTAGATAAACCACGATTTAAAAAGGTCATTGCAACACTGGTACCTAGCGTTGTTATAAGAGAAGCAAATCCAATACTAAATATAGCTATCATTACCTTTTTGTCAGGAATAAAATCTTTCGCTATTAATCGAAGTGAACTTTTTCCTCTTAAATAGAAAGAAGATAAGATCAAGAAACCTATAAACTGTCCTATAATTGTTGCATAAGCAGCACCTTCAACGCCCCAGTGAAAAATAGCAATAAAGATATAATCTAAGATAATATTTGTCACTCCTGAAACCAACATAGCAGTCATAGAGAGTATCGGTCGTCCTTCCGTTCTTACTGCTCCATTTAAGGAAAAGGAGAGCATTTGGAAGATAAAGCCGCCTAATATAATGCCCATATAACTACTTGCAGGTGTAAGAATTTCTGGTGTTGCTCCAAATAGAATTAATAAATTATCTAAATTTAAGAATATTAAAAATAATGTAATACCGGTTATGATTGTACCCAAACTTAACATATTACCAAAAACATGGCTGACACCTCGTATGTCTTTTTCTCCAAAACGGATTGACATTAATGCAGCCCCTCCTATTCCAACTAAACCGGCGAAGGCAAATATAAGCATCATAAGAGGAAATGAGATGGTTAACCCCGCCAAAGCATTTTCTCCAACATACTGCCCAACAAAGATTCTGTCAACAATATTATAGACTGCATTTACAAGCATCGCTATTACTGCCGGAACAGAAAATTGTATTAATAATTTGGTAATTGATTTTGTGCCCAGTTCTTTTGTCTTATGATCATCCTGATTTGATGAATGGAGCTCTGGATTGTGTTCCTCTTGACCTTTTCTAGCTTGTTGTTTTTTTTGTATTATCATATAAATGATTCCTCTTTTCTTTTTTACAAAGCTAATAATAGTTAGTTTTCTAACTATTATTATATAACACATTAATGCTACTTGTCAATGATAAAGGCAATTAGCATTTTAAATGTCATATAGTAAAGTATCCTGCAAAAAGATGTTATTTATTGCGACCGAAAGTAATAGGAATTAGTATTTAAAACTTGATATAAAATATTAAGGGCCTTATAATTTAAAACAAAATGTAAAATAATTACATGAGAAGGTGTTGATCGAGCAATCACTGTAAACAGAAGGGAGGATGTTTCATATAAAAACACAAAGTTCTTCAGAAAGATTTGTAAGTACAGCTTTATCAAGGAGGGAATTAGATGCGTAAAAGAAATATGCCCCCACTTATATTAATATGCACATTAATTGCTATATTGTGTATTCCAGTAGTTGCAAGGGGCAGTATAAATACAAAAGCAAGGAGCATTCCAACACTGGCAGGTTATACTAATTTAATTGAAGATAGTGGAATTAATGAATCAGAGAGAATAGTTCTTAATATGCTCAATAGTATTAGCTTAGATAAAGATATATATGTCAAATATCTAAATGAATATTTAAGTAATTCAGAGGTAGACTTAGGCAGAGAAGATGCATATGAGGCGATAGATAAGATTGAAGACATGATTGCAATTATGAACCTTGAGAAAAAAAGTAATATAGAAGAAATGTCTTTAGATGGGAGGGGAGTGTCTATCCTCTTATCAGAACAAATATATAAAATATGTGGACTTAAGCTAGTACATAATATACAAGGGGATATCATAACAATCTCTGATACAACAGCAGATACTTTTCTCTATGTTAATGACAATACAAATAATGAGGTAAGCTTTCACCTTTATGTACTTGTAATTATATTACTGGTATTGGCTATATTACTAGGTTTATGTATATTCATAACGAGAAAGAATCAACTATATGTGAAAGATGGGGGATACGATGGATTCATCGAGAAAGGATTTGCCTAAAATATATCTACTTTTGGCTGATCTATGTTGTATCCTAATCTCTTTTTTATTATCAACATGGATTCGATATGGGGGAATAACAAAGGATTGGGTTAACTACATATATGGTGTGGCATTTGGCATTGTAATCTTATTATATGTTGCAATTTATTTTCTATATGATACTTATAGTAGACTCTTTAAACGAGGATACTTAGAAGAATTAATTATAATAGTCAAGATAAATTGTTGGTTAGCGGTAACATTGACAACAGTAATGTTTGTGTATCAGGAAGGAGCTTCTTTCTCCAGAATATTTTTCTGTTGTTTCTTTCTATTAAATATATTGATCACATTTATTTCAAGGCAATATTACAAAATCCTGCTTTTAGCAGTATATAAGAAAAGTAATTCAAGCAATAAGATTATGATTATCACGACTTCGGATCAGGCAAAAGGGGTTTTGAATCGTGTGCGTAGTGAAAACGAATGGGAGTACCAGATTACATATCTGACAATCTTAGACAAGCATATGATAGATCAGAAGATTGATGGAATTCCTGTAAAAGCTGACTTTATTAATATGTTTGAGGTAGCTAGAAAGGAAGTATTGGATGGAGTGTTTATACACATTCCAAGTGATTATCCGATTAATTTAGATTTAGAGGAAATGATTCTTGAATTTGAGAATATGGGGATGGATGTGAACTTAAGTATTAATACCTTTGGGTTAAAGATTTACGAGAAGGTCGTACAGGAAATGAGTGGATATCATGTACTTACCTTCAGCTCAAGGTTATTTAATGTCTCTCAGATGCAGCTGAAACGTATTATGGATATTGTTGGAGGTTTCGTGGGCTGCATATTAACAGTTATCTTAACGCTATTTATTGCACCGGCAATTCGTATTGAATCGCCCGGACCGATTTTTTTCTCTCAGATAAGAGTTGGTAAAAATGGCAGGCGATTTAAAATTTATAAGTTTCGTTCTATGTATATGGATGCAGAAGCACAAAAGATAGAGTTAATGGCTAAGAATGAAATGAGTGGATCTATGTTTAAGCTGACGGATGATCCGCGGGTTACTAAGGTAGGTAAGTTCCTTCGCAAAACAAGTCTTGATGAATTCCCTCAGTTTTTTAACATCTTAAGGGGCGATATGAGTTTAGTTGGAACAAGACCACCTACGGAATCAGAATTTCTTACATATGAAGGAAGACATAAGAGAAGATTGGCTCTTAAATCAGGGCTTACAGGAATTTGGCAGGTAAGTGGTAGGAGTAATATCACAGACTTTGAAGATGTAGTAAAAATGGATCTTGAGTATATAGATAATTGGTCGTTTATGATGGATGTTAAAATTCTGCTAAAAACTGTTTGGGTGGTATTGTTTGGGAGAGGGGCAAAGTAACAACCTTTAAGATGGAAATAGCAAGTTTTCTCAAATATAGATGATAGTAATGCTGGAGCAAGGAGTATTATCATGCAACAAAATAATAAAGAAGAGATTGAAATCGATATCAGAGAATTATTTTTAGTTCTGTTAGGTAAGATATGGATAGTTATTCTGGCTGGAATTATATGCGCTCTCTGTGCTGGCTTAGTTAGTAAGTTGGTAATAAAACCGATTTATACATCAGGTACCAAGATTTATGTGACTAATCGTCAGGACAAAGAGATAACTACCTATTCTGATTTACAGACAGGAACCCAATTAACAAAAGATTATAATGTACTAATTCTGAGTAGACCAGTGATTGAGCAAGTTATTGCCGATTTGGGTCTGAATATTACGAATCAACAATTAGTTTCATCGATTACAGTCAATACACCTACCGATACCCGTTTCATAGAGATTGCAGTAGAGAATACAGATCCTTATATTGCTAAGCAAATAGCAGATACCATTGCAGAAGTTTCTGCAGCACGGATGGTTTCAATCATGGAGATGGAAAAGGCTAGTATAGTTGAAGCTGGTAATCTTCCCATTAATCCATCAAGTCCTAATATCTTAATTAATACATTTATGGGAGGATTGGGCGGTATATTTATCGCCGCCTTTATGATACTCCTTGTATCTATTATGGATGATTCCATTAAGAGTATGGAAGAAATTGAGAAGTACCTAGGACTTACAACATTAAGTACCATCCCATTTGAAGATAATACGTTGCAAACAAAAAAGATGAAGAAGAAAAAGGCACATAAAAATAAAGATCAACAAAAAGAAAATAATAGTGACGAAAACAGCTATGAATATGGAAAATTAGATTTTACAAGTAATGAAGCCTATAAAACCTTAAGGACAAATATTCAATTCTGTGGAAAAGAAATAAAAACAATTTGCATCACCAGTTGTACGCCAGATGAAGGGAAAACTACGGTATCCTTCCGCTTGGCAGCAACCATAGCGGAGAGTGGTAAGAAAGTACTCTTTATTGATGCAGATCTTCGCAAATCTGTTATCATAGCCAGATTAAAAATAGAAAAAGCAGTATTCGGACTATCACAGTATCTGTCTGGTATGAAAAGTTTAGAGGAAGTGATGAACAAGACGAGAATAGAGAATGTTGATATTATATTTACAGGACCAATTCCACCCAATCCTTCCGAATTACTTGCTTGTGATACATTTAAAGAATTAATTATGGCGCAAAGAGAAAATTATGATTATATCATTATAGATACACCTCCACTGGGAATCGTAATTGATAGTGTTAATGTAGCAGAGTTCTGTGATGCAACGATTATGGTATTAGAGGCCAATCATATTAATTATAAGTTTGCGCAGAGAGTATTGAAACAATTAGAAAAGGGTAAATGCAGAATAATCGGTGCAGTACTAAATAAGGTTAATATAAATGGCAAAGGATATTATCGGAAATATTATGGAAGGCATTATAAAAAAGAATACGGTAAATATTATAATGGTTATGAATACTAGAAATATCGCGTATTTGTACGCAATCATATAATCATGCATATGATAATGTATATAATAATGCTTAAAAAAAATATTGACAACATGATATCTAAGTTGTAGAATACAGTTATAAAAATAATTAAAACAATTTAATAAGGAAATTCTTCGGGGCAGGGTGAAATTCCCGACCGGCGGTATAGTCCGCGACCTGATAAATTGATATGTCTTTGAATTCACATTCTTGGCATGGATAATGACTCAGTTGATTTGGTGTAATTCCAAAACCGACAGTAAAGTCTGGATGTGAGAAGAAAAAAATTGTGTATTGTTTAATACGCAATCAATTCACTAATAAAAGCCTCGATTCCACAAGAATCTGAGGCTTTCTTTATGTAGAAGAAGATCATTTCTACTACATAATTAGACCAAGAATTTTCCTTTCAACAAGAAAAGGAGAGAATAACATGGATGCAATGACATCAAACAAAACAAAAGGTAGAATATTTACTACAAAAGCTATGGTAACAGTAGGTTTATTATCAGCACTTTCTTATGCTCTGATGCTTCTAGAATCACCGGCTTACATTGGTTTCTTAAGATTGGAATTAAGCGATATCCCAGCTATTGTAGGGGCATTCCAATTTGGCCCAATGGCAGGGTTAGTAATTGAATTAATCAAGAACTTAATAAAAGCAATTACAGCAACAAAGACAGCAGGAATTGGAGAGTTAGCCAACTTCATAGTAAGTGTTGCATATGTTGTTCCAGCAGCAATCATATACAGAAAAATGAAGAGCAAATACAAATCCTTCTTCGTATTTGGTATCGCAACCATCTGCATGACAATAGCTGGTTTCCTAATGAATTATTTTGTAACAATCCCAATGTACGCAACCCTATATGGTGGAATGGATAATGTCCTAGCAGCAGCCACCATCATTATCCCAGCAATCAAAGATAAATTCACATTAATCCTTTTGGGAATCACCCCATTCAATATAGTAAAAGGTATATTCCTAGGTATCATAGGCCATTACACATACCGTATGTTAAGGAATCGCTTATAATAAAGATAATTATCATCCCCCCAATTAAGTCACTTTTTTAAGTCACTTATTTCAAGTCACTTTTTACATGAATACGCTTCTTCCCTCTAAAAATTAATATATAGGAAAAACACCGATAGATATCAAGTTATATTAATATCTCATCGGTGTTTTTTAATTAAGATAAAATTCCTATATTATTAATAAAACTAGTTCTATAGAAAAGAACTGCGTCATTATTAGCATATAATATAGGTTAGGGTGTTAAAAGCCCTTCATACTGAAATTATGAATAGCGGTGCATATATATTCGTTTTGTCGTAGACCGGCTGACAAGGCTGCTTATGTCCGATAGAGACTCAATGAAAAACAGAGCCTCGCGATGTTTTTCATATCTATGAGGCTCTACAAAGGACATGCCGCCGGAAGGCAAGGTAGACAAAATGAATATATATGCACCGCTATTCATTTCATAACCTAAATTGGGCTTCTAACGCCCAGAGGCTTGTAAAAAACATGCCACCGAAGGGAAAGGCAGCAAAAAACACATGGCGAGGCGGCCACTCGCCGGCCAAATCCCTCACAACCTAGACTTTTCAGCCCCCGCCCTTGCATTTTTAGACCAATCTGCTATAATTGCACATAGGATAAGAAAAATTGATAAATAGAAAAAGTGAGATATACTATGATAATAGAAAGTTTTCAGATGGAAGATACCTATCAGCTGGGTAGGAAATTAGGAGAGAAAGCACAACAGGGACAGGTATTCTGTATCTTGGGTGACTTGGGAACGGGAAAAACAGTGTTTACACAGGGATTTGCTATGGGACTTGGCATAACAGAACCAGTAAATAGCCCAACCTTTACCATTATACAAGAATATGAAGAAGGTAGAATTCCGCTTTATCACTTTGATGTTTACCGCATTGAAGATATAGAAGAGATGTATGAGATAGGTTATGAGGATTATTTTTATGGTCAAGGAGTTTGTTTAATAGAGTGGTCGAATCTTATAGAAGAGTTATTGCCTAAGGATCGAACAGTTATAACAATAGAAAAAAATCTGGAAAAAGGATTTGATTATCGAAAGATTACATTAGAAGGAAATATTTCCATTGAAGAAAATACCAATATAAATAACGGTAAGGAGGATATAATATGAAGATATTAGCAATTGACAGTTCAGGATTAGTTGCATCAGTTGCAATAGTAACGGAAGATACACTTATGGCTGAATATACAATTAATTTTAAAAAGACCCATTCTCAGACTTTATTACCAATGTTAGATGAAATTGTGAAGATGATTAACTTAGATCTTCAGGATATCGATGCGATTGCAGTGGCAGCAGGACCAGGCTCATTTACCGGACTTAGAATTGGTTCTTCTACCGCAAAAGGTTTGGGACTTGCCTTGAATAAACCTATTATTAGTATTCCTACAGTGGATGGAATTGCATATAATCTATATGGAACGGACAAACTCATTTGTCCTATTCTGGATGCCAGACGTAACCAGGTATACACAGGAATATATGAATTCAAAGAGGAAGAATTCTGTATAGTAGAACCACAGAAAGCGGTAGGCATTGATGAGATAGCAAAACAAATCAATCAACTGGGGAGAAATGTGATATTTCTAGGTGACGGAGTGGAAGTATACAAAGATCAGCTGAAGGAATTGATTACCGTACCGTATAGTTACGCTCCTCTTCATTTATCAAAGCAGCGGGCTGGGGCATTAGGAGCTTTGGGAGTAAATTATTTTAAAAATGGATTCGTAGAAGATGCCGATTCTCATGAACCGACTTATTTAAGATTATCTCAAGCAGAACGAGAGCTTGCAGAGAAGCTGGCAGCCGAGGCAGCCTCTTTGTAATGTGATATATAATAACGCAAATTCAAAGGAGACTTACTGTGTTGATTCGTAATATGTGTGAGGAAGATTTATCAAAAGTATATGAAATAGAATGCAACATTTTTCCTGACCCATGGAGTGAATCTGACTTTAGAAAGTCGATAGCAGACCCTAATAATATATACCTCGTAGTGGAGGAACAGGATGAAATTGTGGCATATTGTGGATTATGGGGTGTCATTGGTGAAGGACAAATTAATAATGTGGCAGTCATTAAATCCTGTAGAGGCCGTGGAATTGCTAGGAATATGTTAACAGATATGCTTGAACAAGGAAGGGTACAGGGGTTAGAGAGTTTTACCTTAGAGGTTCGAGTAAGCAATCTATCTGCAATCACACTGTACCAGAGTTTGGGCTTTCAGGATTGTGGTGTACGTAAGAATTTTTATGATAATCCAAATGAAGATGCATTAATTATGTGGTTGTTGTGTAAAGAGTGACATTAATTGCCACTGTATAAATTGAAAGATTTCCGTTATAATGTTGGTAAGGATAAGCAGTAGGCCAAGCTAGCTGGAGGGATAACGTATGGATAAAATTAGAATTATGAAACCGCTTAAGGATACGGGGATATTCTGTAATGTATGTGGTAAAAAGATTGTAATGGAACAAGGAATCTTGAAAGAAGATGTGTTTGAAGCATCAAAAGAGTGGGGATATTTTTCAAAAAAAGATCTGGAAGTTCATAAATTTAATATATGTGAGGACTGCTATGAGCAGATGATCTCAACATTTAAAATACCAATTGAAGTTATCAGTAAAAAAGAAGTTTTATAGCAACCCGACCTCCTAAAGAATTGAAAGATGAAAATTTAATAATAATTATAAAACAAGCCCAAACTCAATGTTTGGGCTTGTTTTAGTAATCAAAACCATAAGCGTCCATCATCTGATGATTATTTATAATAGCATCGCTATTTAACTTTTTCTGTCGCAAAGATTTATCACTTCCTAATAATGCAGTGTAAATAATATCGATTACATATAAGAACATTAAGTTATTAGACAGTGATACAGAATTATTAGCAACTATTTTATCGGAAATAATAAATTTATAATCGGATATGTCATTTAGCTTTGGAGAATCATAACTTGTAATTGTTAAATTTTTAGCTCCGCGTTCTAGGGAGGCGTTTGCAATCTGATAAATATCCCGCATCATAATTGTTGGAGCAATGAATATGGATAAGTCATCTGCAACAATATTAGTTGCCTGAATGCGCATATCTATAATATCGGTAAATGACTTAGAACGAATTCCAATCTGGTCCAATTTAAACTGTAATTCCCTTGCTATCAAGGAAACATTGGATAGAGAGAAGATATGAATATTCTGAGCTGATTTAATGCAATTGACAGCCGCTATGACAGTCGCTTCTTCTAGCATGGCGGAAGTGTTCATTAACATTTGGCGGTAATCCGCAGTGACAGATGAAATAAAACCATTGTCTAGAGAGGGACTATTTTGCTTGGTCATGTTATTATAAAAGTTTTCCTGAGCTAACGCTATTTTAAAGCCGTTAAACCCTTTATAACCTATTTTTTTACAGAACCTATTGATGCTGGCTTCTGACGTACCAGTTTCCTTGGCAATCGTGGTAATCGTACTGGAAACTACTTGATCTGCGTGATTTATAACATATTGACTAATCTCATTTTCACTCATAGTAAAACTATGTTGCAACGAAACGATTTTCGTTATTACGGTAGATACCATCTCACAGACTCCTTATCATGTTAGTTTGGTATATTATACAATACAATAATGAAAAAAGCAATTCCAAACAATAGTTACGAAAAAAAATTTCGATTTAACTCATAAAAAATAAAAATAACAATCATTAATGTTGACACGTTGTGATTTTTATGATAGCATTATAACATAAAAAACAAGAAAAAATATTGAAACATAGTTATATTGCACAAAGAATATGAAAATACAAATCAAATAAATTCATTTAAGTGAAAATCATTTTCATAAAAGTGCAAAAAGAATCAAGAAGTTGCAAGAAGAGCAAAAAATTGCAGGGAGGGTTATAGATGCAGAATTTTACATATGGGAAAACTTATGATGTAATAATAGCCGGTGGAGGTGTCTCCGGTTCAGTTGCAGCAATTGCAGCTGCAAGATGTGATTCAAATACTTTGGTAATTGAACAAGCAGGATATCTTGGAGGCGCGCTGACGTCTTGTGGTGTTGGACCAATGATGACTTTTCACGCAGGAGAAAAGCAGGTAATCAAAGGGATTATGCAGGAGATTGTAGATGAAATGGTTTCAAGAGGCTATTCTCCTGGACATATCAAGGATACAACACAGTACATTAGTTATTTAACGCCATTTAATTCAGAAGGATTAAAAGTAGTTCTGGATGATATGTTGGAAGCAGCAAGCTGCGATGTGCTGCTGCATACCTTTATAGGAAAAGTAAATACGGTAAATAAACAGATTACATCTCTAACTGTTTGCAATAAAGACGGTATTCATGATATTAAAGGAAAAATCTTTATTGATGCCACAGGAGATGGTGATGTGGCTGCTTGGGCAGGGGCGCGGATGTCCAAAGGAAGAAAAATCGATGGAGCAATGCAGCCAATGACTATGAACATGAAATATTGCAATGTTGATGTGAATGCATTGCGTGAACATATTTCAGAACATGCAGAAGAATTCCCACGTATGGTAAATAATATTGATTTAATGTATCAAATTTCAAGATTATCTTTTGCTGGATTTTCTAAAGAATTTAAAGAAGCAAGAGAACGAGGAGAACTGGATATTAAAAGGGAAGAAATTCTCTGCTTCGAAACCAATATACCAAGTGAATTTATTGTTAACACAACAAGAATTCTTGATCATGACGGAACAAATGCAATGAGTTTAAGCGATGCTGAAAGAATAGGAAGAAAACAGTGCTGGCAGTTGGATGTATTTTTAAGAAAATACATTCCGGGTTTTGAGAATGCAGTGCTAGAATTTACAGGACCATCTGTTGGAATACGTGGTTCCAGACAATTAATCGGTTCTTATATATTAAGCGGACAGGAAGTAATGGAACGTAAGGAATTTGAGACTGTGATTGCACATTCGGCTTATCCTATCGATATTCACAATCCCAAAGGGGAAGGAACCGACAGTTCTTTTGCATCTACACCCGGAACTTATTATAGTATTCCATATGAAGTTATGGTTTGTGACGAGGTTTCTAATCTGTTAGTGACGGGAAGATGCGTATCCGCTTCTTTTGAAGCTCAGGCAGCAATTCGTACAACGCCAACGGTAGGTGCATTAGGTCACGCTTGCGGAATTGCAGCAGCGTTGGCAGCACATACCGATGCAGATACGAGAAAAGTAAATATCAAGGAGCTACAAAAACAACTAAAAATTCAAAATGCATACTTGAATATTTAGTAAAAGTGAAAGTCATTGGCGATTAACGCCGCAAAATAAAATTAAGGAGGATTTCTTTATGACTTTACAAATTATTGGTATTCTTGGGCTGTTTTTACTTATGGTGGTTTTGATGATGACACGCAAACTACCAACTATTCTCGCATTGCCAATCATGGCTGTGGGAATCGCATTAATTGCAGGTATACCATTTTTAGGAGGGGAATTCAGCATAGCTTCCGATGTATTAGAAGCAGGTGCAATGAGAATGAGTACAGCAATTGCTGGACTATTCTTTGGAGGTTTTTTTGGAAAAATTTTATCAAAAGTAGGTGTAACACGTACTATTATTCGTAAGGCGGCTGAAATGGCAGGTGACAAACCATTACCTATCGCCTTGGCATTTTTATTGGTGGGATCAATTATTTTCGCAGCATCCAATGGCCTTGGTATGATCATTTTGGTAGGAACTATCATTATTCCTATTATGATTAGCGCGGGATTGAGTCCATTGGTAGCAGGAACCGTTTTATTACTTTCCAATGGTATTGGCGTGACATTCAGTGTTAGTACTTTAGCGGTTTATATTGATGTACTAGGCTTGCCCCAAGAAACAGTTACATCATATTCCTTACTCTGTGGTATTCCATTAATTATCATTGCGGTTACTATGATTGTATTCGCTACAAAATTTAGTGGAAAAACAAGAAAAGCATGGGCAATGCCTGCATCCAATGATCTTTCATCGGAAAAAAATGTGCGTGCAATTGCTTTGATTAGCCCTGTTATTCCAGTATTATTAGTATTTATTTGGCATTTACCGTTGGTACCGGCAATTTTAATCGGTATCGTTATTACATTAATCCTTTCAACTCCGAAGAATGTAATTCAGGTTATATCTAGTTCATTTGTGGAGGGTATTCAGGATACAGCAGGTGCAGCAGCTCTTATGATTGGTATTGGTATGGTATTGAAATCAGTTATGGCACCTGAAGTAGCAGCAGTGTTAGAACCTTTAATTAAAACCATTATTCCTGCAAGTCCAATTACGTTTATCTTAATATTTGGTCTTCTTTCACCGCTTGCTATCTATAGAGGTCCTCTTAATGTTTGGGGATTAGGTAGTGGTATTGTTGCTTTACTTGCAGCTAGTGGTATGAATCCAATTGCAGCGATGGTGGCATTAAGACTTGATTCGAATATACAGGCAGTATGTGATCCAACAAATTCACATAATGTTTGGATAGCAGACTTTACAAAGACTGACGTCAATGAATTTACCAAAAAAACGATTGTTTGGATTATGGTATCTACATTTGTTGGCTTAATTGTAGCAAGCTTTATCGTTTCTTTATAATGAATAACTTAACCAGTAGATTAGAGTCTAATCTGCTGGTTATAAAAAACTAGAGAGGTACTTGACATGAGTAAAAAAGTTAGAATAGGGATTGACGTTGGAGGTACTTTCACAGATGCGGTCATTATTGATAATGAAACTTATGAAGTTATGGCCAAACGTAAAATACCAACGACACATAAAGAGGGGGTTGCAGTCGGTATTGTTAAAATCATCTCAACTTTAATGCAGGAAAATAATATATCTCCTGAGGATGTTGTTTTTATTGCCCACGGTACTACACAGGCAACCAATGCACTTTTAGAAGGTGATGTTGCAAATGTTGGAATAATTGGCATGGGTACGGGACTAGATGCAAGAAGTGCAAAAAATGAGACGAACGTTGAGAATATTGAACTGGCTCCTAATAAATATTTAAAATCACAACACGTGTTTATTGATGCGAAAGAATTGAATCATCAGTCAATAGAAGATGCAATGAAAGGCCTACTTGGAAATGGTGCAGAAGTTATTGTAGCTTCCGAAGCATATAGTGTTGATAATCCAGAAAATGAACTTAAAGTTATGAAAATAGCTGAGGAGAATGGGATTTATCATACCGGTGGACATGAAATATCACAGTTATATGGCTTGAAAATGCGTACGAGAACTGCAGTAGTTAATGCAAGCCTAATTCCGAAGATGATGGAAACTGCCAATATGACGGAACAAGCGGTAATGGATATGAAGATCAAATCTAATTTGATGATAATGCGCTGCGATGGCGGTGTTATGAACATAAATGAGGTTCGAAAAAGGCCTATACTTACTATGCTTTCTGGTCTTGCAGCCGGGGTTGCAGGTGCTTTAATGTATGAAAAAATATCAGACGGCATTTTCTTTGAAGTAGGAGGTACCAGTGTTGATATATCGGTTATCAAAAACGGAAAAGTCATGATTAAGTATGCTCAGGTTGGTGGCCATAAAACATACCTTCAGTCTCTGGATGTACGAACTTTAGGGGTTGCCGGTGGTAGCATGGTTAGGGTTAAGGATAAGAAAATAATAGACATTGGTCCTCGAAGTGCACATATTGCGGGTAAGGAATATGAATGTTTTCAAGAGGATAGTGCAATTACTAGTGCAGAAGTTAAATTTGTTAGTCCTCGTGAAGATGATCCGTGTGAATATGTTGTAGTTACAGCAGGGGACACCAAAGAATATTCATTAACTCTTGCAGGAGCTGCCAATCTATTGGGGTACATTCCAGAAGGAGATTACGCGCAAGGTAATCTAGGAAGTACAAAAGTAGCTTGGCAAGCACTTGGAAGTTATTTGGGACTTCGTTCAGAAGAAGCTGCTAGGCAGGTTATGGATCTCGCAATTAAAAAACTAGAAGTGGTGGTAAATGAATTAATTACTGAATATGAATTGGATAGGAAATTCATTACTCTAGTCGGTGGCGGTGGAAGTGGCTCAGTTGTAGTAAATGCTCTTGCTAAATATATGGGATTTAAATGGAAATTGGCTAAAAACGCTCCTTACATCTCAACCATAGGGGTAGCCCTTGCAATGGTACGGGAACAGCTAGAACGGACAATTGTAAACGCAACAGAAGAAGATATTAAGAAAATCAGAATGGATATTATTGAAAGGATTGTTCAATCAGGAGCAAAAGAGGATACGGTAGATGTTTCTATCGAAATCGATGCACAGAAGAATATCTTAAGAGCCGTGGCAACAGGTGCAACAGAACTACGACAAAAGGATTTGAATACAGTTAGCTTATCTAAGGAACAGTTACAAGATATTTCTGCGGATGCATTAGGCGCAGAAAAATCAAAAACATTTTTTATTGCAGCTACAGGTCGGTGGAATGTATTTCAAGCAGTTAGTAATAAAAAAATTCTTGGCTTGTTTAATAAGAAGAAAGAAAGTCTTAGCGTAATTGATAGGGAAGGTGTTGTGAGATTGAAGAAGGAAAAAGCCTTTTGTATCAAATATGTAAAAGGTAACCGCAATCCTGTTTTCAACCAATTTTTGAATGAAAATACAATATATTCAGATGCGAATGCAACCATTCCTAAAGTGTTTGTATTCTATCGAGAAAAGATGTTAGATCTGACAGGAATGCAGACCGCTGAACAATTATATTCTATACTAGATGTAGAAACAGAAGCGCTTGCGGCAGAAGAAGAAATTATAGCGGTTGCTTATAAATAAATAATATTCACTACAGATATGTAATGTATATCTACCAATAGACAATAAATAAGGTGCAGATGGAGGTACTATGATAAAAGATGAGGTTTTGGCACTATGCGAATTGTCCAATGATTTACTATATCATAAGATTCCCCAAGGAAGAATTTCTTATTATATTGAAGAATCCCTTAAACTTGGTAGAACAGAGGCAGAGATGCATCGGGGACAGGATATACTGAAACTTTGCGAAGAAAATAAGATTGAAGTGGAATATATTAAGACAAGTAAAAAAAAATATGGAGTGTCATATCGCGCTCAGGTAGAGATGGATAAGAAACATACCAAAATAATGATATATGAAGGTTCTATTAGAGACTTGTCGCAAAATAGCGGCTATGAGGGAAGAAAACCTCTCTTATATGAAGAAGCATTGGCCATTCATCTGTCACATGAGTTTTTTCATTACCTGGAGTACACCAAAGAAGATTTTGTATCGGAACGATTAGAAGCAATAGAAACGATTAAGCTGCCATTTTTCACAAGAAAAGTACGTATTAATCGATGCAGCGAAATAGCGGCTCATGCTTTTGCAAAGGAATTACTAAATTTAGAAGAGCTGCCTAATTTATATGATTATTATTATCTAATCAATTCGGGAAATATGAAGAAAAGTAGTTATGATGAAATGATACAAAATTATGAAAATCTTTTATTCCAACTTAACTCACGAAAGTAAGCGAGGTAATAGTATGCTAATTACGATGAAAAATGACAATGTGACTGCTGTTGTTGATACCTTTGGAGGAGAATTAATTTCTTATCAAGATAGCAACAAAACTGAATATCTATGGAGTGGAGATGAGACATTTTGGAGTGGACGGTCCCCGCATTTGTTCCCTGTCATTGGTACCTTAAAAGATAATCAAATCCTTATCGAGGGAAACTATTACTCAATAAATAAGCATGGATTTGCACGTAATAGGGAGTTTTTAGTTTATGAGGTTACTGACCTATCCGTTACGCTTGTTCTAAAGGATGATTTTTTAACACGGGAGGTATATCCAGCTACTTTTTCACTATTCGTAAGGCATACTTTGTTGGAAAATGGGTTTATAACCAGCTATCAAATTGTGAATCAGGGTGATAAAGTAATGTATTTCAATATTGGAGGTCATGTAGGTGTAAGATGTCCAATCATGCCAAAGGAAAAATTTAATGATTATGAAATTGTTTTTGACAAGGAATTAACTACATCTGCATACTTTCCGCCGAATGATAATCCTATGGGTAAGGAGCAGATGTTTGCAATGTTAAATGAAACGAATACTCTACCACTATCCTATGATCTGTTTGAAAATGGTGCTATAATCCTTGACAAAATAGCCAGTCACTCTTTACTACTCAGACATTCTAGATATCACCATGGAGTGTCATTTGATTATGAAGGATTTCCAGTGCTTGCCTTATGGACCTTTGGAAAGAAAAAAGCTCCATTCCTGTGCTTGGAACCTTGGCACGGTTTACCTGCTATGGTTGATGACACAATATTTCTTGAAGAAAAGCCCTATATTATTTCATTACAACCACAACAAAAAAGGCAAATGAAATATACGTTAAAAATCTTAAATTAGTTTTCTTACAAGCTTCGCATAGGTTGAATTTTTTCAACTACCAGCGAAGCTTGTTTTGCTAGAATCAATATGCTGCCAACCCTTGATTATCAATATAGGTTATGATAATATTAAGGTAAGAAAAACTTTTGGAAGGTAGATCAAATTACCAAAAGATAGTAAGTGAGGGAATTACATGTTAGATGTTTGTTTACTTGGTACAAGCGGTATGATGCCATTACCGAATCGATGGCTTACGGCACTTATGACAAGATATAATGGAACCAGTTTATTAATTGATTGTGGAGAAGGTACGCAGATTGCTATAAAAGAAAAAGGATGGAGCTTTCATCCTATTGATATTATTTGCTTTACGCATTATCATGGAGATCATATAAGTGGATTACCAGGATTACTTTTAACCATGGGAAATGCCGATAGGACAGAACCAGTTACCATGATAGGGCCTAAGGGATTAGAACGGGTAGTTAATTCATTACGTGTGATAGCTCCCGAATTACCCTTTGAAATTCGCTTTATTGAATTGTCTAATTCGTCTGAAGAAATCCATTTGAATGGTTATATCATTCAAGCTTTCAAAGTGAATCATAATGTATTGTGTTACGGATATAGCATCAATATTGAGCGAGGTGGAAGATTCTTCATAGAGAAAGCACATGAGAATAATGTACCACAGGTTTATTGGAATCGGTTACAGAAGGGAGAGAATATTCAGGACGGAGATCAAATCTACACTCCGGATATGGTGTTAGGTCCACCGCGTAAAGGTATTAAGCTAACTTATTGTACAGATACCAGGCCGATACCTGCAATAGTGGAACATGCCAGAAAGTCCGATTTGTTTATTTGCGAAGGCATGTATGGTGAAAAAGATAAAGATGAGAAGGCTGTGGATCATAAACACATGACCTTCTATGAAGCTGCTAATTTGGCCAAAGAAGCAGAGGTAAATGAACTTTGGTTAACTCATTACAGTCCATCCCTGGTAAGACCGGAAGATTATATGGAGGATACAAGAGCTATATTTGCCAATGCAAAAGCTGGAAAAGATAAGAAAAGTGTTACATTAGAATTTGATCCTAACGAATAGAGAAACTATAATGGATGAGGATTTCATCCTTATGGAAGGAGGCGCAGTATGAATAAGTCTAAAAAAAGAACGATTAAAACCATTTGTTTTATGACTGTTTTTTCAATTGTTGTCATTGCCTTATTTTTTATATTTAAGACTAGAACCAGTCCGCTCAATACGGATTCGGTTTCTTCTATGACGGAGGTTGAGAAGCTGTTGACAAAAGATATTCCAAACAGTTATCCTTCTTCTCCAAGAGAAGTATTAAAATTATATAGCAGATTTACGAAGAGCTTGTATAACGAGAAATTGAAAGAAGAACAAATTGAAAGCTTATCCAAACAGGTAAGTAATTTATACGATGAAGAATTGTTAGCGAATAAAACCTATGAAGATTATCTAGTTGATCTAAAAGTGGAAATCTCCGAGTATCGGAAGGCAAATCGTACTATTATTAATTATATTGTAGAAGAGAACGGTGCGGTAGTCTATTGGGAAGTCGAGAAGGTAGAGTATGCTTCCCTTGTTGCATCTTATTCAATAAAAGAAGAAAGTGATTTTTCTAAGATCTATGAAGAATTTATATTAAGAAAAGATGATGAAGGTAAATGGAAAATATTAGGATGGGATTTGTCAGATAAAACAGAAATCGATTCCGAGGAATAAAAAGTGAGGATTATAAGATGAAGGAACAAGATATACAGTGGGTTGAACATGTTTGCAAGAGAATTGAAAAGAAAATGTCAACAGTAAGTGAACGCTCACAGGAGAAGATTCCATACTCCACAAAAGAGGGTGTACATGATAACCGTAACTTAGATGATATTAGCTGGTGGACAAATGGTTTTTGGGGTGGCATGTTATGGATGATGTACAAACAGACAGGGGAAGAGAAATACAAAAAGTTTGCTGCCATATCTGAAGATTTACTGGACAAAGCGGTAGAGGATTATTTTGGATTGCACCACGATGTTGGATTTATGTGGCTTCCAACTAGTGTATCGAACTATAAACTTACAGGTAATGAAAAATCGAAAAAAAGAGCTATGATGGCCGCTAACTTATTAGCCGGAAGATATAATCCGGTTGGAGAATTTATACGCGCGTGGAATAATCATGGTCCAGATAGCGATACCAGAGGCTGGGCAATTATTGATTGCTTGATGAATCTGCCAATACTATATTGGGCAACCGAAGAGAGCGGTGATCCTCGCTTTAAAGAAATTGCTATGAGACATGCAGATACTGCAATGAAAGCATTTGTAAGACCGGATGGGTCTGTTAACCATATTGTAGAATTCGATCCATTTGAAGGTGGTATAGTAAAAACTTACGGCGGACAGGGCTACGAACTTGGATCTTCTTGGTCAAGAGGACAAACTTGGGGACTTTATGGCTTTATAATTAGCTTTATTCATACCGGTAAGCAAGAGTATCTGGATGCGGCTAAGCGTATTGCACATTATTTTATTGCTAATGTATGCGATGATTATACACCAAAGGTTGATTTTAGATCGCCGGAAGAGCCATACTATATTGATACCACTGCCAGTGCCATAGCTGCCTGCGGACTAATCGAGATATCAAAACATGTCGGCCAATACGAGAAAGATATGTACCTCAATGCAGCAATTAAACTTCTTAAAGTACTGGATGAGAAATTTGTTGACTGGTCAGAGAATACGGATAATTTACTTACTATGTGTACGGCAGCTTACCATGATAAAGACCATCACTTCTCAATTATTTATGGAGATAGTTTCTTTATGGAAGCGATGTTCAAACTTCGTGGCAACGATATATTTATGTGGTAATTTGATAACGATAATATAATACCTTCAAAATTGAACGAAGGATTATCTATGCACACTCAAACTAAGAATCAAACAATTCAGACATATAAATTAAATACAAGGCTATTCATATAAATATTTATATAAATATTTATATGAATAGCCTTAAATTACGTCTTTAAAATCATTAAATGGGTTAATTATGAAATTAATGTGTACAAATTACACAAAAATGAATGTTGCAATAATACAAAGTAAACAAATAAATAAAATAGAATCAAACTCCTATTGAATATTTATATAAAAAATTTATAATATTATTTATAAGACAAATCTTAAAGGAGAATTAATTGTGAAGGTAAGTATCAAACAAATGAGTGAGATTACTGGTTTTTCACAAGCTACCATTTCAAATGCTTTGAATCATAAAAAGGGAGTGAATAAAGAAACCGCTGCAGAAATAATTAGAGTTGCAAAGGATATGGGGTATATTGGTGAAACAATAATTACTAAGATAAAATTTGTGATTTATAAGAAAAACGGTTTGATTATTGATGACACTCCATTCTTTTCCCTTATGATTGATGGATTAGAAAAAGAATGCAGTATATCCGGATATGAAATGGTTATTTGCAATTTAGATCAGAGAAATCCGGATTATGAAGAACAAGTAAAATGGATTATCAATGATACCTCCTCCGGAGTAATTGTACTCGGAACTGAACTGATGGATGAGGATTGGGAGATCTATAAAGGAGCAAAATGCCCTTTACTGATACTAGATTCCTGGAGTTCAGATATGGGATTCAATGGAGTCTTAATCAATAATTCAGATTCTGCGAGAGTGGCCGTTGAATATTTGATTGGAAAAGGACATAAAGAAATAGGATACTTAAGAGGTAGCTTTCGAATCAAAGCCTTTCGAGCAAGAATGGTAGGCTATAAGACTGCTATGAATAAACATAATCTAGTGCCGGATAATAAGGATATTTTTACCCTAAGTACAACAATGGATGGCTCATATAGAGACATGGTTGAAATATTGAAGAAGGCTCCTAAACTACCTACCGCATTTTTTGCTGATAACGATATGATTGCTCTTGGGGCAATGAAAGCGTTCCAGGAATTCGGGTATAAAATACCGGAAGACATTTCAATTATTGGCTTCGATGATCTACCATTTTGTGAAATCACCTCACCAAGATTAACAACTCTTCGAGTAAACAAACAAGAGATGGGTCAACTTGCAGTGAGAAGAATGATAGAAATGATCAAACATGGTGGAGATACCAAGATTAAGATTCAAGTTTCTACCCATTTTGTGGAAAGAGACAGCGTAAGGGTTCTAGAAATACAGGAGAATGAGCAGGACACCTATTCTGCTGAAAAAGATTAGTTCATAGCTACTGCCAGTAAATAACATGAATAATAAATGGAGGAAAAATAACATGGCAATTATTAAATTAGGTTTTGCACCAACCAGAAGAAGTATATTTAGTGCACCCGATGCAATTAAATTCGCAGGCTTGACAAGAGACAGATTGAACGAATTGGGAGTTGAATTTGTTGATATTAACGATATTAATGAAGAAGGACTTCTATACGATGATAATGATATGAAGAAAATTGCTGCCAAATTCAGAGCAGAAGGTGTAGACGGTTTATTCTTACCACACTGTAACTTTGGTACAGAATATCTTTGTGCAAGATTGGCAAAAGAATTAGGTGTACCTGTTCTTTTATGGGGACCTCGTGATGAAAGACCTGACGAAAATGGAATTCGTTTAAGAGATAGCCAATGCGGATTGTTTGCTACCGGTAAAGTACTTAGAAGATTCAAGGTGCCATTTACCTATTTAACGAACTGCAGATTATCAGATCCTGAATTCGAAAGAGGAATCAAGAATTTTCTTGCAGTCTGTAACGTAGTAAAAGTATTTAAAAGCACAAGAATTCTTCAGATTGCACCAAGACCCTTCGATTTCTGGTCAACCATGTGTAACGAAGGCGAATTATTGGAACGTTTTAATATTCAATTAGCGCCAATTCCTATGCCTGAACTTACTGCTGCAGTAAAAGAAGCAAGAAAAGAAACTACAGAAATCAATAAAATAATCACATATTGTAAAGAAAACATGAACATAAAAATAAAAGATAACGAATTGGAAAGTGTAGCAGCGCTAAAGATAGCAATGAAAACCCTTGCAACCCAATATGGCTGTAATGCAATCGCAATCCAATGCTGGAATGCATTACAATCAGAACTTGGTATCATGCCATGTGCAGCCAACTCATTATTAAATGAAGAAGGATTACCAGTAGTATGTGAAACAGATATTCATGGTGCAATCACAGCTCTTATGATAGAAGCAGCTGGTATGGATGAAGCAAGAGGATTCTTTGCAGATTGGACCGTTCGTCACCCAGATAATGAGAACGGTGAACTACTACAACATTGCGGCCCATGGCCAATCTCCGTAGCCAAAGAAAAACCAACCATCGGTTTCCCATTAGCCTTCGACCATCCAGGTGCAATAGAAGCAGAAGCAAAACACGGTAAAATGACACTATGCCGTTTCGATGGCGACAACGGCGAATACTCCCTTCTACTAGGCAATGCCACCGGCATCGAAGGCCCTTACACAAAAGGCACCTACGTATGGGTAGAAGTAGAAAACCTAAAACGCCTAGAAGACAAAATAGTCTGCGGCCCATACATCCATCACTGCGTAGGCATCCACAAAGATGTAGTCCCAGTCCTATACGAAGCCTGCAAATACATCAACGTAACCCCCGACCTATATGACCCCATCGAAGAACAAGTAAAAGCCTTCATCCGAGGTGAATAAAACTAAGATAACAGTCCTTTCAAATTAAGTTTTTTAATAATGAATGCGCCCTACTTAAGTAAAGTAAAGCACTGAAAAAGTCTCATCACAGCTTTGGCATGAATAAATTTGTATGGTTCGGGTCTTAAAAGCCCATCAAACCTAAATATGAATAGCGGTCTATATATATTCGTTTTGTCGTAGACCGGCTGACAAGGCTGTTTATGTCCGACTAGAGACTCAATGAAAAACAGAGCTACTGCGATGTTTTTCATATCCCTGAGGCTCTACAAAGGACATGCCGCCGGAAGGCAAGGTAGACAAAATGATTAGATATAGACCGCTATTCATTTCAAACTCTAAATGGGGCTTTTCAGACCCCAACCCATACAATTTATTCATTCAACACCCTAAATAGAGACTTTTCAGTCCATCAACTAAATTAAAGGAAGCAAGCCCAAAGGCAGATAGGAGTTAATATGGAAAATCGAATAGCAAAATCATTTGAATTACGTAAAGATGTAATTCGTATGATATATAAAGCAAAAACCGGTCACATCGGTGGTGACTTCAGCGTTATGGATATACTAGTTACACTATATTATAAGCACCTGAACGTGGGTCCGGATAGAATAAATGACCCAGATAGGGATAGATTCATTCTAAGTAAAGGACATTCGGTAGAATCACTTTATGCAGTACTAGCTGATAAAGGATTTTTCCCAAAAGAAGACTTAGAAACCTATTCCCAATATTTATCAAAATATATCGGACATCCAAATAATAAAATAAACGGTATCGAAATGAATTCAGGTTCACTAGGACATGGATTATCCGTCTCAGTAGGAATGGCATTAGCAGGTAGAATGGATCACAAAGACTATCGTGTATACACCGTAATGGGTGATGGAGAATTAGCAGAGGGTTCGGTTTGGGAAGGTGCAATGGCCGGCGGTCATTATAAGTTAGATAACTTATGCGCGGTAGTGGATCGTAACAGATTACAAATCTCCGGTTCCACAGAAGATGTTATGACTCAGGACAACCAGGATGAACGATGGGCAAGCTTTGGCTGGCATGTAATCCATACAGCTGGTAATGATATGGATGCACTGGATAAAGCATTTACAGAAGCAAAAGAGACAAAAGGAAAACCAACCGTTATTATTGCTGATACAACAAAAGGATATGGTGTTTCTTTTATTGAGAATAAGGCGGCATGGCATCACAAGATTCCAAGTGCAGAAGAATTTGAACAAGCACTTGCAGAATTAGAGCAAAGGAGAGTGGCAGCAAATGAATACAATTCCTAATCGTCAAGCTATATGTGATGTATTAATTGAAAAAGCGAATACAGATAAAGACATCGTAGTATTATGCAGTGATTCAAGAGGATCTGCTTCTCTTGCCGGATATGCTACTGCGCATCCGGAACAATTTGTAGAAGTTGGTATTGCGGAACAAAGCTTAGTAAGTATTGCAGCAGGTCTTGCAAAATGCGGAAAGAAAGCCTTTGCTGCTTCTCCAGCTTGTTTCCTTTCTACAAGAAGTATGGAACAGGCAAAAGTAGATGTGGCATATTCCAATACTAATGTTACCTTAATCGGTATTAGCGGTGGTGTTAGCTATGGAGCATTAGGAATGACCCATCACTCGGCGCAAGATATTGCAACCATGGGATCAATTCCCAATATGAGAGTATTTATACCTAGTGATAGACATCAAACAAAATGCCTGATAGAAGCATTGTTAGAAGATGAAAAGCCGGCATATGTAAGAGTAGGCCGTAATGCAGTAGACGATGTATACACCGAAGAAAAGATACCATTTGAAATCGGGAAAGCAACAGTAGTAACAGAAGGAACAGATGTTGCGATTATTGCTTGCGGTGAAATGGTAAAGCCTGCTCAGAATGCTGCAAATATGTTGAATGAGCAAGGCATCAGTGCCACTGTAATTGACATGTATTGCGTAAAACCTATTGATAAAGATGCAGTTAAAAAGGCAGCGAATAACGTAAAAGCGGTAATAACAATCGAAGAACATACCATTATTGGTGGTATGGGAGCAATGGTTTCTCAGATTGTAGCAGCAGAGTGTCCGAAGAAAGTAATCAATTTAGGATTACCGGATGCACCTGTTATTACAGGTGTTTCCAAAGAAGTATTTGATTATTATGGATTAAATGCAGAAGGTATTGTAAAAACAGCAATGGAGTTAATGAAAAATGGCAAATAAATATATCTTAGGAATTGACCAGAGTACACAAGGTACAAAAGCATTATTGTTCAATAACGAAGGAGATTTGATCTGCAGAACGGATTTACTCCATGAACAGATCATTAATGAACTGGGATGGGTAGAACATAATCCAATTGAAATATATAATAATACGATTCAAGTTGTAAAAGACCTTGTAGTCAAAGCGAGTATTGATAAAGCAGATATCATAGGAATTGGTATCAGCAACCAACGTGAAACATCCCTAGTTTGGGATATGGAAACCGGAAAACCGGAATACAATGCAATTGTGTGGCAATGTGCCAGAGGTGCAGCAATTTGTGAGAACATCTCAAAGGCAGGTCATAGTGATATGATTCAAGAGCATACGGGACTTCATCTTTCTCCTTATTTTTCAGCAGCAAAGATAGCTTGGGTGCTGCAAAATGTAGAAGGCTCCAGCGAAAAAAATCACACAGGTAAGTTATGCTGTGGAACTATGGACAGTTGGTTGGTTTACAAACTTACCGGTGGCAAATCGTTTAAAACAGATTACTCCAATGCTTCCAGAACGCAATTATTCAATATCACAGAGTTAAAATGGGATAAAGAAATTTGTGACTTGTATGGGATTAATACAACCTGTCTTCCGGAAGTTTGTGATTCCGATGCTTTCTATGGAGAAACTGATTTTGATGGTTTCTTAAGCAGCCCAATTCCAATACATGGTGTACTGGGAGATTCACACGGAGCCTTATTTGCACAGGGATGCTTAAATAAAGGTATGACCAAAGCCACATATGGCACAGGTTCTTCCATTATGATGAATATTGGTGAGACACCAGTCTTTAGTAAACATGGTGTTGTTACCTCTCTTGCTTTTAGCATGAGCGGTAAAGTAAACTATGTTTTGGAGGGTAATATTAATTATACCGGTGCTGTCATTAGTTGGATACAAAATGATCTGAAATTAATCGACTCAGCAAAAGAAACGGAAGAGTTAGCGAAACGCGCGAATCCGGCTGATAAAACTTACCTAGTACCTGCATTTACTGGACTTGGAGCACCTTATTGGGATAGTAAAGCAACCGGTATTATCAGTGGCATTACAAGAACAACAGGACAGGCGGAACTTGTTAAAGCTGCTTTGGATTGTATCGCTTATCAAATCACGGACATAGTAAAGGTAATGAGCGAAGATTCTGGTATTCAAGTCGAAGAATTACGTGTCGATGGTGGTCCAACAAGAAACGGTTACCTGATGCAATTTCAAAGTGATATGCTAAATATTCCGGTGCAAGTTCCAAGTGCAGAAGAATTATCCGGAATCGGTGCGGCATATGCAGCAGGACTTGCAATGGGTATCTTCGATAAAGAAACAGTATTTGCACCTAAGAAGAATAATACAGTGTATAAACCAACAATGAAAGCTGAAGTCCGAGAGCAAAAATATGCGGGATGGAAAGAGGCAGTTGAACTTGTATTAAGCAAATAGAATAAAGAACAAGATGAAGAGTAAATTAAACGTCGGATAAATTAAAAAATGAGTAGGAGGCAGATAAATTAATTATTTGCCTCCTACTTCGTTGTTAATCATGGACAGATTCATGTATTTTGCATCAGTTTTCAGTGTTTACACATATCTTGAAACGAACTTTCACTCTTTATTTGGATCAAAAACTATTTGATTTTTGTAAGCATCCACGTACACTTGATAAATACTGGAATTCTCCAATTTATTTATCTCTTCATCTTTAACATTTTTCTCTGAATTATCTGATGTAATATCACCTATAACACTTTGCATATCAATATCATCGATTAAAACAGCAGTATTAACGCCGGATGCTGTATAGGAACCATCTTCGCTTCTTTCTCTTACATTTAGAATATAATATTGACCAGCATCAAGAAGAAAGTCATTTTCAAAAAGTGTATAATGTGATAAGTCTTCTGAAATTCCACCTTCCTTATTCACACGAACAGTTGTATCAAGTGGCAATTCACCCTTTATATTCTTAATAACTCTAACATTGTAACGTGTATATGGAAAATCTGAAATATAGTAGGTATCTGTCATTTCTTCTACATATCCAATAAACACATTGCTGGATAATCCTACAACTTCTTCTGGATTATTCATATCCACTGCATAAGTAGCCGATACATAATTTGTATCTAAATCTGTTACATCACTTGTTTTACTACATCCCGAGAAACTTATTACTATTGTTAGTAAAATACTATATGTTAAAAAATTTTTTAATATATTGTTCTTTCTCATTGTCCATCCTCCATTTACCATGATTTTCTTGCAAGATCAACCGAAGCTTTGTCGTGAATAGTTAAGTTTATGTTCGATTTAACAGATGGGTACATAATATTTAAATCACTACATAAATTTTCATCACAGCCTAGACTATGTCCAAACTCATGTTTAATGACCATCGCCATTTTTGTCGTAGAGTAAGTATCCATAAAAAATGTATTTAATTGAATAAATCCAGGTAGAACATCACTTGTAGGAGTGCCTGTTATGCCTGCCCATGAAACATCGCTTCTTGTAACATCATATACATCGCAATCAGCAATTGTACTCCCACTATCTTTTCTAATTACAGTGTAACCTAAATATGAATTCCATGTGGTAGCAGCACCCAAACTATAGGTATCGTACTTTGAGTTAATCGTATAATCCATATGTCCTCCGGAATCAACAAGATCATAGCCCATTACTACAGCTTGTCCTGTTTCAGCAAGTACATGTACACCAATGCTTGTAGATAATAATACTGCTGTAATAACTAGTAAACTTACTATTTTTTTCTTATTCATACATTTATTCCTCCTTTTGAAAATTAATATCTTCTCGGAGCCTTGAGCCCTTGATTTATAAGGCATTCAGACTGTATTTTTATAAAATTACCCACTTTTTTGCCGAAAACGCTTGACAAATTTCAAAAAATTTGCGGCGAAGCCGATTAAATGTATTTATTTTTTCGACTGGGGGCGATTTTAATGTTACCTATTATTTCTGGCGGTCATTCCGCCTATCAAGATACTTTCGTATCTGATTTACTTAAATACTATCCAAATCCATTCGCTCTTCCTAAGAGTATATGGGAAATTATTACTCAATTCTGGTATTTAGATTTATCTCTTGCCGATACCTTAATGCAGGACTGTTATGCCAAATATGGTCGAACGGTTCATACCTATTTATCTGATGATCCCCGTATCTTTAACATACCGCCGAGGGATAGTGAGGAATGGAAAAAGGAATATGACAGAAGAGCTTCTGTGGAACGTTCTAATAAACGCGAGAAAAATGATTATTTATTAGAGGCGGGCAAGCACCGCTCCACAAAGATGTGGTACTGCCATCTCTACGGTATCATGATGCTCCAACATCTTGATGCTTGGGAAATGCCTTCCTTAGAAGATTTCCAAAAATCAATTGCCCTTTTAATCGCTTAATAAAATTAAAATGACATTTTCATTTTAAAGCATAGCGCTTGCTATGTCTAGTTCTCATGCTCAAAATTTCTTCTTTTTTCCAAAACTAAAAGTATTGAGTTTTCAATCTACGTTAGCACCGGTAGGAGCTAATTCCGAGAAGATATTTGCTGTTAGAAGTGACGTAATTTCTTGGCGCCATCCGGCAACTTAGGTTGGTGCACAAATAACATGCAGGCAGTATTGACATTCAAGGCTGTAATCATCAGTGCTAAACTCGCCAAGGATGTACCAATCTTAAAAATTATTCGTTTTATAAAAATCACTCCTTTCTGTTTTCTATTTTATCAAAAATATTCTCGCAAAACGAAATGATGTAGTGAACGGTAGTTGCTAATGTAGTGAATGGTCATATTAATTGGTTACTATTCACTACAAGCAAAGCTACCGTTCGCAACATCAAGTGGAAAAAATGAGGAATATGCAGTATAATACTTATTGTAAAGAGTAACTTTTTGAAAAAAGGAGATATGCGAATGATTAGTATTGCGATATGCGATGACAATAAAGAAATATGCTCCCAATTAGAAAACATTCTTGTAGAATACTCCAGTAGTGCTTATTTGAAAATAGATGTAAGTGTTTTTTATAGCGGAGAGAGTTTATTAGATTTTCTAAATCAAGGTAATTCCTTTGAATTGATTTTCCTTGATATTGAGTTGGGACAGATAAATGGTGTTGAGGTCGGCAGACAAATACGAAAGGTTTTTAAAAATCTTGATAGTGAGATTGTATATATTTCCGGCAATGATGGTTACGATAGGCAATTATTCGATGTTCAGCCTTTACATTTCATACCGAAGCCGATTATAGCAGCCATCGTTATCGAAGATTTTAAACTGGCATTAAAACGTACTGGATGTATGCGCAGGTTTTTCAAGTATCAGAAAGGCTATGATATCCATAAAATTCCGATTAACGAAATCATATATTTTGAGAGCCTAAATAGAGAGCTAAAAATTATTACCGTAAGCGGCACAGATTCTTTTTATGGCCGCTTAGAGGATGTAACATTAAATATATCAAAATACCAATTCCTTCAAATACATCGTTCTTATTTGATTAATTATAACCAAGTGAATATATTGCGTTATTCAGAGGTAGTGATGTCAAATGGTGAAACATTGCCAATCAGCAGAGCCAAAAGGCAGGAGTTTCGTAATCTACAGATGAATGAGGAGTAAAGGGGCTGAAATGGTGATCTTTAATAGTTATAATATTATCTATATCTTTGGAAATTTGTTTATGGCCTATATAATTTACAAATATATACATATTTTTTATTCCACTTGCAAGGTAAATGAGGTATTAGAGAGAATTGCGTATATAGGATATTTTGTACTTATTACTATTACCCATATTTTTTTCAAAGTACCCATTATCGTAATGAGCATGAATATTCTCTTGTTATTCCTTTTGACGCTTTTATATGAAATGAAAATTAAAAAAGCAATGCTTTCTGTGGCCTTCATCTATTTTTCTTTAATGAGCATCGAAACAATCTTTGTGTTTTTAACCAGCGTATTGAGTTTAGACCTTTTAGCACCATTTAAATATGAATCAGAGTTTGGAATTATTGTCATACGAATTGCATCCTTTGCACTAGTTTTACTCGTTCAAGGCTTTAAAAATGTTAAAAGGGAATACCCGCTTCCCAATATATATTGGCTCAGTTTATTAACAATTCCAGCAGGCACAATTATTATGCTTTTTGCTGTATTTATGAATGCTTCGTTACCTCGTTTCATCATGCTTTTATGTATGTCCAGTGCATTTGCAATAAACATTTTTACTTTTTATCTTTACGATAAAATTTCTGCATTGTTGGTATCGCAAATGAACAAGCGTATTACCGAAGAACAAAACCGTTATTATGAGTACCAAGTACATATGATGAAAACAACCCTTGATAATATTCGTGTACTCCGTCATGATCTAAAAAACAAACTTTCGCCGTTGTATGGACTGGCGGTAGCTGGTAAGAATGAAGAATTGGCTGCGCAGCTTGCGGAGTTGACGGCTATCTGCTGTGTGGGTAAGGAATATTCCAAATCCGGTAACAGCACTGTTGACAGCATTATCAATTTCAAATTACAGCAGGCCGAAGCTGAAAATATAGCCATTGTCACCGATATCCTTATCCCCAAGGAACTGTCTATTCCCACCTTTGATATTGCAGTAATACTCGGAAATCTCATTGATAACGCTTTAGAAGCAACAGTAAAGACAGAGGAACGTTGGATTAACATAAAAGTGACATATACAAAAGGGCGGCTGATTACCGAAATAAACAATTCCTATGATGGGATAGTGAAAAAGACAGCCAACCACTTCCACTCACGAAAGGAAAATACAATAAATCACGGTATGGGACTTAAAAGCGTTCAGACCGTATTGCAAAAATATGATGGAGCTATCCAAATAACCTATGACAAAAATCGATTTGAAGCCAAATTATTAATATACCTGTGATAACGTTAGGAGGGACGGATGGAACATTTAGCAAATATACTTACCGACAAACTGGTGAAGTGGCAAATTGTGAAAGATGAGGATAAAGAATTATATACTTATGGCTTTTGGCAAGGGGCCATTTTTATTTTCAACTTTGCCACGGTTGTTATTGTCGGCTTACTTTTTCACATGATATGGCATAGCCTCGTTTTTATGGCGTCTTACGGATTGTTACGACCAGTGGCTGGTGGATACCACGCCCGAACACAGCGAAGTTGTTACATACTTTCGATTGTGCTGATTATAGCTGTTTTGTGTGTTCTAAAGTGGCTACCGTGGAATACTTTGGTTTTCTTGATAATGCTGCTGGTATCGACCTGTCTTGTCTTTCTATTGGCTCCCGTGGAAGATCAAAACAAGACATTAGACGAATTAGAGCAACGAGTTTACAAAAAGCGCTCTCGTATCATCGTGATTTTTCTCTTAATCTTAGCAGTATTGTTTATGGGAATAAGACAAGTACAGATTGCAAACTGTATTGCCATATCTATTTTTGCTTCAGCAATTATGTTGATACTTGGTAAAATAAAAACCTGAATTTTCACAACTGAATTTTATTGAGTAACCGGGTGCTAAAAAACACCTGGTACTTTTATGGATGTTCACGTATAGAAAAAGGTTGATTTCGTTTTTTTCTGCCTCATCCTGCAGGTGGTCTTGGCGTATCCTCCGAATACACTTTTCCTTTTTTGTCTTTTTCAGTTAACATATTCAGTTTATTGGATATCCAATCATCAATGAATTGTGGTAGAAATAGAAGTACCCCTCACAATCCGGTTATGTGAGGAATACTTTTGTATGTGCGCAGTCTTTAAGGGTTATAGTGTGCGACTTGCAAGTCGTTACTTAACTTGTGATAAATTCACTACTACTTCTATTTCGTAGTATTCCTATCGCACAGTGCCTAGTAAGCAATGAATGGTGCGAAGTAGCGGAACAAAGTAAAACTTATGCGCTCCCATTGGGTAGGCAAATCGTAAGAGATGTACAATGCGCAGAAGGCATGGGATGTTGGAGAGAGCGAATGCTTCTGTGTAATGCAGGAGATAGGGGTTCAAACTTTGCCCCATCCGAAAGGAGGCAGACTTCCAACACGTATCGATTACATGAAGGAGTTGGAAACTGTGAATGTATCAGGTTCAATTACACAGTTGTGAGGATAATACAGACATGAAACTTCAATGGAACCAGATTGACTGGAAGAAAGCAGAAGAACAGGTTAACAGACTACAGATTCGGATTGTAAAGGCAACATTGGAGCAAAAGTGGAGACTGGTAAAAAGGCTTCAGTATTTAATAACAAACTCATTTTACGCTAAAGCACTGTCGGTAAGACGGGTAGTTACCAACAAGGGAAAGAATACTCCTGGTATAGACGGGGAACTATGGAAGTAACTTTTATTTATTACGAAATAAAGGAGGGCAAATAGCCCTCCTTTACTTAGGGTACTATATCAATAATTTGATCTAACAGAGCTTCATATTTTTAAGAAATTAATAGCGAGTTTAGCATAAAAATCTTCTAATGTAAATCGTGCATCCAGGGTATTGTATACTCTAATTGGACGATTGTTTTGTTTGTGTACATAGTACATTTCTTTTGAAAAAGTTGGCGCTGGTTGCCAATCCCAATTACCGCGGTTATTTTCTTCCAAAAGGACAGTAACACTACCCTGATCCCCCAGTCCCCAGCTTTCGCCATGTGGCCATGGAATATATCGTGTCATGCTATTATTAAAGTCTACCATCTGCTGAAACAGATAATTTCCAATCTCTCCACAAGGCTGTACTTTATATTGTAATTCAGCCAATGAGACTTCCATTTGCTTATATACATTCTCAGGAATCTGCCAGAGTGGAAGGTTGGACTTAAATACAACATTGGCAGCAGAGATATCTTGTAATAGATTGAATTCAAAACCACCCACAGGCCAGGTTCCGCCACCAATCCATACAATAGTCATACGTTCTGCAATCCGAGGTTCCTTCATGTAAGCTGCAGCTAAATCAGTAAGAGAGCCAAGAAAGACAGCATAGAGTGGATGTTCGTCCTCTTTCATAGCTTCTTCAATCATAAAGTCAGCGCCTTCAGAGTGACATGGAATATCTTCGCTACTCATAGGAGTTGTTGCACCTTTATAAACAGAATATTGGTTTTCTAAGCCCATTAATTTAAGAACTTTTAGAATTTCATCATAACTAGCCTGCATGGTGCCACCCTTGCCATACCTACTGGAGTTCGCTTCAAAGTGAGCTGCAATAATACCTTTCACCATAAATTGAGGGGTCATTAAGTGATGTGCTAGAGCAAATTGATCATCGGCTTCATTTTTACAATCGGTATTTATGATAAGGCGAATTTTCTTACTATCTGGGACTTGATATGCATATTGAAACATAAATTTACCTTTATTGCTTTTTAGCAATACCTTTCCTTAATCATTAGGAGATATTATTATAAATATGTTGTTAGAATTATAACAAAGGGGTAAAGTTTAATCAAGGATTCTACGAATAAACCATGGTTTTTGATATAAAATAGTCTGAAAAATGATAGAAAAATCGGAACATTTTTAGTATGATTAAACTAGTGTAAATATATGGTTTTCATGTAAGCAATTTAAGGAGGTACTTATGGATAAGCTATTGTATGGGGTGGCGTATTATGATGAATATATGCCATATGAACGATTGGATCAAGATATTGAGATGATGAAGGCAGCAGGAATTAATGTGGTTCGAATTGCTGAATCAACTTGGAGCACTTTAGAACCAAGAAAAGGCGAGTTTAATTTTTATCATATCGATAAAGTAATTGATGCCATGGGAAAAGCCGGAATAAGTGTAATAATTGGAACACCAACTTATGCAATACCGTCCTGGTTATCCATGGAAGAGGAAGATGTTTTGGCTACAACAAGACATGGTAAGGGAATATACGGAAGACGCCAGAATATGGACATTACGAATGAAACTTACTTGTTCTACGCAGAGAGGGTAATACGTGAACTGATAAAACATGTAGCTGCTAAAACCTGTGTCATAGGGTATCAATTAGACAATGAGACAAAGCATTATGACTCGTCCGGAAGTCATATACAAACTATGTTTAAGGAATACTTAGAGGAAAAATTTCAGACAGTTGAACAGTTGAACAAAGAATTTGGACTTGCTTACTGGAGCAATGCTCTTGGTAAATGGGAGGACTTGCCGAATGTATTAGGCACTATTAACGGTAGTTTAGGATGCGAATTTGAGAAGTTTAGAAGAGAAGTTGTAACTAAGTTTTTATCATGGCAGTCTGATCTGGTTCAAAAATATAAAAGAGACGATCAGTTTATTACCCAGAATTTTGATTTTGATTGGATCGGTTCTTCCTATGGAGTTCAGCCGGATGTAGATCATTATATGGCAGCAAAATGTTTAACCATCGCTGGAGCAGATATTTATCATCCGACCCAAGACGATTTGACAGGAACTGAGATTGCCTTTGGAGGTGATATTACTCGTTCCCTAAAAGATGATAACTATTTCATTCTGGAAACAGAGGCTCAAGGATTTAAGGATTGGCTGCCTTATGATGGACAATTAAGACTGCAAGCCTTTAGTCATGTGGCAAGTGGTGCAAATATGGTTGCTTACTGGCATTGGCATTCTCTTCATAATGCGATGGAAACATATTGGAAAGGACTATTAAGTCATGACATGAAATCCAATGTTACGTATGAAGAAGCTAAGATAGTGGGAAGGGAATTTGCAGAATTAAGTTCTCATTTGGTGAATTTAAAAAAGAAGAATAAGGTTGCTATATTAGTCAGCAATGAATCCCTAACTAGCTTAAATTGGTTTCCAATTGATAAAGATTTAAACTATAACAAAGTATTTCGTTGGGTATATGATGCTCTTTATGAGATGAACATAGAATGTGACATAATATTTCCGAAATCAGAAAAGAACTGGGATTATGATTTGATTGTTGTACCGGCATTGTACTCAGCGCCTAACTCGCTTTTATCACGTCTTAATGAATATGTAGAAAATGGAGGCCATCTCCTAGTTACATTTAAGAGCGGTTTTGCAAATGAATATGTAACGGTTAACCATGAAGATCAACCACATATACTAAGTCAGTGCCTTGGTGTTACTTACAATCAATTTACAAACCCGAAAAATGTATATCTGAAAGACCTTGCTATTGATATAGGTAGAACTCTGGACAAAGAAATAACAAAAGTTTCTTATTGGATGGAACTGCTAAAACCAACTACAGCTAAGGTTATTGCTGCTTATGATCATAAGAATTGGGGTAAATATGCTGCAATCACAAAAATGAATATGGTAAAGGCAGTGCTATTTATGTAGGATGTTATGTTGAGAAAGAAGTTCTAAAATCAGTAATTAAAGATTTCATAAAAGAAATCGGTATCTATGGAGTTGAGCAAGAATATAGCTGGCCAGTAATAATACGAAAGGGCTACAATGATTTAGGAAAGAAAATTAATTACTATTTTAATTATTCGGATGAAAAGGTATCTTTAAATTATGTAAATGAAGATGGATTGGAATTAATTAAGAAAGTAAACATGAAAAAGGGTCAAGAAATATCCATATCTGCATGGGATTTTATAATTGTAGAAGAAGAATAATGTAGTGGATGAACGAAGCAAAACAATGAAGTAGATGTATAAAACAGATATAATGAAGTAATTGAAAAAAGTAGATATATTGAACGAAGTAGATAAATAAAAAAGATAAATGAAGCAAATAAATGAAGCAGATAAATGAAGCAGGCAGATAGAAGAGTGTTTTATGATTATTCATAAAAGTGAGAAAGTGGTGGCCTTATGAAATGGATAGCAACAACAGAAAAATCAAAATGGCAAAGCAAAGAAATACCTGCCAATGAGAACCCATGTAACGATAAAATTGTTCTTACCGGAGAAGAAGCACAAACCGTGAAAGGATTTGGAGGGTGCTTTAACGAGCTTGGATATATTGCATTATCAAAGCTAGACGAAGCTGATAAGAAAAAGATCATGAGTGAACTATTTGATTCCAGGACAGGCTGTAAGTTTAATCTTTGCAGACTTCCAATAGGAGCAAGTGATTATGCAGCTGAATGGTATAGTCACGACGAGTATGAGGATGATTATGATATGGAGCATTTCTCAATTGATCGTGATCACAAATATTTATTGCCTTATATCAAAGAAGCTATGGAATACAAACCAGACTTGCAATTATTTGCATCACCCTGGAGCCCTCCAACCTGGATGAAATATCCAAAGGTATATAATTATGGAACCTTAAGAATGGAACCAGACATATTAAAATCCTATGCCTTGTACTTTAAAAAGTTTATTGAAGCATATCATACAGAAGGAATCGAGATTAACCAGATTCATATTCAAAATGAACCATTTGCAGATCAAAAATTCCCGTCCTGTAAATGGTCAGCTGAGCAGTTCAGAGTGTTCATACGAGATTACCTTGGACCACTCTTTGAAAAAGAAGGAATTGATACTGAAATCTGGTTAGGAACCTTAAATGGTCCTGAAGATATGTCATTTACTATGCAGGGAATGGTCTTAGATAACTACAATCGTTATATTGATCATATCTTATTTGATGAAGCTGCCAGAAAATACATCACCGGTATTGGCTATCAATGGGCAGGAAGAAATGCAGTCGCAAGAACAAATGAAAGCTGGCCGGAACTTCAATTGATGCAGACAGAAAATGAATGCGGAGAAGGAAGAAATAGCTGGGAGTATGCAGAATATATATTTGGACTCATCAGACATTACTTTAGCAATGGCGTAAATGCTTATACTTACTGGAACATGGTATTAGAGCCGGGTGGAGTCAGCACCTGGGGTTGGAGACAAAATGCGATGATTACCATTGTTCCCGAAACCCAAGAAGTAATCTATAACCCAGAATTTTATGTTATGAAGCATTATTCTCACTATATTAAACCCGGCGCAGTACGCTTGAAAACTACCGGTCACTGGAACAGTCTTACCAGTGTATTTAAAAATCCAGATGGAGAACTGGTAATTCTAGTTCAAAATCCTCTGGAACGGGATCAAACCTTCACCTTTGAAGGATCTGCCACGAGCTTTACTGTAATCCTAGAAAAGCATTCGTTTAATACTTTCGTCATTTAATCAAGAGAGATTTGGTGGTCGCCTGGTGCGGTGCTCTTGTACTTTAAATTCTAAGGTAGTCTTTGACAACAGGTGGGGCTGCAGGGATATAATAAGAAAGTTTTTCCGTTGCTACGACACTTTCAATCAATAATTCGCGTGGATAGTACAGCAAAATCGGCTGTTCTCTCCACACGGATTATTGATTGAAAGAGTCTCTGCAAAGGAAAAACTTTTTTTTATTATATCCCTGCGGCCCCGCCTGTTAATTAAGGGTATTGAGAATTTAAAGTACAAGAGCACCGCACCAGGCGACCACCAAATCTATTCGGGTTAGGCTTGAAAGAAAGGGAAAAGACAAACATTTATTTTCTGATATGGATATTAAAAGAGTCATAACATTCCGTACAGAGACTGCAGCTTCCGAATGGAAGTGGATTCGATTGAGTGCATAAAGGAATTAACATTATTATTGATGTTGTAACCATGATGTTTGTGATTCATAATACAAAGACAATAAAAAAAATAATCACCCTCCCGCAAGTTGTGTGATTAATTTTTTCCCTTAATTATTTAGTTAAGAATAAGAAATATATTACATAAGCGGCGAATCAACTTGGACGCAAATGCTTTTGATAATTATATTATATCGTAATTTTATTAATTGTCAAATACCTGAGATTTACAGATTTTTTGAATTTGTCATAGCATCTAATCTCTTTCTTTTCAATAATGTACACCCCATACAGATTTGGCGGAGCAGGGATGGTCTTCCGTTATAAATTCTTCAATAACTACATTAACAGGTGGATTTGCAGGTATATATTAATAATGTGTTTTTCGTTTGCGTTGACACTTTCAGCCAATCGTACGATTTGAAAGGACAACTGTCTTTGTTGTCCTTATCAAAGCGAACGATTGGCTGAAAGTGTCTTAGCAACTGAAAAACACAATTAATATATACCTGCGAAGCCACCTGTTATCGAAAATCTAAATAAGAATTTATAACGAAAGACCATCCCTGCTCCGCCAAATCTCTACTTGAGACATTATTGATTTGCATTGATCTTTTCTAATGAGATGATTAGGTCTTCTTCACGAATGCTTCCATTTCCAAAACTCAAAATGGTTCGTAGAGGCATATTACTCATCATAGCGGCCATCATATCTGCGGTTCCTTCGCCTAAGGCGTCATTATCAGCATCGGTATCGCCCGCTTCTCCAAAGGAAAAGGAAGCGATAACTGGATCAATGATTGATTTCGCTTTTGGATTAGCCATAAGATCACCTAAAGTACTGTTTAGTGTGAAGACCTCTGGAATTATCACTGTGGACTCTACCATTAGTGCTTTTGAACATACAATATCTCTGGAGGATTTACCTATTAGTATATCGTAGGTTCCTGTTTCTACATGCCAATCATGAATTTCAGTATTGTAATATGCTAATGCACGTTTACCAAGGGTGAAAGAGACTGTTTTTGTCTGGCTTGGATCTAGGGATACTTTCTCAAATCCTTTTAACTCCTTGGTTGGGCGAATTATGGTACTAGCTTTCGGGGAGACATAAAGCTCGACAATTTCTTTGCCGGAAACGGTACCGGTATTGGTAACATCAACAGTAACCGTTACGGTATCGGTATCTTTTATGGTATCTGCGCTGATTTTTAGATTGGAGTAATCAAACGTTGTGTAGCTTAATCCAAAACCAAATGGGAATAGTACGTCAGCTTTCTTCTTATCGTAATAACGGTATCCAACAAATACACCTTCTCTATATTCAACAATATCCTTTTCTCCAAGGTAATAGAGATAAGAAGGATTGTCCTCTAATTTAATTGGGAAGGTCTCAGCTAGCTTACCACAAGGATTGGATATTCCAAATAATACATCTACAGTTGCTGCACCTACCGCCTGACCTCCAAGGTATACTTCTAATACGCCCTTTACTTTATCAATCCAAGGCATCTCAACAGGAGAACCATTATGTAGAACTATGATTGTATTTGGCTGAACAGCACAAACTTCTTCAATTAATTTATTCTGACAGTTTGGAAGAGACATATGAGTTCTGTCATAACCCTCCGATTCAAAGGCATCAGGAAGACCGGCAAAGATAACAGCAACTTTTGCAGCTTTTGCTATTTCAACAGCTTCATCTATCAGAGACTCATCAATAATATCTTCATTTGTGTCATATCCTTTTGCATAGGTTACATTTGCAATTACTTTTACTGCTTCTAGAGCACTTGTTGTTTTGTAAGAGTTAATATGAGAGCTACCACCACCTTGATATCTAGGCTTCCCAGCGAACTTACCAAGAAATGCAATGCAGTCGTCCTTATTTAACGGAAGAATATTATCATTTTTCAATAGGACCATAGATTCAGAAGATATTCTCTTGGATAATTCATGATGGTTTTCTTTTTCAAAAACAATACCGCTTTTTTTGTTTTCTTCAAATTTGTATACTATATTTAAAATGCGGGTTACCGCTTGATCTAAGATAGCTTCGTCTAAGGTGCCATCTTTTACTGCATTAATAATCTTAGTATCATTGATACCACCAGAAGCTGGCATCTCAAGTTCAAGACCGGCCTTTAGACCCTCCACTCTGTCATTTACAGCACCCCAATCACTGACCACATAACCATCAAAGCCCCACTCGTCTCTTAAGACTTTTGTTAGATATTCTGGATTCTCAGAAGCATACACTCCATTAATTTTATTATAAGAGCACATAACAGTCCAAGGTTTGGCGTTTTTTACGGCACCTTCAAAAGCAGCTAGATAGATTTCTCTTAATGTTCTTTCATCTATTTCAGAACTAGAAGTCATACGTCGATGCTCTTGATTATTAGCAAGAAAATGTTTTAGGCTTGTTCCAACCTGTTTACTTTGTACACCTGTAATATGGTTTGTAGCCATTTCGGTAGCTAAATATGGATCCTCAGAATAATATTCAAAATTACGTCCACAGAGTGGAGAACGTTTGATGTTGGCAGCAGGACCTAATATAACACTAACATTCTCAGCCTGACATTCATCACCTAAGGCTTCTCCCATAGTTTTAATTAAGTCTCGATCAAAAGAGGATGCGACAGCGCAACCAGCGGGAAAGCATACAGCTTTAATGCTTTCATTAATTCCAAGGTGATCACTTTCCGAATCTTGTTTTCTCAGTCCGTGAGGGCCATCGCTAACCATTACAGAAGGTATATTTAACCGTTTGACACCTTTAGTATGCCAAAAATCAAGGCCTGAGCATAAGCCGGCTTTCTCTTCTATTGTCATTTCTGAAATCAATTTGTTTATATCCATTAATAAATCTCCTTTCGAGTTTCGTTTACAGATACATATATTATAAAGTAGGGACATGTATAAATCAATTAAAAATCAGACTTGATTATATAAAAATTTAGACATAATAATGATATAAGCGAAAAAAGTGTGATTACCACTGAAAATAATACACAGATATAATTATAATAAGTTAGTTTTTTTTGTTTAAAAAACTACTTTAAGTCTATATTGTGTTAATAGTAAGTCTGTATTTTTATAGATTTATAATTTAGCACAGATTATAATTACCTTATCATCAAAGTACACAATAAACCAAATTAACAAGAGGAGGATTTTTATGAAAAAAAGAATTTTAGCATTAATACTTGTATTGATTATGGCTATGACAATACTTGCAGGTTGTGGAAATAGCGCAAAAAGCTCGAGTGACACTGATAAAGGTAATGCTACTTCTGCGAACACAGCTGAGGGGGATGCTAGCACAGAAGAACCTTACAAAGTAACTATGGCATATATCGGAGATGAATTTGCAGACGAGGCAAAGGTACTTGAGAAAGTAAATGAAGTTATGAGAAAAGATATTAATATGGAACTTGATCTCATTGCACTTTCTTGGGGAACTTATACAAACGAATTATCATTAATGTTATCCGGTAATGAGAAACTAGATATTATTCCTATCATTGTTAATAATGCTTCAGGATATGTAAATAGCGGACAAGTTGCTGATTTAAGTACTTATATTGAACAATATGGTGCAAATATCAAAGAAGTTGTAGGCGATGAATTCATAACCACACCTAATATTAATGGCTTTATCTACGGTGTAACTAGCAAAAGAGAATGGATTACACAAGAAGGCGTTATGATGAGAGCTGATTTATTGGAAGAAGCAGGATTCACAACAGAGGATATCAAATCTGTAGATGATTTAGATGCTGTTTATAGTGCCGTTTACGCTAAGCATCCGGATATGACAATGCTTGCAAGTTCACAAGGTTCCACCCCACTTTTTAGATGGGAAGAAGCAGACTTCTTAACAGATGGATTTGGTGGACTTATGGATAAAGGTCAAAGTACAGACGTCGTAAATATGTATGAAACAGATGAATTTAATAAGTTTGCTAATAAAATGTATGCATGGAATCAAGCTGGCTATATCTCTAAAGATGCAGCAACAACAACAGAATCACTTACAAATCAAGTAAAAGCAGGTACTGCTTTCTCTTACTTCACACCTATGAAGTCAGGAGCAGTTGAACAAGATGAATTATCAACGGGTAAAGACTTAGCAGTTTCATCACTTTTTGGAGATGCCTATATTACAAGCTATAGTATTAATTTCAGTACTTGGGGTATTGCACATAATTCTGAAGATAAAGAAAAAGCATTCCAATGTTTAGATTACATCTATGGTAGCGCTGAGGTTATGGATCTTCTTAATTGGGGTATTGAAGGAGAACATTATGTATATGCAGATGAAGCAAACAACGTAATAACTTATCCAGAAGGCATTGATGCAACAAATAAAACTTATGGACTAAATCTTGGATGGGAATTACCAAATCAATTTATCTCACACATTTGGGAAGGAAATGATCCTAATATGTGGACAATCATGCAGGAAGATATAAATAATGCACAAAGATCAAAGGCATTAGGCTTCTCTTATGATACCTCAAAAGTACAAAACCAGATTACCGCTCTAACTAATGTAAAAAATCAGTATTATGATGCAATTGGATCCGGCTCTGTAGAACCTGAGACTTCAATTAAACAATTCAATGAAGCATTATATAATGCAGGGTTACAAGAAGTAATTGATCTAAAGCAAGAGCAACTTGATGCTTGGTTAGCAACTCAGCAATAAGCAAATACAGGAGTAGGTAATTACATGAATAAGAAATAGATACCGTCTATTATCAGGAGTATGAGAATAAATTCCATTCGTAGTTTATTCTCATATTTCCTAATAAATTGAAATGCTGCAGTAGAGAAAGGAGACTTCATTATGTCATCAAAAGGAAAAGCAAAGACTTCCTTAATTGTTAGAAAGAAAAAGAAATCTCTAGTAATAAAAGAATGGTTACCGGTATTTATAATGATGGCTCCAGGATTAATATATTTATTTATTAATAACTATATGCCATTCGCAGGTTTGGCAATTGCATTTAAGCAAGTAAATTTTTCGTTGGGTATACTTAAAAGCCCATGGGTTGGGCTGGATAACTTTGAATTTTTATTTAAGACTCCGGACGCATTTATAATTACTCGAAATACCTTATTATACAATCTTGCATTTATTGCTGTGAATACATTTATGGGCGTCCTTATTGCAATTTTAATCAGTGAAATTAAGGGAAAGAAATCGAAGACCGTTTATCAAAGTTCCGTATTACTTCCCTTTCTAATGTCTTATGTTATTGTTTCATACATTGTATTTGCCTTCCTAAGTGGTGACAATGGTATGTTAAACAACAGTATTTTGCCAGCCTTAGGTTTAGAGCCTATTTCCTGGTATACAGAGCCAAAATATTGGCCAATCATTATTATAATCGTAAATTGTTGGAAGAGTGTTGGTTATGGTTGCTTAATCTACATAGCAGCAATAGCCGGAATTGATAGTTCTTATTATGAAGCAGCAGCATTAGACGGTGCAGGTAAATTAAAACAAATCCGCTTTTGCACTTTGCCGGCACTGGTTCCTTCTATTATCACTATGACATTATTAAGTATTGGTAGGATTTTCTATTCCGACTTCAGTTTATTCTATCAGGTGCCTATGAACTCGGGCCAATTATATAATACAACAAATGTTATCGATACTTATGTATATAGAGGACTGTTACAGCTTGGTAATATTAGTATGTCATCTGCTGCAGGTTTTTATCAGTCCTGTGTTGGATTTATACTTGTTTTATTCTCTAACTGGGTTGTTAAGAAGATCAGTCCTGATAATTCATTATTCTAAGGAAAGGAGTACTTCTATATGGTAATAGGTAATAAACAAAAATTCGGATTATTATTTGTCCATTTATTTCTACTATTAATAGTAGTTATAATGATAGCGCCATTTATTTTGCTTTTTATTTCATCTATAACTGAAGAAACAACATTAATTGTGAAAGGCTACTCTTTCTTTCCGGATAAGTTAAGCTTGGCAGCCTATAAATATCTAATTAATAGTTCCTCGAAGATCTTTACAGCTTATGGAATGACAATCTTTATAACCGTAGTTGGTACTTTCTTTAATTTATTATTCTCATCTATGTTAGCATATGGATTGTCCCTAAAGAAATTACCATTTAAAAAAGTACTCACATTTTATGTGCTCTTTACTATGTTATTTAACGGTGGACTTGTTCCTACTTATTTAATGTATACAAGTATTTTTCATATCAAAGATTCTATATTTGCATTGATTGTACCAAACTTTCTAATGAATGCTATGAATATCATCATGATTCGTACCTTCTTTATGGGAAGTATCCCGGAAGCCTTGTATGAAGCAGCGAAGATAGATGGAGCAGGACATTTTCGGATATATAAAAATATTGTACTGCCACTTGGTAAACCAATTCTTGTGTCAATGGGATTATTTGCAGCACTTGGTTATTGGAATGATTGGACAAATTCACTATATTATATACAGAATAAAAAAGAGTTATGGGGAATACAAAGCTTATTAAATAAGATGATAACAGATATTCAGTACCTAACTCAGAACCCGAATGTTGGTGCAAATGTAGATACTTCAGCACTTCCAAGCACTTCTGTTCGTATGGCAATTGCATTTGTAGGTATCTTGCCAATCCTTTGTGTATTTCCGTTTCTGCAAAAATATTTTGCAAAAGGTATTGCAGTTGGTGCTGTAAAAGGTTAAAATTATACGTATATTCTTGCCTCAGACTGATTTTTAACTATAAAAAATCATTTCTGGGGTAAAGTCTGTTTTAAGTAAATAATTATAAGTGTGTTATTATTTCAAGTGAAGGAATTCAACTATGCTAACAAAAGCAAAAAAATATGACTTTATGAAATTATTAAAATGGATTGGATTGTTATTGTTACTTGTAGTATCAACAAGTTTTGCGATCTGTTTATTTGCAATTTCTATTATTTCTAAGGAAACATCAAAATATGCGGATAGCGTTGTTTTATCATATGTTCGTGAAACGCAACAGCTATTAGAAAACATAGATAGTACCATGGCTTCTGAAATCATGTATGATGCCAGGTTAGATTCCATTCAGCTTTATAATGGAGAACTTACAGCAATTCAAGCATCCAGATCAGCTAAGAATCTACTAGTTTCTTGGGCACATCAAAATGTTTTTCCTACTAATTATATGATCTATTTTGATCAGATAGATGTTGCGTTAACCGGAAGTGAATCGAACGAGGAATATGCGCAATGGCGTAAAATTCAGAAAGATCTATTAAAAGTAGTAACTGAGAATTTAGCGTATGGAGAATATTCCAATGTTGGTGATTGGAACGTAATTGAAATACAAGGTGAAAGCTACATCATAAAATATTATCATTACGACCAGCGATATATCTGCAGTTGGATTAATATAGATGATTATATTCAAACCTTAGTCATGGATGGACTAGGAGACCAATGTTATTTTGTACTTTCGGATATTATGGGTGTACCACATAATAACAATGAACTATTAGGTCAGGATGAGATAGTACTTCCCACTTATACAGGGCAAAAATCAACCTTCAATGGCATGTTTTCTGAGAATATTGTGATTCAGGAACCAGTAAAGGGCACCTCATTTTATATGAATGCAGTTATAAAAGGATATAGTGAAGTTGCCAGCATCCTAACCATACAAATCATATTAGTATGTATTGTTGGTCTGATTGCAGTGATATGTCTAAGTTTAATGCTTTATATTCGCAATACAGTAATCAAGCCCATAGAAGACTTCTCAGAAAATATTAAGAAGCTTCGGGAAGATAATAGCTATAACGTTGAAACTCATTACCAGATTTCAGAACTTGAAAATGCGAGTGAACTATTGGCCAATCTTGTTAACCAGATCAATGGCTTAAAAATAGATATCTATGAAAGAACACTAGAACAGCAAAAAATCAAAATGGATTTTTTATCTGTTCAAATCAAACCACATTTTTACTTGAATTGCCTTAATATTATTTATCACATGGTAGAAATGGGGAAATACAAAGAAATACAGCATCTGACCCAGAGCATTTCTGATTATATGAGATATATCTTTAAAAACAAAGAAAACATGGTATTGCTTGGAGAAGAACTGAAACATATCCAAGATTATTTGGAGATTCAAAAGATTCGATATCGAGTAGGTTTTGAAGTTGAGATTCGGGTGAGTGATGAAATCTTAGAGGAAAAGGTTCTTCCGTTACTGATACAAACCTTTGTGGAAAATGCATTAAAACATACCATTGACTGGCAGGAGGACATTAAGATTACCTTGGAGGCTAAAAAGATATTTATTCAGGAGGAACCATACATTTTGGTCATTGTAGAAGATAGTGGGGAAGGATTTGAGAATAATATTCTTAATAAACTGCAGAATCATCTTGATATTTCGGAAGGTGACAAGAGAATTGGTATCATGAATGCAATCCAAAGATTATATTTACAATATGGAGATAAAGCAGAAATCAGGTTCTATAATCGAACTTCTGGTGGAGCAGGGGTCCAGATACAATTTCCTATTATGGGTGACAATGAATTAATGAAATTATAACGGATGGGCAAGTGCAGCATAGTGCAAGGTGGTGAATAGAAATGAATATATTAATTGTAGATGATGATTCTTATGTAATTGAAGCATTATTAAAAGGAATGGAATGGAAGAACCTAGGCATTGAGAATGTATATACTGCCTACAATGTAAAAAATGCAAAGAAAATATTAGAATCTATTCCGATGCAAGTTATGCTATGTGATATCGAAATGCCGAAAGAAAATGGTTTATCCTTGCTTAGGTGGGTTCGGGAGCAGAATTTAATAATACAAACTATTTTCCTAACGAGTTATGAGGAATTTGACTATGCAAGTCAGGCCATTGAACTGCAGGCATTTAGTTATGCGCTAAAACCTATAACCTATGATAAACTGAGTGAAGTAATCGTAAAGGCAATTGAAAAAGAAAATCAGGCTTTAAAAGCGATTGATTACCGAAAAGCTTATGAATTCTGGATTGATACAGAAAAGAATCGAAAAGATACCTTCTGGCAAAAATTGTTACTGGAGAAGACCCTTGTAACCATGACCGATATAACCGAACATATGAAGGAAATGGATCTAAACTATCAGTTAGATGATAGTTTTATCTGTTTCACTGTTGAACTTTTTCACTATAAGAAGATTCTTGAAAACTATGGAAATGGAATGATGGGATGGACTTTTAATAACATTGTAGAAGAAATATGTCAAAAAGAAAACGCACAGATAGAGGGAATCATTCGGAAGGAAAAAGCATTATGGGTATTGATTTTACGTGTTAATAATGAAGTTTCAGTTGAAAACATGAAAACAATTGCCGATAAATTAATACAAAAGATTACAAAACAGTTTCAATGCCCTGTTTGCTGTGGAATTGGAAATGTGTGTATCTTGGGACAACTAGCAGATAATCTATATCATATCAAAAAAATGTGCGAGGATAATGTAATCAGGGAGAATCAAGTACTACTTCTTAGTGAGTATGAATATAAAAATATTGTTTATATGCCTCCTAATTTTACTATATGGGAATCCTTAGTTTCGGATGGGAAAGAAGAAGTACTCTTAAAAGTCATTAATGAGTATCTGGATGGTCTAGTAAACAAACGAAAGTTGAATAAAGAAATACTATATCAGTTTATGATGGACTTTATACAGATGATTTTTGCGACATTAAAGGAAAAACACATCATGCTTCACGGCTGGCAGTATGAACAATTTAATGGTGAATTATCAGCTGAGGCAACTGCTTCTGTAGATAATATGCGTGAATATCTGGGGAATATAATTAAAGGTGTAATAAGAAGTTTAATTGTTAATGGTGAATCAAAATCGGTAGTAGATATTATAAAAGAGTTTATTCAAGATAACATTGATAAAGAGATGACTAGAGAAAGTTTATCGGAATTGGTATATTTAAACCCGGACTATCTCGCAAGGCTTTTTAAAAAAGAAGTCGGAGAATCCTTAGGAAGTTACATTACCACGAAAAGAATTTATTTAGCAAAAGAGTATTTTGAGACAACAAGTGATCCAATTAATGTAGTAGCTTTAAAAGTTGGATATGATAATTTTTCTTATTTTTCAAAAGTATTTAAAGACATTATGGGTGTTACACCTAAGGATTATAAAAATAACCTGGATAACAAAAATAACCTGGATAACAATATGAAGTAATCTATGATAAGATAGTGAGTAAGGCTATTAAAGGAATTTTTAAAAGCTAATATTGAGCTTTACTTAGTACAAGGTTTTAGGAGGATAAGAAATGGACAAGGATATCGTTATATTAGCAATAGAATCATCCTGCGACGAGACGGCAGCAGCGGTGGTGAAGAATGGCAGGACTGTCTTGTCGAATGTAATCTCTTCACAAATAGCCCTTCATACTTTATATGGTGGGGTTGTGCCTGAGATCGCATCCAGAAAGCACATAGAGAAAATTAATCAAGTCATCAAGGAAGCTCTGACGGAAGCGAACACAACATTACAAGATATTGATGCAATTGGAGTCACTTATGGGCCGGGTCTAGTAGGTGCACTTCTAGTTGGAGTAGCTGAAGCAAAAGCAATTAGTTATGCTATGAAGAAACCGCTGATCGGAGTTCATCACATTGAGGGGCATGTTTCAGCCAATTATATAGAACATGAGGAGCTGGAACCACCCTTCTTATGTTTAATTGTATCAGGTGGACATACCCATTTGGTTATCGTGAAAGAATATGGAGTGTATGAAATCATTGGTCGAACACGTGATGATGCAGCAGGAGAAGCTTTCGACAAAGTGGCAAGAGCAATTGGATTAGGTTATCCAGGAGGACCAAAAGTAGACAAGCTGGCGAAGGAAGGCAATAAAAAAGCCATAGCATTCCCGCGCGCTCATATAGAAGGAGCACCTTATGACTTCAGTTTTAGCGGATTGAAATCGGCGGTATTAAATTATCTTAATTCCTGTACTATGAAGAATGAAGAGTTCAATCGAGCTGATGTTGCAGCATCTTTTCAAGAGGCTGTAGTGGATGTATTAGTAACGAAGACTATTGCTGCGGCAAAAGAATTTCATATGGATCAGATTGCAATTGCAGGTGGTGTGGCGGCGAATTCTGCCTTAAGGGAAGCGATGAGTAAAACATGTAAGGAACAAGGCTTGAAATTATGTTATCCATCACCTATATTCTGTACAGATAACGCAGCAATGATTGGTGCAGCAGCGTATTATGAATATAAGAATGGAACTAGACATGGATTGGATTTAAATGCTGTTCCAAACCTTAAGATAGGTCAGAGATAAGTAATTAGATAAAATTGATACAATGATTGGAGCTAGTTATGGAACAGAAAAAATCAATTGCAATTGTCTTGGCTGCAGGACGTGGAAAAAGGATGTTGAGCGACATACCGAAACAGTATCTGCTTTTAGATAGTAAACCATTACTCTACTATTCTCTAAAAGCTTTCGAAGAAAGCAGCATAGAGGAAATTATTCTAGTGGTAGGAGAAAATGACATTGAGTACTGTCGTAAATCAATAGTAGAGGAATATCATTTTAAAAAGGTATCTGCCATAGTTGAGGGTGGAAAGGAACGTTACCACTCTGTTTATCTAGGTTTAAAAGCGATCACTTATGCTGATTATATACTAATTCATGATGGTGCCAGACCTTTTATAACAGTGGACATCATAGAGAGAACCATCGATCAAGTCAGATTCTGTAATGCGTGTGTTGTAGGTGTGCCAACAAAGGATACTATAAAATTGGTGAATGAGCAGGGTATCATCATAGAAACACCAAATCGGGATATGGTTTGGTCTATACAGACACCACAAGCATTTTCTTATGATATAATTATGAAAGCTTATGAGACAATTTTAGTTCAGCAACAATCAATGTTACCTATAGGCAGCGATCAAGAACATACAACGGGAACAGGGATAAACATTACAGATGATGCTATGGTTGTTGAACATACGTTACAATATCCTATTCAATTAGTTATAGGAAGCTATCGTAATATCAAAATTACTACTCCTGAGGATATTAACATTGGTGAAGCGCTGTTAAAAGCTACTTTACCATGAATGAGTATATTATCTAAGATGAACCATAATGCAGGTTCTATAAAAAGAAAACTCATAAAGGAAACTCATAAAGGGATGTACCATCTAGAGCGTATGAATTTGTAACACGAAAAACCATCTTTTCCTTTGTAAGACTAACTTCTATCTTTGAGAGTGGTTGCTATGGAAATTGCTCTTACAATCTAGAAAAATATAAAATGAAAATGTTCAAAAAAAGTTTGAAAAACAGCTTGACATGTTAATTAAGTTTTGCTATACTGTTCAAGCAGTGATGGAGAGGTGTCCGAGCGGTTTAAGGAGCTGGTCTTGAAAACCAGTGATTCCGAAAGGGACCGTGGGTTCGAATCCCACCTTCTCCGTTTACAATAAAGCACCATTTGATTGGTGCATTATTGTTTTTATATGAGTTTTATATGACATTTTATCAGCCATGGAGAAGTACCCAAGCGGCTGAAGGGGCTCCCCTGGAAAGGGAGTAGGCCGTTAATAGCGGCGCGAGGGTTCAAATCCCTCCTTCTCCGTAAAAACTTTTTAAGAGTCGAAAAACTTATTTGAAATAAATAAAAAAAGTTGTTGACAACTCCTGATATGTGTGATAAGATAGTCGAGCTGGTGCAAAACACCAACGAAAGTTACAAAGAAAAAGAAATGAAAAAAGTAAACAAAAGTCCTGATAAAACAGGCAATTGAACCTTGATAACTGAACAGTAAAACAACCCTGAAAATTCTAATAAAATT
>CAUQEW010000022.1:0-92234 GCA_963517115.1 uncultured Lachnospiraceae bacterium | reverse complement strand
CTCCTAGGTAGACAGTTTTATTATTTTAACTGTCTACCTAAAAGGGAGCATATCATTGTTACAGTAGTGTAAGGAATTCCATAAATCTCTCTATATAAACACAAATAATCTTATTTTTAAATATATTGGCTTTCTTTACAAGCAGCTATGCAGGCTTCTGAAAAAATTAACTTCACCAGTTTTTTCCACAAAATCTTTAGACAGGGCAATGTAATTTCTCCCTTCGGCTTACAGCCATTTTTCATAATGCACCTTTTCTACCTTGTACCGGTCAATGAACTCATTCTTTTGCCCGTCGGGATAGCCTACGGAAATCATAGCAAAAGGCTTTATATTGTCAGGCAAGTTAAACAATGTACGTACATTTTCCACTACAGAATCTGCCGTTGCAACTCCAAACCATACACCTCCAAGATCAAGATAAGCTGCTTCCAGTAAGAGGTTCTGTGCTGCCGCGCTCATATCCTGTTCCCATGCTGTCGGCACTTTTAGTTCATTCCCATTTGCAAGAAGGACAAATGTTACGGCTGAGCTTGCAACTGGCTTTGCGTAAGGGGATACTTGAGAAAGCTTTTCCAACGCTTCTTTTTCTTTTACAACAATAAATTCCCATGGTTGCTGATTGGCTGCTGAAGGAGCCTGCATGGCCGCCCTGAGCAATCGATCAATCTTTTCCTGTTCTACGGCCTGATCCTTGAATTTGCGGATACTTCTCCTGTTAAATATTTCTTTCATTTAATTACCTCCAATATGTTTTTATTTGCCACTTCCAAGTATGCCCGGAATCCAAGAAATATATCGGATCTATAGTATGTGTATGACGACCTATTTCATTATGGGTAGGTTGTGGATGGAACGTCGGTATCTTCGTATAACCCCAAGATGAGTCATCATAATAGCCAAATTTCCAGGTATATAGATAAGATGCCTCCTGTTCTCTCAGATGTTCGAATTTACTGTTCTCATATTCAAGATTATTAATACTTACTACGTTACTATTATATAATCTACTCAAATCTTTCACTCGGCATACAAATTGCCGTGATTATAATACCGGCAATTGCAGCTATTGACACAATAACCATAACCATTTTCTTCATAATACATACCTCCTATTTGTGTAACCATACATTCAAAAATTCCATATATTTATCTTTACAAAAAAGCATTAAAGCAGTCAACGTTCTCCTTTAATGCTCACTCTAATACTTACTAAACTACTTATTCATTGCAATTTTCATGACATCCTGCACATCCACCAGCACACTTGGTAATTGACCATAATTTTTCTGCTACTGGTGCCCAATTATCAGCTGCATCCACACACTTGTTTGAAAATTCCTTTGCTGTTTCAAGATTCTGATAATCTGTACTCTTAGCACCACTCTTTTCTACAATTTCCGTTAAGCGACCTGGGTTGTCAAGAACCGGACAAGGCCTGAGCATATTTTCATTAAATGGCTGGTTATCATGGTATCCCATAAATAATGGTGACTGATAAGCTTCCAACAACGTTTTTTCTCGGATATTCGAATCTGAATAATGCATGAACGCACAAGGTTCAATATCTCCATTTGCATTGATATGACAGTAGCTTCTACCACCGGCAATACATCCACCAACATATTCTCCGTCATTCCAAAAATCTATTGAAAATAAAGGTTTTGTCTTTCTATATTCACGAATTTTGTGATACATCATTTCACGTTGCTCTGCGGTTGCCATAAGTTCAGAAACAGCACCTTTACCAACCGGCATATATGTAAAAAACCATGCGAATTTAGCTCCTAATTCAGCCATATAATCAAAGTAATCTTCACTGCCAATTACTTCCGCATTATCACGTGTATAACAGCATGAAATACCAAATGGTAATTTTTTATTTTTTAAAATAGTCATGGCATTCATAATTTTTTGATAAGTTCCCTGTCCTCTTCTTCCGTCTGTTGCTTCTTCAAATCCTTCGATACTGATAGCGGGAATAAAATTCTTAACTCTTAGCATTTCATCTGCAAATGCCTCATCAATTAATGTACCATTTGTAAAAGTAGAGAATACGCAGTCAGGATGGTCTTCACATAAATGAATGATATCTGCTTTACGAACTAATGGCTCTCCACCAGTAAACAGATAAACATAGGTTCCAAGTGCAGTCCCTTCTCTTACTACTTTTTCTAACTCTTCATAAGTCAGATTCATGTGATTTCCATATTCAGCTGCCCAGCAACCAGTACATTTTAAATTACATGCACTCGTTGGATCCATCAATATTGCCCATGGAACATTACAATTGTATTTTTCTTTATTTGCTTTCTGCTTCTGATATCCAAGTAAAGATGCATTTATGATTAAGTTTTCAAACAATCTATTTCGAACATCTGCGTTGATATCCTTCCAAAGACTCATGGCTAGCTTATACCAATTACTATCCGGATTATCAATAACCTGACGTATTGCATAGCGTTGTGTAGCTAATGTATTTTTTACATCTAATTTGTCAAACCATTCCATAAGCTTAGGCAAATTTGCTTCTGGATCTTTATCCATATACTCCAGTGCTTTCTTAATTGCAAATACTTCTACAGTTTCTTTTATTGCCAATTTTCTAGTCCTCTTCTCTTTCGTTTTTTAATGTCGTTTTTTAATGTCCTAATTATTGTTATCCTATATGGGAATCATTTTCGATATTCAGGAAACAGAACATTCATTGCTTACTATTCTGTTTCCATAATAATTACTCTCTTATTTCTTTTTCTTTACTATGCAAGCAATTGCAATAACAATGATTACAACTACTGCCACGATAATAACTTTTGTTAACATATATGTACGCTCCTTTCTGCATTGTTCACCGTAATATGAATACGGCTAATAATACATTATCCGTAATAAATAATTAATTGCATAACATCCAAATTACTTTAATCCTTTTATGAAAGGAATCAGACAAAGTAATACAACAATTCCTACAATACCAATAACGATTCCGATTACCATCTGACTCCAAACCATAATCAGGCACATTCCAACACCCAGAAACAATGTGATTAATATCTATGTGACTCAACTCTTTTTTTATTTTCTTCGATAATTTCCTGCTGATGCTGTTTTCTCTTTTCCATTTCCTTCTTACTTTGTTCATCATGCGCCTTTTGCTCTGCCGCCAGTCTTTCCTTTGCCTCTTCTACTGATTCTCCATCCTTTGTAAGATAGTTATCCACAAATTTGTCGGACATTTTAATAAATCCTCCTACAACACCATTTTCAATCTTTTTGTATCCGCCTACAACGCTTTCCTCAATTTTCTTATTAGCTGCTACAAGTTTTGATTTTGCCATACTATTATAATCTCCTTTTCAATTTGATATGTTTGCGTTTCCTTTGATGATGTTATAATACAAAGTAATTATTTGTGTAATATTTAATTTTTGTTTGAGAAACATTAATTCATAATCTCCTATATGTCCTTCACGACCATAGATAATCCCTGCTGTTTTAGAACTGAAACTACAGAATCTAATAATATATTTTCATAAAGTCTCGTCGAAACCGTCATGTGGAATTCATCGTTCACACTGCATGCCACGATCTTAATTGGAACCATCGGCGTTGGTGATGCAAATGCAGTGATACTTTTAACATATTGTTCAAATGCTTTAACTACCCTCACATTACCAAGATTTGAAAAACCAAGTGTATTATTATTACTACATATTTCATACATTCTTCGCAGGAACCAGTTTCTTGCAATAACTGGTGTCATTTGTGCAACCAGACATTTTTCGCCCCATACAGTAAAGCCAATCCTTCTCTCAAACATTTCTTTATTTATTTTTTCTTTACACTGCTTTTTTACACAATGAAGTATTTCTTCAAAACTATAGGAAAACTCTTCTGGATTTAAAATAATACTTACATTTGAGAAAAAATTCAAAGATGTTTCCATTTGAAAAATTGGTCTTAAATTTACTGGAAGTTCAATACTGATTGGTTTATCAATAGTATCTTTATAACCATTTATTAATCCAAGAATAATAGTTGCTGTTATATATTCTCCAATGGTAGCTTCATACGATTTTGCTACAGCCTTTATATCAGATACCTTCATACATAGAGAGGTGACATCTATATTTCCTATATTTTTTCTTTTCCCCTTAATATTATAAGCTGCCTTATCTCTACGTTCTGCTTTTCTCACCTTCCTATAATTTCTAGCGTAGGCATCCACTACATTATCTGCATTTTCAATACCATAGAAGACTAATTTTTGCTCACTATCAAAACTCATCGGATGCGCTAACTGTATGTAACGGTAGACGATAGCCTTAAGAAACTCCAAGGCACCAGCTCCATCCGTTAATGCATGAAATACCTCCAAATGAATCTGGTAATCCCCATACAATACCCGAAATAAAAATCCCCTATCTGTTCTACTTGTGAAATGTCTGCATAGGACATTTGATTCTTTACTAACGACTGGATTTTCTATTTGGGATTCAAACCTACTTCCAAAAAAGTGTTGTTTATACCTTACGTCAAATGCACGAAAATATGGAAGTGTCTGTTCCAATGCTCCCTGCAGAATCCGTGGTGAAATTCTTTCTTTTAGTTCGATTGTCATATGAAAAACATGTGGATCCGATTCATTAGAAACAGCAGAAAACAGATTTGATGTGTTATCCGGTCTATGCCAATTTAATATAAGTGCTGATGAATCCATTTTTTCATCCTTTCTTCTTATTTTATTTTTTCCCTTTGAGATGCAAGACAATTGCACCAGCAATTACTGCAATTCCAGCTATTAAAAATACAATAATTCCATTTTTCTTTTTCTTCATATCGCAACTACCTCTCTTAATTTAATAATCCATTTGCTTTTTCACATACACTGTAGAGTTCATCATACTTCTGACCAATCAGCGGATTTACCTGTTCTGTACTCTTTTCATTTATTCTTCTGAATAATAAATAAGGTATAATCCAGCCAATAAATCCCGGTATTGCCAATACAACACAAGTACCTACATTTCCTGCCGTTACTGCAAATACAGAACCGGCTATAAATGCTGTACCTATAACCCCAACCACATATGCAACTGCAGCTGCTTTTGTCTTCTTTGAATTTTCTAGCCGAAGAATCTCTGCCACATATGCATCAAATTGTCTCTGAAGTCTCGTTAACTCTGCTTTATTACGGATTTTTCTGTTACGCTTAAACTTCATTATAATATAATCAGGTTTTCCAACCGACACATTATTTTCTTCAAAAATCCACCCAAAATTACTGTAACTATCCACATAAATTGACTGCATGGTTTTCTTTATGGTAACATCCTTGTATTCAAATCCCACAAAGTCATTTCCATTATTTGTTGTTTCACTCATAGTAATACCTCCATTTTCTATTTGATTTTTACTTCTTTTCATAGGATTATCTTACTATGCCTTCATTTACGTAATATTTGAAATCTGTTTGAGAATTATTAATTTATTTATTTTTCTATAAAAAAAAGACACATAACCAAATATTTCTGGCTATATGTCCTTTAAAATAAATTTAATGGCTTGCTTATCAGTATAAAAGCTTACTCCCTTTTTCGCAAATCTCATAAACTTCATCCTGTTTTTCTTCAATTAATGGAGCGACATTTTCTGTTCTTTTTATTACAGCGATTTTATATATAAAATAAGGTAATATCCAGCCTGCAAAAGCAGGTACCGCCAAAATGATACATAATGCAATCATTGGTGGTGTCGCCGTTACCGCAAATACAGATCCCGCCATAAATGCTGTTCCGATAATTCCAACTATAAGTGCATACATGGTAGCGGTTGAAGTTTTTGACTTTTCCAGATGATTTATTTCTTTTATGCAGAATTCAAAATTCCTCTGCAATCTGGTAAGCTCCATTTTATTAATAATCTTACGATCTCTTTTTAAACGTAGGACAACATTTGCATATGGATTGTGATTTGGTGTCGTTCCGGGTATATTATGACTTATATTTTCATCAATTACCCAGCCAAAATTCTTATATCCATCTATTAAAAATGAAATCTTTTCTTTATTTGTAATTACTTCTTTATACTCATATCCCACAAACGAATGGCTGTCTTTTATTTTTTCACTCATAAGTAGACCTCCTCCTGTTCTCCATCATCTTCCCTGTTATCTGCAATAGAAACCGGTATGGTAACTGTAAATGTAGTACCTATCCCTGGTGCACTTTTTACACTAATTGAACTTTCCTGTAGTTGCAGTACTCGTAATGTCAGGGCAAGTCCCAGCCCATTTCCTTCTTTTGAATGGGAAGTATCACCCTGATAGAATTTATCAAAAATATGTTCTATGCTGTCTTCACTCATTCCACATCCTGAATCAGAAACAGACACTATAATATCATCTTCTGTGGAAGTCTGTTTTAAAGTAACGGTCCCACCATTTTCCGTAAACTTGAAGGCATTCGATAATAGATTATTCCAGACTAATTCCATAAGACTTTCATCCGCACAGATCATTGCCCTGTCTTCAATGTCAGCTTCAAATTCTATATCTTTCTTCTCCCATACCTCTTCGAATTGAATTGCACATTCACTTAGCTGCCTGCAAATATCATATTCTGAAACATCCGGTTGTATCTTCTGATTTTCAAGTTTATTTAATTTTAAAATATTGGTAATTAGGTTTGCCAAACGTTTCGAAGCATCTTCAATTGCTTTTGCATATTCCACCCTCTGTTCTTCAGAAATAGAGTCCTTCCGCAAGCATTCCGCATAATTCTGTATCACTGCAATCGGTGTTTTTATCTCATGAGATACATTTGATATAAAATCCGTCTTCAATGTTTCAATACTACCCAGTTCCTCCACCATCTTATTAAAATCAAGAAACATATAATCTAAATAATTCATCTTATCTGCAGAATGAATTGGTGCAACATAGACAGAAAAATCACCATTGGCCACCTGATTCGTTGCTTTCGCAAAATCTTTCATTGGTTTTTCATACCAATTATTGATCTGATGAAACGTAACAAATGTAAAAATTGATGCACATAGAACCCAAAAAAGAAGAAGCAGTATGATATGGATTGTTGCAATATGTCTGTAATCCAGGTATTCGCCTAAAATGAAGAACTGGGCAGTAGTAATAAAGCAAAAGAACAACAACGTTGGAATAAATATTAATACCACATTTGCATTATTTCTTCTCTTCAAATCCGACCTAATATCCTTTTTCATGACAACACCGCCTTGTATCCAATTCCCCTTACTGTCACTATTTTAAATCCATCACACTCAGAGAACTTGTCCCTCAGTTTTGTTACATACACATCTACTGCTCGAAGACTTGTATCTGTGTCAACGCCCCAGAATTCATCCATGAGCTGTGCCCGTGAAAAGGTTTTTTTTGGATAGGAAAGCAACTTATATATGATATTAAATTCTCTGGTAGTAACTGTTACTTCTTCATCCTCTATTGTGGCACTCACCGCATCTGCATCAAGTGTAAGATTTCCTATTACTAATTTTCTCTCCATTTCAATATTTGCACGGCGAAGCAGTGCTCTTACACGGAGCAGCAACTCACCTAGTTCAATTGGTTTTACCATATAATCATCGATTCCAAGCTGAAATCCCTTCTGTTTCGATGATAGGTCATCTTTAGCAGACATAAATAAAATCGGAATTGTTCTGTTTACCTGACGTACCGTCCTGGCGAACTCAAATCCATCGATTTTAGGCATCATAATATCAGAAATTATCAACTCATACATGTTGTTATACATTTCCTCATATGCATCATTCGCATTAAGACAGCCTTTGGCCTGAAAACCACTATCATTTAAATAAGTACAGACAATCTTGTTTAATTCTGCATCGTCTTCCACTACTAATATTTTAATCATTATTTGTCCTCCAAGTTTTGAGAATGAGTGCTTGCATTCATCTAACCTTCTATTAATAAGTCATCCTGTTTTTTCAGCTTCTTCACCCTATAAATCATGTAGATTCCTTTCAGTGTTGCTACTGTGCCCATTAATATTCCTATCACACCATTAGCTTTAGAAATCTCTAATGAATCTGCTTCTTTGTTTGTAAATGACAGTAATGCCGTCTGTGTTAAAACAATTGCAATTAGTGAAGATGACAAATTAATCATCTTTATTACATGAATTAGTAACGTATGGTTATGTCTTGTTACAATCACCCCTCTGATATTCAATCCAACTTCTGTAAATGTCACTGCGGCAATTCCAATCGCTATATACATATGGTATGAACTTTTGATTGGGCTGAAAAATAATCGTATTGAATAAATAATATATAGTAAACTGGAAACTATCAGTACAGCTCCAGAACAAAAATAATATTGATATTGTTCACTTTTATTCTGAGCTTTTCGGATACCTGTCAATGCAATCCTTTTTGCTCCAATCATTCCAAAAGAATAAAATGCATTTGCGCATGTGAAATAAGACAATGAGAAAATCCCCATAATAAGCTTACCTATGGCAATAAATGTACTTGCCGTTGCTGCTGCTCCAGTTATATGCAGTGAACGGCTCATTTTACTTCCATACTGATTCGTATATAAAGCACTTGTATTTTTTGCATATTGAATTACTCTAATATAATTTTTATCCTTCATATGTTCGCTCCACTTAACACTATAATATCATACAAAGAGATTTTACACTCATTTTGTTTGTAATTTGTTAGAAAATTGTTTCAGAATTGTTAATAGGTATTATATTATAATATATAATAACAGATATCGAAAGAATTTTTCACCAAACGATATCTGTAAATATAATTTTATTACACCACTTCCAGATTACTTTAATCCTTCTTATTTAACAGAAAAATACTGCACCTGATTATTCAGTGTTTCCGAGTAATCTTTTAATAATGCTGCTGTTGATTCAATCTCGCTGATATTTTGATTCAATCCGGTTACAGATGTCAGTGAATCATTCGTAGAATATACGCTTTCTTCCGATATCATTCTCAATGCTTCTATGGATTTCGTAATCTTTCCTCTGGCAGCATCACAGGTTTTGGTCTGTGCTCTTATTTCTAATATTTCCTGTAACGAAACTCCAATCCCATCATTCACTTTTTCAAAATGACCCTGTGTTTCAATCAGTTTTTCTCTCTGTTTTTCAACATCTGCCAGAACTTCATTCATAATCTCCAGCATTTTTCCAGATTCTGTTGACAAGCCTCCAATGATTCCATCAATTTCTTTTGCAGATTCGCTTGACTGGTTTGCCAACTTACTGATTTCTTCTGCAACTACAGAAAACCCTCTACCATGTTCCCCGGCTCTTGCAGCTTCTATACTGGCATTCAACGCAAGTAATACCGTCTGTTTCGCAATCGATGTAATCATCTGGATAACATCATTAATCCGGACAGATGCATCATATGTCGAATGTACCTGCTTATTAATCCGCTCAATTGCATTATTTGTTCGTTCATTCGATTCGTCAAGATCATTCATTATATCTATCGACCGGTTTCCATCCTCTTTCATTTCACTTGTTGTTTCCTCCAAATGTTGCACACTGCCTACAATATTGCTAATCAGGTTACCCATCTCATCAATATGCTCAGATGCCTCATTCATATCATCATACTGTTTTTTTGCATCATCCGAAATAATCTGCACTGCAGATTCTATCTCTCCAGTAACAACGCTTGCTTCTCCAACCATTCTTTCCAGAATGTCTTCTGAATGCACCAGCTTTTCTGAGACATTCTGAATGTCTGATATTGTATCTTTCATTTTATCTCGTAAAACAATCAATGACTCAGACATAGAACCAATCTCATCTTTTCGTTTTCTCATTTTCTCATCAATCGAAATGTCCAGATTTCCATCTGCTATCTGTACAATGCAGTCTTCCGCTTCGCGGATAGGTTTCACTATGCTATTTGCAACATAGAGTAATTGTATAATACCCACAAGAAGTACCATCGCTATGATGTTAGCAATTAACATAGGGTTAGTTCCATTTAAAGATAAAACAGAGACTAATGTCGACATTAAAACTAATGGACATAGACCTGTCGCAATAATTTGACTTCTAATACTCTTTGTCACTCTTTTTTGCTTTTTTCTATCTTCATTTTGTGTTTTCATAATTATAGATTTCCTTTCTTAAGTGGATTTATGCCAGATGCTACCAGTCCTCCATCACATAAAATATCTACTCCTGTCAAATATCCAGCACTTGGACTGGCACAATAAGCAAACAAACTGGCTATTTCATCTACATGACCAAAACGCTTGATGGCACAATATTTGGTATAAGCATCTGCTTCTTCTTTTTCCAATTCACCCATAGGTGTTTCAAAATTTCCTGGGGAGACAGAAATTACCCTGACACCTTTATTCCCAAATCTTTCTGCATCCTGCTTTGCAAACCATATAACAAAATGCTTAGATATCCCATAAGATACCCCTGCACGTACTTTTTTAGGAAAGAAATTAATATACTTCATTATTTTCTTCATAAAAAGTTGGGGATCCTGAACACTATATTTATACTTTCTGACCGGCATAATGAATTTCGGCGTTATGTAGGCAGACATTGACGATACATCAATAATGCAAGCCCCTTCCATAACGACTTTATAAAATGCATTATTTATATTTATTGTTCCCAAGGCATTAACTTCCATAATCTGCTCTGCATCTCCCATATGCGGTGACAATCCTGCCGCATGGATTACTGCGGTAACCTTCCCCTTTTCCTTTGCATGATTTGCTAATTTTTCTACACTTCTATAGTCTGAAACATCACAGGCAAATGCTTCTACTTCAATTCCTTCCTCCTGTAACTCCCTAACTGCATTTTCTAACTTCATCGCACTTCTACCACATATAATAATGTAATGATTTTTTCCCATTAATCTGGCAGTGGCAAGTCCCATACCACTGCCTCCTCCTGTAATAACACATATATTTTTCATTTTCTTTTCTCTCCTACGAATTTTTTTATTTAACCTTTTCAATACACCCTTCTGTCTTCCACAGAATTAATGTTCATTAGAATTCATAACTTTATTAATCATGCTCATTGCAAAACGAGAACTTAGTTTGTAAAGTGCATTCATAACATTGCAGTCTTTTCCGATATAGGTACGAAGCTTATTTTTTTCCATTGCTTTAATAATGAGTCCCGCTGCTTGCACAGGTGTTAGTATCATCTTAGATTTACTGCTATCACTTGATACTTTATATGAGATGTTCGAATTCTTTTTGATATCAGTGGCAATACCACCTGGAATTACAACAGAGACATTTACATTAGTATCCGTTAGCTCTGACGACAACCCCTCAGACAGAAGCTTTACTGCTGCTTTTGATGCACCGTAAACACTTTGACCTGGTACTGGTAAAAAACCTCCCATGCTTGAAACATTTACAATATGTGCATCAGGACGTTTCAGCAAGTGTGGTAAAAATGCCTTTACCATATAAAGTGTTCCATAGAAATTAATATTCATCACTCTGTCAATACGATCCATTTCCAATTCATTCAAATAAATAAATGGTTGAATGATACCAGCATTATTGATGATTCCATCAACCTTTCCATGTTCCTCAACTACCTTTTCCGCAAAGGTTTTAACTTCTTCATTATTTGAAATATCAACAACATATGTAAATAAAGATTTATTGTTTTGTGCTATTTTTACAGTTTCTTTTAGTGCTTCTGCATTAATATCTGCAGCAAATACGGTAGCTCCCTTTTCAAGAAGCTGCAAAACCAGCTCTCTTCCTACTCCATTTCCTCCACCTGTTACTACTATGTTTTTTCCTTGTGCTTTCATAATTTTTTCTCCTTTTATCATTAAATCAGTTTTTATTTACAGTTATTTTCTTTCTTTTATTGCTTCTTTTTATGTCTACATATTATCCTCTAAATATTCTTTTTTTGTTTGAGAATTGTTTCTGTTTTGTTAATGTGAAGATTGTTTTCTCACTTTCATAATAGGCAGGAGAAGATTGTTTTTGACCTTATCACTTTGTGTAACGGGGTGTCCCTACCAAGAAGAATACATCTCTTCATTCTTACTCATTTCTCTCACTTCCTATCCAATATTATATTGTTACAACAATCTTGTCTGAAACAAAAAAAAACCTCTTATTTTCAAATAGCTTGAAAATAAGCGGCCTGTATGGCTTTAAAATATTGGGCTTTCTTCGACAGCCGACAAACTGCCTCAGCATGACTTGGGAATACAAAAAAATCCATTGATGCTGGCACCCCATTGATTTCTTATCTTGATATAAGACTGTTATATTGGGTTAAAATCATGTGTCCATCGGGAAGTTCATTGACAGAAAACTCTAAAGATATCTTGTAGTCTGATAAACCAAGATTTTCGGCCACCATACTCATATAGCCTTCCATATAACCTTGTTGTGTGGCATCATCGTATATTTCATCGAATAACTCCATATCAGTTAAGGCAGTAGTAAAACTACTCTGTCCTACTCCCGATTCTGTTATATTTTCTTCACAAAAATCATAATATTCCTCCAAACTGTCTATAACCTCTTCTTCTGTCAGTCCGTAAGAAGAGAGCATATCACCCATTGCACTGTTGCCAAAGACAGATTCATAAGACATATCCGTTCCCGTACAAGCCGGAAGGTTCATTGATAACCCGGTTCTTCTGTGTTCCGTATTAAATTCCGAATCAGGAACATTAAAATACAAATAACACTCTGTGCTATACTGTTCTCCAACGGAATCATCCCAGAGAGAATCCACATTATAAAAACTGTCACCTAATTTTATGATATTCCACGCATGGGCACCCCCATCCGCTACACCTGTACAATAATATGTCGGAACCCCCATCTGCATCATTATATGTTGAAAAGCTCTTGAATAGCCTGCACACACACTTCTTCCATTCACTAAAGCACTATACGCACTTTGATGCATGGGGGCACTTTCATCATATGTAGTAGCATTAATAAGATAATCATGTACAAATCGTTCTTTTTCCACATCAGTTTCGTATTCCCTTGCTAAATCAACGATTTCATTAACTTTCTGATTAAAACCAGCCACATTACTGTCAATGTCATCGATTGTTTCATTAAATTTAAGCTTGATACTATAAACTTTCCTATCCCTTCCATACTGGTATTCATACTGTGTTTCTAGCCAGAATAATTCAGGATGGTCATTATAGACTGCTGTCATAACATCTTCCATTTGAGAGATATTAATAGAAGCCTGAAGCGCAAAGGGGCCGCTGTTATAATTGAGAGTATTTGCATATATCTGGTCATAAGCTTTCTGCTCTTCATTATTTAGCATTGTCCTATAAGGATACATCTGTTCCGAAAAAGAATAATTTTCAACCAACTCTCCCTCATCTACAATAACGCTGGTATCCGCTATTTCTTCTCCAGTCCCTTCCACTGGAAGCATATCCGCTTTTTGTACGGCTTTTAACTCCTCCTCTGGAATACTTTCTTTCACATTTTCCGTGATAGGAACATTGATATCCAATGGATTCGAATCTGCACTGCTTAAAGCTTTATTCTCATCCACTTTAGCTGTATTATCTTTTTTTGCTTTTTTCTTTTTCACTGTTTTCGATTCCGAATCGTTCTTTTTATCTTGAATTACCTTTTCATCTGATTTATCTGATAAACCGCCATTATTTATTTTTATATTATTATTTGCAGTTTGTGTATTCTGATTTACAATTCCCATAATCTGGCTATATGTATTCGTTTCTTCAACTTTTAAATATAACAATCCAGAGAATATTCCCAATACAATTAATGACATAAATAAAATTCCAAGCAGTCTTTTCATATTCATCTCCTATCGTAAATTCTATTACCTTCGCTCCACCGTGAAAAAACATTCATTGCTATCATTATACAGTATCATTGCTATATAGTCAGCAAAAACATAGCAACTGTTTATAATCAAAAAATCTAAATCCGTCCAATATTGTTGACTGTGGGCAGATTTCCTTTTCATTGTCGCTCTCTTTATATCGACTTTATTTAAGGCCACCAGACTTATTAGTCTGATGACCTTTTGTTTTACAGACACATTCTGAAAATATTCTCAATATCCTGCTGATCTAATGGCTTGAAACCTGGTAATACCGCACCCCAACATGCCTTTTTGGCCATAATAGAAAAGTTAGTTTCATCAATTCCTATTTCTGTGAACGTACTCTGTAATTCTAAAGTCTTGAATAAGAAATCAGAAACCATTTCAATGCTCTTCTTAGCTACATCCATTGGTTCTAACGCTGGATTGATACCAAATACATTACATCCAAACTGATAAAATTTTGAGACAGTTGTATCATCCAGTGTATAGGCCATCCAACGTGGAGTTAGAATAGCAAGACCAAGTCCATGAGTAATATCATAAATGGCTGATATTTCATGTTCCATCGGATGGCAACTCCATGCCTGCCTTTTTCCGCCATTCACAAATCCATTGATTGCCCAGGAAGAAGTCCACATAAGGTTTGCCCTTGCTTCATAATTATCCGGTTCCTGCATAGCAATCGGCGTATATTTAATGATTGTTTTCATCAATCCTTCCATAACTGTATCAAGCATATAAAGGTCCTGATCCATATTGAAATAAACTTCCATGATATGATTTAGCATATCCGCTGCCCCACATGCTGTCTGGTATCTGCTTACAGTATAAGTGTTTGTTGGATCTAGAAAAGAAACTTTTGGCTGCATTACTGGGAACATAAGACCAATCTTATCCTTTGTTTCCGGATTACTGATTACTCCACCACAGTCCATTTCCGAACCGGTTGCAGACAAAGTTAATACATCAATAATTGGAAGGCATTTTTCCACTGGAACTTTTTGCAAGAGAATATCCCATGCATCTCCATCATAATAGGTTGCCGCTCCAATATATTTAGTACAGTCGATTACAGATCCTCCACCGACAGCCAGAAGCACATCGATATTCTCTTTTTTACAGATATCTGCTCCCTGATTCACAGAAGAAACTCTCGGATTTGGTTCAATCCCAGATAATTCAAACAGTTCAAGCCCCGCCTTTTTAATTTCTTCCACAACTTTGTCGTAAAGACCTATCTTTTTGATGGAACCTCCACCATAGGTTAACAGGACTCTTTTTCCGTATTTACTTAATTCTTCACCAAGATGGCCTAACTGATCTTCACCAAAATATACTCTTGTTGGTATATCATAAATAAAATTATTCATTTTTATCTCCTTATTCTATAATAAACGATTGAAAGCATGCTTTGCGAACTTTCTATTGTCATGAATTAATGGGCTCATTAAAGTGGAACCTTCTTACTATACCCACTTTTCAATAGCACCTTTCGCTCCATTTACATCTGCACCATGAATAGCAATTCCATTTTCAGTTTTAGCACCAGGACACAATTTCTGGATATCATTTTTACTGTTTCCTAATCCACTGCCTTCATGTGTGCAAAAAGGCTTAATTATTTTACCTGTAAAATCATATTTCTCAAGAAATGTCCATACATGCATCGGCATAGTTCCCCAGTAATTCGGATAGCCAAGATAAATTGTGTCGTATTCATCAATATCTTTCGGCGCATTTTTGAATTCAGGCCTGACATTCGCTCTTTTATCTCTCTGAGCTTCTTTTGTACATTCGTCGTAATCAGCAGAATACTCTATCACTGGTTTAATTTGAAATATATCGGCTCCTGTTAATTCCTTTATCATATTCGCTGCTAATTCTGTATTGCCAACAGATAAATTTTTTATAGAACCATTTACATAATTGTTACCTTTTCTTGAAAAATACACGATTAACTTTTTTGCCATTCTGTCACCTCCTAATTATCCAATTTATATGCATTATTTCAATTGTCATAAACATTAGTATTACCTTATGAATCTGACTATTATCATTCTATCACCTGGAGTTAAGTCCAAGGCAAGCACTGTTTTTAATTTAATCAAATTTCATCAAATATATGAAAAATGCATCCTATTGAGTTAACTCCAATTAGTAAACTTATACTAGAATTGGTTTGTTCTAAAAGATATCTCACTTTAATTGTTTATTAATAGATTTTTACCTGCTTCATATACCTTATGCACACCGTCTTGCCTCCTTTTATCAAATATAGCGCTGACTTCATCTATATGATCCCTTATCTTCAAATGTTGAGGACAGACCTTTTCACATTTTCCACATTTGATACAATCTGCTGCAATTCCTTTGTCTTTAGTATGTACACCATAATACCAATCACTATTCCAGTCATTAAATTGTTTTTTAGCATTATAACAGGCAAACAAATCTGGAATTGCTATCTTCTTAGGGCAGCCATCCACACAGTACTGGCAAGCTGTACAGGGAATCGTATCCTGGTTCTTTAACATGTCCCTAATACGGTCGACAAGCTGATATTCTTCTTCCGTGAAAGGAATGAATTCCTTCATATAGCTAATATTGTCTTCCATCTGCTCCATTGTACTCATACCGCTTAATACCATGAAGATCTTTTCAAAGGAGGCACAATAACGAATTGCATAGCTGGCATAACTGGCTTCCTTATTGAAATCATCAATGATTTTCTTAGCTTCTTCCGGCAAATTGACAAGTCCGCCTCCTTTCACAGGTTCCATTACGATGACTGGTTTATTATATTTTTCACACACCTGATAACAGCCATAGCTTTCAATGCTTGGATCATCATAATCCGCATAATTAAATTGAATCTGAACTACTTCAATATCCGGTTGTTCAATTAAAATTTTCTCTAGTACCGCCGCTTTATCATGAAACGATATGCCGATGTGTTTTATCTTACCTTCTTCTTTTAATTGTTTTGCTATCTCAAATGCATGGCATCTGACATATTTTTGATAGAAATCCCCATTCAAAGCATGCATAAGATAATAATCAAAATATTCCACTCCTGTATTGACAAGCTGTTGCTCAAATAACGGTTTGATTTCTTCCTCTTTTTGAAAGAAATGAGTCGTCAGCTTATTGGTAAGGATATAGGAATCTCTAGGGTATCTCTTAACCAGACATTCTCTTATTGCAATCTCACTTTTCCCTCCAATATAACCATGTGCAGTGTCAAAATAGCAAAAACCAGCATCAAAAAATACATCGATCATCTGATTAAACTGCTCATAATCTACTTCCATACCCTCATTTCCCTGTTTCATGGGAAGTCTCATACAACCAAATCCTAATTTCTTCATTTCATTTCCTCCAATTTCTTTTATGATTTAATTTAATTCAAGCATATCACATGGAGTTAACTTCAACGCAAGTAAAATCTTTATTATTTTTTCTAAAATGAATAATTACATCTTTATATTGCTTGAAAAGTATCTTGAAACACCATAAGAAAAGGCCAACATCCGCTATAATAATGCATTTGTTGGCCTCAATGTTTAAAATATTTAATTTAACTACATCACTGATATTTTACTCATTTTCTAATTTTGGACTTGTTTAAGTCAATGGCAGCGCGAAGTAGTTCTTTAAGCGCCTCCTCGTCCACCTCTTCTCCCTCCTGGAAGTCGATGGCCCTTCTGGTGTTCCCATCCAGACTTGAATTGAAGATATGCGAGGGATCCTTTAGTGATGCTCCCTTGGCGAAAGTCATCTTCACGACGTTCTTGTAAGACTCCCCTGTACATATCATCCCGTCGAGAGACCACACAGGAACCCCCCTCCACTTCCACTCCTCGACTACCTCCGGATCGACTTGTCTGATTAAGTTTCGCAATTTTGATAGCATCTGGCCCCGCCAATCGCCCAGTTCCTCAATTCTCTCGTCAATTAGTTGGGACGGGGATTTCGCGTCTTTCGTAGACTGTTTTTCCATAGTAAAACCCTCTTTCAATAGATTTTTGAATAACTCAAACCCATTCATTAGATAACCAAAACCCAATTACAATTCATATATAAGTTACTTATGTTAGTATGTATCTTTTCTTGTATTTCCATTATACCATATTGACCTCAAGTTCAAAGTATTTATACAAATTTCTAGTAAAAACTCACCCATTATATACTTTTAAATGAGTGCGTCCAAAAATTAATAATTCAATTCATTCAATTTTTCTCTAATTATATAGTAGACAGTGAAACTCCACATGGGTTGAAACTTATTATTTATACTACATAGCGTAAGGGAGATATCCTTTTTTCCATAAAAAGAACCGATTAGATTTAGAATAATCTAATCGGTATCCTTCAGCTTTCAACTTTGCATTTTCAATCTTATTTTTGTTAACCGCTACTACAGCTTCGCTTTCTGGTAAGTAATAAATTCATCCGTTGTCAGAAAAATTTCGTCGTAGCCTAAGCTTTGACAAAGTCTAGTTACGTTTGGTTGTTCTAGGTATGCTTGCTCTAATATATCTTCCTTGGCAAAAACTTCTCTTGTTGTTCCGTCAAGCAAAATATTTCCCTTAGCAAAGACAATGGCACGTTCAAACGTGTCTGCCACAAAATCCATGTCATGTATAATTGTGATAACTATTTTTCCTTCCCCACGAAGCTTACGAATTATGTATTTAATCAGTTCTTTGCCATGATAATCCTGTGCAATTGTTGGTTCATCAAAAATGATAACCTTCGTATCCATTGCTAAAATAGAGGCGATTGCAACCAGTTTTCGACTGGACAATCCTAAATCATAGGGATTTTCTTCTGCAAGGTCTTCCAAGCCAACAAGTTCTAAAGCAGCCTTTGCCTTTTGTTTTGCGATGGTTTCGTCCATGCCAATTTTTAACGCTCCAAACATAACCTCATCAATTACACGATTTTTAAAAATCTGATCATCAGGATTTTGGAAAACCATGCCGATGTGTTTCGCTAATTGCGCAACGGTCATATTTACAATATCGTTTCCTTCAAATAATATGGAACCATTTGTTGGACGCAAAAGACCTTTTAACAATTTTACAAAAGTTGTTTTACCTGCACCATTTTGTCCAATAATTGCTGTAGAACGCTCATCTATTGTAAAATTGAGCCCCTTTAGGATTTCATCTCCCTGTGTATAAGAGAAATGTAAATCTTTGATTTCAAGTTTTTTATTCTTGTCCATTTACATTTCCCCCTTTTCATTTTTCAGTAAATCCTTTGCTTCCTCCAACGTAACCGGATAACATTGGGTCACTGGATTCTTTTTTCCTAATACACGACAAATTTTCGTAAATACAGGTGTTTCTACACCATATGAATCTAAATCTTCTCTAGAGAAAATCTTCTGCGGTGTATCAAATGCAATCTGTTTACCTTCGTTTAATAAGAGTACAAAATCGCTGTAAGAAGCAATTTTTTCCATGTTGTGTTCTACCATGAAAATGGTAATTCCTTTTTTACTTAACTTTTGTACTGCTTGATAAACCTCTTCTCTTCCCTGTGGGTCCAACTGGGAAGTTGGCTCATCTAAAACAATGACTTCCGGCTTCATTGCTATAATACTTGCAATTGCCATACGTTGCATCTGTCCACCCGAAAGGTCAAATGGATTTCTGTCCTTATATTTACTAATATCCAAAAGCTCCATTGCTTCATCGATACGCTGTATCATTTCTTCCTTTGGAATTCCTAAATTCTCCAAACCAAATGCAATTTCTTCATAAACGGTTAATTTAGAACCGGTTACTTGATTAAATGGATTTTGGAATACGATTCCAACTTTTTCGCAAATATCACTAATATCTACATTTTTTACTTCAAAGTCATCAACCATAACTTTTCCGCCATAAGATCCTTTGTGAAAGTTTGGTACTAAACCTGCAATTGCCTGGCATAGTGTACTTTTTCCTGAACCATTTTTACCAATAATTCCAATAAATTCACCTGCCCCAGCGGAAAAAGAAATCCCATCTAAAGCCAGAACATCCGTTGCAGGATATTTATATTTCAAATTTTCAACTACTATTTTAGACATCCTACAACCCTCCAGACTATACCAAGTAGTAATATAATTAGCATACCAATCTGTATAAATTTATCGGCACCTGATTTTTTCTCATCATTTAGAAATGTTTTTTTATTTTTTGAGTTAAATCCTCTAACTTCCAAAGCAAGTGCACGCTCTTTTGTATTAATCAGTGAACTCATAACAACCGGTGATATGAGAGGAATAAATGCCTTAATTCGCACAAGTAGATTTCCTTCTGTCTCCATACCTCTGCTTCGCTGTGCATCCGTGATAGTTGACATTGTTTCCGTCATCTGCGGAATGATCTGAAAAACAGAGATAAATACATACCCGAATCTTGCTGAAAATCCTTTTCGCACAAAGTTCTCGATCATATCAGAAGGTTTTGTTGTCAAAATCAGTATGCAGAAGCTAAGTAGAATGTTTAGCACATTAACAACTATTTCCATTGCAAACAGTAAGCCTTCTTTATAAAATATTACAGGTCCAAGACTAAGTACCGGTACTACATTTCCAGCTCTAAATAATCCCTGAATAATAACAACCGTCAGTAAAACAAATCCGGATACTCCTAAAATTGGTATTGTTTTCTTTAATACTTTGGAAACTAATAACAGGATAATACTGAGAACAATAAATATCACGCTTACAATTTTGTTTCCTACAATCTCAGGCAGTAGTAATGCAACAATGATATATAGAATCTTGCTTTCTGGTGCCAATTTGTTTAATATGGAGCCTTTTTCCTCATACAAGCTGATACTTTTCATTTTGTGTTCCTCTCAGTCACTAATCAATTTTGCAACATGTTAAATATCAAGACTTTCGATGGTGTCTCCGCTTTGATATAATGCAACAAGATTCTTAGGAAGACTCTTAGAAATTCCAAAAACAATTAATAACACTGCTATTTTATCTGGTAAGTCTACAATGAGTTCATCTAAGAAAGAAGCAAGAAATACTGGTAAATTGTTAGCAAGTGCCCATGCATAAACAGCATCGCCCCAAACATTTCCGGTTGTTCCACCCCAGAATGCAATGTTGAGCGGTGTAGATACAATGACTGCAGCCAAACCGGCAACAATTGCTGTTACTAAGGAAAGTTTGATATTTTTCATAAATCCCTTATGCGCTAAGATACCAACGACTAAACCAATTGCAATATTAGTTAATGCATATACAGTAGAAATTGGATCCATCGTAAGACCATAAATGATGTTATTTGCAGCACCACAGATAGCTCCTACGATTGGTCCAGCAAGTACTGCAGCAATACAGGTACCGATCGAATCTAGCCATAATGGCAATTTTAATACGCCTGCAAACAATTTCCCTAGATAGTTAATACCGATAGCTGCCGGAATCAATACCAGTGTTGCTGTGTTAAATTTCATTGACCATAAACTTTTCCCTTTTTTACTCATAACCTTTTCCTCCATTTATTTTATTTTCTATCACAAAGGCTTCCAGCGCAGTTATAATTTCATTCGCCTCGCCTTGTTTCACAACCGATTCACCATCGACATAATCGTTGATGTTTTTCTCCAAATCATCTTCAAACTCCACTACTGTATTCAATATTGAGGCACATTTCACACCTCTTATTGCTCCAATAGTAAACAATGCTGCTGTTTCCATATCTGCACCAAGTATTCCGTATTTGGACCAGTAGGCATCTATTTCTTCTTCCTTGTCTGTATAAAAGCTGTCATGACTTCTTCCGCGTCCGATATGAAATTGAAATTTCTGATCCTCTGCAGCCTGAATCGTTGCCATTAATAAACGTGTATCCGGAATTGCCGGATAACTTGCTTCAATGTAACTTTTTGATGCTCCATCATCACGAACCGCACCATTGATTAAAATCAAATCTCCAAGGCGAATGGAACGATCTAGTGCTCCGCAACTTCCGATTCGTATCATATATTCCACACCTATATTATGTAGTTCCTCTACTGTAATTCCGGTAGAAGCTCCTCCCATTCCAGTGGACACAGCTAATACTTTGATTCCTTTGTAATATCCGCTGATGCTCCTCATTTCTCGATTGTAAGCAAGTTCTTTCACGTCTGTCAAATATTTGATAATATGGTCAATTCTTTTCGGATCTCCAGGTAAAATTGCATACTTAGCACAGTCTTGCTTTGATAATCTGATGTGCGCCTGTTTTTCTTCCATTATTCATTCCTCTTCTCGTTATTAAATTAAAAGCACTAATTTTCCTTTTCTATCTGCGTAACCAACCCATCTACATCTTTTACAATGATTTTTTTCTTTGCTATCTCAATGAAACCTGCCTCACGTAGTTTCTGCAAAACACGGTTTACGCTTCTTTGAGTCACTGCCATTCGTTCTGCAAGGTCTTCCGAAGATATTTCTACTAAGTTTTCTGTTTTTGTATTTGCCCCAACACTGCTGACAAAATACTGGCAGATTCTCTGTGTTAAAGAGTACAAGGTATTGTTTCCCATATTTCTGCATAAAGCATAAGAGCTTTCACAAAGTGTTTTCACGAAATAATCATTCATGTTTCGATCTGTCTGTACCCAGAGAATAAAATCTTCTTTCTCAATTTCCAACAATTTTATATTCGTTTTTGCTTCTACCCGACTTACATATGGATGATTTCCAAACATCTCTAATTCACCAATAAAACAGCCTTTTCGGTAGGTATTGAGATAATATTTTTTGCCATTCTCAGATTCTACATAAATATCTAACTCGCCGCCTAATACAATGTACATGGTATGATATACTTCATCCTGGTTTAGAACAAATTCATTGGCTTTATATTCACGGATTTTCATCTTACGCAACAGCTCATAAGGACACGATTTCATAATTTCATATATTTTTGTATCCTCTTCAATATTTTCACAAATTTGCGTAATGTTTGCAATGATTTCATTTTTCTTTGCAACATTATTTATATTCATCTACTATTTTTTCCCTTTCCTTTTATGCATTTTGATCATTTTGCCCTGCTATAAAGACTTTTCTATTGTTGAAATTATTATAGTATATATTTGAAATTACTACAAGGTAATTAGTCTCAAAAAAGCGATTAATTCAACTGTTTTCCCATGAATTAATCTCATATTGGGGACTTTTGTCCTATTCATAAAGTTTTCTTTATGTTTCTTTATTGATACACCGATTTCAAACATTTAAACTTTTGTGGATAAATCAGATTTGACAGAATAAGAATTTGCAGACTTATGGACAAACACATTAGATAACAGCCGTGACTTTTTACTCTATTTATTACCAGAATCGAAAAGGGTTATAAAAAAAGCGTGTAGCACCGATTACACGCTTTAAACTCAATACTAAAGGACCTCTCTGTATTGCTACACAGTTGCTATTATCAGCTACTTTTACAGATGAATAGATCTGTTTTACCGCTGTTGATTCATTTTCCCCATATGCATATTTTCCAAAGGAAGCCATTGTTCTCGCTACATTAGGCGGGCAGCATGCGCAGATATACCATCCTGAATAGTAATCAATTCATATTCCTTTGTTCCAAGTCCAATTCTTTCTGCATGTGCCAGGCACGTTTTATACTCAGAATCTGGAGTTGAATTTTCAAAATGATCTTGATGATCCTGAAAATCCATATTTGCCATATTCTCAGCCAGTTGACTGTTTGGAAGAGGCACTGCTTTCAGACAGGCATCCACACAGGCCTGATCTAATGCTAATGGATCCCAGGAGACAAACATACCAATATTAGGTAGAATTGGTGCATCATTTTCACTATGACAGTCACAATTTGGTGTCACATCCACAACCAATGAAATATGAAAATTAGGACGTCCATTTATTACTGCTTTAGTATATTCAGCCATGCGGCAGTTCATCTCTTTTGTTGCTGCATAATTCGAAAATACGATGGCATCAAAATTGCAGGCTCCAATGCAGCGTCCACATCCAACACAGTTATCCACATTAATTTTCATTTTTTTCATGGCCACATCATATTCCAGACCGTGGTTAGCACATTCCCTTTGGCATCTGAGGCATCCCCTACAGGCATCTTCCAGTATAACCGGCTTTCCATTTGCATGCTGGTCTTTCTTACCAGCACGTGAAGCACATCCCATGCCAATGTTTTTTATAGTTCCTCCAAACCCAGCCATTTCATGTCCTTTAAAATGTGTCAGGCTGATAAAAACATCTGCATCCATAATGGTATGACCGATTTTTGCTTCTTTGATGTACTCCCCACCTTTTACTAGAACCATTATATCATCTGTTCCTTTTAAACCATCACCGATCAAAACTGGGCATCCGACGGTTAATGGAGTAAATCCATTTTCCCATGCGCACTGGAGATGCTCTATTGCATTTTTACGACTTCCCGGGTATAAAGTATTACAGTCCGTTAAAAATGGCATGCCTCCTAATTCCTTTACCACATCTGCTACTGCTTTTGCATAATTGGGTCTTAAAAATCCCACATTACCAAGTTCTCCAAAATGCATCTTAATAGCTACAAATTTTTTGTCCATATCAATCTGATCAATTCCGGCTTCTCGCATAAGTCTTTTTAATTTCGAAGGTAACCCTTCTCCCAATTTTGTTCTAAAATCTGTAAAATAAACTTTTGATTTTTCCATTTTGATTATTCCTCCGTGATATTATTTTTCAAAAAGTCAACAATATATTAAAATTCTTCTTTTCTTTTTAGATACATTATTCTAATGATAAATCTGCAACCCATTTCTCATATGCTATAACACCTATTTTCAGTCGTTGCAGTGCATCTTCCACGCATTCTCGTGGACAGGCTATATTCATACGCAGGAAATTATTTCCGTTTCCGCCATAGGTAAGACCTGCTGAAAGATAAAGACCCGTTTCGCAACGAATGAATCTACATAATTCCGCACCATCACCAAGCGCTTTGCTACAATCAATCCAGAGTAAATACGTTGCATTAGAAGCATATAACTTTATATTTGGTATTTCTGTTTCAATAATTGCTCTTACTATTTTTTTGTTATTAGAGAGATATTTCCTTAATTCATCAAGCCAACCTTCTCCCTTTGTGAATGCAGCAATTGCGGCATCAATAGCAAAAGCGTTCGGCTCAGCAACTTCATCCGTATTCAACCCTCTCTCCATCTTATAACGGAGTGCTTCGTTAGGAGCCATAACAGCTGCCGTTTGAATTCCCGCCAGGTTAAATGTTTTTGTAGGCGAAATACAGGTGATGCTGTTCATTTCACACGTTTGAGACACAGAAGCAAAAGGAATATATTCATATCCTGGCTCTGTCAGGTCACAGTGAATCTCATCAGAAAGCACAATTACATGATGTTTGAAACACAACTCACCAATTCGTTCCAGCGTTTCATTGTCCCAGACTATCCCTATTGGGTTATGTGGATTACACAGAATCATCATGGTTGTCTGTGGATTGGCTAATTTCTCTTCCAAATCCTCGAAGTCTACTTTATAGTCCTTTCCGTCGTATTTAAGCCTGTTGTCCAGAATGTGTCTTCCGTTATTCTCAATAGAATTGAAAAATATGTTATAAACCGGTGTCTGTACAAGCACGTTCTCTCCAACTGCTGTTAATCTTCGAATTGCACTAGAAATAGCAGGAATAACTCCACTACAGAAAATCAACCATTCTTTATTAATCGTGAAATGATGACGTTCCTTCCACCAGCCCTGAATAGCCTGGTACCATCCATCAGGAACAATCGTATAGCCAAAGATACCTGTTTCAGCTCTTTTTAGGATAGCAGATGTAATCTCTGGTGCAGTCATAAAATCCATATCTGCTACCCACATAGGTAGTTCATTTTCTTCCACATCCCATTTTAGTGAATTCGTACCCTGGCGGTTCACTTTTGTATCAAAATTATACTGCATACTTTTTATCCTCCATAGTGATAATATGTATCTTGTCTACTTCAACCTTGGAATCATCCAGTGTAATTTCGTTAATTCTTTCTGCTCGAATCGTTCCACCTAGCGGATTGAAAACGCTTTCAATCGTATTCTCAATCTCTACATCTACAGTGGAGTACTCAAAAGCAAGTGTAGTGTTCAGTAGTCTACAGTTTTTCATCACTAGATTCTCGATATAACACATACCCTGTAAGCTCTCAATTGTACAATTCACAAAAGTGAGGTTTTTTGCATTCCATCCCAGATATTCACCTGAAATAAAAGAGTCATAAACCGTCACATTTTCGCTGTTCCAGAATGCGTCCTTTGAAAGCATTCTAGCATTATGGATTTCCATATTCTTGACACCATCAAAAGAATAGTTCCCCACAAGATCAAATTCATTAATTTGTATATTACTGCTGTTCATGCCAAAGTAATCACCCCTGACTGTCACATGTTCCATAGTAATCTGATCACACTTCCACAAAGTCTCACTAGCATTTGACATCGTGACCTTCTTAAGAATAACTTCCTTTGCACACCGGAATGTTTTGGGTGCAGCTATAGTGCTGTCTATAATCGTGATGTTCTCTGTATACCAAATGCCTGCTCTAGCCATCTCAAACAGGGTGCAGTTTTTCAATACGATATTTCTGCAATACCACAAAGGGTATTTCCACTTAAACATACTATTTAGTAATTCAATATCCCGACTCCCTTTGAGAGGTGATTCCCCATCTGCAAAAGTAGAATAGATTATCTGTAAATCACTGCTTTGGAACAACGTACGTTCACCAGTCAGTATTTGTTCTTTTATCGTTTTCATTGTGATTCCTTTCAATTTTATAAATATACATTTTTTATTCAGCCAATTCAATCAATATTAGTTATTCCAACTTAAGGAAACCATTCAATGAATGATACTTGCGAATTCTAATTAAAATAGTTACCAGGCTTAATACTAAAAGTATCATTCCTCCCACTACAATGTATGAAATACCCATTTGAGATATAAAGAAACCACATATGGTTGTACCTATTGTTGTACCCAGATTGGTTGCTGCCAAAAATAATCCATTTGCGAAATCTTTAGCCTTAAAAGCAACTGACGTAATCCAATATTGATTAATATTGCCTCCTGCACCGGCTAAAATCCCCCAAACTAATGTGATTACTGCTGTAGACACCGTGAATTGCCCTATGAAAAACAAGATTGCGTAAACTACCAATAAGAGAAATGGAAACACTCCCACAAACCGTATTGCACTTTTACTTAAGCATCTTCCTGCTAGGATGTTCCCTAAGATATTAGCCAGACCATAAACGAGAAGCATGATACTGACAATTTGTTCCGGAATCTTAGTAACTACTGTCAGATATTCAGCAAAGAAACTGTAAACTCCGAAAATCGCTCCATTTAAGAAAATAACAGCTACAATGGACAGCCAGATAATCGGTTGTTTTAGTATCACAATCTGTTTCCCATAAGTTAATTTTTCAGTGACAGGTAAAGAGGGAACAAAAATACAGGTTATTATTAGTACAAGGGCATTAACAACTGCGAATGTTAACATAGCAGCCTGTAAGGAAACTGCGTTTGCTATAAAGCTGACAATCGGCACTCCTAACACCATTCCCGCTGAAACTCCTATCATAACTTTTGAAACAGCCTTAGGAGCTTCTTGCTCACTGACTGTGGAAGCGGTTACCGTGAATGCCAGTGATACATAAACTGGATGAAAAAAAGCTGGTATCACACGAGCAATTAATGCAATATAAAAATTTGATGTAAATACCTGAATCATATTACTAGCAAAAAAAATTCCAAGGACTGCGACCATCACTTTTTTACGATTAATACCCGAAAACATCAAAGGCATGGTTGGACCTGCTATGGCAACAACCAATGCAAACAGACTGACGAACAATCCGGCTTCCGATATGCTGACCTGAAAATATTCTGATAAAAGTGGAAGTATTCCAATTACGCCCATCTCTGTGTTAATAATACCGAATACTCCTAGAGTTAAAATAATCATAATACTTTTTTTATTCATTAGAGATACCTCTACTTTCGCTCTTATTGTAAAGCATGATTCTTTCTATATCAAATGCCTATATCAAATATCTTCCCATGCTTGACAGGCATATCTGAAAAATGTTATTCTATTATAAAACGGATTGGAGAATTTTACGATGGACCTTAGAGTTTTACGTTACTTTCTTACAGTAGCAAGAGAAGGAAGTATTTCCCGAGCCGCTGATTCTTTGCATGTTACGCAGCCTACTCTTTCAAGGCAAATCAAAGAACTTGAAAATGAACTAGACACACAATTACTCATTCGTGGAAATCGTAACGTAATGCTCACAGATGAGGGAATGCTTCTTCGCAAAAGAGCGGAAGAAATTATTAATCTGGTTGACAAAACTGAATCGGAATTTAACACTCCAGATGAAATCATAAGTGGGGATATCTATATCGGCGGTGGTGAAACGGATGCCATGCGGTTTATTGCCAAAATAGCTAAAAAACTGCAAGATGATTATCCTCATGTACGCTATCATCTTTTTAGCGGTAATGCGGACGATGTTGCAGAGCGGTTAGATAACGGTTTACTTGATTTTGGCATTCTGATCGAGCCAGCTGAAATGAAAAAATATGACTATATCCGCCTCCCTGCTACTGCTACCTGGGGCGTTTTAATGAGAAAGGACAGTGTACTTGCATCTCATGACATAATTTGCCCTGATGATTTGTGGAACGTACCACTACTCAGTTCGAGGCAGACGTTAGTAAGTAATGAGATATCAGGTTGGATTGGAAAAGACTTAGAAAAACTGAATATCGTGGCTACATACAATCTTATTTATAACGCTTCCCTCATGGTTGAAGAAGGCCTAGGTTATGCACTATGCCTTGATAAATTAGTTAATACTGCTGAAAACAGTATTCTTTGCTTCAAACCTTTACAGCCAAAACTGGAAGCTAATCTAGACATTGTCTGGAAAAAGTATCAGATTTTTTCCAGTGCCGCAGAAGAATTTCTGAAAAGGATACAAAAGGAATTATAGGACTTTTATTGATAAGTGATGTTACCGATAACGGAACAGCCGTGTGGCTTTTATACCTGCTTTGGTTTAATCGTTATTAAAGGACAGGCAACTCGCATATTTACTGCGTTCGTCTGTCCTCGTTTTTAATATTTTATTATAATTTAAATAATTGCAATTTTATTCAAACACTTTCTTCAAAAGCAATACTAACTTGAAAATATATCATAAAATCAGCTTGCAGCCACCTTAATAACGGAATATCTCCTTCAGTGGCCTACCGTCACCGTTAGAAAAATCAATTCCCAAGATATTTGCCATTGTAGGAGCTATATCTACCATCTGAATTTCTCCTAACTGATACTCATTTTTTATACAATCTCCTGATACGACTAATATGCATTTATAGCCAAGTTTATCCGGTGAATAGCCATGAGTAGCATACTTTATTCCATGTTCTTCTAAGTCAACAACGATCGGACCATCCAAATTGTCATCGAAACAATAGCCCTTCTTTGCTTCCAACATATATCGAGCATCGGAACCAACATGACATTGATCCATTTCCTTTCTGGTATACAACCTTTCTATTCCAAAACAATCATCTGCTATTGCTTTTTTCAGAATATCCAATACCAATTGTTCAACTTCGTCATCGTTTTCTTTTAAATACAGATAAGCTGCTCCGCCTGCATTCTGTAGATAAGCTTTCCATTTCATTTTACCGTTTTCTTCATAAATAAGGCCTTTTTCTTTCAATAATTGATTAAGCTTAACCTTGTATCTGACATTGATCTGTCCATGGTCACCAACAATAAGAAAAGTCGTATCTTCCTTAATGCCCGCTTCCTCGACGGCCTCTATAATGTTACCCAGCCTTTTATCCATTCGTATTAGTACTTTCTCAATCTCCTGGCTGTCTGTGCCATATTCATGTTTAGCATCATCCAAATCAATCAGGTGCATCAAGAGAAGATCTGGCTTCTTTCTTTTAATGGTATCCACTGCACACATTGTTGTAAAATCATCCAGATAAGGTTGTTTTATCCCTTTTCTGAAACGTCCAAATTTATTCTCCATTCTTATGCTGAAGAGGGGACTGCTATTTTTCAAGATTTTAATAGCCTGATTTTCATTTTTGATTGCTCTTATCTCCGGTATATTATAATTGATGGAAGCCTTTCCCGTTACAGGCCAAAGAATTCCTGCTGATTTCATTCGATGCATTTTCAAAGCATCATAAATAGTAGGAACTTTGATATCCTTTTTAAACCAAAACCAACTCTGCTCCTTTTCCTTGATAAATGGTTGAAACGGATTATTATGATATATCCCATGCTTATCAGGATAAACACCTGTTACCATTGTAGAGTGTACTACATAGGTTAGGGTCGGATAGACGCTTTTTAAATTTGTGCTATATGCTCCATTTTTTATTAACTTTGATAGATTTGGAAGCCTACTTGCAATTTCCCAGTTGTCTTCTGAAAATGCATCATATGAGATAACCACCAAATGCTTTGATTTTCCTGTTCCCATCTTCTATTCTCACTCCATAATTTCTGAACTGATCTTTTGCTCCTTTGGCAGTACCATAAAAATAATAAATCCAATAACAAACAGTGGTATTATTCCTAATATGCTCACCCTGGCATTGCCGGTAATTGTTGTTGTCAATGCCATTACCGTAGGACCTACAATAGCAGAAAATTTACCAAAGATATTATAAAAACCGAAAAACTCATTCGATTTTTCCTTGGGAACTATTTTTGCATAGTAAGACCTACTCAATGCCTGAATTCCTCCCTGGGCAGAGCCAATCAATGCCCCCAGAATAAAGATATGCCATACGGAAGATATAAAATACGCAGCGATACAAGCAATAATATATGTAAAAATACCGACAATTATCATATTCCGGGCTGAAAATCTTTTTGCTAAGTTACCATAGATAATCGCGCAGGGAAATGCAATAATCTGTATAATCAATAAGATTCCAAGTAAAGTGAACGTATCAAGTGAGTCTCCACCCAAAACCGCTGTAGCATAGGGAACTACCATTTTAATGATTGTATCCACGCCATCGATGTAGAAAAAGTATGCACCCAGGAAGATGAATACAACCTTGTGATGCCTAATATTCTTAACCGTATCGACCAACCGTATAAAGCTGTTAATCACCGGTCGGGGTTCTGGTTCAATATAGTGTCTCTGTTTCACATCTTTTATCATAGGTATTGTAAGTAGACCCCACCAAAGGGCAGTAATGATAAACCCAATCTGATATCCGATTGCTTTGTCCATTCCCAGAAGAAATATCAACGCAAGACTGATTCCAAAAGGAATGACACTGGATATATATCCGAACGCAAAGCCACTGGAAGAAACCTTATCCATCCGTTCATTACTTGTAACATCCACTATAAATGCATCATAGAAAATGTTAGCACCGGCAAAACCTATGGCTGACAAGACAAAGAAAAGAACCAACAGCTGCCACTGTCCACTTGAAGGAGACACAAAAGCAAGCGCAGCCGTCGCAAATACACCTAGGAAAGTAAAAAACAAGAAAAAGCGCTTCTTCTTGTCCTTGTAGTCTGCAATCGTACCTAAAATAGGACTTAGAATTGCTACCAAAATGCTTGCAATTGAATTAAAATATCCGAGATCCATACTGCTTTTTACATTTTCAAACATGCCAAAGATGATTGGCAATAATGCAGTTGTAACAGCCATAGAATACGCTGAATTGCCGCAATCAACTAATACCCACGATCTTTCTTCTTTGCTTAATTTCATAAATGACTTCTCCTCCAATTTTTATTAGCATTAATTAGATCATTTTAATATTTCACCGTTGTATCATTGCCTGCCATTTCTGATCTTTCTTTCATATTCATCCACAACCTTACGCCCAAGATCGGGATAATTTGTAATCATTGCATTAATCTCACTCTCACATAACATTTCCATATCTTCTATCTTATTTACAGTCCATGCACGTACATCGATGTTCCTTATCTTACAATCCTTTATAAAATTCGGATATTGCAGGTTATATAATGCTGGATGCAATGCTTCCACTCCATGCTTAGACGCATATTCTGGCATATCCAAATACCCGTCTTCATATAAAAATCCTGTCTTTACAGAAGCGTCCAACTGTTTCATCTTCATCACAGAATAGTGATTGAACGAGGAATAAACAGTACGTTCCTGCAGCCCCATCTTCTTTGTTAATTCCATTACTTTTTCTTCTATATTTTCATAAAACACAATTCCATTCTTTAACTCGACATTAATAACTAATTCTGTATCTTGTATAAGGAGATATACTTCCTCCAATGTAGGAATTGTTACTTTACCATATTCAGGAAATTTTTTATTAACATTAAGCTTTTTTATTTCTTCATAAGTAAAATCTTTTACCCATCCACTTGTATCACTAACACGATTCACAGTTTCATCATGAATAATAACAAGTTGTCCATCCTTCGTCATCTGTACATCAAGTTCTATGCCATCCGCATTCAAATCAATTGCTTTTTGAAATGCCTCCAATGTATTTTCGGGAGCATATCCAGAGGCTCCTCTGTGTGCCCATACTAATGTTTTTTTCATCTGTCCGTTCCTTTCTAAAGTTCATTTTCGAGTTAGTAATAATACTTTGAAACTATTCAAACTATTCAGTCAATAGTATTGACTTGATAATCTCTTAGCAATGCAAATTGAATGATATCAGTTCCAGGTACAGCACCTTGAGAAACTACTTTAAAGTTTGTCCCCTAATATATTCTGAAACATAGGATATTCAGAAAAAGCTTTAGCTATAATCTCTGCACTTTTATTAACATCTTTTTACCCTAGCTTATATAAATTACCCGTAATCAACATAATGCTCTCCTCCTATTTTATACATCAATTAGGCTTATAATATATTCTATATTTTACCATATTTTAGTAACATTAAACAAGTTGAAATGCAACATAGCTTTAATTTTTCATTTGGTCGGTCTGCATCGTGAGGCTTTACAAATGAATAATCTTAATATATAGTATTAAAATAAGGAGATAAATAAAATATGAAATATAATTATAATTTTTGCTTTTGTAAGAAAGACCTATTGATAGATATAAGATCAATGAATTCAGTAACAACGAGCTTAGAAGATGCAATTGAAGAAGCTAGAACTTTGCCTGTCAGTCTTTCGGTATTTCCGACGGTTATGAGATTAAAAACTGATAATCAAAATGAAATGGTTTATCCTATAAATCTGAACGATAATAATAAACCTCATAATTTCACTTTGAAAAAAATGAAGGAGTCATCTTGGAATAGACTTGAAGAATTGTTTTCGATGCAAGATATATTCAGAATGATAGATGCAGGAAAACTTGAGAGTCTAATATGCGCTACACCTTATCTCGCTGATTCGGAAGATTATGAAGAAATAATTTGGTCCGCTGATGAATTATATCGTTATTTAAGCCAAGATCTAACGCCTACTACAGAAACTTTAGCTGAACACGGATTTGATTTTAGATGCTATTCATATAAAGTGAGTAAAGTTATTCGAACAAATGGATAATAGACGACGGAGTCCTATCCCTAAACCTAAAAAATTTTAGAGCCTCGAAATATGACTTCCCCGAGTATCAAATCTTCCTGGCAACAATAAAGTATTCCTGAGAACTTTTCTTAAAGCAATCCGTTTCAACAATTGAAAAATTTCCTTCGTCTATAGTTTTGACTAAATTGCATATCTTAAATGCTCTTATATTTGGAACCAAGCCAACACTACCTGCTAGAAATAACAGATTTCTTAGAAATATCTTTTCTCCCACGCATGGTGTTGCAGAGATAAATAATCCTCCTGGTTTCAACAGTTCATTAATCCTTTGTATAACCAAATGCTCATCTTCCAGCAAATGCAGAACATAAAAAGCTAGGATCACATCAAATGAACCACTCTTATTCCTAACGTCAAAAATGGTAGATTGTGCATAGTCAATATTTTTTATATCTCGCTCCTCTGCCTTTTTTACTGCAATTCCTATCATATTAGAAGATATATCAATCGCATGAATCACTTTCACATCATCTGCAATTTCATTGGAGACCAATCCGGTCCCACATCCGCATTTTGAGGGCAATTTTGTATGCAAGCATGGCACATTTAATGACAAAGAAAGATTTGCAATGGTAAGTTGATTTAAAAATATATAAAAAAATGCATCAAGACTTTTCATCCTGATGCATCTATAAGCGACTTTTAATACTACATGGCGAAACAATTGTGACTACAGTTGTTCTGATTCCAGATCTTCTATTGTTCTAATACTGGCTCCAGAAGGTAGCGCACCCATAACAACTTTTTCCCAAGGGGCTCCTATTACGGAATCTAGAATAACGATTGCCCCTTTGTCATCCTGTGTTCTAATTAATCTCCCACATCCTTGTTTTAATTTAAGTCCCATTTCAGGATAATCTACTGTGGTGACTGGATCTAATCCTTGTTCACTTGCCTCTTTACGTTGTACTTCAATGAAAGGATCTAGAGAAGGAAAAGGTAGATGCCAAACGACAAGCAATGTTAATGCCTCACCAGGCACATCGATTCCTTCCCAAAAATTTGCACCAATCAATACTGAAGTCTCTTCCTCTCGAAACTTTCGGACAAGATAACCTCGATCTCCTTCATCTTCACATAAAACCTCAAAAGATAACTGGTACCCCTTTAACTTCCTTCTGATTTTTCGAACTTCCTGCATTGAATCTGTAAGTACGAGAGCTCGTCCCCCATTTTGATTTAGTAAAGATACTAATTGTTCAATACCAAGGTTAAACCTATCTTCGATCCTATTTGAGGACGGGGTCAAATAGACAACTACTTGTTTTTCTAAATCAAAAGGACTTCCCACCGTAGATTTGGATGGCTTTTTTAACCCAAGTGTTCGTATAAAATAGCTAAAATCACCTTCGTTACTTAAGGTTGCAGAGGTAAACACTACTGGTAATTTCTTCTGGAATAAATTCTGGTCCAACATTTCATTTAAATTCCTAGGAACAACCCAAAAGCTACCATCACGTTGATCAATCCAAGTAATTATATCTGTACTTTTATTTCTACAGAATCTGTTTAATGCCCTTATGGCTCTTTCAATTTGTCCTTCATATGCTTGTATTTGACTTATTGATAAAGACTCAAAATATAGTTCTTGCTCAATTTGCATCTCAAGAAGTAGATGATCTAATGCCTTATGAAAGGTATTTGCTGCCCTCAATAAGGTATCATTGATTCGAAGAGATAGTCGTTCAGAACGTTCGTCCGCTATGACAGAGCTTTCTAGATAAGCAAAAAAATCACTAGAAGCTTGTTCCATGGCAATCGTTGTTGAACGGAAGGAATCCCTAGCTCCTTGTATTTCTTCAAGGGCTAGGATCATATTATCTATTTCCTCCTTATTAATTTGTTGTCCTGCCTGCATGGCAGCGGGAAGTAATATCTTATGTCCTTCATCGAAAATGACAGCCGAATAACTTGGTAGTATGGGCAATTTCCCATTCGCAATTCTATCATGACGTGTCCATAAGTCATGAAAAAAGATATCATGATTCACAATAATTAAATCTCTCGTAGGCCGATAATGTTCTCTTGCCTTAACCAGTTTGCAAAAGCCACGGTTCAAACAGATATCACAAGCCATTGACTCGTTCCACCCAATCAGCTTCCAGACACGGTCTGGTATGGTCGGTATTTCTGAACGTTCACCCATATTTGTTTTAGTTATCCACTGATTAATCTCATTCGACATCGTGTAAAAATCTTCATTATTTTCATTCACTCGTACATCACATATATACTGGTGTGGGTCTTTTGCCATTCGAGCATCTATCTCTAATCCAAGAAGTTGAGAAAGCTTTATAATATCTCCCTCGTCTCCGGCAAGTTGTTCCTGAAGTGCTGTGGTGGCACAAGCAATCACTACAGGTTTCCCACTAAAGCGAGCATAGGCAATTGCTGATAGTAAATAGGCAATTGTTTTACCTGTACCAAGTCCAGCTTCAGCTAAGTGGACTTTCTTTTTACAAATCGCATCTGCAAGTTGAAAAGCCGTATATATTTGTTCCTCCCTAACTTCATATCCGTGTTCCGGAAGGATATCATAAAAAACATCACCAATCCAATCACCTAATTTAGCTTGAAATTCTTCTTTACTATTATAATCAAAGGGTTCTTTTATCCTCGCACACATGTTTCTTTCACTCCTACATCATTAAGTATATTTCATCCGAATTTCATAGTATACCCCATTTCTTGAGTCTTAACAACATCCGATTGATGGTTAAGTAATGGCAGTCCTTTTGCAATAGCTTATCCAAGCCTAACTCAAGTAAATTTCGATATCCTTTTGCTGGAGTTCTTTCGCATAATCTAAAGCGGTTTTACCCTGGTTATCCCGCTCATTAATGGCTGCACCCTTTGAAACCAAAAACATTACCATATCGGGTAACCCTTCTTCTACAGCCAGCATCAATGCCGTCTTACCACTTTTGTTTTTCTGGTCGATATGATAGAATCTTTTCATCAGGTACCTCAGAAGTTCAAATTTTCCTCTCCTAGCTCCTAGCATAAAGGCTGTATTCCCTTCATCATCAGTATCCTCCAGACTAAATCCTTTCTTCAAAAGGAATTCCATTATGTCATATCTTTGATTACCTGCAGCAACAAGAAGCAGGTTTTCTCCATCGCTATCTTTGATGTGAATATCTGCACCTTTTTTTAGTAAGAATTGAAAAGCCTCTAGTTGATTAGCGGAAACCGCCTTTGAAAGTGCATTCCTTCCATCTTTGTTCTTAAAATTGATATCAGCACCATGCTTAATTAAGTATTTCATAACATCCAAATTGCCTTTAGACGTTTCATTCATAAGTGCACTAAAATCAAATCTATCCGTAGCATTTATGTCAGCACCCATTTTCAAAAGATACTCCATAGAAACATAATTCTCGCTACTCGCACTAAACATAAATGCAGTATTTCCCGAGACATTATTGCTTAAATTCAAATCGGCACCATTTTTAACCAAAAGCTCCAGCATCTCCATATTCATATCTACGGCAGCAATAATTAACGGGGTCCACCCATAATTTGTTTGAATATCCACAAAGGCTCCACGCTCCAGAAGATATTCTGCTATCTGAAACCTGTTATGTTTTACTGCCATAAACAATGCGGTAGCGTCATCCTTAATTCGTTCTTCGATATCTACACCTTTTTCTTCCAGCAGGTACTTTACTCGTTCAAAGAGCCCTATACTGCTTGCAAATACCACATTCAGCAGGCTATCATCTCCACCATACTCCAATAGGCATAAAAGGATCTCACGGTGCCCATAGTCTGCCGCAATATCCAATGCAGACTTACCATTATCTAAGGATGTACTGACCGATGCTCCATTCTTCAGCAGGCACTGTACCACCTCTAGGTTTCCTTTCTTTACAGAATGCATAAGAGGTGTCCACCCATCTCTGCTTCTTGCTTCTACATTGGCCCCTTGTTCCAACAAGTATTCCACCAGTTCCATATCATCGTTGTGCACCGCCCACAGTAGGGCTGTTCTTTCATAATTTCCATTTGCTTCTATATTGGCACCATATTGAAGAAGTACCTTGACAATATTTTGATACCCCATTACTGCTGCAGATTCCAGTGGAGTCATACCCTTGCTATTCACAACTTCTGTACTGGCTCCATTCTCTAACAATCTAAGGACAATATCATCATCACCAAAGCCTACAGCATAACATAAATCATTTTTGGCCAGTGCCGAAAATACTACATCTTGTTCACTCCAGTGAAAAAAACTGTCCAGAAGATTCCAGATTTCACTGGAAAGTCGATAGTTCTCCATTAGAAATTCCATCATTTCGGAACTCAAAAGACTTCGATCTTCCAAATTCCACAACACTTCGTCCTTCAATAAGACTTTCCACTTATTGACATCATTTCTTGACTTGACTTCAGCATAAAGACTTTCCACTTTATCCATGAACTCCCAACACTTTCCTATATTATCTTGCTGATTAAGTGTACTTTCTTGAGAATAATCTACGCCGTCATATAGTGATTCTCCTGAGCTTTCTTCTTCAAACTCATCAAAGTATGGGGTTTCCTCTTTTGTCTCCGTCCTTCGTTTTAACTGGACCAAGGCTTCGTCATAAGCTTCCTTTAGTCTTTGAAAACCTTCCGGATCTTCTTCCGGATGATGCTGTTTCAGCTTTCTTGCATAAGCTTTTTTAACTTCCAAAAGATTTGCATCAGAGTTTATCGCCAAAATATCCCATATATTCATTAGTATCCCCACCACCTTTCAATTTCTTCCAGTTTCAGTTTTAGTTCTTTTGTGGCTTTTTTAATCGCTCTTTCATTCTGACTCTCGAGTACCTGCTCAAATTTTCTCAAGATATAATCGATATGTTCACGGTTCTCACCTAGCGCCTCCTGATACAGTCGCTCACCCTTTGCAAGAAGCAGCCTGTTTTCTGTATGTTCCCTGGGATGTATTTTTATGCTTTCCAAAAGTCTAAATCTCTCATCAATTTCTTCCTTTGACAGACTCCCGGGACTTTTCTCAATAATTAATCTTCCTTTTTTGCCCGTACTTAGTACTACCGTCTCTACTTCCAATATTCCGTTGATATCATAGGTATAGCGGACATCTACTGATTGTTCCCCAGCGGGAGCGGGTGGAATTTTAATCCAAAGTTCTCCTAATTTAATATTGTCCTGGGCTCTCCTGCTTTCCCCCTGATATACATCAATGACAATGGTGGTCTGGTTATCCTTAAGGGTGCAGAGTCGTTCTACTTTGCTTATGGGTATTGTCGTATTCCGTTCGATGATGGGCAAATAATAACCGGATTCATATTTGCCTTCGCCCACAGATTTAGATACGGAAGTTCCAAGGGAATAGGGGCAGACATCCGTCATAATAATCTCTTCCAAGTCCTGATTTTTCTCCTTCAGAGCCACCTGTATGGCAGCACCTAAGGCAATCGCTTCATCCGGGTCTATATTGGTAAAGGGAAGTTGCCGCAATATTTTTCCGACAGTGGATTTGACAACCGGCATCCTAGTTGCTCCTCCTACCAGAATAACTGTATTAAGATCTCTTGGATTAAGAGAGGCATCCCTTAAGGCACGCTCAATCGGGTGACGGAGGCGGAATAATAATTGGCTTACAATAGATTCAAAGTTATCATTATCCACTATCATCTCATAGCTTTTTCCATCTAAAACCAGACTCATTTTTTCTTTATCCGATCGTCCAAGGGCGCATTTGCAGAATTCTGCCTGTTTATATAAGGCGGACATGGTTTTTAAATCCAGCAAATCCCTATCCAACTCCTGAGACTCTATGAAATAAGAAACCAGTGCATTGGTGAAATCCTCACCGCCTAGGAAATTATCTCCTGCTACTGATTTAACCTCTATTACTCCTTCAAATAACTCAAGTATGGAAATATCAAAGGTTCCTCCTCCCAGGTCAAAAACCAGAAAAGTGCTTTCTTCCTGTTGGTGGATACCATAAGACAGAGCCGCCGCAGTCGGCTCGTTGATAAGTCTTTCCACCTTTAATCCTGCCAGTTCCGCTGCATACTTAGTGGCTTTGCGCTGAGCATCATTAAAATATGCTGGGACACTGATAATTGCTTCCTCAACAGGAATTCCAAAAAAGGCTTCTGCATCCGCTTTTAATGACCGCAATACAAAGGAAGAAAGTTCTTCGGGTGTAAAATGATAATCACCCATCGTAAAACGTTTTTCAGTTCCCATAAAACGCTTGAAGGAGGCTACTGTAAGGTGGGGATGTGTGATGAGCCTTTCCTTGGCTATCTGTCCTACAAGGATTTCCCCGGTCTCGTCAACACTGACCACAGATGGGGTAAGTCTTGCTCCAATTACATTCGGGATTATTTCTGGCCCGTTATCAGTCCAGTAAGCCACAAGGCTATTTGTTGTCCCTAAATCAATTCCTATTGTTGTCATGTATACCTCCATTTAAAATAATATTGTCTATTTCTAACAATTTACAGGTGTCTGCATCTCAAAAAAATTAATCATCCCAAATATCCAGATCTGGATTCAGTTCTAGAAGCTTTTTAAGGTAAATTTCACCTTCGTTAATATGATTCAACTTAATTAATGATTTTCCTTTATACTCCAAACCCCAGGTATCTTCCGGATTGATAGCCAAAACCTCTTCACAGGTATAAACAGCTTCCTTATACCTATTCATATGGTAGAGTGAACGCGCTTTGAAGCTTAAATAGTCTTCATTATTCGGTTCCAAACGGAAGGCCTCTTCAAAAGTTTTCACAGCCTCTTTGAAGTTACCCAGTTTATCCTGGGCTCTTCCAAGTATATCAAATAATAATAACCTTTCCTCGCATTCCTTGAATTTAAATGTTCTGTAAATACAATCCACAGATTCTTGATAACGCTTTAATAAATATAGAACAACTGCCTTTTTTGTCCAAATATCGCAATCCTCCGGTTCTGCTTCCAAAACGATATTAAAGCAAACCAGTGCTTCCTCATTTCGATCAATCACATAAAATAACGTTCCCTTTTTCTTTAAAATTTCAACTGCTTCCGGGTTCACCAATAAAGCCTGGTTGTAACAGGATAATGCCTCATCATAGCACTTCATTCGCTTTAAAATATCCCCTTTATCCACTAAGGCAGGCACATAATTAGGAGAGAGTTCAAGTGCCTTGTTATAACATTCCAGTGCTTCGGGATATAGACCCATACGGTCTAGAATATCACCTTTATAATACCACGCTCCCATATCTTCATTATCAATACTATTTACCCAATCAAAGTAATTAAGAGCCTCCTGACTGCGTCCTAGCTTATATAAGGATAATCCTTTGTCACTACTGTAAGTGATATCATCAGGCTGTAATTCTTCTGCACGGTCAAAACACTCTAGAGCCTCCTCATATCGTTCGATTATAGACAATAATTCTCCTTTGCTGCCCCAGATCATTGCATCGTCTGGTTTTATCCTTAAAGCCTCCTCATAGCAATTCAAAGCCTCATTAATTCTATCTATAAAGTGAAAGATTTTTGCCTTTTGTAATAAAGCGTCCACATCTGAAGAATCCTTATTCAGGAGATCATTAAAACAACTCAGTGCTTCTGAGTATCTTTCCATATGTAAAAGTAAAACGCCTTTACAGCGTAAATTTTCTATACTACATGGATTTATCCATAGTATTTTATCAAATAAATACAATGCCATTTCACATTGTTCTGAATAGGAATTCATCTCACTTCCAATCAAAGATATAAGTTGATGGTATCCTGTCAAAACAGCAAAACTAAGCAATGTATTACCTGAATTATCCTTCACCTTAGTTTCTGCACCATAGACCAATAAAAATCTGGTTATTTCATACTCTTCTTTTTGGACAGCCCAAATTAATGCCGTTTTTCCACATTTGTCTCTTACTTCTATATTCACGTTACTTTTAATTAAAAATTTAGCTATTGCAAGATAGCCTTTTCTGATTGCATAGATTAATGGGGTTTCTCCATTCTTTGTGTCAATTACTTCAGTATGGGCACCTTTTTTAACCAGGTACTCTACTACATGGATTTTATTATTGCTTACTGCACAAATAAGTGGAGTTCGCCCGGCTTCATCTTTACTTTCAATGTCACCACCGTTATTCTCCAACAGATACTTCACTCTTTCTAACAGACCGGCACCACTTGAAAGTAATAGATTCAATTCGTTGTTATCTGATTTATTTTCCAACAAATACTCCAGTATATTTTCGTAATTATTCTCAACCGCCACCATAAGTGCGGTTTTACCTTCCTGGTCTTTTTCGTATATATTGGCACCTTCCTCGACCAGATATCTTATCATATCAGATTGATTATTTTCTGCTGCCAGTATCAATGCTGTTTTTCCCTTATCATTTTTCTCATTGATGGGATAATCTTTATCCAGAATATATTTTACGACTCCGAGTTGGCCGTACTTTGCCCCTACTAAATATGGTGTATTCCCATTATAATCCTTATCTAAAAGACTAAAACCTTTCTCCAACAAATACAGCACTGAGTCCAGATTACCAAAAGCTGTAGCAGTTAAAAGAAGATTTTTACCTTCCTTGTCTCTGTTAAACAAATCTACACCACAATTGATTAAGAAATCGAACAACTCTGGCTGGTTCTTCTTTATAACCTGAACAAGTAAATTATTTCCCTGATTATCCAGGGTATGTACATCCGCATCGTGTTCTAACAGATATTCCATAATATACAATTTATCCTCTTCTACTGCCAGGGAAAGCGCTGTATTTCCTTCTCCATCTTTTGCGTTAATATCAGCCCCTAACTCAATCAGATATTTTAGTGAATCAAAGCATTCCTTTTGTACACACGCCATTAATGCAGTAAGCCCTGGATAAGTACCATATGAGTCAAGTCTGGCACCTTTTTGATGCAAAAGGATTATCATATCCGGATTTGATTTTATAGCAGCATATATCAAAGCACTATACCCAATTTGATCCCTAGCTTCAATATCTGCCCCTTTTTGAATCAGATAATTCAATACATCCAATTTTTTATTACTAGCTGCCAACAATAGTCCGGTAAAACCATATTCATTACGTTCATTTATATTTACCACTTTAATTTCAACTAAGTATTTTACCCTATCCAAAAGACCTGCACCAGCGGATAATGCTAATGTTAACCGGTCAGCATCTGAACCTTTCTCTAATAGATATAAAGTAACATCTGTTTTACCGCTGTATGCTGCAAGATACAGTGCGGTTTCCCCTTTGTTTCTAGTTTTAGTGACATCTGCCCCTTTTTCCACTAAGCACTTTACTGCCTCTAAGGTACCATGATATGATGCGATCATCAATGGTGTAAAAGATTCGTCATCTCTGTTTTCTATATCAGCCCCGCCGTTTATAAGACATTCCAGTACTTCCCCTTGGCTAATTATAGCCGCCTCGTGTAATATAGTCCTTCCCATCTTATCTTTATAATTCGGATTTGCTCCCCTCTCCAGTAAAAGCTTAACAATATCCAGATGACCTAACTTAACTGCAGACCTAAGAGGGGTCTCACCTTTACTATTCTCTGTATTCAAATCTGTACTATTTTTAAGAATATAATTAACAATATCAAGATCCGCATAACTTATAGCACGATACAAGTCATTACGGATTAGGGCTGAAATTACTTCATCAAGATCACTCCAATGAAAATAATCATCCAACAATTTCCAGACATCACTCGATAGTAAATAATTATCGGTGAGATATTCCTTCATATTGTAACTTAATGCCTCCTGGTTCTCCATATTCCACATGACTTCTGATTCTAAGAGGCTTCTCCAACTTTCTAAATCATTGCGTAAGGTCAGATTTTCATAGATTTTTTGTGCCTGATCCATATAGTTATCAAGTTCCGTATAGAAGTCATAACCATCTGAATCATCCAAACCATCTAAATAATCAGTTTCGGGGATTATTAAAGATTCATATGCACGATTACTGTATCCATAATCATCCCCAGCTTCGGTATCTTGTAATTCGTTAACTTTTAACTGTTTTATATAAATCAATGCCTTATCATAAGCTTCCTTTAATTGCTGGAACCCCTTCGGATCGTCCTCAGGATGATATACTTTAAGCAATTTCGCATATGCCTTCTTTACCTCAGACGGTTTGTCCGTAGGATTTATACTAAGAATACTCCAAATATCCAATTATGCCTCCATGTTCCTGTTTTTTCTCATCCTATAATACTTCTTTCATTCCTTCGAATAGGTATGCAAAAAGGCATACCATTTTGATATGCCTAAATAATATACTATCTTTAGGTATCCGTGCGAATATCATCCCACTCACAAGTTCCATTAGCACCGATTAGCCAGTTCAAAGCATAATGCTGTTCTTGTACTACTCCCGCCTCAAGTCCTGCAGGGGGCTCTATATTTTTTATCCTTGCATCCACACAAGCCCAGTCATAATATAAAATTTTTGTTTGCATATCCAACAATTCTTCACTTGATTTAACCTTAGCTTTTTGTATAAGTTCCTCTAAAGAATTACAGGATCTTATCACTTTCGCTGCCTTACCAACATCACAAATATCCGTTGGATCGTTTAATTCCATTAACTCAAGAGCCCATAATAATACCGCACATCTTTCATATTGCCAGGAAAATTGTATCGATGAGGTTTCCTCTGGAGCTATTATTTCAATGTATTCTTTTTCTTTATTACTTAGGTAATTCATAACTCCATACCTTTTATTTATTTCATTAAAATGACTCTTTGCTAAATCTAAAGAACCATTTTCCATCAATAAACATTCTGCATATAGAGCACAGGAAAATATTGCAACTGCTCTCTTAACAATCTCTTCTACACTTGGTACTACAACTTCCTCTTCCATGATTTGTGAACCTAACCTATAATCGGTGTGAGGTATTCCTAAATTATCACAGTCTTTCATAACCTTTTTATATCGTTCTTCATCCTTAAGGGTTGCATTAGCATCTCTCTTTAATATTTCAGAACTTGCAATTGGATAATAATTTTCTAAATCTGTCTCACCTGTTATTGATATCAGTAATTCACCCTTTGCTGTATACAATTCCATACTTGGATAAAGAATTAAACTTTGCGTTTTTTCCGCTATTTTATAAATAGTATTTACAATAAATCCGTTTCTTTTTTCATCACTATTTAATCCATATTTAATTCCTACAATGCATGTAAACATATAAATTTGGTTTATCGCTTGTTCCAATACCTGTTCATTTTCCAATGGTGCCTGTGAAAAGAAATTAGCCATGCCAATGGTTTGCTGGCTCACAAAATTTTTATCATCTTTCAGATTCATCTCTAACTTAATATCATCGTTGAGTACAATTACAAAGCCATCTCCTGTTTTGGTTGAATGTTTTATTTCATTTGCAAACTCTTCCATGACCGTTTCATAGAAACTATTACTATTTAACGTTATTGAATATAATGTTAAAATTCCTTGTTCATCTTTAATTTTCTCTGTTATAGCTTTTTTTCTGCTAAATAACCCCACGCCAGTCTCCTCCAAACCTAATGATATATTTACTTTTTTGCCATTTTTATCCATGGTATACCAAATAATATCACCAGAAACAATGATTTGCAAGGATTATATTCGACATTTTTCCGCAAGTAAACCTAGATCATTTCAAATTAAATAATTATATAGCGCTACCTCTTCTAGCTTTCTTATTTCCTTTGTAATCTTCAAAGTACACCTTACGATCATTCTACTGCAAATTCAACAACAATCTGGAACATATTATCTACAAGGTTTGCTGAAATCTCACCACCCATTTTTATGACCAGTCCTTTTGCAATAGCTAATCCAAGCCCAGTAGAAGTACGGCTTCTGGCTTTATCCGCCTTATAGAAACGATCAAAAATCAGATCTATATCGATGCTTTCAGAATTACTGTATCTGTTTCTGAATTTAATTATAGCCTTACCGTCAACTTTCTGAAGGCTGATTTCAATATGATTCTCGCTATGTTCAAGCCCATTTTTTATTATGTTTTGCAGGACTCTTTTAATTGCTGCCTCATTACAGATAACACTCAGTTGTTCATCAGTAATCTGAATTTCAGGCACAATATTACTCTCCTTAAAATCATCGTAGAAAGAGAAGATTGTATTACAGAATAGCTTGTTGATATTCTGCGGCATGACATCAAGTTTATAACTATCATTCTGCAGTTTCGTGTAGGTGAACAGTTCATCCAGCATTTCCTTCAGACTTTTTATCCTACTTCTAATTATTGCTGTATAACGCTCTCTGTCAGCCTTTGAGTCTGATTCAACAAGCAACTGGAAATATCCGTCAAGTGATGTCAACGGAGTTCTGATATCATGTGAAAGATTTGTTATTATCTCTTTAAGATTTGAATCTTTAATTTGATAATCAATTTTCTGCTTTTTCTGGCACTCAAGCAGAGTGTTAATCTGTTCAATTAACACAGTTATATCAGTTGAATTGATATTTTGCGTAACAATCATGTTACTGTTATGCTTACTTATAAACGCCAATTGGCGACAGATATTTTTAATCTGTCGCCTGTATGAAATCAGTATAATAACACTTACAAGTGTTATTATTAAAGATGTAACTGTTACTATAATCATAGATACCTCTTATCTAATGTCCCTTTTCTTCATCGAGAAGATACTTATCGAAGCTGCAATAACAAGAACTACTGCGCCGATTACCCATGCCTGCTGGTATATAATGGAGTTAAATGTCAAAGGAAGACTTGATATATTAACTGTTAATAGGTGTGATGTGAATGAAAAATTTTCTATTAAACCATCTAATTTATTTGTAATCATCCTTAAAATTCCTATTGAAAGAAGAACTCCGATTGCCATACTGACAGCCGAATTTCTAATCAGTTCCGTAATACACAGTACTACAATACACAATGAAGTATTTAATAGTAGCTGCGTCAAAGTAAATGCCAGCATATCAGTTATGCTATATAATCCAAAGCTAATATAACCGAAGAACAGCTGAGAACATATTAGGGTTATTGCAAAAAACAGAATTAAAATCATACAGGTAAACACAACAACCGAAAAGCATTTTGATAATATAGTCCTGTATCTTATGGATGGCTGTCCAGCTATATTCTTAATAAAGCCTGTACTGTTTTCTGCCCCTACAAAGATTACAGTAAAGACTGCTATAAATAAACCAATGATTGTATTTATAATAAGTTTAGAATAAAAATACATGATGTCAAATTCGCCATCTGCTGAATACATAGGGTCTTCTGCCTCAGCTGACAGTTCTTCTTTTGCTTCCTCTTCTGTATAGCCTTCTGCAACCATTGATTCTAGAGTACGATTTACAAAATATTCATGCTCTGAGTGCGTAGTAGCCATAGACATAACTCCCAGAATTCCAACTATAAGTAATATACTCCATGTGATTATACTTTTAAACATTCTGTATAGATCCATTTTAATAACATTAAACATTTTTACACCCTCCCGTAAGTTCAAAAAAGAATTCTTCGAGGGCTTCACTTGCAACTGCTATAGACTGAATTTTTATACCTTGCTTAGCAAGCTCCATAGTTATATCTCCGGTTTCCTCAAGGCGTTCGAAAACAAGTATGATATTCTTATCAACTACCTTATAGTCAGTAAAGTTCATTTTGTCAAGAACAGCGCATGCAAGCTCAGGCTGTTCAAGCTTTATTTCAATTCGTTCACAGCATCTTGCTAGGAGTTCTTCTCTTGTCATTTGTTCAATAAGTGTGCCATTATGAATAATTCCATAATTAGTTGCAATTTTAGAAAGCTCTTCAAGAATATGACTTGAAACTATAATAGTTATATTTCTTTCTTTGTTCAGCTTAATAATTGTATCACGCACCTCAGCAATACCCTGAGGATCAAGGCCATTTGTTGGTTCATCGAGAACAAGAAGGTCAGGTTCACCGACAAGAGCCATGGCAATCCCAAGCCTTTGTTTCATTCCGAGAGAATAGTTTCGTATATTCTTTTTCCCTGCATCAGAAAGACCAACTGTTTTCAGAAGATTTGAGATATAGTCCTGTTTGTTTATACCAAGACATAAGCATTTCAGCTTAAGGTTATCATATGCAGACAAATTAGGGTAAAGTCCAGGATCTTCAATAAGCGTTCCTATTCTTGAAAACATACTTTTCATATTGCTTCCGCTGTATCCAAATAGTGATATTTCTCCTTTGGTAGGGTAGGTAAGTCCGCTTATCATTTTCATAAAAGTTGTTTTACCAGCTCCATTTCTGCCTATAAAACCATAGATTTCGCCCTGTTTAATGTTCATGCTGACATTATTTACAGCTTTATATTCTTTGAACAGTTTTGTCAGGCAATTTGTACTTAATAAATTATCCATCCTGTCGTCTCCTTTTATACTTTGTTCTGTAACTTAGTATACAGGTCAAGTACAAATATATCGCTAATTAATGTTAAAGAAATGATAAAGATGTTACTTAGATAGTTTAAAGCCGATTCCCCATACAGTCTCAATATACTCGTCATCTGAAACTTTTTTGAGTTTCTGTCTAATATTGCTTATATGCACATTAATAGTTTTATCTTCGCCGATATAGTAGTCGTCCCACGCATATTCATATATAGCTTGCTTGCTGAACACTTTATTCGGGTTGGTCATCAGTAGTTCAAGAATTTTAAATTCCTGCCGTGTAAGGCTTATATTATTGTCAGTTATATTAACTTGGTATGTTTCACTGTTAAGTGACAGTTCCTTATGAATATGAATAGTATATGTACTAGTACTGCTGTTTCTTCTTAATTGAACAGCAACCCTTGCAAGTAGTTCATTTATTTCAAACGGCTTGGTTACGTAGTCATCAGCACCAGATAAAAGCAGATCTACCTTGCTATCTAACTCATCCTTTGCTGAAATCACAATCACTGGAGTGTCATTTATAGGCTTAATTTTTTTAATAACCATATCACCGCTCATTCCAGGTAACATCAAATCAAGCAATATCAGATCATATTTACTCTTCTCCATTCTTAAAAGAGCCTCTGTTCCGGAAAAAGCTTGTACGCAGGAATAATCATTTTTAGCCAGTGCATCAGCTATCATATTATTAATATCATAATCATCTTCAACAATAAGAATTGATGGCATTTCCTGTTCCTCCAAATACTTATTTTTATTTTATTATAAAAAGCTTAATCTCAATTTAACTATCGCATTTATAGAAACACTTTCTAAATTCTCTTCACATAAAATTATTACTTCCGATCCTTTCTCCTTGCAGAATAAATTCTTTTATTTTCATTTTACATTATACCATATTATTCCATAATAAAAAGCCTTATGTGGTTTACCAGTCTGAGAATAAAGCACAATCTTAGCTCATGGGGTTTGTTTCAATAATATAGAAATAGCAATTTATTGATAAAATCTAATTCTTTCCTTATCTGACGGAACTCCTTTATATATTGTTTTCCATACACCGTCTTGAAATAAATCATACCTTTCAAAAGCACATGGAATACCCTTTGCTGACAGTATGTCGCTACTGTCCATGAGCTGAAAATGTAGATGCGGTGCAGTTGAATTGCCAGAATGTCCTATTTTTCCTATGATATCACCTTTTTTTACAATTTGATTCATAAAAACTGTAATTGACCCCTTTTGTAAATGTGCGAATGCGGCATATACATTGTTAGTGCATTTCATGACAATATAGTTGCCAGCAATTGGCTGAAATCCATCCCTTTCAGCATTAAATGAATAAGCATTCTTAAGAACGACAAACAGGTCAGATACCAAATGAACTATTGGCCTTTCCGTATAACCATCCTCCGCTATTATTATTTCCCCATCACAAGGTGCATATATTTCTTTGCCCCAGCAATAACACTTATTGAGCGGTACACCGAAGAAGATATACCCTAACAAATTTGTATTATAAAAGGGCCTTCCGTTTTTTTCCCAATCAACCTGTAAAAAGTCAAAAGCAAACCTCTCTCCGAATTGGTCAGTACCATGACTTGGAATCTTTTTTCCCGGAGTGTTGGGAGTCATCCACTCTCCTCTTAATGGAAATTCGACAATTACGGGATCTATAAATCCTTTCACGTTATCACTCCTCAATTTTCTATACTAAAATCCTTGTTTGCGTCCACTAATAATGTCTTCAACCTTGATATTAGGATTACGATATCTTCTGCGTCCGATTGTTTTACTGCCATACTCGATTGCTTCACTTGGGCACCATTGAATACAGGCAAGGCATCGTTCACAGGAATGCAGCCAGACTGGATGCTGATCATCCAATATTATATTATCCACAGGGCATACTTTAGTGCATAGACCACAACCGGTACATTTGCAAGTAGTTACAAACTTTTCATCCCATTCAGGGATATTCTTATATAGGTAAATATCATTCGTTATTTTACTCCAAAACTCGGCTTTTCTTTTTACCGGTTGCCGCTGACCAATGGCTATAGCTTTAGCAGCTTTATCCACCTTATCTGCAGCAGCTTCTAATAGTTTCTGTACATTGTCTGGAGTAAAAGCCTGATAATTCACAATATAATTTCCCGGCATCTTTACCTCCTCCGCATAAGATAAACCGACTCCTTTTTCCTGAAGAATATCCTCCAGCATACCTAATGTATTCGCTCTGGATCCTCCTGAGTTTATCAATGCAAAGCAATAGGTTTCCGGTAATATATCAAGTTTTTCAACAAATTGTTTAACCAATCTCGGCATCCCATTATAGAAAACCGGAAATACGAAACCAATCGATTCACTCGGACCACCAACAGGTTCACTCGGCATCAACGCGGTAATTGAATCAATTGCGCAATCTCCCAATTCTTTTGCAATTGTACGTGCAATCTCCAGTGAATTGCCTGTTGCTGAAAAATAATAAATGGTAGTACCCATCTGAATTCCTTTCTTTAATTTTTACTTATAAAAGATCTTAATTAGTTCATTAAAGTAACCATCAAATTTTACAATAATTTTGTCATAGTCCAATTCATTGAGTTCTGAGTTTCGAATATCTTCCAATATCTGATTGGTAAAACCAATATTTCCCCAAAAAATAAGTTGTTTGCACCTTTCCATGTCCAGTCCTTCTCTGAATTTAGATTCATCAATTGAACCAAACATAGTCTCATAGCATAATGGCTGTTTCCCATTAAGTCTTTCTTTCAGTTCCTCGTTGATTTCATCAGACTTGGTAATGGCAGTAATCTTATTGAATTCGAAAATCCAGGGATGTTTTTGCAGTAGCTCAAGCTGGAGAAGATATGATTGCCGCAGTCTTTCGAAAATATCTTTTTCATTAAAGTTCATCAAATTAAGATATTCTTTATTAATCATGTCAGTACAGTAATCAAAAAGAAATAGAAAAAGGTCCTTTTTACTATTTACATAGTGGAACATTAACCCCTTCGAAATCCCAGCCTCTTTTGCTATCACATTTGTTGACGCATCATCAAATCCTTTCATGGCAAATTCCTTTAGTGCTGCATTTAGAATAGCATCTCGTCTTTTGGATTCTAGATTAATAATATTTAAAAACATAATAATCACCTTTCATATCAATGTATTCAATATTTACCTTTTAGGTCAATTATATTATATATCCATTTACCTAAAAGGTCAATACAAAAAAATTCCCTCTGGTTAATCTTAATGATTAGGTAGAGGGAATGTTCTATATATTACTGTGAATACATTCAAGCAAATACCCTGCAGTTATCTCCTGTTACCGCAAGGAATGGTAATCAACGTTTATAATTAAACCCGTTATAAGTGCAAAAATCAACACATATAATAAATACAGTGCGAACCGTCGAGCACCTAATACAATTTTTACAGCACCCAGATTGGTTATCTTAGTGGCTGGTCCGGTAATCATAAAAGCCGCCGCGGATCCCATGCTCATACCGTCATAAAGCCACTGTTGTAAAAGAGGTATCGTTCCGCCCCCACACATGTAAAGCGGAATGCCTATGGTAGCTGCCATAAGCACACCAAATCCCTCGTTGTTACCAAACAGTTTTGCAAAAGCATCTGCTGGTACATATCTCTGAAACATTGCTGATAATACAATACCTAAAAGAAAGTACAACCCTGTTGCTTTCACATTCCGTCCAAAATTTTTAAGTAACCTTAACAGGATATTTGGATCTGTGTCACGGCTTTTCGATTCTGCAAACGAAGAAAAGTTAAAAAACGAGGTTTCCTTATAGAATATATGTACTAGCAGCCCCGCCGCAATTCCACATAGAAGACAGGCCGCAATTCGAACTATTAGAGCTTTTGTTCCTAACGCTACGCTGTAAATAATCAGCTGAGGATTGAGTAAGATAGAAGACATCATAAATGCAGCCAGCCAATCATCTCTCATACCCTTCACAGAGAAGGAAGCGGCAATCGGTATCGTTCCATACATGCAAAGCGGTGAAGCTATGCCTAATAAACAGGCTGGTACAATACCAAATACCCCCATCCTTTTATCTTGCAAGTTGATAAACAACCTATGAATCCGTTCCTTGCCAAACACAGACACTACTGATCCGATGACCATTCCCAACAGCCAATATGGAAAAATCTGTGCCACCTGAACACTAAAATAATACCAGAGATAAATGTATTCACGATGTAATATCTCAATCATCGAGGCTCACCAATTCGTATACACGGCTGCCAAGACCAATTTCTTCCGCATGTTCCAATGTGTGAAGTCCATTCAATTGTTTAATTCTGTTTACGAGAGATTCTCTACCTTCCGCAGCATATACAAGATCGATACATGCCTGATCCAACGCCACTGAGTCGGTTGAAGCAAGAATTCCAATATCGTGTATATCCGGTTCAGCCGGATTCCCATTACAGTCGCAGTCTATACTAATACGATTCATAACATTGACATAGACAATATTTTTTCCATTTCCCAGACTGTCAGAAACAGACTTACCTGCTTCAGCCATTGATTCCAAGAAGTCATCCTGAACTCCTCCCCATGGACTGGTATGACTTTTTCCTGCAGTATGAATCAGACATTTTCCTTCTTGAGAGCCAAGGCCTATGGAAATATTTTTTATTGCGCCTCCAAACCCCGCCATTTCATGCCCTTTAAAATGGGAAAGAACAAGGTAGGAATCGTAATTTGCAAAGTGAGCTCCAACAAGATTTTCTTCCAATTGAGTTCCTCCCTCTACCGGAAGATTCATTGAACCATCAGCATCTAAAATATCTACCTCTGCAATATCTGTAAAGCCATGATCCTTCGCCACCTGCATGTGCATAGCCGTCTCACCACGAGAACCGCCATATGCCGTATTACATTCCACAATCGTACCATTTACAGACTGTACCAGGTCTTTAATCAATTCCGGTCTCAGATAGTTGCTGGCCGGCGGTTCACCTGTGCTAAGCTTCACAGCAACATTTCCTTCCGGCGTCCAGTCCAATGCTTCATAAACTGCCATTAGTCCCTCTGAACTGATATCAGATGTCATATACACTTTCGGTGTTTCCTTCGGCGATAAGGATTCTTCTTCCGAATCAGCGGAAACTGTCTCTTCTGTATTACCAACTTCTGAACTTTCCACATCTGGACTTTCTACTTCCGAATTTTCTACTTCTGAACTTTCTACTTCTGAACTTTCCACTTCTGTATCAGCTTCATTACTGCTACTCTGAGAATTTCCACATGCTACGAGGGAAAACACCACCATCAGAGTAAAAACATAACCAATAACCCTCTTCAATTTCATATCACTCGATCTCCATTCTTATTATTCTTTTTTCAGCCTATTCTTTGCAAGATGCTTTCAACTGTCTGTGTTTCTGTAGTCGTATATTAGATTTATTACTTCTACACGCTGTTAATATTACTGCTATTACCAAGCTTAACAAAATTAATTTAGTTTTTTCATAGTTAATTTCTCTCCTTTTTATTAACTATTACTAAATATATTTTCTAACCATATATCGTATTCATCAATCCAACCACCATTATATCTACATCCTCCGGCATCGAAAAGTAAACAATCAGAATATGAGAATTACGTTCATCTGATTGTTGCTCATCAGAAACTGTTTTACTGTTTTCTTTAGTGGACACCTATCTTTCATCCTCCACAATGTTTTCTGCCTCTGTTTCGGTTGGTTCCTTACCACAGAAGCCAGACCAGATATCATACCAATGATTAATATTAGTGAAATAAATCATTTCATGTTTATCACCTTCCTGCTTATATTACAATGTATACTTCTGAACTTTCCACTTTAGTATCAACTTCACTACTATTCAATTAAGTTGAATTAAATTGTTACAAGAATCTCTGGGATAATTAGATTATATAGCACTGGAAATGACATATCCCCTTCGACTTAACCTTAATTTGAAAATGTGTAATTTTTGTGAGAAAATAAGCAGATTTATATGAAAGTTATTCTACAATATAAATTTCTCCAAATCTATTAAAGTGCAGCCATACTAAAATCCATGATAAAATATCTGAAAGCAAAGAAGCAGGCGATGCAATTTCGCCTGCTTCTTTGAATATTTATAATTGGTATTATGCTAACAGTTTTCGCTTACATTACTTGAAATTGAATACTCAAACCAAAAAGTGGTTAGTCCTTCTTCACAATCCACACCATAAAGCATGCCGTGAGCCTTTAAAAATGTGCTGACGATGGAAAGGCCGATGCCAGTTCCTTTTTTGCGTCCGCCATGATGTTGACTACGCTGATATCTTTCCCAGATGATTGAGCGATTCTCTTCCGGGATAGGTTCACCCGGATTGATAACAGACACCCGTATCTCGTTGTTCAATTTCTCAATCACTACGGAAATTATTCTTCCATCTGCAGTATGATTGACGGAGTTATTCAATAGATTTCGCATTACCTGACAGATTTTCATTGCATCTACGTGGACGGGAATATCATTCTGTATGCTCTCCAACCGAACCGTGATTCCATATTCAGTGGCGTTTTGTTCGCAATAAGCTACCTCCGACTCAACAATCTCATACAGATTGTACCAATCCTTATTTAGCTGGACATACCCAGCCTGTAACTGGGAGTAATCCATGATGTCGCTAACCATCTCGCTCATTCGACTAGCTTCTTGTATAATAAGATTAAGGTTCTCATTGCGCTTTTCATCATTTTTCCAGTTGATATCCCGCACCATTTCGGCATAGCCCCTGATAAGGGCTAGAGGTGAGCGCAGCTCATGGGACACGTTGGCGATAACCTCTTTGCGAAGAACATCCACGCGTTGGAGAGCTTGGCTAAGCTCATCCACCGAATCGGATAATTGCCCAAGCTCATCATTCAGTGAAAGCCCAGGTGTTGCGGTTAGTTCGCCCTTTGTAAGTCTGTCTACCGTGCACTTTATAATACGAATTGGCTTGACAAAATGGCGGGACAACAATGCCGCCAGTATGGCGGCAGCCAGTGTCAGTGTTATGCTCAACGACATAAGCTGGCTACGATTGATACGAAGCACCGTATGCAGTTGATCCAGTGAATGATACAAAACAATCGAAGCCTGCCGTTTATCGTATACCACTGGTATACCGATTTCAAGAACTATCGGCTCAGAGCCACCTTGTATAATTTTATTGTACGATTTTCCCTTTAAAACCTGCTGATATTCTTTGCTATGCTCCACGTATTTTAAAAATTCAATTATAGATTCCAAGGAATTTTCATTTGATATTTTATGCCCTATACTGTAAATCGCAATCAATTTTCCGTCACCGTCAATCAGTATCATCTTTCCGTTGGTGGACTTGCTTAGAGAGGAAATCAGTTTATCATTATAGGCGAGATCTTCTGCTTTCATTTCTTCTATAATAGGCTGCAAGCGACTTTGCACTTCGGCGACAGTGGAATCCACATAGTTCTGCTCAAATAGAATAATCTGCACAACCCACATAAAAACGATGCTAAGTGCCACCAGAAGCATCATGATCAGCCACAAGCGCACTACAATCTTGGAGTGGAAGGGTGACCTCTTACAAATCTTATTTATATTCAAATTTATACCCAACCCCCCATGCAGTTTGAATTACTTTCCTATAGTCGCCCAGATGCTCACGAAGTGATTTGATATGGGTATCTACCGTACGTGCATCACCATAATAGTCATATCCCCAGACCTTATTCAACAGCTGTTCCCGACTGAGGACAAGTCTTTCATTCTGCGCAAGATATAATAGAAGATCAAACTCTTTGGGTGGCAGGTTAAATGCTTTTTCATTTACGATTACTGCTCTCGATCCGGGAGATATACAGAACTCTCCAAAAGTAAGCTTATCACTTGATTTTTTGCCGCAACGCTTGAGTACAGCACCGATACGGGCCATCAGCTCCTTTGGACTAAATGGCTTTGGTACATAATCGTCTGCCCCTAGGTTAAAACCCAGCAACTTGTCATATTCCTCGCTACGGGAGGTCAGCATAATAACCGGTACCTGATTCTCCTTGCGTATTTCCGCCAAAGTTTCAAAACCATCGAGTTCTGGCATCATAACATCCAGTACAACGATATCAAACTGCGTACTATTTACTTTTTCGATTGCTTTCTGGCCGTTTTCTGCCTCCTCGCACTGATATCCATCTAATTCAGCATAGGTCAGTACTAGCTTCCGAAGATGTATATCATCATCAACAATTAGTAGTTTTGACATCATGATCCCTTCTTTCTAAGTATACCATATTGTGCCAAGGTGACTGTCATGTATTTCTTACATGTCTATGCCATGGACGTGGCTTTCTGTCTCAAAATCAGGCGTAATATAACAATAGTATTTTTATTATATTACATGTGAAAGGCAGTGAAGTCAAGAGTAGTACAATTTACATTCACCAGATTCCTACCTTGGTGTCAATCCATGTTAGTTGGGTAAAACTATCAATCCGTTTTCGTGTCGGCTGGGCTTTCCTTCACCTCGCTGGGATTCGGGAATGCGGCCATTAAAGTGAAAATCTTATCATCGTGCTTTATTTTGATAAACCCTCCGCAGATTTGTGCGACTTTTTGGATGTTTTTGAGGCCTATCCCGTGAAAATCACCGCTTTTGGTGGTGAGATAACCGCTGTTCCGGAGCTTTAGGCAGCCATTGTAGGAATTTTCAATTTTGATCAGCAGCTGTCCGTTCAGGTTTCTCGCTTTAACCGAGAGAAACCGTGCGTCCGGACTCTCTAGCTTCCTGCACGCTTCGATGGCATTTTCCAGGGCATTACTGAGCACGGTGCAGAGGTCGGTATCGCTGACAGAAAGCAGTTTTGGGATGGCACAGGCACATCGGAATGAAACACCGTTTTCCTTTGCTTTTAAGGAATAATATCCAAGAATGGAGTTTACCACGATATTTTCACAGAACACCGGCAGTGGATCGGTTTCGGCCTTTTCCCCGTATTCATCTAAAAATCGTTTCAGTTCTTCATATCGTCCCTCGTTTAACAGCTGTTTGATCACACCGACAAAATGGCGTACATCGTGCCGCACGGCGCGAACTTCGTTGATTTTGGAGCTTAGGGCGTCATAGTATTCCGTCTGCATGGCAATCTGGTTTCTCGCCAATACAAGCCGGGCAGATGATACTGCTAAATTATTGTACACATCCACTACGCGCAGGGCGTACATCAGACTGAGTATTACCAGATAGGCCGAAAGCGAAACCATCAGTGCCAGAGTCAGATTGAGATAACTATTGCCGTTAATGTAATAGCTATCTATAATCAGACCTGAAATAGCCAGGACAGTGCCCCAGTAGATTGGCAGCCCAAACTTCTTCAGCTGCTCCCAACCGAAATAGACCTTAAAGTAGGAATAGAATTCCAACAAGAAAGTGGATGCGGGCAGCAGAACCGTCAGATGCCTATTGTAGATCCCGTGGGGGATGAAAAGATGCGCTAGGTAGATTGCTGTATAATAAAGGAAAAAGCCAATCTTTTCCCTCCGGGAGAAAGTAATTCCAAATTGCTCCTGGAACAGGAAAATCAGCAAAAATTTAAGTGCGAAGGTAGCAAGAAACATCAGGTCATTGGTATCTTCGTAGTTGAGGTTGAAAAAAACAGAGCTTTGCCAAAACCCATAAAACTCCGTAGTAAGCATAAGGCGTAGCAGCACACAGAGAATCAACACCGGGAGCCAGGTTGAGCGCATTCCTCTTCTGAAGGACAGCCCGTAAAGGACGCTCAAAATGAATAGAGAAAACAGCACAATCCCAAATAGGATAAACCGTATATCGCCCCGGTTGCTTTCTTCCCCCATGGCACGTACGTAATCCTGCAGAACCGGAGCCATATACAGCCCTGAAAACCGCGTGGTCGCCGTCTCAATTACAAGCTCGTGTTCTTCCCCTACTGATAGTGTCACCGGATAAAGCTTTGCCTTGGGTGTCGTGAAAACTTCCGAGTTATTCTCAGACACGACACCGCTTTCCGCGACAAGCTCACCATCGAGAAATACACGATATGCGCTGCCAAAATCTGGTAGATAGACAGTAACTGGTTTGGAATCGGAAAGCCCATAGAGTGTAAGCCGATAGCTTGCAAACCCTTCCGCTGGCAAAAAGTTACCACCGATTTTGTACCTCGACCAATAATCCGGCACCCGGATAAACAAATCCGGTTTGTCCTCCTGTCGTGGTTTAGTGACGATAAAGCGGTTCCAGTAAAATTCCCACTTTCCGTCCAGTACAATCGACTTATCCGTAGACATTGCGGCTAAATCAGTGCTTCCATTCACCGACGAGGATGCGCCAGTAATTTCATGATAAAACAAGGTATACACCACCGGCAGATGGGTAGTGAAAAGTGTGAAGATCAGCCCCGTAATCAGCCATATTCTTGTATGTTTTGACTCTTTCATAGAGTCATCCCTCCGTCCATGCAAGTGAACAGGTGCGCATAGTATTGATCCTTCGAGGATTTTATGTATTTTCTGGAAATCCTGATCAAAATGTGTCCCACTCGAAAATAATTTTGGCCCATCTCAGTAATATGAGAAATATTCACGATAAAGCTCTGGTGACAGCGGAGAAAAGACTGCTCCGGCAGCTCCCGAATGATCTCGTCCAGCTTCCCATAGCGCCGCAATATGCCCCCGTCTGACAAATGTAACAAAATAAGCTTATCCCGGCTTTCAAGATACAGGACATTGCGACAGTCCACACTGTACACAGCCGACTTATAGCTGAAGCGGATTTTATGTCCGCGCTCCTTTCCGATTTCGTCCAACGCACGCTCCAGCACATGATACAATTGTTCCCTTTTAAAGGGTTTCAGTATGTAGTTGAAGGCGAACACCTCGTACGCCTGCGGGTAATGGTCTTTGCTTGATGAAAGAAAAATGATTTTGATGTCCAGATACCGAGTACGTATTTTCTGCGCCGTTGCCACACCGTCGATCCTTGGCATATAGATGTCCAAAAAAAGGATGTCGACAGAGAGATCCGCATCCATGAATTCGTCAATCAGCGTTTCTCCGTTTGTGTAAGATGTGATATCAAAAGAAGAGTCGTAGGCGAAAAGAGCGTCCGAAAGCAGCTGAATATCCTCCACTGCATCGTCACAGATCGCAACTTTAATAGGCATATAATCACCTCCATATAAGATAAAAATTAATTCAAGGCTGCCAGTTGAATTAACTCTATTGTTCTTTAATCAACCTGACGGCAAGCACCTGCATCCCTGTATAAGGACAACCTGCCTTTTTCCGTTAGAAGGGCCATTTTACTTTCTGACTGGAAATAGGTGTCCATGCTTTTTCTCATCTTCGTGCAGCACTTTATATTTGAATATATTTTATCATACTCGTCAACTGTTTTGGAACATGACACTACATTATTATCCACTCATTGAAAAAAGCCTTTAAAAAAACCATCACGTCCCTCGATGTACTCACAATAATTGACCCTTTCATCTCTCGAAATCTTCATTTTACATTATATATTATAATCTCCCCGATAAATTCAGAATCACTATACACAATTATCAAACATTGGTTCAATATACTCTTTAATCAGTTTTATTCTATCCTTAGCACGTAGCATAAAAAGAGAAGCAATCGAAACTACCATTTTTTTCTTCGCATTGACATAAATCACATTTCCTCCATCTCCCAAAGCTGCATAGATATGTTCTTTATCATCAATAATCCACCACAGATAACCATACGGCAGATTGCCCCATTGACTACATCGACTATGTTCCATTGTACTTTCATCTATCCACCATGCCGGTATAATTTGTTTATCCTTCCATATTCCTCCATCTAAGTACAATTGACCTATTTTTGCCATATCCATAGGGGTCAAGGTAAGACCCCAGCCTGCTGTATTTACCCCTTGCGGGTCGGCAACCCAACCGCTAACATTATTATCTTGGAAAAAGGCAAGATGTTCTTCTTTATTGTGTAACACCACATTGTGTCCAACATGAATTTCCAATGGCGAGAATAAATTTTCTGTTGCAAAATCAAACACGGATTGTCCTGTTGCTTTTACTAGAATGCCCGACAGAATATGTGTTCCTACGATGGCAGAATACATAAATTGTCCCGTCTGCCCTTTACCTCCTAATAAATCGAGTGCAGCTTTTATCCAGTTATCGCTTGCAAAAAACTTTTCGTATGGTTCCAACTTATATTTATACGGGGCTGTCATAGTGAGCATATTCTTAATCGTGACGCTCTGTATTGTTTTTTCGCCTCTATTAATGGTGTAATCCGGGAAAAAATCCAATACTTTCTGGTCTATACTTTTGATATGCCCTTTCTCTATGGCGATACCTATCAATGCAGAAAAAATACTTTTTGTTACCGATGCTACATGAAGGTTGTTAGTAGCAGTATATTCATTAAAGTAGTTTTCATATAATGTTTTACCATTTTTTAGTACAATTATGCCTGCAGTGTTGTTATAGCTACTGTTTATTATCTTTTCTAACCATATCTTTTTTCTTTGATTCATATGATCTCCTTCCTTACAAATCCCCGATGGTTTCTTTTCTATCAGCGTTTCTAAGTTCTTGCTAACGCCCATTCCGCTGTTTAGCAGCGGCACAAAACCTGGAAGAAGTTCAAAATGAATTTCCAATGGAATTCATTTTGGAGTTCTTCCCGTGTGAACTATCTTTTAGTTCACACTAGATACCTCCCTGTCTTGGAATTCGGATTATCTCTCAGTTGCTCTGGTGTTCCTTTGGCAATGATCTCACCGCCCTTGTCCCCACCTTCCGGGCCAAGTTCAATGATATAATCACAGCTCTTTAAAACCTCTACATTGTGTTCAATGACAATCACCGAATTGCCACTGGCAACCAGCTGATCTAATAGCTTTAGTAGCAATGCCGTATCATATAGGCTAAGTCCGGTCGTTGGTTCATCTAACACATAGAGCATATTGCCCTTTAACTGCCGTCCCAGCTCTTTGGCAAGCTTCACTCTCTGTGCCTCACCACCACTTAAAGAAGAAGATGGCTGACCAAGTGTTAAGTACCCCATGCCCATCTGCTCTAAGATACACAGTGGTTTCACAATGCTATTCTGATCTTTAAAGAAGAAAAAAGCTTCTGCAATGCTCATTTCTAACACATCGGCAATCGTTTTTCTGTTATAGTCTACAGAAAGACTTTCTTCATTAAACCGTTTGCCATGACACGTCTGGCAGAGCTTATCTACGGAAAAATCAGAGGTCAGAAAGATCCTCTCATAACCACTACCGCCACAATCCCTACATCCCCCTTTAGAATGAAACGAAAAATGTCCGGCACTCATATTTCTTATTTTTGCTTCCGGCTGTTTTGCAAAAAGTTCCCGAATCTTATCCCAGATACCAATATAAGAGACAGGCATAGAATTGGCATTTCTTCCAATGGGCTCCTGGGATATCTTTGCAAAACCACTAATCCGTTCTACTCCTGCTATACCGTTTGCATGACTATATTTCCGTTTAGCATAAACTGCACTGGCAAGACGTTTCAAAAGCGTCTCCTCAATCAGAGAACTCTTACCACTTCCGGATAATCCGGCAATACCAACCATGGCATGAAGTGGGAATGTTACTGTTAAGTCCTTTAAATAATGAGTATGGGCATGTTCCAAGGTAAGACAGTCTTTTTTAACAAACGTTTTCTTTCTAACCGTCCGTTCCGGCATCAAACGTTTGCCGGAAAGATACTGACTAAGCAGAGTGTCCACTTTCTCATATCCTTCATAATCACCCTGGTAGACCACTGTTCCTCCTTCTACACCTGCCTTAGGACCAATCTCGATAATATAGTCGGCGTGACGAATCATCTCTTTATCATGCTCCACCACAATCACTGTATTACCAAGGTCTCTTAATTCCTTTACCGCTTTAATCATGCTTTCCTTTTCCGATGGATGTAATCCTGCCATTGGTTCATCAAAAACATAAATCAGGGAATCCAGTTTGGACTCCAGATGCAGATGGAGAAAAATGCGCTGTACCTCTCCACCACTTAAGGAAGCCATCTCCCGGTAAAGAGTCAGATGCCCTAAACGAAACTGGATCAGATGCTTTAATTTCTCCTTCACATTCTTTGCCATGTTCTTGCCAAACTGCGATAGTTCTTCCTCCAGTATTTCACTTAAGAAATGAAGAAGACTAGACAGTGTCATCTGTCCCAGCTCCCCAATCTGCTTTCCACCAAGGAATATTTCTCTCGCTTCTTCGCCGATCCGCTCCCCCTGACAGACCGGACAGGTCATTTTTGCATAGACCTCCTCCACATCCTCGCCCTTTTCATAAGCATTTCTTAGTATCCGCTCTAGACAGTAGCTTTGTTTGCCATTGTCATACGTTCCATAGACCACTTCGCCTTGAATATCTTCTGGAAGTTCCCAGAATGGGGTCTCAAAATACATGCCGTATTTCTTCTTTAGAATCTGTAAGAAACCAGCTGTTACCTGCAGGCTCACATAGACCTCCAAAAGAAGTGTTGTTTTATCTGGAATTAGTTGCTCCAGATTGATATCATAATAAGAACCTCTGCCCTGGCAACTAAGACACATGCCATCGGCCGTTGTATAGAGAAAGAAGCCTGGTGAGTGATGTTCACTATGCTCATCCAAAGTTTTTCCGTCACTGGCATAAAGAAAAGCCAGCTGGTTTAGAATTCCGGTCTTTGTGCCAACTGTAGAACGGGGATTGCTCTGCCGGATTGTATTCTGGTGAATAGCCACCGTTGGACCAATGCCTTCCATCGTATCGAACCGGTCCTCGTTATCAAGTCCAGCCAGAATGCCAATCGACCTTAGATACTGGTTCTTGCCTTCTTCAAACAGGATATCAAATGCAAGGCTGGATTTACCGGAACCACTGATACCGGTAATGACCACTAGTTGACGCTTGGGAATCGTTAGATTGATATTTTTCAGATTATGGATTCGTGCTCCTTGAATCTTGATTTCTTCCATATGCTCACCTCGGAATCGATTTGCAGCATCTTAGAAATGAATGGGCTCAATGGGAACGTAGATATCCACCTCATGGATATGACTCTCATTGGCATATGGATCGTTGCGATATACTTCAAATGGATTGTAGTTTCTTGGAACATAACCACTTCCCGCGATCCACTCCTGATACATGTAATTCCAGGCATCGCTGTACTGTTCCTTCTGAATCTGAAAATGTCCGACTGCATACAGACCGCCTTCTAACTTCATCGTTCCAAGGACTCCGTCTTCCTGAATCCGAATATCCTCTGGCACCGTCAGACACAGACTGGTACGGAACTGGCTCGCCTCTCCGAATTCCGGATTGTCATGATACATAGCAAGCGGCCAGTTCTGACCATCCACAAGAAGGTGCTGCTTCTTTGCATAAGCAAATAACGTCTGCATCAGATTGACATACTCTTTCGCTAATGTCTCATAAGTGCCTGTATGTCTCACATAAGCTACCTGTTTCTCCTCCATGTTCGCTATGGTAATCTGCCCGGTCACGGGAAACGGATTGCCTACCCATTCTTTCTTTGCTGTGTTCTTATTGTACTCAGACAATAAAAAAGAATCTTTGCAATTCTTGCTATATTCCTTCCGGTATTCTCTTGGACTAACGCCATAATAATTCTTAAATGCCCGGGAAAATACGGCTGAATCTGAAAGTCCAAGTTCATAGGCAATGTCCGTCATATTTTTATCTGTCCGGTGTGCCAGCAGAAACAATGCGTTCTCCATTCGAATCCGGTTCACATAATGGGCTAGTGGCTCATGTAATATGCCCTGAAATATCCGGCTGAAATGATATTTGGAAAACCCTGCTGCATTGGAAAGCTCCTCAATGGACAGGGACTGTCCTAAATGATGCTCGATGTAATCCTGCACTTTATGAATTCTTCGTATGTACTCTTCCTGACACTTCTGATCTGACATATGATTTTCCCCCCGTTCCTGTTAATCCCAGTATAACAGAAATGTTATTTCTTGACGAATCAATCTTAATCCATGACCACAACCTTTTTGTAATAAAATTTCTGAAACTAAAAAGAGACTGTTCATTCTCAAATAGCTTGAAAATAAACGGTCTCATGACTTCTTTCTATTTAGTTGAATAATTATAAATAGTAACCGTCTCCACATGCCTTGAACCGGTAAAAATGATGACCGCATACCTCCTAACATCCATGATTGGAAATATTAGTACACGGACCGGATTCATTTTTAGTTTGGTTCGCAGAGAGGTTGTTAGAGTATTTGTTGATGTAGTATTCTTTATTCTCTGCTATTTTGCGAAGGATACTTAAGAATTTGTCTATTTCTTTGTAGTTGTTATAAAAACCGAAGCTAACCCTTACCATACCAGGAAACAACGCATCATCTTCCTCAAAATAGTGATTCATATCCTCCTCACTAAGACCCAGCAACTTTTCACAATATGGATGTGCACAGAAAAATCCGTTTCTAACTGCGATTCCAGCTTCGCTGGAAAGTATGGAAGGTAAAAGTTGATGATGTACCCCTTCAAGATTAAAAGGAATCACACTTATTGTATCTTCTTTGAAAGGATCGCTGTAAAATTTGATACCAGGTATATTTTTCATACGACTTATTGTATAATCATATAATGCCTTTTCAATTTTATAGATATTATCCATCCCCACTGATTGAAGGGTTTTTATCGCGGCTGTCAAAGCAACTACACCCATGACGTTGGGCGTCCCCGCTTCGTCCTTACCCGCAGGCTCATCCCATTCGACACACTTGTGTGTTACAAGACTTATGGCGCCTCCTCCTTGAACAAATGGATCACCCTCCTTGAAATCTTTTTGGGGTCCGATAAGGACGCCGGCACCGAATGGGGCATACATCTTATGGGCGGAAAAAACGAGATAATCAATATGCTCTAAAGTGTCAAAACACTTCATGTCAACAGGGGTATGGGGTACCATCTGAGCACCGTCCACTAGGATCTTTGCACCGTATTTATGAGCAAGAGCAGCTATTTTGTGTATTGGATTCAAGTATCCGGTTACATTGGAAGCTCCTGTAACACTCACCAATTTGACACTGCCCCGATAACTTATAAGTTTATCCTCCAAATCCTCGATGGATAATCTGCCGTATCTGTCAATTTCTACATAATCGACCTTGAACTTGTTTCTCCACGGAAGATCATTGGCAGCGTGTTCCATCCATGTCGTAAGAATCACTTTCTGATGGAATTTTTGCTGACTTAAGACGAAGGAAAGAATATTAATGGATTCGGTCGTGTTTTTTGTAAATATAACGATATCTCTTTCTTTATCGGAATTAACAAAGCTTTGGACGACAGCTCTTCCTTGTTCATAAATATCCGACGATACCTTTGATTTATACCCTCCTCCTCTGTGTACGGAGGAATACCACGGTGCGAAACGGTTTATCTCCTTAAGAACCGAATCTAATACTGGAGTGGTAGCAGCATTATCAAAATTGATGGCCGTTACATATTCACCAACTGACAAGGGAATTTTTTGTTCGGCACCTATAATTAGTTTTCGCAGGTCATTGTTTGATAAATCACGTCTCATATGTTGCCCCCTTTGTAAGATACAATATAATGTATGTATTCAACTAAGTAAATGTTAAGCCAAAATCAATTTAATACACTACAGATGCATTTCTTATTTGGTATTATTCGAACAAGCCTGAAGAAAAGATAAGATTTGTTATTGAAAATTATCTCGGTGAAAACTCTTACGTTGATTACAGTTATTGAAATAAAACTTTTAAAATCTTTATACTTTCTTTATAAATTTCTTTTATTCTTGTATTATCACAAAGAAATGAGGATATTTATATGGAAAACATATTAACTACAAAAGATTTATGCAAAAACTTCAAGAAACAAAAAGCGAATGATAATATTTCAATTACCGTTAGAAAAAACAGTATTTATGGTTTGCTTGGCCCTAATGGTGCAGGTAAATCTACATTACTTAAAATGATAACAGGTATGGTAAATCCGTCATCGGGTGAAATTTATTTTAACGGTAATCATTGGAATAGAAAAGATTTAGCAAATATTGGTGCTTTAATTGAATCTCCACCTATTTATGAAAATTTAACAGCATTTCAAAATCTGAAAGTTAGAGCATTACTATATAATTTGCCAAACAGCAGAATAAAAGAAGTTCTTGAAATTGTAGAACTTACAAATACAGGTAAGAAAAAAGCAGGACAATTTTCAATGGGTATGAAGCAGAGACTGGGTATTGCTATGGCACTTTTAAACAACCCAACACTGTTAATCCTTGATGAACCAACAAATGGACTTGACCCTATTGGCATACAGGATTTAAGAGAACTTATTTTGTCATTTCCACAAAAGGGCATAACCGTTATTTTATCAAGCCATATATTGTCTGAGGTGGAGCAAATAGCAGATGATATTGGTATTATAGCTAATGGAAATCTTTGGTATGAAGATTCAATCCATAAAAACGAGGATTTGGAAAGTCTCTTTATGGAAGTTGTAAGAAAGTCAGGTGCTTATAATGGTTAATTATTTAAAATCTGAATTTCTAAAACAAAAGCATCGTTTTAATCTAAAATTACTTTGGATAAGTCCATTTAATGCAGTCGCTCTTGTAATTATTCTTATGGGTGGGCGTTACTTTATGGAAGGTGCCTTTAACTGGTGGTATACAATGATCTTACCGGGTGCACTTTCTATGATTGTATCATTTACTGTGTCAGCAGAGAAAAAGCATAATCGTCATGGATTATTTACTGTTTCAACTAACAAAAAAGAGTTGTGGATTTCACAGCTTGTAATGAACACTATTTTGTTACTTATTACAAATTTAATCTTTTTTATCGTTATATCAACAGTTGGAACAACACTTGGTGTGCCAATACCATTTCTTAATAGCTTCATAGCAAGTTTTGTTCTATTTTTAACTTTTGCATGGCAAATACCTTTATTTATGTATATCAGTGAGAAAATGGGTTCTTTTTTCTCAATTATAATAAGTTTGTTTTGCAATATGGGATTTGGTATTTTTTTTGCTGCAACAAGATTTTGGTATGTTCCATTTGCAATTCCCGCAAGATTAATGTGTCCTATTATTAAAGTTTTACCAAATGGTTTACCTCTTGAAGCAGGGAATCATTTAGGTGACACCTCTGTTATTTTTATCGGTATTTTGATAACAGTGGCTTTGTATTTTATTTTCTCACTTATAACTACATTGTGGTTTAATCATAGGGAGGTAAAATAAATGTGTTTTTATAACAGTTTAAAATCAGATTTATATAAATTATGTCATTCTCCCTTATTGCTGATTCATTTCATTGTACCTGTGGTTGGAATTATACTGTTTGTATGGTATTATTCCTTTTCTGCTTGGAATGAATTAGATAAACTGTCTGCATATATACAAATATTATCTGTTTCTTTTCCTGTTTTAATTGGAATAATCACTTCAATTTTAGCTGAATCCGAACAAAAAGCAGGAGGGTTTCAAATGCTTTTATCCACTGCTACTCCAAAATATACTCCACATATCACGAAACTGATTTGGCTTATTTTATTTGGCTTTTGTTCGTCATTACTTGCGTTAGTTGGTTTTGGAATTGGTTTTATCGTATTAGGATACACAACTTTTAAACTTTTATATTATATTAAAACTGCTGTTCTCTTGTCAATTAGTGTTATACCTTTATATTTACTACACTATATAATCAGTTTTATTGCGGGCAAAGGCTACAGTTTGGGTTTAGGGATTATAGGTAGTCTGTTATCTGCACTCTTTTTAACAGGATTGGGAGATGGCATTTGGACTTTTCTTCCTTGGGGGATCACTGCAAGATTTTCCGAAACATTACTTGTATCGAATTTAATGAATATTGATTTTTTACTGTTTAATGGTATTATACAAAGTATGATATTTATTTTAATTTTCACTTTTCTTTTTCTCATAACACTTATTTTATTATCTAATAAATGGGAGGGCAGAAAATCTGATGGTTAACAGTTAGGAGATATTATGGCTAATATTCTTGTTATTGATGATGATATTGCAATTTGTAAGCTAATCGAAACCGCACTCACAAGAGATGGACATTTTGTTATAACAAAGAATTCTGCGACGGAAGTTACAGTAAATGATTTTAAACATACAGATTTAATTCTTTTGGATATTATGATGCCTCGACTTGATGGCATAACTTTTTGTAGAGAATACAGGAGTATGATCGATTGTCCAATATTATTTTTAACAGCCAAAACAATGGAACAAGATGTCATCGATGGGTTATCTGTGGGTGGTGATGATTATATCAAAAAGCCTTTTAGAGTATTAGAACTTAGGGCAAGAGTTAATGCACATTTACGTAGAGAACATAGGGACAGACATCAAAGTTTAATTTTAAATGATTTTGTTTTTGATTTGTCAGAAAAGACTGTAACCATTAAAAATATGCTGATATTTTTAACCAAAAGTGAATATGAGATTTGTGAACTATTGGCAAGAAATAAAGGACAGATCTTTTCACTCGAAAACATATTGGAGAAAATATTTGGCTTTAATTCTGAAAGTGATATTTCCTCCATTCGTGTACACATAAAAAATATTCGGAGTAAATTTAGTGAAGTCATTGATTGTCCCATTGAAACAGTTTGGGGGGTGGGATATAAATGGAAATAAGAAAGAAAACCACAATTTCGATATATAGACTATTTTTAGAACATTTAATTGGGCTTTCAGTTGCCATTATAGTTTTAATAATGGTATTAATTGTAATTGTATCTATTTCTTTTCAATCTGGTTTTGTTTTACAAGCTAATTATACGGATGTAAAATTAAATCAATTAGAAGAAACTTTAATTGAGTATTTTGATAAAAATGTATTGCCACCTTATTGCAGCTATGTTGTTATAGATGTAAATGGTGAGGTTATTAATGGTGATATGACTGAAAATGATATAAAAAAAACAAAATCATATTTGTTAAGTGGCAATAAATCATACTATGATTTTTACAAGGAAATATCACAACATAACGGCAATATAATTATTATTAAATATGATATGCTTGCACATTTCAGTAATCCAATACTTCATAAAATTATTCCTTATCCTGAACTTTTCACATTGCTTGTTCTTTTTGGATTTATCATTTTGTTTGCAGTTATCACAGCCTCAAAATTTAGTAAAAAGTTAAAACAAAATTTATATTCAATTATTACAGCTACCGAAAAAATAGGAAATCAAGATTTGAATTTTGATATTACGCCTACTAAAATTTTAGAATTTAATTCTGTTTTAGATACGATTGATAAATTAAAAATTGCGTTATCTATCTCACTAAAAGAGCAGTGGGACAAGGAACAGCAAAAGAAATCACAACTTTCTGCATTGGCTCATGATATTAAAACACCATTGACTGTGATTAAAGGCAATGCTGAATTATTAGAAGAAAGTGACTCTTCCAAAGAGGATAAAGAGCTTATTTCATTCATTCAATCAAGCTCAGATACCATTGAAAAATATTTGGAATTGCTGATGAGTGTTGTGAATAACAATTCGATACACATTGATAAAAACGTGGTTTCTCTAAGAGATTTCCTTTATGATGTTTCTACTGAGACAGTAGCACTTTGTAAAACTAAGAATATAGAGTTTAAGCTAAACAATAATGTTAAATGCGAAATGATGTATGCAGACAGTGAACTGTTGAAACGAGCAATTATCAATATTGTTGATAATGCTGTTCGCTATTCTGATACAAATTGTCAAATTCACTTTGCCGTTTCGGAAAATGAATCTTACATTACATTCGATATAGCCGACTTAGGAAAGGGATTTTCAGAGGAAAGTTTAAAAAAAGCAACACAAGAATTTTTTACAGAAGACACCTCACGAACAAATCAGCACTATGGTTTAGGTTTAAGTTTTGCAAAAGCTATTGCGGAAATTCACCACGGAACCCTTGAAATTAAAAATCAAATTGATACAAAAGGTGCAATAGTATCTATAAAAATAATAAAAAATGATATTTAATCTTAAGAATAAATTAAAGCTAATCTATCTAATTAGAAACAAAAGCCGATGTACTTATAATCAGTACATCGGCTTTTGCTCGTTATATACCCAAAATATTCTTATTATTCTACTTAATACAAAACCATCAATTTATAAGAGATTTCTTAAAATATTCGTTCCCGCAATTAAAGTACCAATTGAACCACCAATATTTGTCATAAAAATAACTAAAATAGTTTTAAGAAATCGATTTTTAAATATACCTTTTAAACTGGATATATCTGTTTGTATGTTTTGAATATCATGCACTGTCGGCTTTTTTATTGTGGCTTCAACCAATCCCGCAAACCATCCACATGCCAAAAGTGGGTGTAACGTAGTAATTGGCGCAACTACAAAAGCTGTGAGAATACTAATCGGATGACCCAACGATAATGCAGTAAACAGAGCTGCTAACATACCTGTCCATAAGACCCATAACGATAATTGCTGTAAACCTGTTTGCAAATTAAGAGCAAATGAATAAACAAAAACACCTGTTATCATTGCAGGGATAATCCATCCTGCTACTTTAGTAAATAGACTTTTAGGAGGAACGACAGAAATTGCATCTATATTTTGTTCTTTATATATTTCTTTCTTTATACCTGGAACATGAGCCCCTCCCAATACTGCAACAATCTTTTTGCCAGGAGCATTCTTAATCTTAAATGCAAGATACTGATCACGCTCGTGAATCAATATTTCCCCGATTTCAGGGAAATGTTCATTCATACCAGCTATTGCCGACTCTAACATATCTTCCTGTAGTAAATCTTGCAGTTCCTGATTCGAAATTTCAGTATCATCCTCAGAAGAAAAAATTAGACTTACCAATAATTTTATCTTTTTCCAAAAGCTTAACTTACGCCATATGCGAAGGAATGTCGTCTGGATGTTTCGGTCTGCCAATACTAGCTTTGCGCCGATTTCCTTAGCACTCTCTATGCCTTGAAGCATTTCTGCCCCAACACGTGTATTCAGTTTTTTGGCCATCTTTTTTTGATAGGATCCAAGGATAAGGTTGGCTATAAGAAAACCCACTTTGTGTGATTTGATAATTTTTATAATATCCGTATTTTCCCAAGCTTTTGGATTTTGTATATTATGAAATCTTTCCTCGTCAAGTTCAATACACACACTGTCTGGACGTTCCTCTGCGATTACCTTTTTTACAAGCTCTGCGCTTTCTATCGATACATGCGCTGTTGCAATCAGAATTATTTCCTTGTCTTGGTACATTAATTTTGTAACATTATTTTCATTCATTATGATCTCCATTCAATAGTAAAGGTTCTATGTCTACTTATTCTAACATTTCTTGAATATTGTGTAAATCTTTTAATTCAAATATAACTTATGAAAAGACCTTAGAACACTGTCTCCACATGCCTTGTGAGGACAATAATGATGCTTGTTAAGCCTAGTACCCCCTTAGCGGATGGGTTATGACGAATTCGACAACATTTCAATACATCCTTATATTTCCGGACCCAATCGGAATAATAGAACAGTTATATTCATATTCTTATAAAAGAAAACAATAAGTAGGAGGGTGAAGTTAGTTGATAAAAGTTAACGTTCATTTACAGCCCCTTGTTAATAAGATAAATTTACCCACTGTTTTGAAAACAACTATACTTCCGGGAGATTCAAGCGAAAAGTTATTTATTGCAACCCAGATAGGAGAGATCTTTTATATAGGAAATGGAGTTATAGGGACTTTTCTAGATATTCGCCCACGAATCATAACACTAGGTATTTCTAGTGGTGGATATGATGAGCGAGGATTGCTCGGGCTAGCGTTTAATCCCGAATTTTATTATAACGGTCTATTTTATCTCCATTATTCAGTAGCTGGAACACAAGGTCCAGGTGCTCTTCCTGATTCATTTAGTCCTAACCCATGTGATCCAAGCACCTTAAACCTAGAGTGGATAAATAGAGAAACTCAATATGAACATATTGATACAGTTGAAGAATGGATTTTACAATCGAATGGTCAACCTCAAAAACGACGGACATTACTTAATTTAAAAAGACCATTTTTAAATCATAATGGTGTCAATAGCTTAAACTTTTCACCTGAAACAGGAAAACTTGTTTTAACCACCGGAGATGGGGGATCAGGTTATGACCCATTTAATTTAAGCCAGAACGATATGGAAATTGCTGGCAAAATAATTGAAATCGATGTAGATATGATTACATATATAGATAATCCACCCGTAGTAACACGTTTTAATGAACTTCCCGTACCTATTCAGGAAACGCTTACGGTAATTGCCAAAGGGGTTCGCAATATACCAGGCATCTCATTTCAAAGGTTTTATAATCAGTATATTAAATATGTAGGAAATGTCGGACAGGATCTGGCAGAGTCGATTTTTTCATTCGTTCATTATAAACCAATACCGGTTACTCAGCTTATTCAAGCTTCTTTAATGAAATCTGAAACTAACCAAGAAGAATTTATTAATTTGGGATGGCGGGGGTGGGAAGGCGATTTACCTACTTCAATAATAAGGAGTTGCTCTGCAAATCCGACTTTGGATGAGAAAACAATTGCTTATTACAATGAAGCGGTAAAAACTTCAGTGCAACGTCTTCAGCCTTTAATTTGTTATTTTCATGAAGATCCCCGACCCGATAAGTTTGGAGGAACTGCACTTACAGGAGTCCAGTCATATATAGGGAAAGGAATCCCCGATTTAACGGGAACTGTTGTGTTTACCGATTTTGCTCAAAATGAAGAATCCGGGCCGACCGTTAAAGGTGTTTTAGCTTATACCAGGATAAGAACAGATTGTAAACTAAATGATTTTAGTGTTATCGAAACCGATTATAATTTTGGGTCAAAATCAACGTATTATGTTAGTCTGGGAACGAATCTGGATCAAACCAGACTATATTTAGGGGTTTATGGCTCTAGGAATGTGACTGATTTGAACCAAGGTACTGTTTTTGAAATTATTTCATAATTTACAATTAAAGAATTCGACTTAATACCAAATATATAGGTATTTCGGCTTTTGTAGACTTAAACAGTTCGTTATCAACACTTATAACTTTTTTAATATTTTTCTCATTTTCATTTGTTTACGCGAGCATCTGGAATATCTACTTTAGAAAATTTATGAATTATCTTATAAAAATAAAATTGATTAGCTGACCCAAATATAGATTTTATCCTTTTTTCTATTTCCGCCAAAAAGTTGAACATTCTGCCTTATCCATAATATTAAACTCGATTATCTTCTCAAGTAAAGATAAATCAACAGTACTATCCCACCGGATACGTACCAACTCCTTGGTGTGGTCATAGCCAGCCTGCACAATTTCATCAGAAAAATGATTAATACCTGCTTTTTCAGGGGCAACAGCCATATGTTGTTTGGCTACGCTAAAGCCGATAATAAATGTGCCGTGATCGGTAAACATGGGCTGATTCCATGCAATTTTTGGCATTAAATTTGGAAATCTCCTAGTTACCCAATCCAAAACCTCTTCCATTCGGGCCAGATGTTGCGGGTTATCAATACGCGCTAAATATTCTGTAAAAGCTTCCATGTTGTTCCCTCCTTCAATAGATTTATTAATATAGAGCTTCATTATTCCAAGTTTAAAATTATCTAAACATATTGAATTAGTGTCAATTCCTATTCTTTCATTTTTCCATATCGAAGCGGAATCGATATTTTGCGATTAAAGATTGAAATAATTGGTCCCATAAAAAAAGCGGTAATAACCGTTCCTATTCCTACGGTTGCTCCAAGCAAATATCCGAATATGGTACAAATAAAATCGGTGCCAATTCTGCAATACTGAAAACGTAACAATTTCTTTTCTGATAAGATAAGAGCAACCGCATCATAGGTCGATACTCCTAAATCGCCAGTAAAATATAAGGAAGAGCCAAAACACATAACAATAATTCCTATACACAAAAATATTATCTTAACTCCTAACGTTGGATCCGGAATCCATGCTTGAAATAACCAAGATGAAAACTGTACGACATATCCTAATAAAAAAATATTTATGACAGTACCAAGACCAATCTTAGACCGATCAATTATAAAGATAAAAATTAACATAATCAAATTTAAAATCGAATAAAATGTTCCATAACCTAATGGTAAATGCATCCATATGCCATGTGCAAACACCTGAAAAGGATCCATACCAAAAGCTGAAAAATTGAACATTCCCACACTAAATCCTGCTATCAAAACACCTGATACCGTCATTAAAACTCTTCTGAATTTCTCACTCAATCTTTATATCTCCTTATTTCTCTAAATTAAATTCTACCTCTCCCCATTTATATCTTTGAAGAGATTCTACAACCTTAACCATTATAACCAATCGCATTACTAAATACAACCTAATATTCATTCCTCGATATACCATAGCTAGTGCATAGTCAAATCAACAATGCTGCGGATGCACATAGTTGGCTGCCCGCCGCCGTTGTTATATCGGTACTGAGATCGGATATCATCTAGTCACAAATTTCAATCGTTGCATCGTGAGGTACCTGCATGAATTTTAACTTGCGACATAGGCGCTGACCTCCTTCTGCCATACTTTCTAACTTATATTCAATTCATTGCGAATAGACTGAGCCATTTCGCGGATCTTTATATTCTCATTTTCGCAAGCTGCAATAATATATGGTTCATATTTTTTCTTATAATTATTACGCATATAGCACAGCACGTTGATTTTCCATTTCCAAAGATCATCAGGCGATAAGTAAAAAAATTTCGGTTGTATCTTTTCTATATAAAAGTCCTCATCCATTTCTAAAATTTTTTCCGGTGTAAGCATAGGAGCCAATACAGACAGGCCAGGAAAATCCTCGTTCTCTTGCCATTTTCCCTTATTCATAGGGCATACTTGTTGACAAATATCACATCCGTAAATACAGTTGCCGAATTTTTTACTAAGAGGTTCATTGGGAAGATCACGTCCTCCAAATGTGGTCAGATAGGAGACGCATTCAGTCGGCGACATGGTATAGGGCGCAGAAAGTGACCCCGATGGGCAGGCTTTAATACAGCGGTTGCAATTGTCCGAACATTTCGGAAGATTACTGGTCTCTATCAATTCCAGTTTTTTGTCGATTACCCAACCTTGCAAAGTCACCCATGATCCAGATTTAGTGTAGAAGAAATTGTTTCGTCGTATTACCCCGAGTCCAGCCTTCATAGCCGCCCAGCGTAATCCAACCAAACCGAATTTCCGCTCTGTCTCTACTTGAAAACCAAAGCTCCTCATATAGTCTTCAAATGCAAGACCCGCTTGGAATTCCTGTGTATTTTCGTCAATACGAGTATCAAATAAATAGTGCTTTCCAATACCATTTAAACTTTTTGGAACTTTATATTTCCCGTATCGTTCTACCACAACCACAACGGATTTTGCCCAAGTATATCTCTTTTCCGGTTCAAGCAGACACTCTTGACGCTTGTAAAATTTTGCTGATAGAGGTACTTTTTGAATTCGTTCTTCAAACCGTCTTCCATATTCGTTTAATGCCTCCAAAGGAATAATTCCACATTTTTCATATCCTAGCTCATATGCTTTGCTTTGAATCATTTTTTCTATTGTGTCCAATATTTGTTTCCTCCTATTTAATACTCATGCTAACAATTGCATTATTACTCATATGAATTTTGTTGATCTACGGATGAAACATGTTTCATCCGTTAATTCGTAAAAAGTATACTATTATTAAAATTAAATTGTGTTAAGTGTATATACACGTTAAATTTCAAAAAATCATGCATCAAGATTTTCGATCTTTGAAAGCAGCGAAAACAAGGTTGACAAATCATCCGATCCAAGGAATTGTTTTACATAGTTCTGCGCTTCTTCCCATAGCGGAATCGCTTCCATGAGTGTTGTTTTCCCGCGCTCCGACAATATTAACTGCCTATTTCGGGAACCTTCTTTAGAAAGATCAGAAATCAATCCTTTTACTTCAAGTAGCTTTATGTTACGAACCAACGTTGTCCTGTCTAGTCTAACATTTACTGCAAGATCACTTACATTGACAGGTTCCATCCGAGCGATTGATTTTAATAGGGAATACTGACTTATTTTTATTCCGCTTGGTTCAAGATATTTATCATATACTCTAGTAATCGCCTGAGCTGCCCTACGCAATTTCAGACAATTACAGGTGATTTTATCTTTTGATTCGTTTATCATTTTTTCCACCTTCGATCATACTCACCAATTCATTTTCAGTTACGTGCATATACACCATAATATACAACAAGGCTGCTTCGATGTCAATATGTAAGCCCTGCTTCTGCAATTTTATCGCCCTCACGGCCAGTATGCGAACCCAGGTAAGCTAATGCTCATTTTTCTGCCTCCTAGAATGTTTTTATCACTTAATCTTCCATATGTTTAATAAAGGGCTTTTTAAACAGGATTTTCCAACCTATAAAGCTTATCAAACCTGCTATTAAGTATGCTCCGCCAAGGAACTGAATTCTGAATCCTGATACAAGTGGCATAATAAACATACCAATACTTCCAAAAACCATCTGTGTCGAGCTAATCAACGAGACGGCAGAGCCTGTATCACCTTCAACTTGTTCCAACATAAGGCTCATTCTTGGCGGTCCAATGACATTTGCGAACAAGGATGCCGGTATCAGCAACAAGCAAAAGATTATTGGACCTTGTGCCCCTATTATCATGACTAAGAGACCGCTTAGCGAAATGACCAGATATCCCTTTGATATAATAGTGCGATAATTAAAAATACGGTTCAATCTCAGATAAAGCAACGGTCCTAGCAGCAAGAATACGGCATTGGCAGCAAAGAAATAGCTATAGACCTTCTCACTGACACCAAATCCTTCAACATAAATAAAGGATGAGGATGTAATAAACCCCAAAAATGGAATTTGCATGATGGAGAATAACAATAACAAGGAGGTAAGACTTTTATTTTTCGCCACAATTCCCAGACGCGCAACTGTTTTGAAGACATCAACCTCCGATTTATGGTTCAATGTCTCCTGTAACATTAAACCGAAAATAAGGCTAATGACACCAACTACCGTAAAAACGACAAAAACACCACGCCATGACATAAAACTCAATACAAACGCACCAATGACTGGTGAAATAACCGGAGAAGTTGTGGACATCGTTTGAACAATGGCTAAAGTTCTTACTCTTTCTTTACCATCAAAGGTATCTTTAATCATTGCGGTCGATACAGCGGTTGCTGCACCACAGCCAATGGATTGCAAGATACGGTATGCAATCAGTAGCTGAACATTTGGTGCAAATATGCACAAAATGCTGGCACAGGTATAAATAATCATACCAATCATTAGTATGGGTTTTCTACCATATTTATCGCTGAGCGGTCCCCAAAACAAGATTCCGACCGCATAAAAGATGAAAAACATAACCAATGTTAGATTGACCCTACTGGCTGTTGTGTTGAGATGTTGGACCATCTGAGGCAGCGCTGGTAAATAGGCATCTGTTGATAACGGTACGAAGGCACCTAAAAATGCTATAAAAACAATAAACCCTTTTTTACCAAGATACTTCTGTTTTAAATGGCTTTCGTCATGTTGCTGAATTGTTTGTTCCATCGTGTACGCCTCCGTTAAATTCGTTGTATAACTACAGAATTAGCTCATTGCAATTCATGGATTATTCAATTTACAATACCATCATACAATACTGTAAGTGTTACGTAAAGTACGCATATTTTTATTAGTTGGTTACCTTTTTGTAACTATTGTTTCCATTAGCATTGCGTTTATGATTACAAACAATATATTGTTGAAGCTAAAGAATCCGGATAGAGATGTAAGTGAGGTACAGTCCGCTCTTTTCAGTATGAAAGAAAAAATTAATGTTCTTCTGGACATACAAATTGAAAAAAACGTACGTCCTGAGGAAGGTGCTTATGATGTGCTTTTCATCACGAAGTTTGCATCTATGGAAGATTTGGATGCATACCTTGCATATCCGGCACATTTGGAAGTTTCAAAATTTATAGGCAGTGTTCTGGAAACGCTGGCCTCTCTATGTTATGAGGTAAAATAATACATACTGATTTATCAATCAGTGCTTTTTGCGGAATAATACCATCCTGAAACATCATATCAAATATATCTTTTATAACATGACGTAATGCTGTCATATTATAAAAGATATAATGAAGTTGTAAATAAAACTTCAAATTAGGAGGTATCATTAGTGGAGAATTACAACCATATAATTATTGATCCCAAGGAACTGGACGGCAAACGTGTTCTTGTTACCGGCGGTACCAAAGGAGGCATGGGGGAAGCAATTGTAAAACGCCTTACAAAAGCTGGAGCTACGGTCATCACGACTGCTCGAACCACCCCGGATGAATTAAAGGACTCAGATTTATTTATTCAGGCTGATATCAGCACTCCCGATGGCACCGCAAAAATTGTGGAAAATATACTTGAACGCTTTGGCGGTGTCGATATCCTCATCAATAACGTAGGAGGATCTTCTACTCCGACAGGCGGTGTTCTTAAGCAGACTGACGTGGGCTGGCAGCAAACGTTTGATACCAATTTATTCGCTGCTGTCCGGCTAGATAGGGGGTTGCTTCCTCCGATGCTTAAACAGGGCTATGGCGTTATTATTCATGTTACATCCATTCAGCGCCGCTTCCCAGGAGAAAACACCATGGCGTATTCAGCGGCCAAGGCCGCGCTCGCAAATTACAGTAAAGCGCTCGCAACAGAACTCGCGCCAAAGGGCATCCGTATTAATAGCGTTGCACCTGGGTTCACGGAAACAAAAGCCGCAGGAAGACTCATCGAGCGAATGGCACAGGAACGAGGATGTGATTATAGCGATGCCCGGCAGGCTTTGATGGACTCTCTCGGTGGTATCCCGATTGGTCGCACCGCACGTCCGGAGGAAGTAGCGGAACTCATCGCTTTTCTGGTGTCCGATCGTGCTTCTTACATTGTCGGAGCGGAACATACAATTGACGGCGGCATTGTCCGCACAATATAAAGGAGAATGATGATTATGATAAACAATAAATTTCAATTATCAAACCCGGTTGAGGCTCATAAGGCTGTGCCGCTACCGGTGCCGATTGCCACCTATTACCATGCCTCTGATGTTTACGACGGCGCGCTGCTTGCGAGTTGCTTTGCAGAAGATGCCCTATTGTATGACGAAGGAAACGAATATCATGGCCCGGAAGCCATCAGCGGGCACATCCTTAAGGCAAACCGGGACGCAAAGGTCATAACCGAAATCACCAACTGCGTAGAGAAAAACGGTGATACGGTTGTCACCGCCACTCTTTCCGGCAATTTCGAGGGTAGCCCAATTCCGTTGGATTTCTTTTTTAAACTTGAAAACAGAAAAATCAAAGCCCTGAATATTGTGTTGGCAGGTGAATGAAAATGGCAGCAGGGAATTTAATTCAGGTAAATCAGGATAAATGCACAAAGTGCGGACTTTGTGTAAAGGTCTGTCGGGGTACTCTTGGCCTGGGAGAGCAAGGTCCAGAGGTTGTCAATGATCTCTGCATTGCCTGCGGGCATTGCGTGGCCGTTTGTCCAAACGGCGCATTAGATCACAATCTGGCTCCGCTTGAAAAACAGGTTTTGCTTGAAAAAGCATCGACACCGGACGCCAATACGGCGGCTCGTTTTCTCCGGTCTCGGCGGTCCGTCCGTTCTTTTCAAAAGAAGCATGTGCCGCGCGAGACCATCCGGGAACTCCTCGATATTGCCCGCTTCGCACCAACAGCCTGTAATTCACAGGGAACATCTTACCATGTTATCCTGCCTTTACTCATTGTGCTTCTCGGCAGTTCGTTTCTTCGCTGCTGTTTCCCGCTTGTATTCCTGCGCGCTCCTATCCATGACTACCCGCGCAAACTGCTTTTCATGCTTCGGAATGTAGCGGAGCAAGTCCCGTAATTCTTCCAGCACAAGCTGTTCCAACTGGCTCTCCCGGATAAAGTGGCAAGTGGATTTAAGCGGGGGCGGTTGTCCTTGTACGACTTCGACCATGTTTTGAAATTGATGGTCTGCCCCAGATATTCCGGCGCGTCCAGTATCATTTGCAATTTTTAATTGCACCTAAATACCCACAGCTGCCATCCCAGCGAGTACCTTTTTCGCTCTCGCCTCCATATCCCTGCCGCTGAACTTTTGTAGCGGCAGTTCGGAAACGATATTCCCGTCCTTCGTAAACAGCACCCTGTCAGCCTTGGCTGCGACTTTTACGTCGTGGGTCACAAGCAATATGGCTGTGCCTTCCTTGTTGATGTTTACCAGCAGCCCCATGATTTCCTCCGCCGATTTTGAGTTGAGCGCTCCAGTCGGCTCGTCGGCAAAGAGAATCTCCGGCGCATTCATCAGGGCGCGACAGATACCGGCTCTCTGGAGCTGGCCGCCCGAAACCTCCGTGGTATCCCTGCTTTCAAGCCCGGCAATCCCCGTTTTCTTCATCAGGGCCTTCGCCTTTTGGGTGAGTTTCTCTGTATCCTTTTTGCCCTCATGGGCGGCAGGGAGGATGATATTATCCAAAAGATTCAAGTTTTTCAGCATGGTGGGCTGTTGAAAGACAAAACCCATTTTTGTCCGGCGAACATCCGCAAGTGCGTTTTCGCTAAGTTCAGATAGTTCGGTATCGCCAAATTTCACCGACCCGCTTGTAATCTCATCCATGCCGCTGAGCGCGAACAACAGTGTGGATTTCCCCGAACCGGACGACCCCATTACGGCAACAAACTCGCTTTTTGCTATTTCCACGTTTATTCCGTTCAGCACCTTGGCTTGCTCATTACCCTTGCCAAAGATTTTCACAATATTTTTACCTGTAATAATGCTATTCATAATGTTAAGCCTCCTTAATATGTTCGGAAATTTTTAATGCCTGGATGCCGGAAACACCCAGCATGGTGGCGGTGACAACGCAACCCGCGATTAGCAGAGGCGAAACGAGATAGGCAAACCACGGGTTTACTACAAAATGGAAGGTTGTTGTGCCAAAGGAAGAAACGATTGCCACACCGACAAGCTCTCCCAGTGTGTTTGCAAGAATCGTGCCAATGATTACGCCAAGTGCCAGCACGGTGATGGAGCGCGTAAGATACTGCCCGCGAATATCCGCACCGGTGAAGCCCATTGATTTCAGTATGGCAATAGGATAACGGTCCTTCGCCACCAGCATTTTCATAAACAGCACTGTGACCAGTAGTGTGAGCAGGACGGTTGCCAAGGTAGCGACGGCGGAAGCCATTTGGATAGCGTCCCGTATAGAGCCGAGCATCTGCCCAATGCTTTCGTCAATGCTGGTAACCTTGGCAAAGGAGAACTGTTCCCTGTACTGTGATATTGCCGCCTCTACACTCTGTCGGTCACGAAATGCGACCGCAATGCCGACGCTCAAAACATCTCCGTTACTTGTGTCAAAAATGGCTTGTGCTGTTCTGCCACCGTTGGTGACATCAGAGTAAATCCCACAGACCGTCAGGTGCTTTTCCGCGCCGTCAACGATTAAAATGATTTCATCCCCAATGGTTTTTTCAAGGTCTTCTGCATTGAGGACGGAGAGAGTAAGTTCCGATTCCGATTGCGGCGCACGGCCTTTGGAGTAAGTGATAGGAAAGGCGGAATAGTCACCAAATGCCACCCGCAGCTTCTCTATCGTTCCGTCGTCCGATTTCCGGTCTAACATCATGCTGGTGAACAAAGCATACTTTTCAACATTTTTGTCCTCCGCCAGCACATCAGCAATCTCCACCGCCTTCCCCGCAACGTCCTCCACCTGTGTCCGCATCACCCCGATATTAACGTCGCAAATTCCCATGCCCATATAGGTGATGAAGCTTTTGGCAGAAATGGTGCTACTGATATTTTGCGGAACAATCATGATGAAGGAGGAGATGACCAGCACCATCAGCATGGTGACATACAGCTTTTTCCGGGAAAGAACATCCTTGATTCCAAGAAAGACATTCCGGGAAAAGAGCCTGTTATAACTCAGCCGGAAGTTTCTGGCCGATTTCGATTTTTCCTGCGGCGCGCCGAACCGCACCGCCTGCGCTGCGGGTATTTTACGGAAGCGCCCCAACACGCCGTTCACATACAGCAGGACAGCCCCGCATATTACCGTCGCCCCTAAAAGTCCGCAGAGCAAGCCGGGTAACGGGCTTCCGCTTTCACCCATGTACAGGCGGATGTTTTTCATGAAAGGCGTTTGGAGCGGCAGGGAGGCCAGAAAGCCCAGCGCGCAGGCCGCCCCCGCAATAGCGCCGTATTTCGCAAGGTAGAGCTTTTTAATCTGTGATACCCGTATCCCAACGGCCTTCAGTACGCCTATTTCCTTATAATCCTCTTCGATTTTAGCCAGTAGCGTAAAACGGATGCACAAAAACGCTACGATGATGACAAGGACGCCTATTAACACCAGCACGGCAATCATGATACCGTCCGTAATGCCATTTATCATTTTTACTTGATTGTAAGTGATAGCGGGCGGGCCGTTTGCGGGAAGCCCCGCGTCAAGATAGGCTGCCTCGAAAGCAGGGAAGGAAACGTTCTCTGCCAGCTGGAACTCAATAAGGTATTCTAACTGTCCAAACTCACGGACTCTTTCAAAATCCTCTTGGCTCACAAGGAACCGCTTGGAGCTTACCAGCGCCGCGTTCATGACAGAATCCCGTAAAAACCCAGCGACGGTAAAGGAAATGCCGTGAATTGTCACCGTATCGCCAAGTGCCGCATTTCCTTCCTGCATGTAATAGATGGGAACATAGATTTCGCCATTGGCAGGGTGGATGGCTTCGCCGTTTAAGTTAAGCAGGAAGTCGAATTTCTCACCCTGCACACAAAGGCCGTTGTCCTGTATGCTTCCGGCAAGGGAATCGTCCCCGATGACAATGTCCGCACCCTCGATGTTGAGGAACTCCAACACCTGATAATCCTCTACGCTATCATTCGCTTCGGCGAAGCTTTGCAACTGTTCCATATCCACGTTGCCTGTGTGCATCTGCATGAAATGGAGCGACTTTGCCGAAAGAAGCATATTGTCGATAGCGCCAAACAGGTTTACTGTCAGCGATGCGGCCAAAGCAGTCAGCATGGCGGCAACGAGGATAAAAGCTGTAATCGTCGAGGTAATTAGCTTACTTTTGCGTATATCGTTTTTGATAATTTTTTGATACATATTCATCCCTCTGTCTTTCTGTGTCCTGAAACTTTTGGAAAACTCAAGACAAACATCTTTGTATAAGGAGAGGGTGCGTCCAATACGAAAACCTCGCCGGAATGCTGTTCCATCACCTTTTTCACAATGGCAAGCCCAAGTCCTGTTCCACTGCTGGTACTTCTTGAAGCATTGCCTGAAACAAAAGGCTCGAACAGATTCCCGGCGATGGCCTCCGGGATAGCCGCTCCGTTGTCGGCAATTTGTATCTCAATATGACCGGGTTCCTCCGTAATCCCCACGGACAAACGGCTGCTCACCGGGTTGTGGCGGATTGCGTTAGTCAGCAGATTCCCAATGGCACGATTGGTTTCCAACGAATCCGCCATGCAAAATATGGTCTTGTCCGGCAACCGCAGCTCCAATTTCATCTGTCTGCTTTCGATTTCGCCAAACAAAGTGGCGCAAGATACGCGAAGCAGCTCTACAAGGTCAACCTTTGCAAAATTCATCTGGTATTGCGGCGTACCCAGCTTGGAATAGGAAAGCAACTGGTCAATCAATTGGTTCATCTGCGCAGATTTCGCTTTAATCGCCAGATAGTATTCCCGCTGTTTGTTCGGTTCCTCCACCATACCGTTTGCCAATGCACCCGCGTATCCGAAAATCGTTGTCATGGGAGTTTTCAAGTCATGGGCAATGTGCGAGAAAAGCTGCATCCTCTCATTTTCCATTGTCATTCGCTTTTCTTCGGAATCTTTCAGCTTTCGTGCCATAAGATTGAAATCATCTCGCATTTCCCCAAATTCTGTTTCTGTTTCAAAGTCCAGTGTAGTGTCCAAATGGCCGGACGAAACCTCCTTGAAACCTTCTTGCATTTTTTGCACAGGCTCCATGATTTTCCTGCTGATTCCGCGCCCAAAAAGGACAATCCCTATAAAATATACCGCAGCTGTGATTAGATTCCAGAAAACGGAAAGTATGATTTGCAGTTTTTTTGTCTCCTCGGCCAGAGGGGAAGACGCCAGTTCCGAGAAAGTCATCCCGTTATTGAATGTAAACAGACTGAATAAAATCTCCAATACCAAAAGCGTCAGTGCAATTCCGATGGTATAGCCTATAAAACTGTGCATGATGACTCTTTTGAAGCTGCGCTTTTTCTTCATGTATTCACCTCCAGACGATACCCTAATCCCCGGACGGTTCCGATGGATACCTTGCTGTCTCCGGGAAGTTTGCCGCGCAGCTTGCTGATGGCGACCATCACCGTATTGTCGTCCACGATGGCAGCCTCCTGCCATGCAGCCTCATAAATCTGCTGTTTGGTGTATACACGTCCGGGACTTTGCATAAACAGCTTCATCATGTTAAATTCCGTGGCGGTAAGAGGGATTGTTCCGCTGCTAAAGCTAAGGGTACAAGCTGAAACATCCATACACAGCTCGCCTGCCGTCAATAAAGAAGCTTTGGAATCCGCCGCGCCTCCGTCATAGCGGCGTAATTGGGCTTTGATTCGGGCGATGACCTCCAAAGGATCAAAAGGCTTTGTCACATAATCGTCCGCACCAAGGTCAAGCCCCAATATTTTCTCATGATTTTCCGTTTTGGCACTCACGATAATAATGGGAAGATTGCTGCGTTCTCTCAAACCCTTGATAAGCTGATAGCCGTCAAGCTCCGGCATCATAATGTCGATGACAGCCAAGTCAATCCGTGCGGACGCGGCCTGTTTAAGCGCCTCCAATCCATTTTCAGCCTGTATCACGGAATAGCCGTCCTTTTCTATATATAACCGCAAAAGCTCACGAATTTCCTTCTCGTCATCTACAATAAGAATCGTTTTGTTCATGGTTCCACCTCTCTTTTTGCTCGTCATACCTTCGAGCCGTAAGTTCATTATAGTTGCCCAACCTTTCAGTTAAACATGGTTAGCCTTAACATTACCTTAAATCCCTTTAATGCAAATTCCTTTAATGCTGCATTTAAGATGGCTTCACGCCTTTGAGGTTCTAATTCTAATGATTTTGTAGCCATATTCAATGCCCCTATGAAAAGTCTGTCCTGTATTTATCTATTAGGTCAATATCATTGTATTGCAATTTACCTAAAAGGTCAACGGAGGATATTAATTCTTAACACGTACTGTTTCGGGAGTTCACTAACCGGCAAGCAGGGCAAGTGTATTGACACTTGCACATTTTCAAGAATTTCCCTACGGTTAATTCTTAAAAATTGCTTGTTAATCAAACAACAAATTTTAAGTTTTGTCATTTAAAACAGATTTCACGGTAACAAAGATATGTAACTGCCATGCAATCATGGTATAAGAAGGCGTTTCTGTATCAATAAAGAGCTTTGGAGCAATATTGATTTCCTCCCTGACAGGCCCATAAACATCAATCTCAAGCACGGGAATTTTGCACATCTCATTAAAACATTGTTTGCGTGCTTCATAAAGACTAAATTTCTCTCCCATTTTCAGCTCCACCTGCTCGACATCCTTCGCTTCGACTCTAAGCATGGCAAGCTTGTCGCTTAGTTTCATATCATTACTGACACCACTTACAGTCACTTTTTTCTTATATTTTCCGAATTTTCTACTTTTGCAACAGGACAAATACCTCACAATGCCTTGAGTAGACAATATGATGTCGGAAGGACCTGGCGAAGCCTTGGGTGGAATCTTCAATTTCAAAAGTCTGCTAAAAGTTTCTTCATAAATCGATTTGCTAAGTATTTATTATCTATCTACCTTAGTTTTTTCTTCAAGTGCATAAATCGGTCAAAATCGCTTTCGTACAAACAATCTTGTATAAATCGCAAGCCATTGTTCGTACTTTAACTTGTAGAGCTTTTCAAAAATAACACATATACGTAATAAAGCACAATTGGTTCTTCGTAATTTAGGTAGCAGCTCATCCTTTCCATTGTAATAGGTAAACAATTTCACAATGCTGAACACTAAAAAAAGATTCTGTTTGAAACTGATGGGACCTTGGTGGATTTATGTATATATACCTGTGTATATCTATATTCAGCCATTTAGCCTGACGGATAAACACATGTGTCAAATTATGTCGATTAATCATATAATATACTGATATGTTGTAAAATCAAACTATTATAATAATTATGAAAGAGGTGTTTTGTATCATGAATGATATCAAATTAACTTTCTCTGATAACCTTACTGAGGATATTGATTTAGCTTTTTTGGCTATTTCAGAAGAACCGACTGAGGATACATTTGAAGTTACCTCGCAGACAGATCCGTTCGTTCCAATTTCTAATCCAGAACTCGCTTATTTAACTACAACCTCAAAAATAAGTTTTAGCACTATTCCTAATCAGGCTGTTGTTAATTCAATAACGGACGGTTTTCAGACCATAACATTTAGTTCACAAATGCGAAAGCTTGCTCCAAACCAAATAAATAACTGGGGAGTACCTCCATTTACTGAAGATCCTAGACCAGAGACATTAATCTCCGGTTCGTCTCCACTTACAATGCAATGGGAATTATCCCGACCATCTAAAATATTTGGTTTTGAGCTTATGCCCAATTTGTTTGGAACCTTCACTTACCGTGTTGACTTTTATGCAAATTCTGTACTTGCAGGTAGTATAACTAGAACGATAACAGTACCAGGACCACCAATTGGTCCAGAATCTCAGGGTGCCCGTTTATTTGCAGCAATTACAGATGGTCATGGGTTTGATCGTGTCGTAATTACAAGCCTAAGTGGCAATACTCTTGGTTTTCTTGTTGCCCAGATACGCTATCAAGGCTGTGTAACTTTATGTAATCCAACAATCAAAGAAATAACAACAAAGAGAACAGAAATTCCTGTAACATGCTGTATCGATATACCAGGATATGAAGTTATTGATGTTTCTAATGACATTAGCGCAAGGATCATCGATACCTGTTGTGAAATACATGAAGACTTTATTTGTCCTCAATATGGTCTAATTCCTGGTGTTAAAACTGCAGATGTAAAAATCTATGCTGAACTACAAATCCCAGTTACAATTCGTGCTGATGGTTGTTCACCGATAACCTTACAACATACTTGTCATGAATGTGTTGTATTTACTATCAATAATGTATTTGTATCCTGTGAGATTAAGAATTGTGAAGTCATTCATGTTAAGGATGTTGAAGGATTTGACTTTAGAATTGCTCCTACACCTCCTAGCTCACCTCATTGCTGTGTTGAAGGCTTCGCATCTATTAGTGCAACCGTATCCGCATGTGTAATGACAAACAGTATTGATTTAATTAAATGCCCTTAATATGTATAAACACTAATGTAGTCTTGTTTTCTAAACTATGAGCTAATCAAAAGTTTCTAAGGCCATATCAAAATTTTATTATCAAACATTTGATATGGCCTTAGCCCACAAAAAATTTACCATCTCAATCCATTCCTTAATCAATTCTTACTTCATTCTATATAGCAGGCAGCACGTCTCCTCATGTATAACTCCACTGGGAGTAAGTTTGCATTCTTTTACCTTGAATGTCGTTGGAACTGTACCGGATGCAAATAAACGTTTCCCAGTTCCAAGAGTTAGGGGGTAAATTTTAAGCCACAATTCATCAATCAAATCATTTTCCAATAAGGTCTGAATGAGTTTACCACTACCGTGAACCTGCAAATCAGGCCCTTCTTGACCCTTAAGCATTTTATCTTTTCTGCAAGATCCCCATCAATTCGTAATGAGTTTTTCCAAATATCCGTATCAACTGGAATAGGATTACTGGTCACAACATATTTATTGGCTTTGTTAATTATACTATCCGGATCTATTTTCGGCCAATTAACCGCAAAGTTCATAGTAGCTAGCGATTTAAAAGTACACAACACTCCACATGCCTTGAGTAGACAAGGCTATCAGCAGTATTAAAAATTTCTGTCTTAGTGTTTATTTTTGAGAATCTAGTATAAATAAAGATGCATCATGGCTCATGAATACAACTTTCCATTTATTGTATCATTTTATCAACAATTACCCTTGTATTCATCTTTCCACGGCAAGACGCACTCATCTTCTAATTCAATGAGTGCGTATATTTATTACCAATTCAATTTTTAAAAATCATCAAGTATTGGGTTGCGACCAAACACCTCACTCCGAACCCGCTTTCAGCGATTCGCTCATGGATATTTTCGCGAGCTTCATGCCGCATAGCCGCTTGGTAATCTCGTACACCGCAAAGATCAACACGAAGCTTATCAGTACATACAGCGGGTTCACAATCATGGGTATCACCATATTGATCAGCTCCGCGATGTAACCGTACAGGTTGTTCCCGAAGGCCAGCATTAACGGTAGCCCCAGCCAGAAGCCGATGAACACCGCCGCCGTAGAGCTGTTCAAAATTAGTTTCGCCAGCTCTTTCCCGCGGTAGCCCAATACCTTAAGCAAAGAGATGGTGTTCCGGCTCTCGTCTATCATCAGCGACGTCACAAGGAAGATAATAATGACCGCAATAAGCACGGCCAAGGCCGTTACAGACGTAACTATCAGCGTCGTTGGCATGGCGAGATCTTCAAATGCCTCAGTATCCCGCGCATCCATCACGCCGGCAAGCAGACTTTCGTCAAAGTTTATCTCATGGCTGCTGAGCACGGTACGGTAACTTCCGAGAGGTTGACCCGTCATGCGGTTGAACTCGTCAAGGGGCATATAGACAAATTGCTCACCGTAGGTTTTAACGATCCCGTCGATTGTCAGGCTGTATGATTTTCCATCCAGCTTGTTTACAAAACTGATCGTGTCCCCTTCCTTGAGCTTCAGCCGACTGGCCAGCGGATAAGTGATATTTACCTGATCCCTGGACAGCGCGTTGCCCCGCATGTCGTTCATCTTGAGGCCGACGGAATCCGGCTCCGTACCCACCAGGTAAAACTCAACCGATTCCCTGCCCTCGGGATAACAGCGGAACGCGTTGTACGGCTCCGCCCCTTCGGGAATACCTCCATCCTGTAAATTCCGTACTTCCTTGAAGTTATACTCCAGAGGATACAGGTATCTCTCCAGTGCCCCCTGTCCATCACCACATCCATCGAGTAGTTGAAGGTAAAACCAAACAGCAATATCATCGACGCGGCGCTTACGCCCAGCACCAAGAACAACAGACGCGGTATGCTTCGTACCTGCTCGCGTATCCGGAATTTGGTATTGAATTTAAACCGATTCAGCCGGAGTGCGTGTTCTATAAAATTCACCTTTGCTTTTTGCTCGTCGCCTTTCATCAGCTCTACAGCAGTTTTTTTGAGTATCTTGCGTATAATAAGAAAACTTGACAGGCCGATAAAAGCCACCGGCATCAGCACGGTAATCGCCAGGTTTAATGGAGAGAAGGTAATGCCTTTATCAGGCAGAATGTAATAAATCAGCATAGAATCAACAACGGGCTTTACACACGGCAGCGCAAGCAGTGTGCCAGCAAGACCTCCCGCCGCGGACAGCAACACAGGGATCGCCATATAGTGCCGGATCAGTTCACGGCGGCGGTAGCCCTGCGCGTACAGCGTTCCGATGACTACGCCGTCGGACTTAACTATACGCATGATCGTCACGCCTACAATAAGACAGCTAAGAAGGAAAAAAGCCGATGATACGGGAAAGCTCATGGATTTCATGCTGGAAATATTTGTCCAAGGCATACTGACTCGCTTGTTATTCTCGGCGTCCAGCCATTCGGAAAGGGAATACCCTTTTTCGCTTAAAAGCCCATGCAACTTCCCTGTCTGTGCATTTATATTATCCCTGTGCTCAAAGTATGCCGCATAGACCGTGACCGCCTCCGGGAACGCCTCGATATCCGCGCCGGAAACAATTCCGATGCCAAAACCGCTGGTTGGCAGCACATCGTAAAGGTTTTTGAGTATAAAAACGTAATTGGGTACGGCCATCGTACCTACTATATTGAAGGTTTTGCCGTTTAGCTCTATTTGACCGCCTATATTCAAGCCTTGCATCTGGCAAAAATTCGGATCGAGCAAAATATCCCCCGGATTTTCAAGGCCTCGCCCTGATAATACCGCTGGAATATTGATTTTGGAAGAAGGGTTGAGCAGTCGCAGTTCCCCGTTGGGCAGTTTGACGTCGTACTGCCGGTAAGCCTCTATCAGCGCGCCGGATTCGCGCTCCAACTCCGCCATATCCTTAATGGACTTGTCTGTCGAAAATGTCAGGTCTTCCTGCCTGTATTCTTTGGCAAACCCGACGACTAGTTTTTCGAGGTTATTTGCTACGCCTGTAGCAGCTATGAAATAAAAGCTACCTAAAAAAATCAGTATAAAGATACCGATATACCGACCTTTGTTTTCCTTTATGATACGCCATATTCGTTTTCGTAGTGTCATTACCATTCAATCCTTTCCGCCGGAATAATTTCGGAATTGTACGTAACTTCCGCCACCTCGCCGCTTTTCAGCCTGTATACGGCGTGCGCCATACCCGCGATGGCGCTGTTGTGGGTAATCATCAGGATGGTCGTGCCAAACTGCGTGTTTACTTTTTGAAGCAACGACAGCACACCCCGCGAAGTCTCAAGATCCAACGCTCCGGTGGGTTCATCACAGAGTAGGAGCTTTGGATTTTTGACGATGGCTCGTGCGATCGACACGCGCTGTTGCTCGCCGCCTGAGAGTTCCCGGGGGAAACGGTTCTTTTTGTCGGAAAGTCCGACAGCAGAAAGCACCTCGTCTGTTTTAAGTGGGTTTTTACTGATGTTCGACACAACCTCAATGTTTTCGGCTAACGTGAGGTTCGGCACAAGGTTGTAGAATTGGAATACGAAGCCCACGCTCTCCCGACGATATTCAACAAGTTGATTGTCATTTAAATCCGTAATACGTTTGCCGTCTACTTCGACCGTTCCGCCGTCCGCCCTGTCCACGCCGCCTATAATGTTCATCAGAGTAGATTTACCCGAACCGGAGGGGCCTAATATTACTCCGATTTGTCCTCTTTCCATCTCCAGGCCCACACCTTTGAGTACATGGGTAATAATCCCTGTGTTATAGCTTTTCGTAAGATTTGATACTGATAAAAACATATTTATCTCCCCCATTCCTTTTTATATTAGTTCCAACATTTGATTAAGTTCAATTTTTATGGTTTGCTCCATGTCCGCAGTCATTTCCGCCGTAAAGTCAATATATAAATTCCTCTAGCTCACCATAAAAGAAAGAGCCGGTAACTGTGAACAATCTCACATGTTATCGGCTCTGCGTCTTAGCGTCTGGCTCTTTGACAACTGATATATTCAGTTGTTTTACATTGATTATCGTTTCCTTTTTACACTTGGGACAAAATAGCGGGAAGTTTTCAAGCACCGTATTACCGCGTATCTTAACCCGTGTTTTGTTGCCACAGACCGGGCATAATATCCATTCGTATTTACACATTGTACCGTCCCTTTACTTGATGATTTGTTGACCACTATCATTTTAATGCCTGCAAACATTATGCTGCTTTCCGTTTGTATGCGCGCATCGCAAACAGATATGCGACAATCAGTATCCCTAAGCACCACGCAAGCGCAACCCAAATATCATTTCCGACAGGTTGCCCCGATAGAAGCGCGCGGATGGCATCAACTATCGAAGTAACCGGCTGATTGTTGGCAAAAGCGCGGACAGCCGACGGCATCGATTCGGTAGGTACAAACGCTGAACTGATAAACGGTAGGAAGATAAGCGGATAGGAAAATGCACCTGCGCCGTCCACCGATTTTGCGGACAGTCCGGCAATCGCCGCGATCCAAGTCAAGGCCAGCGTAAACAGCGCGAGTATACCAGCCACGGCAAGCCATGACACTACTCCTGCTGACGAGCGGAAGCCCATAATGAGCGCTACAAGAATAATTACAACAACCGAAATC
>CAUQEW010000021.1:0-101897 GCA_963517115.1 uncultured Lachnospiraceae bacterium | reverse complement strand
ATATTTACCATAACTTTTTTGACTTAATTTAAATGGTAGGCTGAACTGTAACATACTTTTTTCAAGTTATTTTTCCCAATCCCATTTATCGGCAAATAACTACATATTATGTTAATAGTTTAATTCATAAGGTATCCCAACGATTCTTGTTATGTCGCTATAAAACAAACATAGGCTAATGATTTCCGATGGAATTCATTAGCCTAATATCATATAACTACTCAATTCATTTAGCGATTCATTTCACTCTGGAACCCCGTGCTTTGATGAGCTTCAATAATTCTGTCAATCTCTTTTTTGTCTGAAGATGGTAAATCACCCAAGACTGTGTTTTTTACAGCGCTTGCTGCATTACCATATTCCAAAGCCTTCTGACAGTCTTGATACTCCAATAGACCAAATAATACACCGGACACATAAGCATCTCCACTACCAATACGATCAACCACCTCAATATTCTCATATGGAGTTTCTTTATAGATTTTATCTTCTTCTGCACAGTAGATAGTTGAACCAAAGGTATGCTTCTTAGGGCTGATAATTTTACGTTCCGTTGAAGCCAAAACACTAATGTTGTATTCCTTCGCAAAAGATTTTAGGATCTCTGTCAATTCACCTGTTTTACCAAAAGTACGGCGTGAGGTTTCCTCTGAGATAAATAATATATCAACATATGGCAAAATACGTTCTATAAATGTCTTCGCCTCTGCTTCACTCCAAAGATTAGCCCGGAAGTTCACATCAAAGGATATCATTGCTCCGGCAGCTTTGAATTTCTTAATTAATGTTTCTGCAGTAGAACGTGTTTGTTCAGACAACGCTAGTGAGATACCGCTAGTATGAAATAATCTGGTAGAATGATAGATGCTCTCCGGAATATCTTCAATCTTAATGGTATTCACTGAAGCATGTTTTCTGTCATATACAACGGTAGGTTTCCTAGGATATACTCCATGTTCATAAAAATAAATACCTAATCTAGCCTCAGGACTTTCGTCATAAATTAGCCAGTCGTCGCTTACTCCACAAAAACGAATGTTGTTTTTAACAAATGTTCCTAGTTCATTTTTAGGAAGCTTGGATATGATTCCTGTTCGTAATCCCATAAGTGAAATGCCGGATACTACATTGAGTTCTGCTCCACCTGCTCTTTTTTCAAAAACTGCTCCTGATATCATTCTTTCATTCACTGGAGCAGAAAGCCTTAATAGTATTTCGCCAAATGCAAGTGCATCAAATTCTCTATTTTCATTTTGAAATATCATAAATCCTCCTTTATAGAAGCTGTAGTTAAATTCCAGCTAGGTTAAAGGCAGCTTACTTCTTCTGTACTAAATGAACAGCAAACCCACCAATTTCATCTTTAAAGTATACAGCTATCATATTACCGCTCTTATCAAATTTTGCTGTATCCATGTCAAAAGTAAACCCTTGCATTTCAAGATGATAAATTGCTCTTTCAATATAATTGGTTTGAATCGCAATATGACCATGTTCTCCTAGATAAGGTGTTTTCATAACTTCAATTGCAGTACCTGCAAAGATAGAGCTATTACCAACATTCTTAGTAAAGCCAAATAATTTTTCAAATGAATTAGCGATGCCATCTGCTTCTGATTCGCCAGAAGCATTGATTCCTATATGACGAAGTTCAAAGCCAAGCATCTGAGTTACTGCTTCCTTTGTTAACTCTGTAATCTTATCAAATTCGCCCGCTTTAATCATTGCGTCGTTAACCATCCAGCTTCCACCACAAGCAATAATCTTTGAAAAATCTAAATAAGTATTTAGATTCTTAGCACTAATTCCGCCGGTAGGCATAAATTTCATGTTAACATAAGGTGCAGACATAGCTTTAATCATATTTAAACCACCAGCTGCTTCTGCTGGGAAGAATTTAACTACTTCAAGTCCTAACTCAATTGCTTGCTCAATATCACTTGGATTTGCAGTACCTGGTGTGATAGGAATTCCTTTTTCAATACAATATTTTACGATCTTTGGATTCAGCCCTGGGCTTACAATAAATGTGGCACCTGCTCCCACTGCTCTGTCTACCTGATCAGTAGTTAGGACAGTTCCTGCTCCCACTAACATATCTGGGTAATTTGTAGTCATAATACGAATTGCTTCTTCAGCAGCATCTGTTCTAAAGGTTACTTCAGCGCATGGTAATCCACCTTCGCAAAGTGCTTTAGCAAGAGGTGCAGCATCCTCTACATGATCCAATTTTACAACAGGGACGATACCCATTTTTCTAATATTCACTAATACTTCATTCATTTTTTTGCTCCTTTTTCTGTTAGTTTTTACACAAATTGAAACCAGTCGAAATCAAATTTGCTACCGGGCAAAAACACAAAGCTTACTTTTTGTTCGCCAGTTAATGTTTTTAGTTTAAATTCCCCTATAGTATACACCTCTGAATTTAAAAATTCAATCAACTGATTTACATTATTCCCACTTTTATCGCAAAAGCGGATTTGAATTGTATTATTTTCAATTGGTGTTTTGCCTCTAATGATAATTTTAGTAAATCCTTTCGTTCCAAAATCCATTTCTTCATATTCTAAAACCACGTTATTACCTATCTTTTCTACATGATTTTCTTTTAATTCATAGGTATCTCCATAGATGTGATCATAGGCTACTGCTGAAATTTGTTCATAGGCTTTTTTTATTTTAATAAATTCAAATCCACCAAATATAATCTTATCTTGGATAACAAAGGTAATATTTTTCATCCCTGTCAGTCGTTCAGGTAAGGTAAAATTATTAGGCAGAAAATCATCCCATTGTCCATTTAATTCAAACATAACCTTAATAAAGCATCTGGCTTCTCCTTCACCCGGTGTGCCTTCCCATACTTCAACCGGAACCGGTCCACCACCGGAATTACCAATATACAGTTTTAAATCCTGTGTGCCTGTTTTCCCAAAGTCGACATTACGGAATCCAATAAAGGTTAATTCATGGAAACCGCTAACTGCCCCCTTCTTAACTACATTAAGGGGCACGTTGCTTGAGTCAAAGAAACACGCAGAAGTAAATTGATACGGATCACGGACTGCTGCACCTAACCCTGCTATTGTAAATTCCAATTCCGATATCACTTGCGGGATTTCACCACCATTCTTACACATACAGCGTAAACGGCATTCTCCGTCACCAATAGCATGAAGCACTACCTCATTCCCCTTTATCTCAAGGTCTGCGATATTGCTATCAACACCACTTTTATTTACCACTTTCCAGGTTAAATCACGGTAAGTTGCTTCTGCGGGAAGAATTTTGGCAAATAGAGTAGCAGCGTTTTCCTCTGCATTTAAATATTTTCCTCCAGAGGTTATGGTTAATTCTATCTTTCTCGCTGGAATTTCCTCCATTACTTCTTTCAAATTATATCTGCTTTGTGTTCCGTTATATTTGTTATTATCCATTACACTAATTCCAACCGATTCCTTACTCTTTCCTACCTTTAATTTTAATGCTTCACTTTGCAAACCTTTGGAAGTAACTATTATCTCTATTTGTCCAGGTTCTAGTTTAGTTTCAATGATAGCCATTAATTTACCGCTGAATAATCTTCGGGTAGTATCTTTATAATTATCATAATCCGTGGAATCTCCATTATCTAATCCTATTAATCGTCCGGCGCCAGTCACCTCAACCTGCACTCGATTTCTTGCATTGGCAACAAAATGTCCTTCTGAATCAACTGCACTGATTTCCACGAAGCACAAGTCCCTTCCATCTGCTTCTAGAAGTGTACTATCCGCTTTTAGTAAAAACTTCTTTGCCTCTCCAAAGGAACTTTGACTATCCTCTGCAATCACATAACCTTCTTCATCATAAGCTTTCACAACTAAGGTACCGGGTTTATACTCAATTACCCAGGCCCCATGCAATATGGTTCCCTGCTTATGGTCAATATTCTGTGCTCCCAAAGAAACTCCATTGAAAAACAGTTCTACTATTGGTGCATTGGAATATGCATATACATCAATGATTTGTCCAATATTAAAATCCCAATAAGGTAATAAGTGTACCATTGGGTGTTTCTTATAATCTGTCCACTCCCCTTGATACATATAATAAATATCCTTTGGTATTCCTGAGGTATCAACAATACCAAAGTAAGAATTCTTGGTGGAATAAGGCGTCGGTTCCCCGATATAATCAAAGCCGGTCCAAATAAATTGTCCTGCACAGAACTTTCTGTCACGATCCATGGTCCATGCCCATTCAGCATTTTTAGCTCCCCAACCCACTGTGCTGTTATCCATACTTGAGCACTGAAGGTCATCGTGTGTTAAAATTGGTGTGGCTGCTGGAAAATGATAAATGCCGCGACTCTTAACCGTGGAGGTTGTTTCACTTCCATAGATAATCCAATGAGGGAATTTCTCATGGTGCTTATCGTATAGATATTCCCCATAATTATAGCCTGAATACGTTAACTCCTCTGCAACCTTCTGAGCATTCTCCCATGCGATATAATTAGAACCAATTGTAATTACACCATTACCTTTGGGATCATGCTTTTGCACATAACTCTTTAATTGTTTTGCTATTTCAAGTCCTCTTGGGCCTGCATGGGTGTCATGTATTTCATTCCCAATACTCCACATAATAAGACTTGGATGATTTCTGTCCCGTCTTACCCAGCTTGCAATATCCTGTTTACAGGTGTCACGAAAGAACCTGGCGTTATCATATTCCGTCTTAGGCAGTTCCCACATATCAAAGGCTTCTGAGTCTACTAACAATCCTATTTGATCACACAATTCCATTAATTCAACCGCTGGCATATTATGTGATGTCCGGATAGCATTCACTCCCATTTCCTTCATAATTCTAAGTTGTCTTTCTAGGGCATTCTTATTCATAGCAGCACCCAAGGAGCCTAAATCGTGATGCAGGCATACTCCTCTAAGCTTCATTGCTACTCCATTTAACGAAAAGCCTTCCCTAGAGTCAAAAGCAATTGTTCGAAATCCGAACAGTGTTTTAATCTCATCAAGAATTACTCCGTCACCAATTAGCTCTGTCTTCAGAGTATATTGGAAACAATTCTCTAGGTCCCAAAGGATTGGAGCATTTATATGCAGCTGGCTGTTTACCATATGATTTGTTGCCAAAATAGTTGTATCATCTTTTCTTTCACTAAAGTCAAAACCGAAGGATTCCAATACTTCCGTAAGCACGCTTCCGTTTTCGTCCTGAATACTCTGACGTAAAACTAGATTATCATACTTTACTCCTGGTTTTTCTTTTATCTCCACAGTTATTAAGACCTCTCCGGATTCACCATCGGCTACAATATATAACCCATCACTTACCAAGAAAAGTGGGGAGGTAACCTTAAGGTATATATTTCTATAGATACCCGCTCCCGAATACCACCGTGAATTAGGAGCTTCCTGTTGTACACGCACTAAGATTGTATTCTCACCCTTAAGCAGATATCTGGTAATATCAAATTCAAAAGAGGAATAACCATAACGCCATAAACCTGCTTCATCTCCATTTATATATATAGTGGTGTTCATATATACACCTTCAAAATAGATTCTTACCACTTGATCGGCTGTTTCCTCCAGGATAAAGCACTTCTTATACCAACCTTCTCCTGTTTCATAGAGGTTCTGCGTATCATAAATAAGCCAGTCATGTGGCACTTCTACTTCATACCAGGCCGTTTCATTATCTTGTAATTCGAATAGGCTTGTACCTATTTTTTTCTTGGTAAACTGCCAACCATCATTAAATAATCTCATTCCCATATAATACTTTTCCTCCTGTTGCTTATGAAAGCTGTCAACACAGGTTAATATTTAGTTCGTGGTATTGCTTCCGGTAGCTTAGATATTCTTTTCTACAAAACTAACTACACTGGAGATCCACTTTTCTGCCTCAGTTCCTATCGCTAAGCCACATCCGTGGGAACCACCCGGATATAAATGGAATTCATGAGGTATCTCATGTTTACTTAATACTTTATCTAATAAAATGCTGTTGCTTGGCAATACGCTCTCATCCGCTTCACAGTGCCATATAAATGTGGGAGGGTAATTGTTCGTAATTAGATGTTCTACCGACAGGGAACTACGCTTCTCTTGGTCAGCATACTCACCTAATAAATTATTAGCACTGCCCACATGTGGGTCACTAATAAAACTTACAACAGGATAGCTCAGAATGATGGCATCCGGTCTTTTAGAGATATCAGACTTGTTACTCTTTGGCATATCAATCTGATCATATAATGCACCGACACTACCACATAGATGACCTGCTGCAGAATAACCCATAATTACCACTTTATTGTCTTTCATATGAAAGCGTTCTTTATTGGCTCTTACAAACTGAATTGCACGAATTAAATCCTGCTGAGGCTTAGGAAATTGATAAGGAGCTACTCTATACGTGAGAATTACAGCATTTACACCAAGCCTGTTGAATTCCATTGCTGTCTGCACTCCCTCATCAGGTAATACATTACGGACATAACCTCCTCCTGCACATACAATATAGCAAGGGGATTCTTTGTCAATAAGAAAGGGCATTAGTACAATATCTTCTACTTCTTTCTTCTCTATATCAGTCATGTCATCCCAGATTGGAATAAATAAATTGGGATCCTTTTCATATCTTTCTCTTAGAATGTTTAGGGCTGCAACCACGCTTTCCATATAAGTTTTCGTTACGCCTCTTTCACACCACTTCTCTAAGGGTATCTCACTCCCTAAAGCATCCAAATATTCTTCTGGAATAAACCCTTTACAAGGTATTAACCAATTATCACTTAGTATTTCTTTTGTTGTACTATTCTTTGTAAAATTCATAACACAAGCTCTCCTTATTGTTTTTGTCTGATGTTTTTATCTTTATATAAGCTTAGGTTAAAATAGCGTTACTCCTAGGTTAGTTACAAATTTTAAGAATAAATTATTGTCGTATATAAGACTTAAAAAAGGACTTTCATTCATTAGTATAACTATACTTTGCCCTAGCTTTGTACTACTAAACATAGTAAGAACGATACATCCTATCCAAATTATTATGATGCCATGTAATAGTCCGGCAAATAAGCCTGCCGACTTATTAAGGCCATTAATAAGCGGTAATTTACTGATAATATTTAATAGCTCACAAAGAGTGGCTAATCCAATTGTTATGATTAACATGATTGATAAGAATACCGCTGCATTTAGTATGATCCGAGCGATCGTGCCGCTCACATAATCCTGAAAATTATCGACAGCCATAGCCACATACACGTCTGTCGTATTATTTTCAATTAATGTATTCTTCATAGTCTTTGGCAACGTTAGTTTACCTATAAAGTTCACTTGGTCCGATGTTTTATCACCCTTATCTCCAACTTCTATTACTTTGGATACCTTTTCCGTTATAAAGGTCATAACTTTATCATTTTTTTGAATTTCTTTACTTACAACCGGGCTAATCCACATAGTTAAAATCAGCGCTATTATAGTGGAGAAAAGTGTAAATACTGTCCGAATAAAACCTCTTCTTCTGCCATTAATAGCATACCCTGCTAAAACTACTAAAACTGCAATCAATAACCAATTCATTCTAACTCTCCTTCTATTATGTTAATGCTTTGTAATTATAAAGTATTTCCACTTATTTCTGAACTTCCTGAGCCTCAACTAACTTTATTTCCTCCATATTAAGGTCATCTATAATAATATATTTATCTATATTGTTGACAGGTGCTATATACGAAATGTTGTTCTCGAAGGTATAATGGAATTTTTCCTCACCATTGGATCTTAATATGATCCACTCTAGATTGGAATATATCATTAGTTCATCACCAGATAGCGTTATATTATCATATTCGTAATTTATCGTTTTATCGAGTACTATTTTTCCCTTTAAATCGTAAAGCATGATACGGTATTTGTCGTCGCCTTCTAGATTGTTTAATACAAACCCTACCTGTTTTTCATTATAAAAGATACTTTTAATTTCTGATGGCAAGGTTGTCTCTACTATTAATTTAGGAATTTCCTCCATGGAATAGATATCAAACTTATCATCACCAAATGCACAAACTGTATCGTTATTAATGAATTGCACTTTAGGAACAAGTGTCTGCTCATAATCAATCCCCGCGACTACACGCTCCCCATAATTCTGACCAACTTCGCTAAAATTATAAAATGTCACTTTGTTCTGCACCGTACCACTATTTATAGTAACATAACTGGTAACTAACTTCTTCCCATCGTTGGATAATGAGAAATCGATAGGATATCCATCTTTCTCGGCTGCTGTTCTAATATCAACCAGAGAATTTCCTTCTTCATCATATACCCCAATATAATTTACTTCCGTGTCATCCATAAGCACGGCAACGACTCCCTGATTGGCAACTTCTGTCTTCATGATAGGATTGAGAACATTTATGGTTGACATTCCTCCCTCTCCATCAAACAGCTGTACCATTTTATATCCTCTATCGCTAACTGCTACATATTTATTACAACTATCAATAATTGGATCCTTCATCTCAAAAGTTCCATTCCAGAGGAGTGTTCCCGCACCATCCATTGCCATAGCTCCATCTCTGCTATATCTTAGCACTCCTGAATCATAACTTTGATAGCGAGCCGAACTACTATCATTTCTTTCAGTAGTATGGATTACTTGATAATTTGTATAATTTTTATGTAATATTTGATTAACGGCAAAAGCAATGATACCTATTAATACAAATACCAAAATAATCACAATACCTGTCACCCTTTGCTTATGCTTGCGTTTTCTTATCTCATAGCTTCTTAACTCACGTTTTTCGATCTCAATTACCATAACTTCTCCTTCTGTTTCTATGTAATTACCTTGGCAAGGCACCAATATATATGGCCAATTATACCTTATTTTTCATAGGTTGACACTACTTTTTTTATTTTTTGCATATTTGGTTAGGGTGTCATAAGTCCTATTTAGGCTGTGGAATGAATAGCGGTGCATATATATTCATTTTGTCTACCTTACCTTCCGGCGGCATGTCCTTTATAGAGCCTCAAAGATATGAAAAACATCGCAGCAGCTCTGTTTTTCACTGAGTCTCTAGTCGGACATAAACTGCCTTGTCAGCCGGTCTACGACAAAACGAATATATATGCACCGTTATTCATTATTTCAGTTTTACAGGGCTTATGACACCCAAACATATTTATTATATAAGAGAAGCTGCCACCAATGGCATTTTATTAATATGCACATGGTGACAGCTTCTCACTGATTTCTATTATTTTCTACGGTACTATTAGCTTTTGTCCCACTAATATTTTATTTTCATCTTCTATGCCATTTAATTCTTGTATGGTTTTAGAATAGGTAGCTGAATTATATAACTTCAAGCTAATGCCTACCAAAGAATCACCATCTTGTACAACATAATATTTAACCTCTGCCACAGTTTCAGCTGACTCATCTTCTATTTCTTCAGGAGTAGGATCTTCTTTCACAGTTGACTTAGCATCCTCTGTATCCTTTTCATCTTCTTCCGTTGCATCAATCTCATTGGTTGTTGCAACATCTTCATTCACTGGCTCCTTAGTACTTTCTTCCGTAGTCTCAGTGGTCTCTTCTTTCTTATCTTCATTTTCTGCAGTCTCTTCAACTGTTTCTGTATTTGCCTCTTCTTCTACCGTAAGATTACCAGGAACAGTTTCTACATCCATTGTGTCCAATTCTTTCGTATCTGCCTGGCTAGTATCTTGATTGTTACCGTTCTCTTCTGTTTTACTTGATTCGGTTGCATTTTCTAAATCATCGATATTCGTTTCATCTTCTTTACTCACATCGGCAACCTTACTTTCATTGTTTTCTTTATCCACATCAACTACTTGACTTTTATCACTATTTACCGCTCTAAGATTATCAGATATTGTATTGATTGCTGTTTCCATATTCTTTAGCTGCCCATAATTATTAAGCATAACAGCCCCAATTACTAACACTATGACTGCCAGAAATGTACTGGCTGCATATAAAAGGCGAATTACATTTTTTTCTTCTTTCGGTTCTTTCTTATCTTTTATTATGCTTCGTATCTTTTTGGTAGTCTTATCATCGTAGTCATTTTCTTCCATAACAACTTCTTTGTTCTCTACCATATAGTTCTGCATTTCTTCATTTTTTTCATAATATATGTAATAGCCAGTTTGTTTTACTAACTGATTGTTTTCATACAAATAGAAAGCTTCTTCTTTTTCCATGCTATCCATTTTGAGTAACATTTTGTCTGGACCAGAAAAATTGTCAATATGAATTTTTCGTATTCTATCTCCGCCTTCTAAGAAAAATTCAGGGCCAATAAGAGACCACCCTACAATTTCAACATCAGTAAAATACTTTTTAATGCTCTCATATATACTTGTCCATGCCTCATCAGAAAAGGTTATCTCATTACCAAAATCAGTGTTTTTCATTTCTACTGCACCTTTAATAAAAAGGTTCTTGCATTCTTCTGTCCGAATATAATATCCCAGGAGCACCACTACTTTGCATCCGGTATAATCTTTACCGGAAAGCTGTTTAATAAATGTCATGACATAATCTTCGACATAGATGACCTTATTATGAGTACCAATCGTTCCGATCTGCCTAATGTTTTTCGGTATCTTAATAGGTCCAGCGTTCACTGGCTCTTGTTTTTCTTTTGTATTACCGCCCTTATTGTATGTATTGTTCTTCATGATTTATTACCCTCCTAACCTAGTCATCCTCAGACATGGATGTAATATTACTCCAAAATATCGTAACATAATGAAGACAATTATTATGTCAAAACGGTACTTGTATTTTTTTTAATTATACTTTTTATATTCTTCCTTTCGTCTTTCTTCCTCTTATTCTGCTATTTTTTAGGTACAAGTACATATTTCAAAGAAAAATATGTACTTTTCTTGGTGAAAAATGACTTGAACTTTATTACTAAGATCTGACTATTCTTATTTATCGAGGTAATACTTTAGCTATTACAGAATATGGATGTATTAGTACAAGTATGTAGGAGGTTTCATGAATAAAGAACTAGAGGTTGAAAAGAAACTATATTATTTTAATACGAAAGATCGTTATTCTGTGCATGATTTTAGTAAGGTATTACATGAACTGATTCAGAAAAATAAATACAAAAATAAACAGGTTGTATTCTTATGTATAGGATCAGATCGTGCAACAGGTGATTGTTTAGGACCCATTGTTGGCTATAAATTATCGAAATCACAGCAACATAATATTGTTTTATATGGCACCTTGGATCAACCCGTTCATGCCAAGAACCTAGGTGAGACAATGAATCACATCTATCAAAATCATACAAATGCTCTTGTAATAGCTATCGATGCATCACTTGGGAAATCAGGGCATATCGGATACATTACCCTAGGAGAAGGTCCTTTATTACCGGGTGCCGGAGTTGACAAGGCATTGCCACCGGTAGGTGATATCTTCATAACAGGGATCGTCAATTTTTCAGGGATGTTAGATCATATGCTATTGCAAACTACTAGACTTAATATTGTTATGATTTTAGCTGACTATATCTGCACAGGAATTAATTATTGCATATATAAATTAAATCGGGAATGAATCGAAATAGAATTAATTAAGAAAAGTTTAGCCGGTGCTAAAACAGATTATTACTCTTCTGTCCAACATCGGCTAAATTTATTGAATAATATAAAACAATATTTGTTGTTCTATTCTTGATGTGCTGTTTTATTCTTGATGTGCTTTCCAAATACAATCAGTAACTTAATTTTAATTATCTTCCTGCTTATAGAAAGCAACTGCTTCTGATATAGTCGTTAAATTATTGCTAGTCATAAGGTCGGCCAATAGATCTAACTTTTCAACGGACATGAATTCTTTGCCAAGGTAGGCTTCATAATTACTGGCAATTCCCATTGATAGTAATTTTATATTCTCTTCCATTTTCTTTATCTCAGCATAAACTCTATCATATTCCTTCTTTAAAACAGTCAATTCCTCTTGGTTCCTTACCTTGATTTCTTCACCAATCACAAATCGGGTAGTATTTTCAAAGATTGCTAAGGCATCCTTCTTTTGTTCTGTAATTGAATTTATCTCATTGTCTAATTCCTGTAACTCTTGGTTGAATTTTTCTAAGCCATAGGGACTTTCATCTCTATCTTTCAGTATTCTCTTTCTTATCTGGTTTCTCTTTTTCTTATTATTAACAATATTGTTTCGAATTACTCTCACCCTGTTAATGGAGTCTCTGTGTTTATCCTTCGTATTGTTATCAATAAGCATATAAGTACCGCCAAAGAAAACAACCGTAATAAAATAAATTAAAACCAGATAAATCATTTCTTTATCAGGCAATAAGAGAAAATAGATTCCACTAGGAATAGCTAACAGTGTTAGCAAAAGTGTTAGGCATATAATAATTATGTCTCCCATTCCCTTTGGCAGGAACAAGGCATAATATAGTTTTGTATTACAAAAAGAGGGCACCTGATTTTGTTTAAAGATCGACTTACTTTCCGCAAGCAGCTGTCTGTGTTCTTCTCGTAAATCGGCAGTTTCTAATTCTATTCGTTCCGATACTTTTTGGTTTTTAGATTTTTCTTTTTTACTGCGAATTTTTTTTATTCTTGTTCTTGTCTTATCAATCTGTTCATTATAGGCAGCATCAATTTCATCCTTACGCTTCTTAGTAGTACTGATAATTTCATCTGATATGGCCTTTTCCTTGCTTTGTATATTTTTTTCCAACTTTGTCTCTTCTGTAACCAAGACATCATTATTTTCCTTGTAAACATTCAGTTTCAATAGGCTTTCTTTTACCGTGTTTAATTCATCTACACCGCCGGATAATATATTTCCTTCCATATACCCTTCCTCCTATGTTACATTTTATTTAAAGAATTGCGTTTATCTTTTATAAGTTTATTGATATCTAAATTTTACTAAATATCCGAGTAAAGGTCAATGGATAAAGGATATCTATTTCAATTCTATATAATATAAAATAATATCTTCATAAGTTCCGTTTTTCTGTAAAAATCCCTGTGGAATTGTGCCAATGCGGTGAAACCCTATTTTCTCATATAAATGGATTGCTACAGCATTTGATGCGACAACCGCATTGAATTGCATTATTTTAAATCCGAACTCAGCACCTGTTTTTAACGAATGCTCCACCAGTTTTTCCCCGATATGTAAGCCACGGCAATGGGATTTTACTGCATAACTTGCATTTGCAATATGTCCACATCTCCCAATATTATTCGGATGCAAAATATACAGGCCTACAACTTCCGTTTGATTAACTGCCACAGCTGTAAAGGTCTGTCTTTCAAAAAAGGCTGTTGCTTCCTCATAAGTCATAGCACTGGTCTGAGGAAATGCTTGTCCATCCTCAACAACACGATTCCATATATCAGTCATTTCTGTAATATCACTGTTTTGATATTTGCGTATCGTAATCAACTTTAAGTACCTCCTATCATAATTTATTCTATAATTCACTCACTCTTTGAGCTATTTATCCTGTATAGGTTATTTTTCAAAATCTTTATACATCAGACTTGGCTGTATTCCTGTATTATTTTGATATTTCCCGCTTTTATATAAATCATAATCACCGTCAATAGTATGATAATAGATTTGGCAAATATCCACGTTTGGATAGATAATAATTGGTTGTACACAAAAAATTTCAAGAGTCCAATACCCTGCAAATCCTACATCACCAAATCCAGCCGTTACATGTACAAATAAACCCAATCGCCCCGTTGATGAACGCCCTTCCAGCATAGGTACATACTTTTCGGTTTTTGTAAATTCATTGGTTCTGCCCAAATACAGTTTGTTTGGTTCCAATAATAATCCTTTCTCTGGGATGACTATCTTTTTTGTACCATTTGGCTTTTTCATATCCAATAAATCATTTTCATAGATAAGTAATTCGTTATGCAAGGATAGATTATAACTATTGGGATTGATTTTACTTTCATCATATGGATCAATTATTATTTCTTTCCCCATATGTTTTTGAATCTCTCTTCCGGATAGTATCATTATAAAAACCTCTTTTCCATATTGATTTTGTATACTGATAATTGATACTTATATATTCTTAGATAATATAATAATACATATTCTAACAACTATCAATGTTTAGATGTAATTGTTCAAAGCAATGTATGCCAGCATACGTTGCTTGCATACCTCCAGACACTCTTCTACCAAGTATGTTTTTATTCCTTTCTGTAACTAAAAAATTCAAGGGTATAGAATCATGGTCTGGAATGTTGATTGATTCCCTTGACCAGGATTCTATACCCTTGAATTTTTTGATACTAAATAGCACTAATTATAATATTCGGATGTCAACTTCTAATAATGCGTTTTTCCCAGGATGAACCAACAGCTGTTTCTTCTGTATTGAACCATCTTGCATTTCAATTGTCACTTTAATGGTTGTATCTTCCACCGTATAATTACCCTCTTCATCCACAGTTGCTGCAATCACTAGCCCATATTGTTTATTCATTTGCTGATCATAAGAAACGGTATAGGAACTTCCTATCATTTTAGTTACCTGAGCCTCGGTCTCTCCTATCCCATACCATCCCGAAATAATAGTATCATCCTTTTTCCAATCATAATGTTTATATTCTTCAACTGGCATCGTAATATTTTCAACATAATAAGCAGATGCTTTGGACCTATTGCCTCTTGTTATATCTCTATCAGAACAATTATATGTAATTGCCTTAATATCCTGTCCTTCACATTTGAACCATATATTGTAATTGACAGTAGAATCCTGATAATTGCCTTGTTTATCTATTGTTGATGAAGCCGATATAGGTGTCGCATTTACTTTAAAATTGGCAAACTCATTTGTCAACGGAATTTCTCCCGTTTCTGCGGCGTAGACAGTAATTGAGATTTCTGGTTTATTCACTAGAATGTCATTCGCAAATACGAAGGCAATTAACAAGATAGCCATAATTGTATAAACCGGGATAGTTCTTTTGGTTTTTATCTCATTGTCTTTATTCATTTTCTTTTGCAAAGCTGCCTCTACTTCAATGGAACTTACAGATATTTCTTCCATCGCTTCTTTATACTCGTTTATATTCATATTCTACCTCCAACACTTCTTTTAATATCTTTCTTCCTCTATGTAACCTTGACATAATGGTATTTTCATTCATCTTCAAGATATTACTAATTTCTTTAATAGACATTTCTTCATAATAAAATAAGTGAATAACAATCCTATATTTTATTGGAAGTTCCATAACTGCAAAAAAGACAGCATGCCTTTCTGGTTTCTCGAATGTATAAATATCTTCTAAGGGGATTTTTCTCACATTCCATATAGAGCGGAAAAACTTTTTACATTCATTAATTGTTACTCGAAGCAACCACGCCTTTTTATGTTCTTCCTCATGAAATTCAGTATTATCTGTCATATATTTTATTAAAACATCCTGTAAGATATCCTCTGCGGTTGCCTTATCCTTTGTGTAGGAAAGGGCCACTTTAAATATTGTATCGGAATATCTCTCGATTGTTTCAATAATGTTTCTTTGAGTACGCACCCTCATATTTTTCATAGCAACCTCCTTTCAATAAGAACATCCATTAGGAAGTAGAAATATTGCATCAATATATTATTTTGACCAAATTAATCTTACAGCTAAAAATTACCGTTAACAAGTAAAATCTCCTCTATTAATAATTCAATTATTGATGTAACATGAACATAGAGTCCACTAAATTCCCGAAAAAAAGCAGGAGAAAATCATGCTTTTACTCATGTTCTCTCCTGCTCTTGTTGAAATTTATATTCCTGTTAAAAGACTTTGTTTGCCTTTTCAGCAAAGCAACTTAGATTTATACATATTCATTTTTATTCGCCATTATAATAGTTTATCATATCTTCATTTTTGAAAAATGTGTTGGATTGATTTCGAATAATGATGCCCGTTTTATCTGAATCTGGATAATATACAATATCAGGAGAATTTGTCGTGTCAAAATCTATATATTTAAGGGTTTCAATATCTGAAGTGTTTATTATTTTATGTGCTCCAATCTCTGTCGGTGGACAGACAATAAAATCCCCTGATTTGATTTTTCTGTCTCCTCTAGGTGTTATCAGAATGCCTTGTCCACTTATATGAGTTATATCGGGTTATGTAAAAGGGATAACATAAGCCTACAAAATCTTGGTTATCCCTTTCTACATTATGCTAACACTTTACTTTTTCCTTGCAACGGTCAAAAATCTATGCTCTCTGCTAGATACATAGCCTCTTTGATTTATTTCCTCTCCCAAATCCTTTATTTGTTCAAAACATTTATTAACAGAAAAACCTGGAAATTCCCATACTATCTGTTTGGCAAAATAAACTACAGCTCCAAGGTCAAATAATTTCATCTGTGACATTTCTTCCATTTGTTCCAGAATCATAAATCCTGCATCTTGTAACAACTCTACATTATGTTTTAAATCATGTTTAGGAAATGGTAACGGAATATGTCCAAGTAGTTTTTCAACTAACTCCCTATCATTTAGATTACCTACCTGCTGAGTAATAAAATGCCCACCATGCTTGAGAACACGATATACCTCAGTTACATCAAAGGATTCATGCCTATTAATAACCAAATCAAATTGTTCATTTGGGTAATTTAGTTTATCATCTTCATCAACATATTTTACTGTAATTCCAAAAGGTTCTAATCGTTCTTTACATAATAGTAAATTCGGTTTCCATCCTTCCGTAACAGAAATTAAATGATATGGATGCCCTAAATTTAAAATAAATTCACCACCTCCAGTTCCCATATCAAGAAGAATATCTGTATTTCTCCTGTAATTATTCAAAACTCGAGTGTAGTTCCAAGATAGTGGTTCACTTTCCCATCTTCCATTTAAATGGCTAAAATCCCATCCTTGAAAGGATTTTTGTTCTTCGCTTAATAAATATTTCATTAATTCCAAATCATTCATAATGCACATCTCCTTGTATTTTTATTATAAGGAAAACGGTGCAGTCCTGATAACATTTAACTTAATAATTTACCTCAATGCAATCTGTTACCAGATGACTTATATAAAAGTCTTAAACTGCACCGAGTATTTACCTCGCATCTTCCACATATTTTGTGTTCACCCCTTTCAATTAAGTTGCCCATAATATTATTTCAATTTTGATAATATGGTCAAGAGCTTACAATAAAATTCATATCGGAATATGTACTGTCTCATTTCTTGTGATATAATTCTTTCATATACCTTAGCGAATAGGCTTCTGTACCATCTTCAAGTCTTCGATTTCCATCTGGAGCAAAGCCAAAATATTCATAAAATTTTCTTGCTTTATCGTTCTCCTCCAATACCCATATTAATATATACTTGGCACTTGATGTCTCAGCCTCATGTAAGAATGCCTTCATCATTTCACTACCTATTCCATTACCTTGAAAAAAAGTATCTACGTAAAATTCGTCTAAACTAATACCATCTGGATAATCAATATCTGTAGACTTCTCTCTATGCATCATTCCCTTAACAATACCATCATCGTAGACCAAAATATTATTAAGGATTCCTTCTCGTTTTTGAAAATCTAAAGCAAGATTCAACACTTGCATCTCGTTAAAAGAAACATAGTCATTCTTAAAAATAGAGCGATATGATGTTCTCTTTGCAAATATTAATATTTCTGCCAATCTGGAAGCATCTTCTTTAGTTGCTTTTCTTATAATGTACTCCATACTATTCTCCCATATTAATCATTTCTTCAGTCGAGTAGACCCACGCCTCATAACATGTTATTATAGTACCACCAAAAGAAAACATTTTCCACCATATAATTCCATTACCAAAATAATCATGGCCTAAAAGGAAGATCTAATTCCCTTTGACCATGATTCTCTGACACTTTTATATGTAACTTTATTTCCATGCATACAATCTTTTCCATTTTTTATAGTACTTATTTTGGTTGTTTTATAAAACAGTATTGACAAAAACCTGTTTTATTTTCTGGTATTGTTCTTATTAATTCGAATCCATAGTGCTCATATATTGGTATATTTTCAGGCGTATTTGTTTCTAATATAATAGGGATAAATTTTTCATTGCACTTATGGATTATTGGCATCATTAATTTTCTAAAAACACCTCTCCCACGATGCTCCTTGGCTATAGCAATAATTTTTATATAGTAATAATTACCTTTTATAAATTCTCTATGCCATTTCAAGTCAACACTTTCCATAGCTTTTTTGCTATTTTGCGCAAATATTTTAAGATCACTGCCATTTATAGAATTTAAAAGTTTAATTTGACACAAGACACTTAATATAATTTCGCGAAATAAACTATATTTCTTCTTTTCATATCCTACTAGAAGTGAATTCAAATTCTCATCTAGAGAGTATATTTCACATGTTTTATTTAGAACAAACATCTGAGATAAAAACAATTTTTCTAAAAATTCTTTTTGATTCTCTATCCCTTTTATCTGCTTAAGAACGAGCTGATCCTCTAAGAAACACTCTACCAGAAGTTTGGCTAGTATATTATAGTGTATTTTTTCTATTTTTATCATTTTCATCTCCCTTAAACTACTCTTTCAACTAACACCTTCGCTTATTTCTATCGCTTTCATTCTGTTGCTTTCATCTACATCCTAGATTTCAGAAGATACATAACGAGCCACCTTTTTAACGTTTAAATGGTATTATTCGTTACTTTTCATATTACTGCTTTTAATGCCTAATCCTCAATAACCCTGCATACACCATGACCACATTTTGAACATGTTCCATTCAGAAGGATTCCCAATCCCTTCATTTGTGTTATCGCATATCCAGGGGCTATTGTCGTCACACCGCAGCTTCCACAATACACGTTCTACAACAATTTTTTCCGGGTATCTTCCGGAATGCTATTCCATTTTCTTATTGCAGTTATTTCTGATATAATGGGTTTCCTTCATAATCTTAGATAATAAGACCACTATATCTTCGTGTATCAATTCACCATAAATACTTTTCAATATATTCTGCTATGCCATCTTCATCGTTCGATAAGGTTATGTAATCTGCTATACCTTTTACCTGAGAAGCAGCATTTCCCATCGCCACACTTGTCCCGCTAGCTTTCAGCATAGGAATATCGCTTATATTATCACCAAATGATATAGTATCATCTTTATCAATGCCAAAATAATATATGAACAAATTTATAGCTCTACCTTTATCTGCAAGCTTATTTGTAATAATAGCAGAATCATGTGATTTGTGGTATTGCATTTCGCTACTGATATACTTTGAAAAATCAATATTCACATAACCATTAAAAAACAAACGAATTCTTTGGAAGTTATGTTGGGGTATTGAATATAAATCATATTCTAAAACATCTTGTGTAATATAACTTCTTATTTTCTTATCCTTATAGCAATATGGTTCAAAATAAGCACAGATCCCTATGCCAGGTGCAATTTCAACTAACTTATTGATGTAGTCCATAGCACTTTCATATTTAATTACGTTTTCTTCAATTAGTTTATTATCAGCATAAATTGTAGCTCCATTATAGTTCGCAATACAATCACAAGGAAGTCCGTGAAGAAATTCACCCATTTTTCGTGCTGAACGTGCCGTAATATATCCAATCTTCATTCCCTTTTTACAGCAGTTCAGGATAGCGTGCCTATTTCTTTCTGAGACCGCTTCTTTTGAGTTCAACAAAGTATCGTCCAAATCAAAAACTACAAGTTTCATAAACTCTTCTCCTCTTTGTACTTAGAATCGCTTTTGTTTCTGCAATTCTACTTCCTTTGCAAACAAAATCGAGTGCCTTCCTAATCCACAACCCAAATCCAGAAAAGTTCTTTTTCCTTCAATTTTCCACTTGTTAGCATAGTAATAACTTTCCTCATATGGATTTGTCCAAAAAGTTTAGCCTCATACCATTCCCATTCTTTTGACTTTACCATATTCCCCTCCGCATTAAAACAATAATACGTTTTATCTGTCTACTGTTGGCTTAGTAAACATTTTTCAACCTAAAGTTATATTTTTCACACTATTCTACCATATGAACCAGTTCTTCAGTCGAGTAGACCCACGCCTCACAACATGTTATTATAGTACCACTAAAAGAAAATATTTTCCACCAAATAATTCCATTACTAAAAAATCATGGCCTATTATTATAACGGATCTTATTTAATTTTTCAAATAAGTAATTATATCAAAATCTTTTAATAACTGTTTTCACATAGCGGTTACTGATAATGTAGACTATCAAGAAATAACAAAAATACAATATAGCAAAGCAAGCGATAAACCCTCCAACAGCCTTTATCAATGAATTGTGCATGATGGTAGGCAATACCATATTCATCTTAAGGTTTATGAACGGCGTACCAATCAACAACAAAGCAAAGCATATCAGCGTTGGCACAAACAGCTTTAACATCACTTGCGTTTTAATCAATGACTTGATTTGCGTTTGACTTTTTCCCAAATAGTGTAGTATACTGATATTTCTTGCTTGTCGCTTTAACTCAATAATTTGCTGTAAAGAGAGGATAGAAAAATAGATAGCCATAAAGATGATACAAATGCTAATCTGTAAAAAACCCATCCACCGTTGACTTGCAGGAGCGAAAATCTCTATCTCCGTATTGAGCAGGAGCATTCCGAACACAAAGGATATTGCTGAAAAAAGTAGGCAGGTACAGAAGATAGCGTTCATTAAGGCACTTATTTTCGTTCCCGTTGTCATTTCCGCAATACGGTAAAGTCGATTACCTTGGTATAAATCTTCCGATTGTAAAAGCCGACTTGACGAAAAATATGCATACATCCATTTATAGAATGCAAATATGCAACACAGCAAAGGTATTGAAATTAAGGAAATGATGGCAAATGCGATATCTTCGGACAAAAACACAATTCCACATAACAGCAGAAGCAGACTGAAAAAGTTAATAACGAACAAAAGTGCCCAAAGGGTTTTCCTGTTCTCTCCCAGCGGTTGATTGCGGTACTTTTCTTTCATTAGTTCACAAATTTGCAGCTTGTTTATTTTTTGTCTCATGCGAAAAGCAGACAGAATTTCCACTATGCCAGAAAAGAAAAGTGTTTGCAAAATACTTTTTGTTATAAGCAGTAATTGTCTTTCAGCGTCTTGAAGCACATAGGAAAAGAGCGCAAGACAAACGCCTGTCCCTATCAGTCCACCTAAGAAAAAACACACAACTCCGATGAAACAAAACTCTAGAAGAAACATCTGTAACAGCTTGCTTTTTTCCATACCAAGCAACAAATAGTTTGCAAATTCCTTTGCCCTCTGCTTCATCATAAAAGTATTGATGTAGTTTACTAAAGCTACCATGATTAGAACGATAAGTAATGGAAGCGATGCGGTTTGAAATCCGGCCTGTATATCTCCAAAGCTTGCAATACAGTTTGATACAAACATAACGGCAATAAGAATTGTCATGGTGGTAATGTATAGCAAGTAGTCGAAAACAGAGCGTTTAGCATTACGAAAAGCTAATTTAAGATACATAACTACCCCTCTCTGTAAGCCTTGCCATAACATCTAAAATACTGGCAAAAAACGTCTGTTTACTTTCCTGTTCCCTATCCAAAACCTCTTTGATTTCTCCGTCCTGCATAAACAGTATTTTGTCACAATAACTTGCTGAAAGAGCGTCATGCGTAACCATTAAAATCGTGGCGCAATAGTCCCTGCGGAACATAACCAGCGTCTCCAACAGTTGCTTTGCGGAATGGCTATCCAATGCACCGGTAGGCTCGTCCGCTAGAATAAGGCTTGGATTAACTGCAATCGCTCTTGCGCAGGCGCAGCGTTGACGCTGCCCCCCCGATACCTCATAGGGGAATTTACTTAGCACATCGGATATTTCAAGTTTTTCTGCCAAGTCAGAAATCGTGTTCTTTACACTCCCTTTTGGAACCTGTTTGATTGTCAACGCTAAGGCAATGTTTTCATATATTGTCAAAGTGTCCAACAGATTATATTCTTGAAAAATAAAGCCTAAATGCTCTCTGCGAAAAGCAGCCAATTCTTTCTCTGATACTTTAGCAATATTTTGTCCATCAATTTCAATTGTTCCACTCGTCGCCTTATCTATGGTTGCTATCATGTTTAGCAGCGTAGATTTCCCGGAACCTGATGCCCCCATAATTCCCACAAAGCTCCCCTTTGGCACCTCAAAACTTACGTTGTTTACAGCCAATGTTGAAGCATTTTCCGTATCATAATTTTTTTTTATATTTAGTAGCTTTAAAACAATATTCGGATTATCGGATCCTGTGCGAAACTCCCATTGATCTTTACCTAACCAGCTTGTAATAATCTCGAAAAGCACTTGATTTGATTTTTCTTTCAAATTTTCGCCAGAAATAAATTCACCTAATAGCAGCTCGTTTAAGGTGATTTCCAATAGGTCGCACAGCGGCAAAAATAAAGACAAGTCGGGCATGGATTTTCCGGTTTCCCATTTTGATACGGCCTTATCTGTAATGCCCAGTTTTTCGGCTATCTGGCTTTGAGTCATGCCATTGGCTTTACGGCGTGCAGTAATAAAACTGCCTATTTTCACTTGATTCATCGATTAAGAACCTCCTTTCAACTTCATTCTATAATATCAAAGCATAATGTACACCTACCAACGGTAGAGTTAGCATGAATCCAAGATATTTCTCGTTAGTTTATACAATTAAGGTAATGATACCTACACGGGTAAAAAAACAGACCTCCGGCGGGGTGTTTGAGCCCTGTCTAGGACTGTGATTTTTACTATTCCCCGAACCATTTACTGAAACTGTGTAAGTATCTTACCGTCAGAATCAGCGACATACCAGGTGACACTAACATATTTACCTCTCCATCCATTGCTGGCATCATTATAATCCATACATGTTACGGGAATTAGCAGATAATCACCATATTTTTTTACACGTGCACTATAGTCAAATTCCTTTTCTTGTTTGTAAGAAAAATTAATAAACGATTTGACCAAATTATTCTTATTGGTTCCAGATGTAAAGCGGGATACCGTAATCAATTCTTTCCCGTCCACTTTTGCACAATAAGTTTTATCTCCCAGAATATTGAAGGATTCTGTACCAGTGGTTTTGTATATATAAGAAGAGGTTTTACTGGTCTTTGTGTTGTATTGATAATGTTCCCCACTAAAATCTGTTCCGTTATAGAAGATGCTGCTATCATTATGATATATCTGTTCCTCATATAACTGCTCTGAGATAACATAATTTGTATTTGTACTAGAATCTAATTTTTTTAATGTTCCGTACCAATAGTTGCCGGTGCCCTGATAGGTACCATATTGATAATAAGTATCTCCGTTTATTTTAGCAACATCGGATACTGTTGGAGATATTCGCTTCGTTCCATCCAACGTAATCTTGTCTGTGGTCAAAACAGCTAGCTTTGTCTGCTTCGGCATCAGTGTGTATAATGTTAGTTTCGAAGAGGCTTCATCAAATTGAGTAAAATACAATGTGTTATCCAAGTTTTTCACAAAACTGAAGGTCATGTTACCGGTATAAATCAAAGTAGCTTTCTTGCTGTCATAATCTCTTTTATATAGCTTACTTTCTTCACCCTTATTAACGGTATAGTAAATACTGCTGTCGTCAAGACATCTGAAGTAGCCGTCGCAAATAGTTTTTTTATCTTTGGCATCGATGGAAACCGAATAAGTCTGATAGACTTCTTTTTCACTTTCATAGCAGGTATAATACAGGGTGGCTATATTCGGATTAATTATGTATTTATCTGCACGACTAATTAATCTTTCTTCTGTTGGATTATATACACTTTCTGCAAGTACAGCTAGCAAATCACTATTTTTGAGCCTAGATTTTGCTTCAACTATCTGCTCCATGGTCCCCTTCCCCTCCTCTTTTACATATGTTTATTTTCTTCCATATGTTATCAGTAGTCCCTGCACTTGTAAAAATGACTTGTTTCCCTGCTTCTTAAAATAATCCGCTATCTGAGCCTTCATTTTAATATACGCTTCTGCCTGTGCTCTATCGACGCCCCGATTCATAAAGTATTCAATTGTATTTTCACAATTGGACATGTTAAATGATTTGTCTAAACCGTGAATATTAATAAAATCTTGTACTATATTTTCATAATCCTTCCTGTCAGGATTCACTAATAAAACTCTGTCATTCATACGAATATCAATATCATGTAAACCTAACTGCTGCATATAAAAGGGCAATCTCATCCCAATTGCATAGTCCCTGCCTTCACATTCCAATTCCTTCTCCCATATTTTATGGAAATCAAAGGTCGTACAAAGGTAATCATAATCAATGTCATCTATATACAATCCATCATTTTCAAATTCTCTGTTCACATCTACACATATGATAAGACCACCCTTTTTAACAGAATTTATCATCTTCTTCAATACTTCCATCGGTCTGTTCATATGCCGTAATCCAGCCTGAATAATGGCAATATCATATTTTTTATCTGCTTTAAATGAGTATATATCTGATATTAAGAAGTTTGTAAAAAATTCGGTATTAGCAAACTTAAGTTTGGCTTTATCCGTAAAATACTCGTTATCAATACCCGTATAGGTGCTCCCCTTTGGTAAAATCTCAAGCAACTGCTGTCCTAAGTAACCCTCGCAACATCTGAAATCAATTACATCAACTTGTGATTCAACTTTCCAGACGTTTCTTACAAGAAACTCCAAGTAATCGTCATTCCAGAAATGTTTTCTGTTTTTATAAAGATTATTTTCCTTTCCATTGGAAGTATCATGGTTATCAGTGTTACTTGGTTTGTACTCCCGCTGATGAAGTGGTTTTAGTCCTAATAGTTCATCCACAGACACGTTGAAATATTCAGCGATATTGGGCAACAATGTAATATCGGGCATGGTAACTCCCGTTTCCCATTTACTAACAGATTGGAACGATACTCCTAAAACATCTGCTAAATCCTGTTGTCCAACTCCCATTTCTTTTCTTAATTCTGCAATTTTAAGTTTAACTGTCGCCATAGAATAAACCCTCCTGGTCAAATATTTTATGACTTAATGTTATCAAAAACATGCAGTCAAAACCATAACGTAACCTGCGAATTTCTTCGCTTATCAGTTGAATATTATGCAAATGAATAGATACAATCCGGCTGCCCTTCCACGTATTCACATTCGATAATCTCTGCCGCCATTTGTGCTCCAAAATATAGTGGACTATGATAGTGCGTAATCAACGTTTCAAACATGTCAAAAATTACTGCTCGTGTCATTGCTTTTCCTTCCTACAAATTCCGATTTGTCATTGTGTGATTGAAAATCCATATCTCATTTGTATATGCCCCTATCAACGACTTTAAAAGCAAAATACTAAAGTATTTATCCCATAAACATATTTCACCAACTGATATTAGAATAACATATTATCCCATGCTTCGCTATATTAATTTCCACAATCCCCCTTTTATTAAATAAATACCTCTAATCTGGTGACCCTCTCCAAATAATACGACCTTTTCGATTTCTCGTTCAAAGTGAGCCGGATTTTTCAGCTTTGCTCCAGTCATCACCTTGTTTCAATAAATAATATGATTAAATGTTAAGCAAGATATATGAAAATTGAGGATTATAAATTAAGCAGTTGTCTACTCAAAATTGTGATGTTACTTCATATTTTTTTTGCCTTATGGTATACAGCATTCTGACTGTACTGAATTCCTCCTGTTCTAACATGGTCTGCAAAATCGAAAAGAGCTGGAACGCTTAATATCAGGGATGCCTGGGATGGTTTTCGGGGATTCTACTTAGATTTTTCTAGTCTTTATTTGTAGAAGCTTATGCGTGTTCTGGGCTGGAACGGGTAAAAAAATAGACCTGAGACGGGCGGTTTCATGCCCAATCTAGGTCCGTTTTCTTGATAATTTCTATTTCATTTTTCTACTTATCAACGAGGATAAACGCTGTTGCCCAAGCGATAAAGACAGTGGCTCGTGAAAAAAAATACTCCTTCATTACAACTGAATACGCCCTTCCAAGGCCCGTAAAAGTGTAACTTCATCTATATATTCTAAATCGCCCCCAACAGGTACTCCACTTGCTATCCGGCTTACCTTTACACCAATAGGCTTTATCAACTTGCTAAGATACATAGCAGTTGTCTCACCCTCTAGGCTGGAATTGGTTGCAATAATTACTTCGTCTACATCACCATGTAGGCGCAGTATTAATTCTTTTAATTTGATATCATCCGGACCGATGCCAAGCATGGGAGATATGGCTCCATGAAGCACATGATATACTCCCTCATATTTTCCTGTCTTCTCATAAGCTGCTAGATCCCTTGGATTCTCAACCACCATAATGGTACGCTGATCTCTTTTGTCACTTGCACAGATTGGGCAAAGTTCATGGTCTGTAAGTGTAAAACAGTTTTTACAATATCTAACGTTTGCCTTTGCAGACGTAATCGCTTGGGATAGATTGTTTACCTGATCCTGTGGCAGATTAATAATATGAAATGCCAGTCTCTGAGCAGTCTTTGCACCTATACCCGGTAGCCTAGCTAATTCTTCTATTAACTTGCTTATTTGACTGCTGTAATAATCCATTAGTTCTTCACTCCTTTGTCTTATTTTATCATACTTCATAGAGTACTTATTTTCAAGCTTTTTGTAGTTTTCAGTTTATCGTGTTTTATCTATATTTTTTGAAAGTGATGTAAAATTGATGTCAAAGTCACTTAATCAATAATAGTAAAAGGGTATCCAGCACACGCCTTCAACCCTTCCGTTTTAGAATAAATTAGCTATCTTTAGTATCTCTGATTGCTTTGTCTGTGGTAGTACATGTGAGTATAAATCCAATGTCATTTTAATGCTGCTATGTCCTAACATTTCTTGCATTACCTTGGGCGGTATTCCGTTCTCTAAACCCCTGGTAGCAAAACTGTGCCGGAACGCATGAGGATGAATATGTTCGATCGGTATGCAATCCCTTTTTTCCTTCTTGGCCTGAAGTTCTTCTTCCTTGTTCATTACATCTGTTATTTTATCGATTTGATACTGTACATTTATATATAGCTGTGGTCTTCCTGTTATACTTGGAAATACAAGGTTTTCAAAGTCCTTTATACATTCCCACTTATCGCCTAGCTTTAACTTTTGTCTTGCTTGTTGGGTCTTATGCGTCTTTAGGAGTTTCACCGTTTCCGGAAGGAGTGGTATATCTCTTTTGCTACACTTAGTCTTAGGAGTGCTTTTATAAAATTCTCCATTATTTCTTCGTTTCAAAGTCCTTGTAACATGAATAACATTATTCCTATAATCTATATCACGCCATTCTAACCCCAGGAGCTCTCCTATTCTCATTCCTGTAGATAAAGCAATTACAAATAGTTCATAGCAATCTGTACCTTTTGCATACTTCAAGAAATCTCTCTGCTCTTGCTCAGTTAATACCCTACTCTCCTTTTTAACTTTTGTCTTAGGAATTGTGGCTAGTGGTACGGGATTATTGCTGATCAACTTGTTTCTCTCTGCCTGCTTAAACATATTTGAAAGGATGGTAGCATTTAACTCTATTGTGCTTTTTGAAAAGCCCTCATTATCGAGCTTATTGTATAATCTTTGTATATGTTCCGGTCTTACTGCTTGAAGTCTCATTTTGCCTAATACGAGTTTGATATGAAGCCTGTAATGGTCTTTATAATTGTTTAGTGTAGTTTCTTTGACTGTCTTTTCCTTATAGTCCTTAACCCATGTATTGAACCAGGCATCAACTATTAATTTGTCCGGTGCGGATATTATTCCATGCTCCAACTCATAGATTGTATTCTCTTTTTCCTTTTTTAATGCCTTTAAATCTTTATTATAGATAAAGTATCTCTTGCCCGACCATGTATATGCAGCTTGGTACCTTCCATCCTTACGCTGAGTAATTCCAGGGGGCAATTCTTTTCCTTTATTATCTACTGCCATTCTATCAGCTCCATTCTTTTATATAGGCGATAGGAGGAACCTACCACCAAATTATATGTATCTATAAACCTTACTAATTTACTAAACTTAATGCATCTTTTATGCCCTGCTTGTATATCAGCTCTTCTACTAATGCCTGTTGAGCTGATATTATTTCATCAATTTGGGATGCTGATTTTTTATCAATATTTTTTAGTACACCTGAAAGTTTTTTCTCTAACTCTCGATATTTATTACTGGACCTGATTGCTAGATTACACCTAGCATCTATCAAGGCTATAAATTCCTGGCTATTTATCATGTATATACTCTCCTTTTTCCTTGCGCCGGAGTATCATTTGTGATATATTTGCCTTAAGATGTGCCGGCTGTGGTGGCTGAGTTACGCTTTGCCTTGTACTTTTACAGAAGTATAAGGCTTTTTTATGCTCCTTCTTGTTGTTCCAACATTAAATCTTCTAATAATTCTCTTTGTTCTTCTGTCAAAATACCACTTCCTTTTTCTTTCCATTTTCTTCATCATGTGATACAATTATTCTGTAGTATCTGATTCAGATAACAAGCTATCAATGTCTTTACTAAACAGATTTTGTAGCTTAATAATGACATCATAGGAAGGTTTTCTTTTTCCATGCTCAATATATTGGTATGTTCTAACCGTTACGCCTAATAAATGAGCCAATTCATCCTGCGTAAGATTTCTTCCTAAGCGTGCTATTTTTAAATTTATCACCTTATCACCACCCTTTTTCGTTATGAACTATAGTTCATATGTACATATTAACATGTACTTTAGTTCATGTCAAGCATAAAATACAAGAATATGGGGATTTAAATTATGAATGATTTTGCATCACGTTTGAATGAATTAAAAGCTTCCTCCAATACTACAAATAAAGAAATTTGCGAAAAAATAGGTTTGTCTGTTAGGGGACTTCAGTTTTATCTTAGTGGAACAAAGGAACCCACCTTATCTAAACTTCTTGCCTTGGCTGATTACTTCAATGTATCCCTTGACTACCTTACCGGTAGATCAGATAATCCAGATAGAAATTAATTTATTTCATATTATAACTTTCATTTTTTAGGTATTGAGTCGCCATTACGCTTTCTTACCCCAAAGACACTATCATTCTTATTTAACGTTGGATCATACCAATCAGCTTTATTGTTTGCCCATGCGACCCATTCCAATTTTTCAAGTTTTATATCTTTCTGCTGAACATAATTTACATAAGATCGAATTTTCATAGCTATTTCAAAATTGTTTACTTCGTTTAATAGCAGCTCTAATTTTTCCCTTTCTTTGATACTTTTCTGTTTGCGTAATTTAGCCAGACGCCTTTCTTCTTTTTCCTTTAAATCCATTTCTAGTGTGTCCAAATGAGTGTTTCGCAGTTCTTCCGATAGTTGAAGAAATTTATATATAATTTCAGGTATTCTATCTTCGAGTTTCCTTTTTGGGGTGTCTCCAATTCGTATATCTCTTTTCCCATAGCTACAAATTTCTAAAACAAGCTTTCCATTACGGATACGATCATATTGAGGCGTTTTAGGATTATTCTCCAAATATCCACTATTTCTCCGTTCCTCATATTCACTAATTTCGAGGTTTTGCTGCTCATTCTGAATATGAGGAACCTTACTTATTTGCTCTAATAAATGAAAATTGATGTCTTCACCGCGTATATCAAGTGTTGAATTATCGTTAATGCGACCACCCAACTTAATTAAACCCGCAATTACATAATCTATTATTACTATGGCCCGCTCTTTCTGTGCATCGGAAGTGACACAACGTCTATGAATTCTATCCATGATGTCACTTTCACAAGAAAAACCGCTTAATAACTGATCTGCACCAGTAGTAAATAAGGATGATATTTCCTTAAATACCTCTTGCTCATCATGTGTTAAGAAACTTATAGAACCGAAATTGTATTTTATAGGAATGTCACCAGTATTCCCGCGATTGCACCCTACTACTTTTGATTGTCCATTCAACAGCGGTGGTAGCGGTACTTTATGCACTTCTTTACCATGCCTTAGCTTTGCCCAATACCCATTTGGTGGGGTAGGTACATTCATGGATTTACATATTTTCTTGATTGCAACATTGGAAATGCCATATAACTTGGCTACTTGTATAACCGGAGCATTCCAGACTTCTTCATACAGCTTTTCACGTTCATACACATTTTCACCTTTTGTTGACATATTAATCCTCACATTCTATGATTAATTAAAAGATTATTTTATCATATTAACAGGGAGAATGCGCGTTCATAATACGCAACTTTTAAGCTTGTTTGGTTCTATTTACGCAACTCTGATATGCCTCGTATTTTGACCATATATGAATTCATATAGGCAATAAAATTAAAATTAATATACAAACAAATGTACAGCTATCATTTTTTGTTAAACTGCCTAATCAGTTTCCTCTACTGGTACATAGCCAATAGCTCTCATAGCCGTATCGTTTAACTTTGTGCCTATTATTTTTCTTTCTTCATCGCTCAAGCTATTCATAGGGATTTTCTCCCCATTAATAATTATATAGTTTACAAATTTTATTTCTTTATCTTTAGCCATTCAATATTCTCCTTTCTTTTGTAACTCTTTAATGTTGTAAGCACAAGCAACCAGCCTAAGCAAGATGCTCTAAACATTATTATCACCTCGTATTTTGACCATATAGGCACTTTAAGCCCTTAGTCTTAGAAATCCTCCTATACTGTTATGTTATGTTTCAAATTAAACTATATGCGTTCTAGCATGTATATAGCAATAGATGTTTACAGCCACCCATTTTTAAAAGCCATCAATGTATCTTGTACTGATAAATCAAATGATTCACCACAATCTATTTTTAATTTGATATGCCTTACATCTTCATCATATATCTCTAATGCTGCTCTTTCTGTTGAGGACATCCATGTCCTATGGAATGACCCTACGCTACCCTTCCAGGCAAAACATAATTGTTCTTCATACTTATTCTTAAAGGCCCTATATTTCGTACCTGATCTAAGCTTTCTTAAAGCCTTGGCTTCACTCTGCCTTACTCTATCCCTAGATACTCCTATTGTCTGTCCTATACCGTCTAACGTCATATGAGATTTATATCTCAGTTTAATTATTTTTCTTTCATCATCCGGCAAAATATCATGAACCAATCTCCATAGGTCCTTTTTTAATTCCTTATTGTATATGCCTTCAATTACATTTTCTTCTATATCTTCATCACTTGGAACTGTATCTATTAAAGTCATAGTATCATCTTCTGTGAGCTGCATATCTAAAGATGTTACATACTTTCTATGTATTGCTTTCTTTAACTTTATATATTGTTCTTCTGTTATATTTAATGTATAACAGATTTCTCGAACTGTAGGATCCCGGTTAAAATCTCTTTGATATACCTTTACAATTTTTTGATATTCTATAATCTTGCCGTTTAAGTGTGCCGGCATACGAACACTGCTTGAATTTTGTTCTACATATCTATGTATGAATTGTTGAATCCAATATCCTGCATATGACATAAATTTTACTTCGTGTGAATCTTCATATCTCTGTACAGCTTCATATAGGCCTAGATAGGCTTCTTGCATTAAGTCCTCTATATCTGTATAGCCCATGTATTTCTTTGCTATTTGGTAGATATAAGGCTTGTTATTTATATATAATGATTCCATATTACAAGAGGTATTGATACCCTGTTGTATCTCCTTAACTAATTCTTCATTTGACATGTAATACCTCCTGCTAAAATAAATTCTTGTATGGAAATAAATGTATTTAAACATTAATTTGTGGTATAATCCCTTTATCAACTTGGCGGTTGAAATACATATGAAAGGAGATACGTACTATGGATAAAAAGTCTTTTTGCCCATTTATAAACGGCTCTTGTCGAAATGATTGTATGTTTAACTACAACGCACAGGTTGCTGTTGGACATGGATCTACGGTCTGTTGTTCGTTAGCCATTCAAGCTTCAAATTCAAATGAAATGCAGCACGACCAATTAAGCGAAATTATTAACTTGATTGAAAAATAATTATTTTATTTTTAATTCAACTTCTTGTACTTTGGAATTTGCGATAATTTCTCTTGATACATAATTTAGAAGTTCTGTCGCATCTTTCACTGTACAATTATTTTCTACTAATAAATTTGTGATTTGACTTACTAATATAAAATTTTTATCAGTAGCTTGCATACTGTTATTCTCCTTTCTATCCTTTATATTTTCTGAGTCTTGTTTATAGTTTGTGGCGCATACTTAATGTCAAATACACGCCACAAGGCTTTTTAATCCATCCTCCTTAGACTAAAATTTCAGTTGTGCTATATCTTCGATTATTAGATTCTTGCGCGCGCTTTACTGCCCTATAAATGAGATCATCGCCAAAGTATGTATTGCTTTCAACAACAATGTCTTTACCGTTATTTCCATTAGATATCATCATGGCTTCTATAACGGCTTGCTTGATGCCGTCTGTAATTTGATTATTGTTAGCTACTACATTCTGATTTCCCATACGTCCCATCATTTCTATTCCGTTCTCATTACCGACAAATAACTCGCCCGCAGATGGGAAACCACCGTTTGCATACCAACTGACATCTAGTTTAGGTATACTTATTTCTTTTCCTAATACTGATGTTTTTGAGGTGCCTATATCAACTTTTAATTTAGGTATACTTATAGACTTAAGACCATCAACGAAGCTGTTTATTAGGTCTTTACCGACTTCTTTTAAGCTTCCTATCCCAGTTACTATCTTACTTGGCAAATCTGAAAGCCATGTTTTAAAATCATTCCAACCGTCTGTCCATCCTTGTTTGATGCCTGATATAATGTCACTACCTTTATTTATAAATCCAGTTTTTATATTTCCAAAGCTTGTTAAAATGCTTCCAGGCTTAGCTGATATCCATGATACAAATGCGGATAAATTGTCATTCCATCCTTTTTGTATTCCTTCAAGAATATTTTTACCTTTTGTTACAAATCCAGTTTTTATGTCTCCAAATTTTGTAACTATCTTCTCTGGCAGCCCGCCAATAAATGTAATGAAGTCATTCCATGCATCAGTAATACCTTTCTTTAATCCAGCGATTAAATAGCCACCAATTTCTGCGAATACTGTCGATGGAGAATGTATACCAAACAAATCCATTACGCCAAGGATGATTCCATTAAACAAATCTATAATTGGTTCAAATACAAGCAAGAGCGCTGCGCCTATGCCATTGAAAATTCCATCAACAATATTTGCTCCTATTTCTACAATGTTGTTCCCGTTCAATGCGTTTTTAAAACTATCTATCATGCCACTAAATAATTCTTTTGCCGTATCCCAATTAAACACAACGTTAATGGCTTGCGAAATTGAATTTTTAAGTGCTTCCCAAACTTCTTTAAGATCTAGCGTGTTAACAGCTGCCAACAACGCCCCTGCTAATCCTCCAATAATTGCCCCTGGGATTCCACCGAATGTAAATCCTGTTAATGCTCCAAGCCCGACGTTTGCAAAAATTATCAACACGTTTTCCCATATCTCTCCAAACTTTTCGTCTATTTTAGTGGTTACCCATAAATCCAAATCATTCACAAGTCCACCAAAAATAATTGATAATGACATTAAGTTTGTAGATGATAGCATTTGTGCTCCCAGTGAAAAGTTGGTTAGCCCTGTTCCTATCGCTGTTAGTATTGTTGAGATCCCTGCTAGTGTTTTTGCTAAAGCAAGACTTGTAAAAAATGTTCCCAGCGCATAGCCTAATTGTTCTACTGTGCTAGGTGATAAATTGCTGATTGCATCTGCAAATAGTGAAAGTGCTTTAGCAATTGCGTCAACGGTAGTGCTAATTATCGGTGATAAAACCTTTGATAAGTCTGAAATAAATAGTACAAGCCCAGTTCCTATGGCGATTGCAAATGGTGCAATGGCTTTATTGAATTTTTTCAAGGCTTCGGTTATTTTAGTCCAGTCAATATCATCTATTAGGTTGGTTACAGAATCAATTAACGATGGCAGCCCTTTTCCTAATACCCATTTACCTATTGGCACTAATACGTCAGTCCAAAAACTTTTTAAACCGGTTGCGACAAATGTAGTAAACGGCTTCAACGCATCACCTAATCTTCCAAGTGCATCTATAGTCGGTTGTGCTGCCTCTTTTATGCTTGCGAATGCTTTTGTTAAACTTCCTTCTGCTGCCTCGCTATTTACGGTTGTTGGAGTAGTAGTTGTACTGCCTCCGGATGTTCCTCCGGATGAACCTGATCCCGAACCCGAACTAGAATTAGATCCCAACATTGTTAATTCATCAATTCCAGCTGTTGCGCCTTTTGCTTTCTTTCCAGCTGCTTCGGCTGCATTGCCGTAATCCGTTATAGCTTCTGTTTGCGATTCCGTACTAGAAACGCTTGCTTGTACTGATTTTCCAAATAATGATTGTGAAAATACTGCTAGGTTGGCGGTTACGGCTTCTATTTTGCTTGCGAGTGCTGTTAATGCTGGGAGAACCACATTGTAAATTGGGAGAAATGCTTGGCCAATATTTAGCTGAATGTTTTTCAAAGTAGCAACGAACATCATTTGTTTTGTTGCTGTAGTTCCTGCTAAAGAATCGCCGTATTTTACGTTTGCTTGTTCAAGAATAGCCATTAATCTAATTTGCTGTTGCGTTTGAAATGACAACTGATTCCATGACTTTCCATTTGCAAATTTAGCAAATGATTTTGAGCTTTCTAGCATAGCAACGTTAACATTAATGCCTAAGTCTTCTATGGACTCCGTATTGCCTAGCAAACCGCTTCTGATACGTTCCATTGTATCTTCCATGGTTCGTCCTGTTGCACTTGCTGTTACTGCTGAAGCTTTAAGTAAATCAGTGGTTAGTTTTTCTGTTTCTTTCGTTCCGCTAGAAAACGTGCTTATTAAATTGCTATAAGTTGCTCCGTATTTAAACGCTTCACTCCTTGCCATACCAAAGGCCTTGGCTTGTGTTTGTGCCCATGTATTAAATACATTCGAACTTTCTCCCATGATTCGAGATAATTGGTTTATAGATGATTCTACGGTCATTGCTTCTTTAACGCTTGATTTTATCAATGAGCCTATAGCAATTGATCCAAACGCTATACCTATACCTTTTAGCGTTTTAGAAAGTCCGGTTTGAAACGATCCTAGATGTTTTTGTGTTTGTGCTAATCCTTTTGTTATTTCTGAAAAATCTGCACCCCCACGAACCACAAAGTTTGACTTTTGAGCCATTTATTTTACTCCTTTCCTTACATAATAGTTATGTTATGTAATTTTTATAGAACATCATAGTCTGAATATATAAATTAAACATTTCACATTCTAGTTCAGTTGTTAAGGTAAATGTAGAATGTAATTTGGCTTTATAACCAAAACATAAGTTAAAACCTGCTTCCAAAAGCATTTTTCTTGATTTGTCTAGCTTTAAAGTATTAAGACATTCAACATTTACATTATGATTTTGAAAATCGTATATCTGACTTGACTTTTCATATAAGACGTTGTCATTTGATAATATAAAGAATAAAGTCAATTTTCCTATTCCGGGATATTCTTCTTGATTTTTAGTTACAAGCTTAAATAGTCTTAAGTTATCTGCAATTTGTTGCTTCTTTTTAATTACTTTCATTATTTCATTTCCTTTCAAAAGCTGATGTGGGAATATATTACGTGTAAATATGCATAGTTGGTGTTGGGGAATCAAAAAAAATGAAGCGGGCACCCTGGGGGGGATACCCAGCTTCTTTACATTTCTTTTATTAGTACTTTTCTTTTATCAGTTTCAATCTATATTCTGCAATCGGTATGAATAATTCTTTTGGTATGTATAAGTTTTGTAAAGCACTCGCTTTATAAATAGGCTTACATTTGTCATCAGTGAATGTAATTTTAAAAAGCATAAGTTTCTTTATCTTGCGTAACGTGTACCAAGACTTCTTTTCTTCTACTTCGTCAAGACATTGAAACGTGAATGAACAACCGGTTATCTCTTTATTCATTAACTTTGCGAGTATCTCTAGATCATTAGTTTTAATTATTACTCTTAATCCAATCTGATCTTCCCATGCCTCAATATCTTCATGAAGTGCAAATACTCTTTGGTGGTTTATATCTGCACATATATTAGAATTAGCCTCTAGGCTTCGTCTAAATGTACCCGGCATTATAATTTCCTTATACGTCTCTCCTTTAATATCAAAGAAGCTACTCTCTCTATCAGGAACAGCAACATAATAATCAATAACTGCCTTGGACTGGTTTATCATAATTGTTTACCTCTATCTTATTTAATCAGAACTTTAATTAATGGCACTTGATTTTGAGAAGCTTTGATAATTTTCTTTGCTACATTTGCCATACCTAGTCTGCTATCTAGTATTGTATCCGCATCATTTACGGCATCTAATCCATTGAGCATGATTTGCATTGTCCTAAATTTTGCTTGAGCTAACTCAATTTCATTATTCAATTCTTCTCTAATATCATTTTCAACACTTTTTACTTGATCAAATATATTAAATAATTCATCAGTCAAATCTGTGTTTTTTAAAGCTTCTCTGTATAAATCCAAGAATATCTTATTAGCTACCTTTAATTCATCTTCTTTATTGTCAATTTCAATTTCTAATGACATTTTGTTCATTTCTTTTTCAAGGTAGTCTCCTGTTAGATTACTAATTCGTACTTTTAAAATTCTGATTTCTTCTTCAAGTCCTAATTTTATTTTCTGTGCTTGTAATGTATTATTAATTGCTATTATCACTTCATCTGTAATAATTGCATTAATTCTACTTTGACATTCTGTCAGTACATCAGCTTCTGATTCTTTTACAATGCTATTAACATAGCGTGTTACTGGTGCTACACTAGCTGTTGTCATTCCTAATAATGCTTGCTTATTTTCTACGATGACGCTATGGCTTAACACTGCTTGAATATCAATTTTCTTTTCTTTTTCTCTTAAATGAACTTGCTTTTCTTTATTTTTTAATAATCCCATGTTTGTTTCCTCTTTTCTTTTTTTAATTTTTATTTGTGATTTCTATATGCATTGTTACAACTACTTCATATGCTTGTTTTCCTTTTGGTGCAGCTGCTTCAAAGAATTCAACCCGATCTCCCACTGATAAAGAATTTAAGTCCTGCCCCTCAACAACATTGGTAAAGTGAAAGAATATATTTCATTGCTACTCTTTCCTGTTCCATCCGGCTTAATAAATCCATAACCCTTTTCTTTCTGTAAGGTAACTATTACACCTTGTTTTGTTTCTTCCATTCTCGTTCCTTCTTTCTTTGTTTTAGTTTTAAGTTTTGTATAAATAAAAAGCGTGAGAACAACCGGAGATAACTCCAATCATTCCCACGCCTAATTTACTGGCTTCCATCTGTAAAAGATGGGGTACTTTTCGCTTATTTAATCAACTATATTATATCATAAAAAGCTAGTGTTTACAAGGGTTTCATGTGTTTTTACCTCTATGTATGCATTATAAAATCTTCCCTTTTTGTCCTTAGCAATCTTATGTTTTAGGGTTACTGGCTCTAAGATTTTTAATATACCTTGCAGCTCTGAATCTTCGGTATATGACACCATTATTTTAGCTGACATACCTATCATCTCCTTTTTTTGATTAATACCACTGTGACATTGATAACTCGCCATCATCATCTTTAAGCAATCCTATGTACTTTCCTGTGTTTTCATTGTAGAACGTGATCTCTGTTGCGTAATAGCCCTCTTCTTTGTTCTCTACGTCTTCAATGTGATATACATTGCAATCTTTTAAAGCTTTTAGCTCTTCTGCACCACTAACAGCATTAAATACTATCTTTGGCTTTTCTTCTTTTTCTACACTTGGCAGTAATATTTTTTCCAGTTCTTCACTGCACATAATGGCATCACATACTCCATCCATCCAACCAAAAGCATCTGTACCCATGTAGCTTTGTCCGTTCTCGGCAATCTCTGCTATTAAGATACATGATACCTCATTGCCTGCTTCTAAATAGTCCATTACCTTTTTTAATTCTTCTCTTGTCATTATAATTATCCTCACTTTCGCTTGCAACTAGATTGATCTCATGATATAATCTAGCCATATTAGATTAATAAGTTACTTGTTTTTACCCTTATCAGTGTTAGTAGCATTGTTAGGGGCATTTTTTAATTTATATCCTATAATTGTTTCATATCCTTCCGAATCTTCCACTATGTAGCCATTATCTGTCTTTTCAATTCTCATGCTATCTAAACTATCATTTGTTTGATTATTAAATTGAGAATCTCTTAAAATTTGTCTCATGGCTGCCCTTCGCTTGATAATATCATCTTTTGAAATTTCCTTAGATTTATAATTGATATCAGGTGAACCACGGACACGATAACTCATTAAATCAAAATATTCTTTAACACTTTCCAAGACATCACTCCTTATCTTCAATTCCTGTTATGTCACCATGTGCTTGTGCTTTAAAATCATAATCCTCTTTATTTTGATTATAGATATACATAAATTCTTTTCTTAACTGGCTTGTGTTGGGGTTTGTACATATCTCAGTAAAGCCAATTGCCTTTATAGATTTCTTTGTAAGTTCATCGAAACTTTCCATTGCTTCCTTTGCTCCACGAGCACCATATCTATTTGCTGCTATCAAGATTTTGCTCCATGCTACATCCCAATTATCTGCAAATGCATTCACTTTCTTTGCACAGCTTTTACGGATACTAGCTATACTTGGTGGATATTCATTATTTTTTATGTATTCATTAACTGATTGAAAGCATGTGCTAAAATCTAAATCCTTAAGCATTTCATACCATGTGTTCATTGATTCGGTCGTCGGTAACACGTTACTACCTGGATATGATGTTCTAATCATTGCAGTTATTTTAAGAAACTCCTGTTCTACCATTTAACCACTCCTTTGCGTTGTTTACGAAATCGTCTTGTAGTTGCTGCCCTTTGTTTTGTTTTCCTGTCTTTTTTTGCTTCGATTGGATGTACAGACTTTCAAACTTTTCTCTGAACTTTTTTGTGCTCCTAATATTGGGAGACCAAAAACTATCATGAATTGCAAAATCTAAAGCCTGTCTTATTTCTTCTTCTGTTCGGTTATCTATTCGCTTCATTTTTTCAATCTCATTCGCCCATTTTTCTTTCTCTGCATATGTACATGGCACTTTAGAATTTGGATACTGTTCTAAGCATGAATGAATAATCGCTTCTACTGCCAAAAATTCAAAACTTTCATCAGTGAATTTGGGGATCGTGGTTCGTACGTCAGTACTAACGACTATATCTTTTTGTTTTATATATTGTTTTAAATTTTGTTTATCTTGGTAGAACTGTACTTCATCTGTTGTGTAGAACTGTACTTCATCTGTTGTGTCCTGTTCTGCTTCACCTGTGGAACTGTAGTTCACCTGTGGAACAGTACTTCTATTTTTCCATAAATTATAATTTTTATTTAATTTTATAATTCTACTCTGTGTATCTGTATGTTCTTTTACAACTATTAAAACCTTGTCCTCTATTAGTTTCGCAATTGCACTTGATGCATATCTCTTGCTTACTCCAACTCCTTTAGATATAAATGTAAGCGAAAATTGATGTTCCTTTCGGCTAAATCCGTATGTGTACCGCATGATAAAAAGAATAGTCTTTAATTCTGTTGCTGTAAAATTAGCCCCATAAACTGCTTCAAGTAATTGGTTCGCTATAGGTGTATAACCATCTTCTTTTTGTGGATTAGCCATTTGTCTCACCTGCCTATTTATTGATGATTTAGTACTACTAAGCATCAATTGTTTGTTCATTTAAGTATTTGTCGATTCGGTATTTGTCATAAAGGCTACGACGCCCAATTTTAACCTCACTTCCTATACTCTTGGCAAATTCTACACCTTTGTTTCTTCCTAGGCTAAGATAGATACATACCTCATTTGTATCTAGTAAGCGTTTCTCGTTGGTACTTGAAGTTAATTGATTTTCTCTTTGTCTCATATATTTCATCCTTTCATTTAGATTATATAGTTTTTACTATATTCTATTTTCTATTTCTTGTTACATCTTATCACTTCCCCTTTACAATTACAATGGGTTGTGATAGACTTATGTAGAAATTAGATTTTATAATTATTTACATTTTCTATTCTGAAAGGGTGATGATATGTACAACCAATATATTAGTTTTAATGAAACAAACACAAAATTAAATATTTGTAATGATGATTTTAACATAATTGAAACATATTCATTAGGTGAATGCATAATGAGTTTTCTTGAGTTTGATTTTTCACAATATTCATCTTTTTATAATGATTTACATAATGTTTTAATCTCAAATTTAGGTGATAAACAGAATAGATTCGAAGATTTGGTTATTCCAAGTGCATTAGAAAAGAAACTTATAGACGACTTTTTTATAAAATATCCAAAATTAAAAGAATACATTTATAAAAATGAATATACGTTTTTTAATGATGTGTATAAAGAACATAATGAAGATGATGATCATAAACTTATCGAACTTGCCGAAACTACTGATGTTCCAGACGAAAAAGAACTTTTCTATTCACTTACCAAAGAGAGCAATATAAAAAGAATGGTAAATAACAAAATATATAATAGAGCAGAATTTAATTCCTTTTCTTGGGACTTTATATTTAATACTGATTGCCCAAATGAGTATATTTCGAATATAGATGAAATACGTTACCATCCGTTTGTACAATTAGCATATGATGATATATCTGATGAAAGTGCTCTGTCTTTCCATACATCTTTTCATTTTTTGAAAGATATTTTTTTGGAGCCCTTTATTTTTTGCTTTGACATAGATTTTAACCCATTATTGAATAAATTAACCGCCTTAGAAAGATTTTATCTATATAATAAATTGTATCCAAACTCAAGACTTAGTTATGAAGGCACAAACATATCATTTTCTGTTAAAAACGATTCCGATTTTAATCTAAGTGAAATTAATACTATAAACGATGATACCGTTGCATTAATAAAAAGGCAAAAAATAATACAAGTTCAATTATATGAAACAGTTAAAATTAATAATATGTTATATATAGAATTTAACAAGATGTTAGAAATGAATATTAAAATAATGAAGTGCAAAAACTGTGGCAAATACTTTATTTTAAAAGGCGGATATAACACGAAATATTGCGATAGAATCCCGGAAGGCGAGAACAACACATGTCAAAAAATTGCTGCATCTAAAAAAATGAAAGAAAAAATAGATAGTAGTCCCATTTTAAAAGAGTATCAACGAGCTTATAAACGAAAATACGCTCAGGTAAGCAATCGAAAACTAGGTAATGAAGAATTTAGACTTTGGGTTGAGGATGCCACTCAAAGAAGAAATGCGGCTACAGATCAGTATAAGACGAATCAATGTAAACAAATTGTTGAAGATTTTATAAAATATTTAGGGAACAAATAAAAATAAGCTAGGCTCAATCAATATGACTGTTACCTAGCTTGTTATTATGTTTTACGTGCTTCAATAAACTATTAAACAAGTATTTCATTTTGTTACTTATTGGTATATAATTAAGGAAAATATCATTGGATATTTAAATTTATTAGGTATTAGGAAGGAACCATATGAAATCATTTGATGTCTATTGTGATGAAAGCTGCCATTTAAAAAAAGATAATTCTGATGTTATGGTATTGGGATCGCTTCAATGTCTTGAGCATGAAAAACAACAGATTTATAATCATATCCGGGATATAAAAAGCAAACATGGTTTGAGTACCTATTTTGAAATCAAATGGACAAAGGTATCTGAATCTAAAATTGAATTTTATTTAGAATTGTTACATTATTTTTTTTCTAATGGAGGATTGTCATATAGAGGTTTAGTAGCATCAGGAAAGAGTATACTTGATCACGAAAGATATAATAATGGTGACTATGATCTTTGGTATTATAAAATGTATTTTTTATTACTTGATCCCGTTATAAAACCTATTCATACTTATAGAGTATTTATTGATATAAAAGATACAAGGGGTGGCAAAAGAGTTAGCAAACTTAGGGAAGTATTGTGTAATAATATTTATGACTTTAAGGGAGATGTTATTAAAAGTATTTACCAAGTTGATTCCCGATCATCAGAGTTAATACAATTAGTAGATCTGATTAACGGGGCCTTAACATATTACCACAGACACCTATATAATAGTGAGAATTCAAATAATGGTAAAAATATATTTATATCAAAATTAGAAGAACATATAAATTTAGACTTAACAACTTCTCGCAATGAAGAAAAATTTAATATGATAATATGGAAACCTCAAGGTTTTGGAGGTCGTACTGATGAATAACTTAAACATAATGGAACTCAGTTCGGATAGTGAAGTAGATATTATTGATACATGCTATAACCTTTTTAAGGAAGATATGTTGAAAAAAGAGAACAGACCTGAATTATTTGGAAAATTTATTTATATCCCGATTGAATGGAACCGAAATAAAGCAGAGGCTTTTTGGCATGCATCAAGTTTGGAACCTAAAGATAATCTCAATATATTTCCATGTAATAATGATTATTCATCTTCCCTTTGCAATAATAATTGCTTAAAACAAGATATAACTATTACATTGAAAAACGGAGATACACGATTAATATGCTATTATAGAATGGTTCGTGTTCATTGGATAAAAAAAATTATAGAACTAGCCAATAACAATGACGCAAGAGTACAATATTGGGAGGTTACCAAAAAAGATAAACAGATTAAGCTTTACATACGCTATACTTTTATAAATATAGATTATGTGGTAATATTAGGGGTAAAACCAAATCAATATGTATTTATAACAGCTTACCCTGTATTTTTTATCGATGCAAAAACTGATTTTACAAAAGACTATAATAAGTATAAAAAATAAAAAGCCGGTAATCGCTATGCGAAAACCGGGGTCTCCTTCTACACTTGGTAGATGAGGTACTTTTATTATACCATATGCACAAATATTGTCAACTACTACATATAGTAATATATGACAAATTACAACAACATATAGCAAGGAGAATAAAAATTTTTATTTCATCCATTATATATTATGCACAATAAGATTAAAGTTATACTATTAAAATCGGAAATATATAAAATATAGTGAAGGTACTAAATAATGTACTTTCACTATATTTTAATCGTATATAATCAGATATTGATGTAATATTGATGTCAAACCTATCTAAGGGGGATGTAATAAAGCCGCCAATCCTTTTATTTATAAGGCTTCTTGTGCTGCTATGTCTTTCCTACTGCTGTAATAATCCATTAGAAAGGAAAACCTCCACCTAAACCGCCTAATCCTCCGGTTATCTGACCCATAGCTTCCTGTGTTTCATCTTCCATACTACGGAAGGCTTCATTAACTGCTGCCATAATTAAATCCTGCAGCATTTCGATATCATCTGGATCCACAACTTCCTTTGATAATACTACGGATGTAATTTCTTTCTTACCGGATACCTTTACCGTTACAGCTCCGCCGCCTGCAGAAGCTTCCCATTCCTTATCCTCAATCTCTTTTGTCTTCTCTTCCATTTGTTTCTGCATTCTCTGAGCCTGTTTCATTAAATTATTCATATTACCAGGCATTGCTCCTCCTGAAAATCCACCGTGTTTTGCCATGTTATATTCTCCTCCTGATTCTTAATCTTCATATTCGATTTTCATATTTTTAATTATTTTAGTCAGATCCGGAATATCATCGATTGATTCCTTACCGGTCGCTAATAATTTTGTCTGAATTTCTACTTCTTTGTTAATGGTTCTTGCGATAACTTCTTTTAGTTCTTTCAGATGTGATTCCTGGGATATAAAATCCTTATCCATCGACTCTGTAAATACCAGTAAAAGTGTATTGTTATTACCTATGCTTGGTTTTGCACCTGCTAATACTGCTCTTGTTAAAGGAGAGGTACCTGCAACAATATTACTCCAATTCTGTGCAACCTTTTTCAGATCCTCAGGTAAAGCAATAGGCATAGCCTCTTTCTTTTTTATTACCTCTTGAACGGGTTGTGTGGCCGTGTTTACCACCGGTATATTGGATGTCGCTACCACTCCATTCTCAAGCTTGTTTTCTATCTGCTTCAGTCGGCTTATAATATCTTCATAATTGGTTTCCATTTGTGGCCTGCATAGTTTAATTAATGCCACTTCCACCATAACCCTTTTCTGAGATGCATATTTTATTTGATTGGATAGATCTGAAAAGATTCTTATATATCGAATCAAGGTTTCTATATCAATCTGCTCTGCCTGTTGCTTAACCATGCTTAAGTTGTCTGTTGATACTTCAATCATCTCCGAGGTCTCTTCTGAAGTCTTCACTAACAGAAGATTTCTTAAATACCACGTAAAATCAACTGTGAACTGTGTTAACTCTCTTCCGGTAATAATGAGTTCTTCCAACAACCTCATGCAATCGGCTACGTTACTCTGTAGAATAAAGTTAAGTAACCTCGCAAATATTTCGATATCCACAGCACCTAGTACTTCAAGAACTTTATCATAAGTAAGCTTCTCTCCAAAATAAAACGCAATACACTGATCAAGCAAACTTAATGCATCACGCAAAGAGCCGTCTGCCATTCTAGCTATATATCTTACAGCCTTTTCCTCTGCTTCAACGTCCTCTTGTCCCATTAAATCGATCAGTCTTGCTGCTATCGTATCTATGGTGATTCTTTTAAAGTCATACCTCTGACAACGAGATAAAATGGTAATCGGAATCTTGTGAGCCTCCGTAGTGGCAAGAATAAATATTACATAAGGCGGTGGTTCTTCCAATGTTTTTAGCAATGCATTAAATGCTCCTGCCGAAAGCATATGAACCTCATCAATAATATATACCTTAAATCTGCCTTCTGTCGGTGAATATCTCACCTCGTCTACAATTTCACGAATATTATCCACACCATTGTTAGAGGCAGCATCTATCTCAATCACATTCATAGAAGTCTGATTACGAATCGCTTTACACATATCGCATTCATTACAGGGATTCCCCTCCACCGGATGTTGACAATTTACTGTCTTGGCTAATATCTTTGCTATAGTAGTCTTACCCGTTCCTCTTGTTCCACAAAACAAATAGGCATGACCAATGCGATCCGCTTTTACTTGATTCTTCAAAGTGGTCACGATATGATCCTGACCTTTCACGTCGTTGAAATCAATGGGACGAAATTTTCTGTAAAGGGCAGTATATGACATGCTTGCACTTCCTTTTTCTGTTACTTTACTATCGTTTTAATTGTACCAATATCATGACCAATTGTCAAAGATTATTGCTAGTCACCAAAATTAATGCCTAAGCTCTTAGCTTCTTTTATAATATTTGAATCCGGTTGCACCATCTTTAGCTTGCCTGCAACTTCAGATAAAGGAACTGGAACAATCTCGTCACTCTTTAATCCAACCATGTATCCATATTGCTCTTTTATAATTAATCCTGCTGCAGCTGCACCTAAGCGACTGGATATCACTCTATCATATGCGCATGGGCTTCCACCTCTTTGCATGTGTCCCGGCACGGTAATTCGAACCTCCTGCCCTGTCAGTTCTTCAATTTCTTTTCCTATTTTGTAAGAGATGGACGGATAGGAGGAGGCTTTTTGTTTAATCTTTAATTCTTTTTTCGTTAACTCAGAATCTTCCTTTGAAATAGCACCTTCTGCTACTGCCAATATGGAGAATCTCTTTCCTGCGGCAGTTCTCTTCTTAATTGCTGCTACCACTGAATTAATATCATAAGGAATTTCAGGTATTAAAATGATGTCTGCTCCGGCTGCAATTCCAGCATGAAGTGTTAACCAACCCACCTTATGTCCCATTACTTCCACGATAAAAACTCTTCCATGGGAAGCTGCCGTAGTATGAATACAATCAATAGCATTGGTTGCAATGTCCACTGCACTTTGAAATCCAAAAGTCATATCCGTTCCCCAGATATCATTGTCTATAGTTTTAGGCAGCGTAACAATGTTAAGGCCTTCTTCACTTAATAAATTAGCGGTCTTATGAGTTCCATTTCCCCCCAAAACAACTAGACAGTCTAATTCTAACTTCTTGTAGTTCTCTTTCATTGCTTCCACTTTATCTAATCCATTCTCATCAGGGTTTCTCATTAGCTTAAACGGTTGTCTTGAGGTTCCAATAATAGTTCCGCCAATTGTCAATATTCCAGAGAAATCCGATGGCTTTAACTGTTTATATTCTCCGTATATGAGTCCACGATAACCTTCCAAAAATCCGATGATTTCTACATCGCTATACGCTTCATAAAGAGTTTTTGCCACACCACGCATGGTAGCATTTAAGCTCTGGCAGTCTCCTCCACTCGTTAACAAACCTATTCTTTTCATATACAGTTCTCCTTCTTTCCTTTGAATGCCGTCAACAATTATCACACAATCTTAAGCCATTTCTTACTTATTAATCTTTTGATACACCAAACAGATTTCAACACATGGTCAATCTTTAAAAAGAAGTATACCCAAAACACGGGTAAATGAAGTACTAATCCAGCAAAATACCCTAATGGTATCGATGCAACCCAAAGGAAAAGTATATCTGCCACCATTAAGAATTTCGTATCTCCGCCTCCACGAAGAACACCCTTTGTCATAACAGATCCAACCGATTGGAAAACTACAATTACACCAACTGCTTTCATCAGCTGACCTGCTATTCCTTTCGTTTCTGAGGTAATATTATAAAAGTTAATAATGTATGGACTTAGTAAAATAATAAAACCACCCGCCATGAGTCCAACCAAAGCACTCATAGAAAAAAAGGTAATCCCTTCGTGATATGCCCTCTCTTTATCACCTTCGCCCAATGTATTTCCAGTCATAACAGAACTTGCATTGGATATACCTTGTATAAATACCGTACTAATCTGAACTGTTACGGCTGTAATTGCGCACCTCCCATAAGAATCAATTAAGTAAGTATTTTTTCTCTCTAAGAGCTTTTTCAATGTTATCTAGTATTTCTTCGGAGTCTGCTTCAATCGTATGTAAATGGACCCCATCCGTTAATTCTTTAAGCGGAATTGTGTTTTTTGACTTTACCTTATTCACAAAATCATAAACATCCTGCCTATTTTTAATAATTAAGTTAGTCGATATTTCACCATATATCTCGTGGGTCACAATAACATCCAACACTTTGCCGCCATTATCCACAATGGCACATAATTCATCTTCTATCTGATCTGTTGTGTGTTTTACGAGAAAGCAACGGTTCACTTTTTGTTTCTCCTGATAATATAATATATATCCCTTGGTCGTTGATAATATATTCTTATTCACTGCTCTGAGTAAGGCAATGTCTTGCACAATTACTTGCCGACTTACACCTAGTCTTTTCGCTAATTCTGTCCCCGATATTGGTTCTTTCGTCTCTTTCAGAATCCCAATAATCTTTTCTCTACGTTCCTGACCTTCCATATATAACACTGCCTCCTCTTAACATCTAAAAGTTGCTGTCATTTTTCCATTCTTTACCCTATTCTATAATAACTATATATGAAATGCAAGGTGTTCCCCTTCGTAATTTTTGTACTGTATGGTGATGTATGATTACAGAAGACAGTGGGAAGGCATAAGTGAATCTTGTACATGGAATGCTTTAGATCCACTTGATGCACTCTTACCCATAACCTCTACTCTGCTAAGCCCAGCTAAATTACTTTATCCCAGACAAAGCGGATATTCTCAATCCGCTTCGCTACTTACTTATAAGGTTAAATTGTCGATGGAATTTCTAGCATTATATTAGTTATTGTATTCTCCTGTGGTGCAGGTGTTATCTCAGGTGTTGTTCTGGGATCTGTTAACGGTGTTGGACTTGGCGCTGGAATTTCTGGTAATGATGTTGGCGTTGGAATCTCTGGTATTGATTTTGGTGTAAGAATTTCCTCATCTGAGGAGGGTTTTGCATCATTATCTTCTTGATAATTATTATAAATCATTCTTTATTTCCCCTGCTTTCTTATCAATAAACTAGTTGAATAAATCTTTACTTAGTCATTTTTTCCAACTACCATATAAAATATGCAGGTCCTACTATTTAGTTATTTCTTATTTCTATAATATCATCATAATCGCATAATAAATAACCGGTACGAAAAGAGTTGGCAGCATATTGACCGTTTTAAACTTGATATTAGTCATTAAGTTTAGCCCTACACAAATGATTAAGGTATAACCAATCATACACACTTGAGTCAACAATTCTCCTATTAATACATTGTTTAAGATCCCCGCCAGCAAGCAAATGGATCCTTGGTATAGTATTATCGGTACAAAGGAAAACATAACACCTATACCTAAACTAGCCGCTAACACAATTGCCGTCACAAAGTCGATAATGCTCTTTGTAATTAGTATTCTATTATCACCTGTCGTGCCACTGGTCAAGGAACCTATAATTCCCATTGCCCCAATGCAGAAGATGCTTGACCCTGTTATGAAACCATTGGAAAAACCGTCTATGTTAAAATGATGCTCTATTTTATCACTGAATACATTAATCTTATCATCTAACTTCAACATTTCACCTGTTAAAGTTCCTATTGCAAAGCTAACTACTAATAGTAATTCACCTGTACTATGTAAAATCCCATCAGCTCCGATAGCAAACATGTTTGATATTACTCCATTGAAACCAATTATGACTACCACAATTCCCATTGCCTTATTAATGCTTTTTTCGATACTTTCTGGTATTCCCTTTTTAAACAATAAGCCAATTAAGCCACCCACCAAAACAGCTACGCCATTAAATAGCACTCCGAACATTGTATTTTCCTCCATTTATCTTATGTCCTATTATGTTACTATTTTTTCATCAATTATTCAAGTGTTACTACTCAGCCTTATGGCTTCATAGCTACAATTTATACACAGAAATGATGCTTTGTATCATTTCGCACATGAAAAACTCGGGTTTTCTGTGACCTTCGCTCACACAAAACACCTCACGGCATCTATGGCTGAACTGTAACATTCAAGTATCATATTAATGATTGACTTCTTTACATTTTCCTCAATTCCATATATACTATTTAATTGAAAGAGCCATGTCTTATGCTCCCCTTTATAATGATAAAAGAAATGAGGTGTAATCGATGTTCCGCTTATGGGCTAAAATATTCAAGGATAACCGCATGTTACAGGATACTGTAATATGTAATGATAGAACGGATATGAACCGTACGAAGAAAATATTTGCTGCTATTGAAGATATTTGCTACCAATATGATTTATCAAAACCAATTTGGCTGGATTCCACCATTGCTGACTTTAAAAAACATGATAAAACAAGATTTACACAAGATAATTTTATAGATCCTATTGATTTTGATTACTTAGAAATTCATATTATTGAAGAAGGATAATTTTATTCATATAGCATAGGAGTGAGTTTATGAAAAGGAAGTTACGACCTTTTTTCCCTTATATAGGTATCATCCTTTTACTGTGCGCGGCAATATTTTATGTGGGCTTCTGTTTGGATGAATCAGAACTAGCAAAAGCAATTAAGGGGATAACCAATTCTACAGATACTTTTATTGAGTCTAATACAGAGGACGATCTGTCGCTAACTGATACTCAAATAGATGATTTTACTCATGAAGATGGTAATGTTCATGAAGATAGTAATGTTCATGAAGATAGTAATGTTCATGAAGATAACTCACCCTCTTCTAAGCCTGCATTATCAAACGAAGTAACACCTTTATCCCGTGAAACCCTTCGCCAATTATCTGCAGGAACAGTTATTGACATTAAAACAGCAGGAGATAATATAATGGAAAACAGTTTTTATTATGAAGAAATTACCGATGACATTAAATTAAGAATCGTAGGGAAATCCTATGGAGAAAACTGCAACGTTCCGTTTGAAGACATAAAATATGTAAGAGTCCTATATTATGGTTTTGATAAGAACACACATATTGGAGAATTAATTGTGAATACTGCCATCGCCGAAGATATTGTTGCTATCTTTACAGAACTATACGAAGCAAAGTACCCCATTGAGCAAATGGTATTAGTTGATGAGTATAACGCAGATGACAATACCTCAATGGCAGCTAATAACACATCATCGTTTAATTACCGTACGGTGCCCGGTGCTACTCACCTGTCAAGACACGCTTTAGGATTAGCCATAGATATAAATCCCTTGTATAATCCCTATGTTCAATATAATGAGAACGAAACAATTATACTTCCCGAAGAAGGTTTACCTTATGCCGACCGTACCTTAGATTGTCCTTATTATATTGATACAGATGATTTATGTTATCAAACTTTCGCAAAATACGGTTTTACTTGGGGTGGTTTTTGGGAAACTGAACCAGATTATCAACATTTTCAGAAAAGTATTGAATAATATCAAGCGACAAAAGTATTTATAATGTAGCAATGGCTGGTGCATTACACTAATGCACCAGCCATTTCATTATAACAGATACTACAATTTATTTCTTAAATCTTTATACTTCAGATTTAAAATACCATTTATATAATCATATTATATAATCTCTTTTTTACAATCTCTTTAATAATTCTTCTCTTTGTTTTTCATATCCCGGTTTACCAAGAAGTGCAAACATATTACTTTTATAACTTTCAACACCTGGTTGATCAAAAGGATTGACGCCTAACATATATCCGCTTACTCCGCATGCAAATTCAAAGAAGTAAAATAATTCACCTAAGAAAAATTCATTTTGCTCCGGAAGATTAACAATTAAGTTTGGAACATCTCCATCTGTATGCGCTAATCTGGTTCCCTGCATAGCGTTCTTATTAATGAAATCAACACTTTTACCGGCTAAATAATTCAAGCCATCTAAGTCGATTTCTTCTTTTTCCAATATGATTTCACATGTGGACTTTTCAAGGTTAACAACAGTTTCAAACATAGTTCTCTGCCCATCTTGAATAAATTGCCCCATTGAATGAAGGTCAGTTGTTAAATCTACTGCGGCCGGGAAGATTCCCTTTTGATCCTTTCCTTCACTTTCGCCGTATAATTGTTTCCACCATTCAGAAACATAGTGAAGTGCTGGTTCATAATTTGCCAATACTTCAATACTTTTGCCTTTTCTTAATAATATATTACGAACCGCTGCATATAACATAGCATCATTTGTAGCAAAGGTATTGGAAAGACAACGCTCTCTCATGCTCTGAGCGCCTTCCATTAGTTTTGTAATATCAGCTCCACTCACAGCGATTGGAAGCAATCCTACTGCCGTCAATACAGAATAACGACCACCAACATCATCGGGTACTACAAAGCTTTCATAACCTTCTTCTGTAGCAAGATTCTTCAAGGCACCTCTTGATTTGTCTGTAGTTGCGTAGATTCTCTTAGCTGCTTCCGCTTTGCCATATTTCCGAATCAAAAGTTTCTTGAATACACGGAAAGCAATTGCAGGTTCTGTTGTAGTACCTGACTTACTAATCATATTAATAGAAAAGTCTCTATCCCCAACTACTTCTAATAGGTGGCTGATATAAGTGCTGCTGATACTATTACCTACATAATATATTTCCGGTGTTTTTCTAATCTCCTTGGATACAGTATTATAAAAGCTATGTCTTAAAAACTCAATTGCTGCTCTGGCACCCAAATATGAGCCACCAATACCAATTACTAACAATACCTCAGAATCCTTTTGAATCTTCTTTGCTGCAGTTTGTATACGGCTAAACTCCTCTTTGTCATAATCCACAGGAAGGTCGACCCATCCTAAAAATTCATTCCCTGCACCTGTTTTATTCAGTAAGTCTTCTTTTGCATTTTCTGCAAGTTTTTCTATCATCTTTATTTCAGAATCGGTGATAAACCCTTTTGACGCTGAATAATCAAACGTAACCTTGTTGTTCATCTCATGCACTCCTTTTATATTCACTTATAGGGTAAGTAATTACTATTATTTACCCCTCCATTCTATCAAATGCTTGCATGTTTATCAATATTTTTTTCTGTTTTTTAACAATTAATGATTTATGCTAAAAATTCTTTTAAAATATCTTCAATTAGTTTTTCTTCAGATGAGTCTGATTGTTTTGATTTTTTATTATTCTTAAACTTAACTGGAACCTTAGGGCTTACAGCAACCTTTTCCATAACAGTTTTTGTATCCATTGTCGCAGTTGGAATGTTATCATTTTGGGTAACTATTATTTCAGGTACTATTTGATGTGCTATTTCAGGTACTATTTCTGGTACAATTTCTGGTATTACTTCAGACTCATGAACTTCCATTGATCTGCGTTCTTGAACCTCTTTCTTTAAGTTTTCTTTTCTTTCCTGTGCAATTGTTTTGTGCTCTACCGCCTGTTTTTCTTTCACAACTTGTTTTTCTAGCAATAAAGCTCTCTTAATCTCTTCTTGTCTAACCTTCTCTTCTCTTTTATTCTTTTCTTCCTCTTTTGCTTCTGCTTTTTTCTTTTCTATCTCAGCCCGTTCTGCTTCTCTTTTTTGCTCAAGTGCCAGTCTGGCTTCAATTCTAATTCGTTCACTTAATTCACGAGCTGCTACTCTTTTTTGCTTATTGGTCTCTTTCTTATTCTCTATTTCAAGTTTTTTTGCTTGTTTTTCTATTACTTTTGCTTCTTTTGCTTCAACTTTTTTACTCATTCTCTCTAATTGGACCGCTTCTTTTTTCTGTCTGTTAGCAACGCGCTTCTCTACTTTTGTAGGCGCCTGTATGTTAAACTTAGCCGTTACTTCTCTTTGAACTGGATTATTTATTACTATCTCTCCCACTTCCTGCATCAAGAATTCTTTTTTATATTGTTCTATTAGCTCTGGGTGTAAATCTTCCTGCTCTAAGCGAACTTTGAAAAAATTCTCTAAATAATCTTTCATATTAAGCCTGACTAAATCTCGTTTTCCAGGGAGATTCATCATACCCTCTAAAAAGATCAACAATCCACTTGTAAGAATACCCACAGAAAATGTACTTAAAATCTCTTGTTTTCCACATTCATAAATTAACCCTAAAACCGCACTGATTGAACCAATTAGAAGACATAGCATAAGAATTTGTCCACCGATGTTTTCCCATGTTGATAAGAGAATTCCACAAAATTTATGACGATATACATACTTATCCACAAAGATATCCACATTATTCACACCTATCTTGAGTTTATAGCAAGTTTCAAACTTCTTTTTCATCGTTTGTGTTAATTTATTCCTTGCCGTACCCATATTATCGGATGCTTTAATCAATCTTGAATATACGATATCTAGCATCAACTTTAGTATAACTCCACCTACACAAAGACCAAGCATTATGTACATAAATACATTTTTATTAAATAACTCTTGAACCACAAAAAAGTCCCCTTTCTTCCCAATAATTTACAGTTATTATACCGAATAACTATTGATTTGAAAAGAGAGGAGACTTATAAACAGTTAGACAAAAAGAGCCAATCTAATACAATAATGTCTGTCGTTCTTCTTAATGGTGACCGTTTCTTTATTCTGTTGTATCATATCCTGGAACCACTTGTCGTTTTGTGTCTATGAAAACTTGGACAACCTAAGTATAATAGAGAATAACTGAATGTTTTCTCTAATAGAATTATCATAACTATTATAAGACCGCTACAAGCGCAGTCATTAACTTAACCGAATGATTGATTGCTTTTGCTTCGAATTCAGGGTAATCAATTTGGACACTGTCATCCGCCTTATCTGAGATTGCTCGGATAATTAAAAATGGAATCTTGTTTAGGTAAGCAGTCTGAGCAATTGCTGCACCTTCCATTTCTGTACAGTAACCTTGAAATTGTTCTGCCAACCAGTTTTTCTTTTCCTTATTTCCAATAAATTGATCACCGCTTACAATTCTTCCAACAAATACTCCAATCTCTGGGTTAACTTCTTTGCACACAGTTTGTGCCATTTGTACAATACTTGCATCAGCTGGGAAGATAGATGTCTCCATTCTGGGAATAATACCATAATCATATCCGAAAGCAGTTGCATCTACGTCATGCTGAAGGGCATCAGTGGATAAAACCATATCACCAATATTTATCTCTGATTTTAAAGAACCTGCGATTCCGGTGTTTATCACCATTTCCAAGTTATATTCATCTATTAATATTTGGGTACAGACTGCTGCATTAACTTTTCCTATGCCGGAGCGAACCACAACAACTTCCTTCCCCTCAAGTATCCCTGAGTAGAATTCCATTGCAGCCTTAGTCTTCACTTGTACTTCCGTCATCTTGGCCTTTAACTGCTGTACCTCTTCATCCATTGCGCCAATAATACCAATTCTATTCATAGTCTTCATTCTCCTTATTTTTTTTACTCTTTCACCATTACTTATATTAACTTTAATTTATTTTAAAATTATGAATTAACTCTTTTAATTCTTGGGATAAGTGATCTACATCCTCACCAACTTCACTTATGGTAGTCATTGCTGCAAGAACTTCTTCCGTAGCAGCCGAAGTTTCTTGAGTACTAGCGGCATTCTCTTGTGCAATTGCAGAAAGTGTATGTACAATATCTACTATCTGAGAACGACTCCTCTCCATTTCCTTACTGACCACATCAAGTGCATCTATTTCTCCATTAATAGTTTCAATGGTATCCATAATCAATAAATATTTTTCTTTTGTTTCATTTACACTTTCAACTTGTAACTTAACTGCATCTTTTACTGTTTTACTTTGTGAATTTGCACTGTATACATTAACTTTTAGGTCTTCAATCATTTGATCAATTACCTTGGTAGACTTTGTAGATTGCTCTGCTAAATTACGTATTTCTTCAGCTACAACTGCAAATCCTTTTCCAGCTTCTCCAGCCCGGGCAGCTTCAATCGCAGCATTTAATGCAAGTAGATTAGTCTGTTGAGCAATTCCTGCTATTAAGCCACTTGCTTCTTCAATCTTACTGGCACTATCACTTGTCTTATTAATCACATCAAAAATAGAATCAAAGGAAACTTGATTACTTTGTGTTATATCAGAAAGATTATTAACCACCTTCAAGCCGTCCTGACTTACTTGTTTAATCTGATAACTTGCATTTGATAATTCCTTTGCACTTAATGCATTTTGATTGATGACCTCACCTAGTAAATCTATTTCACCGGCCACATGTTCCGTATCAGATGCCTGTTGTCCTGCACTCTTTGCAATCTCTCCTACTGTTCTGGCTATCTCATCGATAGAGTCTGTCACTTCACTAGAATTAATACTCATTGTTGATGAGGAAGCCGCCAAATCTGTTGAAGTGTTATTTAGTAAAGAAACAATGTTCCTTAAGGAACCGACCATAGTAATTACGGAAGAAGATAAAGTTCCTAATTCATCCTTACTTGTTAAAGTATGTGGTTCAAATGACAAGTCATTATTTGCTAATTTATCCATATCTTTTGTAATATTTAAAATATTATTTCTTAAATATTGAATAATCAAGATTGCAAATACAGAAAGTAAGATAATAATTATAATGATAACCACAACAGATAACATAATGCTTGATTTTACTTCATTTTGAATATCCGATGATATTTTATCTCCATATTCTTCAAGTAACTCAGTCATCACATTGATTTCTTCTCTTGCTGCATCAAAGGCACTCAGCTTTGCATCAATATCTCCTGATCCATCTTCAATCTTATATGCCTGCTGCCAAGTTTGGAAATCTGCCGAAAATGATTCTCTGAGTTCAGCGAGTGTCACATTCGCAGTGGAATGCGTAAACTCATTATAGAGTTTTTGATTTTCTTTTAGATTATCGAGGGCTTCTGTTATTCGATCTAATGTCTGATCAATATTTTCATAATAGTCAGCTATCAATTGTTCCTTTCGATCAGCTGGTAAATTATCACCACTAAGTATGATTTCTTTCTCCGCTACAGCCGCTTGATAATAGTCCCTGTCAGCATTTAATATTAAAGCGGTACTAACGAAAACTTCGTCGTATAACGCTTGCTTCGATTGATTACTAATCTCATTAGAACGAAAAACAAACAAAAGAAGGAGTAAAATTAATGCAACAATTGCAGGTGCAACCATTATCCATAATTTCTTAGAAACTTTTAAATTTTTAAATAATACCATTCACGTCACCTCATTATCATTATTTTTATTACATAGTACTTACTAATTTTACATAAAAGCTATCTTATTCTACTACACATTAAGATTTTATCAAATAGTTTTTCTTTTCGATTTGCATAATAACTCATATATCGACCATTCAATTGTCTGAAAAGGTCGATATTTATGCTTATATTTCATAATAACATTTTAAAATGTAATATGCTATAATCTCTTGTATCTATATTAACATTTATACTTTGTTGGGACGGTAATTGCCATGATTTGGAGTCTATAATTTTTCATATATTCACCATTGTGTAGTGTAAAAAAAATGGTATAATAGATAGGGACATTATTAATTTATTAATTTCATTAGACTTTTAAATTCATCAGATATAATGATTGACATAAATTATTTGACATTAATTATAATGATTTACATAGGGAAAGGAATATAGAAATATGATATATAAGACCTCCGGTGTTTGCTGTACCGAAATAAGTTTTGAAGTAGAAGATAATAAAGTGAAAGTCGTTAATTTTAAAGGTGGTTGTTCCGGTAATGCTGCCGGTATCTCAAAATTACTCGTTGGTATGCCTGTTGATGAGGTAATCTTACGTTTAGAAGGTACAAAGTGTGGCTATAGATCCACCTCGTGTCCGGATCAGTTGACTAAAGCCTTAAAGGAATGGAGGAAATAAAGAATGAAACGTATTGTCTTAACCGGTGGAGGAACTGCCGGGCATGTTACTCCCAATATAGCTCTTTTACCTGCCCTTATGAGAGAAGGTTATGAAGTTCATTACATTGGTTCTTACGATGGAATCGAGAGAAAATTAATCGAAGAACTAAATATCCCTTATTATGGTATATCCTCCGGTAAATTAAGACGATATTTTGACCCTAAGAACTTTAGTGATCCCTTGAAAGTAGTCAAGGGATACTTAGAAGCTTCCTCTTTGCTGAAAAAATTAAAACCTGATGTGGTTTTCTCAAAAGGCGGATTTGTATCCGTACCAGTAGTTCTGGCAGCGAAAAGAAGGGGCATTCCATCAATCATTCATGAATCTGATATGACACCTGGTTTAGCCAACAAAATATGTATCCCTTCTGCTAAGAAAGTCTGCGCAAATTTTCCCGAAACTGTAAAATATCTTCCAGAGGGAAAAGCGGTTCTAACTGGGACACCCATACGGCAGGAGTTATTTTCCGGTAATAAACTACAGGGATTAGATTTCTGCGGATTAACCACGAATAAACCTGTACTTTTAGTTATTGGGGGAAGCACCGGCTCTGTAGTAGTAAATGAAGCCATTCGGGCTATTCTACCCACTTTGCTAGAGAAGTATCAGGTGATTCACTTATGTGGTAAAGATAAAGTAGACAAGAGCCTTAATGCAACTCCCGGTTATGTTCAATATGAATACATTAAAAAAGAACTCAGCGATCTCTTAGATGCAGCTGACGTAGTTATCTCTAGAGCAGGAGCTAATGCAATCTGTGAATTATTAGCACTTAGAAAACCTCATATTCTAATCCCTTTGTCTGCCGCATCGAGCCGTGGTGATCAAATATTAAATGCAGAATCCTTTGAGCGTCAGGGTTTCAGTTATGTTATAAAGGAAGAATCTCTAACTTCTAATTCTTTGCTAAAAGCCGTTGAAACTGTTTATAACAATAAACATTCATATATAGAGAATATGAGCCAAAGTAAGTTAAATAACTCCATTGATACTATTATTAATATCATTAAGGAAATCTCATAATACAAGATGAATTGACAAGTCAATTCACTTGTCATGAATAATAAAAGATTGAGTTGGAGGCTTTATGGTCTCTGACTCAATCTTAATTATACTTATAGCATCTTTTTACCTATTGCTTTTGCAACAGCGTCTGCTTCTCCCAATCCATAATTTCCATGTTCCCAAGTTATTGTAACAGTATCATCCATAAATCTTGGTATTAAATGCATATGAAAATGAAAAACGGTCTGCCCAGCTGCTTCACCATTATTCTGAAGGATATTCATTCCCTCGCACTTTAACTCTTCTTTCATAGCTTTAGCCACTTTAACAGCGACTACTAACGCCTTGGACGCAGTATCTTCATCCATTTCGTATATATTTGCAATGTGTTTCTTTGATATTAGGATGACATGACCCTTTGCAGCCGGCGAAATATCCATAATTACACGAAAATTTTCATCCTCATATAGTGTTGATGAAGGAATTTCGTTCCCAATAATCTTACAAAATATACAGTTTTTATCCATTATTCTTCCTCCTATGGCTAATTATATTGTAATTCTTTATACACCTTGAACAATTATATCTTCCTTTTTAGGACTTTAAAAGCGTTACTGTCGTTTCTTGTAAATGAGTTTATATTGTATAAATTAACATATTCTGCTAATATTGGCTTAGGAGGTGAACAAAATGTTTACGAAGGAAGAACAAGAAAAGTTAACGGAATTAATTAATTCCAACGAAGATTTTGCTTACTTTATTAAAAAAAGCAATCAAGATTGTAAATTACTAACCTCACAAATCTCTCATGAGATTCGCAATCCATTAACCTTAATAAAAAGTACGGCACAGTTAATTGAATCTGGGCATCCAGAAGTAAAGGAATTTAAATATTGGACCCAATTAACAGAGGATATTAATGGACTAGAAAATTTATTAACAGAGTTATGCTTATACAATAACAGCGAATCCGTGTCAAAGCAAAATCAAGATTTTCTTCTTTTACTCAAGTCAGTAATCAACTCCTTTAGCCCATTAGCCGAACAAAGTGATATTGATTTGTCCTTAACAATAACAGAAGAAGATGTTCCTTATTACAGTAGTTATTCTCTAGACCCAATTAAAATGAAACAAGTCTTTACTAACTTGATTCGTAATGCTTTTGAGGCTACGCAAAAAGGAAATTATATTAACATCGAATGTAGCGTTTCCCTACCATCACAGCTTATAATTGCAATCCATAATAATGGTAAACTAATACCCGCCGATGAATTACCCACGATTTTTAATCCTTTTGTTACATACAAATCAGGTGGCTCTGGTCTAGGACTAGCAATATCCTCAAATATTATTGCTGCTCATAATGGTATCATTCAGGTAACTTCTTCTGTGGAAAAAACCAGTTTTATTATCCAATTGCCTTTAAATGAATAAAACATTTTCTTAATATGGAACTTCGGGAAATGATGTGATTTTTGAAGGAACTACCTATATTCTAAAGGTGGTTCCTTTTAAAACGTGTATACTAAAGTATATTAAACTGAAACAGTTGATCAAACGTACGTAGCGTTTTAAAATCCCCTTTTGCAGTTAAATCGCCTGCCATAAATGCTCTTTGGATAGTCATTCGTCCTCCAACCAATTTATTCATGACCTCATGAGTGGTTTTTGCAGAAACATCTACATCCTTTTTATCACCGTAATAGCATTTTAAATTGCTATCGTTTACTTCAATTATCAAGGTTTTCTTAGTATTTTCAATGGTAATAGCATAACTGGCCGCAAAATCATTTAATGGATGAAAATTCTCCTTAAAATTGCGAATAAATTCTTGGCTACTATCACTCTCTTGAGTACCCAGCATTCCTTTGAATATCTGCGACAACTCTTCTATATCTTCTTTCTGCTTCTTCACATAAGTATCATCGGATACATACATAGAAAGCTGTTCACTTTCTTGTGGAGTCAGATCTATTGAATTCGTTTTTAAAAGGTTCTTCTTAATAACAAGATCACTTGCCGGTAATGTACTAGCCTTTTGATTAATTACTTTATAAAAGAATTCTGCTTTACTCTCTATAATTTTAGCATAGTTTGGATTTGTTTCAAAGTCAACATGATCCTCCACATAAGCACATAAGCCATTGAAGGGCATTCCCCCTAATATTTCCCAGGCTTTGATCAAGGTTAGCTCTGCATCTCTTTCACCATAAGTACTTGCCATAACCACGGGGAGCATATATAGCTTGCTTAAGTATGCCTTATCCGCATATAGCCAACATGCGTCTAAGAATTGTTGCATGAAACCGCCAATCCCCATCCATTCCACTGTGGTCGCTAGTATTACTCCATCCGCTTCCTTTAATGTTTTTGGTAACATTGATATTGCGTTCTTCTCTTCATACAAGTTGTATCTGACAACATCAACTCGGATTTCCTTTAGTACCTCGGTTAATTTGTTTATAACATAGATAGTGGGATCCTCAATCAATCCTCTTCCACCATAATAAATATTCACCTTCAAAACGCTTAACCCCCTTCCTGTTGTTCCTTTTTTGGTTTCCTATATAAAATAGCCGCAAGCACAGCACCTGCTAACAACCCACCAATATGCGCTGCATTATCAATACCTTGGCTAGTTAACCCACCATATAAACTGAATAATACAAACATAACGATTTGTCTTGAGCTAATATTTTCAAGGTGCCCTTTATTTATTATTACAATATATGCCATTGCCCCAACTACACCAAAAATTGCTCCGGAAGCACCAACAGATACTGCATTTGCACCTTTAAGCATATTATAGCTCAATGAAGCTATCCCCGCAATAACTCCTGACATAAAATATATTACCAAGAATCTCCATTTTCCTGTTGCTCGTTCCAAATTATCACCGATAAATAGTAGAACTATCATATTATTAGCTAGGTGTTCAAATCCTGAATGCAAAAACATATACGTAATTAAACGATAAAATTGATGCAGCTGTTCTACCGCCGGCCAATAAAGAGCTCCCTTTTCAAGTAAATAATTTGAATTCCTAGTGGAACCCATAGTATTAATAATAAAAAATACCAAGACATTTAATAATATTAAAAGTGTGTTGTATTTTGTGAAATAACCTGCTCCAAAGTATCTTTTTTTGGTTGGAACATTTGCATAATTGGGTGCTTCCGAATACTCTGTTTCCAAATCTATTTCTTTCGTCCGTGCATCTAAAAGAATATTCTCTATCTCCTTCTTTAGATTTAGAAAATCACCTTTTTGATTCTCAAAGAGTATCAATCGGCTCGCACTTGTGTCAATTATCCACTGATCTATTTCCTCTTCATAAAGGTTTCTTACTCCATTCACATTTTTCGTGCAAATGATACTTAGTAATCGTATTGCTCCATTATTCTGGTTGACAAATTTATTAGTAATCTGATTTCTTATATGCCTATACTGCTCTTTCGTATATTCTGTCCCTGTGGGGAAGTCTAATACAACTACTACATAAGTTTCCTGTTGCAACACAACATAATGAAGGTAAATGCCATTGACATTTACCTCAACACTTCGAAATCCTTTTTTATCTAAACACTCATTTACCAAATCCAATATCATGAGATCACAATCCTTTTCTTCACCGTTTGTACCATGCATGAACCGTGCTTACCATTATTCTTCCCATTGGAAAGAACATTTAACAGCCTTTTTCCATCCATGAATTAATTTGTCTCGTACTTCTTGTTCCATATTTGGTGTGAAGGTTCTTGATAATGCCCAATTTTCTTTGATCTCTTTTTTATCTTTCCAAAAGCCGGTGGCAAGTCCAGCTAAATATGCTGCACCTAAAGCTGTCGTCTCTATACAGGCTGGTCGATACACAATCGTATCAAGTATATCAGCTTGAAACTGCATTAGAAAATTATTGGCACATGCGCCACCATCTACTTTCAGCGCTTTAAGTTGTATCCCTGAATCCTGCTCCATCGCTTTTAATACTTCGAATGTCTGATAAGCTATAGCTTCAAGGGTTGCTCGTACCAAATGTTCTTTATTAAATCCTCTTGTAATACCAACAATGGTACCTCTGGCATATTGATCCCAATAAGGTGCACCTAGACCCGAAAAAGCTGGTACTACATATACACCATTGGTATCCGTGACGGCCATAGCATATTCTTCGGACTGCGCTGCATTTTGAATTATATTAAGTTCATCCCTCAACCACTGAATTGCTGCTCCAGCAACAAAAACACTGCCTTCTAGCGCATATTGTACTTTACTATCAACGCTAGCAGCAATTGTAGTTAACAAACCATTTTTAGATCGAATTGCTTCGTGTCCTGTATTCATTAACAGGAAACAGCCTGTACCGTAAGTATTCTTTACATCTCCTTGTTCAAAACAACCTTGGCCAAATAACGCAGCCTGTTGGTCTCCTGCTGCTCCTGCTATGGGAATCTCAACTCCAAGAAGATTTGATTCCGTAAGCCCATAGATACTACTTGACGGTTTAACCTCTGGTAGCATAGATTTAGGGATATTTAACTTGTCAAGTATCTCCTCATCCCATTGTAATTTATGAATGTCATACAACATGGTTCTTGACGCATTGGTATAATCAGTAATAAACACCCTTCCATTGGTAAGATTCCATATTAACCAGGTATCTACCGTACCAAATAACAGATTGCCTGCTTCTGCTTCTGCCCTGGCACCTTCTACTTGATCTAATATCCATTTGATTTTTGTACCAGAGAAATATGCATCTGGCATCAACCCAGTTTTATTGCGTATCACTTCGTCAAAACCGCTCTTCTTTAATTCCTGAATCATGTCAGAAGTTCTTCTACATTGCCATACTATAGCATTATATACGGGTTCACCTGTGTTCTTATTCCATACAATCGTAGTCTCTCGCTGGTTCGTGATGCCAATTGAATCAATTTCATCTGCATTGGCCCCTATTTTAGCCATCGCTTCTGTAGCGACACTAATCTGTGATGACCAGATTTCCATAGGGTCATGTTCTACCCAACCAGATACCGGATATATCTGTTGTAATTCTTTCTGAGCCATACTACAAACATGACCTAACTTATCAAATAGTATACATCTTGAACTAGTCGTTCCTTGGTCCAATGCCATTATATATTTTTTCATGTATAAGTCCCTCCACACTATGTCTTTGTGGTAGATTATACTATTTTTTTCTTTTTATTACAAGCTAGCAGCTACTTTTCTTTCCACAAATACTTAAGATTAGAAAACCTTATTTCATCATTTATTGATAACCGATTCAGTTTATTTTCTAATAATCTGTTCCCATTAATATATGTTCCATTCGTAGAGGACAAATCAATAAGATAGATATCTTCCCCTTCGTTTATAAACTTAGCATGATAGCGGCTTACGGAAACGTCTTCTATTGTAAGATTTACCTCAGTCAGTGCTTTTCCAATTACAAATGGATATTGATTAACGTGAATTTCTATATTTTCTTTCGAATTGCTGGGTACTAAATAATATTGTTTCTGTGGAAAAAATTGAGCCAGAATCATGGTTTTTTCCTGCTCTTCATCTTCATTTAACCATAATACTTGTGTTTCTTCCGTCTGTTCCTCTTGATTATATATTATACTGTGACTACTGTCCCGATTCTTATCTAATGAATGAACTTCTTCTTTATACTGATCTACATATTCAATATTGGTTTCCATTCTTGTAACCCTTTTTTTCTTATCAAAGAGCCTACTCAATAGAAACACTTCTGCAGAGCAAACCATGAGTATACAACAAAGAACCTTGACCATATCAAGATGTGTACCAAAAGAATTATGTAATAATTTTTGTTGAATAGCTACACTAAACATTGTTAATCCACCTAAAATATATATACCAGCAAGAATATATGTCTTTCGATCAAAGTACAGAATCTCTCGTTGACTCTCAACCTCTTCCAGTATCTGTTTTTCATTTATATTATTTTTTTCTTTAATTGGATAATTCTTTTTATCAATTATATTTTCTTTCTTTGGATAATCCTTTTTTGTACTGCTGTTCTGATTATTCTTTTTTGAATACCACCAATTAGTATTTTCTCTTTTTGTATTATTTCTCTCTGCACCATTTCTATTTATACTATCTTTTTTTGTATTATTCCATCCTATACTATCCCTAATTCCTCTATCCCTTCTTGAGCTGTTTCTTTTTGGACTGTTCCTTTCTAGACCTTCCCTTTCCAGTCTTTTCCTTTCTAGACCTTCCCTTTCTAGTCCTTCTCTTTCTATTCCTTTCCTTTCTAGTCCTTTCCTTTCTAGACCTTTCCTTTCTAGACTATATCCCTTATCACTATCTATCTTTATCTCATTAACTTTTATACTATTTGTTTTTTCTTCCTTCTCAGTATTATTTTGTTTTATTAATGATTTATTCCCTACCTTTTTATTCAATTCTAGTAATAGCTTTTCAAAGGTGCAATCAACTTCTCTACTCTCTTTATACATCGCGTATATCATGAGTACAGCATCTTCATCTTTATAATCAACTTTATTCATCAGATACTCTATGAATTTACTTAACTGTTCCTGGATATTTACTCGGTATCCAACTAAGTGGCATAAGTCTACGCCTTGAGATGTACCGTCCACATAAATATAATCTGGATCTATTATAAAATCATTTTGAGAAAGTAAGAATTCTCTACTACGATCAATCGTAATAAGTATATTACCTAAAATGTTTTTTATCTCATTATAATTCAGTGATTTAATCTCATAGATAGACGACACTGATTTTAGGGAAGTAATATCATAATAGAATAGGTCCATCTGATCAATACATCTTAATTCCAATTTTAATAATCCTTCAATTGTATTATTTAGAAGCATCTTCACTTCATACCCAGAAACACTTCCTTCTTCACCCTTAAGCACTAAATAATTATTATGCATATCTCTTAAATACTCTGCCTGTAACATAGACTCCACCTCGATTAAATAATACTAAGTTTATCGAATTTCCTTTAATACCTGCTGCAATTTTTTTAAAACACCATCTGCTGCCTCTGCTTTTTCAGTTACTGAGGTAAAGACATTAAAAATACGTATGAATTCCATGGAATTTTGTATTTCAGCAGTATTCTCAATCTTTATGAAGAATCCACTATTGGTAAAGAACTGCTGTATCTCCAAGAATGGAAATTCCATTTTTGCTATTACTTCTATTTTTATATTGGAATGAGTAACGATGATATCAATCGTGTCAATCTTTGCAATAAATAATCCCCTACTTAATTCAAGCTGTACATAATTATAGATTTCACCTTCTTTTATTAGGTTTTTCTGCAAAGAATAAAAGATGCTTCTTTTGTAATATGCTTCATAATTCATTACTCCAGTTTTAATATCTGATTCCTTTTCAATTAATAACCTGCCTCTTATTGCAGTTTCATTAAGGATAGCTTGTATTTTTACTTTATCATGCATGTAAAATCCCAAATATAATAATCCAATTATAACAAAAAAAACAAATGGAACTATTAAAGCTGCTTCTACGGTATAACTTCCCTTTACTGTAGTTTTATTCAAGTAAAAGCACCCCCAAATATCCAATAAATAGAAAAGGTATAAATGGTATAGTTTTTTTCTTATTTACATGACAGAAAAGAATAAGAATGATTGAAAATATAGCTGATGTAAATAAACCGTATGCAAGCATAACTGCATTTTTAGAAAATCCTAAGCATAGTCCAGTTGTACTTACGATAAGCCCATCCCCGATTCCAATTTGCCCTTTCGTAATAGGATTTAATCCAAGAAGAAGAATACCCAAACTCAATCCTGCAAGGCGATTCCACATGGTTAGTTCATTTTGGATTACTGTACAAATGAATAAAGTTAATATACCTATTCCAATTAATATGATGTTAATTCTTTTTCTTCTCAGATCTTGCCAGCTACACAGTAATAACCATGTACACAAGATAAATGAAATAACATTTTCTATTTTAATCATAGCAGGCTCCTTTTTTAATTACTTGCCACATCTTTTGCATAGGCCTTTATCTCTTGCCACATCTTTTGCATAGACCTCTATCTCCCACCTCAGCTAATGGAATAGCAATAATAGTCCGTTTCAAACCACTGCAGTCTAAATCCCAATGATATCGGTCTCCTGTATTCGTTATATACACAGACCTTTGATCGGCCATATTTCCCTTATCGCCACACAATTCGCATTTCTTATATTTACCTCCTGAATCATTACGCAGCCCTTCTATCTGTTCAAATGAAGCCTCTTTAATTGATAAAGCTAAGTGTGTACATTTTTTTGTTAAGTGGTATACGGTACCATTCTCAGTAATGTAAACAGTATCTTCATTGCCCTCGTTAGTCTCTGTAGGAGTGTTTTTAAGTGAGACCTTATGTCCACTCCATCCCCTAAGTCGAACCCGCTGTACTATCTGTATGGTATTCAGCTTAATAAATAGTAATGGCAGCTTTACATTATAAATAAGTATAATATCTACTGATTCCTCTTCTGCCATATAGCTAGACATATAGGTATGGATTCCTAAAAATCCATCTTTAATACAAGATTGGTTTATACTCCTAATATCAAGATAATCTTGCATTTTAACTTTATAAAAAGCACTATCAATGGTATGGGCAATGATAGTATCAATACTTGTATCAATGCCTTCTTGTTGTATATACTCCCCTTCACTGATTGTGCTTTCTCCCTTATTATCCAGCTCAGCTTCCTTATAATTGAGTAAATAATCATATACATATGCATACTTTGCGGCAAAATAACCGGTTTCTGTAATTGCATTTTGGAGATTTTCTTGAAGTCCTATGATTTGCAAAAAATATACAAACGCAATAACAGCATATATAAAAACAGGTAATACTAATGCTGCTTCCACAGTTAAGGACCCTTGAGTTTTTCTATCTAATATTCTGTTTATTTTCAAGGATTCCTCCTTCTATTTATAATTTAAATTGGTAATGCTTAGAATGAATTAGGATATCCGTCCTTTTGCTAAATGAAAAGGTGGTCTCTGGATGGAATGCTTTCTTGGAGAGAGAAATTGTTTTTTTTTAAGAAACCAATAAGATAAGAACGGATATCCAAATCCATTCTAAGCGATGTAACTTTGTAGATGTAGTTGGATTAATATGAGTACTCCTTTGTTGAATGAAAGATATAATTATTGTCTTCATAATCTATAAACTGTTTTACAAATGGTAGTGTTACAAATTTAGTATTCATTTGATATTCTGCATTAACCCGATATCCAAATAAACAATTTTTAATATAGAACGTATCTTCATACTTGTTTTGAAGATTCTCTTGAATTAAATCCATTGATCTAAAACTTTTTTCCTCTTGTTTTTTCACAAATAAAAATAACCTTAGATAATCTCGATAATTTAATTCTATGAAAGCAGTATTCTCTTTCATAGCAGCAACTTTATTTTTAATATACGAATGATTAATAAGAAAGAGTTCTTGAAGCTCTAATTGTATACTACTACCATTTTTTAATAATGGAACTGATTTCCCTTGTAATATAGCTGCTATATCAATAAGCGACTCTGCAAATGCCCAAATCGATAAAATAATTGTTTTAATAATACTTACCAATGCCGGAAGCCCCGTAAAACCAACAAAGCTAATCGCCAATGCTCGAGCTTCTCCACAACTTTTTGAATCTCCCATTAGTGTAATTACATTCATTACTGTTCGTATGAGCATAATTTTCATTATGATACCCTTTAGATTGTTATAATCTGTATTTCTTCCCATAACAATATACTCCAGCTCATAATTCAGAGCCTTAAGAGAATCTTCTGCCTCTGCCTCATTATAACAATCAAAATGTTCCATAATATATTCCTGTAGCAAGAGCATCCGTCCCAGTGCTTCTCCACTTGCAGAAGCTGTCCCTGGTAAGTCAAAATCTGTTCCAAAACCTGTAATAATACCCGTAAGAGCTCCTCCGATTTCACTTTCTATATCAATATTTGATAGTGAAGAAGATATATCTTTAGGTTCAATACTTTCACTGATATTATGCAGAGAAGTTGGCAAATTAGTAGCCGTCATTTTCTTTTTCGAGATATTTTCTGTTTCATCTACCACTAATCCAATAATTCCATTTTCTAACATTGAATTTAAGCAATGAAAGAAATCCTCGCTTTCCACCGGTTTTGTCAATGTGCTATAGTCAAACTGAAGTCCTCTGTGGCTGTACTGCTGAATACCAATTCTATCAGCAGAGAGGGAAGATTTTATCTCTTTCAGTATTTCTTCTGATGCGGATACCCTTGAATAACTTCGTATATTCAATAATATTGATTGATTCTTAAGCAGTGTATCTTTCATTACTTGAAAATCATAATTGCCAACTGCTTGATTTATTTCAGTACCAGTTTTTTTATATTTTTCCATTGCTGTTAAGTCATCAGATAATCCTTCAAAAAGACCTTCATTTAAATATTTCTGACTCTCAAATAGAATTGATTCATAGGCTTCTATTTGCTGAGTAACTGCGCCCTGTTTCAATATTAGGTTATCTAAGATTGGCAAGGCTCGCCCAATCATTGTTAAAGTTCCATTTACTAATTCATTGATACTATTTAAATCTTTGTTAAGTGTATTTAATAGTTTAACCTCTCTGTCTTCATAGTACCTGAGCCGCTTTTTGGCATTTTTTAAATCTCTCTTATGTTCTTCTAGTTTCCTATCACTTTCAATTTCACTTTGGTCAATTAAAGATAGGAATCGATATCTGATTCTTGCACTGTCCTTTAAGCTTATATTTACAATCAACAAGTCTATCTCGTCCCTTGCTAAATCTATAATTTCAAGAGGATTGATATGGTGACCGCTTAATGATGAGAATACAAGTTGATTTTCTATTCCCAAGTTATCCATTGTTGCCGGTAAGATACATATCCTCTTAATAAAATTATCTTTAATCAGAATCTTACCCTGCTTATCTGTCTTAACTCCTTTTTCGCTAATAGAAATTCCATCCACAAGACTCATTAATCCTAATATTCCTTGATCTATTTTATATAAACTTTCTTCTGCTATTTGTTTTTCGGTAAGTACTGTTTGTGCCACGGTTGTATCCTTTATAATAGATTTTTTTTGTAGGAAGCTTTCCAAGCCATTGCCTAGTTCTTTATACTTCATGTAAGAAACCGCCTGGTCTGCAAAAAGTTCTCCATTATAATCCATAATGGAATTCGTTTGCTCTATCTCTAAATTTGTTGTATGAATACCCAAAAGATTCACGTTATTTATAGGAATATAATTGTCAATTAGATATAAATCTTTGTTTGGCTCAAACGTATATTCCATATAATCTTCCATTTTTGTAACTATGGCGTCTGTTTGTATTGATTCTGTTCCATATCCACTTTCTAGGGCAAATATATGGTACTCCTCAAATAATGGAAGATAATATTCTGCTAAAACTGAATCCATAGCTGTTGTAAGTGCACGTTCTGTATATACCTTTGCCACATTTACTCTTGCCGTTTCAATAGTAGTCATAATAACGGCTAGAATTAAAAGGAATATGAGACTTAAGAATACGGTTATGGATCCCTCCTGACTTCTTTTCATATATTTCCCCTTTTTTTCTTTTTAAAGGACTTCGTTCGATTTCGTAGTAATCGTTGAAAATATATTTTCCACAAGAGCTTCTATTTGAGTTTTAAAGATTATAACTAATCCGATTAATATAACTAATATTAATATAATCTCTACAACTCCAATTCCATCCTCTTCGTTCATAAATTCTTTTACTCTATTCATATTATATCCTCCTCTTTATCAGATTCCAAAAGATAAAAATGCTGGAACAATAATAATGGCTAACACAATCAATAGCATTAACAACATTGGAACTAACAGCTTCGTTCCGGCTTCCTCGCCCATTCTCTTTGCCAGTTCTTTTCTTTCTTCGAAAGCTTCTACTACTTCTAAATCAAGTTGATCTAATAATCCTGAAGAACCTTTTTTTACGCTCTGAGCAATGAGTGAACTAAATCTAAGATAAGGAATTAATTTTACTCTCCTTCCAAATCTTTCATAGGCGATTGTTTCTGATGTTCCAATCATTAATTCTCCATAAGTTATCATCATCTCTTCATAGGCATATCGTTTACCTAACCCTGATTCCTTGTAATCCTGACAAATCTTGCACCAAGTATTGGATAAGGACATTCCTGCACCTACTAAAAGTGTAAATTTATTAACTATTTCCGGATAGTCTAAGAGCATTTCACGGTTTCTTTTCTCGACTTTGCCAGTCAGGTCCCTATCCATCATTACATATAGTAGTATTGCTGTTAAACTACCCAATACAAGAAACACTAAGCCGGTATTATCTTTCTTCTCTGCCCAGGCGATCCTCTGCTGTTCTATTGTATCTGGAAGTGTGAGCATTTCTTCCTTCTGTGATTTATCTGCTGCATTACTAAGCGCCTTTAATAAATCCTTTCGTGCATTTTCTTCCACTGAATATTCTTTTGGCAGAAGATTAAAATATCGGGTATATTCCTCTTCCCTGTCATGATATGTTATCACTGCTGTTACCCAAACTAATACATTTTCTGTTATTTCTTCATTGTGTATCCGCCCTTCTTCATCAACAAGTTCATGATCACCGGTAATCCATTTTACTGTTAAGCCGGTTTCGGGAATTTGGGAAACAAACATTAGGTCCGAACGTATTATTTCAGCAGACTCATTATTATATAAAATCTTTGAGTCAATATACTCTTTGGCATATGTAAAAATGTTATCCAGTTCTGTACTTCCATAGCGTTTTTCTTCCACTTCGAATTGAATATCTTCCTCTAATATTGTCGATTCATCCTCCGAGACTTGTACCTTTAGTTCAACTTCCTTCGCACCTTGATTATATCCTGGTCTTCTAATAAATTTTCCATCTTGCAATTGATTATTATCATTAGCCATTATATTGCTTGTGAACGATAACAAATTGGAAATAAATACAATCATTAATACCATAACAAGTTTATTGCATAGATAAAGTCTTTTTACTACATCTAGTTGTTCTCCCACATAAAGAGCTTTTAATGGATCATCCAGTTTTGTAAACTGTGTATTCGATCTATCAAAAAAGCTTATATCTGATACTTTATCAATGAGATATAACCCCATAGAGTAAAATACTTTCAACCTATGTTGCTTCTCATCAAGTTTATCAACAAAGTTTTTTTCATAATTTTTAGATAAACTCCAGAGAAAAATATAAATGAAAAGTATAATAATATTTAGAAATATCATATTAGCAACCTTCTTCCTATGCACCTGTTATACTTCAATACAAATAATCTTCTTGGAAATCTTACTGACCAGATAATAAATAACTAATAAGATTGACATAAAAAAAATCCCAAATAAATTATGATAAAGAGGATCCAGGAAGCCACGTGAAAATACTTGTAAATATAGAATCATACAGAAGGGAATCAGATTCATAATATTTGATTCGAACTTTTTAGCAGTAATCATCGTTAGAATTTCCCGCTTAATTTCAATTTTATCTCCTATGGTATTCCCCGTAGAACGAATAATTTTTACGATATCTCCTCCTGTCCTCTTAGCTGTTATAAATACTTCTGCAAAGTTTATGATATCCTCAATACCACTTCTGTCTGCAAGGTTCTTTAATATCTCTTCCACTGTCCTATTCATATGGATTTTGTGTACAATACCCTTGAATTCGCAGAGGATCAAGGAATCTGGAGAATACATAAGGCTTAGATCTGTAACGGCCTGTGCAAAGGCATTTTCCACTGAATAGCCTACATTTAACGCTGCAGATACACTTGCTAATCCATCCCGAAATTCGAGATTCAACTGCCACTTTCTCTCTTGTATCAACTCTTTCTTCTTATTATGTACATAGAAGAACCCATAAGGCATCAATACGATTGCTCCTAATAAACTGGAATAGAATAATAACCCTGCCATAGCCCCAATCAAGGCTCCTTGTAAAAAATATTGAACCCATTCCTTTTTTTCATACTTGTAATTATTATAATCTTCAATCATAAGATTCCTGCTTTGCTTAATTTCGCTAAGTTGATTAATTCATTATTGGTTTTTTGTAATTCCCCTATTACTTTTCCATTCTCGCCTTCTCCGGATTCCCTAAATACATATAGCTTATTGACTTCAATTTCCCCATCGACACAATCTAATACTTCTGCAACTTCAAGAACTCTACGGCTTTTATCTCTTAGCCTCCCTAAATGCACTATAATATCTATTGCAGAAGCAATTTGCTTTCGTACAGCCATCAATGGGATATCTGCCCCCATAAGCACCAATGTCTCTAAGCGATTTAGCATATCTACCGTTGAATTAGCATGTCCTGTAGATAAAGAGCCATCATGACCACTATTCATAGCTTGTAACATATCGATGGCTGCTGCATCTCTTACTTCGCCAACAACTATTCGATCCGGTCGCATACGAAGTGACGATTTAATAAGATCTCGAATGGTTACTGCATTTTTCCCTTCGACATTTGCATTTCTAACCTCTAATTTCACTAGGTTGGGAATGTTTTTAATCTGTAATTCAGCGGAATCTTCAATGGTAATTACCCTTTCCTCTTTGGGTATGAAGTTAGAGAGTGCATTTAAAAAGGTTGTCTTGCCGGAACCGGTACCTCCGCTGATAAAAATGTTATATCCTGCTATCACAAGTTTTTCTAAAAAGATGGCAACCTCTTCTGAGATTGAACCAATATCGATTAATTTTTTAATAGTAATAGGATTCTCCGGGAATTTGCGGATGGTAACCACTGGGCCATCAAGGGCTACCGGAGGAAGAACTATATTAACTCTAGACCCATCCGATAATCTCGCATCAACAATGGGGCTAGCTTCATTAATAATTCGGTTTGATTGGGATACAATCTGTTGAACTACATCCTCTAATTTTTTATCAGACTCAAATTGTTTATCCCATGGACGCATTGCACCATTTTGCTCAATGAAAATATGAGCGGCTCCATTAATCATGATTTCGGTAATGGAGGAATCCTCGATTAGTTCTTGTAATATGTCAAGCCTTCTGATTGAATTAAATATGTCTTTACGAAGATGCCTTTTATCCTGCATACTAAGATAACTATCTCTACTTTGTGACAAAAGTGTTTCATCAATTACCTCTAATATTTCTTCATCCTTTAATTCTCTTGATAAATCTATTTTTTTTATAATCATGTCTTGAAGCTGCTGCTTTTGTGTATCCATTGCTTTCCCCCTTCTATTTTAAGTCATATCTTCTACTCGTTTATATCTATAAAAGCAGCCGCTAATTCACCACATTTCTCATTGTATATTTCTTTTGTAGTTAGGCCTGTATACCTTTCTTGTTCTTCCTTCGTTAATGATATAACCTTAATTTTTTGTAAAATATCATCAAAACCTGCCCAAAGAAGTTGATCCTTAAAATTACGGAATTTAGCTTGATCCCATTCACTTTCTCCCAATAGAAGTAGTAATTGACTGCTTTCTCGAAACAGTTCCAAGGTCGCCTGAAAAAAGCTGCCGACATCGAAAATAATAACCTCGTATTCAGTACATTTTCTTAATTCCTTGATCCATAGGGTCATATCCTCTGTGGTTAGCTCGTATAAATCAGGTCCAAATGTAACACCCTGAATATAATCCAGCCTGTCCATCTTGGTTATAATTCCATTCATTTTTGTGATAAGATTGGGATGATTTTGCTTTAGATAATAGATAAATTCGGATAGGCTCTTTTCTATATTTTGCAAAAGGCCTTCTGGCAATGCCTGAAAGATATCCAGATTAATATATAAGGTTTTCTTTACGCTAGCATATTGTTGGGCTAAGGAGAGTGATAACATCATTTGTTCGGTATCTTTGGATATGGAAAAAACACTGATTATCTTAACTTTATGTTCGTTTATTGCTAATGAATTTCCTACTGGTCTCTCCATTGGAAAATATGAAAAAATCTCTTGCATAACAAGTTCTGCCGACTGAAATTTATAAATTACTGGGTATCCAATATTTTCACGAATATAATTTCCCTCTGATAATAGGCAGATATTCTTTATATTCTCGTGCAACACCTCCTCTACGGATATACTCTCACTTAACAGCAGAATATTAATGTGATTATGACTTAAATAATCTTTTAAACTATCATGATTTGTAAAAACACGAACTTGCGATATCAATTTTTGCTTTCGTTTTATATAATCCATTAGGTGATTCGCATAATCTGTTTCGTAATCATAGATTGCTAAAATACAGTTCACGTTTGCCCCCTTTCTTTTGCTCTGTCAAGAAACTTATTATATATGTAATAGTACTTGTATTAGCGTGGCCGCAAGTATAGCCACAGAGAAATGGATGACTCCATCATATCCATCCCTTTTTACATCATAATATGGCTCTATTTTTTTCTTACTAATTCCTTGATGTGATAAATTGTTTCTTTGATACGCTGTTTGAATATAATTTACAAGATAATGTAAACGATAAAATACTTGTTTGTATTTTATAAGATGAAAAACTGACATGATAGCAGCTATTATAAATGCCACTATAATTGATTTTAAAACAAATGAGATCCCATAGAACCCACCAACAACAGAAAAAAGTTTAATATCCCCCGCACCTAATACTTTTAGAAGAAAAAGAGAAAACAAAAGAATACATGGTATCATAACACCCAGAAACCATATTACTACGCCCATCCAACCCGCTTCATATAAATTAATAATTAACCCAATGATAAATCCACTTAGAATTAAGTGATTACTGATCTTATAAGATTTAAAATCCTTATGCATTGCTAGAAGTAAAAGGCAGATAAGGCAAATCATTTTGATACTGATATGCTTCACCTCACAGATATTTAAGATATTGTTATCTTACACCCTTTTTCCATTCTTTGTCAATCCATTGCAATCAAATCTTATATTTTCATGACTTGTACCAATCTTAAATCAAAAATTTATCTATATTCACTAAACTACCTGAAGTGAAAATAGGCAGCAACCCCGACCTGGTTGTATTACATGCATATTTAATCAAATAATGTGTTTATCAACTAAGAAGGAGGGAAATTACCCTCCTTATATCATGCATATATACCAATATCTAGCAGAGCCTCTTATAATTACGTTTCCATCTTTATCAATAGTTGTTTCGTAATGCTTTCATTTACACCTTTTATAGAAATTAAAGTAGTTATAAATATTATAACTATTTTGTCATCCTTTTACCGCTCCAATAATAATACCTTTAATAAAGTATTTTTGAAAAAACGGATACACTATCAGAATAGGTATTGCACCCATAACAGCAATCGCCATCTTGATACTTGTAGATGGTAAGACAATATCCTGATTGATTGCAGCACTACTCTGAGCATTGGATATCAGAAACTGGACATCCATAAGCATTCTACTCAACAGTGATTGGATACTAAACATGGTGTCTTTATTGATATAATACAAGCCATTAATCCAGTCATTCCAATAGGCTAATCCGACTAGAAGGGTTACCGTTGCCACAATCGGAACAGACATAGGCAATACAATTTTAGACAAAATTTGTATCTCTGATGCGCCATCCATGTTCGCTGCTTCTATAACTGCTTCTGGAATATTGGAAGTAAAATAAGTTCTCATCATTATGATATAAAAGGCACTCATCATTAATCCAGGAATAATATATGCCCACCATGTATTTTTTATATGAAATGTCTGTGTCCACATAATATAGGAAGGTACCAATCCACCATTAAATAACATAGTAAAAAAGATAAAAAAGGAAAATACCTGTCGTCCAGGCAGATCCTTTCTGGATAATGGATAGGCAAATAAAACTGTTATGAATACATTGGCAAGTGTTCCTACAATCGTTATTCCGATGGATATTGTATAACCTTTTAAAATATTTGTAGAGTCCACCAGCAAATATTTGTATGCCTCAAATGAAAGTTTTTTAGGGAAAAAGCTATAGCCATCTCGAATTAATGATAATTCATCCGTAAATGAAGAAATAATAAGTAGTATAAATGGAATCAAACAGAATATTGCTAATACAAGTAATATTACATTTGCCATTATTTGAAAACCAGTTCCTTTTTCAACCATTTTTTCTTCTCTCCTTTAGAATAGCGAATTTTCTTCACTAACTTTTTTCACAATAAAGTTTGCTGTTAGTACCAGAATAAAACCGACAATTGACTGATAAAATCCTGCAGCCGATGCCATACTTGCATTGTTCAACGTAATTAAACCACGATATACATAAGTATCAATTGTATTGGTTGCATCAATTAATAATCCACTGTTCATTGGTACCTGATAGAACAATCCGAAGTCAGAATAGAAAATTCGCCCAATCGACATCAAGGTTAGTGTTATAATGGTAGGTTTTAAACATGGAAGCGTAATATGTTTGATTTGCTGCCATCTGGATGCGCCGTCTATAGCTGCTGCTTCAAAATACCCCTTATCGATACCAACCAACGTTGCAAAGTAAATTATACTGGTATAGCCAAATCCTTTCCACAGGTGCACGATTACTAAAATGAATGGCCAATATTTTGGTGATGAGTACCATGCAATCGGTTCCAATCCAAGCGGAATAAGAATGCTATTATTTATGAAGCCTGTATCTGCACTTAAGAAAGCATACACTAAATAACTGACAACTACCATTGATATTAAAAACGGTATTAATATAACTGTCTGATAGAATTTTTTCAATTTGACTTTTCTAATATCATTTAATAAAATAGCCACTGTTATAGCCAACGCCGTACCTAAAATAATAAAAATAGCATTGTAACATAATGTGTTTCTCGTAATAATGAAAGCATCTTTTGTTTTGAAAAGAAATTCAAAATTTTTGAATCCTACAAATTTGCTACCCGAAATTCCTTTGGTGTAATTATATTGTTTAAAAGCGATCCGCAAACCTGCCATAGGTATGTAATTGTTAATGATTACATATACCATACCAGGTAACATCATAAGATATAGTGGGATAAATCGCTTAAGCTTTTTCAGCATTTTCCATATACTAAGTTTCATCTAGACACCCTCCAGCGCAAAATACAAGGGGGGATAACCGTGTAGTACCCACCGTTTCCCCCTTATTTGCAGTTATAATCTTTTAACTATTATTTCTTTGCAGCTAACCACTCATCAAATTGTTTTTGCTTTTCTGCAATAATTCTATCCACACCTGCGTCCTTTAACTCCTTAATGAACTGCGGCAATGCAACTGCAGGATCTACCGATCCACAATCCAATGCATTGGCATATTTATTTCTAACATTATTGCATGAGGTTACTTCATTGATTACATCCTCATTATTCCATCCAAATCCTTTACCTGGTGAAATAATTGCGGTTTGGTTATATTCATTGGTTTCTTCCCAAAGAGTTTCTGCTGCTCCTTCCCAAACAGGAGTAATCATTTCATTGAGCCAAGCCCAAGGATAGCTAGGATATCCTGTGTTACTTCCGTCAATACCTTCTGGATATCGTACCATCGTCTTTTCTGCATTCACATATTCAAAGTGTTTTCCTTCTACACCGTTAGCTAAAATACTCTGCAATTCAGGATTTGTATAAATTTCGTTCATAACCTGTACGGTTCTTTCCGGTTTTTCACTATTATGAGCGACATACCAAAGAATATCTAGTCTGGTCGTAGTAGTATAGGTATCCGTCATTGGTAAGACAACTATTTCTTTCCCGGTAGCCTTCTCATGCTCTGCTTCGATTCCCGGTTTTACATTAGAAAAACGTCCAAATGCCTTTCCAGAACTTATCATCGTAGCCCAAGGTTCCGTATTGGATGCTGCATCAGGCATGATTAATCCTTTTTTTGTCCATTCATATCTTCTTTCTACAATTTCGCGGTAATGATCCGTTTCATACCAGTTAACGACTGTTGTATTATTGGGGTCAGTACAATCTTCCAACACACCAAAATCAGCTCCTAAATCATCATAGGTAGTCATTGTGTTCATTGTTCCGCCATTGGACATTACTGGGTACATATCCGGATAATTATCTTTTACCGCTTGTAAAAGCGGCTCTAATTCTTCTTCTGTATCAATTTCTGAATAATCAAATCCTAATTCGTCTGCAATTGATTTTACAAAAGAAAATCCCCATGCCACTGCTTTTTCTTTATTAGCAGGAACTGCATAGATACTGCCATTTACTGTTGTACATGCCCAATCTTCTTTACTGATCTGTGCTTTCATTTCAGGAGCATATTCATCAAGATATTGTCCAATTTCTGCAATCTGTCCATTACTTACAGCAGATGTGAAAATGTCTCGGTTGTTATAAAGCATATCCAGTTTCTCACCGGAAGAAAACATAAGATTTACTTCCTGTGCATATGTACCGAATCCAACACGAACCACTTCTAGGGTAGTATTATATTTTTCTTGTAAAATCACACTTGCTAATGCAGAAACCTCTTCACAATCTTCTGTTGTAGCTGTTCCGGGCAGCAACAGTCTAACAGTATAAGGCTCCTGATTACTATTGCCCTTCTCCTCTGTTCCTACGCTTTCTGACGTACCGCCCGTTGTCTCTTTGTCGCTTGTTTTATTCTCTGCCTTTCCACATCCCGTAAGCAATGTGCATAGCAGAGTAATTACAAGCAAGCATGAGGTAAATTTTTTCATATTCCCTTCTCCTCCTTAAATTTCTTAGGTAAAGCATTTTCTTTCGCCTAAGCATAGTTAGATTATATCTAATCTTGTTTATCGTTAACTACCCGAAAAATGACATAAAGTATTCAATTCATGACTAGTGATTTGAATACTTTGTATTACTAACTATGATTTTCCTGTCTAATTTCACTAGGCGATATACCAAAAATACGCTTAAATGACTGAGCAAAATGTGAAAAATTGCTATATCCTACTTTTGAAGCAACGATGCTGACTGAGAAATTTGTTGTTTCCAGTAAAAGCTTTGCAATATTCATTTTCTCCTGCAGAATATAATCTGACAACTTAATTCCCTTTTCTTTTTTAAAGAGTCTGGATAAATATTCCGGATTGAGATAAACCGCTTCAGCAACATCTTTTCTTGTAATATTCTTTTGTATATTCTTATTTAAATAATCCAGGATTTCATCTATACGTGATTCACTGACATCATTCTGATCATCCATACCTTTCAGATAATTCATCGTGAACACAATCAGACTTTTCATTCGTGCCACAGATGTATAGGAATTCATCAAAGCTTCATAATTAAAATCACTTTCTCCCTCACTATAGCTCTCATTTACATTTCCACAACTCTTTATTCCATTCAAAAACAAATAAACATAATCTTGATGGAACTTTTGCAGAACTTCATCGTTCATCCTCCCGGACTGAGTCATTCGATCTAGATATTGACAGGCTTCCTTCTGCAGTAAATCATAATAACCTAATTTGATGTATTGAGCCCATTTATTATTATCCGGTGCAACATATTCAGATCCTGTATCCATATTATTGTCCGCTTCCAGTATACCATCTTTCTTAATCACATTTTGCCTACTTCTTTTTTTCAGCTTTTTTACCTCAGCAGGAATTTCTGAAAAAGAAATTGTATTACCAGGATATAAAGCAATTTTACATTGAAATAGCTGTTCTGTTGTATGAATAAACAGCATCATTTTCTGCTTTAAGTCTACCATTTCCTCCTGTTTTCGATAAAGAAGAATAAAATGCTCACTATCCAAACATACAACAGCCAATTTCCCTATTTTAATTGTAAGTAATTCGTACCAGATATTGTCTATGGCATATAGCAATAAATCATTTTCCCATTTTTCTCCTTCGAAATCAAATAATTGAATCATAACCATTTCGCAAGGGCTATCTACTTCCAATTGGTAAGATAGGACAGATAAATAATGAACGACTTCTTTCACATCACTGCGTAGATCAAGTAAATACTCTCTAAGAAAACTTCCTAACGTCTCTTTTTCTCTTTTTTTTAAGTCTAAAGCATAATTATAATAGTTCTTTACAATCGTATCCATCTTAATCTTATCGATTGCCTTCTGAAGCGCATCTTCAATTTCTTTGTAGGAAACCGGTTGTAACAGATAATCAAATCCCTGCAATTGTACTGCTTTTTGTGCATATGAAAAATCGGAATGAGCAGTAAGAAAAATACACTTTATAGCATAATGGTTTTCTATCACCCACTCATACAAATCCAAACCACTTCCCAGTGGCATTTCAATATCACAAAGCAATAATTCAATTTGTTGCGTTTGAATGATATCCATTGCTTCAAAAATATTGTACGCCATAAATTTCTTATCAATATTTATCTGTTCCCAATTAACGCCCACTAAAATTCCTTCCACTACGGTGGGCTGATCGTCAACAATTAATAGATTCATACTTACTTCTCCTCCCTCCATGATTCCATCGTCTCCTTCGAAACTTTAACAGGCAAGATCATCTCACTTTGTGCCCCTTCCTTCAAATTGTTACATTGCAGCATTGCCTTCTCACCATAAATCAAAAATAATCTTTGGCGGATATTTGCTATTCCGACGTTATTCTCCGTGTATTGATAAGGTGTTTGCGTATTTAACTGCCCTAATACATCCTGGTTAAAACCATTTCCATTATCCGTGATAATAATATCTAACAAATTCTCATCTTCCAATTTTAATTCAATAATTCGTATTGTTATCTGTAACGTCTGATTTTTTTTCCTGCCGTATTTAATTGAATTTTCAACGAAAGGCTGTATCAGTAATACAGGGATAATACATGCTTTTAGTTGTTCTTCTATTTCAATTACACACTCAACATCCTGTTCTAAGCTATATTTCTGTAATGTAATATAATTTTTTACATGGTTGATTTCATCATCAATTGTTACTAAAGACATATTATCTTTAAAAAAATATCTTAAATAACTGGATATTTGAATAATCATATCCTGCATTTTTTCATAACATTTCAGCTCTGCCATACCATAAAGGTTTTTTAAACAATTAAGGAAAAAGTGCGGTTTTATCTGCAACTGAAGATATTGTAATTCTGCACGATTTTTCTGTAATCTCCGCTCCCATGATTCTATTTTAAGATTTTTTATTTCCATCATCATCTCGTTAAACGTAACATTTACTTCCTGAAATTCCTGTATCTTATAATTAGATTCTACTTTTTCATCTATAAATCCATCTCTAATTTTCTGCATTGTTTTGATCAGATTTTCCATAGGTCTGAAATAAGACTTAGATATCAGTACATAACAAACAGGGATTAGTATTACCATAAATAAAGATAGAAATAGAAACAACGTTTGCATCCAATTCATATAGAAGAAATATCCATTATATGGAATAAAGTAAAAAATACGTACGTGCAGTACATCAGAATATTGATTTACAACTATGTGTTTCGGCTCATTCTCTGTCACATAATATTCCTGTTCTAATTTATCTGGCACAAGATCGCTTTCTTCTACTTCCTCCTGTTCAGATAACGTTTCGCCCTCCACCGTAGTATAATAAAGGAATCCTTCTCCCTTTGACCGATTCTTAATTTGATCCTGGATGGTAGAACTTAAGTCCACAAACAGAAATGTGTATCCACCATTATATCCCAATAAGCGTATTAAAAATCCCTCACCATTCGTCAGAAATGGCTGCCAACCCTTCGCACTATTTTCTTCCGGTGATAGTAGCAAATCCTCCACAATCTGGCTCATACCATCTTTAGTTTTCATCGAATAGATACCTTCCTGATAAATATATCGTTTTAAATTATTTTTTTGAGACACTATAACTATACTTCCGAGTGTTCGGTTATTATTTAACAAGGTTCTATATTTTACTCCGATCTCATAACTGGACAAAAACTTGGTCAATTCATCTACCTTATTAATCATATTCTTATGATCATAGTCATTTGCCCAATAATCTGCAATCGTTTGACTAACCTTCTTCAAATCATATTCTACCTGTGATTGGTATAGCGTAATCGTATTCCTTCCACTTTGTGCAACTTCATTGTTTAAGGTTTTGATAGAATAATAATTATAGAATAATAGGCAAAAAATTATGGGTATTACAAATATTCCCAGTATAATTATCAAATGTTTCTTCGCTGATATTGTCTTTAATTTCATATGTAAACACACTTTCTTATTCTAAATTCTTTAACTTTCATGATGTAAAAATTTGATCTTGCAGAAATACAAAGATATTTCTTTTCTGAAGGATGGATAGAAACACGCCCCATAATCCCCTTGAGACCTTGCCCCATATTCTTTCTCGTCTAATTCCAAAACATCTTCCTTTTTTACATATTTTACCGGCCTGTATTCTATTACCATAAGCAAATTCCCCGAAGTGTCACATGCCAGAGATAATGGTCTGTAATGAGTAGATAACAGTAATTCGATTATACCAGATTTCCCGTTCCACTTGTAAATTCTTTTTAGTCTGGGGCTGGCAGTCCATATGCTTTTAAAAGTGCCTCCTCCATTGCTCCAATTCCAATCCTTCACTCACTGAGACAACCTCAACTTTTTGATCCTCTAGACAGGTTTGATAAATGGAATAATATTTAACATTATTTTTCATTTTTCTTTTCTCCATATAACAATTTTATTAATTTCAGTATAAAAAATCGAGAATACAAAAACCACTCATTCTATGATATGAATTATCAATATAATGACTTTTTATATATCAATTGTGATAATTTAATTCCTTCCTATTGACCATGCCATAATCTTCTGCTAGTTTACACTTATTAACCATCCAAACAGATATAAATAATTTAAGGAGAAGAATTATGAACCAGTCATTAATCAAACATATACTGGAGGCTCTTGCCGTCGGAGACAGTTTTGCAAAATCAACTGAATTTGCATCAAGAGAACAGATTAAATCCTCCTTTCCTTCCATCGACTCCCTTCTGTCTCCCGCTGAATCTCTAGCGCATAAAGATATGCGTTATGCCCAGGTTACAGACGATACCGAGCAAAATATCTATTTGCTTCAGGATTATTGTAAAAGTTCTTTTATCTCCCCCGAAGTAGCTGCCAAAAGTTTAATACGTTGGTATGAAGAATCCGCTGAACCAGAAAAATATATTGGTCCCAGCTCCCGAAAAGCCATTCTTGCAATTAAAGGTGGTCTGGATATCTGTCTGGCTGGAACTTCAGGAACCTCCTGTGGTGGAATCATGCGAGTACCCTCAGCTTTTTTATGTAGTACAGATTTAAATTCTCTACAAAATAATATTGTCAGCACATTATTGCCAACCCATAATACAAATGCAGCCATGGAAGCAGCTATAGGCTATGGATACGCCCTTTTTGCAATGACTGAAAATAACTCAATAGAGTACATCATACAGGCAGCTCTCAAAGGTTGTGAACTAGGTCGTAAAATAAAAAATGAAGAAATGGATCTGGCCTGTCTTCCTTCCTGTCAGGCTCGTATTCCAGTTCTTCTTCATTTTTTACCACAGTTTCATTCAGATGACGAGTTACTAGACTTTTTGTTCTATGTTTTTGGAACCACTATATCATCCTGTGATGTTTTTATAGCTGCATTTTCACTGTTTCTCTGGTGTAACAATGATGTATATAGAGCAATTCGTATGTCTGCGATGCTTGGCGGTGACACAGATACCATTGGTTGCCTTGCAGCCGTCCTCTGTTGCTGTTATGCGAAGGGACATAATATTCCTAAACATGTTGTACATACCGTTATATCAACTAATACTTTGCCGTTAGATGCCTTATCCAAACAAATATACCAATATAGAAAAAATCAGAGGAATTAAGAAAGAAGGACTCATTATGAAATTAAAGTATTTAGGCACCGCTGCAGCAGAAGGTTATCCAGGCATATTTTGTAACTGTTATTATTGCCAGGCAGCCAAAAATCTAGGAGGAAAGAATATACGAACACGCTCCCAGTGCATCGTTGATGATCTCTTGCTAATTGATTTTCCGGCAGATAGCTATGCCCATATGCTGCAACATCATATTGATCTTCCAAATATTCATAGTATACTCATTACCCACACTCATCAGGATCATCTCTATCTGGAGGATTTAGGCCTTCGCTGCGATGGATTCTCTCACATTATTAACGGCACACTAACCCTATTTGGTAATAATTCCTTAAAGACAAAATTCCACCAGTTTTACAATCAAAATCCAACAGAAACCCACTTGTTAGGAAAGCTTGATTGTATCGAACTGACAGAATTTATTCCTGTTCCTATTGAAAATTATATGATTACACCTTTGCTAGCCAATCATGATAAAAATGAAAAATGTTTTATTTATTTGATTGAGAGGAATAATACAACTCTGCTCTATGGAAATGATACCGGATGGTTTCCAGAAGCTACATGGCATTTTCTGTCCGGGAAAAAAATAGATTGCCTTTCTTTAGATTGTACTCATATGAAATACAAAGAAGGAAGCAATCACATGGGATTTCCAGACATCTTGCAACTCATGAAACAACTTGAAACCCTTCATTGTATCAAACCGGATTCCAAGATGATACTAACTCATTTTTCGCACAATGGCCATCTGCTCCATACCGAAATGGAAGCTTTGGCTAATCCCTATGGTATCCAAATTGCTTATGATGGTCTTGAGGTAGTTTTTTAAACTACCTCTTAATAAACATTTTACGATTTTAATAATACCTCCAACATGATATTCCTGTTCTTTTGCCTACATTACCGATATAACAAGTTTAGTTCTAAGGTCGCCTAAAAAAAACTTCCGACATCGAAAATAACAATCTCGCATTCAATGCATTTTCTTAACTCCTTGATCCATAAAACTATATCTTCCGTGGTTAAATCATATAAATCAAATCCAAATGTAACACCCTGAATATAGTCCTGCCTGTCCATCTTCATTACAATTACATTCACTTTTTTGATAAAATTGAGATGTTAAACTATCTGAAGTGGAAATAGGCAGCAACCCCATAAATTAACACAAATCCAGGCAGTCCTAAAAGTCCAATTACCAATGTTGTAATTGGGTTGGTACCCACACCCAATGATAAATCAAAACTATGTAAAAAACTGTTAAGTAAATAAATACCCAATAGTCCTCCGAATATACGGAATCCAAAATTGACCAGTAGGTCGAACCGATGTTTTATCAATCCAAATAATAATAAACCAACACAAATTACAATAATTATTACAAATATTTGACTTTCCATAGCATCCTCCTACTATTTTTATTCATTTAGGTAATTTTTTCTAATTAATGTAGTATATTCTAGTAAATCTCGGACTATACTATAAATAAAAATATATCTAGTATTAGCCTGTCAAATCAGGCAGATTGGAGCATGTATGAAATTATTTTCAAAGAAAAGTACGCCGCAAAACGATATTTTGCTCAATGAAATTAAAAAAACTAAGCTTGCTCTGGAATCGGCATATTCGAATTTTGAGAACGTGATAGACCCTGACTTAATTGATTGTTATATTTATGAAGTAAATGCGGTTCAGAAAAGATATAAATTTCTATTAAAGCAAGCAAAAGAAATGGATAATAATAAAATCTTAATTTAGCGTAGTAGAGAGATTTGGCGAAGCCTGGAGCATCTTCTATGATCAATTCTAATTTTCATTTTCGACAACAGGAGGATTTACAGGTATATATTAATCAAATTTTTCCTTGCTATGACACATTCTGTTAAGCGTTCGCTTTGAAGCGGACAACAAAATCGGTTGTCCTCTTCAATCGTACGCTTAACAGAATGTGTCGACGCAAAGGAAAAATTCGTTATTAATACATACCTGTAAATCCTCCTGTTGATGCACTTTTTCGATAGAATTGATTATAGAAGATGCTCCAGGCTTCGCCAAATCTGTATGGGTGTTTACTTAATGTGTCATGTGTGTAATTTTGATTAATTCTTTGTTGGTATTGTAAAAAAACGTTAAAAATGGTTGATTTTAGGTTTATACTGAATTTAATTTGTAGTTCCTAGGACCTATGTCGCGGGAATTCCTTGACTTGGGGTTTGGCTTGCAAACGAAGGTGATTGCAATTACAAAGTACGCATTGAGGGGAGGATTATCCATGGCAACGATTAAAGATATTGCCGATAAGCTTGGAATAGCTGTCAGTACTGTATCAAAAGGACTTAATGGTGCTAGCGATATTAGCGATGATATGAGGCAGCTTGTCTTTGATACAGCGGTAGAGTTAGGCTATGCGTCGAAAAGAATGAAACTCAAGGGTACGCGGAAGGTTTGTATATTAATTGAGAATATGGAATATGAAAATATTGACCAATTTGGTTATGAGATTATCGTAGGTTTTAAACTTTTAGCTGGTAGAAGACAATGGGACGTATCTGTTATTCCCGTTAATCTTTCTATGCAAACAACCGAAAAATATGATACCTATATGTTGAAGAATGGATATAGTGGCGCTTTCTTACTTGGCTTCACTTTACAAGATGATTGGATAGCACAACTTAACAGAACCTGCGTTCCAACCGTTTTGTTAGATAATTACATAGAGAAGAACAGTCACGTTGGATATGTAGGCACCGACAGCTTGGAAGGTATTGACTTAGCTGTGGATCACCTAAAGAACCTAGGTCATACTAAAATTGCATTTCTAAATGGTTCTAAGAATTCTATGATATCGAATCAACGTTATCAGTCATTTGTTCAAGGTATGATAAATCATGAATTAATACCTAGTGAGGAACTGATTGAATATGGTGATTATTCGCCTGATTGTGCAGTATACCACGTGCCATCCTTTATTAAAAATAATGCAACAGCAATTTTATGTGCCAGTGACCTAATCGCTTATGGCGTAATAACAGAAGTTATAAAACAAGGTCTTAGAGTTCCTGATGATATTAGTGTAATAGGGTTTGACGATTTACCTCTTGCCGCTCAATTAGTGCCTCCCTTAACTACTATTAGGCAGAATCGAATTGACTTAGGAAAAAGTTCTTTTATGTTATTAGATGGGTTGGTCAGTAATATAACGATTAGTAAACTGTTACTACGTTCTAAATTTATCCTCCGTGAATCCACGGCTCCATGTAGAAAAACCACGATGCCTGATCAATGAAGAATTCAGTGATATCATAATAGAAAAATGGCTGTTGAAAAGTTCAATTTATGACTTTTCAACAGCCATTTATATTTATTAAGAACCCATTTTCCTTACCTGGATTTATGCCTTAAACCCTCTGTTCTGTTCTCTTGGGTCTAATAATACTTCATTCAATACACCTTTTCCATAGGTTAAGCCTGCATAAAGCTGCTGAGTATTCTGCATAACCGGACCTGATAAATCCTCCTTGCAGATGCCCTCAAACCCTGCCATGAGCTTTATTAGTACAGAATTGGCTGTATCTAATGTATCTGGCTTTCTTTGAAAAACAGCTGTTAATAATGCTTTATTAACGAATATATATAGACTCATTAAGTCAAATGATAGTTTATATCTATAATCCAAAGATCCCATAAGTTCCTTTAAGCAGAGCATGGCATGCTTTAAATCTTTTACAAAGATAGTCATGTCACCTGTCTGGTAGGCACTTTGTGCATCCTTTATATCAGATAAAATAATTTCATAAACGATTACAATCAATTCAGTCTTGGTAGCTTGGGTGATTCTAGCCGTATAAGCTTGTAATAATTCTTTTGTCATATTATAACCTCTATTCTGTGCAATCAAGACTCACTTAAATTACTACTAATATTAACCTTGTAACAAGGATAAGACGTTTTGCGGTCTTTCATTTGCTTGTGCTAACATAGAAGTACCAGCTTGTGCCAATACATTCTTCTGAGTATAAGTTGCCATCTCCTCAGCCATATCAACATCTTCAATTCGAGACAATGCTTCAGACATATTTTCAGAAGATTCATCCAGATTGGCAATTGAATGTTCTAGACGGTTTTGATATGCTCCAAGTTTTGCGCGAATTGCTGTTACTTGACTAATTGCATTATCAAAAGCAGTTATTGCTGCTTGTGATCCTTCTTCAGTTCTTAAATTAACAGAATCAATTCCTAATGTTTTAGGAGTCACCTTTGGAATTCTAACATCCATTGTTTGCCCTTCACTAGCACCAATTTGTAATTCCATTGGACCTGCTTCTAAAACAGTAATGGTTACATCTATGCCATCGGCACCATCTCCGGTTGCTGGCGGTACCGGAGTACCGGTAAGTGTTCCATCTGTTTTCGCATCGATAAACACTGTTTTAACAGTATTTGGATCAACCTCAATAACCATTTCAAAGTTATTGCTATCAGTAATTGTAATCTTATTTCCATCTGTTTTAATTGTTGCTGTAGTATTAAATCCATTCGGGTTTGTTGCACTCGTTGGCGCTTTATTGGCTTTCGCATCTACTCCCTTTGCCGTTGCACTTGTAGAAAGTCCAAGTACTGAATTCAAAGCTGTATTGCTACTGGTGACTTCTATGGTTTTGCTCGACCCATATTCTCTTGATACAAATACCATTGAGGCAGTATTTATCAATTCCGTAGCTTTATATCCGGCTGTTTCAGGTGAATCAGTATCGGGAGCTAAGTTACTGGCAAATACATCTACGCTAAAAGTATCACAAGCACTACGAATCTTCTCATATACTTCTGTTACCGTATCACCTTCTTTTACCTCAACTTCTGTCCCATTAATATTAATCGTTCCTGCTTGTGCTGCTGTTATAACTGCAGATGCATTCGCTATCGGTCCCCCAATAAGAACTGCCTGCCTAGGATCTTGTGTTATTTGTATCTTATAATCTGCCTTTAAAACTGCATCGGAGGAAGAAATTAAATTGACAGATGTGGTATTAGAATAAGATTGTTGATCAATATCACCATTTAGCAACGCCTTTTTGTTAAATTCTGTTGTGTCGGAGATTCTTTGTATTTCTTCATTTAATTCATCAATTTCCGCTTGAATTGATGTCCTGTCTTCTGTTGTATTTGCACCATTAGCAGATTGAACAGATAATTCTCTCATTCTTTGCAGCATGCTACCTACTTCAGTTAATGCACCCTCTGCTGTCTGAATAACGGAGATTCCATCTGCTGCATTTTGAGAAGCTCGATCTAGTCCTGCTATTTGTGTCTTCATTTTCTGGGAAATTGCCATTCCTGCCGCATCATCCGCTGCTCGATTAATTCGAAATCCAGAGGACAATTTCTCTAGACTTTTGTCCAGTGCCTTGTTTGTCTTAGCTAATTGATTATTCGCATTTAATGCTGATATGTTATGATTTATTCTCACGATAGCTCCAATCTGCCTGCATTATCAGGCGTTAAAATCTTATTCTTCTTTTGCATTATCTATTTCAATTGTCTTTATCTGTATTAATAGAGTTTTTGCAAGTGTATATAACGTATCTGTTGAGACATCGTTTTCCACTTGTGTTTTGTCACTGTCCGTTTCTTCGGTTATATTAGGGTTTTTATACCGGTAGGAATCTATTGTCTTATTATCTATTCCGTAATTTAACTGTCTTAATTCCAGTCCACCCTGTTCAATCGCTTCCTTAAGTTCCTCACTTCTGGACTCAATTGCCTCCAAACCAAATCGATTGTCGCAAGTTATCAATCCCTTAAGTCCCTGCTCCTTCACTGTAAATCCCATAGATACCTTGCCTAAGGTTTCTGAGTTTATGCTAATATCAACCTTGCCTGTCTCTTCTTTATTTCTTAAAATGGTTACATTTACATTAGTAACCTCTCCCTCTACTGAGATTGGTATTTCATAACTTTCTCGGGTTGCCAGTTTTTGCAGAAAGGACATCCCATTGCTGATTCTTTGTAATGCTGTGATATCTTGGGAAGTAATAACCGGATTTTCGTAAAATTGATTTATTAACTTATTAACATCTTTTTCTACACTTTCATACTCAGTTTTCATACTTTTTTGATTCGTTAAAGAGTTAATTAATCGCTCCGACACCGTAGCTACATCTGTTTGTGTTTGTTCTGTTTCGGCCTCCACCTTTTGTGCGGATTGTTCTTTTTCCTTTTTCAGCAAATTATTTACCTGTTTATAGATAGATTGGTCTGTACTAAGTACGTCATTTGCCGCTAAAATATTCTGTATGCTACTTGGAATACTATAATCATTGAGAAGCCTAAGAGCATTATCTGCTTGATCCACCGTGTTTTGATATGTTTTCACCTTCTGTGACCAGTATGCCAGCTCCGATTCCTCATTATCAGGCACGATAAGCAGATTCTCTTGTAATTTTTCCACTGACATATTCATAATATCGTCTGTGTTTTCCAATGTTTGTAACTTCTTTGGAGTTATTTCCTCCATGACGTTCTGAAGTAGGCTATTTATGTAACCAAATTTATCTTCCAAGTTACTAGGCATCTCTTCCGTTTGTTCTGTCAAATCTGTTTGCGTTGCAGATTGAAAGGCTGCATTTATCTGATCTGTAATACGCTCTCTGCTAAATGTTACTTTATCCAACATGCCAAGGTTGTCATCCACATTCGCATGAATTCCTCCGCTCTTTTTGGTTCTTACTGCAGTAAGCAAATTGTTTAAAGTTACATCCTGATCTGCTTTTATTACCGCCCCCAGTGCTGCTCCGTCTGATTTCTCCACTGTGTTTAACAGTCGGTATATCCCAATGTAAGACTTTTTCTCTTCCTCCGTAATACCCTGTTCTTTTTCTAATTTCCATAGATATTTACTATATTTTTCTTCCTCACCAACGCCTAATTCGTTCTTAATCTCATTAATTTGTTGATTCAGTTCTTCAATCGGAATATTCAGTGGATTGATTCCTTTTTTAATAAGTTCAACCGTCACTGCTGGGTGCAAATTCTTCATCATATGATTAACTTGTTCATCATAAGCTTTTACTTGTTGAATATTTTCTTCTGTAATCTCAATTTGATTGTAGCCTAATATTCTTACTGCTCTTTCATTTGCCTTCGTAGTTTCTAATTTCATATCTTCTAATATAACATTCACATTGCGAAATGCCTTTGATATTGAGTCTCCCATATCTGCTCTTGGTGATGTCATAAGCGTTTCATATGCTTCATTAGCCTTGCTAAGACTTTGTTTACATTCAGTTCCTGCTGCCAGTAATCCGCTTACTGTCTCAATTCTTTTGTTGTATAGGGTACTTCCAAGTATGTAACTTGGCATACTCTTTAATTCTTTGAGTCCTTCCAAACTTATCTTTAAAGTATCTAGGCTCTCTGTATTTACCTCAGCATTTCCTTCCTGTAATAAATTGCTGTAATACTGATCTTCAATCTCTTTTAATCCATCAATGATTTTACTAAGACTATCTGTTTCAAGATGAAATCCCTTCTTTGTTAACTGTATTCCTGACTCTACAGTCATCTTAAGACGAATTTCTTCCAATTGCCTTCTCACTGTAATCGTTCGTATGTCAATATCCTCAGGTATTTTGTTCTGCACAAGAGAATTATGTATTTCTACCTCTACTTCATCTTCAGCCTCGACCAACCTCTGGGCTTGTTGCAACTCACGACAATTAATTTCAGTTGCCTGTTTATTTATTTCCTGTTTCGTTTGAACAGCAAAATCTATTGCTTCTTCACTGATGTTATGAAAAATTGCTATGGTTTGTTCAACTCGTTCTGCTTTTGTAACTCCAAGTGAAGCTGATTCTGGGGTATTTCCTGCCATAAGTGCTTCCACTGCTTTATCAAGTACTTCTTCTTTCCCAATACCACTCTTAATTTGATTCAAATCTCGGAGAGCCCATAAATTGTCCTCTGTTAACGGTAGCTGGTGATCCAATAACCATTTTGCAGAATCAAGATTTTCATTATTAACCTCTAGTCCTGAATTGCTAATAATTTCTTTTACCTGTCCTATCAACCCATTCCAAGTTTCTTCTGACACACCCTGATTTTGGGAATAGTTTCCGCTATACTGTGCTTTATAGATGTTTTCAATGGTTGGCTCCAACTTGTTCTTTATTAAATAATTCATAGATCGATCTGATATCTGAGATGCGGTCATAGCAAGTTCCATGGCGTTTGCTATTTTTGCAATGTTTGCCTCAGTAACAGGCATATCCGCTTCCATTAATTTTTGCTTTATCTCTTTCATCGTACTGCCGTTATTTGACATGTCTTTTATGGCTTCGAACTTTTCTTCGATCTGTTCCTTCTGTCCTTCTAGATTTTCCTCTTTCACAATCCGTTGTGATTTGATTCGTGTTAATGCACGATCCAATTGTTCTAAATTATATTCTTCAAGAGATATGCCCTCATTCGACAAATCTTTATAATCCTCTTCCGACATCTGACTACTATTGTTTTTCCAACGATTTTCTTCTGTAACTGCTTCTACTACATCATTCTTAGAATTATTATCCGCTGCTTTTAGTATTTGTCCTTCATATGTTATCGATTCGGTACCCGTTACGGTATTAATTGTTCCTAGAAAACTTTTCTCCGTCGTTGTACTTTCCACTTCCTTTTGTACAACCTCTGAAATCTTATCCGGTACCTTTGTGATACCATTTGCATGTACTCCGCTAATGTTCATAGTCTTCACTCTCACTTCTTCTGTGGTGACTTAAGTTTTCACCATTGCTTTGTCAGAACATATTTCGGCAGAAATGTATAAAAGCTTTAATTATATTTTTACCAAAATGTGGTATACTTAGATATTGCCATTAATTTATTAAATTTAGAAATGGCTGGCTTCTTCTATTTATATTAAATGGAGGTTTAAAATGATTCATTTTAAAAAGTATAACTATTATTTCTGTAGTATATCTCTTCTTGTACTACTTCTTTTTTCATTCGTTGGATGTAGTGCAACGAGTGGAGTAAATGGCAAAACTATACCCGCCATAGATACTTCAATCGCTAAAGTCGTAATAGCAGAACCCTCACTAACTCCTACTAGTAAACCTATCCAAAAGACAGTTGTTACCCCCACCCCGGTAGAAACTAATAAGTTGACTTTACTTGCAGTTGGTGACGACTTAGTGCATATTCAAGTTGTTGACAGTGGGAAAAAAGAGGATGGAAGTTATAATTATGATCACCTTTTTTCGGTATTAAAAGCGGATATAAAGGCTGCTGACTTAGCTATTATCAATCAGGAAACGGTATTTGGCGGTAACGAATTTGCTTACTCTGGTTATCCTGTGTTTAATTCACCAACGGAGATTGGGGACGCAATTGTTGCTGCTGGATTTGATGTTGTGTTACATGCTACAAACCATGCAATGGATATGGGCTATGATGGGATACACAATACCTTGGAGTATTGGAAGACTCATTCTGATATTTTTGTTCTTGGTCTAAATGAAAGTTCTAAAGCACAAGAAAAAATTACTGTAATTGAGAAAAACGGAATTAAAGTTGCCATGTTAAATTACACCTATGGATTAAATGGATATTCTCTTCCTTCCACTATGCCTTATCTGGTAAATATGCTGGACAAGGCTAAGATGACAGAAGATATTAACAAAGCAAAAGCTTTAGCCGATTTCATTATTGTGTTTCCTCATTGGGGGACAGAATACGAATATAAACCGGATAATAATCAGAAAGAATGGACCACCTTTTTTGCGGAACAAGGTGTGGATTTGGTAATTGGAACTCATCCACATGTTTTAGAGCCCGTGGAGTGGGTTGTAACTGAATCAGGACATAAGATGCTTGTATACTACTCTTTGGGTAATTATGTTTCCTATCAAAAAGAAGCGCCAAGAATGCTTGGCGGCATTGCTACCGTTACATTAACAAAAGATAATACTAATGTTTATATTAGTGATGCAGATATTATACCCATTGTAACGCATTATGAAAATAAGGAAGATTACCGCTATGGTGTTTATAAATTAGCTGATTATACACAAGCCCAAGCTATGGTTCATGGAGTTTTAGATCTGGAAGAGCATAGTCTTTTTACCTTAGAGGGTACTTGGGACCTAGCGGAGCAAATCCTTGGAGATTGGCTTAAATAATTTATTGGTTCTAGTGTCATAAACCCAATTTAGACTGTGTAATGAATAGCGGTGCATGGTTCGGGTGTCATAAGCCCAATTTAGACTGTGTAATGAATAGCGCCGCATATATATTCATTTTGTCTACCTTGCCTTCCTGCAGCATGTCCTTTGTAGAGCCTCAAAGACATGAAAAACATCGCAGTAGCTCTGTTTTTCATTGAGTCTCTAGTCGGACATAAACAGCCTTGTCAGCCGGTCTACGACAAAACGAATATATATGCACCGCTATTCATAATTTCAGTTATGAAGGGCTTATAACACACGAACCATACACTGCTATTCATAACTTCAGTTATGAAGGTCTTATAACACACGAACCATGCACCGCTATTCATAACTTCACTTATGAAGGGCTTATGACTCGCGAATCATGCACCACTATTTATAACTTCAGTTATGAAGGGCTTATGACGAACCATACACTGCTATTCATAACTTCTATTATGAAGGGCGTTTAACACCCTAACCATTATTCAAAAATAAAGTAAGGCTAACCAAGTATATGCCCCGAATTCCAAGCACACGTATCAGTTAGCCTTACTTTATTATAGTTCTGCCCTCACGTTCCCCAAACGCGCTTACATCCTCTAGTACAATACCTTCTCGTATCGACTTATTTGATAGTATCATTTTTTGTATGATTTGTCAATAGAGTGTATTCATTTTCGTAAATTTTTGTTATTTCCACCAATGAAATTTAGATTGAACGCTTCATTTCCATATCCTTACTGCTCTTATAACTCAAAAAACTTATGAATTAATTTTTCCAAGTGCTCTTGATCCTCTGCTCCCATCATCTCTCTGGCAGAATGCATGGCTAATAATGGAACTCCCAAATCCACCGTCTTCATTGGCAACCAGGAGGATATAATGGAACCAATTGTTCCTCCGCCCGGCATATCCGAACGATTTACAAACTTCTGATATTTTACACCTGCTTTGTCGCAAATTTGCTGTACAATGGCAATAGCCTCGGTATCAAAGGTGTATCTTTGGTTACTGTCTATCTTAATTACGATACCACCATTTAGCACGGTTTGATTGTTAGGATCATATTTCTCTGGCCTATTTGGATGGACTGCATGCGCTACGTCTACCGATAGCAGCATACTGTCTGCAACTGCTTCATTTAATTCATTTCCCCCATTGATACCCATGCCTGTATAAACCTTCTCCAGTAGCATATTCAAAAAAGCTGAGTCTGCACCTTGTTTACTACGGCTTCCAATCTCTTCATTATCATACAAAGCAATCAGATTAATTCCTGAGCAGCGTCTTCCGCTTATTACTCCTTTTAACAATGCCAGTACAGAGGTTAGATTATCAAGTCTTGGACAAGAAATGAAATCTTGATCCATTCCAAATAAACTACCTTCTTCTCCATTATAAATATACATATCATAGTCTAATATATCCTCTGCCTGTACTTTTAACTGCTCTGCTAAATATTGAATAAAGAATTGCTTTTCATTTGTAAGTTGATCTTTATTCCTAGTTTCCTTTTTTATAGCAAATAGAGGAATCATATCGGTCTGTTTATTTAATTCAACTCCTTTATTCACATCTCTATTAATATGAATTGCTAAATTAGGTATAATGAGAAGGGGCTTCTTAATATCTAGAATTCTCATCTCGGGATAAAAGGGGTTATCACTTTTTAGTGCTACTCTTCCAGCTATCGACAAAGGTCTATCCATCCAGGTATTAAGAATTGGTGCTCCGTACACCTCTGTATCCAATTTAAAATAATTACCGGTTATCATCTCCGCCTTCGGTTTGATTCGAAAACCGGGATGATCTGTATGAGCTGCTGCAATACGAATATTTTGCCCCTCTTTCCATTCGCCTCCAATCGTAAAAGCAAATAAAGAAGTTGCATATGGCATAACATAATACGCTCCACCCGCCTGTAAATTCCATTTTTCTTTCATGTTCAGTTCTAAGAATCCTGTTGCCTTCAATTTCTTGATTCCCTCTTCTACAACCTGATAGGGAGCCGTTGCTTTATTAATATATTCCAATAATTCTTCGACAATATTCTGGTCCATGTTTCCTCCTAATAACTCCTTTGTAGTGTTTTCTTACTAGTATTATAAACTAAGTTTGTAAGCTTAACAATAATTTTAATAGACTTCTACTTGACTACCTATATACTCTGCTATATTCTTGATATAAGCATATTTACGAGGTAATCAACTTGTTAGCAAATTGATTATGCAGAAAGAGGATACTATGGATCAATTTTTATTTCAACAAGCTTGTGACAAGGTAATAGATAATATACGAGAAGGTACCGGAATTGGAACCTTAGGAGAAAAAACCGTCCATGCTGTTTTAAAGAATTATTTATCCCCTGATACCTCCTCTCACGAGATTAAAGTAGGAAGTTTCTATGCTGATATTATAAATGAAGATGGAATTGTAGAAATTCAAACCAGAAACTTTGATAAATTAAGAAGAAAATTAGACTCATTTCTTGAGTTACAACCGGTTACTATTGTCTATCCAATTCCCTATACGAAGTGGATTAGATGGGTTAATGAAGAAACAGGTGAAATCAGTGCACCACGGAAATCCCCCAAATCCGGATCACCTTATATGATTGTTCCTGAACTGTATAAGATTAAGAACTATCTAACTCATCCAAATCTAAGATTACATATTATTCTCCTAGATCTAGAAGAGTATCGATTCTTAAATGGTTGGAGTAAGGATAGAAAAAAAGGCTCCACAAGATGTGACCGCATTCCAATGCAGTTAATCGATGAGATTTGCATCAATAATCTGTCCGAATATGACAAATTAATTCCCGCTACCTTAACAGAGAGTTTTACCACCATGGACTTTCAAAAAGCATCCGGGCTGCGACCAAGACATGCGGGTACTGCTTTAAATATACTTTATTATGTTGGCGCAGTGCAAAGAGTGGGTAAAAAAGGGCGAGCTTATCTTTATACCAGATAAACTCGCTTTTTGAAAACAACTTTTATTCGCTTGGATGATTCTTTCGGTATTCTGCCAACAGTAAATCTACCATTCTACCATAACTCTTTACACCGTCACTTTGATTATTTGCCTTTAGATACGTATCATTCATGGTATTCGATACTGTACTGATCACCGTGTCCTCAAATTGCTTCCAATAATAATATTCCTCTCGAAGATCTGCTTCCATGCCCGTATTATAAAACTGTCGGACCTGTCTGTATAAATCAGCATCCTGCCTATACAGCTGATTACCTGAATAAGATAAAGCCAACATAATTCCACTATACTGAAATTCTAAACTATCTGAAGTTTTACAAACAAGATAGGCAATATAATTTGCTTCGTCTTCTCGCATAAATCCCCGTAAATGAGCCAGTTCATGTCCCATGGTGACTGGAACAGCATATTCAGTAGAATCTACATTCACATTTGCCTCCATCGTAAATGGCCAAAAGATTCCGGTAATCTCCATACGAGACATAAATTTAGAAAAAAACACTGGCTTGGGTGACCCGTAATACCCCCCTAGCACTGGATATTCTTTCGATAATTTCTCAAAGGACTCTTCCGCTATCTTTGATACTTCTCTCCAGCCGCTCTGATTTATCTGTAGAACGCCATTCTCATCTACCGTTCCCTCTTGCATTTGTAATTGTGACCTTATATCTGCCGCATCTTTCGCTAAATCCAGACACAGATTGTATAATTCTTCTACTGAAGATTCCTGTATTTCCACTCCACTATAGGTAGCAAAGGAATAGCGGTAATAGTTCACACCCCCAAGCATTACATATAAAAACAAAATTATACTTAATGTACATGTTGCATTTAGCAACCCGTCTGTCAACATATACGCAACATCGCCTTGTTTCTTATGTATTTTATGTATGATCTTTCCAAAAAAGGATAATACAATAAAAATCGTAAGAATTGGCAAAATTAATATCTCCATCTCCATAATAGAAAATGGAAAGATACCTGTTATCAAGCTTAATCCTTGTGAGAGCCATCTGTAGGCTCCTCTGGCAAATACATATTCAGCAATCTCTGTATTATGACGTACTAGCCACAAAATAAAAAATGAAATTGGAATGAAAAGTAACAGCCAAGTTCTTTTCTTATTAAAAGCCATGAACCACTTCGTATTATTTACTTCATTAATAATTTCTATATCTGTTATAGTTTCTTTAGGTAAAATAATATCAATCTGGCTGCTCACAAATTCATTCCTTTCTTTTGCTTAGGACCCGCTGTGATGGTGGTTGTGATTGTGCTCTCCATGGTGGTGATGAAGATCATTACCGGAATGATCTTCGGCTTCATGATTGTGGGGGCTTATCTTCACTGCATCTGTAGACATATTTAATATATCCTGAACTTCTTCTTCAGACAATTTTGTACTAGCAGCTAATTCATGAATGTCTGCTTCTCTTCCCAAATCCGCTGCGAGCTCATTGGCAGCATCATTAATATATTTAATTTTTTCTACTATTTTGTTTTCAAAACTACTATTATCATTTTGTTCTCCAATCGCAGCTTCTATAAATCGTCTCACATAATCTGCTATAAACTCTTTCCACTTATCCTTTTCTTTCAATTCAGCTAGACATTCGATAGAACTTAGTAATCCGATATTACCTTCCTGAATAAGATCTTCTAATGTAATTCCTTTATTCTTATATTCACCCGCAATTTGAACGACGTAATAAAGATTTGCTTCAATAAAACGGGTTTTCGCATAACTATTACCTTTTAATATTTTATCGATTAACTCCTGCTCTTCTTTGGGTGAACTATTTGTTATCGCTTCTAGATCCTCTAAATACATTTTTAAATATACGGAATCCTCTTCCTTTTGCTTTGAACTCTCAGCTTCTTGAAGCGTTTTTTCATCCGATTCTTCTTTATATTCTTCATCACTAGAGTTTGCATCCTCTAAAATACGCTCTTCCTCCTGAACAGCCCTGGTATATTCAGAAATTGATTCCAAATAACCCTCAATCTTAATATGATTGGCTGCTAAGTACGCATATATATGCTCATATTGAGTATCACTTAATTCAGTATCACCGAATAAAGCCCTAATTTCTTGCATACTTAATTTGTTATCCTGAGATCTTGCAACCTCAAGAATATCTCCTAACATTTCCTGAAATCTATTCTTATCATTCATATTTGGCTCCTATTTCAATTGTCCGTTTTGACTGTTACATTTAAGTAAATATACTTACTATTTTATCATACTTGAATCTCCATAGCAATCCGATTCTTATTAGCATTCCCAATGTTTTAGGACAATAGTATAGAAAAACTCTAGATTCACTTGCGTTTTTCATCCTTGGATGGTAGAATATGTAATCATCGATAAGACATAATAAAAAGTGTTCAATAAAAACTACAATTGGTTAAAATATAAATAGAATTATTATGATGCCCTTGGCACAGAAGGAGAAATTTATGGATAATATTAATGAGACAGATGTTACTGAGGAAATAATTTCCACACCCGAAATTGAAGTGATACCTTCTATGTCGGAATTTGAAGATCAAATCAGAAATTCCCTTCATAAGATTGAAGAAGGTGAACTTGTAAAGGGTTTAATAATTGGTATTTCTGATACCGAGGTCACAGTGGATCTAGGTTATTATGCAGAAGGCATAATAAAATTGGAAGAGTTAAGTAACGATCCCCGCTTTTCAATTAAAGCAGATGTTGTAATGGGAGAAGAGATTTCTGCAACTGTAATCAAAGTAGATGACGGAGAAGGTAATATACTTTTATCCAAAAAGAAGGCCGACGATATCCTGTCTTGGACTTCACTTAAGGATTATATGCACGATAAAACCATATTAAAAATAAAAATTGCACAGGCTGTAAATGGTGGTGTAGTTACCTATTTGGAAGGTATTCGTGCCTTCATTCCTGCTTCTCAACTTTCTTTAAATTATGTAGAAGACTTAGAATCTTGGGTACACAAAGAAATATATGTTATGGTTATTACCGTAGACGAAGATAATCAGAAATTAGTATTATCCGGTAAGGAAGTAGAACGTGGTAAAGCACTGGCAGATAAAAGCAGCAAAATTTCTCGCTTACAGCTTGGCGTGGTAACAACCGGGGTTGTTGAAAAAATTGTTCCTTATGGTGCCTTTATTAATATTGGCGAAGGTTTATCCGGGTTGGTTCACATTTCACAAATCTGTGGAAGACGCATCAAGTCCCCTAATGAGATTATCAAAGAGGGTCAAGAAGTAACTGTTAAGATTATTGAAGTAAAAGAAGGTAAAGTCAGCCTTAGTATGAAGGCCGTTGCAGAAGATGCTGAAATATTGGATGCAGCTGAAGACGCAGCCTCTGAATATACTTCCGATGGTGCAGTTTCCACTGGGCTTGCAGCTTTGCTTGCTAATATAAAATTATAATATTTCAAATAACAAATAAATCCTATTGCAGTTAATTCTTAATGAATCTATCTGCAATAGGATGTTTTTTATCTTAGCCCAAAAAGTTTCAGAAATTTACCTTCTGGCTTTTTATCATTATCTTTATTTTTTTCCATCTCCAAACCCTTTACATTACCATCTTTGATGTTATACTCTTCACCAGCTGCGGCCTCTTGATTGGATTCTTTATCACCAACTTTTGCATCCTCTCCGACCGTCCGTTTTTCAACTACTTCCTCTGGTTGTTCTTCCACCTGCTTTATAGTCTCTTCCATATCATCGTCAACTACAGTTCCGTAAGAATCCTTAATCATATTCTGAAAATTATCTGATAAAATTTCCTTGTATTGTTCCTCAGCTTCATCAGGATTAAAGATTCTTATTTCTTCATTTAAAGATAACATCTTCTGATCAAGATAGGATACAATATCTGCGCATTCCTTTAATTCCTTGCTAATACGTTGTGGTGCATTTCCTTCGAATTTATAATATATTTTGTGTTCAAGACTAGCCCAAAAATCCATTGCTATGGTTCGAATCTGAATCTCCACCTTTGTGTTTACCATGGTATCCGATAGATAAATAGGTACTGTTACTATCATATGATAGCTGGTATAGCCGTTTGATTTAGGACACATAATATAATCTTTTACCTTCAATACTTGAACATCACTTTGCTTAGCCAATAAATCTGCAATACGATAAATATCAGACGTAAAGGAGCATATAATACGAATTCCTGCTACATCATTGATATATTTTACGATATTCTCTACCGTTAATTCTCTTCCATTATGGCGCATCTTCTTAGCAATACTCTGCGGTGATTTAATTCGAAATGTAGTATGTTCTATTGGATTATATTGATGAGCAAGCTTAAACTCATTATTTAAAATTTCAATTTTTGTATTAACCTCTTTAAGTGCTGAGTCATACATAAGCATAACTCTTTTCCATTCATCTTCTTCATTATAAAATATAGGCAAATCCATTGTTCTCCTCCTTAATAATAAGGAACACCCCTGTTTTTCTGTAAATTATTAAACATATTAACGTTAGTATTCCATAAATCTTTGCTACACAAAGATTTACTAACATGCTTCTCTTCTAACACATTTACGTTCATTATATCATGAACAGAAAGCGTGTTCATGATCTTGTTACTCCAATCGGAATCCGCAAGCAAGCTTGCAATTCCTCATTCCGTGTTCATTATATCATGAACAGAAAGCGTGTTCATGATCTTGTTACTCCAATCGGAA
>CAUQEW010000020.1:0-102525 GCA_963517115.1 uncultured Lachnospiraceae bacterium | reverse complement strand
GGCTCTATAAAGGACATGCCGCCGGAAGGCAAGGTAGACAAAATGAATATATATGCGCCGCTATTCATTATACAGACTAAATTGACTTATGACACCCTAACCATGCACTGATATTCATTCTACAACTAATAGGGCTTTCATCACTATTACTATATTTATGTAATTACGGATATTTTAGACAAACTTTTGACAAATATAAACTCTATGATGTACAATAATAGAAAGAATAATAAGTTTGAATATCATAAGTTAAATTTGATATCGAACTATTTAAAAGGAGGAGACTTGAATGAAGAAACGTATTCTAAAAGGTATGGCACTAATACTGGCTATTATATTAGCATTACCAATTTTACCGGGTAATGGATATATTGTCAGTGCTGCAACGAAACCATCAATTTCGATGACTAAGAAAACAATCATTGGAATCGATACAAGTTTTACATTGAACCTACTTAATGCGGGGAAGAATGTAAAGAGGATGACATGGTACAGCCAAAATGAAAAAATTGCAACTGTAGAAGCTACCAATGATCCACTGACCGGTAAAGTGACAACAGTAGGTAAAGGAACCACAAATATTAAATGTAAAATTACATATAAGAACGGAAAGGTTGCACGTCCTGCCTGCAAAATTACTGTAAAGATAACGGCAACAGGAGTGCAAATTAATAACGCAAATGACACTACAAATAATAGACACGTAATTGCGGTTGGTGAAACCTATGACTTTAATGAAACATTAACACCAAGTAATGCAAGTGAAAATACTTATTGGTCTATTGATAATACAGAATTTGCAACTGTAAGCACCAGTGGTGTTGTTACAGGTCTTAGACCTGGTATTGTTCGATTGAAAGCAGTTGCTTCTCTCACACCAGAGGGAGTCTCCGCAAGTATCATTAATGATGCTATTAATATCGAAGTTGTATCTAAGACGGTAAATGTACAAAAAGTCGTATTATCAGATGCTACAAAATTAACAGTTACCTTTGATAGAGCAATTGATGCTTCAACGGTTATTGGTTCAAACAGTAGATTACTCGATTCTGTAGTACTTGCAGCTAAGATTGATTCAAAAGGAAATTCAGCAGCAGCTTTAGGTACATTAACAGGAACACTATCATCAGATGGTAAGACGTTAGTCATTCAATCAACGAATGCATTTAACGGAACTTACGGTATTATTCTTTCCTCTAGCATTAAAACTACAGATGGCATTGCTTTAAATAGTTATAATGAGAATTTAGTATTAAATGATACAGGAAAGCCACAATATGTAAACTGGACTACCAATGCTACAGGATTAATTGTTTCATTAAATTTCAACGAAGCTATGGACTTTACCAATTTGCTTGTAACGGATGCAAAGATGATTACTTCTGGACATACAGCAGATGCATCAACTATCAATATACTTAATACAGAAGCAAATTATGTTAAGTCAAAAGATGGAAAATCATTAACGATCGATCTGTCTTATATCACTACAAATGACCAGAATAAGATGTTTTCAGTAAATCTTTCCGGTATTAAAGATTTGTCCGGTAATACACCTGCTTCGATTCCTCTTGCAGTTTTCTTCCAGACAGATACTTCATCAAAACCTCAGGCGCAATTAGTTTCCTTGTTACGTACAGGATATAATACGCTAACAGCAACATTTACAAGAGATATCCAAACAGCCGGGTTTGCTACCTTAAGTAATGGTGATTGGCTGCAAGGTATCATTGACACGGATGATGCTAAGAAAGTTAACTACACTATCTCTTCTACCTCGGCGCTACTGACTGGTGCGCAAACAGTATTACTTGAAGGCTGGGATAGCTACAATGTAACTTCATCAAGTTCCGCTTATACATCGACTAGTCGTCCGGTAAACTTTACGGTAGACAAAGTCATTCCAGTATTTACGAAATCAGTACTTGAAATGGTGACGGAGAAGGGTATTGATACTCATATACTTACTTTAACTTATAATAAGGATGTCACAGTAGTAACGGATACGGGTAGCTTAGTAGCCAAAATGGTTAACACTGCAAATGGCGAAATAAGTAGTAGGTTACTATACTATACAGCCACCTCGAAGAATAACCAAGTAATGCTAATACTAAACAATGATCAGATAAATGAGAGTGGAGTTTATACTATAACGATTCCAGCGGGATTTGTTAGAGACGCATATAATAATCTGAATGCAGCAACTAGTATACAGGTTAAAAGAGATGCTTCGGTATCCAGTGCCCTGCCTGCACCAAAGAGCATTGTACAATCAATTGAAAATCCTAGTATTATTTATGTTTACTTTGATAAGAAATTGGATTTAAGTACGGCACAGAATATCTCTAACTATTCAATTATTGGGACAGGAACAACAATTATTGGAGCAGAGTTAACAGAGAATACAGTTAGTGGTGCTACGGTAAGATTAACCTTACAAACAGGCTCACTAAAAGCTACGACTTTATATCCGATTACAATTACTGGTATTACAGGTTATGAAAGTACTTACTCTGCGATGGAGAAATATCAGACAACAATTCTATTGTATGAGAATAAAGCTCCAATTTTGGTAAGTACTAAATACTCTTATCCATACTCAATTATATTAACATTTGATGAGACAATATCAGGTAATCCAAGTTTCCAAGTACTACAAAGTAATAAAAATTTATTCTCAAGTGCAGTTATGGATGGAAATACAGTTGTAATTACACTTAATGAGATACCTACAACAAATTCTAATATGCAATTATCGGTTACTCAATTTAATTCAATTACTGATGCAAATGGTAATAAAGCAGATATAAGGACTACTCCGGTATCTACTGCAATTCAATAATTAAAAATTATTAATATAATACAGGCCAGCGCTAATAAAATAGCGCTGGTTTTTTATTATTAAATTTTAAAATGGATTAATTTGACATTAAAATGACATTATATGGAACTATTATAATTGTATAAAATAAATTTTCATATAAGGAGGAGATTCCAATGAAAGAACGTGTATTTAAAGGAATAGCACTTATGCTAGTAATCATATTGCTGCTTCCAATGATTTCTTTCAGTAATGAAAATACTGCCAGTGCAAAAGCTAGAAAAAGACATAGGCCATCTGTTTCTTTCGACAGTAAAACCTTAGTTGAGGCTGGCGAAACCTTTCAGTTGTCCTTAGATAATATAGGGGATAACATAAAGAATATTACTTGGTATTCACAGAATGAAAAAGTTGCAACGGTGCAGGCTTCCGGGGATGCTAAAACAGCTATTGTTTCCTCAGCAAGAAAGGGAACAACCTTTATTAAATGTAAGATTACTTATAAAGATGGAACCGTAGTAAGGCCGTATTGCAAAGTTACAGTTAAATTATCCGAAAAGTATGACGACTATGACGATAATGATGATCATGACCATGCATTAGAAACAGTTAACGTAAAAGATATTGTATTGTTAGAGGCAACTAAACTAGCTATTACATTTGATAAAGAAATTAACTCATACACTGTTATTGGAATCAATAAAAATCTGCTGAGTTCCGTCACAATAACGCCTCAGTTAGATATGAATGGAGTTGTAGCGAATACATTAGGTAATTTAACAGCAAGCTTATCTGAGGATGGAAAAACACTTACGATTCAAGCTGCAAATAATTTCCGAGGGTTATATGGTATTCACTTACTTTCTACGATAAAAACAACGGATGGAATTGCTATAAAAGAATATAATACGAATATAACTTTAAAAGATACGAAAGCACCCTCCTTTGTGGATTATACGCTGGATAAAACAGGTTTAATTGTCAATCTAAATTTCAATGAGGCAATGGACTTTTCTGATATGTATATTATAGATGCCAAGGTATTGACTCTGGGGCAGACTGCTGAGTCAACAACATTAAGCATATTGAATACAGAGTTATTCTATGAAACCACAGCAGACAAAAAGTCATTGGTGATTGATCTAACCAACATGCCTGTAGCAGATCGCAATAAGATGTTCTCAGTAAGGCTACATGATGTGAAAGACCTAGAGGGAAACAATCTGAGCGAGGACTCACTTACCATAAATTTTGGAACGAATACTAAGACAATGCCTCAAGCAAAATTAATTTCCCTTGAACGAACAGCGTATAATACTTTAACTGCTAGATTTGACAGAGCTATTAAAACACCAGGCTGGATTATTATTAATACAGAATGGATAGAGGGCAAAGTGGATTCTAAAGATTATACTAAAGTTAATTATACCTTGCCAACAGCATTAACCCTTTTAAATGATTGGGGTAAGGTATTAATCGGATATTGGGATGGATATTATGTCATAAAAGAAGCTGATGCAGTAGAAGTATTTACAGAGGTTGATGTAAACTTTACGATGAATAACTTGATGCAGTTACCTGCGCCAACTTCAACCTATGTATCCTTAAGTGATAATAACAGCTTTTTTGTACAGTTTAGTAATATCATAGATGAAGAAACAGCAGAAAATAAAGCAAATTATTATATTGAAGGTGTAGCAATAAAATCAGCAGAATTAATCGATGCCTTTACAGTAAAAATAAATTTAGAGCCAAATACCATAACCAACACAAAAGCCCACAATATTATGATATCCGGAATAAAAGGATATAGTAATAGCTACACAACAATGAATCCCTATCAGACTACACTTATTTTAAAAGATAATTCAGCACCAGCACTGCAAAATTTGGTTTATTCCTATCCAACAACCATTACTTTAACCTTTAATGAAGCACTAACAGGAACACCAGCTTTTGCAGTAATTCAGAATAATGTTGATATAGCATCCTATTCCATGATAATCGGAAATACAATAGTAATCATACTCAAAAACACACCTTCCATGACTGAATATCTGCAAATACAGCCGAAAGGGAACAATATAATAACGGATATATTTGGAAACAAAACCACATCTATACTCAACCAAACAATATATCCAACAACAAAGTAATATATAGGAACCAAAGACTTGTTCCTATAAACGGATGTACAACGGAAAAAACACAGCTTTTTATCAAAAGTTACTCCGTAACTTCTGATAACTTATATTATAGGAACTAAAGACTTGTTCATATAATCGGATGTACAGCGTAAAAACACCGTCTTTTATCAAAAGTTACTTCGTTACTTCTGATAACTTATATTATAGAATAATTGGATACCTGTACAGCTGCTTAAAAGTCTATCCAAAAACTTCAGCGATTTCGAAGGGGCAGGAAGGGACATCCATGGTAGTTTATGCGTCGACCGGCCGAAGGAGGCGTAAATGTTTTGTCAAGACTCTGTAGGAAAATGCAAGCTGTGCTTGCATTTTCTTACGTCTAGAGGCTTGTAAAAAACATGCCGACGCAGGGTAAGGCAGCATAAACTACCATGGATGTCCCTTCCTGCCCCTTCGAAATCCTCAATAACTTAATGATAGATTTTAAAGCAGCAAGAAGTATTCTTCTAATTTTTTTGCATTAGCATCTTTCTTACCCCTTTACGTATGGATTGATTTGTTTTATAATGAGTGAGAAATGGAATGCAGAGTGAAGGAGAACATCATTGAAACCAATTCATAGAACAATCATCATGACTATAACACGAGTGTTGTTTGTATTATATATAATTTTACTGGCATATTTTTTGTTTTTTAGTGAACGTTATGGAAGAACCTTAGGTTCAGATGAATATAGATATAATTTAACAATTTTTAAGGAACTGAAACGTTTTATAACCTATCGAAATGAGATAGGTCTCGAAAGTTTTGTTGTTAATATTATTGGTAATGTACTAGCATTTACTCCTTTTGGATTTGCTCTACCCATTATTAGCATACGTAACAGAAAATTAATAAATATAACCCTACTGAGTCTTGAATTTAGTCTGACCATAGAAATCATCCAATTAATTCTAAAAGTAGGAATTTTTGATGTGGATGATTTGTTTTTGAACACATTGGGTGGAATAATAGGCGGATTATGTTTTTTAATCTGTCATAGAATGCTAAGAGTAAAGACGAAATAATATAATTGTACGGGAGCGGGCCATGATTAAACGTAAAAGAGATGTGTTAAAATTTTCAGGTAGAAATCATTCAATAAAAGGCTTAATATCGTTAATTTTAGGAATTATATCCTGTATTGCTCTTTTTGTAATTTCATATATATCAAGTTTGTCTGCCGGGAATGGGAGTCTTTTACTTGGTGTGATTGGAATGGCATTGTTTGGAGTATCCATTACTGGTTTTATTCTTGGTATTAAAGCGTGTAAGGGAAAAGAAATCTATTATACCGCACCTATCATAGGTTTAATCTTAAATGGATTTCTATCAATTATATATCTAACTTTATATATGGTTGGAATTAGTTTATAAAAAAAGTGCAAGAATACATATAACTGCTTGCAGAAAAAAGGCCTGTTAAAGCACGCGGGTAGGAGTAGTGTGAAAGCATTTCGCACATCTTGATTTAAAGGCCTGCTAAAGCAGGCGGATAGGAGTTTGTATGAAATACGTAGGATTATTTTGTGATATGAATGATGAAATTAAAGAACGTTATGATTTATCTATGGAAAGAATTGAGACCATGATAGGGGAACAAGTGATACAGGAACCTTGGCTGGATTATTTTCATAAAGTTGCTTCTTTTATCTTAAAGATAAAGAAACTTGTTCCAATGGTGGCAGAGGATGTATTAATTCAATTACCTATTGAAGAACTTCAGAAATTAAATCAGGATTTATATGAAGATATATTGGTTGAAAATTATTATGACAGTTATGCGAATCCTAAATATGCAGTGGAAAAGCTAGGTAAGAAATATGGGAAATTGCTGTCTTTTTTATATACCGAGATACGAAGTCTGATTGTATATGCCTATGAATACAGATTATCTGATATTACTATTTACCTTGAATTATTCATCGAGATATATAATTATTTTGAAGAAGAAGATGATTTCACATATAAGGATGCTAAACGTGCAATTTATGATTTTATCAGCGACTATTGTGGAGATATGGTGGAATTCAGAATAAGGGAACAACTCGACCCTGATCTATCTTTTGTTAAGGATATTATTCTAAATTGGGATCTTAAGGACTTAAGATACCTTTATCAATTTGGGGAATATATTAGTAACAATGAAATACAAATTGCTGATTTTTTGAATAGCTTACCGGAGGAAGAGGTTAAGGCTATGGCGTTTACCTATACCGAAGGATATCGCAGAGGATTTGCGAATGCAGGAATTGATTTAAATAAAAAGGCCACAGTTGCCATACGATATAGTATTGGCTTTGAAAGAATGCTGCGCTATGCAATTGACTATTTTGCAGATATGGGTCTTGAGCCGGTTATCTTTCGCGCCGCTATTAACAGCGTGAATAAGAAGCAGCATCTTAAAATAGGATATCATTCAACCGGGCCGAATAAACAATATGATTATGATCATCGATTTGATAACGGATTATATCTAGATAAAGCATTTAATGAAAGAAAATTGGAAGGTCTACGTGTAGCTTATGAAAAGTATAAGGATGCTGCAACGGTATATGCTGGCCCCGCTTTAATTCATGTGTTTGGAGAAAAACCTTTTACACCTGAGAATAAGGAAGAAGTAATTAAGTTAGATAAGAGACAGCAGAAATTATTCGTTGCATATAATCGTGATTCTGGTTTGGTTATGAATGAATATATCAGGGGTGAGGCGACAAGCTTTACCATTATTGCTTATCCAATTCCTGAGATTGGCGATCAGTTTAGAGATATATTTAATGAAACGGTAGAAGTAAATACCTTAGATAATCAGACCTATAAGGATATTCAACAAGAAATTATAGATGCTTTGGACCAAGGAGAATATGTTCGAATTCTTGGTAGCGGAAAAAACAATACAAATCTTAAGGTAATGCTTTATGAAATTAAAGATCCTAAGAGTGAAACTATCTTTGAAAATTGTACTGCCGATGTAAATATTCCGGTAGGTGAAGTTTTTACCTCACCTAAATTGACTGGAACCGAGGGGGTTCTTCATGTTACAAAGGTATATCTGAATGAATTGGAATACATAGATTTATCTTTAAACTTCATGGATGGTAAGATAAGTTCTTATACCTGTAAGAATTTTGAAACAGAAGAGGAGAATAAAAAATTTATTAAGGAAAATCTAATGTATAGTCAGGATACTTTGCCTCTTGGCGAATTTGCAATAGGAACCAATACAACTGCCTATGTAATGGCACAAAAATACAATATTGCTAATAAATTGCCAATATTGATTGCTGAAAAGACTGGGCCTCATTTTGCTGTAGGAGATACCTGTTACAAAATGAGTGAAGATTTAAAATTATATAATCCAGATGGAAAGCAAATTGTAGCAAAAGATAATGAAATATCTATATTGAGAAAGACTGATATGGATCAGGCTTACTTTAACTGTCATACAGATATAACCATTCCTTATGATGAACTTGGTGAAATAACTGTTTATAAGAAGAATGGAGAAACAATCACAATTATAAAAGATGGTAGGTTTACATTACCAGGTACTGAAAAACTTAATGAAGCATTTAACCGGTAATGTACAGAAAGAGAGGATTACACAATGGCAGCTAAAATAGGAATTATAATGGGAAGTGACTCAGATCTTGAGGTTATGAGTAAAGCAGCAGAAGTATTAGACATATTAAAAATTGAATATGATATGACGGTTATTTCTGCCCATAGAATGCCGGATATATTCTTTGATTATGCGAAATCAGCAGAAGAAAAAGGGTATAAGGTTATTATTGCAGGAGCAGGCGGTGCAGCACATCTGCCGGGTATGTCAGCAGCAATATTCCCTATGCCGGTTATAGGGGTACCAATTATGACTAAGGCATTAGGTGGTGTAGATTCTCTATATTCAATCGTTCAGATGCCAGGAGGAATTCCAGTTGCAACCGTTGCAATCAATGGTGGTTTGAATGCTGGTCTACTAGCTGCTAAGATTCTTGCAACCTCTGATGTTGAGTTATTGGATCGTATTAAAAAATATGCGGAAGGATTAAAGGATGGAGTCGTTATAAAGGCAGAAAAATTAGAGAAATTAGGATATAAAGCTTATATGAAAGATATGAAATAATAGAAAAAAGCAAAGAGGCGGGGGTTTCCCGCCTCTATGTAAATTAACCTTATAAGTAAGTCCCCCGCTTCTTAACGAAGCGTAAGCGGTGAGTTGGGACTTACTTGTTTCAGTCGGAGTTCAAGCTCCGACTGAAATATCTGCGTAGCAGATATAAGGTTATGAGCAAGTAGCGAAGCGGATTGCGAATATCCGCTTTGACTTAGAACTTTTTACCCAATGAGTAATAGATAAGATAGGGAGTAGTCAAATTTATTCTGTATACTTATATATAATTAGCGCTTTATTAACTATACTAATAAAAATGATAAGAATTAATAAAATAGAAACTTAAGACAAATTACTATTGTTATGTTAGAATATGAATAAGGTCTTGCACCATGTGCGAGATGGAAAAAATATAATTACGGCGTTATCAAAACTTCAAACATATATTATATAAGGAGGATTAACCATGGATTATAAAAAGGCAGGCGTAGATATTGAGGCTGGCTACAAAGCAGTTGAACTAATGAAAGAACATATAAAAGGGACTATGAGAAGTGAAGTATTAACAGGAATTGGTGGCTTTTCTGGTGCATTTTCACTGGAAAGTTTTAAGAACATGGAACAACCAACACTTGTTTCCGGTACAGATGGTGTGGGTACTAAATTAAAGATTGCCTTTATCTTAGACAAACATGATACAATTGGCATTGACTGTGTTGCCATGTGTGTAAATGATATTGCATGTGCTGGTGGTGAACCTTTATTCTTCTTAGATTATATTGCCTGTGGTAAGAATGAACCTGAGAAAATTGCAACCATTGTAAGTGGAGTTGCCGAAGGCTGTAAACAAGCAGGTGCTGCTTTAATCGGTGGAGAGACTGCAGAGATGCCTGGTTTTTACCCAATTGATGAATATGACCTTGCTGGATTTGCAGTTGGTATTGTAGACCAGAAGCAATTAATTACTGGAAATTCCTTAAAAGATGGAGATGTTTTAATCGGAATCGCTTCCTCAGGAATTCATAGTAATGGTTATTCCTTAGTGAGAAATGTATTTAACATGAAGAGAGAAGCATTAGATAGTTATTATGAAGTTTTAGGTGCAACCTTAGGAGAAACTTTATTGACTCCTACAAAAATATATGTAAAAGCCTTAAAGTCCTTAAAAACAGGTGGTATTACTGTAAAGGCCTGTAGCCACATAACAGGTGGTGGTTTTTATGAGAATGTTCCACGTATGTTATGCGATGGTATGCATGCAATCATTCGTAAAAACAGTTACGAGGTACCGGCGATCTTTAAAATGCTTTCAACGGATGGCTCAATTGATGAAAAGATGATGTATAATACGTATAATATGGGTGTTGGTATGATGGTTGTAGTGGATAGTGCAGACGCAGACAAAACAGTGAGATTAATTCAGGCATCAGGGGAAACACCATATATTATGGGCGAAATCAAGGCAGGCGAGAAAGGTGTGACTGTATGCTAAGAATTGCAGTATTAGTTTCCGGCGGAGGTACCAATCTTCAAGCAATTATTGATAGCATGGACCAAGGTAAGATAACCAATACAGAAATTGCAGTAGTTTTAAGTAATAAAAAGGATGCTTTTGCCCTTGAAAGAGCTCAGAAGTATGACATTCAAGCTGATAGCATATCTCCGAAGGATTATAGCAATAGAGAAGAATTTAATCAGGCTTTGTTAAACGCGATAGATAACTATAATGTTGATTTAATCGTATTGGCAGGATATCTTGTGATTTTGCCGAAGGTTCTAATTCAAAAATATCATAATAGAATCATAAATGTTCATCCTTCTCTTATCCCTTCTTTCTGTGGTACCGGTTATTATGGACTTAAGGTACATGAGGCAGTATTAGAACGTGGTGCTAAAATTACTGGTGCTACGGTGCATTTTGTGGATGAAGGAACTGATACAGGGCCAATCATTTTACAGAAAGCCGTTGCGGTATTAGAGGATGATACACCGGAGCTTTTACAAAGAAGAGTTATGGAAGAGGCAGAGTGGAACATTCTACCGGAAGCGATTGATTTGATAGCGAATGACAGATTGAAGTTAAGTCATAACTATGTATATATCAAATAATATGGATTACAGACAATCATATCGGACAGAGTTGTTTAAGGAGGAAATCTCATGAAAGTATTAATTGTAGGCGGTGGTGGAAGAGAACATGCCATTGCCTGGAAGGTAGCCCAAAGTAAACTTGTAGACAAATTGTATTGTGCTCCCGGTAATGCCGGAATGGAAGAATATGCGGAATGTGTAAACATATCTGTTATGGATATGGATGGATTGGCAGCCTTTGCAGAAAAAGAGGAAATTGATTTAACTATTATTGGACCTGATGATCCACTTGTAGCTGGTATAGTAGATGTATTTGAAGCGAAAGGTCTCCGTGTATTTGGGGCAAGAAAGAATGCTGCTATAATCGAAGGCTCAAAGGCTTTTTCAAAAGATCTAATGATGAAATATAAGATACCAACTGCAGATTATAGAACCTTTGAAACACCCGAAGCAGCAATTGAATATCTGGAAAACCATGATTATCCAGTTGTTTTAAAGGCAGATGGATTGGCGCTTGGCAAGGGTGTATTAATCTGCATGGATTTTGCAGAGGCTAAAGCTGGTGTGAAAGCAATTATGCAGGACAAGCAATTTGGAACTGCTGGCGACCGATTAGTGGTGGAAGAATTTATGACAGGCAGAGAAGTGTCAGTATTAGCTTTCTGTGATGGAACGAACATTACCACAATGACAAGTGCACAAGATCATAAACGTGCCAAGGACGGCGACCAAGGTTTGAATACAGGTGGTATGGGAACTTTCTCTCCAAGTCCTTTTTATACGAAAGAAGTGGATGATTTCTGTAAACAATACATTTATCAGGCAACTATGGATGCTATGAAGGCAGAAGGAAGAGACTTTATAGGTATTCTATTCTTTGGATTAATGCTAACGGATAAAGGACCAAAATTATTAGAATATAATGCTAGGTTTGGTGATCCTGAAACTCAGGTTGTACTTCCTCGTATGAAAAATGACATCATTGAAGTGTTTGAAGCCTGTATTGATGGAAAGCTATTGGATATCAATTTAGAGTTTGAGGATAATGCAGCAGTATGTGTAGTGCTGGCTTCAGCTGGTTACCCGGAACATTATGAAAAAGGATTTGTAATACATGGTTTGGAGACCTTTCAAAATAGAAAGGGTTACTATGTTTTTCAGGCTGGTACCAAGAAGACAGATGCAGGTATTGTTACCAACGGCGGACGTGTTCTGGGAGTAACAGCTATCGGTAAAAATCTGAAAGAAGCTAGAAAAAATGCATATTCTGCGACTGAATGGATTACATTTGAGAATAAATATATGAGAAACGATATAGGGAGGGCTATAGAATAAATAGCCCGGCTATAGAAGACAAATAGCCATACTGCAATAATAAATATTGGTTTGAAGAAGGACGAAAACACTATGAAGTATACGTATAAACATACCGTTTATGCTTGCTATGCGGGATATATCACGCAAGCCATTGTTAATAATCTGACGCCTTTATTATTTGTTATATTTAAAGAAGAGTTTGGCTTATCCTATGAAAGATTAGGACGTCTGGTATTCTTAAATTTTGGAGTTCAGATTCTGACCGATTTAGTAGCTGTTCGATATGGCGACAAAATTGGTTATCGAAAACTTACCGTATTAGCTCATATTTTCTGCTCCTTTGGATTAATCTGTCTAGGACTATTGCCAAAGATATTACCTAATTCCTACATTGCATTATCTGTTGCTGTTGTTATCTATGCAGTTGGTGGTGGGTTAATTGAGGTATTAATCAGCCCAATTGTGGAAGCTTTGCCGGGAGACGAGAAAGCATCAGCTATGAGTTTATTACATTCCTTTTATTGTTGGGGACAGATGGCAGTGGTTTTAATTAGTACTTTATTATTAAAGATATTAGGAAATCAGATTTGGTTTTTATTGCCCATTATGTGGTCTGTGTTGCCAATCTGCAATACCTATGTTTTTACTAAAGTACCAATTCTTCAATTAGTGAAGGAAGAGAAGAAGGTTACTGTAAAGAAATTATTTAGTTCTAAATATTTTAGAATTGCTTTAATTTTAATGCTTTGTGCCGGTGCTTCTGAACTTACAATGTCTCAGTGGGCCTCAATTTTTGCACAAAGAGGTCTTAATGTTGATAAGGTACTTGGTGATTTGTTAGGGCCTTGCTTATTTGCAGTGTTTATGGGTATTGGAAGAACAATTTACGGAGTTATGGGAGAACGTCTAAACATTAAAAAGGCATTACTGTTTAGTGCAATTTTATGTGTGATATGTTATAGTTTTACTGTCTTTTCTAGAATTTCAATGTTTTCATTACTTGGTTGTGCCAGTTGTGGTTTTGCAGTGAGCTTAATGTGGCCGGGAACTTTTAGCTTAAGCGCAAGAAAGCAACCACTTGGTGGAACTGCCATGTTTGGATTATTAGCAGTTATGGGAGATGTAGGTGGTGCAGTTGGACCCTGGATGGCAGGAATTGTGTCAGAGGGAGTAAAAACGGTAAGTGGTCCATTGAAATTCTTGTTTGGTGAAAATATTGGACTTGAACAGGCTGGACTAAAGATGGGATTATTGATTGCTATGATTTTTCCACTTATGATGATTGCTGGGATATTAGCAATTGGAAAAGATAAGTAAAGGAATAAGTTTAACAAGTAAGCTGGTTCGATTTACATAAGCTTGAAGAGATGGTTGATTGCTGTTTTATTAAAATAAAGCAATCAAACATCTCTTTTCATTTCTGAATAAATCTTTAAAAGTATAACTATCTTTTTGACATTTTGGAAATATGTGATAAAATTTTATCTTTTTCCACATATTGCTTGCCCAATCACCTAAATTATTGATATAATTACAAATATTGATATGATGTCACAGAAGTGCCATATGTAATAGGTAATATATAGTGAAAATAACATTATTTGATATGCTGATTGGATGATTGATAAATTAATTTATCTGAAAGGCAGAAGATATGTTGAAATTTGATTCATAAGCGTTTTAGGAGGATTCACGGTATGAAAAAAAGTAATTTTCGTAAATGGATTATTATAATACTCTGCATGTTATTAATATGGCCACCAGGACTTACCATAAATTCACTACAGGCGGTTGCAGCAACCACAGGTACAGTAACAGCTACAAGCCTAAATATCCGTTCAGGACCAGGGACTACTTATAGTAAAGTTCAAGTGAATGGAAGTGATACTTTTCTTAAAAAGGGAGAAGAGGTAACTATTACTGATGAGTTAGATGAGTGGTATATGATATCCTTTAAGTCTAGTGGTAAAACAGCGAAAGGTTATGTCATGAAAGAGTATATTAAGGTAAAGGATGGCACCAAAGAAGAATCATCAACCCCTAAACCAACGCCGACCCCTAAACCAACTTCAACACCAACGCCAACGCCGACTCAGATAGCGGATAAAGTTAATATTAAGGAGTCAGACTTTAAGATATCGGCAACTGTAATAGCCAGTAATTTAAATGTACGAAAAAAGCCTACCACAACTAGTACAAAAATATGCGCTGTAGTTAAGAATCAAAAAGTAACCATACTAAATGAGGTTATTGTTGACTCAGGAAAATGGTACCGAATAACTTTTAAGACAACAAAGGGAACTTCAACGGGTTATGTGTTAAGTGATTATATAAAACTTACCCTAGCATCAAGTATGAAAGCTAATATTAATAGTAGCAAAAAGGTCAAGATAAGAAAAGGTGCAGGTTCAACCTATAAATACCTGACCAATGAAGATGGCGACCAGATATCATTAAAAGATGAAAAATCAGTGACTATAACAAAGGAAGTTACGGATAAAAACGGGAAGAAATGGTTTAAAGTATCTTTTACAGTCAGCAGTGTGAAATATTCAGGGTATGTATTAGCGGATCAAGTTTTAATGAGAGTAAATGTAGAGGTAACTCCGACACCAACCATAAAACCGACAGAAAAACCGAATACAACACCAACGGTCACTCCGCAACCTACCAAAAATCCAGAAGTATCAACCACACCCACGGTAACGCCAACACCGAGCCTAACACCGACTCCGACTGCAAGCCCGACACCAACGCCATTTGGATATATTCCGGTAATAACCTCACCTACTGGGGGCACGGTTAATTATTCTTCATATATTAATGTTTATGAAAATATAACAGTTAATTATGATATTTTATTTGATACCTATTATAATCCTATCTTACTATCAACGAATCAAGCTGTAACTGTCTATAATACGGTTCAAGTTGATTCAGTACCTTGGTATAACCTTGGCTTTATTAGAGATGGTATCACATATCAGGGATATGTAAGAGCAGAATATATTCTTATTGGTGGAAGCGGGATCGGAAATAGTAACCCAAGTGGTACGATAACGCCAGTTCCGACAACGATACCAGTAACAGGTACTTTATCAGATTCGGAATTTGAACAGAAAATGACGCTTGACGGTTTCTCGGAAAGTTATAAATCACTGTTACGACAATTACATCAGCTATATCCAACCTGGGTATTTGAAGCATATCATACAGGACTTGATTGGAATACATTAATTGAAAAAGAGGGTGCAATTGGGGTAAACTTAATCTCAAATGGTAAAAGTGTTGAGTGGAAATCCTTAGAGACAGGTGCATATAATTGGAATAAGGATAGTTTTATTCCATTTGACGGATCTACATGGGTTACAGCATCAAAAGATGCGATAGCATATTATATGGATCCGAGAAACTTTCTAAATGATAAAGGTATTTTTCAATTTGAACTTCTTACCTATAAAAGTGAATATCAGAACGCAACAGGGGTAGAAGGTATATTTTATAATACTCCGTTATATAATACATATTATTCTTATGTAGATGATACAGGTAATAATGCTTCAAAAACCTATTCAGAGACTTTTATAAAAGCCGCAGAGTACTCCGGTGTAAGTCCTTATCATCTAGCATCAAGAGTAAAACAGGAAATAGTTACTGGAACTACAACCTTAAGTTCTAGTGTTTCAGGAACGGTATCAGGCCTTGAAGGGCTATTTAACTTCTATAATATTGGTGCATATCATAGCACCGCTGCAGGAGGTGCAGTTGCCAATGGCTTGAAATATGCCCAAAATGGAACAACGAGTGCTGAGCTCAATGCACTTTACCTAATACCTTGGGATAACCCATATGATTCTATTGTAGGAGGGGCCTATAATATAGGTCGTAATTATATTAGCAGAGGGCAGAATACAATATATTTACAAAAGTTTAATGCTACATCTACTTCTACCTACTCACATCAGTATATGGCTAATGTAGAAGCTCCAAATGCGGAGGCAAAAAAAACCTTTGCCGCGTATAGTGGAATGATGAACGTACCAATTGTATTTTCAATCCCTATTTTTAATAATATGCCGGATATTGCATCACCACTACCAACCACAGTATATAATCCAAACAATTGGTTAAAAACCTTAAGCGTAGATGGATATAGTTTATCTCCAACCTTTAATTTATCGGTAGACCAACCATATTCTTTATTCGTTGATAATACAGTGGAAACAATTAATATTTCTGCAACAACAGTAAGTAAGAAAGCCACATTACAAGGAACCGGCTATATTCCACTTCAAGTAGGTAACAATCAAGTAATCATTACAGTCACTGCCGAAAATGGTGATACGAGAGAATATTTGATAAATGTTGTAAGAGAGTAATTAGTCCAATAAGTTGAGTTCTGCAAATGCAACAGTCCGATTGACGGGTTATTATCTTCTGTCAATCGGATTTTGTATATTTGTTGGTGGTACAAAAAGTCTAATATAGACTTTCGCATGAATATTGACGTATGGTACAGTTGTCAAAACCAAATTTAGGATGTGTAATGAATATCGGTGCATCTATATTTGTTTTGTCTACCTTGCCTTCCTGCGGCATGTCCTTTGTAGAGCCTCAAAGATATGAAAAACATCGCAGCTGCTCTGTTTTTCACTGAGTCTCTAGTCGGACATAAGCAGCCTTGTCAGCCGGTCTACGACAAAACAAATATAGATGCATCGATATTCATAATTCAGTTTATTAGGGTTTTGACACCTATACCATACGTCAATATTCATAATATAATTTTATAAGGACTTTTTGTGTGACAATCATTTATTAGAAATTCGGATTGTTAAACGATGTTGTTTGCTAGATCAGATTTTAGTAAAGAAAAAATCGGTAGGAAATTTATTAGATAAGGGGGAATTTGGATGATATTAATTGGATTGATAAAGAGAGAGAAAAATGAAAGGAAACAATTTGGTATTATTCTTATTATTTTAGCTATAGTGGGAATGATTATTATGCCGTTTAATGTATGTAAGGCGGCAAGTGCTACTATTAACGTAAGTACGGATACACCGGATGTAATAATTGGTGATGAGGTAATTGTGAGTTTACAATTATCATCAGAAGCTTTAATAGGAGATTTTGAAGCATATATAACATATAATGATGATGTACTTGAATTTCAGAGTGGGGCATCCTTTATAGCAGGTGGAGAAGGACTATTAAAGCTTTCAGATATTAATGTTGCGACGGAAGAATATTCACGAAAATATATCGTAAAATTTAAAACAAAAAAAATTGGGTCTAGTGATATCATAATAAAAGAAAAAGCTGCAGTCTATGACTATGAATCAGGTCTTAATATGTCAGTATCAAGTAATCGACTTAATATTAGTGTTATTGCAGCTAAGACAGCCTCAACAAATGCAAAATTAAAATCTTTAAAAATTAGCCCTAGCGCTTTAGAACCTGAATTTGAATCAACCACTATGGAGTATACTACCAAAGTTACCAATGATTTAGATCAACTTATTATAAGTGCCTTACCAGAAGAAAAATCCGCAACAGTAACGATCCAAGGCAATGATAAACTTATCGTAGGAACGAATAAAATAGTAGTAACAATAACCGCCGAATCAGGAGATACAAAAGAATATATCATAAAAGCAACAAAAGAGGATAAAGTACTGGAATCTGAAACCGAAGGTACAATGGAAACAGCGGATGACCAAAGTGAAAATCCATCAGATACTAATAATGAGGAAACCTTTACCCAAATAAACAATATATTAGTAACAAAAGACGGTGAAAACACCTACATCCAGAATGGATATCGATATCGCATAAGCACTCCAAGCAATGATACCGATATACCAGAAGGATATACCAAAACAACGCTTACCTTAAATGATATAACAATGGATGCTTACACCTTCGATAACGATGTAGTAAATGAATTCCTACTACTCTATGTCATAAATGAAGAAGGCGAAGCAGGTTTTTACCAATACGATAAAATTGAAAAAACCCTACAACGCTATATCGGAAATCAAAATGTAAATACAACCAATAAATATGTAAAATCCAATGAACTAATTCACTCAGAAGAATATAAAAACAAATTAATAACCATGGGCATTATAATAGCCGTCTTAGGAGCAATTATAATAACCATGTCAATCATACTAATTCATATATACACCAAATCAAGAGACTAAACTAAGAGCAAGAAACTATGATGCCATAGACTTAACCAAACCAAGAAATTATATCTTACTAAAAATATTGAGTTTAAATAATGAGTTTAAATAGTCGAGTTAAATAGTTGAGTTAAATAGTTGAGTTTAAATTATTTAGTATAAATAAGTTTATTTTATATCATTAATCAATATTTTTATATTTTATTTTATATTTTAATCAGTTACCGAAAATCAGGTTTGCCCAGGCTGCTTTAAAAAGTCTATCAAAAAGTACAGCGATTTGGCTGGTAGGGGGTGGCGTGATACAAGTAGTTTATGCGTCGTCCGGCCGATGGAGGTGCCCATGTTTTGTCAAGACTCTGTTGGAAACTGCAAGCCCAAGCTTGCAGTTTCCAACATTAAGAGGCTTGTAAAAAACATACCGACTGAGGGTAAGGCAGCATAAACTACTTGTATCACGCCACCCCCTACCAGCCAAATCTCCATACACCCCCCATAGACTTTTAAAGCAACCCCAGCAAACCGTCCTACTAACCCCAAAAACATACTTGACAAAAAAAACATTCTGTTATACGATAAATATAACAAATATAACGAACCAATAGGAGGTGGATGATTTGATTGTAACCATAGACTTTAGTAGTGATGAAGCTTTCTATATCCAACTTCGTAATCAAATCATTATTGGAATTGCAAATGCAGAGATAAGAGAGGGCGATAATCTACCTTCTGTTAGAGATTTAGCGGATGATATTGGAATTAACATGCATACAGTAAATAAAGCATATACAATTCTAAAACAAGAAGGATATGTAAAACTTGATCGCAGAAAAGGAGCCGTTATAGCAGTCGATACAGATAAATACAAGGCAATTGAAGAAATGATAAGTGAAATGAAAGTAGTGTTAGCTAAGGCAGTATGCAAGAATATCACTTGTGAAGAAGTACATGATATTATAAATAAGATTTTCTGCGACTTTTCAACGAATAATGACTAGAGTCATTTTGAATAGGAGGTTGTTACTATGTTATGTGATAAATGCAAAAAAAATGAAGCAAAGATATATTATACCGAAATTATTAATGGAGAGAAGACCGAGCAGCATTTATGCGAAGATTGCGCAACTGAATATACTTCTTTTCAGATGGGAACACCTATTATAAATCAGGAATTAACATTAGGAAGTTTATTATCTACAATCTTAGGTAACTACTATGGCAATAGTAATTATGAAAAAGATCAGGTAGAAAATGAACTACATTGTGATGGATGTGGTATGACTTATTCCGAATTTATGCATGTAGGTAAGTTCGGTTGTAATCAGTGTTATGATAGCTTTCAAAAAGTATTAGAAAAGAGCATTAAGAGTATTCAAGGATCCGATACTCATACAGGCAAGAAACCAAAAGGATTTGAAACAAAAACAGAGAAATTAGTAAAAGATTTATCTGAAACAGATAAATTATCAATTCGCTTACAGGATGCTATCGAAAAAGAGGAATTTGAAGAAGCTGCTAAAATTAGAGATAAGATTCGTGATCTAAAAAAGGAGGAGATTAACAATGCTTAAATGGTATAATGAAGCCTCTAAGAATAGTGATGTTATTATCTCTAGCAGAATAAGACTTGCACGTAATCTAAAAAAATATCCGTTTTCACCAAAGTTAACAGAAAAGCAAGCTCTTGAATTAGTACAGGAAGTAAAAGAAGCTAGTGCTACAATTGAAGCTCAAACTTCTGAAAAATTTTATAGCTGTAATGTGGATATACTTTCGGAAACAGATAAAGAGGCAATGGTTGAGAGACATATCATAAGTCCCTTGCTCATTGCTAAAAATCAAAGTACTGGTTTGATTCTCTCGGAGAATGAAAAAATCAGCATAATGATTAATGAAGAAGACCACTTAAGAATACAATCTATAACAGGTGGTATGAATATGGGAGAAGCATTTCGAGCAGCAAATAAAATTGATGATATAACAAATGAATTGCTAGATTATGCCTTTCATGAACAATACGGTTATTTAACTGCCTGCCCTACTAATGTAGGAACCGGATTAAGGGCATCCTATATGGTATTTCTCCCTGCTTTGACTGTAGCAGGGAAAATAATAAAATTAGCAGAGCAGTTAGGTCAATATGGGATAGCACTTAGAGGAACTTATGGAGAAGCAACAAAAAGTATGGGAAGTCTCTACCAGATATCAAACCAGAAAACCTTAGGCAGTACAGAACGAGAGATTATCGAGAACTTGAATCGTATTGTAGAACAGGTAATGAAGCAGGAGAGAAGACAGAGAGAATATATACTTACCAATAGTTTTGATGAAATAGAGGATAAGGTATACCGTTCCTATGGAGTATTAAAGTACGCTACACAATTATCCTCAAGTGATGCTATGACCCTTCTGGCACAATTGAAACTAGGAATGGATATGAAATTGATTCAGCTGGGTGATGATTACAATGTTCATGAACTGATGATGGAGATTCAACCTGGAAATCTACAAAGTAGTTTGGATAAAAATGTAGGAAGTGTACAGAGAGATAAGTACAGAGCAGATTATATTCGTAAGAAATTACCTGAAATAATTTAACCGTCAAATTACGTAAATTAGCAAATATTCGCTAAACGTAACGATAGAATAAGGAGGTTACTATGAACGATAAATATACGGAAAGTGCAAGAGCAGCAATTACCTTTGCAACCGAAGTTGCATATAAATTGTCTCATAATTATGTAGGTACCGAGCACCTACTAATTGGTTTATTAGAAGCAGATGGAGTAGCTTCTAAAGTATTGGAGAAAAATGGTGTTGATGTAGATAAAGTAATAGAGTTAGTGAATCAGTTAATTGCCCCTAATACAGCAACGGAGGTTGTCGAGGTAGATGGTTTCACCCCAAGATCAAAGCGTATTTTAGATCAAAGTTTAAAGGAAGCAGTTCGTTTAAAAACTCAATTAGTAGGAACTGAACATATATTAATAGCATTGATTAAGGAAACAGATTGTATTGCAGTAAGACTACTAAATACCTTGGGTATTAATGTTCAAAAACTTTATGTAGACATATTAACAGCAATCGGTGCTGATATGAATACCGCTAAGAATGAATATGCTGCAAATAAAAGCAGAGCAAAGGCTAAATCAAGTACACCTACCCTAGACCAATACAGCAGAGATCTGACTGAATATGCAAGAGAAGGTAAACTAGATCCTGTTATTGGAAGAGAATCAGAGATTCAACGAGTTGTGCAGATTTTAAGCAGAAGAACCAAAAACAATCCTTGCTTAGTAGGAGAACCTGGTGTTGGTAAAACTGCTATTGCAGAAGGCCTTGCATTAAAGATAGTAGAAGGAAATATACCGGACATTATTAAGGATAAACGAGTTTTAACACTTGATTTATCTGGAATGGTTGCCGGATCCAAATACAGAGGTGAATTTGAGGAACGTATCAAAAAGGTAATCAGTGAAGTTATGAATGATGGAAATGTTTTACTCTTTCTTGATGAAATCCATACCATCATTGGAGCAGGTGGCGCTGAGGGAGCAATCGATGCCTCCAATATTCTCAAACCATCTTTAGCAAGAGGGGAGCTCCAATTAATTGGAGCCACCACAAGAGAAGAATATCGTAAATACATTGAGAAGGATGCAGCTTTAGAACGTCGTTTCCAACCAGTTGTGATAGAAGAACCATCGGAAGAGGAAGCAATATTAATATTAAAAGGACTTAGAGACAGGTACGAAGCACATCATAAGGTTAAGATTACCGATGATGCTTTAGAAGCTGCTGTAAAAATGTCCAGCAGATATATTAATGATCGTTATCTTCCAGATAAGGCAATAGATTTAATGGATGAGGCAGCTTCAAAAGTTCGACTCAGTACGTATATTACTTCTCCAGAATTGAAAGAATTAGAAAAAGAAATAGAACAATTAGAAGAAGAAAAGGAACTTGCCATTAAGAAAGAGGCATATGAAAGAGCAGGAGAAATTAAGAAGCAGCAAGAAGAAATAACGAATCAATTGAATTTATTGCAAGTACGCTCTGAAAAAGAGAAACAGGATACAAAGTTAATTGTTGGTGAAAATGAGATTGCTGATATTATTTCTAGCTGGACGAAGATACCTGTTAAAAAATTAGCTGAGGAAGAAACAGAACGATTAAAGAACCTAGAAAAGATTCTTCATGAGCGAGTAATTGGACAGGAAGAAGCCGTTTTGGCAGTATCTAAGGCTATACGTAGAGGTCGAGTAGGATTAAAAGATCCTAATAGACCAATTGGTTCTTTTCTTTTCTTAGGACCAACCGGTGTTGGTAAGACAGAACTTTCCAAAGCCTTAGCAGAAGCTATGTTTGGAAGTGAAAATTCTATGATTCGTGTCGACATGTCAGAGTATATGGAGAAACACAGTGTTTCCAAGCTCATAGGTTCACCTCCGGGTTATGTAGGCTATGATGAGGGGGGACAGCTTAGTGAGAAAGTAAGGCAGAATCCTTATTCGGTTATCCTATTTGATGAAGTTGAAAAGGCACATCCCGATGTATTTAATATTCTGCTTCAAGTGTTGGATGATGGTCATATTACCGATGCTCAAGGTAGAAAGATAAGTTTTAAAAACACTATTATTATTATGACTTCCAATGCTGGTGCGCAGAAAATTATTTCTCCAAAGCAATTAGGTTTTACGTCTGTTACCGATGTTAAGGAAGATTATAAAAAGATGAAAGATGGTGTAATGGAAGAAGTAAAACGAATCTTTAAACCTGAATTTATTAACAGGATTGATGAAATTATTGTATTCCATTCCTTAACGAAAGAAGATATTAAGAATATCGTTAGCATCATGCTAAAATCCATTACCAAGAGATCAAAACAACAGATGAACATTAGTTTAGAAATCTGTGACGGCGTCGTAGATTTTATTACTGAAGCTGGGTACGATCATAATTATGGGGCAAGGCCATTAAGACGAGCAATACAAACTCATGTAGAAGATAAGCTTGCAGAAGAAATATTAGATGGAAATATCCACAGCGGAGATTTGGTTCAAGTTGAACTTATCGACAAATTAATTCATATTTCCAAGAAATAATTCAAATCTTATTCATAAATCTGTAGATATTGTCAAGCAAATATTATATAATAGAGATAGATTTAAAAGTTTTAAAAATAATATGTTCCATTCGAATAAATGTGAGGATTTAAACGAATCAAGTATTTAAAAACTAGGAGGATTTTAAAATGTCAGTAATTGAAGAATTAATACGCGAAGAAAGCAATGGGACAATCAGTTTTGGCAATTATTTATTATCTACAAAATCAAAGGTAAATGATTTTGAGCATGAAGGTGATTTATATAAGGTAAAAACATTTAAAGAAATTACTAAACTAGAGAGAAACGGAATGATAGTTTATGAGTCCGTTCCAGGAACAACTGTGGAACATCTTTCTGTAACAGAAAAGGAAGTTAATTTTCTTGTAGAGGGACCTGAAGATGCACAAATTACTTTAGAACTTGAAGCAGAGAAAGAATATAAAATATATATTGACGACACAAACGTGGGTAAGATGAAAACAAATCTAGGCGGTAAGCTTATGTTAAGCGTAGAATTGGGTGAAAATCATAAATCAGCAATTAGGGTAGTAAAACTTTAATAGCATTCCTTACGATTTGTTAAGTAATAACAGGGAACTGTTCTGGGAGTTATTGATTACCAGAACAGTTCTTTCTACTTATGTAAAAATGGAGGAAGTTATGGCAAAAAGTAAGACGGTTTTTTTCTGTAAAGAATGTGGATATGAAACTTCTAAATGGATGGGGCAGTGTCCAGGATGTAACCAATGGGATACTTTTGTGGATGCACCAGTGTTGAAAAAATCGAATTCAAGCAATGTACTATTAAAATCAGCAGAGCCTGAACTATTATCTAAGGTGGAAACGGCTGAAGATGATAGAATCCTAACTGGGATTCAGGAATTTGACAGAGTTTTGGGTGGAGGAATTGTAAACGGCTCCTTAGTATTAGTGGGGGGAGATCCAGGTATTGGTAAATCTACTCTTCTATTACAGATGTGTCGTGAACTATCTGCAAGACAGAACAAGATACTTTACATATCCGGTGAAGAATCTTTAAAGCAAATAAAGATGCGCGCCGAGAGATTGGGAACTTTTGAGGGTGAATTATTACTATTAAGTGAAACAAACCTAGATAGTATTGAAGATACCATACGTAAAATACTACCTCAAATAGTCATTATTGATTCTATTCAGACGATGTATAAAGAAGAAATAGGTGCTTCACCCGGCAGCGTAAGCCAGGTCAGGGAAAGTACTAGTATTTTGATGCATCTTGCCAAAGGATTGGGAATATCCATATTTATTGTTGGTCATGTAACCAAAGAAGGTGTAGTAGCAGGTCCTAAGGTGTTAGAGCATATGGTAGATACCGTATTATATTTTGAGGGTGAAAGCAAAGCTTCTTACCGTATTCTAAGAGCAGTAAAGAATCGATTTGGATCTACCAATGAAATTGGTGTATTTGAAATGAGGGATAACGGACTTGTGGAAGTTAGTAATCCTTCCGAGTTTATGCTTCAAGGAAAGCCAGAGGGAGAGCCGGGTTCTGTGGTAGCAGCTTCTGTAGAAGGAACCAGACCTATACTTGTAGAGGTACAAGCCTTAATCTGTCAGACTAATTTCAATATGCCAAGGAGAACAGCAGCAGGAACTGATTATAATCGAGTAAATTTGCTGATGGCTGTCTTGGAAAAACGGTTAGGAATTCAGATGTCAGGAATGGATGCTTATATTAATGTTGCAGGTGGTATGAAAATCAATGAACCGGCCTTGGATTTAGCAATTGTTCTGGCTATATTATCCAGTTACAAGAATCGAACGTTAGATAGTAATACCATTGTATTTGGAGAAATAGGTCTTACCGGCGAGATCAGAGCAGTTAATATGGCAGAACAACGTGTAATTGAGGCAGAAAAAATGGGGTTTAATGTATGCATATTACCTCAGATTAATAAAGACAATATAAAAAATTCTAAAATTAAGTTAATCGGAGTAAAAAACATACGAGAGATTACAAATTGCTTTTCGTAAATACAATATGCAAAAACGAAAAATTAACATTATATAGCATAAAGTGGATACGGATTGTAAATTTTACAAAACTATGAGGAGAGATTACTATGGATAACAATATGGGACAGGAAGAACAACAAATTTTTAATCATCTGGAGGGGTGCATTCATAATATGTCTACTATTATGAATAATCTTGATACTTCACAATTAACGGTAGAGAAGAATGCATTTGATGCAATCAATAGCTCAGATACTTCACTTAATTTGGTAAAGGAAGGTATTCAATGTGTAGATGAACTTCTAGAAAGAATAAAGGCACTGAATATAGCGGTTGAAAGCTCATCAAAAAATATGATACAGATGGAAAGCTTATCCAATATGATTGCCGGGTTTGCAGGTGTAATAGCAGGAATATCAAATAAAACGAATATGCTGTCTCTGAATGCTTCGATAGAAGCAGCAAGGGCTGGAGAACAAGGCCGAGGCTTTGCAGTCGTTGCGGGAGAAGTACGAAATCTTGCCTCCCAATCCGCTAAATCTTCGAAAGAAATTGCAGAGACAATTGAAGCCATTCAAGCATTTTTTACTGAAACAGTAGAAGCCATGAGTAATATATATCAGATTGTCGAAAAACAGAATGCTATGGTAAGTGATGTAAAAACTGTTTTCCAAAAAATACTAGAAGCAGCTTATATATCAAATGATGTTTCACGTAATATGGAACATGAGATTGCTTATCAAAGAGATATTACAGATAGTGCAAAGAAAGCAATAGAAAACGTATCAGAGATGATAGAGAAGACAGAAAACTAATCTGGATATTCGAATAGGAAAATTTGGTCTGTGCCATTTTAAACGAATGAAGTGCCAGCCTCATGCATAATAAAGTTTACTTGAAAACTTATTATGTATGAGGTCTTTTTTTATTAAAGTAGTTGGTTATACTTGTAGCATTTGACTTACTTTAGCATATAAGTGCAGTCAGATAATAGTAACTGCACTTTCTTTGGAAATGTGAGCGTATATATGCACTAAAATGATAAACGTATGACATTGTTTTTGATGCTTATATCATTTAAAATTCTATTAGGGAGTGAAATATAATATTTCTAACCCAGGAATTACATATTTATTAAAAATGTCAGTTAGGAGTTAAGGATGAAAGAAAAGCATTTTTCAACCTTACTTATTTAGATCTATACAATTATTGAATAGGTCAACATAAATTGAAAGGCATGGGTATAAAGATGAAAGAGATAAAAGGTTTATTATTTGATCTAGACGGTGTTATTGTAGATACAGCAAAATATCATTATCTTGCTTGGAAAGATCTTGCGAATGAATTAGGGATTATATTTACCGAAAAAGATAATGAAAGATTAAAAGGAGTTAGCCGTAATCGTTCTTTCGAGATTATATTAGAGATAGGCGGAATAACACTGTCTGATAATGAGAAGGAAATATATTGTACTAAGAAAAATGAGGTATATCTAGAATATATTTATAAGCTGAGGGAGGATGAGGTTTTACCGGGTGTTCGAGAGTTCCTCACGGATGTAAGAGCAAAGGGGTATAAAGTTGCGTTAGGTTCAGCAAGTAAGAATGCAAAATTGATTTTGGACAAACTGAATCTTACTGAATTTTTTGATGAAATTATTGATGGAACAAAAGTTTCAAAAGCGAAACCAGATCCAGAGGTATTTACACTTGGTGCCAAAGAATTAGGTCTTACTAATGAAAATTGTATTGTATTCGAAGATGCAGCAGCAGGTATTGAAGCTGCACATAATGCGGGCATGCTGTCTGTTGGCATAGGGGAAAAAGAGAATCTGCCGGAAGCAGATATGCTCATTCCTGGCTTTGTTGATATGACTATCGATAAAATTATAGAGATAATCTCAAAATAAAGCCTAATTTTATTATTAAAATAAAATTTGCAAATAGTAAAATGAAAATTAGTAAAAAAAACGGAGGAAAGAAAATGGACATATTTGAGCAATTAAAGAAAAAGCCTTATCACTTAAACAATGTGCAATTGGATTGGATCAAGAATACGATGTCTGGTATGACAAAGGAAGAAAAAATCGGACAATTATTCTGCCTCATTACCTATACCAATGATGAGGAGTACTTAAAATCTCTGGCACATAAATATCATATTGGGGGTGTCATGGGGCGACGGATGACAACCGAAGATATCTGCAGTGCTATCACCATCTTACAAACAGAAGCAAAGATCCCAATGTTAGTTGCGGCTAATTTTGAAGCAGGTGGTGACGGTCTTATATCTGAGGGTACCAATATAGGACCAAACATGCAAATAGGTGCTACCGGAAGTGCAGAATTTGCAGGCAAACAAGCTTATGTATGTGCGAAAGAAGGCTTGGCAGTTGGCGCAAATTGGGCTTTTGCACCAGTAATTGATATTGATAAGAACTTTCGTAATCCAATCATGGCAACCAGATTATTTGGCTCTGATGATAAATTAGTAAGAGATTGTGGTGTGGCTTATACGAAAGCAGCACAAGATCTTGGTATGGCAGTATCCATTAAGCATTTCCCTGGTGATGGCGTGGATGAAAGGGATCAACATCTAGTTACCAGTGTTAATACACTGTCTTGTGAAGAGTGGGATGTTACCTTTGGAGAAGCATATAAAGCAAGTATAGAAGAAGGCGCATTGACGGTTATGATTGGCCATATCATGTTACCTGCTTACTCTAGAAAATTATGCCCGGCAATTAAGGATGAGGATATTATGCCTGCAACTTTAGCACCAGAATTAATTAATGGATTATTAAGAGATAAATTAGGATTTAACGGGATGATTGTTACAGATGCAACTACCATGGCTGGTATGTGCATTCCAATGGATAGAAGAATAGCAGTACCTTATAGTATTGCAGCTGGTTGTGATATGTTTTTATTTACTAAGAACCTGGATGAAGACATTGAATTTATGACAAAGGGTGTAGAAGAGGGTATCATAACATCTGAGAGATTAGATGAAGCGGTTATGAGAATTCTAGCAGTGAAGGCTGCATTAAAACTACCTGAAAAACAAGCAGATGGAACTTTAATACCTAATATAGAGGAAGCAAAAAAAATTGTTGGCTGCAAAGAGCACAAGGATATAGAATTAGCCTGCGCTGATCAAGCAGTTACCTTAGTAAAGAATAAAGAAGGCTTGCTTCCACTTGATGTTAGCAAATATAAGAGAATACTTCTTTATCCACTTAGTGCAGGTGAAAGTGCTTTTGGCGGTGGAGGTGAAGATATAGCAGGTGAGATGAAGACGGCGCTAGAAAATGAGGGATTTTCGGTTACCATTTTTGAACCGGGAAAAGGATTTGAAGGTTTGCAAGGAAAATACCAGGATATGATTGATCAATACGATTTGTTAATGTATGTGGCTAATCTTTCAACGAAGAGCAATCAGACAACTGTTCGTATCGAATGGGCACAACCGATGGGAGCTAATTGTCCAAACTTCCAGGCAGTGTTACCAACGATATTTATATCTTTTGCTAATCCGTATCATTTATTGGATGTGCCAAGAATCCGTACCTTTATTAATGCCTATAAGTTCAAACCAGCCAATGTAAATGCAGTGATTGATAAGATGTTAGGTAGATCTGAATTCAAAGGACAGAGCCCGGTCGATGCTTTCTGTGGTAAATGGGATACTAAATTATAAGATTTGAATAAAAGGTCGGCATATTATTAGTTATAGGATTACTAATTATATGCTGGCCTTTTACATGGTTATATTTTATTTATACGCTTTATGGTTAATAAACATTTTCTGTTATAGGATAGAAATACTTAGATGGATAAAAATATCTGTCCTAAGTAATAAATATCTGTCCTAAGTAATAAAATTTTCTTGACAATTCAGACAATTCATTGTAATATATAAAGGCAGTGTTGATACAAAGTTTATACATTGCGACAATATTTAGGGGTTTGATGCAATGGTAGCATGCCGGTCTCCAAAACCGTTCATAGGGGTTCGAATCCCTTAACCCCTGTTTTAAAGCTAGTAAACATTCATGTTTACTAGCTTTTTTTACTATGTAAACCATTGATGCAAATTGAGAGCAGAAAATGGTAGGTGTGACCAGATTAAGCTAACAACTTTGATCATCTTCTAAGATTGAGGGAAAAGAAGTAAAAACATTGACATTTCGATAAATAGTTAGTATACTAACTACTTTAGGAGGCGACATAATGTTAAAGGATAAAGATATAGGATATATTTTGCATAAAGCTGCTATGACAGCTAAATGTAATTTTTCGAATAAATTAAATGAATCAGGTATTACTCCGGGACAATTTATGGTACTAAAGGAGATTTATTATCATCAAAAGGATACAGCTGATTTAGGATTAGCCCCTGCATGTATAGCTGCTAGCTTAGATTGTGATAGACCAACCATATCAGGCGTCATTGATAGATTGGAGGCACAAGGGTGGGCTGAAAGATTACTTAATCCGGATGATAAGAGGTCTTTTCTTATTAGAGTTGCGGATAAAGCCATAGATAAACTAAACGAGTTGGAAGAAATATCTAATAAAAATCAAATTACACTTCTAAAAGGATTTACAGAAGAAGAGATTATTATTTTTAAAAATTATTTATTACGGGTAGCAGATAATTTCAAAGAAAAAGAAGAATAGGTAATTATATACAAGTAAAGGAAACGAAAACAACAATAATATTTATATCAGGAGAGATTAAATGGACAATTCAAAACAATTAGGAGAAATGAAGGTATTAAATCTATTAATTAAATTTTCAATACCAGCAATAGTAGGCATGTTAGTAAATGCATTATATAATGTAGTAGACAGAATTTTTATAGGGCATGGAGTAGGCTCTCAGGGAATTGCTGCTATTACGATTGCTTTCCCCGTTATGTTAGTTATGATGGCTTTTTCTGTACTTATAGGCATAGGTGCTAATTCCTTAGTGTCAATCAGATTAGGGCAAGACAGAAAAGAAGAAGCGGAGGGCATTTTTGGTAATGCGATCACTCTGCTGATCTTGAGTTCCCTGGCCTTATCCATAATTGGATTAGTGTTCCTGGATCCTTTACTTAGGCTTTTAGGAGCCAGTGAGCAAATAATGCCCTATGCAAGGGATTATTTGCAGATTATTCTAATAGGAGGAGTATTTCAATCTATTGGAATGGGTATGAATAATTTTATAAGATCCGAAGGAAATCCTAAAATAGCCATGTATACGATGTTAATCGGAGCCTTGATTAACACTGTTTTAGATCCCATTTTTATATTTGTTTTTCATTGGGGAATGAAAGGAGCTGCATTTGCTACCATCCTGGCTCAATTAGTTTCAGCAATATGGGTATTCATGTATTTCCTACAAGGCAAAAGTTTGTTGAAAATCCGTCATAAAAATTTAATATTAAAACCCTCTGTCGTAAATGGAATTCTTGCATTAGGTCTTGCACCATTTGCAATGCAAATTGCGGCAAGTGTACAAAACCTTATCATGAATACCAGTTTAGTTTCTTATGGAGGAGATATTGCCATCTCCGGTATGGGCGTAGTAAATAGTATTATAACCCTTATGATTATGCCTCTTTTTGGTATTAATCAAGGTGTTCAGCCTATAATAGGATATAATTATGGCGCAAAGAGGTACGACAGGGTAAAAGAAGCGTATAAATTAGCAGTCATATTTGCAACCGTTATCGTTGTAATTGGTTGGGGTGTAACAAGGTTATTTCCGGAACAATTAGTTTATTTATTTAATAGCAAAGACAAAGAGCTTATCTCCTTTGGAACCATGGCGATTAAAAGGTTTATGATGTTTTTACCTGTTGTTGGATTTCAGATTATCTCAGCGAACTACTTCCAGGCCATTGGCAAACCAACACATTCCGCATTACTTGGACTTTCAAGACAGGTGTTAATACTTATCCCAGCATTGATCATATTACCGAAATTTTTTGGAATAGAAGGTGTTCTGTCTGCCGGACCTTTAGCCGATATTGTTTCAACCGTGATAACCGGTATATTTATATTTATAGAAATGAAAAGGCTGGATTCCCGTCATGAATCAACTCTTATAAGGCTTGCAGAGGTTACAGGGGAGGGTTTAGTGGATAACAGAGAAGATATCATAGATGAATTTTAATATAAATTATTAATTGATTATGACGCAAAGTAACACAAAAAGAACCCCCTAATTTCTATTATGAATGAGGGAAATTAGGGGAGTTGAAGTGTCACAGACATTTTTTTATAATCCATTATGTAATTTTTGAAAATGTTTCTGACATCTATTTTATAGTGACTCTTCCGTCATTATGATTCCTGTCAATTTTTTCTGTTTCAATAAAATATTTAATATAAAAAACGGTGATTAGAACAATAATAAACCCAATCATATTCAATACCTGTTGAGCATATATAGTTTCTCCAAAAAGGATAAGCGGTTTTTGCTGCAAATAATCAAGGATACGACCACCAATAATTGAAACAATAAATCCAAAGACTCCAGAAATAGAGGAAGTTAATGTTAGCCATATCATTCTTTTATCATTCTTAAAAAAATCTAACTGTATACCAAACAAGCCAATACCAAGAAAAGCCCATGCAGTTGATCCAAGTATTGCCGCAACAATTTGCATTTGATACGCATTACCCGGTACTGCAAATGCCATAGTCAAGAGATTTAATCCGAGAGCAAATAATGAATATCTTAGGATTTTTGCCATTCCGTGTTTATCAGCCATGCGACCCAATTTTGGCGCTATGCATATTCGATATAAATTAGCTATAAATCCGACTAGCATAATAAAAGTATATGGTAATGCTAATTGATTAATTTGATAACTTGCATTAAATGGAATAGCAATATAAAAAGCAAGAGTATAGAGATTCTGAAGGATAAAAGCCTTTCTGAATTTTCTATTTTGAAAAGCCTCCTTCATTTCTGAAATTATTCCATTTTCTTTCTCTTTCAATATATTCAGATTTGCTCTTTTTGCAAGTCTGCCATGCATTTCTTTCCCATCTTCATTCATATAAGATATTTTTGGTTCTTTCATCATGGAAAGTGCGATGACATTCGTTAATACCAAAATGAATATAAGGATACCTATTATGATGAATCCGGATAATATATTTTTTGATTTATAATAATCTAAAGCTATTCCGGTTAGAAGCATTGTACTAGAAACTACAAATACTGCTACAGAATCTTTTATTGAAAAATATTTACCTCTTAATTTACTTGGTACAAGACTTGCAATCCAATCTTGTGAGGCAGGTGCTCCAATTTGAACGAAGATTTGAGCAAGGAAATACAAAATTACAATTAAAATTGCTTTTACTGAGTTCGCAATAGGTAATAATGGTATAAAATAAATTAAGGTAAACAATAATCTTTGAAAGGCAGTAAAACATACTAGAAACTTATATTTCTTTATACGTTTAAAATATTTTATTAAAAAAATCTGGGATATGGCAGCAAGGCTTACTAAGGAGGTAATAATACCTATATTAGCATCGGATATTCCACAGAAAGCCATTAACGTTGCTATGAATGTTCCACCAGAAAGCTGTGCAACTGTTTGCACTGCGCTATCACTTATTGTAAAGTATACTCTACTTTTCTTATAATCTTCTTTGCTCTCAGGTAATGCCATAAAATATATTCTTCGCATTTGAGCCAATAAATATCGATTCATAAACATTAAATTATTAAACATTTTTTATTCGGAAGCCTCCATATACTTATCCAGTATTTTTTCTCAATGATACAATAATAATGAATCATCAGGATATCATCTTCCATAATGCTTTCATTTTACTCTTAAAATAGATACTTATTTAGACAAAAAAATTTATAATTCCCCTAAAAGTTTATCATAGTCTTGGTATAAAGTCTATATGCTATGCTGAATTACTTCAGAATATTCTTAACTATTTGGACCTCTTCTTTACTGCATTCCTCATTACTATATCTTGCCTTCTCATAGTAAGCTGTTAACTGCTTTTTCTTATCTAAGTCAATGTGATTTTCTAATGACTCACTACTCTTTCGTAATGCATAGCCTGATAATTCGGATGGGGTCAGATCTTTCGATAACTTATCGATAGAATCTGTATTAACAGAAATAGCTTTATGAAAATGCTTACGTATTTTTTCACTGTTGGACTTAACCTTAAAGCCAAAAAAAATTGCGGTAGAAGTTCTTAGTGTTCCTTTTTTAAAATTCTGCTTCTTTTCAAAGGGAGATATAAACTCAGTCACATCTCTGAAATTATTATATTTCTTTGCATAGAAAAGTTTATATAATTGATATAAGCCATATACTATAAGTCCAATAATGGCCGTAATAATAGCTAATGTAAACATCCCTAACAAAATTTTCTGTATCAGTTCCCAAATAACAGAAGGTTCAGATGGTTCTATTGTCGGAAAGGCGTTTCCCATGTCTGCAGCAGGTTCATCCATAATTTCAGGAACATCTTCCTGACTCGGACCTTTAAAAATAGAGAAAAAAGCTCTGAGTATTCCAAGCAATAAGTTACCAAGAAATTTTAATAATTCACCGAGTGGAAATTTTGTAAATAGTAACATTACAAAAAAACATAAGCTGGAAAAAAACAGTATTAAAACATGGTTAGTAATTTTAATTTGATGTATTGGCACATTGGACATAGCAGCATGATTCTGGAAAAAACGTTCAAAATTTAAAAGATACATATTCAATAAATAAAGTAATACATAAATAATTACTATTACAACAAATAACTGATTCAAATCAGAAAACTTTCGATAACTGCAGTAAAGATTCATGGCGAAAATAATTACTATTAACAAAAGAGTAGTGTTACTTTTTTGTGTTTCTTCAATCTTTATTTTCTTTAGAAACGTTGTGACTGTTATGATTATAATGTATATTCCATATACCACACGAATTAATATACTTCCAATAGTAAATGTATATGCTGCTAGTACCAATAAATGTAATATTATAAAGGTCCATATATGCTTAGTACGTATACCTATTATATATGAGATAAAGGGCACAGGGAAAAGGCATAAGGCTTTTACAATAGCAGAAGAATCTATTGATACAAACAAGATAATAAAGCTTATTAGTGTGTAGGAAACCATAAATCTTAATAAAATATTAATCATATCTATTACAAGGTGATATTGTTTGTTTTTCATGAACCCTCCTAAACCAATTTTCACTTACAATTCCCAAGGAATTACAAAAGGTAATAATTCTTCCCATGCTGAAAGTTTAATTTCTTTGTTTAAAGGAAGTACCCACGAAAAATCTGTTTTAGTATGTAACATAGTAGTCATCAGCATCTGTAGGTCTTTTTTCTGGTAAGAGGAGATAACTATAATATAATCATTATCAGAAGCATGGATAATTTCTTCCTGAATAGTTGGAACAAAGGCCGGCATCGCGAGAGCCGTATCAATTCGTGACAGAGACTCATGTAGAGTTCTTTTATGATTCATACCGGAACCCGCAGGAACATTCACTACTTCTTTGGTTATGATGTCTAGTGCATTGGTGTATATTGCGGTAGGAATGCCTTGCTCTATAAAAGCGGATGCAAATGTTGCAGCTATCCGTATACTTTCTTCTAGGACATCATCATATTTCCAGATAGTTTCTGACTCCAAGTTTAGTAATATTTTGATCTGCTGTGAGGAAGTATAATCATTCACATTAACCTTCAAGGAGCCTGTTTTTGCTGAAGCCTTCCAGTTAATTGATTTAAGATTATCGTAGGATTGATATTCCCTTATGCTTCGAAATTCGAAGGGATCTTCATTCATATATCGTTTTGTTAATACTGTGCCCAACATTTTCTGAAATGGTGCTTGAAATTTATCGTATTCGACAGGTTTTGGATATACATATAAATGAATATCTAAGTTATAACTGGCTACGGATTCGAAAGATACAAACATATCACAACATACAACATCCATATTGCTAATGGTAAAATACCCTCTGTGAGTACAAAGAAAAGACAAAGTTCTGGTAATCTTTTGATACATCATGATTGATAGCAGATCATTACGATAAAAGTTATCAGTGATATTTGAATTGTTGGTATCTAAGAAGGATAAATATTTCGACGTCATAAATTTTACTTTTAATATAGGGAGTGGAAGCAATTTTTTATTGATTACAGTTTCCAGAAGAGTCAATTCTTCGCCCTCAACAGCCTTTTCACTGGAAAAATTCAAATTAACAGATAGATTTTTACTCCAAAAACGGCGGTAAAGAAACTGCTGTAGTAGAAACAAAAGTAAGGCACCAAGCATAGCGGATATTATTTTCATTAATAGGCTTACCTCCTGGTAAAGTCTTCTGTAGGAACTGGAGTATCCGATAAAATATTGTTAATTAGCTCTAGGGATGATTCGGTTTTGTTAAAGGTTGTTCTTAATACTAAACGGTGAATTAAAATATAAGGTGCAAGGTGTTTTATCATTTCAGGAGTAACATATTGTAACCCTTGTATTGCAGCATAAGCTTGGGCAGCTCTTAAGAAAGCTAAGCTACCTCTTGGACTAACGCCAAGAACAATACTTTTATGTTCTCTGGTTTTATTGATGATTGTAATCATATATTCCATTAAGGATGGATGCACATAAACAGATTTGATTGCTTCTTGCATTGCAAGTAAATCTGCTTTTGTACATACTGGTTTTAGATCTTCTAGTGGACTTGCATCAATGAAACGGTTTAGGATAGTGATTTCCTCGTGAAAACTTGGAAATCCCATGCTGATTTGCATCAAAAAACGATCTAATTGAGCTTCGGGTAAAGGAAAAGTTCCGGCCGTTTCAATTGGATTTTGAGTAGCAATTACAAGAAAAGGCATCTCAAGAAAACGTGTCTCACCATCGATTGTAATTTGTTTTTCTTCCATACATTCTAACAGACTGGACTGTGTTCTTGGGGTAGCACGATTGATTTCATCAGCTAGTAAAATATTTGTGAAGACCGGACCGCTGCGAAAGGTAAATTCACCTTGCTTTTGATTGAAATAATTCAAACCGGTAATATCAGAGGGAAGAAGGTCTGGGGTAAACTGTATGCGTTTAAATTCTGTATCAATTGATTTGGCTAAGGATTTAGCAAGAACCGTTTTACCTGTACCAGGAACATCTTCTAGTAAAATGTGACCGTTAGCAATCAGAGAAGTAAGAATTAAATCGATTATATCTGATTTACCAACGATTACCTTTTCTATATTTTCCTTCAGTGAATTTGATAATTCCTGTATTTTGCTAAATTCCATAAAATCACCTATTCTTTCTATATATGGTTCGGGTGACAAAAGCCCGATTTAGATTTTGGGATGAATATCGCTGCATATACATCCATTTTGTCTACCTTTCCTTCCGGCGGCATATCCTTTGTAGAGCCTCAAAGATATAAAAAACATCGCAACAGCTCTGTTTTTCATTGAGTCTCTAGTCGGACATAAACAGCCTTGTCAGCCGGTCTACGACAAAATGGATGTATATGCATCGATATTCATAATTCATATTATTGAGGGCTTCTGACACCCGAATTATTTATGTATTCAATTTATTATAATACAATGAGATTATAAATTGATATAGTTAAAAAGTAGATATAAATATTAAATATTGTTTAAAGTTGAATATTGACTTAAATTTTAAAACATGGTATAACAATATAGCGTTTATTGACATCAAAGAGTGAGACAACATAGAGTTTAAAATAGATGGTTAACCTTTATATGAGAGCCTAAGTACAATAAGAATGATGGAATCATATAATATAACTTATCAGAAGATGGCTTTTATCTTCTGATAAAAGGCGGTGTTTTATCCGCCGTGCATCCGATTATAGGAACCTGTCTTAGGTTCCTATAATATAACTTATCAGAAGATGGCTTTTATCTTCTGATAAAAGGCGGAGTTTTATCCGCCGTGCATCCGATTATAGGAACCTGTCTTAGGTTCCTATAATATAACTTATCAGAAGATGGCTTTTATCTTCTGATAAAAGGCGGAGTTTTATCCGCCGTGCATCCGATTATAGGAACCTGTCTTAGGTTCCTAAAATATAATTATGCATGCTTTAACATGCAGTTAGGAGTTATAATGGAAACGAAACAAATTAAATTACTTGCACCAGAAGAAGTAAAGGATTTTGTCACTGCCGCTGAGAAATGCGATTTTGACATCGATGTATTTTACAATCGAATTATTGTTGATGCAAAATCATTTCTTGGTGTTTTAAGCCTAGATCTTTCTAAAACTTTATATGTAGCATGTAGAGGTTACAATCAGCAATTTGAAGGCGTATTAAATAAATATGCAGTAAATTGATTGATGAGTACTCTCGGAAACTAGTTGAGTTATTGACGGTGTTTCCTATGCTGAATTTAAGCTGTGTACATTTTTTGTCTATCATAGGTATGTTTTTTCTTGCCGGCATTATTAATGCCTACCCTCCATTCCATTCGGACGGTCTGCGTAAAAACATACCTATGATATCACGAAAATGGAGGAAAGTTTTTGTGATCAGCATAGGAAACACCTGTAAAAACAGGTTGTGATAGTTTCCGAGAGGACTCATAATTAGATAAGAGGTATCTACCTATAGTAAGGGAGGTACCTTTTATTTTAGAATATTAATAAGAGCAGAAGGAGGCAATGGTTTGCTGAATATAAAACCTTGTACAATATCGCAATTTTTACATTTTAACAAATCAAGTTGTTCTTCAGATTCAACACCTTCTGCAATTACTTTAATATCAATGCTGTGAGCCAACTGAATAATAGTATCTGCTATATAATAATCCTTTTTATTATTATGAATGTTATCAATGAATGACTTATCAATTTTTAATGTGTTAATAGGAATACTAGTCAAATAATTCAGTGACGAATAACCGGTACCAAAATCATCTAAGGAGATGCGTACTCCTAAGCTTTGGAGATTATTAAGCAAAGTTGCAGTACTAACCAAGGAAGAAAGCAAAACGCTTTCCGTTATTTCTAATTCAAGATTTTCCGGAGGCAATCCAGTTTCTTTTAATACATTTTCCAACATAGTTATAAACCCGATTCGATTAATCTGAATAGAGGATATATTAACAGAAACAATACAGTTATATCCCTGATCTATCAAGCCCTTGTTAAAACTACAAGCTTCACGCAATATCCACTCACCCAGTTCAACGATTAAACCACTTTCTTCGGCAATAGGAATGAATTCATCTGGAGATAGTTGTCCTAATTTTACATTATTTATTCTCATTAGAGCCTCAAAACCAATGATTTTATTATCTATTATATTGATTTGGGGTTGATATTGTACGTAAACCTCATTATTTTGAATCGCATTTCTTAAAACCTCTATTATTACTGTATTACGATTAAGTTCTGCTTCCATGGTGCTATCAAATAAAGTATATTTGTTTTTGCCGGTATCTTTTGATTTATACATAGCAATATCTGCATTCTTTATCAGTGAATTCGTTGTGGTACCATTCTTAGGATACATTGCGATACCGATACTCATGGATACATATGCAATCTCACCATTTAAATTAAAGGGTTTTTTAAAAGCATCTAATACAGCAGCGGCAAAGTTTGTAGCTTCGGTTTGATTATTCAGATTTTCGCGAAATAATAGGAATTCATCGCCACCTGCTCTGGCCAGAATATCGTCTGACGAAGTAAGCGAAAGCAACAACGTAGCTGTTTGTGACAAAAGAATATCTCCATAGTCATGACCTAAAGTATCATTGAAGGTCTTGAAATTATCTAAATCTACAAAATAAACAGCATGAAGATTATTAAAGCCAATTGATGAAGCCAAAGTACTATTCATCCGATCAATTAATGCAAGCTTATTCGGTAGGTTAGTCAAGACGTCATGATAGGCAAGATATTCAATATGACTATAATTGGAACGAAGCAGTTCCTCATTTATTACTAATTTATCATGCATATCTGCCAATTCATTATAATTACTTTTTATAATATGGAGCATCTTATTAAAACTTCGAGATAATTCTCCGAGTTCATTTTTGGATTTAATATTAGACAGCACTTCAAGATTTCCATCCGAAGCAGTGCGCATGACGTCCTTTAATTCAATGATAGGGGTCGTAAATACCTTGGAAATGGATTGACTTACTACAATGATAAGTATTGTAAGTACGGCCACAGTCCAGCATAGTACATAGAAAATAATGTTAGTGAAATCAACGATTTCAGAAACGTTCTGCTTCACAAGTAAAACCCAATCAAGTGCTGGTATCACACTATACCCATATAATGTTTTAACATTATTATAATTAGATTCAAAAGCTCCACTTTGAGGAATATTTCCAGTGTAATAATTATTTACCAACCTACGGAGTTCAAATGATTCCATACTTGTACCTATCAGTTTTGCATCCGGATGATAGACAATATTTCCAGTTTTATCAAGTACTAAGCCATAACCGGTTTCACCCATTACAATCGAATTCAGAAAATCTTTAAAATAGGATAAGCTTAAAGTGCTTATAATATATCCTATAATACTGGATTCACTGGTAGTCTCATTTATGATTGGACAGCCTATTTCAATATTATAGATAGGTTCGTTTGCTTTATTCGTACTTTTTATCAAACCACTAACACCTAAAGCAGTATCCCCGGTCGCTTTTATGTAAGAAAGAGTCACACTGTTTGTATAATCGGTACCAACATAAGTAACATCGGTACAGGCTATAGCTTGTTTGGATTCATTATATAGCGTAATTTTTTCGCAGGAACTATATAAGTTTGAACGCTGCATTAATAGTGCATTTGCTTTTTTGCAGATTGACTGATAGTATTGTGAATTATTACTTTCAGAGTTAGATTGACTATTTAAAGCTAAATTGCATAATTGGTTTTGAATAGATAGAAGATTTACTTCTGTCTGCTGAGTTTTAATCAGAGCCTCTAAGCCGTTACTGTTAGTTTCAGCCAGCTGTTGCAGATTATCATGCTTAATAGTTATCAGTCGGTCGGCTATTAATCGATAGGCTAATATAGATACTATAATGATTGGCACAATAGAAAAAATAATTAATGTTATTCTTAATGTTTTTTTTATAGACATAATAGTCATCCTTCTGGAGTATGTTTATCTTTTCATATTTTAACAACATAATTGGAAAAATGCAACAATATATGGAAAAATAAAGGGGAAATTATATAATTAATTTACAACAACGATGAAAATTATAGTTGAAAAAGAACTATATAAAAGGTATACTTGAAGCATTAGATATATCTGAAACAATATCTGACCCAAAATTATTCGAACGGAGAAATATATGTATAGGTTAATATGCAGAAACGGTAATGCAAAACGTGGTGAGTTTCATACCGTTCACGGCACAATTCAAACACCGGTGTTTATGAATGTTGGAACAGCTGCAGCGATTAAAGGTGCAGTTTCAACCATAGATTTACAAGGTATGAAAACGCAGGTGGAATTATCTAATACCTATCATTTACACGTAAGACCGGGAGACAAAGTAATTAAGCAACTTGGTGGTCTTCATAAGTTTATGGTATGGGACAAGCCTATTCTGACAGATTCAGGTGGCTTCCAGGTGTTTTCTTTGGCAGGACTTCGCAAAATAAAAGAAGAAGGTGTATATTTTAACTCTCATGTGGATGGACGTAAAATCTTTATGGGACCTGAAGAAAGTATGCAGATTCAATCGAATCTTGCTTCTACAATAGCCATGGCATTTGATGAGTGCCCACCTCACCCAGCAACAAGGGAATATATGCAGAATTCTGTGGATCGAACTACCAGATGGCTAGAACGTTGTAAGAAAGAAATGGAGCGGATGAATTCTTTAGAGGATACCATTAACAACAAACAGATGCTTTTTGCTATTAATCAAGGTGGTACGTATGAAGATATCCGTATTGAGCATGCAAAAAGAATAGCAGATATGGATATGGATGGTTATGCACTTGGCGGTTTAGCAGTTGGTGAATCTCATGAAGAAATGTATCGTATTCTTGAAGAAACGGTACCTTATCTGCCTGTGGAAAAACCCACTTATCTGATGGGGGTTGGGACACCGGCTAATATCTTAGAAGCAGTGGACCGTGGAGTAGATTTCTTTGATTGTGTATATCCTGCAAGAAATGGCAGACATGGTAATGCATATACGAATCATGGTAAAATGAATCTTATGAATGCTAAGTTTGAATTGGATAGTCGTTCAATAGATGAAGATTGTCAGTGCCCGACTTGTAGATATTATAGCAGGGCTTATATTAGACATTTACTCAAAGCAAAAGAAATGTTAGGATTAAGGCTTCTAGTTACCCATAACCTCTACTTTTATAATAATATGATGGAGGAAATACGGACAGCTATTGAAGAACAGAGATTTAAAGAGTACAAAAAAGCAAGGTTAGAAGGCTTTGCCGAAGGCGAAGCACAATAATACTATATTATCTTAGGAGGATTTTTAATGAATAATCTTATATTTTTAGCAGCAGCAACAGGAGCTACACAAATGCCATTAGGGCTAACCATTGGTTGGATTGTAATTATGGGTGGAGCTTTCTATTTCTTAGCAATTAGACCACAAAAGAAGCAACAAAAGGCAATGGCAGCATTAATATCAACGATTGAAGCAGGAGATAGTATTCTTACAACAAGTGGTTTTTATGGTGTAGTCATTGATGTAATGGAAGAAGTAGTCATTGTTGAATTCGGAAACAATAAGAATTGTCGTATACCAATGAAGAAAACAGCTGTTGTTGAAGTGGAAAAACCGAACACAGTAGAAAAAGCATAATAAGATATTTCAAGTGCCTGGGTGACATTCATAAGTCATTCCAGGCACTAGATGATTAAGTTAAGTTTTTCAGAATTTTTTCTAGATTTTCTAAAATGGAGTATGGTACTTTTAAGTTACCGCGGCCAGTCCCTAGGTATAAATTAGGTTTATTTGCCCCATGAAAATCAGAGCCACCGGAGATTGCTAGTCCGTATTTATTGGCTAGGTGTCTTACCTGTCCTTCATCAAAACCTATGTTAGAAGAATAGATTGCTTCGATACCGTCTAAGCCAAGGTTTGCTAGATAGGATACCAATTGTTCTACTTCTGTTAGGGAATATTTATATAGAAGGGGATGTGCTAAAATTGCAAGTCCTCCTGCAGCATGAATCAAGTTGATAGCAACTGCCGGATCTAGATACTCCCTAGGTACATAATAAGCACAATCACTACCTAAGTATTTATGGAATGCATCCACAGTAGTTTTTGTGTAGCCATGTTCTACCAAATATTTTGCAAAATGTGCCCTGGTTAAAACAGCATCACCTTCACTGGCACGCATCTTTTCAATGGTGATATCTATGCCTGCTGTCCTAAGATTTGCTGCCATCTTCTCATTTCTCTCATCACGCTTTTGCCTTGCAGTTTCTAAGGCATGATATAGCGACTCATTCTTAGAATCTACAAATAGCCCCAATATATGAATATCTTTTTTACCATAGGAAACCGATATTTCAGTTCCCGATATAATCTGAATCGAATACCCCTTTTGAGATAACAATTTAGCGGTTGCTTGTGCTTCAGGGATACCCACTAAGGTATCATGATCTGTCAATGCTATAGCAGATATATGACTTGTTACAGCTAGTTCTACAACTTCAGATGGAGTTAATGTACCATCAGAAGCGTTGGAATGAACATGTAAATCAACAATATATTCCATGGAATCGCTTCCCTTTCTCTAAATAAAAATGAATATATCAATCAAGTTAAAATGATTGGTAATTTATGAAAGGATTATAACATGATTTTTATGGTATAACAAGTCTATAAATTACCAGTAAATCAAGATAAGTCATAAGATTAAAGGCCAATATAGAATATAAGTTATCTTTCTATAATATATTACAGTATAAATAAAGTGGAGGTTCCGAATGGACAAAGTAATCCATCGTAATTCTAAGGTTATTGTAATTATTAGAGATCTTTTGATTTCGTACATTGTAACCGGAATATTATTACTGCTATTGGCTTTTCTTATGTTAAAAATTGATGTTTCCAACACAATCCTAAGTGGAGGTATTATTGTGACCTATATCTTATCTACCTTTATAGGGGGGTTCTTATTGGGAAAAAGTGCAGAACAGAAGAGATTTATGTGGGGACTTGGCATGGGAGCATTATATTTTGTTGTATTGTTTCTCATTTCAATCTTAACCAATTCACTTGTAGGAATGGAAGCAAGCAGAATGGTATCCGTAATGATAATCTGTTTATTTAGTGGTATGCTTGGCGGAATGGTAAGCTAAATAAGATTAGTCCGTTGTGAAGCCGTAAGGCTGAATAGTAACATTTATTGCGGTATTTACATAAAAAACTCTTTTCATATGATTTTGGGTATGTTATAATAGCAGATGATGTTATTGCTATTATAAGACGCAATAAGACATTAATTGAAGGAGGCAACCTCATGAAACGTATTAAAACATTAAATACTAGAAATTTAAAAGATACTATGAAGAAGGGCGGATGTGGCGAATGCCAGACTTCCTGCCAATCAGCTTGTAAAACATCCTGCACTGTAGGTAATCAAAGCTGTGAAAATAAATAATTGGTAGAAGATTTAGCCGATTGGCTGAAGACCTACTACTATTAATTATTTCATTAAAACATGTATTTCTGTAAGCAGCGTCTTAAGGCCGCTGCTTATTCATTGTACATGTTTATTAGAAGGGAGCAACACAAATTGATTCATCAATATAAGAACAACGGTTACAATATTGTTTTGGATGTTAATAGCGGCATGATTCACGTAGTCGATGATTTAGTATATGATATAATAGCTATTTACGAAGAGAAAGATAAAGAAGCAATCGTTCAGGAAATGATTACGAAATATTCAAAACCTGAATTTGCGGAATTGTTTGAGAATAATAAAGAAGATTCAAACGCGGTGAAAGTAGCTGTACTAGAGGCTATGGAAGATATTGAACAGTTAAAAAAGGATGGTGCACTCTTTACTGAGGACATCTATCAACAATATATAACAGATTTTAAATCCCGTTCCACAGTTGTTAAAGCACTTTGTCTACATATTGCGCATGATTGTAATCTAGCATGTCGTTATTGTTTTGCAGGTGAGGGAGAATATCAGGGAGATCGCGCTTTCATGAGCTTTGAAGTAGGAAAGAAGGCTTTGGATTTCTTAATTCAGAATTCCGGCAGCAGAAGGAATCTTGAAGTTGATTTCTTTGGTGGTGAACCTTTGATGAATTTTCAAGTGGTAAAAGATCTGGTGAAATACGGAAGAGAGCAAGAAAAAATACATAATAAAAATTTCCGTTTTACACTAACAACCAATGGTGTTTTATTGAACGACGAGATTATGGAATTTGCTAATCAAGAGATGAGTAATGTTGTCCTAAGCATTGATGGCCGTAAAGAGGTTCATGATCATATGAGACCATCACGTAATGGTAAGGGAAGTTATGATCTGATCCTTCCTAAGTTTGAGAAATTGGCAGAAAGCCGCAACCAGAACAATTATTATGTAAGAGGAACGTTTACACATAACAATTTAGATTTCTCAGAGGATGTAAAACATTTAGCGGAACTAGGATTTAAACAGATTTCTGTAGAACCTGTTGTTTCCTTGCCAGAGGAACCATATGCAATCACAGAAGAAGATATTCCGAAAATTTTTGAGGAATATGATAAATTAGCTCGTTATATGTTAGAGAAGAAAAAGGAAGGTAAGGATTTTAACTTCTTCCATTTTATGATAGATTTAACCGGTGGACCATGTGTGGCAAAACGTCTATCCGGTTGTGGTTCGGGTAACGAATATTTGGCGGTAACTCCTTGGGGTGATTTGTACCCTTGCCACCAGTTTGTTGGAGAGACGGAGTTCCTTATGGGGAATGTTTTTGAGGGCGTAACTAAGACAGAAATAAGAGATGAGTTTAAATGTTGTAACGTTTATGCAAAAGAGAAATGTAAAGAATGTTTTGCAAGATTCTATTGCAGTGGTGGTTGTGCAGCCAACTCATTTAAGTTCCATGGACAAATTAATGATGCTTACGATATTGGATGTGAACTTCAAAGAAAACGTGTGGAATGTGCTATTATGTTAAAAGCTGCAGAAGCAGAAGAATAAATTATATTGCAGTTTAGAAACGATAGGTCAAATTGAATTGTTATGAATAATTGCCTACTCCATCGTCATGTTTGAAATGGCATAGGAGATAGGCAATTGTTTTAAGGAGTTATAATGGAAAAATGGGTATTAAAAAATAAAAAAGCAGATTTCCATGCCATCATGGAAGAATATAATATTAGCGAGGTAATGGCTAGATTATTGGTTAATCGAAATCAAGAGAAGATAGAGGATATAAAAAGCTATCTTCACCCTGACTTGAATTACTTACATAATCCTTTACACATGAAAGATATGAAGAAGGCATGTGATATTTTAATGATGAAAATAAAGGCAGGACTAAAAATTCGTATAGTGGGTGACTACGATGTTGATGGAATCTCCTCAACCTTTATTCTATTTACTGCCCTATGCAATTGTGGTGCAAATGTGGATTATGAGATTCCGGATAGAGTAAAAGATGGATATGGAATTAATATCAATATTATTGAAGCGGCATACCAAGAGGGGGTGGACACAATACTTACCTGTGATAATGGTATTTCAGCTATCGAACAGATAGATAAGGCAAAAGAATTAGGTTTGACGGTTATTATTACCGATCATCATGATATTCCTTTTACTGAAGTGGATGAGCAAAAGGTTTATTGTGTTCCTAAAGCAGATGCAGTTATTAATCCAAAACAACCGGAATGTAATTATCCTTGTAAGATGTTATGTGGTGCAGCAGTAGCTTTTAAGCTGGTTCAAGTACTATATGATAGGTTTGAAATTGATAAACAGAAAATGAATGAACTATTAGAAATAGTATCCATAGCAACTGTTTGCGATGTTATGGATCTGGTAGATGAAAATAGAATTTTAGTCAAGAATGGCTTGGATCTCCTAAAAAAAACAAATAACTTAGGTTTAAAGGCTTTGATAGAAGCGAATAATGTTAATTTATCTAAATTGTCAGCATATCATCTAGGATTTATTATTGGACCTTGTCTAAATGCATCAGGTCGGTTAGATACCGCGAAAAAAGGCTTGAGATTATTATTATCTCAATCCAATGAGGAAGCTTTTAAGTTAGCGACAGAGCTAAAACAATTGAATGATACTCGTAAAGAAATGACTGCAAAAGGACTAGAACAAGCAATCCAGTTAGTAGAAAGCAGTGAGATGAAAAATGATAAGATCTTAGTAGTTCACCTAGAGGATTGTCATGAGAGCTTGGCAGGGATCATTGCCGGTAGATTAAGAGAAAAATATAACAAACCCTCCATAGTCCTAACCAGTTCAGAAGATATAGTGAAAGGCTCCTGCCGATCAATAGAACAATGTAATATATTTGAAGAGCTAACAAAATGTAAAAGTTTATTAATTAAATTTGGCGGACACCCAATGGCTGCAGGGTTATCCTTAGAAGCTGATAAGATTACTCCATTAAGAAGTGCATTAAATGACAATACTCTTCTAACAGAGAATGACTTAATTCCTAAAATCTCCATTGATGTAGTATTGCCTATAGGATATATCAATGAAGAGTTGATTGAGGAGTTAGAACGACTTGAACCTTTTGGTAAGGGTAATACGAAACCGGTATTTGCTGAAAGAAACCTACAAGTCAGAAGAGCCTTTATTCTTGGAAAGAATGCTAACGTATTAAAACTTCAAGTTGTAAATGAATATGGAAAAGTTATGGATGCGTTATATTTTGGAGATTTGGATTTAATTTTACAAAATTTAGCCGATAAATTTGGGCAAGAGGAAGTTGATAAAATGTTTCAAAATAGAGACAATGTTATTAAGATGTCCGTAACTTACTATCCAAACATAAATGAATATGGTGGTAACCGAACAGTGCAGATTATCATGCAGAATTACTTAATAACAAGAAATGAATGAAGTAAATATGTAAATTTAATTGATATTTATTGCGGGAAATGATATAATATTTCTTAGCGTTTATCCATGTAAATAAATAATAAAGTGGATAACTATGGGTGTTATTATGAAAGAAGAAAAGAGGCTATTATTATGAAGAAATTAGAAGAATACGTTAGAAGTATACCAGATTTCCCTGAGGAAGGTATTATCTTTAGAGATGTAACCAGCGTTTTACAGGATAAGGATAGCTTAAAGATGTCAATAGATCAAATGCAAGCTCTTTTAGATGGAATTGATATAGATGTTATTGTAGGACCGGAGTCCAGAGGGTTTATATTTGGTGTTCCTATTGCTTATAATCTAAACAAAGCATTTGTTCCTGTTCGTAAAAAAGGAAAACTTCCCGGTGAAACAATCGAAATGGAATATGCATTAGAATATGGCACTGCGACCATAGAGATGCATAAGGATTCAATCAAACCGGGACAAAGGATAGCCATTGTGGATGATTTAATCGCTACAGGTGGAACGATTGAAGCGATTGTTAAGTTGATTGAAAGCTTAGGCGGAGTGGTAGTAAAAATAATATTCCTTATGGAATTAGAGGGCCTTTGTGGACGAGATAAATTAAAAGGTTACGATATTGATGCAGTTATTAAGTATGAAGGTAAATAATTTTTGAGTAGATTTAGCCAGTGTTATGTTGGGACTTAAGTCCACATGCACTGGCTAAATCTATCTAAACCTAGCAGAATGTGTCATAATTTAATAAAGGAATTGATTTTTTAAATAAAACTGTTTATAATAAGAAGATAAACTTTTAAACAAGGTGGTGAGTTCATGGAAAATAACGATAATATATTGAGTGAAAACGATTTTAACAACCAAGATTTTGGCGATATAAAAGCGCCTGCGGATTTTACAAGTCCAGAAGCACTATATAATTATTTAGTAAGAATAGTAAAAAGTTATCATCCGTCTGCTGATATTTCCATGATTGAAAAAGCTTACCATCTTGCAGAACAGGCTCATAAGGACCAACTGAGAAAATCAGGTGAACCCTACATTATCCACCCGTTATGTGTGGCTATTATTTTAGCCGAATTAGAGTTGGATAAAGAAACCATAGTTGCTGGTTTATTACACGATGTAGTAGAAGACACTGTGTGTACAACAGAAGAGATTGCAAGAGAATTTAATGAAGAGATTGCATTACTAGTAGATGGAGTTACAAAACTGACGCAATTGAGTTATTCCAAGGATAAAGTGGAAATCCAAGCTGAGAATCTAAGAAAAATGTTCCTTGCTATGGCTAAGGATATTCGAGTAATTTTAATTAAGCTGGCAGATAGATTACACAATATGCGTACAATGCAGTACCAAACCCCTATAAAGCAAAAAGAAAAAGCAAGAGAAACCATGGATATCTATGCACCCATTGCACAGAGACTTGGTATATCGAAGATAAAAATAGAATTGGATGATTTATCCTTAAAATATCTCGAACCCGAAGTGTACAACGATTTAACTGAGAAAATCAACTCCAAAAGAGGCGAGAGAAAAGAAATAATTAACGGAATTGTTCAAGAAGTAAAGTTTCACATCAAAGAGGCTGAAATTGACGCTATGATTGATGGCCGTGTAAAGCACTTCTTCAGTATCTATAAAAAAATGGTGAATCAAAATAAGACATTGGATCAAATTTATGATTTATTTGCAGTACGGATCATTGTTGATACCGTGAAGGATTGTTATGCAGCCTTAGGAATTATTCATGAGATGTATAAACCGATACCGGGAAGATTCAAAGATTATATTGCTATGCCAAAGCCCAATATGTATCAGTCACTTCATACCACACTGATTGGACCTAAAGGTCAGCCTTTTGAAATTCAGATTAGAACCTATGATATGCATCGAACAGCTGAATATGGTATTGCTGCCCATTGGAAGTATAAAGAAGGACATGACGGAAAGAATACACATGATACGGAAGAAGCTAAGCTTACCTGGCTTCGTCAGATTTTGGAATGGCAGCGGGATATGTCTGATAATAAAGAATTCTTAAGTCTACTAAAGAGTGATTTGGATTTATTTTCAGAGAGCGTATATTGTTTTACACCAACAGGGGATGTTAAAAACTTACCAAATGGTTCGACTCCAATTGATTTTGCGTACAGTATTCATAGTGCTGTAGGTAATAAAATGGTAGGGGCCAGAGTAAATGGTAAATTAGTTACCATAGAGTATGTAATTCAAAATGGAGATAGAATTGAAATCATTACTTCTCAAAACTCCAGAGGACCTAGTAGAGATTGGCTGTCATTAGTTAAGAGTACACAGGCTAAGAATAAGATTAATCAATGGTTTAAAACGGAATTAAAGGATGATAATATCGTTCGAGGTAAAGAGATGATTTTATCCTATTGTAAGGCTAAAAGCATTAACCTTAGCGAATTGATGAAGCCAGAACTTATCAATAAGGTTATGTCGAAATATGGATTCCGTGATTGGGATTCTGTATATGCTGCTGTAGGACATGGTGGACTTAAAGAAGGCCAGGTAGTTAATAAATTAAAAGATGAATATGACAAAAAGCATAAAAAGGAAATCACAGACGATAAAGTGTTAGAAACTATATCAGAGGTGAAGGAAAATAAGACTGGTTCCGTTAAAAAATCGAAAAGTGGAATTGTGGTAGAAGGTATTCATGATGTGGCTGTGCGATTTTCAAAGTGTTGCGGTCCTGTACCGGGAGATGAAATTATTGGATTTGTAACGCGAGGCCGTGGTGTATCCATTCATAGAACAGACTGTATCAACCTTATGAATCTATCTGAAGAGGACAGAGCTCGACTAATTGAAGCAGAGTGGAATATGTCAATCGATAAAGTTCATGGTAACGAATTATACTCTGCGGAGATAAAGATATATGCGAATAATCGTAGTGGAGTGTTAGTTGATGTTTCAAAAGTATTTACAGAAAATATGATAGATGTTACTTCAATGACTGTCAGAACAAGTAAACAGGGAACTGCAACCATCAGTGTTGGCTTCGAGATTCATGGTGTAGAGCAGCTTCGAACGATAGTAGCTAAATTACGCAGTGTAGAAAGTGTATTAGATATTGAACGAACAACAGGTTGATATAAATGCCTGCTAAAGCAGGCGATGGGAGTAAGGCGAAACTATGATTATTCAAACTTGCATTTTAGGTAGATTAGATACCAACTGTTATATTATTTATAATGAGGATTCCAATAAAGCAATTATAATAGATCCTGCAGATCAGGCGCAGGAGATAATAAAGCAACTGGGGGAGGCAGCATTGACACCAGTTGCTATCTTATTAACACATGGGCATTTTGATCACATTATGGCAACATCTGCAGTGGCTAAGGAGTATAATATTCCAATCTATACTTCCGAGGCAGAAAAAGAATTATTAGGAAATGCTAAACTGAATTGTGCCGAGATGATGGGAAAGAGTTATATTTTGACTCCGGATATCTATATAAAGGATAATGAAGTGTTAACCCTAGCTGGTCTTACTATTAAAGTGATACATACTCCTGGGCATACAGCAGGAGGTCTATGTTATTACTTTGAAAAGGAAGCAGTGTTAATAAGTGGTGATACCTTATTTTTTGAATCAATAGGAAGAACAGATTTTCCTACTGGCAATTCAACCAACTTATTAGAGTCTATTCAGAATAAATTAATGACTCTACCCGATGAAGTGAAAGTCTATACGGGACATGGTGAAAATACAACAATTGGACATGAGAGAAATAATAACCCCTATTTGAGTAATGATAACTTTTGGGATTAGTAAACAGACTGCGAAAAGAAAACATTTCGTCTGTCTGATTTAAATGTCTGCTACAGCAGGCGACGGGAGTAAGGCGAAAAGAAAACATTTCGCCTGTCTGATTTAAATGCCTGCTAAAGCAGGCGACGGGAGTAAGTCATGATAAAAATAACTTTGTCAAAAGATAAATTCAGGATTGATATTTACGATTTAGTAAAAGAATTCTATCCAGAAGAACAAATAGAGGTATTAAAACCATTTTCTTTTGATTATTACAAAGTTATGGAGAAGGATATTTCTGGACAGAACAAGGATGAACAATTAATCGGTACGGAGTTACACTTTATTCTAGGTTTAGAAGATGAAGTAATCAAGGTCACTGCACTAAGAGCTGGAGTTGAACTGTATTCAGACATGGGTGTTGCTTTATTAACTGATATAAAGCAATATCGAAACCATTTGAAGAGAATTCTTTACGGTTGTTTATCACAGTTAACAGGAAAAGTATTACCATGGGGCACTTTAACGGGAGTTAGACCTACCAAAATAGCCTTTGAGCAAATGGAACATCAGATATCGAAGCCAGAGATTGAAAGATTTATGAGTGAACAATACCTTTGTTCCAGAGAAAATATAGATCTTAGCCTGCAGGTTGCAGAACGAGAATTAAAATTGCTACAGGAAATTGACTATAAGAATGGTTACAGCGTGTATATAGGAATTCCATTTTGCCCTAGTACTTGCCTCTATTGTTCCTTTACTTCATACTCCTTAGAGAAGTTTGGCGACATGGTGGAACAGTATTTAAATGCTTTATTTAAAGAAATTACTTATGCTGGAACTTGTTATAAAGATAAGAAATTATCTACCATATATCTTGGAGGTGGAACACCTACCACCTTATCGGCTGGACAGTTAGAACGGTTACTAACTCATATTCGAAATAGTTTTGATTTTACACATGTAATGGAATATACAGTTGAGGCAGGTAGGCCGGATAGTATTACCGCAGATAAACTAAAAGTCCTAAAAATGCAGGGTGTCACCAGAATCTCAATAAACCCTCAGTCTATGAGACAAAAAACTTTAGATATTATTGGGAGAAAACATACTGTTGAACAGATTATAGAAGCATTTCATATGGCTAGGGATATTGGACATGATAATATTAATATGGATATTATTATTGGATTGCCAGGTGAATGTAAAGATGATGTAGCATATACGCTGGAAGAGATTGATAAACTTAAGCCGGACAGCCTTACGGTTCACACCTTAGCGATAAAAAGGGCAGCCAGATTGAATATAGAGAAGACTTTTTATAAAGATATGGTACCAACAGATACAATTCAGATGCTTGAACTCACATCAGATTATGCGAGAAATGCTGGTTATCTGCCATATTATCTCTATAGACAAAAGAATATGGCAGATAACCTCGAAAATATTGGATATGCTAAATATGGTAAAGAAGGCCTCTATAATATATTGATAATGGAGGAAAAACAGACAATCCTTGCATTAGGTGCAGGAGCATTATCTAAATTCATATTTCATGAGGAAAACCGTATTGAACGAGTAGAAAACGTAAAAAGCTTAAAGGATTATATAGAACGCATTGATGAAATGATTGAGAGAAAGCGAAATTTTCTATTTGAAAGTTATCGCCTCAAAGAGAAAGGAAAATCAGATGCTGTTAGATGATAAGCTAGGAATAGAGTTATCGGAGATAGAATATACAGTGAAAGATGATTTGGCGGAAGCCATCGATCATGGAATTTTAGTAAGTAATTTAGCAGTATTATTATCCAAAGAATTGGGAATGGATGAAGAATTTTGTTATATGATGGCACAGGCAGGAATGGTCCATGATATTGGTAAATTAAAATTAGGAAAATATTTATATGGACGAAGTAAAGACACTTTAGTCATTGAAGAAATGAAATATGTAAGAATGCATCCGACTATTGGGTTTGATATTCTAAAGGATTATGGTTATGAAGCCATAATATTAGAATCTGTATATCATCACCATGAAAACTATGATGGAACTGGGTATCCGAATAATCTAAAAGGAGAATCCATTCCCTACGGTGCAAGAATTTTAAGAACGTGTGATGTCTTTGCTGCTTTAATTTCTGAAAGACGCTATCGGGCAGCATTCGATTTGGAAACGGCTATGGAATTGATGATAGAAGAAGTTAAGAATTTCGATATGCAGATATATCTAGCTTTTTTAGGTGTTGTACATTCAGAGCAATTTAATCAGATTCAGGAATTTATAGATAGTATTAATAAAAAGAATTATGTTTGGAGAAAATTTTTACAAGAAAGTTTATCTTAATATCATTAACAAGGAGGAAATTCATGATAACACAAAGACCTAAAGGTACGCAAGATTGGTACGGAGCTAATATGCATAAGAGAACAGTTATTGAAGAATTAGCAAGAAAATTATGCAAGGCATATAACATTAAAGAAGTGATTACTCCGGTATTTGAACATACAGTTTTATTCCAAAGAGGTGTGGGCGAAACTACAGATGTAGTACAAAAAGAGATGTATACCTTTATTGATAAGGGTGACCGAAGTATTACATTAAAACCGGAAGGAACAGCAGGAGCTATACGAGCATATTTGGAAAACAATATGTATGCCGAGAGTCAGCCAACCAAATTATTCTATGTAACACCAGCGTTTCGATATGAGCAACCGCAAAGTGGGAGATTTCGTCAACATCACCAGTTTGGTGTTGAATTTATTGGATCCAAGAGCCCATTAGCGGAAGTGGAATTAATCACCTTAATTACAACCCTTATTGAAAAAATTGGTCTTACAAAAGCAAAACTTCACATTAATAGCATAGGCTGCAGTAATTGTAGAAAAACCTATAATGAAGCACTACTTACCTACTTAAAACAACATGAAGATCATTTATGTTCAACATGCAGAGATAGAATGGTCAAGAATCCATTAAGAGTCCTTGATTGTAAGGTACCTACCTGTAAAGAGATCGTGAAGGATGCTCCAAGAACAATTGAATACCTGGATGAGGAATGTAAAGATCATTTTGAAGAATTACAAGCACTTTTAACCGAATTAAACATTCCTTATGAAATAGATACCGGTATTGTACGAGGATTGGATTACTATACCAAGACGGTATTCGAATTTGTCAATGAGGATGGATTTACCTTATGCGGCGGTGGTCGTTATGATAATTTAGTACATGAACTTGATGAAAAACAGGACATTCCTTCAGTAGGTTTTGGTATGGGTATTGAGCGTATCATCTATTTCCTAGATAAAGAAGGTGTGGAATTAGAGCCAGAACCATCAATCGAATTATATGTTGGTATCCTTGGTAAAGAAGCGAAGGCTGCAGCTTACAAAATTGTAAATGAAATGAGAAACGCAGATATTGTGGTTGAAACCGATTATATGGATAGAAGTGTTAAGGCACAAATGAAATATGCCAATAAAATTGGTGCTAAGAATACAGTTATTATTGGTGCAGACGAATTGGCTAATAATATTGTGAAGATTAAAAATATGGAAAATAGTGAACAGACAGAGGTAGCTCTGGATAAAATCGTAGAACATTTTACGGGTACAGTTCAGCCATAGATGCCGCGAGGTGTTTTGTGTGAGCGAAGGTCACACAAAACCCGAGTTTTTCATGTGCGAAATGATGCTAGCATCATTTCTGTGCATGTTGCTATGAAGCCGTAAGGCTGAATAGTAACATTTTATGAAATAGGATTTCAATAAATGATAGACAATACTTGAAAAAAGTATTAAAATAAGAAAAAAGTTGAAACATAAAAAGGAGGACAAAACATATGGTAAGACATATAGTACTATGGAAATTTAAGGATGATTTTACAGAAGCAGAGAAAATGAGCAACGCGATCAGAATCAAGGAAAGTTTGGAAGCATTAGTGGATATGATACCTGGTGTTATATCAATTAAGGTAACCCCAGAGCTATTATCTACTACTTCCGACAGTGTTGATTTAGTATTAGACAGTTTATATGAAAGTGAAGAAGCTTTAAATAACTATCAGGGACATCCGGAGCACTTAAAAGCAGCTGGTTTTGTCAGATCTGTCATAAAAGACAGAGTATGTGTTGATTATAAGGAAGTATAAGAGATTCACAAGCTACAAGTTTTAGATGTAATTAGATATGAAATTAGGAGGAACAACATGGCGGAATCAATGAAAGGCTTACACAGAAGCCACAGATGTACAGAAGTAACAAACGCTAATATCGGTGAAAGTGTAACCGTTATGGGTTGGGTACAAAAAAGCAGAAATAAAGGTGGAATTATCTTCTTAGATTTAAGGGACCGTTCCGGTCTTCTTCAGATCATTTTTGAAGGTAGCGATATAGATGTTGAAGGCTTTTCAAAAGCAGAGAAGTTAAGAAGTGAATTTGTTATAGCAGTTGTTGGTAGAGTGGAAGCACGTACCGGTGCTGCAAATGATAATCTTGCAACTGGAGATATTGAAGTAAGAGCAACAGAACTTCGTATCCTTTCCGAATCAGAGACACCACCATTTCCAATTGAAGAGAATTGTAAGACAAAAGAAGAATTAAGACTAAAATATAGATATCTAGATTTAAGAAGGCCGGATTTACAGAAAAATCTAATTATGAGAAGTAAGGTTGCAACCTTAACACGTCTATTCTTAGCAGAAGAAGGCTTTTTAGAAATTGAGACACCAATGCTGACAAAGAGTACACCGGAAGGTGCTAGAGATTATCTTGTGCCCAGCCGTGTTCATCCGGGCAATTTCTACGCACTTCCTCAGTCTCCTCAGTTATTTAAACAGCTCCTTATGTGTTCCGGTTATGATAGATATTTTCAGATAGTAAAGTGTTTCCGCGATGAAGACTTACGTGCGGATAGACAACCGGAATTCACACAGATAGATATGGAGTTGTCTTTTGTAGATGTAGATGATGTAATTGGCGTTAATGAAAGATTATTGAAAAAGTTATTTAAAGAAACCATTGGGATCGAGGTAGCACTTCCAATTCAGAGAATGACTTATGCAGAGGCTATGGACCGTTATGGTTCTGATAAACCGGATACCCGTTTTGGCATAGAACTGAAAAATGTATCTGATGTTGTAAAGAACTGTGGATTTTCTGTATTTACCGGAGCTTTAGAAAAAGGTGGATCGGTTCGTGGTATCAATGCAGAGGGACAAGCTGAGATGCCTAGAAAGAAAATCGATGCTTTAGTAGAATTTGCAAAGGGCTTTGGAGCAAAAGGATTAGCTTATCTTGCAATTAATGGGGATGGCACCTATAAATCCTCTTTCGCGAAATTTATGACAGAAGAGGAATTAAATGCATTAGTTGTTGCTATGTCTGCAAAACCAGGAGATTTATTACTTTTTGCAGCAGATGAAGATGATACAGTATTTGATGTTCTTGGTAATTTAAGATTAGAGATAGCTAGAAACCTTGAACTTTTAAATAAAGAACAATACAATTTCTTATGGGTTACAGAATTCCCATTATTAGAGTATTCAAAAGAAGAAGGTAGATTTACCGCAAAGCATCATCCATTTACTATGCCGATGGAAGAAGATTTACATTTAATTGATTCAGATCCGGGTAAAGTAAGAGCTAAGGCTTACGACATTGTATTAAATGGAACAGAAGTTGGTGGAGGTAGTGTAAGAATATTCCAAAGCGATGTACAGGAGAAAATGTTCGAGGTACTTGGATTTTCAAAAGAAGATGCATATGATCGTTTTGGCTTTTTATTAAATGCTTTCAAATATGGAGTTCCACCTCATGCTGGTCTTGCATATGGATTAGATCGCTTAATTATGTTAATGGCAAAAGAGGACAGTATCCGTGATGTCATCGCATTCCCTAAGGTTAAGGATGCTTCCTGCCTCATGACAGAGGCACCAAATGTAGTAGATCAAAAACAATTAGACGAACTAGGAATTGGTATCGTAACGGAAGAATAAAAGCATAAAAAAATAAATGAATCATAAAGTAAAGTATAAAGAGGCAATGAGGTTTGGAATAATCCTAACTTTATTGGCTCTTTATTTTGCTATAGAGATACAAGTTATACTATTTGACCAAATAGTCAATTAATATTAAAAATATGAAAGCGGTATCTGTTAATAATAGATAAAATCTATTTAATAGTGAATAATGCGTAAAAATAGATTAAAAATGTAAAAAAAATTGACAAATCAGTGTATTGAATAACAAATCCATAAATGATAAAATTTCATCAATAGAAATTGATCAACACTCTATTAGACAGAGACGTCATTACTTATTTTAAATAAGGAATGGCGTTTTTTTTATTAACATGAGATGCTTTGGAGTTTAGGGCATCGGGTCTAGCAAATGTGTTAAAAGCACATAGATTAAGGAGGAACGTTTATGAGACAGGTTGCTATTTACGGAAAAGGTGGCATTGGTAAATCTACCACCACTCAGAATCTAACTGCAGGGTTAGGCGAAATGGGTAAGAAAATTATGATTGTTGGCTGTGATCCAAAAGCAGATTCTACCAGGCTTATTCTTGGTGGTCTAGCACAAAAAACAGTACTTGATACACTTCGTGAAGAAGGAGAGGATATTGATCTTGACTTTATTATGAAGGATGGTTTTGCAGATATAAAATGTGTTGAATCAGGTGGTCCTGAACCAGGTGTAGGTTGTGCTGGTCGTGGTATTATTACATCAATTAATATGTTAGAACAACTTGGAGCTTATACAGATGACCTCGATTATGTATTCTATGATGTACTTGGTGACGTTGTTTGTGGTGGTTTCGCAATGCCGATTCGTGAGGGTAAGGCACAAGAAATTTATATCGTTGCTTCCGGCGAAATGATGGCTTTATATGCAGCAAACAATATCTCAAAAGGAATTCAAAAATATGCGTTAACAGGAGGAGTTAGGTTAGGCGGCATTATCTGTAACTCCAGAAACGTTGATGGTGAAGCAGAACTTGTAGAAGCATTTGCAAAAGAATTAGGCACACAGATGATTCACTTTGTTCCTAGAGATAATATGGTTCAAAGAGCAGAGATTAATAAGAAAACAGTTATAGAATTTGATGCAGCAGCAGCACAGGCAGATGAATATAGAGCGCTAGCTAAGAAAATAGATGAGAATCAATTATTTGTAATACCAAAACCGATGAAGCAAGAAAGACTGGAAGAAATTCTTATGGAACATGGACTAATGGATATTTAACAATAATAATTTGGAGGTGAACTTATGTTATTAGTAAGAGCAATCATTAGACCTGAAAAGGTAGGAGTAGTACTATCAGAATTATTGTCAGCCGGATACCCGGCTGTAACAAAGATGGATGTATATGGTCGTGGTAAACAAAAAGGTGTTAAAGTCGGTGAAGTATTTTACGATGAGATTCCAAAAGAAATGTTACTTATGGTAGTAGAAGATATCGACAAAGATGATGTAATCAGAATTGTTATGAAATATGCAAGAACGGGAGATAATGGTAACTTTGGTGATGGTAGAATATTTGTAAGTCCTGTAGAAGAGGCATACACCATTAGTACTAAGAAAAAAGGACTGTGATTTAGATGCATGCTAAAGCACGCAGAAGGGAGCTGATTATGAAAGAAGTTATGGCAATTGTCAGACAAAATAAAGTCAATGTAACAAAAGAAGCTTTGGCAGAAGCAGGAATACCAGCCTTTACGTGTAGAAAAGTGTTAGGAAGAGGAAAAAAACTAATTGATATGACTTTGCTACGTTCGATCGTAGATGCTGGAGAGATTCCAGCAACGCCAATCGGCGAGTATCTTTCAGAAACAACACGTTTAATACCAAAGAGAGTGTTTACTTTTATGGTTGAGGATGCAGATGTAGATAAAGTTATTGCCACAATTATGGACGTAAATTCGGATGGTAATCCTGGGGACGGAAAAATCTTTGTGTTACCAATTTTTGAAAATTATCAGGTTCGTAACGGCGAAAAAAGTAGGGATACTTATTAAATATAGGAGGTGAATTACATGAGTGTAATGGAAAAAGTACTTGATCAATATAGTTCAAGATTATATAAAAATCGTAAAGAACATATTGTTGAAGTAAATGGCAGTGATAATCAGATTGCAGCCAATGTCCGTGCAGTACCTGGTATTATGACTCATCGCGGATGCTGTTATGCAGGATGCAAAGGAGTTGTACTTGGACCAATTAAAGATGCATTACAGATTGTACATGGACCAATCGGTTGCTCTTACTATGCTTGGGGAACAAGACGCCATAAGGCTAAAAAAGAAGAAGGCACTGAAAATTATCTGGAATATTGTTTTTCAACTGACATGCAAGAACCAGATATCGTATTTGGCGGAGAAAAGAAATTAAAGAAAGCAATTGAAGAAGCGATGACATTGTTTCATCCTTCCACGATATTAATATGCTCAACTTGTCCGGTTGGACTTATCGGTGATGACATTCATGCAATTGCAAGATGGGCAGAAACAGAATATGGAATAAAATGTATTGCATTCAGTTGTGAAGGATATAAAGGAGTAAGCCAGTCAGCAGGTCACCACATAGCAAATAACCAATTAATGAAATTTGTAATTGGTGAAGGAGATCGTGAAGTTAAAAACAAATTTGCTATTAATATTCTTGGAGAATATAATATTGGCGGTGATGGTTGGGAAACAGAACGCATCTTAAAGCGTATTGGTTATGAAGTGGTAGCGACTTTTACTGGTGACAGCAGCATTGATGATTTAAAAAATGCTCATCTAGCAAATTTAAGTTTACTTCAATGTCACCGTTCCATTAATTATATTGCAGAAATGTTAGAGCAAAAGTATGGTGTACAATGGGTAAAAGTTAACTTTGTAGGTGTTTCTGGAACCATAGATTCTCTTAGAAATATAGCAAAATTCTTTGGAGATGCTGATTTAATAGCAAGAACAGAAGAAGTGATTGCGGATGAATTAGATTTGATTCAAGATGATATGGAATACTACAAGAGCAGATTAAAAGGCAAAAAAGCTGCATTATATGCAGGCGGTTCTAGAGCTCATCATTTTCAGGTGTTATTAAATGATCTTGGCGTTAGTACTGTATTAGCCGGATATGAATTTGCACATAGAGATGAATACGAAGGCAGAGAAGTTCTTCCATTTATAAAACCGGATGCAGACAGTAAAAATATCGAATCCATAACGGTTCAACCAGATCCTGAAAAATATCATATGTATTTATCAGAGGAGGACTTAGTTAAGTTAAAAGAAGAGAAATTCATAGGTTATTATGGTGGTATGGCAAAGGAAATGAAAGATGGCACCTTTATGGTAGATGATTTAAATCACTTTGAAACAGAGGAGTTCTTAAAAATATTAAAACCGGATATATTTTTCTCCGGTATTAAGGATAAATTTGTAGCTCAAAAGAGTGGTATATTATCCAGACAAATACATTCCTATGATTATAGTGGTCCATATGCAGGATTTAGAGGAGCAGTTAATTTTGCTAGAGATATCACAATGGGTATTTATACTCCAGCTTGGAGTTATGTAAAGACACCATGGAAAACTACACCGATACTAGAAGGCACAATGGGAGGTGGGGAAGCATGTTAGATTATACAAATAAAGAAGAATGCGAGAGAAGTGCATTAAGAGTGAATCCGGCTAAAACTTGTCAACCTGTTGGAGCTATGTATGCAGCACTAGGAGTACATGAATGTATGCCTCATAGCCATGGTTCTCAAGGCTGTTGCTCATTTCACAGAATGTTTTTAACGAGACACTTTAAAGATCCGGCTATGGCTTCCTCTAGTTCATTCACAGAAGGTGCCTCCGTATTTGGTGGTGGTAGTAATCTGAAAACCGCTGCAAAGAATATATTTGATATCTATAATCCAAAGATTATTGCTGTTCATACTACCTGTCTTTCAGAGACAATCGGTGATGATTTAAATGCCTTGATTCAAGGGTTAGATATTCCAGAAGGTAAGTATGTGGTTCATACCAATACACCTAGTTATAAAGGATCTCATATTACAGGATTTAGCAATATGATATCTGGTTTTATTAAATATTTATCGGTATCTTCCGGTACGAAGAACGGAAAAGTAACAATTATGCCAGGCTTTGTTAATCCTGGTGATATGAGAGAAATGAAGAGAATTGCTGAAAAAATGGGTATTTCCTATACAATGCTTCCAGATACAAGTGGAGTAATGGATGGACCAATGACTGGTAAATTTGAAATGTTTCCAAAAGGTGGTACTACGGTTGAAGAAATTATTCATCTTGGGGATACTGAACTTACGTTAGCAGTTGGTAAAGCAGCAAGTGAATTTGCGGCAGAAACACTACAAAAAAAATGTGGGGTACCTTATAAGACACTTACAATACCAATTGGAATTACCGGGACAGATGAATATATTATGGCACTGCAGGGTTTTTCAAAGAGTGAAGTACCATATGAATTAGAAGAAGAACGTGGACAATTGGTTGATATATTAATTGATATTCATCCGTATACCTATAATAAGAAAGTTGCAATCTTTGGTGATACCGATACAGTACTAGGTCTTGCAGAATTTGTCTTAGAAATGGGAATGATACCAAAATATATAGTAACAGGTACACCTGGTGAGGCCTTTGAACAAACAGCAGAAGCTTTATTTACTAAGTTTGGAGTGGAAGGCTGCAAAGCAAAAGCAGCAGGAGATTTATACGAATTACATCAATGGATTAAACGTGAAGGCGTAGATTTACTGATCGGTGGAACTCACGGAAAATTTATTGCAAGAGCAGAAGATATTCCTTTTGTGAGAGCAGGATTTCCAATTATTGATAGATATGTTCATTCTTACATGCCTTTGGTCGGCTATAAAGGTGGTATGAGATTAGCAGAATTAGTTACTAACGCGATAATGGATAGACAGGATAGAGACTGTGCAGAAGAAGATTTCGAGATGGTAATGTAACACTTGTATTTGTGAAAGAACCGACGGTGCCGCAAGGTGCCGGCTGTTCTTTTTGCAAAATATATGCGCTGGGTGTCAAAGTCCATGATAGGGTGTGAAATGAATAGCAGTACATGGTTCGGGTGTTATAAGCCCAATTTAGGTGGTGAAATGAATAACGGTGCATATAGATTCATTTTGTCTACCTTTCCTTCCTGCGGCATGTCCTTTGTAGAGCCTCAGGGATATGAAAAACATCGCACTGCTCTGTTTTTCATTGAGTCTCTAGTCGGACATAAGCAGCCTTGTCAGCCGGTTTACGACAAAACGAATCTATATGCACCGCTATTCATAATTTCAGTTATGAAGGGCTTATGACACCCTAACCATGTACTGCTTATTCATGCCTCAGTTATGAAGGGACTTTTGACACCCTATTCAATATCAGTATTCAGGATTAATTAAAATTAATTGATTAGTACGGAAGGAGTGAATGGGTTGAAAAATAGAAAACATTTTTCAACATCTTGATTTGTATGCGTGCAAAGAACGCAGATGGGGGTTTATATGGATAATGCGGGTGTTTTAGATGCTAGAAAGGAATTTATTTTAACTAAGCAGGATGGGTGCAGCGGGAATGGTATGAAATGTGATGCAAATAGTGTATCGGGTGCTGTAAGTCAAAGAGCTTGTGTATATTGTGGAGCGCGGGTTGTTTTAAATCCTATAACAGATGCATTTCATATTGTTCATGGACCGATAGGATGTGCTAGCTACACTTGGGATATCAGAGGTAGTTTATCAAGTGGAGATGATTTATATCGCAATAGTTTTTCAACAGATTTACGAGAACGGGATGTAATATTTGGAGGAGAAAAGAAACTAAAAGCTGCTCTTGAAGAAATTGCTGAGAACTATCATCCAAAATTAATTTTTGTATATGCAACTTGTATTGTTGGTGTAATTGGTGATGATGTGAATGCGGTTTGCAAAGAAATGTCAGAGAAATATGGCATGCGTGTGATACCGGTAAAATCACCTGGTTTCGCTGGTAATAAATCAGTAGGTTATAGAATGGCATGTAATGCCATTATGGAATTAATATCAGTACACAAGCCAGCAAAAAGAAAAGGAATTAATATATTAGGCGATTTTAATTTAGCAGGTGAAATGTGGATTATTAAGGATTATTTAAAGAAAATAGGGATACCGGTTGTTTCAACTTTTACCGGGGATGCAAGTTATGATAACTTAATTGAAGCTCCGGCAGCTACCTTAAATATTGTCCAGTGCGCCGGTTCTAGTACCTATCTAGCAAATCGAATGGAAGAAGAGATGGGAATCCCCTTTATTAAGGTAAGCTTCTTTGGAATAGAAGATACTACGAGTTCATTAATCCGAATTGCTGAAGCAATGCAAGATGAAGAAGCCAGACAGAAAGCGTTAGATTTTACTACAGCTGAAGCTAATAAATTAAAATATTTCCTTGCAAAATACAGAAAAAATCTAGAAGGTAAAAAAGCCGCTATCTATGTGGGCGGTGGATTTAAGGCAATTTCACTCATTCGACAGTTTAATTCTATGGGAATTGAGACTGTAGTAGTTGGTACTCAGACAGGTAAAAAAGATGATTATGAAATCATAGAAAGCATCGTTAATAAGGATACCATTATCCTGGATGATGCAAATCCAGCTGAATTAGAAAAATTCATGAAAGAAAAAGGTGCCGACATCTTAGTAGGCGGAGTGAAAGAAAGACCATTAGCTTACAAGCTTGGTATTGCATTTTGCGATCATAATCATGAAAGAAAACATCCCTTAAGCGGATTTGATGGAGTAGTTAATTTTACGAAAGAAATTAATAGTAGTATTAACAATCCGGTATGGAAATTTATACAATAGAAATTATCTCTAATTATATTGAGGCAGTAATCGAAATAATCTTCGATTATGCAGAAAGGTGGCTGTATGAGAGGTACATTAGTGAATTTAAATGTGAATCCATGTAAAATGTGCATGCCTATGGGCGCAGTGACTGCACTTTACGGAATAAAAAAATGTATGTCGATCCTTCATGGTTCCCAAGGCTGCAGTACCTATATCCGTAGACATATGGCGACCCATTATAATGAGCCGGTAGATGTCGCTTCGTCTTCTTTAACGGAAGAAGGAACTGTATATGGAGGAGAGCAGAATCTTTTAGTAGGGCTTAATAACTTAATTCAGCTATATGAACCAGAGGTAATTGGTGTGATTACAACCTGTTTAGCTGAGACGATTGGTGAAGATATTGTTCGAATTATAGATAAATTTTATGAAGAAAACCCAGAATACAAGAATATTAAGATTATTCCGGTACCTTCACCAGGTTATGCAGGAACACAATTTGAAGGATATATGAAAGCACTTTACCAAATCGTCAAAAGTCTAGATATGGATACTGCTAAAAATGGAAAAGTAAACATTGTCACAAGTACACTTTCGCCCGCAGATACCAGATACTTAAAGGAATTATTAGAAAGCTTCTCCATTGATTATATCTTATTACCGGATTTATCAGAGAATCTGGATGGAGTTCATAAAACAATTTATGAAAGACTACCCTCCGGAGGAACTAGTATAAAAGATATCGGACAAATGGCAGGTGCTAAGTTAACTCTTGAATTATCAAGCTTTACAGAGGAATCTCCCTCAGTAGCGGAATATTTACATGAAACTTATGGTGTCCCCTATAAAAAATGCAATCTACCGGTTAGTCTAAGAGATAATGATAATCTTATTGCAATTTTATGTGAAATTACCGGCAAGGAAATGCCTGCAAAGCTACAAAATGAACGAGGCCGTTTTCTTGATGCCATGATTGACGCACATAAATATAGTGGTGAAGCAAGAGCCGTTATATACGGCGAACCGGATTTTGTGTATAGTACCGTTCGTTTATGTGCTGAGAATGGAATCATGCCGCTTATTGCTGCTACTGGTTCAAAATGCAGTAACTTAGAAGAAATGTTAACAAAAGAAATTCAGGAAGTAGCAGACTGTTATTTTTACGAACGTTTTGAAATATTAGATGATGTTGATTTCCAAACAATTGAAGAGCTTACCAGAGAATTGGATGCAAATATTCTAATTGGTAATTCTGATGGTAGAAGGATGGCTGAAAAATTAGGAATCAATCTGGTAAGACGTAGTTTTCCAATACACGACCGAGTAGGTGGTCAAAGACTTCGTACATTAGGATATGATGGTGCGCTCACCTTTTTAGATGAGATAGCCAATTGTATATTAGCAAAAAAAGAAACCAGCTTTCGAGAAGAATTATATGAAAAATATTATAAAGATAGTACTCAGAATATAGAAGAAAACAACTCCATCAAAAGTGATTTACAAGTTGATAATCAGAGTATTACAGAAGAAATTATTATTGAAAAGACAATCCAAGAAAAAACAATCCAAGAAAAGACGGCCACACATCCTTGTTATAATTGCGGGGCGCATGATTATGCCAGAATGCATTTACCTATCGCACCGAAATGTAATATTAGTTGTAATTACTGTGTTAGAAAATACGATTGCCCGAATGAAAGTAGGCCAGGTGTTACAACAGAAATATTAAAACCAGAAGACGCATTTAAGAAGTACATGGAAGTTAAGAAAAGAGTACCTAACTTATCTGTTGTAGGAATTGCAGGTCCCGGAGATGCGTTAGCTAATTTTGAAGAAACAAAGAAAACGCTAGAATTAATTCGAGAATACGACAAAGATGTAACCTTTTGTTTGTCTACAAATGGCTTAATGCTTCCCCAATATGCCAATGATTTAATTGAATTAGGCGTATCTCATGTAACGGTAACGATGAATTCAGTGGATCCAAAGATTGGTGGACAAATATATAAATATGTTAACTATATGGGGATAAAATATTATGGTGAGACAGCCGCGGCAATTCTTATGTCCAATCAGCTTGCAGGGATTAAAATGTTAACTTCTAAGGGTATCATTTGTAAAGTCAATATTGTAATGCTAAAAGGAATTAATGAACATCATATACCTGAGGTCGTGAAAAAGGTGAAAGAGATTGGCGGAACAATCACAAATATTATGCAATTAATTCCGGTTCAAGGCAGTGTATTTGAGAATTTACCCCTAGTCAGCAATAAGGAAATAATGAAGATGCGAAAAGACTGTGGAGAAACGATGTTGCAAATGTATCATTGCAAGCAATGTCGAGCAGACGCAATTGGCACTTTAGGTAATGATCGATCCATAGAATTTAACGCATGCCACCAAACGGAAGAATCAAAAACAATTACAGAAGCAAATGCAAATGTAGAAGTAAGTGCAGAAATAAATACTGTAGTGAAAGCTGATGCAATAGATAAAAATATCAAGATACATATTGCGGTAGCCACGAAGAGTGGAATGATAGTTGATCAACATTTTGGCCAGGTCTCAGAATTATATGTATATGAATACTCCAATGGTAATGCTGTATTTAAGGAAAAAAGAGCAATAAAGAAGTATTGTAACGGTAATGAAGAATGTGGTGATAATGAAGATAAAATTACTATGATTATTAATACAATAGCAGATTGTGATGCTGTAATTGCAATGAGAATAGGTGAATCGCCGAAGAGTAAATTAATTCAAAAAGGAATCAGAGTATTTACTACTTATGATAAAATTGAAGATTCTGTAAAAAAAGCAGCAATTGAACTATCAGAACTACATTAAGTACTCTCAGAAACTAATTATGGTTTTGAAGATATTTTAGATGATGAATAAATGCTATGGACATTTTCTGTCTAGTATATGTATGTTTTTACTTGCGGGCATTATCAATGCCTACCCGCCACGAAGTTCGGACGGTCTGCGTAAAAACATACATATACTATCACGAAAATGAAGAAGGTTTTTTACTGACAGCATCTAAAATATCAGTAAAACAGTTTATGAGAGTTTCCGAGAGTACTTACATTAAGAAAGGAGAAACTATATGGTTAGTCCAAAATATCATATCTTTGTCTGTACCAGCTGTAGGATTAACGGACAACAAAAAGGCTTTTGCTATTCAAAAGACTCCGTTGACATCATACAAAGATTTATGGAAGAGATTGATGACAGAGATTTATCAGGTGAGGTAATGGTTACTAATACCGGTTGTTTTGGCATATGTGACAAAGGTCCGATTGTTGTCGTATATCCAGAAGGAATTTGGTATGGAAATGTAACTACAGAGGATGTTGAAAAGATAGTGGAGCAACACATTGAAGGCGGATTAGTAGTTGAAGAATTAATAATTTAAGATTTGTAAGAGTACTCTCGGAAACAAAATGCAGTTGCAGAAGATATTTTAGATGCTGAATATAGATTATGAACATTTTCGCGATATGATATCTATGTTTTTACTTGCCTTTCCCTCACTTTGTTCGGACGGTCTGCGCAAAAACATAGATATCATACCACAAAAATGGAGATGATTTTTTACAGCAGCATCTAAAATATCAGTAAAAACAGACTATGAGAGTTCCTGAGAGTACTCTTCAAAATGAAAGGAGATGGTACGATGATTCGAATAATAGACAATACCCTGACCGCATTCGATGATTGCTTACCATCGAAAGAAGAATTACATTCCTTTTGTGAAATCTTATTTGCAATTGGTGTGGATATGATTGAATTATCTATTGCTGCATATGAGAAAATGGAACAGTTATCAGGTGATGGAAAGTTCCTTTTATCCATAGATTTTGCGGATGAGATGGATAGGTATCCAGGCTTTTATCGATATGTCTGTCATCATGAAGAGAATACAGAAAGAATTATGAATGAAATACAGATGAATGATGCTAGAGAAATTGTTAAGCTGCGAGCACTTAATAATTGTAAGGAATTACGTATTGTTGGCCTAGATGACTTAATGTGTGGATCCTATGAAAAGACAATGAACGAAATAAAAAAGATATTACCAAATAGTAAAATCAATTTCTGCCCAGAAAATACTTATGGTTGTGCAAGTGCTTTAGCAGTGTTGTGGATATTAAATGTAGGATATGATGTAACAACAAGCTTTGCAGGTTACAAGAATAATGCAGCAACGGAAGAAGTTATTATGACACTTCGTTTGGCAATTAGACATAAGCCCAATCGTGATTTGTCTTTATTACCTGAATTAACAAAATTATTTGAACAAATAACAAAAACTACAGTTGGTAATAAGAAACCTATCATTGGGAAAAATATTTTTAAAGTAGAAGCAGGAATCCATGCCGATGGAATCAATAAAAATCCTGCGACTTATGAAGCTTATGAGCCCCAATGTGTAGGTGGTAAGTCGGAATTAGTGATAGGAAAACATTCTGGAATAAGAGCAATTAAATTAAAAATGGACGAAATAAATATACCGATACCAATTGATATTATTGTAGAAAGAATACTTGATACGGTAAAAAACACGTGCACGGAAAATAGAAAAAGCCTTAGTGACGAAGAGTTTGCTAGGCTGGCCATTGAGGTGATTGCCTATGAAAGAAAACAAATATATCATTGATACTACATTACGAGATGGAGAACAAAGCCCGGGAATTGCACTTAGAATTGAGGATAAAGTTAAAATTGCCATGTTATTAGATGAAATAGGTGTTTATGAGATAGAGGCAGGAGTGCCCTGCCTTAGTTCTACTGAGGCTGAGGGGATTTGTAGGATAATAGAAAAGAAAAAGAATGCAAAAATATCAGTGTGGAGTAGAATGAATATTGATGATGTAAAGAAATCCATTGAGTGTAAACCGGACATCATACACATTGGAACTCCAGTATCCTATATACAGATCTATAGTAAATTAAAGAAGAATAAGGCTTGGGTACAAAAAAGTGTTTTAGATTGCGTTGAAGTAGCTAGAAATAGTAATATTGAAGTGACTGTTGGTTTAGAAGATGCCTCTAGATCCGATATAGGATTTATATTGAGCTTAATCAGAGAACTTAAAAATGCTGGCGTTAGTACAATCCGTGTGGCAGATACCGTAGGAATATTAACACCAAATAGAACAAAGGAAATTGTAGAAACAATAAAAGCGAATACCGATATTAAGATAGAGATGCACATTCATAATGATTTAGGAATGGCAGTAGCGAATTCAATTATAGGAGCCAAAGCAGGTGCAGACTTTATTGACTGCACTTTGTTTGGTATAGGTGAAAGGACAGGAAATTGTAACTTCTACGATTTTGTACATGCAAGTGAATCCATATTTAACTTTGTAATGAATAAAAAGCAGATTAGAAAGATTGAAGAACTATGCTTTGAGGAATTGAAAGGAGCTATGTAGAGAGTATGGCTAAAATTGGAGTGATATTAAATCAATATGAAGAAATTGCATCTTTAATGGAAGGGACGCAAGTGGCAATATACGAAAAAATAGCATCCAAATGGACAAATATTAGTGTCGTTAAGGATAGTTTTTTACAAAAAGATTCATTGGCACAGATGCGGGGGTTTTTGAGTAATTTGATTGTAGAATTACAAGACTGTAAAATTCTTATTGGAACTGTAATTGCTGGAATACCATATATGATTTTAGACAAGGAAGGAATTATGCTATGTGAAGCTGATATCATGTCAGAAGAATTATTTACAACAGTTGAGAGAGATTATGTTCAAATGGAACAGAAAATGAATGATATAGCCGATGTCAAAGTTATAGATTATCCTTCCATGCCATATGAAACAGGGGAGTGTGGCGTGTATGAGTTAGATATGAGAAAACTTCAGGAAGCTCATCCAGAGCTTTCTTCAAAAATGGCACTGATTCCATTCCTTAAGAAGACTAAATTTACTAGATTAGATGTATATTGCAGTCATGTGATGCCTTGGTTAGACGCAGAACTTCTTGCGCGAGGATTAATTTATTATGTCGATAGATTAGCGAACGATGGCTATAAGGTTGCAATTAAGCTTGCTTAGTGGGGCACGGAATAGCACATGCACCCTAAGAAAGGCTGTTGCAAAATCAATGCCGCCAAGTTAAGTAAAAATTACTTGACGGCATTGATTTTGTAACAGCTCCTTTTTTATCCCATCCGACACTGTTTTCATCGTCTATAAGTTACATATAGAATACTCGCGCAAAGCCCAGATACAGTGGAATGTGTTTCCCCAGATGAAATAATCTGTTTGAAATTTAATCGCCGAAGTGGAAATCATGTCCACTTCGGCGATTAAATTTGATTTTTGAGTTGACGTAAAGCATAAATAATGATATTATTAATCATGGTTAAATCGAGATTAATAATTAGATGTAGCCAATGAAATTAATTCCCAATATTATCTCATGTTTACGTATTGTATTATCAATCCTAATACTGTTTAGCATTCTGAAGCCTATGCTATTTATTTCATTTAACTTAAAGGGGGGTAAGCGATGTGCAGATGGAGTCATAGTGTATCACTATCATGTAGAAACAATTTAAGACGAAAAATTGAACAGTCTGGACGATTTCATTTACGGGCAAGTCTTATGACATAAACAAAAGAAGCATTTTTAGGAGGTGTACAAATGGATGAAAATTTAAGTGCAAAAGAGAGGATTTTGGAAACGGTTGTTTCACTCCTTAAAGAAAAGAAGGACATTTCAAAAATCACAAACCGTCAAATTGCGTCTTTATCCGGAGTAAATAGTGCACTGATCAACTATTACTTCCAGTCAAAAGAAAACCTACTTAATACGGCAGTAGGAATATGTATGGGAAATGTGTTTAAAGAAATAATTGAAAATGCCGAGAAGGATGATGTTGACCCTATTCTAAGGTTAAAAAACATGATTAAAGCCATAGCCGAAGTGGGGTTCAACAATTATTCATTAACTGAAATTACAGTTGCAACCGAAATGAAAGATGGCTGCTTGACGACCAATAAGATGATATTGCCAATTTTAAGAGAGATCTTCGGCAATTCAAAAACCGAGTTTGAGCTGAAGTTGATTGCTTGTCAATTACTGATCCCTGTTCAAACTATTTTCTTACACGCAGGGACATACAAGAACTATTTATTGTGTGACTTGTTTGATGATGAAAACAGAAACGAGCTCTTAGATAAAATGCTTGATAATTTACTAAGTACTGCTAAACGGATGGAAAGGAGCAAATAAAATGAAACCCAAACGCAAATTAAACGTGTGGATCAAATTACTAATAGGCATTCTGATTGTGATTGCAGTTACAGGAATTTCTGTTGCTGTATGGTATTTTTCAACAGTAAACAGCATAAGGCGTGTCAATACGCCAGAGGAAACTATAATTTGGACAGGTGAAAGCCAAGCACTTTTGGTATACGAACCAAGTAATGTTGACGCCATAGCTTCTGCAACGGTAAATGCAAAAACGGCAATAGCAAGCGTTCTTGCTGAACATGAGTATACCGTTACAGTAAATTATCCATCACCGGAATTGGATTATGATTTAAGTAATTATGATATTATTGTTTTCGGTTCACCTGTTTACTCTGGCAACTTGTCGCCGGTATTGAAAGAATTTATTGAAAGCAATCCCGTAACCTTAAAACATATTTTGTTATTCGTAGTTGGTTTGTACCCGGAAGATGATAAGGAGCTTCAGATCATGGAATCCTGGATAGATGAGAACAATACTGTTAAGACTATAAAAATTTCAGAAGATGAAAACGACAAGCTAATTGCATTTGTAAATCAAGTATTGGACGAATGGGAGGGTATACAATGAATATTTTAATCGCATATGCCACAAAAACTGGAGCTGCCAAAACATGTGCAGAAATCTTAGCGAAGGATTTTCCCAACTGTATCATTTGCAATATAGGAAAAAACCTACCGGATATTGACAGCTTTGATGTTATTATCATTGGCTCCGGTGTTCGGATGGGAAAGATTTATAAGCCGGCCAGCCGTTTTATTAAGAATAATCTGTCCACCCTATTATTAAAAAGATCGGCCTTGTTTCTGTGTAATGCTGATCCTGATACAATTCAAAAAACCATAGATAAAAATATTCCGGAAACACTGAAAACCGCTGCTATATCGATTGAATCTTTTGGGGGAAAACCGCCTTTTACCTCAAATGCGGATGACCATACCTGGATTAAAAAGGATAATATTTCATCTTTTGTTCAAGCCATAAAAGCACTCAAAATCAAAACTGAGGAAAGATAAAATGGCAACCATAGATTTACATAATTATTACCAAAATTTAAATGAGTCACTGTTATGGGAATTAAAAAACGCAAGGAAAGGATTGAAGTCAAAATGGTTGTTGACAAACGAGCACTGACTAGATTTTTGGTTTCCACCTTTTCTCTTACCTATTTATCAGGGGTACAATTATTATAGCAAAACTGTTTGAATTCCTTGTATTTGAAACTCCTTTCTATATGCTACTGTACATCATCGGTACTTTTATTAATTAATTGTTGATATACATACAAAGTAGTGTTACAATGCAATTAAATAAATAGTTCGGGAGCTTGTGTGTACAGGCTGAGAGGAAACAAAAGTTTCGACCGCACCTGATTTGGGTAATGCCAACGTAGGGAAGATCATCATAGTATATTCATGGGATGCGCCTCGTTTGTAGGTGCATCCCTTTTTGATATGCCTGTATGGCATGCCCAACATGGGCACGACCATACTTGATACATGAGGGCACTGAAAAACACTTATGAGAGAGTTGAATGAATAAAGCTGTAGCCATGCCAGTCTATTGATGAGATTTTTTCAATGACCACAGATGCAAGTTAGCATAAAGTATGCAGATTCCGAATATTTGTTTTAATTTTCATTAAGGAGGTGAAATCTATTTGTTTAATATTAAGAAATTAACTTTAGCAGGCGTATTAATTGCAGTTGGCGTCGTGTGTTCCGCTTTTTACATACCAATCGGGGTGGCTAAGTGCTTTCCTATACAACATTTTATTAATGTTTTAGCAGGCGTGCTATTAGGTCCGTTCTATGCAGTATGTATGGCATTTGTTACATCACTAATCAGAGTAATATCAGGAACAGGCAGTTTACTTGCTTTTCCGGGAAGTATGTGTGGGGCATTGTTATGTGGAGTGTTATATAAGTACACTCATAAAACTGCAATGGCGTTTTTAGGAGAAGTAGTTGGAACCGGAGTAATTGGTGCTCTTTTGGCATATCCAGTAGCTGCTTTATTTATGTCAAAGACTGGAGCTTTGTTTGGTTTCGTCATTCCGTTTGGCTTAAGCACTCTAGTAGGATCGATTATTTCAATGGTATTTATTGTGGCACTTAAAAAGACAGGATTATTCAATAAGTTAACTATGGAGGGAAATTATGAATTATAAAACACAGATGGAAGCTGCAAGAAAAGGTATTATTACCAAAGAAATGCAGGTAGTTGCCGAAAAAGAAAATATAGATATTACTAAACTTAGTGAGCTTATGGCTTGCGGTAAGGTTGTTATTCCTGCCAATATTCATCATACCTCCTTAAGTCCGGAAGGAATTGGTGAGGGGCTTAAAACTAAGATCAATGTTAATCTTGGAGTTTCCGGTGATTGTGCTGATTATACCAAAGAGTTTGAGAAGGTCAAATTATCCATAGACTTTGGAGCCGAAGCTATCATGGATTTAAGTAACTTTGGAAAGACCAATACATTTCGGAAAGAGTTGATTGATTTTTCACCAGCAATGATTGGTACTGTTCCGATGTATGATGCGATAGGTTATCTTGAAAAAGATTTACTTCAAATTACTGCAAAGGATTTTTTAAAGGTTGTAGAAGCACATGCTATTCAGGGTGTTGATTTTATGACGATACACGCTGGAATTAATAAAAAAGCGGTAGAAGCTTTTAGAAAATCAAAAAGAATTACCAATATTGTTTCAAGAGGTGGGTCCCTGCTCTTTGCATGGATGGAAATGACAGGAAACGAAAATCCATTTTACGAATATTATGATGAAGTGCTAGACATCCTTTATCAATATGATGTTACGATTAGTTTGGGTGATGCTCTTAGACCGGGCAGTATCAATGATAGTACTGACGCAGGTCAGATCACAGAATTAATTCAATTAGGAGAACTTACAAAGCGCGCATGGGAAAAAAATGTTCAAGTTTTAGTAGAAGGACCTGGTCATATGGCAATCAATGAGATTGCAGCTAATATGATACTTCAAAAAAGATTGTGCCATGGAGCACCATTTTATGTACTAGGGCCACTTGTTACAGATATTGCTCCGGGATATGACCATATTACCGCAGCAATTGGTGGTGCAATTGCTGCTTCCAGTGGAGCAGATTTTCTATGTTACGTAACTCCGGCAGAACATTTAAGATTACCGAATTTAAGTGATGTAAAAGAAGGAATTATTGCTACAAAAATTGCTGCACATGCTGCCGATATTGCAAAAGGTATTCCAAATGCAAGAGATATCGACAATAAAATGAGTGATGCGAGAAGAAGAATTGATTGGGATGAAATGTTCTCCTACGCAATTGATGGACAAAAGGCAAGAGAATATTTTGAGAGTACTCCACCAGCGGATAAACACAGTTGTTCTATGTGTGGCAAGATGTGTGCAATGAGAACAACAAATAAAATATTAAATGGTGAAAAAGTAGAGTTTTGTTAATAATATCGGAGGAAGGTTGAATATATATGTCTGATAAAATGTTGCAATTTGATGAAATACTAGATAATGTGAAAAGTAAAAACCCACTTGTGCATAACATAACGAATTACGTAACAGTAAATGATTGTGCTAATATTCTTCTTGCTTGTGGTGGATCTCCAATTATGGCGGATGATGCTTTAGAGGTGGAGGATATTACCACTATATGCAACGCATTGGTAATTAACATTGGGACACTTAATTCGCGAACCATAGAATCAATGTTGTTAGCTGGTAAAAAAGCGAATGAACTGAATCATCCGGTTGTTTTAGACCCCGTTGGGGCTGGTGCCTCAAAACTACGAACGGCTACAATTTATCAATTAATGAAGGAACTGCATTTTGCTGTTATTCGTGGAAATATATCTGAAATTAAAACAATTAGTGAAGGAAGCGGAAGTACAAAGGGCGTGGATGCGGATATAGCAGATGCCATAACCTATGATAATATAGAGGAAGCTATCAAATTTGCACAGGATCTATCAGATAAAACTGGGTCAATCATTGCAATTACAGGTGCTATCGATATTGTCGCAGACCGCAATAAAGCTTATATCATTCAAAATGGGCACCCGGTTATGAGTGAAATATCTGGTACGGGTTGTATGCTGACATCCATAATAGGTGCATATTGTGCTGCTAATCCGCAAAGATTATTGGAAGCTACTGCAACTGCAGTTTGTGTAATGGGCCTTTGTGGCGAATTGGCTTATGAAAAAATGCAGCAAAATGATGGCGGAACAGCCTCCCTAAAAATGTACTTGATTGATTATATGGGTAAGATGAATGTCGACATGCTTCATACAGGTGCTAAAATAGAAAGTAGACAACGAGGTACCTCCATTATTGATAAAAAATCCATGCTACTTTATGCTGTCACTGACAGAACCTGGCTTGGTGATAATAGCTTGGTTATGCAAGTAGAACAAGCTATTTTAGGGGGTGCAACTTTTATTCAGCTTCGCGAAAAGGAGCTATGCTTTCAAGAATTTGTAAAGATTGCAGCAGAAGTTAAGGTAATTACAGATCAATATAAAATTCCCTTTGTAATCAATGATAATGTAGAGGTAGCTATAGCCGTTAATGCGGACGGAGTGCATATTGGTCAAAAAGATGAAGAAATTAAACTAACAAGAAAGAAATTAGGTCCTAGTAAAATAATTGGTGTTTCGGCTCACAACACCAGCGAAGCTATAAAAGCACAGGAAAACGGCGCAGATTACATTGGTGTAGGAGCCATGTTTCATACGTCAACAAAGCTAGATGCAGATACGGTTACTTTTAAGACACTGAAAGATATTTGCCAAGTAGTTACGATTCCTGTTATAGCAATAGGAGGAGTTTCTAAGGATAATATATTAGAGCTATCAGGAAGTGGAATTGATGGAGTGGCAGTTGTTTCGGCAATATTTGCGCAGAAGAATATTACGAAAGCTACAAGTGAACTTCTGCGGCTTTCCAGCAAGTTAGTCGGTTAAATAATACTATTAACATACTAAAAACGATGACGAGAGTCGAAGTGCGAAAAAGAAACTGCGAAGCAGTTTCATTGGAAATATGATAATTAAGCCAGAAGAGCTTAATTATCATATTTCTCCGGATTTTCATGCGACATGGCTGCCATGTCGCGGAGTGTGAAATAGATCTTGGAGGCAAATCATGAATAAAATATTAAGCATAGCTGGTTCGGACTGCAGCGGTGGGGCGGGGATTCAAGCAGATATTAAAACCATAACCGCTCACAAAATGTATGCGATGAGCGTAATAACTGCTCTTACTGCACAAAACACCACAGGGGTATATGGTGTGCTTGAATCAACACCAGAATTTGTTGCACTGCAAATGGATGCGGTTTTTACGGATATCTATCCGGATGCAGTAAAGATCGGGATGGTATCAAACAAAGCTATTATTGAAATGATAGCAGATAAATTAAAGGAATATGATGCAAAAAACATAGTTCTTGATCCTGTCATGATTTCTACAAGCGGAAGTAAGCTATTAAAGGATGATGCTATCGATATACTGATAACAAAATTAATGCCAATGGCTACAATCATAACACCAAATATTCCAGAGGCGGAATGTCTGTGTGGCTTTGCTATCGATACAAAAGAAGAGATGCAGAAGGCCGCTATTGAAATAGCAAGAAGTTTCAAGGGTAGTATCTTAATAAAAGGCGGTCATCTTAAGGATTGTAGTGATGATTTGTTATATACAGATGGTGAATTATATTGGTATGAACAGATAAAAATTAATAATTCCAATACACATGGAACGGGTTGTACACTTTCATCTGCAATTGCATGTAATCTTGCCTGCAGTATAGATCTAGTAGAGAGTATATCAGCAGCGAAGCGTTATATTACAGGAGCGTTAAGTGCTCAATTGGATTTGGGTAAAGGTAGTGGACCACTGGATCATTGTTGGAATCTTTAAAAGAAGAATTTATCAGAAAGGTATTAATCAGGATTAAAGCAATTATTTCCACAAATGTATTGACTTGAGAGGTAAGATATCTTAAACTTAACTTATAAGTAGCCAAAATGTGCACTTCTGATTTTGCCGGAAGTGCATTTTTTGTTAATAGGATAAGGGGAGAGGAGATTTTTAGTGATGGTTTTATCTGATGATAAACACTTACTAAAGACTAAATATGAAAGAAATAAAAACGGATAGATTAGTGATTCGCAGATTTACAGCAGACGATTGGAGGGACTTATATGAATACCTCTCAGATAAAAAAGTAGTTCAATATGAACCTTATGATATTTTTACAGAGGAAGAATGTAAGCAAGAAGCTGTTAATAGGTCGAGCAATGACGCTTTTGGGGCAGTGTGTTTAAAAGATAATAATAAGGTCATTGGAAATATATATTTTGAAAAGCAAAATTTTGATACATGGGAACTGGGATATGTATTTAATTCACATTTTCAAGGGAAAGGTTATGCTACCGAAAGTTCAAAAGCAATTGTTGATTATGCTTTTCATGAATTAAATGCAAGACGTATTATTGCTGGATGTGATATAGAGAATAGTGCCTCCTGGAAATTACTTGAGCGGTTAAATATGCGACGGGAAGCATATCAAAAGAAAAGTTTATACTTCAAAGTAGACAGTGAAAATAATCCAATCTGGATTGATTCATTACAATATGCCATTCTTTCAGAGGAATGGTTTAATAAAGACTGATTGTATTATTTGATTTACAGATAAATCATGAGAAGGAGCCTAAAATTGGACGAAGTGCTATATACACCACAAGAGGTTGCAAACCTTTTGAAAATTAAGAAAAATACCGTTTATGAGCTTATTAAACGTGGTGATCTAAAATGTAGTAAAATAGGAAGACAATTTAGAATCCGTAAAGATGAGCTAGAGGAATATTTGAATTTTTCTAATGGAAAAATGAGAATAAGTGAAAAAGACCAAGAAATTCAAAAAAGAAAAGAGAATAAAATATCATCTGAAGATATGATTGTTACAAGTACTACTAAGAAAGAGGAATCTATCCCTGGGGACAATGATATAAAAGAACCAATACAAAAACAAAAGGATTACTTTACAAGTAAAGGATTAGTTATATGTGGCCAAGATATCATTTTAGAAATTCTCTGCAATTACTTAGCAGGGGAAATGGAGGGTTTGCCCATTCTCAGATCCTATCTTGGTAGTTATAATGGATTATATGCAATGTATCAAGGAAAGGTTGATGTTGCAACGGTACATTTGTGGGATGGAGAGACGGGCGAATATAATAGCCAATTTGTAAAAAGAATGCTTCCCGGAACGGAATATAGAAGAATACACTTAGTCAGCAGAATGCAAGGCTTTTATGTAAAAGAAGGAAATCCAAAACAAATAAAAGATTTTACAGATTTAACAAAAGCAGATGTAACTATGATTAATCGAGAAAAAGGAAGCGGAACCAGAATACTTTTGGATGAGCATCTGATTAAACTTGGAATTAAGACAACAAGTATTAGTGGTTATGAGAAAGAGGTGACGTCTCATCTCGCAGGTGCCGGAGCGGTAGCAAGGGGTGGTGCTGATGTTGCCCTTGGCATTGAAAGAATCAGTAAGGAACTAAAGGGCATAGAATTTGTACCGATTCAGATTGAGAGCTATGACATGGTAGTTAAGTTGGAGTCTATTCAGCATAACTGGTATCAAAAACTAATTGGGATAATTAATTCAGAGGAATTTCAAGATGAAATTGTCAGCCTTTCGGGATATGATATAACAAATATGGGAAAGGTTTTAAATTAAAAGCTCTGTTAGACAAATATATTGATATTAAGCAATAACGTAATGTATAATATTACCATGTTAATGGTTCGCAATAGTAAGATAGTATGAATTAGCTGTTCTTGGGTGAATAGTTGATTGTACAATATATAATTATCATAATTTGTGTATAAAAGAGAGGAGAATTAAGATGCCATTTGTAAACATAAAAATTGTAAAGAATCAAGTATCCTTAGAAAAAAAGAAACAATTAATATGTGGATTAACTGATTTAATCGTCAATATTATGGGGAGAGATAGAGAATCAACTGTTATTACAGTTGATGAACTTGATGAGTCACAATGGGCAATAGGTGGAGTTACCTTCGATGAAAATACATCTAAAAAACCAATAGTTACATTTGTTAACATTAAAGTGTCAAAAGGTACTACTAATCCAGAAGAAATAAATAAAATGATGGTAGCTACAAAAGAATTAATAATTAAAGTATTAGGCAGTAGTGCAATACCAAATTACTTCATCATGGATGAATTAAATCCAGATGGATGGGGATTTGATGGTATTTCAATGACAGAACTTAATAAATTGGAACAGTAGTATTATTTAAAAATTTATTTTAAGTAATGAACAATATTTCATAATTGTGAACTTAAAAGGAGGGAAAATTACACCCCTCCTTCAATCATATCCATATATCAATATTTTTATCTAACAGAGCTAAATTAAATAATATTAAAAAAAGGCGCTATAATATTTGCTGGAATACAAATATATTCAAATCTGTACTCCAACATACATAGTAGAACTAATAAAATCCAGTAAATTGTTTTCCGATATTTACTGGATCTTTTTATTGTTAGAATAAATTGCTAATTCTGATAAATTTATAACTAATTCTGATGAATTTATAATTAATTCTTGACATTCATATATAATACGAGTAAAATACAAAATAATAAAACAAACTAAACACAACCAAACAATATTGAACAGTATTAAACAGAACAAGACATAGATGTCTTAGGCTTGCTAAAGTCTAAGATATTTTTATGCTTGACATATATGAATGTCACTCAGAAAGTCCAATTTAGATTTTGAAAAGTATCTTAACAGATATTATTTCAGATTAATAAGAAGAAGGGAGTTTTAATAATGAAGAAATCAAAAGTATTATTTCTAATCATTAGTATTGTCGGATTATTTGTTCTAGGCTGTTCTAATACGAGCGAAGATACTACAAATGGAACGGAAAGTGTAAGTAAGGCAGAAGCTGTAATAGCAGAGGATACTGCTGATAATGTAGTAAGCAGTGAAGCAGAAGAGGTAAAAGAAGAGAGTAGTGTAGGTGAAGAAGGAGAAACGGTTGAGATTCTTGTTGCAGCCGCTGCAAGCTTACAAAATGCTATGGAAGAAATTAAGGAAATGTATCAGGCTGCAAATCCGTATACTACAATTACCTTTACGTTTGGTGGCTCAGGTGCACTGCAACAGCAAATAGAACAGGGAGCACCAGTAGATGTATTTATGTCTGCAGCAGTAAAACAGATGACCGCACTTGAAGAAAAAGATCTTGTTGTAAATGAAACTAAGAAGGAATTGTTAGAGAATAAAGTTGTGTTAATTGTACCTAAGGATAGCGAACTTGGAATTACAAGCTTTGATGATATCGTAAATGCACCGTTAATTGCATTAGGTGATCCTGAAAGTGTACCGGTAGGACAATATTCTGAAGAAATATTTACATCACTTGGAATATTAGACGTAGTAAAAGGAAAAGTTACCTATGCAAATGATGTAACTGAAGTACTCACCTGGGTTAGTACAGGTAATGTAGACGCAGGTGTAGTGTATGCGACAGATGCAATTTCTAACAGTGATGTTACGGTTGTTACAGAAGCACCAGAAGGAAGCTGTTCCAAAGTTATTTACCCTGTTGCAGTATTGAAAGATTCAAAGGTAGTAAAAGATGCAACAGCATTTGTAGAGTATTTAGCTTCCGATGAGGCGATTGCAATATTTGAAAAGTATGGATTTACAGCTAATTAATATTGAATAATTGGATATTATATCAAGAAGTACATAACAAGAAAGTATATACCAAGGAGGAGTATGTTAATGGATTGGTCACCACTATTCATATCTATGAAAACCGCAATTTTTGCTACACTGATTACATTTTTCTTAGGAACCTATGCTGCCCAAAAAGTTATGAAAGCAAAAGGTAAACTAGTCTGGATATTAGACGGATTATTTACTCTTCCTCTTGTATTGCCACCTACCGTAGCAGGATTTTTTCTGCTTGTGTTATTTGGAAAAAATGGGCCCATCGGAAAGCTTTTGATGGAATTTGGAATTCAAATTGTATTTAAATGGTCAGCTACGGTAATTGCAGCTGTGGTTATCGCATTTCCTTTGATGTATCGTTCAGCGAAGGCTGCTTTTGAACAAACGGATCGAAACTTAATATTTGCTGGTAGAACTCTTGGTATGTCAGAACTAAAGATTTTCTGGAAAATCAGCATGCCACTGGCTCTTCCGGGAATCATTTCAGGTGGTATATTAGCATTTGCAAGAGCATTGGGAGAATTTGGTGCTACACTAATGATAGCAGGCAATATACCAAAGGTTACTCAAACAATACCGGTGGCAATCTATATGGCTGTACAGGGAAATAATATGGAGAAGGCAGCAATTTGGGTAATTATAATTGTAATCATATCATTTACAGTAATATTTTTTATGAATTATTTTACCAACAGAAGAAGGAAATACGGCTTTAAGGAGGAGAATAATTGAGTTTATATGTAGATATTAGAAAAGAATTTAAAGACTTCTCTTTGAAGGTAACATTTGAAACAAAGGAAGAAAGGCTTGGTTTATTAGGGGCTTCCGGGTGCGGAAAAAGTATGACGTTAAAATGTATAGCTGGAATTGAAAATCCGGATGAGGGAAGGATAATTCTAAATGATAGAGTACTATTTGATTCAGAAAAAAAGATAAATTTATCACCACAAGTAAGAAAAGTAGGGTATTTATTTCAAAATTATGCGCTTTTTCCACATATGACGGTAGAAGATAATATAGGATGCGGTTTAAAGGGTTCAAAAATAAATAAAAAGCCTCAGATAGATAAGATGGTTGAATTATTACATTTGCAGGGACTAGAAAAAAGATATCCACTACAATTATCCGGAGGTCAGCAGCAGAGAGTGGCATTAGCAAGAATACTGGCTTATGAACCGGATGTTCTTATGCTTGACGAACCTTTCTCTGCACTTGATACTTATCTGAAAGAAAATCTGCAACAAGAACTTTTAGATGTGTTAAACCAATATCATGGAGATACCTTAATCGTTTCGCACAGTAGAGACGAGGTATATAACCTATGCGAAAATATAGCAATTATCGATAATGGAAAACTCGTACTGACTGGTAATACCACAGACATATTTCATAAGCCCGGAAAGTTAGTAGCCGCAAGATTGACTGGATGTAAAAACATATCAAAGGCTAAAAAAGTATCCGAACATGAAGTTGAGGCTGTGGATTGGAATGTTGTACTTATAACAAATGAAATTGTGTCAGATGATACAAACTATGTAGGAATTAGAGCTCATGATATAAAACCTGCAACTGATTATAATGTAGAGAATACATTAAAGTGTAAGCTGGTACGTATTGTTGAAGGACCGTTTGAAAATAATATTATTCTATCTAATAATAGTTCCAAGGAACTATGGTGGAAGGTAAATAAAAATGATTGGAAGAATACAATGAATGCAAAAGTACCGGAATATATATCGCTACCAAAGGAATCCATTATGTTACTTGAATAAGTCAGTGATCTATCAGTAGAAGGGCTGTCGCAAAATAACTTTAATAAACTCCAATCCTTTCAAAAGAGTAAATTACGTTATTTTGCGATACGCCCTTAATGTATATAATGTTAGTAAAAATATAGTTGCCACTCCTTTAAACTGGACATTAAGACGATTTAGAGATAATATATAATAGGAAAACTTGCTATAGGAAAGGAATGGACAAAAATGAGACTATTATTTTACATATCATTAATTTATATTCTAATACTCAATATCACCGGTTTCGCAATTATGGGAATTGATAAGTCCCGAGCGAAAAATAATAAATGGCGAGTGAAAGAGAAAACATTATTCTTAATTGCTGCAGTAGGAGGTAGTCTTGGCTCAATATTTGGAATGCAGTATTTTCGTCATAAAACCAAACACCAAAGCTTTGTTATTGGAATGCCTCTCATCTTAATTTTGCAAGTAGTTGTAATTATATTTATAATTAACCAGATATAATATGGTTAGGGTGTCATAAGCCCAATTTAGGCTGTGTAATGAATAGCGGTGCATATATATTCATTTTGTCTACCTTGCCTTCCTACGGCATGTCCTTTATAGAACCTCAAGGATATGAAAAACATCGCAATAGCTCTGTTTTTCATTGAGTCTCTAGTCGGACATAAACAGCCTTGTCAGCCGATCTCAGTCGAACTAGTTCGACGACAAAACGAATATATATGCACCACTATTCATAATTTCAGTTATGAAGGACTTATGACACCCTAACCATAATATATTAAATTAGAAATAGCACAAAAAGACACATACTCGTCTGTTTGTGCTATTTTTTAAGATAAAAATATAAACAATTCCATTGAAATCGCCAATTAATTGAGTTATAATAAATTCAATACGCTAAAGTTGTGAAGCATAAATACATTAAACTGTTACACACTAAAGCAACAAAATTGAATAAGATTAAAGGAGAAGAATTATGGAGTATATTGTATGTCTCGTGATTTATTTAGCAATCATGATGGGGGTCAGTATTTATTCAAAAAGCAAGACAAAAAATGTAAACGATTATACCTTAGGTGGACGTTCCATTCCGTCATGGATGTCAGCATTTTCCTATGGAACCGCATATTTTTCTGCAGTTATTCTTATTGGGCATGCCGGAAAGAACGGATGGACTTATGGACTTGGTGCATTTTGGATTGTTATCGGCAATTCCATATTAGGAACTTATTTAGCTTGGAAAGTACTGGGATCCCGTACACGAGAGATGACTCAAAGATTGGGAGCAGCAACTATGCCACAGTTCCTCGGAATCCGTTATAAAGATCAGAGACTTAGGTTTATTTCTTCTGCAATTATATTTGTGTTTTTAGTGCCGTATGCAGCTTCGGTATATAAAGGATTGGGTTACCTTTTTCAAATTACCTTTAACATGGATGAAAAGGTAATCATGCTTATTATGACTGTAATTACAGCCCTATATTTATTTACCGGTGGTTTTTTAGCAGCATCTATTGCAGACTTTATTCAGGGTGTCATTATGCTAATTGGTGTATGTTTGTTGATATTTTTCATACTAATTAGTCCTGATGTGAATGGAGTTGCTAATGGTATAGCAGGATTAAAAGAGATTAATCCCGATTTAGTTAAGCCATTAACTAAAAATACAGCCGTGCCACTTATTTCTTTGGTTGTAATGACTAGTTTTGGAACTTGGGGATTACCGCAGATGGTAAGTAAGTTTTATACTATTAAGAATGAAAAGTCCATTCCTACCGCAAAAATAGTATCCACCTTGTTTGCAGTGGTAATTACCACAGGTGCTTATACTATGGGTACTATGAGTCGTTTAATTTTGAAAAATGATGAAAGCTTATTTACTGTAGGTGGAAAGTTAGTGTACGATAAGATTGTTCCAATGGTAATAAACAAAACGTTACCAACTATTATGATTGCTATCTTATTAATTGTCATCTTAGCTGCATCTATGTCTACATTGGCATCTATTGTAATGGCTTCTAGTACAACCTTTGTAATGGATTTAGTAAAACCATTAGCCGGAGAAAAATTAAATGAGAAAAAAACCATAGCATTACTTCGTATATGCTGTATTGCATTTGTAGCGTCCGCTTACTTTTTAGCAACAGGAAATAGTCCAATTCTAAGTTTAAATTCCCTATCGTGGGGAATGGTATCCGGTTGTATGCTGGCTCCCTATTTACTGGGGTTATATTGGAAAAATGCAACCAAAACGGGAGTTTATGCAAGTATGTTATCGGCTATAACCATTATGATAGTGGGTGTATTGAAATATTCAATTAATAGTGCTATGATTACTACAATAAGTGCTTGCGCTATGGTGATTCCTATCATAGTATTGGTTGCGGTAAGCTTGGTTACAAAGCTTTATGAACAAACACATATTGAATATATATTCAATAAGACTAAAAGTGATGTGGAGGCAAACTTAGAATGATTTGGTCCAAAGAAGAAAGTATGTCTAGAGTTGAGATTGAAGAGCTTCAACTAACTAGACTGAAAGAAATCGTGAAACGAGTATATGAGAAAGTTCCAGCTTACTGTGACAAAATGGATGAAATAAATCTGAAACCAGAGGATATACAATCTTTAGATGATTTAAAAAAACTTCCATTCACCAACAAAAAAGATTTAAGAGATAATTACCCTTTTGGATTATTTACAGTTCCCAAAAGTGAGTTAGTTCGAATTCATGCTTCCTCTGGCACAACCGGTAAACCAACAGTTGTTGGATATACCAAAAAGGACTTGGAGACTTGGACAGAATTAGTAACCAGAATAGCAGTGATGGGTGGAGCCACTAAGGAAGATGTAGCACAGATTTGTTTTGGATATGGCATGTTTACCGGTGCTTTAGGACTTCACTATGGATTAGAGAATTTAGGGGCCAGTGTTTGCCCCACTTCTTCAGGTAATACACAAAAGCAGATTATGTATATGCAGGATTTTGGAACTACATTGTTGGTGGCAACTCCTTCTTATGCCTTACATATTGCTGAAATAGCAAAGTCAATGGGTATCGAACCTGCTACAGATTTAAAAGTTAAAATTGGCCTATTCGGCGGAGAAGGTATGACTGAGCCAATGCGTGACGAAATGTATAAGCTCTGGGGTTATGATATGAAAGTAACTCAGAATTATGGCATGAGTGAATTAATTGGACCAGGTGTATCTGGAGAATGCTTGGAACTGTGTGGTATGCATATAAACGAAGATCATTTCATTCCTGAAATAATTGATTCTGAGACAGGAGAAGTATTGCCTCCAGGATCTAAGGGTGAGTTAGTTATTACCTGTATTACCAAAGAAGCACTTCCTATTATTCGGTACAGAACGAAAGATATTACACGTCTTATGTATGAACCATGTAAATGTGGAAGAAATACAGTAAGAATGGAGAATCTATCCGGACGTTCCGATGATATGCTAATTATAAGAGGTGTGAATGTATTTCCAACGCAGATTGAAGAAGTATTATTAAAGGTTCCTGCAATCGGACCACATTATGAAATTGTAGTAGATAAAAAGAATCACTTAGATTTTATGGAGATTAAAGTAGAATTAGTAGATGATTCTCTACTGGATTCCTATGCGAAATTAGGAGAATTAGAGAAAAAAATAAGAAATAATTTAAAAGTAGTATTAGGGTTAGATGCAGCTATTAAGCTGATGGCACCACGAAGTTTGCAGAGATTTGAAGGGAAGGCCAAGAGAGTAACAGACTTACGAAAGAATGTAGTTTGCTGACTTGGCCTCGGCCAAGAGGGTAACAGACTTACGAAAGAATGTAGTTTGCTAACTTTACTTTTATTTTACTTAAACTTGCGACAGATTGAAAGGAGAAATATACGTGATAAATAAAGAGATAATGCTTGGAAATGAAGCATTTGCAAGAGGTGCATATGAGGCTGGTGTGAAAGTATCTGCAGCCTATCCAGGTACACCAAGTACTGAGATTAGTGAGAATATTATAAAATATAAAGAGATTTATGCAGAGTGGTCACCAAATGAAAAAGTGGCAATGGAGGTAGCAATTGGTGCTTCACTAAGTGGAGTTAGAGCTTTGGCATCTATGAAGCACGTAGGAGTAAATGTAGCAGCAGATCCCCTATATACAGCGTCTTATATTGGTGTAAATGGTGGATTGGTTTTAGTGGCAGCAGACGACCCCGGATTATATAGTTCACAAAATGAACAGGATACTAGAGCAGTTGCAAGAGCAGCTAAGCTTCCGGTACTCGAACCATCAGATAGTAATGAGGCAAAAGAATTTGTGAAGTTTGCCTTTGACATGAGTGAGAAATATGACACACCAGTTATCGTACGAACAACCACTAGATTATCTCATTCGCAGGGTATGGTTGAATTATGTGAAAGAATCGTGCCGGAAGATAAAATCTATGAAAGAAATTTTGCAAAAAATGTTATGATGCCAGGAAATGCAAGGAACCGCCATCTTGTTGTAGAAAAGAGAGAAAATGCACTAATTGAGGATGGCTGTAACTTCCCAATTAATAAAGTAGAATATAATGACCTTAGTATTGGTATCATCACCTCAGGTATTCCATATCAGTATGTAAAAGAAGCACTTCCCAATGCTTCCGTGTTAAAATTAGGGTTGGTTAACCCACTTCCTAAGAAATTGATACAAGAATTTGCTTCAAAAGTAGATAAATTATATATTATTGAAGAATTAGATCCAATTATTGAAGAGCAAGTAAAATCCTGGGGTATTTCTGCAATTGGTAAAGAAATTCTAACGGTACAAGGTGAATACAGTGCCAATATGCTTCGTGTTGCAATCAACGGTGAAAAGTTAGATTTAAATAAACCGGAACAGGTACCTGGCAGACCACCAATCTTATGTCCAGGATGTCCACATAGAAGCGTATTCTCTATACTCAATAAATTGAAAATTCATGCAGCAGGTGATATTGGTTGCTATACATTGGGAGCGGTTGCTCCATTAAGTGTTGTTGATACTACCATTTGCATGGGTGCAAGTATCAGTTCACTTCATGGTATGGAGAAAGCGAAGGGTAAGAATTACATAAAAAATTGGGTAGCTGTAATCGGCGATTCCACTTTCCTACACACTGGTATTAATTCTTTAATGAATATGGTATATAATCAAGGTACAGGAACAGTTATGATTTTGGATAATTCCACGACTGGTATGACAGGTCACCAAGATCATGCAGCTACTGGTAAGACACTTATGGGAAATGAAACCTATTCTATAGATATCTATGGATTATGTAAGGCAATTGGTATTGAGCATGTGGAGATAGTGAATGCATTTGATGTTGAAAAATTAACTAAATTGGTAAAAGAAGAAACTGCAAGAGATGAAATTTCAGTTATTATAGCAAAAGCACCATGTGTACTACTAAATAAAAAAGCAATTAATAAACAATATAAAGTTACCAGAGAAAAATGTAAGAAGTGTGGTATGTGTCTGAAACCAGGATGTCCTGCTATCACAAAAAATGAAGACGGAACCACCTTTATCAATGACACCATGTGCAATGGTTGTGGATTATGTGCAAGCGCATGCAAATTTGGTGCAATTGAGAAAGTAGAGGTGAAATAATATGCAAACAAAGAATATTATGATCGTTGGTGTTGGTGGACAAGGAACGCTTCTTACCAGTCGTATACTTGGCGGAATTACACTGCAGGCAGGTTATGATGTAAAACTGTCAGAGGTACATGGAATGGCACAAAGAGGTGGTAGTGTTGTTACTTTTGTCCGTTATGGAGATAAAGTTGCTGAGCCTATAGTAGAAGAAGGTCAGGCAGATGTTCTAATTGCATTTGAAAGGTTGGAAGCCCTGCGTTATGCTCACTATTTGAAGAAAGATGGAGTACTCATCGTAAATGATCAAAGAATTGATCCGATGCCGGTTGTTATTGGTGCAGCGATCTATCCTGAGAATATCATTGAAAATTTAGAGAAGAAATATAAAGTATTAAAAGTAAATGCGATTTTGGAAGCAAAAAAACTTGGAAATACAAAAACCTTCAATATTATCATTCTGGGTATAGCGGCACAACATATGGATTTTTCAAAAGAAGAATGGTTAAAGGTAATAGAGAATACAGTACCTCCAAAGACAATTGAAATCAATAAAAAAGCATTTGAGGTTGGATATCATATGCTTGCTGAAGCGAAATAAAAAGGGGTAGTGTGAAAATTTCATCATCTTCATTTTTATGCGTGCTAAAGCACGCAGATAGGAGTTAATATGTTAAAACAACTTTCAGTATTTGTAGAAAATGAGATTGGCAGTTTAGGAAAAGTCACTACTGTTCTTAGAGAAAACGGGATTAATCTTAGGGCAATAGCCTCCTTTGATTCACCGGAGTTTGGCATCTTACGTATGATTGTTGATAAACCTGAATTAACGAAAGAAATGTTAACCCAGAATGGATTTGTTGTAAAGGTTACAGAAGCTATAGCAGTAGAGCTAGAGGATAAACCAGGTGATCTGGACAGAGTACTGCATATTATCTCGGAAGAAGGATTGTGTATAAACTATATTTATTCGTTTGTAATAAGAAACGATAAAGCACCTCTCATGGTAATTAATTTGGATGATATGAAGAAAGCAACAATAATACTAAAAGAGCACGGAATAAAAGTGTCAGATCAGGAGGATTAAGTAATGATTTGGAACGAAACAAAAGAGTGTATGAGCAGAGATGAGATGAGAAATCTTCAAAGTGCCAGACTTAAGAAAATGGTTGATCGGGTCTATCATAATGTTGAATTCTACCGCAAAAAAATGCAGGAAATGGGAATTGAACCAGGGGATATTAGAGGGATGGAAGATTTAAATAAATTGCCCTTTACTACAAAAAGTGACTTAAGGGACAATTATCCTTTTGGATTATTTGCCATTCCTGAATCTGAAGTTGTGAGAGTCCATGCTTCGTCTGGAACCACTGGTAAGGCTACTGTAGTAGGTTATTCCAGAAGGGACATTGAGATATGGCAGGAATGTGTTGCCAGAGTTCTTGCGATGGCGGGCATTGGAAAAAGCGATAAAATACAAGTTTCTTATGGGTACGGCTTGTTTACAGGTGGATTAGGTTTACATTATGGTGCAGAGAATCTAGGTGCTACAGTTATACCAATGTCCTCAGGTAATACTAAGAAGCAAATTACTATGATGGAAGACTTTGGATGTACTGCGATAGCATGTACACCATCTTACTTACTTCATATTGCAGAAGCACTTGAGGAAGCAGGTAAGATTGATCAGATTAAATTGAAAGCAGCAATTTTAGGTGCGGAGCCTTGGACGGAAAATATGCGACGTGAGATTGAATCAAAATTGCATATTAAAGCTTATGATATTTATGGTTTGAGTGAGATCATGGGGCCAGGTGTTGCCGCCGATTGTGAATACCATAATGGTCTTCATGTATATGAGGATCACTTTATTCCGGAAATTATTAATCCTGAAACACTAGAGTCTGTTGCAGAAGGGGAAGTTGGAGAACTGGTATTTACTACCATTACTAAGGAGGCTTTACCATTATTCCGCTATAGAACAAAGGATTTAACTAGCATTACCTATGATAAATGTGAATGCGGAAGAACTCTTGCTCGTATCTCCAGATTCAAAGGACGTTCTGATGACATGCTAATTATTCGTGGAGTCAATGTATTTCCTTCTCAGGTCGAGACTGCTTTACTTGAAATAGCCGAGACAAGTCCTCACTACCTATTAATTGTCGATAGAATTAATAATCTCGATATTTTAGAAGTTTGGGTAGAAGTAGAGGAACGTTTCTTCTCTGATGAAATAAGAGCATTAGAAATCTTAACCAAGAAAATAGCGCATGTGCTTCAAACAGCTCTAGGATTAGCAGTAAAGGTTAAGTTAGTTGAGCCAAAAACAATAGAGCGAAGTGAAGGAAAGGCCAAGCGTGTAATCGACAAGCGGAAGTTGATATAGTAATCGCTTGACCACAGCTAGAAATGTAGTTGATAAGTGAGTTTAGTTTAAGAATAATTGGGAGGTAGAATATGCTTATAAAACAATTATCTGTATTTATTGAAAATAGGGAAGGTAGATTGGAAAAAGTAACAGAGACGATCAAAGATAATAACATTAATATTGTATCTGCAAGTTTAGCAGACACATCTGAATATGGAATGTTTCGAATGGTTGTGTCTGATCCAGAGAAAGCTAGATTAGTACTTAAGGAAGCTGGATTTTCAGCTAAGCTGACTGACGTAATTGCAGTGAGGCTCCCACAACAAATCGGCAAACTTCATGAATTGTTTAATGTATTGGTGGAAGCGGGCATTAGTGTTGAATATATGTATGCATTATCCACCGATAAGAATGGAGCTATGATAATAAAAGTATCTGATTCAGATAAAGCATTGGTGGCATTACAAGACAATAAATTTGAAATACTAAATACAAAAGAAGCATATTCAATTAATGATTAATAACAAAGAAGGATCCCAAAACATTCAGTTAGGGATCCTTTTTTTGTACTATTAACAACGGTTGGCTTGTTAGGTGGTATTGATTATTTACCTTCTCTCACCTTGTTCTCTATGTAAAGAAGGGACTCTTTTTTATCACTAGCGGAAAGCTTACTATATAAGTCAAATAGTTTCTTCTCATCTGAAGATAGCTGAATAACTCGTGTTTGACATTTAGAGTGTTTATTATCGTTTTTTTTCATTATATAGGTTTCATTATCATGAAGTATTTCATTATCAATAGGAGTAGTGTGGTTATTAATTAGCTCATTGATATCAACTTGATAAAGCTTGGATATTTTTAATAGAGTTTGATAATCCGGATTTCTTAAGCCTGCTTCATAATGGGCATACCCCTGTCGTGTCATATTTAAATATTGGCCTACAAAACTCTGTGTAAAATGCATACTTGTACGTAATTCACGTAGTTTATCTTTTAGTAGTAATTTGCACATATCACAACTCCCTTGCAAACTGATGTTTACATAAATTTTTATTAATCATTATACCATATAATGTATTAATTTTTACAAAAGCAACAAAATGTAGCAATTTCATTATTACTAGTTCAAATTTACTATTAAATTACTATTAAATGCAATATAGAAATAGCGAATAATATAGTATAAAAATATACACAAATATAATGAAAATTGGTAAATCAATACGTAATAAAGCACAAATAAACACACAGAATTTCCAAAATAACATTTGACAGAATAGATAAAGAGTGCTATTATAACTGTATTGCATAAAAGTGCAAACATTATCAATGTCTGTTACAAAATTGTAGCAGCAATTATTATTTTATTTTGGAGGAATTACACATGAACAAAGGTACAGTAAAATGGTTTAACAATCAAAAAGGTTTTGGATTTATCTCTGACGAACAAGGAAATGACGTATTCGTACATTACTCAGGTCTTGCTATGGACGGTTTCAAGTCTTTAGAAGAAGGACAAGAAGTACAGTTTGATGTTGTTCAAGGAGCTAAAGGTCCTCAAGCTACTAACGTAATCAAATTATAATCAACAGAAGTTATTCAGTGTGCCTTTTTCTAATATATAAATTTTAAGAATTATTATTTTTAACAATTTTTATACAGAATGAGCTATATTGTTATCAACGAAATTGATTAAAGGTTATCCTTCGGGGTAACCTTTTTTGTTTTAAGTTGATTCAAAGTGGATATTCGCAATCCGCTTCGCTACTTGCTCATAACCTTATATCTGCTATGCAGATATTTCAGTCGGAGCTTGAACTCCGACTGAAACAAGTAAGTCCCCCGCTTACGCTTCGCTAAGAAGCGGGGGACTTACTTATAAGGTTAAATTACATGTCGTTTTTGTATGTATAATAGTCGCTATAAAAAGGAAAGAGGGTTATATGTTCATAACATTTTTACCAATGAATCGAGCAATTCAAGTAGAAGCCGGAACAAATCTATATCAGGCGGCTATTGAGAATGGAATAGACCTTGGGGGTATTTGTTCCGGGAATAGAACTTGTGGAAAGTGTAAAGCATTTGTAACGAAAGGTAATTCGAAGGAATTTAAGGAAGAAGAGCTTAGTGCACTTACCGAGGCTGAAAGAATTGCCGGTATGAGGTTAACATGTTGCTTTTCTGTCGTTCAGGATACCTGTGTAATTGTTACAAGTAACAATTCTGTAAAATCACACTTAATCCATAAGAATATTAACACAATAAGGAATAAAAATTCAGAAAATGGTCAATATGGTGTAGCTCTTGATATAGGAACTACTTCTGTTGTGGCAGAATTATGGAACCTTAAGACAAAAAAGAGTATAGATTTGCGAAGTAAACAGAATCCCCAAAGTCGCTATGGCGCTGATGTAATATCCAGAATAACCTATGCAAATAATGATCCTACTCATCTAGAGGTAATGACAAAGCTTATTCGGCTATGTTGTAATGAATTGATAATCGAACTATCAGAACATAACAATATTAGCAATTTGGAAATCATATCAGTAGTAATAGCTGCAAACACTACAATGTCACACTTCTTTTTGGGGAAATCAGTTGAAACATTATCAAAACTACCCTTCCAAGGAGTATCTTATAAGGGAGAAGAATGGAAACCAACCGATATAGGAATGGATATTAATGTGAGCGGAAGCGTGTATGTTATGCCGGGTATTGGCGGACATGTGGGTTCAGATACGGTAGGGTGTATCTTATCAAGAAATATGGCATATTCGCAAGGTAATCAGTTAATGGTTGATATAGGAACCAATGGTGAGATTGTACTTTCGAAAAAAGGAAGACTAATAGCATGTTCGGCAGCAGCTGGTCCAGCCTTTGAAGGAGCTGCATTGTATCAGGGAATGAGAGCAGTGGAGGGGGCTATATCCAAAGTAGAAATTAATCAAGAAAAAGTGTCTGTTGAATATATTGGAGCGGAGAAAACCAGTGTTATCCCAATAGGTATTTGTGGCTCAGGTGTGATAGAGGCGGTATCAGAATTATATAGAAATAGCATGATGGATGATACTGGTCGTTTAATAGGTAAAGCAGGAATAGATAATTATGTAACCTTATGGAAAGAGTCTGGCAGTCAAGTAATACTTACTCAAAAGGACATTAGGGAGCTACAATTAGCAAAGGGTGCAATCTATGCAGGAATCTTATTATTATTAAAAGAAGAACAAATGACAATAGAAAATTTAGATAATATCTTTTTAGCCGGTGCCTTTGGAAGTAATATTAATCTAAAGAAAGCGATTCATATCGGGTTATTGCCTGATATAGAACTAGAGCATATTGAATATATAGGAAATGGGGCTTTAGCTGGTGCCTCAAAGATTCTATTAGGTGAGATTAGTAAACATGAAGCAGATCAGATTAGTAAGGCTACAAGGCATCTTGAACTGGCTCTATGTGAAGGATTTCAGGATAAATTTATAGAAGCTCTTTCATTTCCTAAATGAAAATTCGGATGTCCCACTAAGTTTAGTTGGGGGACATCCGCATTTTATTCCTCGATTTTATGATTATGTTTTCGCGACTAAGACTATGCAGACATATAGAATCTTCTTACTATTTTTCTACATCTACTAATCTTTTTGCATAGGAAACGGCGTTTTCAAGATCCAATTTATTAGGATGCATAAGTCCAAAAAATAGTAAACTTCCCTGACAGACAAATTCATCATCTATAACTTCTATATTTTTCTCATTTAATATCTTACGAACTTCTTCCTGTTTTGCTTTTTTTGACACACAAGAAGTTACTAATGCAACTTTCTTAACCATATTATTGTCAAGACCTTTTAGGTATCCCGTCAATTCTGGTAAACTTTGACTTCCGTAGATTCCTCCGACAATAACTAATAAATCAATGTGTTCTAACTTTTGATTTGTTGTTATATTCTGTTCTGTAACTTTAAGCTCTTTTGCAATTGCCTGTGCCAATTTCTTTGAATGACCTGTTTTTGTTGCGTAAATTACTGCTGATTTCATATTAAGTTCCTCCTAATTTTATTTTTTTTAATTTAATACATTATAGATTGCTGATTTCATATTATAGTTCTTCCTTTTTTCTTATTCCTATCATTATAATCTCAAGGTGATTATTAAATAACTTTTGTGCATACTCCTTCGTGATATCCTTATTACCACTTATCATAATCATTAATCCAATAAATGCACTCCACACATTAAAGGCGACTAATCTGCTATCCATAGGTCTTAGTTCACCGGATACCATACCCACTTGAATGGATTGCTCAATCATATTAATCCATTCATCTATACTTTCTTGCCGTTTTGAAAATTTGTCTAAAACGATTAGATTATATTTCTCCGGCTGATCTAAAGCCAGTTCCATAATCATATTAAAAACCACTCTTGTGTTATATTCAAACCCTTTTTCGATTTTTAATATTTTTTGTATATTAATCTTCAACATAAGACTAGCCTCTATGTGAATCGTATCTATTATTTCTTGCCTGTCTTTAAAATAGTAATAAACAATGCCTACAGAATATCCTAGTGCATTGGTTATCTTGCGTATAGATAAAGCCTCAAATCCTTGTTCCATGCCAATTTTCATAGCTGCATCCAAGATAGCCTGCCTGGTTTCTTCATTCTTTTGAAGTTGTCTCTCTCGTCCCATGTTAAATCTCCTCGTAAAGTTTGAACTTAATTTTAAATACTATTTAAAAATTAAACACTGTTCAAACTAAAATAAGAATAATACAATATTATACATTTGTCAAGTGAGTTTTTATTAAATATAATATAATATCTATTTTCTTTGTAAATGATAGGAATTTATACGGAAACCTCTATATAATAAAGAAAAATATGCTTGCACTTTTTAGAAAAGTGGATTATTCTAGTAATAATATAAATAGATACAGAAGGAGAATTATTATGAGTATAAAGAAACGATCATTTGGTAAAACACAAACAGGAGAGGAAGCTTTTCTTTATGTTTTGACTAATGAGAATGGTATGTCAGTTAGCTTTACAAATTTTGGCGCATGTATTGTAAATGTGATGGTGCCAGATGCAAATGGTAAATTAGAAGATGTAGTCCTAGGTTATGATAATGTAACCGGATATGAAATAAATAATCCAGGCTATGGTTCTTTTATCGGACGCCATGGTAATCGAATTGGTGGAGCAACCTTTGAATTAAGAGGAAAGAAATATGATCTAGAAAAAAACGATGGCCAACATAATTTACATGGTGGTTTCAAAGGATATAATAAGTATATATATGAAGTTGAATTGTTTGAGGAAGAAGATTCAGATTCAATTGAATTTTCTAGATTAAGCCCAGATATGGAACAAGGCTTCCCAGGAAATCTTGATATTAGTGTGACTTATACTTTGACAGCAGACAATGAATTAGTAGTTGAATACTTGGCTGTTTCGGATAAGGATACTATAGTAAATTTAACTAACCATTCCTATTTCAATTTAGCTGGACATGGTTCTGGATCAATACTTGATCAGAAGGTTACGATAGTTGCTGATAAATTTACACCTACCGATGATACTCTTATTCCTACGGGAGAAATGAGAGATGTAACCGGCACACCTATGGATTTTAGAAAATCTAAAACACTTGGACAAGATATTAATGCAGATTATGAACCGTTGAAACAAGCTGGCGGATATGATCATAATTATGTGTTAAATAATAGTAAAACTGAAGTTGAGAAGGTTGCTGAATTAGTAGATGAGAAGAGCGGAAGAGTAATGGAGATATTTACGGATATGCCAGGATTGCAATTATACACTGGTAATTTCATTACTGGATTAGAAAAAGGCAAAGATGGTGTTGTTTATCAAAAGCGTGATGGAGTTTGTTTTGAAACTCAATATTTTCCGGATTCCTGTAATAGACCTGAATTTCCTTCTTGTATCTTAAAGGCAGGTAATGAATATGATTTCGTTACAGTATTTAAGTTCTCTGTAAAGTAGACAGCAGTCTCCAAAGTATAAGTACAGATATACTTTACTAAATATAAAAACATGAACATTAAATAAAAAGTGCTTATATCTCCAAATTAATGGAGTATAAGCACTTTTATTAAAATATTGGGTTTATTCCATATTACAGTTTGTTGTAGTACTATTTTGTACCATAGATTCTATCACCAGCATCGCCAAGACCTGGAAGAATATAACCGTCTTCGTTTAATCTTTCATCCAAAGCACCAATGTATACATCAACATCAGGATGTAACTCGGTAAAGCGTTTTACTCCTTCTGGCGCAGCTATGATACATAGAAAATGAATCTTTGTGATACCCTTGTTCTTCAATAACTGAATTGCAGCACTTCCGGATCCGCCAGTTGCTAACATTGGATCCACAACAAAGATTTCTCTTTCATTTGCGTCAACAGGAAGCTTGCAGAAGTATTCTACAGGTTCAAGAGTTTTTTCATTTCTGTATAATCCAATATGGCCAACCTTAGCATTAGGAATCAGGTTTAAAATACCATCGGCCATATGAAGACCAGCTCTTAAAATCGGAACGATACAGAGCTTCTTTCCAGCAATCTCATGTGCAATAGTTTTTACAAGAGGGGTTTCTATCTCTATATCCGCTAAAGGTAGTTCTCTTGTTGCCTCATAACATATCAGCATAGCAACTTCAGAAACTAAATCACGAAATTCTTTCGTGGAAGTTGTTTTCCGCCTCATAATGCCAATTTTGTGCTGAATTAATGGGTGATCCATAATAATAACTTTAGACATAATCTTGCCTCCAAATATTTTTTGACTTACTTTAAGAAACATTATAACAAAAATATATGGCTAAGAAAAGGATTAATTTATTTTTATTGTATTTTTTGCAAAAACGCTGTAATCTATTCTAGTATATTAAGATATTAGGTAACAATTACTGTTTGTGATATGTATTATATGATATAATATGGGAAATTTAAGAAAATATGGATCTTTTTAAAGATAGGGACAAGTGTAAATAGAAGAATGAATTATGATATAAGATGAAGGATTAGTTGTGAACGAAATATAGGAACGAAATATAGGAACGAAATAATAGGACAAATAATAGGACGAAATAATAGGAACGAAATAATAGGAATGAATAAGAGGATTGAAATAGTAAGAAAGAGATAATAAGAAATATCTGCCCCAAGACAGAGGAGAAGCCCGGTAGAGGGGGGAGGGTAACTACCAGGCTTTTGTTTTATGAAAAAAATTATCTTGCTAGCGATTTAATGTGAAACAGGTTTCGCACGAATTGCGAATCATTTAAAAATATTTTACTTTTTTAAAAACTTTTTTGTATAGTGTGTAACTCATTTACTATATCTTTATTATAATAGACATATATGTTTATAGTATGGATGATTTATGAACATTTTGTGAATATTTATTTGAAATATTTCATGAAAAAGGAAGAATTCACAAGAATTACAGAGGGTACATTTAATAAACAAACAAATACTAAAAGAAACATCTAATATCCAAAGCAAAATAAATGAATGATTTGCAGACCGATTATATAAAATAGATGAGTAAGGAAGGTATTAACATGGCTAGCATTTTTAAAAAATTAATTAGTAGAGAACTTGGAGAAAATAATTATAATAAGTATTTCTTTGTTTGCCAAAAGAGCTTACAAAATAGGGTCTTCGATAGTAAAGAAATCTACAATGATATCTATGAGAATTTAAAAAACAGAGATCGGAGAGCTATAAGCAAGATGCAGGAAAGATTGAATGATGCGATGATCCTTGCTGTTCGAATTAGTAGAACTTATTTTTTCTCTTTTCTTTTTTACCTTGGAGCAGCATTTTTTCTAATCGCCAAAGAAATTAACCCTATTATTACTATATTGAGTTTAGTTCTAATGAGTATTAGCTTCATTGTTAAAACTTATGAATTTCTAGTAAATAAATATTGTTTTATTGATGCTCAGATTGTATTGGTATATAAGACAGTTATAGATAGAATTCTTACAATCAACGAAAGAGAACAATCATCAGATTGAATTTAATTAACCGCCCAGTGAAGAAAAGTAATCTTCTTTGGGCGGTTTTCTATGCTCTTAAATTTAAAATTGATAATTGATAATTTTGATTGATAATTTGATTGATAATTTTGATTGACGATAATTATAGTATGTGATATATTTATAACATAATGATAGAATTAAATCACATAAAGGAGATAAAGATGAAACTTAATAAGTTAGGGTTTATGTCACTAATAGCTCTGTTGGGTATTTTTGGACTTACTACAGAAAATAAAGGTTTCCTAGGATTTTTTGGTTGTCTAAGTTATATTAGATATTTTACAGTTATTCCTGATGAACTTTTTAAAGAGAATGTAAAAAAAGCAGGAAGTATCGGTTTCTTTACCGGAATGGCAGTATCAACTATTATGATTACGCTGTGCATTTTATTTGAAGATTTTATAACTCCGATTAGTTACTTTGTAAGTGGTTATGTGGTTTCAGTTTTTGCTTTTTCCTTGACATTACTTTATTTAGAATACAAAGAACAAAGAGGATTATAAGACATGATAATTAAAACACGGATAAGAGAATATAGGGCAAAACATAATTTGAAACAGGAGGATTTAGCAGCATTAGTAGGAGTACGAAGAGAAACTATTGGCAATTTGGAAAATGGGAGATATAATCCATCTTTGGTCTTAGCATGGTCAATTGCAAAGGTATTCGACGTTTCAATTGAAGATATATTTGATATTATTGAGGAGAGTTAGTATGGATAAATTCATATGGGTGATTAATAAGATAAAATGGATAGGGTTGATTGGTATACTTGGAAATCTAATATTTCCAAGCCGTACATTACAGTTATTAGGACTATTAATGTTGCTTGGTTTTGTTGAAATTTTTTACAACTTTCCTCTATTTATGCAAGCAATGAAACAAGTATGCGGTATCCCGTATATCTATATTACACATGGTTTTCATCTACCGTCTATTGAAAATTATGAATGCAAGGCAAACTATATTTTACCTTTTGGAGGAACTTGGACAGTAGTAAATGGTGGAATAGACAAAGCCTTTTCGCATTCTTGGGGAATATTGACCCAGCGATATGCTTATGATTTTCTGATTCTTGATGAAACGGGTCATTCTTGTCAAAATGATAAAACATTAGCCTCAAACTACTACTGCTATGGTCAAACTATTGTAGCACCTGCAGATGGCGTAGTTGTTCAAATTAGTGATCGGATATTGGACAGCAAGATTGATGCAAATGGTGCTTTGGATAACCATATTAAAGATATTCGGGGTAATTTTATATTTATAAGGCATAGCAATAAAGAGTACAGTTTTATAGCGCATATTCAACCAAAAAGTATTTTAGTGAAAAAGGGTCAAAAAGTGCAACAAGGTGATGCAATTGCAAAATGTGGAAACAGTGGTAATAGTAGTGAGCCACATGTGCATTTTCATCTTCAAGATGGAAAAAGTGTTTTTTTATCAGCTGGTTTACCGATTACGTTTAATAATGTAAAAATATCACAAAATAATAATTATAATACTTTTGATAACCGTTCCATTCCACCTATTTCGTGCAGTGCATATAATACAAATGTAAATATTCAAACGAAAGTTAATATACATAGGGGTCAAAATGTTCAGACAATACGTGAATTCATTTAAATATGAGATAGAAAATCTCTATAGAAAAGGCTGTCTAAACAAGATTTAGACAGCCTTCTCAAAATTATGTATTGATTAATATACAAAGACCAATGAATCAATGCGAGCGGTAATTGTTTTTGACCATAACCATTGATTAGTAGAACTATCATCAAAATAGAACTTAGCTCCGTTACTAGGATCACTTCCATAAAGTGCTGCCCATGCTGCTTTTATAGCAACAGCTGATGGTGCGTGGTTTATGTAACCATTTTTAACAGGTGTGAACTGATAATAACCGCCAGCGACATGATTAATTACCGAACTTATACTATTTGGCCATTCAGTACTTTGAACTCGGTTCACTACTACAGCACCTACACCAACCATAGCATCATAGGATTCGCCGGTTGCTTCAGCGGTTATCAATCTTGCCAGAAGATCAACTTCTTCTTGTGTATAAGAAATAACAGTTTTTGAACTTGTAGATGTTTCTACAGTGCCAATAGATGGGTTGATGCCAGGTAATATAAGCTTTTGACCTGGAATTAATAGATCATCCCATTTATTATTTGCTTTTCTTAATGAAGATAGTGCAATTCCATAACGCTTAGCAACAAGGTAAAGTGTATCTCCGCTTTTTATAGTATATAATTCTGCTGGAATGTCTAATACCTGTCCAGGATAAATGATATCCGAATTAAGGTCATTATTTGACTTCAAGGTATTTACAGGGGTGTTAAATAGGATTCCAATCTTATATAGCGAATCATCGTGTGTGATTGTGTAATCTGCTGCATAAGAAGTTGCTGAATGGAGTGTGAAAGATATGAGAACTCCGGCTACAAAAACTGTGGCTTTTTTAAATCTTTTCATATGTACCTCCTCTGTGTTAGTAGTAATCATATTCTACTATCTAATAGTAACTAAAAATATTTAAACAATCTATATAGCATTGTTGGTAATGTAGGTAATTATAATGAAAAATGTATAATAATGTATGTAATAATAGAAAAAAATCAATAATTATAATTCTATATAAATCTAATATATACATTTAATACATATCTAATTGGTTTGGCTGATATTAATTAATAAAGAGACCAATGCTGATTAAATATAGTAATAGATGGTCTACACTTTCAATATATTAATATTAACAATATATTCTATGGTGAAGTTATGGATATTCAAGAAGAACAAGATAAAATTATATTTTTTATTAAAACAGGTATAGTAGTACTATCCATTCTGGTACTAATTTTCCTTGGAATTCAATACATACCAGATGCAATGTCAGTATCTAATTCAGCTAATTCAAAAGAATTGCCAATTTATTGTGTGAATGAAGATGAGAAAAAGGTTGCACTTAGCTTTGACGCAGCATGGGGGAATG
>CAUQEW010000019.1:0-103031 GCA_963517115.1 uncultured Lachnospiraceae bacterium | reverse complement strand
TATTAAATTGATATTGAGTAGTCTTAATGACTACATCATTATTATACAAGGAGGAGAGAAATGTCAGATAAGTTATTAGAAGTAAAAAATCTACGCACGGAATTTAAACGTGAAAAATCCATGGTAACAGCTGTTAATGATGTTTCTTTTACTATTCATAAAGGAGAAGTATTAGGTCTTGTAGGTGAGTCAGGATGCGGAAAATCAGTAACCTCACTTTCTATTATGAGATTATTAATAGACACTCCGGGAAAAGTAACAAACGGGGAAATACTGCTTGAAGGCAATGATTTATTAAAATGTTCTGAAAGTGAAATGAGAAAAATCAGAGGTAGAAAAATGGCAATGATTTTTCAAGAACCAATGAGTTCACTGAATCCTTGCATGAGAATAGATGCTCAATTAATCGAACCAGTTTGTTTGCATAATGGTATGAATAAAAAAGATGCAAGATTACATGCATTTAATATGTTGAAACTAGTAGGGATTCCAGATCCGAATACAACTTTAAAAAGCTTTCCACATCAATTATCCGGTGGTATGAGCCAGCGTGTCATGATTGCAATGGCCATGTCCTGTGAACCGGACTTATTAATAGCAGATGAGCCAACAACAGCATTAGATGTTACGATTCAGGCACAGATTCTTGATTTGATGATTAAGATTAAAAATGAAAAAAATACTGGAATTTTACTGATAACCCATGATTTGGGTGTTGTAGCTGAAATGTGTACCAAAGTTATAGTTATGTATGCAGGGCGTATTGTTGAGGAAGCACCTGTTAATGAACTGTTTGCAAACCCGGTACATCCTTATACCAAAGGACTGATTGCGTCTGTTCCAAAGTTGGGCTCAAAAGTAACATCACTTCCATCAATTCCAGGTAATGTACCAGATCTTTCTGTTATGCCGGAAGGATGTAAATTTGCACCACGTTGCAAATTTGTAATGGATATCTGTAAAATAGTTGAGCCAGAGCTTGATTATGTCAATAAAGAAATGGCTCAAAAATGTCGTTGCCATTTATTAAATACGAAAAATAAGGAGGAAATAAACCCATGAGTACTCCATTAGTATCAGTAAAGAATGTAACTAAAACCTTTCAAGTCTCCAAAGGATTTTTTGCAAACAAGAAATATGTTCATGCAGTAAATGATATTTCATTTGATATAATGCCGGGCGAAACTTTTTCTCTAGTTGGGGAATCCGGTTGCGGGAAATCTACAACAGGACGTTTAATCGATCATTTATTAATTCCGGAACAGGGAGAAATATGGTTTGAGGATAAAGAAATTTCTAAATTAGATCAAAATCAAATGCGTCCTTTAAGAAGTGATATTCAAATGATTTTTCAAGATCCATATGGTTCATTGAATCCAAGAATTAGAGTAGAAGACTTAATAGCCGAACCATTATTAATTCATACTAAATTAAGTGCAGGTGAACGGCTTAAAAAAGTTCATGAATTATTAGAAATCGTGGGATTAAATGCCATGCACGGAGAACGTTATCCACATGAATTTTCGGGCGGACAGCGTCAACGTATAGGAATTGCAAGAGCATTAACAGTAAAACCTAAATTAATTATTGCTGATGAGCCAGTATCTGCGCTAGACGTATCGATACAAGCACAGGTATTAAATTTAATGCAGAAATTGCAAAAAGATTTTAATTTGACTTACCTATTTATTTCTCATGATTTGAGTGTGGTAGAAATGATTTCTGATCATATTGGAGTAATGTATCTTGGAACGATAGTGGAAACAGCACCCAAAGAAGAGTTATATACGAATCCGAAACATCCATATACCAGAGCATTACTATCGGCAGTACCACTACCGGATCCAACAAGAGAGAAAAAACGTATTTTCTTAACTGGTGATTTGCCAAGTTCAGTAAATCCACCTTCAGGATGTTTATTCCATACGCGTTGTCCTTATTGCAGAGATAAGTGTAAGACAGTGAAACCGGAACCACAGATAATTGGTGAAAATCATGTTGTAAAATGCCATTATGCAGATGTAATCGAGGTGTAAGTTGAAATAAAATTTAATTAAGAAAGGAATGCTACATATTATGCAATGGGTGTAAAAAATGTTTAACAGAGAAGAGTATGAAAAAAGAGTGGATTGGTATACGAAAGCTAGATTTGGGATGTTTATACATTGGGGACTTTATGCGATTCCAGCCAGAGGAGAATGGGTTCGAAGTACAGAAGAAATGACTAAGGAAGCCTATATGAAATATTTTTATTCATTTGATCCGGTAGATTATAATCCAAAAGCATGGGCAAGAGCTGCAAAAGAGGCTGGTATGAAATATGTAGTATTAACGGCAAAACACCATGATGGATTCTGTCTTTTTGATAGTTTATATACGGATTTTAAATCTACTAATACAAAATGTAAAAGAGATTTAGTCAAGGAATTTGTTGAAACGGTACGTGAAGAGGGATTAAAAGTCGGGTTATATTTTTCGTTATTAGATTGGTATCATGAAGATTATCCTCATTATGGTGATCGAAATCATCCTATGAGAAATAATGAAAATTATAAAAATGATTCTCGTAATTTTGATAGTTACATTGATTATATGCATAATCAAATTAGAGAGATATGTACCAATTATGGTAAACTTGATATCTTATGGTTTGATTTCTCTTATGACGATATGATTGGAGAAAAATGGAGAGCAACAGAGTTAATAAAGATGGTTCGGAGTCTGCAACCAGAGGTTATCATTGATAATCGTCTAGAAGCTAGTGGCGAAGGTTTTGGTTCTATGGCAACCGGTAATCCAACTCCTTATCATGGTGATTTTATAAGTCCTGAGCAAATAATTCCTCCAAATGGAATTCAGGATGTTAATGGACTTGACCTTGTATGGGAAGCTTGCGTCACCATGAATAATAATTGGGGCTATCACGCAACCGATCATTACTTTAAACCTGCATCGTTACTAATAAAAAAATTGGTTGAATGTGTCTCAAAAAGTGGTAATATGTTATTAAACATTGGTCCGGATGCAAAAGGAAATATTCCTATGGAATCTCTTCGTATTCTTTCTATAATAGGGGAATGGATGAAAAAGAATAGTAATAGCATATATAACTGTGGAAAATCAGAGTTTGATAAACCTGATTACGGACGTATCACTTATTATGGTAACAAAGTATATTTTCATCTATACGAAAATACGATTGGGCCGGTGCCTCTTATTGGACTCAGAAAAGATCAGGTAGAGAGTATAAGTTATCTTGCGACAGGTGCTGAAGTTCCGATATCTAATAGCTGGGTGCACAGTGATTATCCTGATATTGTATTTGCTAATCTTGGACCAAACCCTATTTTACCAGATGAAATTGACACGGTATTAGAAGTTGTTTTAAAGCATTAGATTAAAAATACTTTAGTAATATAGAAAGCAGGGACAGGAAAATGTTTACAGAAGAAAGATTAGATGCAATCATACAATGTCTTCATCAAGATGGAAAACTCAGAGTAAGGAATCTGAGTGAGCAATTTCAAGTGACCGAGGATTGTATCCGCAAAGATTTGAAAGTGTTGGAAAATGCAGGTAAGCTAAAGAGAACTTATGGTGGAGCCATTTTATCTCAAGACTATCCCTTAGAAAGAGATGTTATAGACAGAAGGTCTTACAATGTAGAAAAGAAAATCATAATCGCAAAAAAAGCTGCAGAGTTGATTAAAGATAATGAAACGATATTTCTTGATATTTCTACAACAAATATAAAATTAGCAGAAATATTAGTAGAGACAAGAAAGCGCTTAGTAATCGTAAGTAATATGATTGATATATTACAGATACTTGCAAAAAGTTCTTCTATTACAACAATCGGAACCGGTGGAACTATGTATCGAACTGTAAATGGTTTCATGGGTGCTGCTACAATTGAAGTAATTAAACAATACAGTTTTGACCGAGCCTTTATTGGAAGTTGTGGAGTTGATTTGGAAGATTTATCAATTACTACTTTGGGTGTAGAAGATGGATTAACTAAAAAAGCAGCGATTCAAAGCAGTAGACATAAATATGTGATGATGGAACGAGATAAATTCTATTTTAATGATTCTTATAAATTTGCGCATTTTGACGATATTAATGGAATTATTACAGATGAAAATCCGGATCAGACTACGATGAATACGTTGGATTCTGCAGGGATTACTTTATATTGAGTAATCTCGGAAACTAAAATGCAGTCTGTGAAGTTATTTTAGATGCTGTATTCAGTTTGTAGACATTTTCGCCTAACATATATAAGCTTTTACTTGCCGGGCATTGTAAATGCCTACCTTCCACTGCGTTCAGACGGTCTGCGTAAAAACTTATATATGTTATCTCGAAAATGGAGGTAAGTTTCTTTGACAGCATCTAAAATATCAAATAATGCAGGCTTTAGGAGTTTCCGAGTGTATTCTATAATAAAATAAGGGGAATGAAGATGATACGAATTGAAAATAATAATTCGATGACTTATAGTGTAGATTTTTTTTATGAAGAAGATGAAAGTATAAAGAAACTACCCAAAAATATACAAGGATTTTTAAAAGGAAATTATTTGCAATCTTTTTTGCGAAATGACCAAGGAAAAGCTACTTTATTACTTGGCCTTGGGAAAGAAATTAGTGAAAAAATTCAAATAAAAGAAATATTTGCAAAAGCAATAAAAGAAATGAAAACTTATAAAATTGATAAATTTTCAATAGATGTTTCTAAAATAGCAGCAACTTGCGGAATCGATAGTATAAGAGATATGGTAGAAGGGCTAATGTTGGGACTTTACGAGCAAAGACAGTTTCCAGCCAAAAGTAAAGAAGAGTATGAGATTATATTATGTGGCATAGAGGAAAGTGAAACATTACATGCCAAAAAGTTAGTAGAGGAGACAGTTTCTGTAATAGAAGGTGTTCTTTTCGCAAGAGATATGGTGAATTTGCCGGGTAATAAATTAAGACCAACAGATTTCGCAAAAGAGATTACAAATTTCATGGAAAATACAGACGTTCAAATCGAACAGTTACAGTATGAAGAATTAAAAGCAATGGAAATGAATGCATTAACAGCAGTTGGTGGAAGCAGTGAATTTCCACCATGTTTTTTGATTTTACGATATCTAGCAGACCCAGACAATAAAGAAATAATTGCTTTAGTAGGAAAAGGTGTAACTTGTGATACTGGTGGTTATTGTCTAAAACCAGCAAGTTCCATGCTTGGAATCAAGGGAGACATGGCAGGCGGGGCTGCTGTTGCAGGAGCTATTTATGCTTTAGCAAAAAATCATGTTAAAACAAATGTTATTGGACTGATTCCAATGTGTGAAAATAGAATTTCACCAGGAAGTTTACTTCCAGGTGATGTGATTACTTCTTATTCCGGAAAAACGATAGAAATTTTGAATACCGATGCAGAAGGAAGATTGATATTAGCAGATGCAGTTGCTTATGCAGTAGAAAAAGAAAATGTATCAAAAGTGCTGGATATTGCTACACTTACAGGTGCGGTTGTTAATATGTTAGGGTTTAGCGTGGCAGGAGTTGTAACGGATAATCAGGAATTTTTTAATGATTTTCGTAACGCATATCAAAAATCCGGTGAACGGTATTGGAGACTTCCTGTTTATCCTGAACATGAAATAATGATTAAAAGTAAAATTGCTGATATAAAAAATATGGGAGAAAAATTTTGCGGTACTATTATAGCTGGATTATTTATAAAGGCATTCGCAAAGGAAAAACCATGGCTACATTTAGATATTGCAGGAACCGCATGGGTTGATTCTCCAATATTTGAATATCAATCAAAAGGAGCTACAGGAGCTGGTGTTACATCCATTTACCACCTTTGCAGTAGAGAAGGAGAATAAGCATGGTTAATTATATTCTGGAAGCTTGTGTGGATTCAGTAGAATCAGCCATTGCAGCCAGTAAAGGCGGAGCAAGCAGACTGGAACTTTGTAGTAATTTAATCATAGGTGGAACAACTCCAAGTCAGTGGTTATTGAAAGAGATTCGTAACTATACGGATATTAAAGTCAATGTCTTGATTCGACCACGATTTGGTGATTTTTGTTATTCAAATTATGAATTTAATATTATCAAAGAAGAAGTTCAAATGTTTAAAGAATTAGGAGCAAATGGTGTTGTCCTAGGAATATTAAGACCGGACGGAACCCTTAATATGGAACAAATAGAAGTATTAATGAAATTATCGAAAGGAATGGAAGTTACATTACATAGAGCCTTTGATGTTTGTGTCAATCCATATGAGGCGTTGGAACAAGCAAAACAGCTTGGAATTAATACGATTTTAACTTCTGGTCAAAAGAATACTTGCATAGCGGGAAGTGGTTTAATTAAGGAATTAATAGATAAAAGCCAAGGTAAAATAGATATTTTGGTGGGCGGAGGAATAGATGCTTCTGTGATTAGAGAAATCGCTCCTATCACACATGCAAAAGCGTACCATATGTCCGGAAAGGTAAATATAGATAGCGCCATGATATTTCGAAAAGAAGATGTCACCATGGGCCAGCCATTCATTAGCGAGTATGAAATATGGAAGACGGATGAGGAAAAGATCCGCGAGGCTAGAATGGTCTTAGAAGTAATATAATGGAGTGGAAAAACGATGTTCTCAGAAAAAAGTAAAATAAGAATTGAAAAAGAATTCAGAGAATTAGCAGAAGAATTAACAGTTTTACAAGATGAGGTAATTGCAAAACTTGAAGCTCTTGAAGAAAACATCACATTAGCAATGAAATATTTATACATCACTATGCCTTTGAGTGATATAGGCAATTATCCCTTTGAAACATTTTTAGATTATGCAAAACAAGGGATTAAACTCTGGGAAAATGGTGTTTATAGTGAAAAGATTCCGGAGGAAATTTTCTTAAATTATGTACTATTTCATCGCATTAATGAGGAAGAAATCCTGCCGTGTAGAACTTATTTTTATGATAAGTTAAAGACAAGAGTACAGGGACTTACTATGAAGGAAGCTATATTGGAAGTAAACTATTGGTGTGCTGAGGAAGCAACCTACCAATCTACCGATAATAGAACAGTTGCACCAATTACAGTTTTTAATTGTGCTCATGGAAGATGTGGAGAAGAATCTACATTTGCTGTTAGTGTTTTACGAAGTATAGGTATTCCTGCAAGACAAGTTTACGTACCAAAATGGTCTCATTGTGATGACAATCATGCTTGGGTAGAGGCTTGGTGCGAAGGTACCTGGTTTTTCTTTGGAGCATGCGAGCCGGAAGAAATCTTAAATAAAGGATGGTTTACGAATGCATCTTCTAGAGCAATGTTAGCGCATTCCAGACGATTTGATGTTGATATGCTAAATGATGTTGTAATTGGGCAGGATGGCATGGTGACCATGATTAATCAGCTGGAAAGATATGCTATAACAAAGTCTATTAGCATAAAAATAATTGACGAAGATGCAAATCCAATTAAAGATGTTAAAGTTAATTTTGAAATAGTAAACTATTCAGAATTCACTTCGATTGCAACTTTATTGACAGACCAAACTGGAACGGTTACTCTCAAAGTTGGTCTTGGAACTGTTCATATTCAAGTGATAGCTCAAAACGGAATGTTTGCAGAAATATTACTGGACACAAGAACGCAGTCAGAGGATACAATTGTTCTAAAAGAGGAAGTTATGATAGAGAATGGGGCAGAGAATAGCTGGAAGGCATTTGATATGATTGCCCCTAAAGATAGTCCAATTAATACTAATATGGAAAATCAACAACAAAAATTAAGCGGTAAAGAAAAATATATTCAGGCAGTTAATAAGAGATTGATGAAAGTAAAAAGCCTGCAAAAGAAAGAAATAGATACTTTTTTAAATACAGATTACAGCACAAGAATTCTCAAAGAAAAAATGTTGAGTGTATTAACAACAAAAGACCAATATGATTGTAAAGCTGAAATTCTGGAAGAACATTTTAAGTATGCATTGCCTTATCTGGCACAAACGAATGAAAAGATATTCTTTAATTACATACTAAACCCTAGAATATTGGATGAACCAATGACAAAGTATCGTGCCTTTATCTGTGATTATTTTACAAACGAAGAAAAGGATTCCTTTAAAGATCATCCTGAGCTTATCTGGAACTGGATAGAAAAAAGAATTCAAAGTCGCGATGAAAGAGAGCATTCTAGTGTAATCACATCGCCAGTAGGGTGCTTAAAACTTGGAATTGGAAGTTCCTTATCAAAGAAAACCTTGTTTGTTGCAATTGCTAGAACAATAGGTTTACCTGCAAGGTTAAATCCAAATGATAATTCAATTGAATATTGCAATAAGGAAGAATTTATACCAATATTCAAAAATGCAATAAAATCTGCTTCCCTTTTGATTTCAGGTGATGATAGAAGGATTACTTGGAGTTATTATCAGAATTGGACAATTGCACGTTATGAAAAAGGAGAATATACTTCTTTAAAATTAGCTAATGCAGTAGTAGATAAAGTCCAATTGAAGCTTTCTTTGGAACCAGGGAAATATCGTATTATTACTTCTAATCGCTTGCCAAATGGTAATATTTTTGCTAATCAATATATTACTTCGGTAAAAGAAGGAGAAGAAAAGAATGTGGTACTATCCTTAAGAGAAGCCAATCTTTTTGACATGCTCGGTAATATTTCACTTAGAGATTTTTCATTAAAAAAAGAAGATGGAGTGGACATTCTTGGAAGTGAAATAACTAAACAAGGAAAAGTTATCTTATTCTGGTTAGAAGAAGGAAAAGAGCCTACAGAACATATCTTGAACGAATTATTAGAGCGTAAAGAGGAATTTATAAAGTATTCCAGTAACCTTGTTTTTATTGTTCGTAACCAAAAAACATTAGAAGATATTTTGATTTCTAAAGTCTTAGCATTGATACCAAATATAAGAATTTATTATGATACCTATGAAGATAATGTACAGACTTTAGGTAGGAGAATGTATGTGGACCCAGATAAATTGCCTCTTATTATAGTAACTCATAATGAACTAAATGGGATTTATGCTACTAGTGGATATAATGTGGGAACTGGTGATATGTTGTTAAGGCTGCTTCGCGAAGGTGGATATTAGAGTAAATACAGATTGCCTGTTTAGAAATAGTGATAGACATTATTTCTAGTCAGGCAATCTGCATATGTTTTTATAGGGTCATAGGTTTTTATGGAGTCATAATTTTTTCTTAGCTACCATTTTTCTTAGCATTTCCACTTTCTGTTTATCAGCTGCTGACATGTCTTTTGTTACTATCTCAATCATTAAATCAGTTTCTTCAGGAGTGAAAGTTAAACCTAAGGACTTCATTTTTGCATTTGTTTTTATGAGCAGCGGTAAAGCTTTATCTGTAGGTTTACCTTCAGCTTCGTTGATTAAATCAACTAATACAGCAAGCTTTCTAGCATCAATATTTTTCATTGCAGGGTGATTAATCCAAGTTAAATCTTTCATATAACCTCTTTTCTGCATATCCGAAACTTGTCATCGGGTATTGCCATTCATTATTTACTGACTTTTGATTACTGCGTTGCACTAAACATCATGTTTAAATTATCAAAGGTACTTTTTTGCTCTGGTGTTAAAAATGCTCCTAACATATCCATCATATTTGTGCTGCCATCCATACCAAACATACTTCCTAAATCACTGGCATCACCGGTACCATCAGATTGGGAAGCCATATTTGATGCTAAGGTAGCATATGTACTATAGAGATTTTTCATCATATAAAAATTTAAAATCATATCTATTAAACCCTTTTCTCGCTTGTTACAGACATCTCTAATGCCATTTAATAAAGCTTCAATATCAATTGATTGCTTTCTGACACTTAATGAAGTTACTGAATTTCCAGGTTGAATCGAATGAAAAGTTTCAAATAACTCTCCTGTTTTAATAACAACATTCAAAGTTTGCTGTGACTGACTATCAAGATAAGGAAATGCTGCTTTTATAATATCCAAGGTATGGCTTAAGTTATTACGATTAGTGGAATTTGAATTAGCATCTGTAGATCTATCGTTGGTATCCATGGCTTCTCCTATTCTGCTTTATCATTATACTATATTCAAGGAAATAGAAATTATTACTCCATATGAGGCTGACCATTTTGAAAAAGGTGTTAAATGCTTGCGAGAGGCAAAATACTTACATGAAAAAAAGGGCTTACTTTAAATATAATTTCATAAGGTAATGTGGTACAATACCAATTCTTATGAAGCTTAATTTAAAGAGCCCTTACATAATTCTAATGCTACTTTGGATATATTAGATGAGCATCATCTATGTGATAAAGAATTTCATTTAAAAATCGATTTGCTAAATATTTGGACATATTTAGATTCATATCTAAGTAATTACCGCAATTTTCTGCTGCAGCACCTGGAACTTCACCAACATAATCTCGAATGAATTCAAACATTTGAGTTAATAATGGTATAACATCTAGGGATTCATAATCACCCGCAAGGATGAGATAAAATCCTGTTCTGCAACCCATTGGTCCAAAATATATAATTTTTGAAGCATAATCGGCATGATTTCGAAGGTAAGTAGCAGCTAAGTGCTCAATTGTATGAATTTCTGCTGTATTCATTACCGGTTCAAAGTTCGGTTGTGTCATGCGGATATCAAAGGTGGTAAGAAGCTCAGCACCAATTTTGTCTTTTCTGGAAACATAGACTCCCCGTAATAATTTCATATGATCAATTGTAAAACTGGCTATTTGTTTCATGGGTTCCTCCTAATGCTACTATAATAACCACCATTATAGCACAAAGAATAGAATTGTGGTGAAAAAAATTATGAAAAAGTAGATTTTTAAAAACATATGGTTTATAATGCTAGAAGACAGAAATAATTATAATACCGATTGCGAGGGAAACACTTATGATAGATAGTATAATTTTTGATTTAGATGGTACTCTATGGGATTCAACCGATGCAGCAGCAGTAGTTTGGACAGAAGTTGCATCAAATTATCCTGAAGTAACAGATATCATAACAGCGGATAAACTGAAAAACTTGTATGGATTACCTTTAGAAGAAATAGCGGTAAAATTATTATTAAGTGTTCCAGAGAAAACTGCTATAACCGTTATGAGGGAAAGTACTGAAAAACAGTGTCCTTATCTAGAAAAAGTGGGTGGAATTCTTTTCCCTAATCTAGAAGAAACCTTGAAAGAACTAAAAAAGAAATTTAGACTATTTATTGTTAGTAATTGCGAGGAAGGCTATATACAATGTTTTCTAAAAGCACATCAATTACAAGATTATTTTGAAGACTTTGAATATCCAGGTAGATCAGGTGTACTAAAAGCAGATAATATCAGATTAATAATTGAGCGAAATCACTTAGAATATCCGGTTTACATGGGTGATACATTAGGAGATGCTACCGCAACGAAGGAAGCAGGTATTCCATTTGTTTATGCAAGATATGGATTTGGGCATGTTGATGAATATGATTATGTAATAGACTCATTTGAAGAATTGTTAGACTTATAAAATAAGATTGACTTTTGTAATTGACAAAGGAGTCATTTTTATCACGAAAATAAAATATATCAAAGGAGATTATTATTATGATAGACGGAAAAAAGACATTATTTAGTGGGATGCAGGCTACAGGAAATCTTACATTAGGGAATTATATAGGGGCATTAAAAAATTGGATTACTCTAAATGAAGAATACCAATGCTTTTACTGTGTAGTTGACCTTCATTCAATCACAGTTAGACAAGATCCGGCTGTACTTAGAAAAAGATCCAGAGATTTATTAACTCTTTATATTGCTGCGGGATTGGATCCTGTGAAGAATTGTATCTATTATCAGTCTCATGTATCGGCCCATGCAGAATTAAGTTGGATATTAAATTGCTTTACCTATATGGGAGAGCTTAGCAGAATGACTCAATTTAAAGATAAATCTGCAAAAAATGCAGATAATATTAATTCAGGACTATTTACTTATCCGGTTTTAATGGCAGCAGATATTCTCTTATTCCAATCAGATGTGGTTCCAGTTGGGGTAGATCAGAAACAGCATCTTGAGATAACTAGAGATATTGCAGAACGATTTAACGGTATATACGGAGATGTATTTACGCTCCCTGAACCTTATATCGGTAAGGTTGGTGCAAAGATAATGAGTTTACAAGATCCATCCAAAAAGATGTCTAAATCGGATGATAACATAAATGCCAGCATTTATCTTATGGACGACCCAGACACTATTATTCGTAAATTTAAGAGGGCAGTAACTGATTCTGATAACGAGATTTTATATACAGAAGATAAACCGGGAATAAAGAACTTAATAGATATTTACGGTTCAGCTACGAATAAATCAGTTGAAGAGGTAGTTAAGGAGTTCGATGGCAAGGGATATGGTGACTTTAAATTAGCGGTTGGTGAATCTGTGGTATCGATTTTGAAGCCAATCCAGGATAGAGTAGCAGAGTTATCAAAGGATAAAGCTTATTTAGATGGAATTATTAAAGATAATGGTGAGAAAGCCAGCTATTTTGCAACAAAAACGTTACGGAAGGTACAAAAGAAGGTAGGATTTCCAGAAAAAATCCGATAGAAAGAGGTATATTGTGAAAATCGTATTCTTGGAAACAGACACTTTAGGAACAGACGTGGATTTATCCATGTTTGAGAAAATTGGAGATGTGCTAAAATATAATAAGTCAGTTCCAGAGGAAGATGCAGATCGTGTCAAGGATGCTGATATTATAATTGTTAATAAGGTACCGATGAATAAAGATACACTCTATAAAGCGAATAATCTTAAACTTATATGCATAACTGGGACTGGTACTAATATTGTAGACTTTAAATATACAAAGATAAGAAATATTGCTGTAGCTAATGTAAAGAGTTACTCTACGCAATCCGTAATCCAGCATACCTTTGCTTTACTATTCTATGTTTACGAGAAACTAAATTACTACGATCATTTTGTAAAGTGTGGTGATTATGTCAAAAGCGATATTTTCAGCAGATTTGATATGAAATTCAATGAATTAAGTGGTAAGACCTGGGGTATTATCGGATTGGGTGAGATAGGCAGAGGTGTATCAGATGTGGCAAAAGTTTTTGGATGTAAAACAATCTATTACTCTACAACTGGTAGGAATACGAATTCTGCTTATACGAGGGTAGACTTTGATACATTGCTTTCAAACTCCGATATCATATCAATACATGCACCATTAAATAGTACAACAGAGAATTTAATAGATGATGTAGCATTAAAAAAGATGAAAAAATCTGCTGTCTTATTAAATTTGGGAAGAGGCCCGATCATCAATGAAGATGCCTTAGCGAATGCCCTAGATAAAGAAGAAATTTCAGCGGCCGGTCTAGATGTTATTAAAATAGAGCCAATGTCAGCTGATAACCCATTACTTAGAATACAGGATAGCACAAAGCTAATCATTACTCCTCATATCGCTTGGGCAACTGTGGAAGCAAGAACGAGATGCGTGGAAGAAGTTTACAAGAATATTCAAGCTTTTTTACGTGGAGATGAACGTAATATTGTAAAGCAGTAAATAAAGCTATAAAATGTATTATATAAATACTTCAATAATTTAAATACAGCCAAAACCGACCGGTTTTGGCTGTATTTCTTTAAACTAATTTGTCTTAACTTCATTCCATTTATTCAAATATAAGTTTTCCATTTCTTCACCAAGATATTGGAATGTGGTACATCGCTCTAAAATGGTTGGTTCCGGAAAAGCAATTGAACTATTTTTAATATCATCATCTGTAATTAATTCTCTTGCAGCAGCATTTGGTGTTGAATAAGTAATGTATTCAAAATTTTTCAATGCAATTTCCGGGTCACACATGAAATTAATCCATTGCTCTGCATATTCTTTATTGGGTGCATTCTTAGGAATAACCCATCCATCAATCCATACATTGGAACCTTCTTTTGGTATAACATACTCTAAATCAGGATTTTCTCTCTGTGTATAAATAGCCTCGCCAGAATATATGACACCAATAGGATTATCTCCACCTATCATTTTATCGCGAACCTGATCGACTACGTAACCATCTACAGATGAATATTGTTCCTGCAATAATTTCTTTGCTTCTTCTAATTCAGATTCATTCTTTGAATTGATAGAATATCCTAAATAAGATAAAGCAATACCAAAAGCATCTCTAACACTATCAATCATAAGAATATCACCTGCATAACCATTTGCTTCCATGAATTCTTGATCAAAGAGAGCACCCCAACTATCAATTTCTGCATTAATCATTGATTTATTATATAAAATGCCTAATGTACCCCAGCAATAAGGTACACTGAATTTGTTGCCTGGATCAAAATCTTGGGCACTTTTTAAATAGGTTGGATCAATATTTGTTATATTCGGAACGTTATCATAATTAATTTCTGCCAACATATCTTCTGCAATCATTTTCTGAATCATATAATCAGATGGACATACGACATCATACTTTACAGAACCGGTTTGAATGACCGGATACATATCCTCATTGAGTACAAATTCATTATATTCAACTTTTATACCGGTCTTATCTTCAAATAAATCAATCACTTCTAGGTCAATATATTCTCCCCAATTGTAAACATAAACAGTTGGTGTGTCAGTTTTCTTGCAACCGGTCAAGCCAACTAGACTTACGAAAGAAAGTAACAAAATTGCAGCTGTTTTTTTCATATTAACTCCTATCTGCGTGCTTTACACGCTTAGATTTTTGCTTAAGTTTAACTAATAGTTTCTAAAGGCTTTTAACCAATTTCTCTGGTTTCCTTGTTTTATCATTACGACGATTAATAAGTACAAGCAAAAGAATTACAGAGAGGAATAGAAGTGTAGATAATGCATACATCTCTGGTTTAATACCTTTACGAACTTCTGTGTATATTTTAGTTGACAAAGTATCAATGGAAGCACCTTTTGTAAAATGAGTAATAACAAAATCATCCAATGACATAGTGAACGATAGTAAAAAGCCTGATAATACGCCGGGAAAGATATCCGGTAATACAACCTTATAAAAGGCATAACTACGGGATGCGCCTAAATCTAAAGCTGCCTCATAAGTACTTTTATTTAATTGTTTCAGTTTTGGCATAACACTAAGTATTACATAAGGTATATTAAAGGTTATATGAGCCATAAGAACACTAGAGAATCCCAAAGTATAATTTAGTACTACGAAGAGAAGCATGAGGGATATACCAGTTACAATATCAGCATTTAACATAGGTATATTTGTAATACCCAATAAAATGGACCTTGGTATTCTCTTCATACTATTCATAGCAAGAGAAGCAGCAGTTCCAATTATAGTTGCAATCAATGCAGACAAGAATGCAACGAGCAGAGTTGTATACAGGGCATTCATAATTTCTTCATTTTGAAAGAGTTCTATGTACCAATTAAATGTGAAGCCACCCCATTTTGATCTGGATTTTGATTTATTAAATGATAATATAATCAATATAAGAATAGGAGCATATAAAAAAAGAAGAATAAGTCCAATATATAATTTCTGAGCTACTTTTTTTACCATACACTTTTGCCCTCCGAATCTTTATCATATTTAGCAAGAATAGCCATACTAAGTAGAATAAATAACATTAATACTAAAGAAAGACCGGAACCTGTGTGCCAGTTGTTAATGGTTTTAAATTGTTGCTCAATGACATTACCAATTAAAACTATCTTACTTCCGCCTAAAATTTCCGATATAACAAAGGTGGTTAAAGAAGGAACAAATACCATGGTGATTCCGCTAATTACACCTGGTAGACTTAATGGAAGAATAATCTTAATAAAAGTTTGTATACTATTAGCACCTAAATCTCTGGCAGCATTAATGGTATCAGAACTAATTTTAATTAGTACATTATAAATTGGCAATACCATAAAGGGAAGAAAGTTATATACCATACCAAATATGATAGCGGAGGGTGTATTAATGATATCTAAACTAGGTAAATTAAAAAAGTTTAGTATTGTATTAATGACACCTGTTTTTTCTAATATATTTTGCCAAGCTATTGTTCTAAGTAGGAAGTTCATCCACATAGGGAGTATAAAAATCATTACAATAAAGCTATTGCTCTTTTTATTCATACTACTTAGTATCATAGCTAATGGATAAGCAAGAATCAAACATAACAAAGTACTAATAATTGATAATTTAAGGGATAACCAGAGAGCTTTTCGATTAATTGTACTTGAAATTAAAGTAATATTATCTAAGGTAAAGTTCCCTTCTTTTGCTGTAAAACCGTAGTATACTATCATAAGTAATGGAATAATGATAAATGCCGCCATCCAAAGGAGATAGGGAAAAGACAACCACTTTTTATTGCTCATCCATAATCACCGCCTCTTCGTCCTCCGATTCCGGTTTGTTCATAATCTGAATATCAAAAGGATTAACCTGGATGCCCACTTCACTGCCGACAGCAACGAGATCCGTACTATGTACCAACCACTCATGACCATTAGCCATAACATCCATTTCGTAGTGAACACCTTTAAAGATTAAAGAGGTTACCCTTCCTGTAATTAAACCATCTGATGGATTTACTAAGTCAATATCTTCAGGGCGTATTACCACATCAACAGGTTTATTCCTGCCGAATCCAATGTCAACACAAGGAAAATTAGTGCCAAGAATATTTACTAATTTATCTTCTACCATAGTAGCATGTATTATATTACTTTCTCCAATAAAGTCAGCTACAAATGCATTTTTGGGTTCATTATAGATTTTCTCCGGAGTTCCTACTTGCTGAATGTATCCTTGATTCATTACAACGATGGTGTCAGACATAGTTAAGGCTTCTTCTTGATCATGGGTTACATATACAAAGGTAATTCCCAGTTCATTCTTAAGACGAATTAATTCATATTGCATATCCTGTCTTAGTTTTAAATCTAGGGCACCTAAAGGTTCATCTAATAAAAGTACCTTGGGCTCGTTTACGATAGCCCTTGCAATAGCGATACGCTGTTGCTGACCGCCGCTGAGAGAGTCTGGATTACGATTTTCAAATCCTTCCAGATTTACTAATTTTAAGGCATATTTGATCTTATCATCAATATAAGCTTTACTTCTTCTCTTTATTTTTAGGCCAAATGCGATATTTTCTGATATGGACATATGAGAAAACAATGCATATTTCTGAAATACAGTATTTAGTTTTCTTTCATTAGGTGGAAGATTTGTTATATCTTTATCATGGAAAATCACCTTTCCAGAATCAGGATTCTCAAAGCCTCCAATAATTCGTAAAGTAGTTGTCTTTCCACAACCACTTGGTCCTAATAAGGTAAGAAATTCATTCTCCTTAATGTAGAGATTAAGTGAATCAAGTACAGTATTATCACCATATGTTTTCGTGATATCTATTAAATCAATTAGCTTATTATCAGCCATGATATGTCCTCCTGCGTATTAAGTATTAGCTACGGATTTAATTCGTAATTTCAAAAAAGTAAAATGTTCTAGAAACTAGGAGGAGTGGAAACCCAAAGTAGGGAAGCACCTTGCTTTTCTGAAGTAGTAATGTAATGCTTTTTGCCGGCTGTGAAATAAAAGGATTCGCCTTTTTTGGCCTTGTAGGATTTATTCCCAATATGAAGGGTAATACTACCATTTAATACATAACCAAATTCTTCACCTTCATGTGGATTATCGGGATAGGTAGAACCACCAGCATCTAAGGTTAATAAAATAGGTTCCAACATGTTTTTCTGTGCATTTGGAATAATCCATTTTATTTCATTTTTTAATTCACTATCATACTTTTCAAAATAATCTGTTTTCTTAAATACGACCTGTTCGGAGGAAGTGTCTGAGAAAAATTCTTCTAGATTTGTGCCTAGGCATTGTAATATATCAACTAAAGTAGCAATGGAAGGAGAAGTTAAATCTCTTTCTAATTGTGAGATAAATCCTTTCGATAATTCTGCTCGATCCGCTAATTCTTCTTGAGTCAAACTCTTCTGAACACGTAATTCTTTAATTTTTTCTCCAATCTTCACAATAATCCTCCTTAATAAAAATAAACTTGAAGTTTAGTCTTGCTAAACAAACAACATATTTTATTATACACAAAATATTACAAGTGTCAATATTAATAAGTAAAAATATCCAAAACATAGGAGTGCATTCCACTATTTATTCTAATTTAGGCTTTCGACAACCGGTGGCTTTGCAGGTATATATTAATATTGTTTTTCAGTTGCTCTGACACATTCAGTCAATAGTCCGTTTTGGGAGGACAACGAAAGCAGTTGTTCTCCCAAAACGGACTATTAACTGAATGTGTCGCCACAAACGAAAAACAATTTATTAATATATACCTGCAAATCCACCGGTTGAAGTAAGTTTTCGATAGTAAAAATGCAAGTGATGGTATTGACACGCACTTTTTCATAGTAGCAAAGTAGTCTAGAATTCCATGTTAACTAGGTAGATGTAGGATTGCGGTATAGCATTTACAAGGTGCTATACCGCTTTTATGGCAATAAAATTTTCGACATTCGCGGATTGTTCCGCTTCCTGCTTTAATTCCTGCCGTACTTCTATAAGTTCGGTTTGCAAATCATGTTGTTCAGTGTTATACCCATTTGACAGTTTCATAAACCGTTCATCGGATAATGTACTGCTAATATTATCCTCATAAATACGCTTGAAATTTTCATCCAATTCCAAAATGCGGTTCTGAATTTCAGTAAGCTGTTATGAAGATATTGGCTACATACAGTGCAAAATGTCCAACTACCGATTTCCTACAATAATATATTTATTTTTCTAAAAGAATTGCCATTGTTGTACCACGTTCAGAATAAGGTGTACCGGTAACATCGCCATATATTTCTACTACCTTAAAACCGACCTCGATTACTTCCTGAATGAGAGAAGCTTTTGTATAGAAATGATTCCAAATATAATACACAGAAGTTTTGTTTTCAGTGATAATTACTGATTGCTCTAAAGTTGTATTGTCTTGATATATATAATTTCCATTTAAAGAAATATATTTTTCTGAACTCCAAAATCCTCCATTCGGGCATAATTCCCAAGTTTGTATTTCGTGAAATGTATTAAATTTTTGTACTGTAAAAACATCAAAAAGTAATTTGCCACCAGCCTTTAGGCTATGATATATATTTGCCAATACAATTTTTCTGTTATTGGTTGATAGCGCACCATAATCACTTAAATGAAAGTAGCAAAATCGAATTGACATTTCATGTTTAAATTAATGTAACTCTGATTATAGTAAGCAATAGATAACTTTTGGTTTGTGGCGGATTGCTTTGCGTATTTAATAGAATTTTGAGAAATATCTATTCCCGTTACCTGATAACCCACTTTTGAAAAACGTTCGGTATATAAACCTGGTCCACATCCCAGATCCAATAATGCCCTATATTCTGTTGATGGAGCTAATTGTTTAATCCAAGAAACAGAATTTTCTATAAATTGATGGTTTCTACTTGCACCTTCGAAGTCCGGATTTAGATGTGCTTCCAATAACATTTTTGAAATGTGTTCTACATTCCAGAACAATTCCTCACTTTCTGCATAAATAGGTGGTTTGTCTAAATACTTTTGAATACTGCTAATCATATTAATCTCCCTAGAAATAAAATTTAACAAAATAAAAAGCCGTAGATTTTACTCTACGGCTACACCTTAATAAGTGAGAAGCATTAAGAGAAAATAAAATCAAAATTTAGGGATAAAAGCAAAACCGTATAAACGGATTGTTTCAACCTATTAAATTTGATTTTATCTACTCTTTTCCAGTCATATTTACGTTACCGATTATGCAACATCAAATAAGCCGGAGATTCATCACCTTTTCAATTATTTTATTATACACTTATCGTACAAAAAATCTAGAGACTTGTCAACCCAAATAAGGCAGTTTAATAATATAACATTCTTTAATTGCTTTCCCAAAATATGAAGTATGCAATTTATATTATAAACAGTTACAGTAATTTCATACGGTAACCCTTGAACCCCACAGGTGATTCGCGGGAAAGAACATCAAATACAATCATGTGTCTGGTATTCTGGTCAAAGCGTTCCAACGTCATAATGCCGTGTCCCTCCAATTTAGCGCACCTGATTTCTGTCTGGCCTTTTCAAAAAATTCGCCAATGGTTTTCCTTTGTTAATCCAGGCTCAGATTAATTCTTTGTGGGTGGGAGATAGTCGATATTTAATTAGAGAAGCAATTTATATATAATTATATAGATATTGAATATTTACACGACTGTATTGTATAATTGAATAGGTACATTTGTATTTAATTGTAGGAGCAAATCAACTTAAAGGAGGTAACGTGTGAATATTAAAGTAGTAAATAAAGACAATGTAAATATAGCAGTCATAACAAGCGATGATGTCATTATTAACAATGCGCAAGAAGCTTTAGATTTAATGGCAACGATTCGATATGATTATGATTGTGATAAATTAATTATCAATAAGAAAAACATAACTGAAGATTTCTTTGAATTAAAAAACGGTATAGCTGGTGAAATAATGCAAAAGTACACAACCTATGAAATGGCGCTAGCAATAGTTGGCGATTTTGAACAATACAACAGTAAGAGTTTAAAATCATTGATTTATGAGTCTAATAAAGCAAACAAAATTATATTTAAAAGTACAGAAACAGAAGCCATAGAGTCTCTATAAATGTTTTGAAGTCGAGTTAAGTAATATCTTCGTTTTGTCTTTGTATTTCCTAGTAAAATCCAGAATAGATTTGGTGGTCGCCTGGTGCTCTTGTACTTTTAATTCTATCAATATCTAAATTACAGTTGGGGATGTAGGGATATAATAAAAAAAAGTTTTTCCTTTGCGTCGACAAATTCTATAAATCGTACGATTAGAGAGGACAGCTGTTATTGCTGTCCTCTCAAAGCGTACGATTTATAGAATTTGTCATAGCAACGGAAAAACTTCTTTATTATATCCCTACATCCCCAACTGTTATATAACTTAAATAAGAATTAAAAGTACAAGAGCACCAGGCGACCACCAAATCTCTCTTGAATTATTTTTTAAAGAAACTAATAAGGTTGTCCATTTTTGAAGTCATACTCAGGAATAACATATCTACGATAGCAATTGCAGTCATTGCTTCTACTACGACAACAGCACGAGGAACGATAATTGGATCGTGACGGCCCTTTACATTTATTTGAATATTCTCGCCGACTTTATTTATTGTTTGTTGTGTTTTTGCTATGGAAGAAGTAGGCTTGATGGCTGCACGGAAGATCAGTTCAGAACCATCACTGATACCTCCTAAGGTTCCACCGGCATGGTTAGTAAGTTTTGTAACTTTGCCGTCAACATCATATTGAAAACTATCATTATTCTCTGAGCCGGTCATGGTAGCTGCTTGAAATCCAGAACCAAATTCTATGCCTTTTACTGAACCTATGGATAGGATCGCCTTTGCAAGGTTAGCATTTAATCTATCAAAAACCGGTTCGCCAATTCCGGTAGGCATACCAGATACAATACATTCTATGATACCTCCAAGAGAATCCTCTTCTTTCATCTTCTCCTCTAAAAGTTTTTCAGCGGCGGTAGATGCCAAAAGATCAGGCATTGCAAGTGGACTTATTAGAATATTCGAAGGATTACAATTTTTATAATCAATCGATATTGGTCCAATTGATTTGGTATATGCACATACTTTAATTCCTAGTTGATCTAAAATAGCAATTGCGACAGCACCAGCAGCTACTCGACCTGTGGTTTCACGCCCGGAAGAACGCCCACTGCCTCGATAATCACGAAAACCATATTTTTCATCATAGGTATAGTCAGCATGTCCTGGACGATAATATTCAGCAATATCGGAATAATCTACCGAACGTTGATTTGTATTCATAATGGCCATAGAAATAGGAGTTCCAGTTGTTTTATTCTCAAAGGTTCCCGATAAAATTTCAACCAGATCATCTTCTTTGCGGGGGGTAGAGAATTTGGTTTGCCCCGGACGTCTACGATTAAGATAGGATTGTATCATTTCTTCTGTTATTGTTAACCCTGCAGGACAGCCATCTACAACAACACCGATACCTTTTCCATGGGATTCACCCCAAGTTGATATTTTAAATAAATTTCCATAAATAGAACCGGACATAATCGTCACCTCATTGTTTTATAATTTTAATAAGCATAGTATATAAGAAAAGTATAATGGAATCAATATGTATTACGGACATTTTAAAAAAATTGTTCATATACTGTAGTGATTGATAAAATAATATCTCTTATTTTTAGAAATTTTCAATCAAGTAAAGATATAATTCAAGGAGGTTTCAATGTCAAATTATTATGATTTTCAGAAATATAGTGATATAAAAAACCCAATTAGTCAGCGTATTGATGAGGTTAGCTTTCTTGCATCCTCAACCAATAAAGAAAAAAGCGAAACACCAATGGATGATCTGATTATTGAGGACAATACAATTTACGAAATTGATCAGGAGTGTTATGAAAAAGTGAAAAAAAGGCGTCTTAGCCAGAGAAGAGGATCGGATTTAAGATAAAATAGATTATTTCAAGAGAATATTTATCAAAATTAAATATTTTATAGTAAAGAAAAAAGCTGCATATGCAGCTTTTTTCTTTACTCATTACATTAAAAATCTTGGTACAATTAGATAGTATGGTATGATTAGAAAGAACCACCGCATAGGCAAAGGATTAAAATAATCCAAATTATGCTGCCACATCCATCATCATGTCCGCATCCGTTATTTCCAAATCCACCACCGAATAAACCGCCACCATTACCATTACCGCCACAGCAGAAAAGTAAGAGTAAGATAAGGATACAGCTGCTGCCTCCTCCGTTGTTGCCACATCCGATACCGCAATTTGTTGCTGCTAAATCACTCATTTATGAGCCTCCTATTTGTTATTACACTGTATCATATGTAGTTACGCTTGCCCAATTTCCTATTATTGAATAAATATTTTATAATTATTTGTTTGCAGAAAACGACAAGAGAATACTTTTTGGAAAAGTGTTGTTCTGTAATATTCGGGTTTCAAAATGAGGTCAGACCAAGTTTATCATACTTAGCTTTTTCATTTATTAAATCAAATATTGAAGGTTGGAATAAAAGAAAAAATTGACGCATATTTTTTAAAGATAGCAAACTGTGGAATCGGCTATTTATTTGTAATTTAACCAATACGTGCAAAAGCACGCTGATGGGAGATAAAATGAAAAAGGTTATGATAGTAGTATCTGGCTTATTAGTGCTATTAATGATATTCTCGTTTGTTTTTTGTAAAGGGAGCATATTCTATGAAGGCACTAAGACAAAAAGTGCAGAGTCAAAGGAATTGGCATCGGAGTCCATACCAACAGAGGAAAGATTTACTATTGGTTGGTCCGTATATAACAGTGCTTATGAGTACTTTTCGTATATACAACAGGGTGTTCTTGATAAGGCAGAAGAACTTGGAATTAATGTAATCATACATGATCAGAAAAGTGACACAGCAGAAATGATAAGAGGTGTTACCAACTTAATTGAACAAGGTATAGATGCATTAGTTATTTCACCATTTAATCCAGAAGCAATGATTCTCTTAAATGATTTAATCAAAGAAGCAGGAATTCCAGTAATTGTGGTTGATATGGGCTATGGTGACGCAGATGTCGATGCACTTATTGTATCCGATTCATTTGGCGGTGGTGTATTGGCTGGTGAATATGCATTACAATTAATAGGAGAACATGCTTTAACAAGTAAGAATGCAGCAATTATTAAAGCTGAAGAAACAGCGATCTATGCAATACGTCGTGGGGAAGGCTTTAAAAGTGTCATGATAGACAGTGGATATCAAATCGCTGCAGAAATAACTGCCAATGGAGATCCAACTCTAGCATACGAAGCAATGAAGGAAATTTTAGCAACTTATGGGGACGACTTAGCTGTATTATTTGCCGAAAATGACAGAATGGCATTAGGCGCAGCCCAGGCAATTGAGGAGGCAGGAAAAACGGGCCAGATCATGGTTATAGGATTTGATGGTATTCAATCTGCACTTGAAGCAATTAAAGCTGGCCTTATGCAGGGGACAATTGCACAGCAACCATACGCTATGGGAGAATTAGGTGTTGAACTTGCTAATACTCTTTTAACAGGTGGTACTATTAGATATGATGATAGAACTACAAAAGAATTATATATGGAAGTATTTTTAATTGATGAAACAGGCGAGGTTGAAAATAGAGTACCTATAAATTAATAAAAAAAGGGCAGATCAAATATTCAGATTGCATACAAAGTCTGAAGGTATTCTCTGTCCTTAAATATAGTAAGGATATTATTTAAATATTTTTCTTGTATAAATTAGGATTCCGGTTATCATAATATATGAAAGAAACCAATAACTTACAGCATGTCTATCAAGTATTGGCGCAATAAGTTGATTAATGCTAATAATACAAGTTGAATATAATAAAAAAAGTCAATTTGACAGAATACTTTTCCTTTATTGTTGAAATTAACATGATAAAGCAGTATAATGAATGAGAGAATTTAGAAAAGGAGGAACTTAATGTATAATATTTTAATTGGTGGAGCAGCAGGGCAAGGAATAGACACAACGGTAGCTATTTTAGAAAAGTTATTAAAAATATCAGGGTATTATGTATATACTACAAGAGATTTCATGTCACGTGTCCGTGGAGGCAACAATTTTTCAATGCTCCGATTTGGAACTGAAATTATCACTTCACACTCTGACAGTATTGATGGTATGATCGCTCTGAACGATGAGACAGTTGATCTTCATAAAAGTAAATTGAAACAAAACGGCTTTATTCTATGCGACAGCAGTTTAGCTACTGAAGATTCTAGATCTATTAAGCTTAATATGGATAAAATAGCAAAAGAGATGGGAAACCAACGTGTTTCCGGAAGTATCGCAGTAGGTGCTATTTTAAAACTTTTTGGTGAAAGTTTGGAGCATGTTGAAGATACAATGAAAACATCAGTAAAAGAAGCGTATTTAGACATTAATATAAAGGCAATAAAGGTAGGATATGATAGCGTCGAAACAAGATTTCCACATTTGGATGGTAAGTTTAGTGATTGGATGATCATATCTGGAAGTAAAGCTCTAGGATTGGGTGCTATTGCAGCTGGTTTAAAATTCTATTCAGCATATCCTATGTCACCTTCTACTGCAGTTATGGAATATCTAGCAACTAAGAGTGTGCAGGCAGGAATTGTAGTGGAGCAAGCTGAGGATGAAATTGCTGCAATTAATATGGCTATTGGGGCTTCTTTTGCTGGGGCACGAGCAATGACAGGGACTTCCGGTGGTGGTTTCTGCTTAAAAGTAGAAGCATTAGGATTCGCAGGTATTGCTGAAATTCCGCTAGTGGTTGTAGATGTCCAAAGACCTGGTCCTGCAACAGGACTCCCAACTAGGACAGAACAGAGTGATTTGAAATTTGTTATTTCTGCATCTCAGGGTGAGTTTCCAAGAATGGTAATTGCGCTTCGAAATCATAAGGATGTTTTTTACCAGACAATCAGAGCTTTAAATTTAGCAGAGAAATATCAAATACCAGTTATTATCTTAAGTGATCAATATCTTGGAGATACAACCGCTACGGTGGAACCTTACGATTTGACTAACATTAATATAGTAGATCCAGCTAAATCAGAAGAAAATGTCGGTGAATACCTTAGATACCGGTTTACAGAGGATGGTATCTCACCACGTTTAATTCCGGGAAAAACGAATAACTTTGTTGCGGCTGATAGTGATGAGCATGATGAACATGGCAAGATTACCGAATCAGCGCAAATGCGAATCAAAATGATGGATAAGCGTATGAAAAAACTTGATAAATTGCAAGAAGAGTTGCAAGAACCAGAATTGTTAGGTTCACCAACCTGTGATACCCTTCTTATAGGATGGGGTTCCACCTACGGGCCAATTGCAGAAGCAGTTAAATTACTAAATATCGATGGAAAAGAGAAATATGGTGCATTAATTTTCGGAGATGTTTATCCATTACCAAGAAAAGTATTAGAAGAAAAGGCAGCAATTGCAAAACACATTATTAATGTTGAGCAGAATGCTACAGGACAATTAGCCGGATTGATACGTGAAATAACTGGTATTCAATGTACTTCCAGTATTTTGAAATATGATGGTCGACAAATATCCGGAGAAGAAATTGTAGAGAATATATTAAAAGGAGGTCTGAAATGAGTATGAATACTTTTGATACATACGAAACAGCATGGTGCCCAGGTTGTGGCAATTTTAATATATTAAAATGTTTAAAAACAGCTCTTGAAGAGCTGGGAAAAGATCCATATGAAGTATTAATGGTAGCTGGAATAGGACAGGCAGCTAAAACTCCGCAGTATATCAGTGCTAATAGTTTTTGCGGTTTACACGGCAGATCCTTACCAGCAGCAGTAGCAGCTAAAATTGCAAACGAGAGATTAACGGTTGTGGTAGATACAGGCGATGGCGATTCCTATGGAGAGGGTGGTAATCATTTTATTCATAATATTCGCAGGAATGTTGATATTACTCATTTTGTTCATGATAATCAAATATATGGACTTACAAAAGGGCAAGCATCTCCTACATCAGGGGAAGGTCAAGTTACAGGTGTCCAAACTACTGGTAACAACAATACACCTTTAAACCCGGTTCTTATGGCTATTGCCTCCGGAGCAGGATTTGTAGCGAGAGCCTTTAGTGGTGATACAGTCCATCTTATTGAGATAATGAAACAGGCTATTTCATATGAGGGATATGCTATCGTTGATATTCTTCAACCATGTATCAGCTTTAATAAGGTAAATACCTTCGGTTATTATAAAAGCAGAGTTTATCATTTAGAGGAAGATTATGACTCCTCTAATAAAATGGCAGCATTCCAAAAAGCAATGGAGTACGATGATAAAATACCAATTGGAGTAATTTATCAGGAATCAAAGTTAAATTTTCATCAAAAAAACAAGGTTTTGTCTAATGGAGAACCATTGCTTGACAAACAAAGAAATCTTGAAACTATTCAACAAATGGTTTCAGAATTTATATAAAAAAATATTAGGAGGCAATTATTATGGCAGTAAAAAATGCAATGACTAGTGATTTTCTACATTCAGCATACGGTGGAGAGAGTTTGGCCCATATGAGATATTTAACTTGGGGTACAATGGCTGAAAAAGAGGGATTTGGTAATATCGCAAAACTTTTCGAGGCAATTTCTTATGCTGAAAGAGTTCATGCGAATAATCATTTTAAAGAAATTGATGGAACTACGACAGATGCAACAGTTACGGCCGGTGGCGTTTTTGGTACTGGTAAGACAGTTGAGAATTTACAGGGAGCAATCAATGGTGAACAACACGAAGTTGATCAAATGTATCCTGTATATTTGAATGCTGCTCAATTTCAGGATGAAAAAGGTGCAGAAAGATCATTTCACTATGCACTAGAAGCCGAGAAAATTCACATTAATTTGTTTCAACAAGCACAGGATGCTGCGATAGAAGGCAAAGACATAGAATTAAAACATGTATATATTTGTCCGATCTGTGGTCATACAGTCCTTGATGATGCACCTGATAAATGTCCTGTTTGTGGCGCAAAAAAAGAAATGTATAAAAAATTCTAATATTTTTACAAAGAAATGGGCTGTTGTAAAATCAATGTCTTAACTTATGACATTGATTTTACAACAGCCCATTTCTTTTAAGACAATAATCTTGGAATATTTAGTAATCCCCATCCTTGTTTTGTCCATGAGAATCCTAAATCTACGGCACTTTCGCGCAATTTCAATTTGACTTCTTTATTGGTCATATCGGGATATTTAGATAGTAGAAGTGCTATTGCACCTGATACAAGCGGCGTTGCCATAGACGTTCCACTTTTTACCGCATACATTAAAGTATAATTATCACTACGAGGATTATTTATGCTATTATATCGGTATCTTTGATAATTTTTTGTGGTACCGCAAGAAACAATATTTGATCCAGGTGCAACGATATCTGGCTTTTTTATGCATGAAGCAGTAGGACCTCTTCCAGAATAATCCATGGTTTTACTTCCGAATAGTTCCACTGAAATTCTATCGTCAGAGGAACCTACGGTAATTACTTTCCTACTAATTCCAGGAGTAGAAATAGACATGGGTCCAGGACCATTATTACCAGCAGCTACAATAACAACAATTCCAGAGTCCCATACAGCATTGACCCCTTTTACTAATAGCGAATTTTCATCAATGTTATCTTTTGTTGTGGTGCCAACCGATATATTAACAACTCGAATATTATACTTCACCCGATTGTCAATAATCCATTGCAGACCAGCAAGAACATCAGATATATTGCCATCACCCTTTTGATCAAGAACTTTGATACCAATAAGATTACATTTGGGAGCAACACCTATATATTTTCCATTTGAGAGGAATCCGTTACCACCAATGATACCTGCTACATGGCTACCATGGCCATTATCATCATAAGGTTCGGTCCTGCCATGAATAAGATCATAAAAACCTAATATGCGATTACCACCTTCTGTAAAATCTTTATGATAACACAAACCAGTATCTACTACAGCAACTCCAATATCTTCCCCAAATATATTCCTATCATGTGCCCATTTTACATCAATAATTTCTCTTGCACGGTTCATTTGAGCGGTGATATGAGTATCTATCTCATAACTCAATAATTTATGTTCTTCCTGTAAATAATTCAGTCGATTGGCATCTACTTCAATAACATAAGAATCAATCATGGGGAGCCTGTATTTTATTTTCCCCATAGCTGCAACTTCATTAAAATTATTCTCATAGTCACTACAACGAACTATAATCTGAATTTTTTCTTTCTCACTCATGGCAAACCAGTTTCTTATTATTCATTACTAATCTTATGAATCGATTCCTTGTCTTTATGCAAAATATTTATTTTTAATGAATGTAATTCTGTTACAGAACTTTTTATTTACAAGGATAGGAAATACGATGCAGATAAAATAGGTAAAAATACTTGATTTTTAATATATGTAGGTTATAATTAGATTAGTTTAATGCACAAATACATCACAGTAGACTAGTATTTTTTTGAAAGGAATAATAGTTATGACAAATTGCTTAAGTAATTACAAAATAATTCAAGATAGACTAATTAACAAAAGACACATTAAAAAAATAACTACACTGCTTCTTATCCTGTGTTTGTTAATCGTTATGCTACCGTATTCCAAAGCCGAAGCAGCAACGAAGAAATATGGAATTGTAATAGCTGACCAAAATGGAAAATATACCTTTTACGATTGGAATGAGAGTGTAAATGAGAGCGGACTAGAAATAAGTAGTAACGGAAATGTAATGGTTCCGCTAGAAAGATTATCAAAAAGTATACCCAATTTGAAATATAGTTTTGATTCTAAATTAAAAAAAGCAACAGTAAAGAATACTGTAACTGGCAAAAAAGTTGTCTTTACTGAAAATAGTAAAAATTGTTACTACTATTCAAGTTCAAAGGCAAGTGGTGTTAAAAAGCCTATGACTTACAAAATGTATGTATCAAGTAATAATGCATCCGTTATGATACATATGTCGGCTATTAAATGGGTAATGGGAACAACAGCTGGCTATCATTATTATAAGCCTGCAGATATGCAGACTGTAGGATATGATACTGCAGTATATAGTGGATTGATTGTTTACAATCCATATGGGAAAGTAACAACAATCCCTAAGGCTACAAACGTAACCGGAATATCTCAAACTGTAAAAGTCACCATTCCGGAAGGTTATTCAGTAGCTCAGATTTTTAATTTATTAGTAAAAAAGGGTGTATGTGCTTCAAGTGATCTTTTATATGATGCACTTAATAATTATGATTATAGCTATTATCCATTGGTTAATAAGATTGTTGAAAATGATAATCGTAGTTTTCGGTTGGAAGGTTATTTGTTTCCAGATACCTATGAATTTTATCGTTTGAGTAAGGCAGAAGATATCATTGGTAAATTTTTACGTAATACAGAGGCCAAAATTACAGATGAAGATATAATAAAGGCTGACGAACTTGGATACACCATGGATGAGATACTGACCATTGCTTCTATGATTGAGAAGGAGACAGGAGACCCAAAACAAATGTTAGATATTGCATCGGTAATCTATAACCGATTAAATAAGCCTATGAAGTTGCAACTTGATTGTTCAATTAATTATATAGAGAAATATGTTAAACCTTATATTGAAGGGGATATCGATCGATATAATTCTTACTATAACACCTATAAATGCAGTGCTTTGCCTGCAGGTCCAATTTGTAATCCAGGGGTAGAAGCCATTCATGCTGCGCTTAATCCTTCAGAAACAGATAATCTTTATTTTTACAGTGATCCGGAAGGTAACTATTATTTCACCGCTACTTATGAAGAGATTTTAGCTATTCAAGCAAAGTTTAGTGAAACTTTGCAAAATGAAGAAGTTGAAGATTAAGATGAATATTAGATCAAAGCTCCCTTTATGATTGATAGTCTAATAATTAAACTATTAATTATAAAGGGAGTTTTTTCTATGGTACTTTTTATTGTTTGTCAATTTAATATTAGCGACTTCATATTTATTTTGCATCTCCATAAAACCTCCACATAATCAGAATATACTACAGAAAGAACATAATTAATAAGGAGGTAATATTTTAATGAAGAAAAAAATAGTATTTTTTGTTGCAGTCATAACGATTACATTAGCAACAATAAAAACCGGTTATGCTTACTATGGAAAACAAACGAATGAAAATCAAACAAATGCAATTCAATTAAGTTACAATCAACAAAACCCTTTAGTTCAAACAACAACATTTCAATCAAGTTCATCAGATTCAGGTGAAAAACCGAATGCCTCAAGCAGTAATAATACAAGTTCTAACTGTTGTGGTAGCGGATTAGGCAGCATGCTCGATGAAAATGGTAACTTTAAAGATCGAGAGACCTATGAACAGGAATTAGATGAAAATGTTAAAAGTGGTATAATGAGTGAAACAGAGAAAGCAGATTATCTATCACTTTATGACCAATGTATCGGTGTTTTAAACAATAGCGGCTCGGACCTAGAAAGTAATAGTAGCATTGATGATAATGGGTCAGTTGATGACAGTGGGGCTGGATTAAGCGGCGGTAGTGATATTGGTAATAGCAGTTATAATCAACCATCTTGCCACTAAGTGGTACAATACATTTATAATGAAAGGAATATAAAATTATGTCAAATAATAAGAGGTCATCAAAACCTATAAAACCAAAATTCAATCCACTTCTTGTAGTTGCTGTAGCGGTTGCAGCGGTAGCAATAGTTATTGTATTTTTTAATCCAAACGGTAATCAAGGTAATAATTCTGCAAATGTAACAACAGATTCTTCTGCAGATACAACTACAGATACAGCGAATTCATCTGCTGACAATATTGAATTAAGCGATGGTTCAGGAGTTGCTGCCACACTAAATGAAAATGGTGATGTAGTAATTCAAATAGCAGACATTTCTGAGAATGCTACTTATTATAATTATGATTCTAATGGTACTCCAATGGGATTATTTGCAGTAAAAGCAAGTGATGGTACTGTGCGAACAGCGCTAAACACCTGTCAGGTATGTAATGGAAGCCCTAAGGCTTATTTCGAGCAGAAAGATGACACATTCCAATGTCAGAACTGTGGAAATATATATAGCGTTGACATGATTGAGCAGGAGCGTGGCGGTTGTAATCCTGTACCGATTATGGAGGATGATAAAACGGTTACAGATACCGAAATTATTATTCCTGCAAAGTTCCTTGAAGACAATGCCAGTAAATTTGAGAACTGGAAGCAATTTTAATGAAACAAACAAACGCTAAATTATCAGTTTCTGGTATGAGCTGCGCCCACTGTGAACTGACAATTGAGAAATCTTTATCCAATATGAAGGGTATTGACCATATAAAAGCCAGTTTTGCTAAAGGAGAAGTTACTTTTACATTTGATGATGATATTGTGAACCTTGAAACGATTAAGGCCACAATTAATAATCTAGATTATAAAGTAATAGAAACCATTTCAAAACCGAATCTTACAGGAAACACACAGGCTTTATATACTTTAATTATTCTCTTAGGAGGATATGTTATATTAAAAAGATTAGGATTGTTAGACTTTATTAATTTTTTTCCGCAAATACAAAGTAATATGGGTTATGGTATGTTGTTTGTTATAGGCATTCTTACCTCATTGCATTGTGTGGCAATGTGCGGTGGTATCAATTTAGCACAAAGCGTGAATTCTGCTAAAAGCGGAGGTTCCACAGTAATACCCAACTTGCTATATAACCTTGGTCGCGTCGTGTCGTACACTATAATAGGTGGTATTGTCGGTGCATTAGGCTCAGTTGTAAGTTTAGGAGGAGGACTCCGTGGTGTTGTGGCTATATTTGCAGGTCTTTTTATGATGATTATGGGCCTTAATATGCTAAATGTATTTCCATGGCTCCGTCGCTTTAACATAAAAATGCCAAAGTTTTTGATTAGAAAGGTTGGAAAGGAAAAGGCTAGACCACACTCATCATTTTTTATCGGGCTGTTAAATGGTCTGATGCCATGTGGGCCACTTCAAAGCATGCAATTGTATGCACTTTCTACTGGAAGTTTTTTTACAGGTGCACTTTCTATGTTTTTATTTAGTCTTGGTACTGTTCCATTAATGTTTGTTCTGGGTACATTAAGCAGTAAATTGAATAAGAGGTTTACTGAAAAAATGATGTCAATTTGTGCTATCTTAGTTCTTGTGTTAGGAATTGGGATGTTAAACAATGGACTTGCACTTTCCGGTGCATTGGTACCACAAGTTAAATCAACCAGTGTATCTAGCAATACTGCAAAACAAGATGGAGAATATCAAACAATTACAACTCCCTTAGAATTTGGGACATATCCAGCGATAACAGTAAAAGTTGGTATTCCGGTAAAATGGACGGTTCAGGCAGAAAAAGGAAGAGTTAATGGTTGTAACAATGAAATGATTATTTCTGAATATGGAATTACTGCAAAGCTTACAGAAGGAGAAAATTTAATCGAATTTACTCCAACAAAAACAGGACAATTTGGGTACAGTTGTTGGATGGGTATGATACGAAGTTCAATTACTGTTGTAGAATAACTTTACAAATGTAAAAAGTTAAGAGTAAGGAAAAATAATTTATATCAAAGTACAAATAGTAAGAATCCTTGGAGAGAAGATGTAAAGTCTGAAACTAGGGATTCTTTTTAATATAAACTTTACATATCATGAACATAAAATTTACCTCAATTTGTTAATCTGAAGGCATAACATAAACAATAACTGGAGGAAACATATGAGAAAAGGGAATATAAAAAAGGGGATTACAAAAAGTAAAGCTTTTGTAAAGAGAATAGGTAAGGAGTCTTATAAACGTAAATTTTTAAATTTATCTATTCACAAGCGATTAAATGTTACATTTCTTTATATGGGTTTCATTGCATTAATAATCGTTTTAATCGGACTAAATAATATGAAAAGCATTGAGAATAAGCTTAATCGATTTTATGCGGGACCTTATACAATTGAGGAAAACGTATTAACGGCGCAAGTCGCTATGAAAAAAATTGAGAATAATATTTATCGTTCTTATATAACAAAAAAAGAGGAGCTTTGCCAGAAATATATCGAAGCATCAGAGGAAGAATATCAGATATTAGAAGATAGTATTAATGAATTATCAAAAGCAATGATTTTATTAGGAAGTGACAATATTGTAGCTGTTGAAAGTTTAAAAGCTGAAATTGAAAAGGGATATCGATATCGGACTCAAATATTAGAAAGTGCAAAAATATTTGATCAAGATAATATATATGGTATTTATAAAAATGATTATGCGCCTATTTTAGATCATATTCTGGTGGAATTGGATGAGCTAGAACAAAGCTCTGTTATATATGGACAGGATTACATGAATCAAGCAAATCAAAGAGTAAATGTGAGTATTCTTATTTTTATTATATTAATTATGACAGGGGCAGGTAGCTGTGTTTATTTGCTTAGAATTACAGAGAAAAGTATTACTAACCCGATAAAAGAAATAAATTCGGTAATGCTTGAAATATCAAAAGGTAATTTAGTTGCAGATATCGCTTTTACCTCCTTTGATGAAATGGGTGTGCTCTGTGATGCTGTTAGAGAGACGTGCAGAAAATTAAAAAGTTATATTACAAATATCACAGAGGTAATGAAGCAATTAGAAGAAAAGGATATGACAGTAAGAGTAGGAATTGATTACGAGGGAGACTTTAAGCCTATTAAAGTATCATTAGATAGTATTGTACTAACATTCCAGAATATGTTGAATATTTTTAGCCAGACGGCAGGACAGATTACAACTGGAGCAGAGCAGATTGCTCAGACTTCAAGTTCTGTGGCAGAAGGTGGAACAGAACAAGCAAGTGAAATCGGAAGAATAGTGCATCAAATTGAAGAGTTAGTAATTAAGGTAAATAATAATGCAAAGAAAGCAGCAAGTATTAATGAATTATCAGAAAATACTGTAACTGTAGCAAAACAAGGTAATGAGCAGATGAATACGTTAGTTAATGCAATGGAAGTGATTGCTACACATTCCGATAAAATATCAAAAGTAATTAAAGTGATTGAACAAATAGCTTATCAGACTAATCTATTATCACTAAATGCTTCCATAGAAGCGGCTAGGGTTGGAAATGCAGGAAATGGTTTCGCTGTTGTAGCAAGTGAAATAGGAAAACTATCTGGTGAATGTGCAAAAGCTGCAAAATCGACGACAGAACTAATTAGTGGTACAGTAAATGCCATAAAAGAGGGTGTTTCATTAGCTGATAATACAGCCAAAGATTTTAATAAAATTGTTGTGGAATCAATGAATACAAATAAAGTAATAGAGGGTATGGCAATCGATTCCCAGTACCAAGCGGAGCAACTAAGCGGAACGATGACGTATATGCAGAACATTTTAGCAATTATTGAGTCAAATTCTGCATCAGCACAAGAGAGTTCTGCTATGAGTGAAGAATTCATATCTCAAGCTGAAAGACTTGAAACATTGCTGCATGAATATAAATTAGTATAGTAGAGGACTGCTATAAATGATGAAAAAAATATGGAATAATGCGAATTTTTGTTGCACACATTTCTCATAAGACCATATCTATATACTGTAAGGAATTTAATTTCCTCATTTAGCAGAAAGGAGTTTTTGCATGAACACCAATAAGAATGCATCAAATCTGACATCCTCAATTAACAATAAAGAAAATGATGACAATAGCATAGTTACTGCTACTAGTATGGGTAATTCATGGAATTCCGGCAGGTCGTCTGGAGACTCAAACGGATATTACTCACGTCCAAATTGTCCACCAGATCCACCATGTCCACCAGGACCACCATATCCGCCAGGACCTCCAGGACCGCAAGGACCTCCAGGGCCACAAGGTCCAATAGGTCCTATAGGTCCAGTTGGACCAAGGGGTCCAGCTGGAATACAAGGGTTACAAGGTCCACAGGGTCCGGTAGGATCTACTGGAGCAAGTGGTCCAGTAGGAGCACCAGGTGCTATAGGCCCGGCAGGTCCACAAGGTGAACAAGGCCAAACAGGATCAACCGGAGCAACTGGAGCAACCGGTCCAGTAGGCCAACCAGGTGCAATAGGTCCAGTTGGTCCAGAAGGAGAACAAGGAGCAACCGGAGCAACAGGAGCACCAGGAGTACCAGGAGCAACAGGTCCTACGGGAGCACCAGGAGCAACAGGCCCAGCAGGTCCGCAAGGTTTAACCGGAGCAACGGGAGCAACCGGAGCAACCGGAGCAACGGGACTAACTGGCCCGGCAGGAGCAACAGGTCCTACAGGTCCACAAGGTGAAGCAGGGCCGGCAGGACCACCAGGAGCAACCGGAGCAACTGGCGCAGCAGGCTCGGCAGGAGCAACAGGTCCTACAGGTCCACAAGGTGAAGCAGGTCCGGCAGGCCCACCAGGGGTAACAGGAGCAACCGGGCCAGCAGGTCCATCAGGGGCAACAGGCCCAGCAGGTCCACAAGGAGATGCAGGACCGGCAGGCCCACCAGGAGCAACTGGAGCAACCGGGCCAGCAGGTCCATCAGGAGCAACAGGCCCAGCAGGTCCAGCAGGTCCAGCAGGTCCAGCGGGAGCAACAGGCCCTGTAGGTCCGGCAGGTCCAGCAGGAGCAACAGGTCCAGTAGGTCCAATAGGTCCAGCAGGCCCAGTAGGTCCAGCGGGTCCAGCAGGAGCAATAGGTCCAGTAGGCCCGGCAGGCCCAGCAGGTCCAGCAGGTCCAGCAGGAGCTATAGGTCCAGTAGGCCCGACAGGTCCAGTTGGCCCAACAGGCCCACAAGGTCCAGCAGGTGGTTTAGAAAGTTTCGTATATCGATTTAGTACCAATTCACAAATTACAATTTTTGGAGGAGATGATTTTCAATTTGGAAGTGGAAATGTTCCAACAATACCAAGTGGAATTCTTTTACCTAATGCAACTGATACATTACTTTTGGAAGCAGGTTTTTATGAAGTATCATTTAGAGCTTATGTTATAGGAGCACTTACTTCTATATCTATTAATTTAAACGGTGCTCCGGTTCCAGGAGGTACTGCAGGTTCACTTGTAGCTCCGAATGAAATTGAAATCTCCGCAATTGTGGAAGTTGATGCAGGTTATCTGCCCGCAGCTATTACAATATCTAATAATTCATTTGCTACGATTGGATTTCCTACGCTTGCACCAGGTAGCGTTGTTTCGACACTGACCATAAAAAAATTATCATAATAAATCAATACAAGTTATATACCCTCCGTTGTAAAAAACGGAGGGTTTTACAGTGGGAGTGAAATTAATGCAATACAATATTGTTAATTGTCTAATTTGCATAAAAATAGGCATCATATTTCATAATATATGTAGTTGACAATAAACCATATAAAGATTAATATACTAGTATACAAGTTTACACATAATCATTTTTAGAATATTAAAGGAGGCAATATTTATGCAGATGACATTACGTTGGTTTGGCAGTAAGCACGATTCCGTTACACTTCAACAAATTAGACAAATACCAGGTGTTACAGGGGTAATCACTACTTTATATGATAAACAAGCAGGGCAAGTGTGGCCGTTGGAAGAAATATTGAAAATAAAAGCCGAAGTTGAAGCAAGTGGATTACAAATTGCCGGTATTGAAAGTGTAAATATTCACGATGCAATTAAAATAGGACGACCAGAGAGAGAACAATACATTGAGAATTATATTGCAACACTGGAGAATTTAGGTAAGGCAGATATTCATATGGTTTGTTATAATTTTATGCCGGTTTTTGATTGGACAAGATCAGACTTGGCAAAGGTAAGACCAGATGGCTCTACTGTATTGTCCTATGACCAAAGCCTAATTGACCAAATCAATCCTGAAACCATGTTTAGTGAAATTGATAAGAACAGTAATGGGTTTGTTATGCCAGGTTGGGAACCAGAACGTTTAACTCATGTTAAAGAATTATTTGAAGATTATAAGGAAGTAGATAATGAAAAATTATTTAATAATCTTGTTTACTTTTTAAATAAGATTCGTCCAGTATGTGAGAAATATAATATTATGATGGCAATTCATCCCGACGATCCAGCTTGGCCAGTATTCAATCTTCCAAGAATTATTACAAATAAAGAAAATGTAATGCGACTTTTAAATACAGTAGATGCAAAGTTTAATGGACTTACATTATGTACTGGATCTTATGGATCTAATCCAAACAATGATATTTGTGAAATTATACGCGCTGCAAAGGGTAGAATTCATTTTGCTCATGTACGCAATTTAATTCATCATGCACCAGGTAAGTTTGATGAAGCAGCACATCTATCCAGTGATGGATCAATGGATATGTACGCTATTATGAAAACGCTATATGAAGTAGGCTTTAATGGACCAGTTCGCCCAGATCATGGACGTGCTATCTGGGGTGAAGTAGCAATGCCTGGATATGGCTTATATGATCGTGCTTTAGGTGCAACTTATTTAAATGGATTAGCAGAAGCAATTGAGAAAGCTGATAAAAACAAATAATCTGTATCAATTTTACATGCTTGCTAAAGCAGGCAGATTGGAGTTATCATGAAATTAAGACAGCAGGAAATAACAAATAAGAAAATATGGGAAGATTGTGGATTTGAATTACCACAATTCGACCGTAATCAAATGATTGAACAGACAAAAAAAAGTCCAGAATGGATTCATTTTGGAGCAGGAAATATATTTCGTGCATTTCCAGCCGCAGTTTGCCAGGATCTATTGAATAAAGGTATTATGAAAACTGGTATCGTTGTAGCAGAAGGTTATGATTATGAGATTATTGAAAAAAGTTATAAAAACTTCGATGATCTTAGTGTACTTGTTACCTTAAAGGCAGATGGAACTTTAGAAAAAAAAGTGATTGGAAGCATTGCTGAGTCATTATGTGTGGATACTCAAAATACAGAAGATTGGAGCCGGTTAGTAGAAATTTTTAAAAATTCCAGTTTAAAGATGGTGTCATTTACCATTACAGAAAAGGGATATAGCTTAGTGAATCAAAAGCAGGAATTCTTAAATGATGTTGCAAATGATTTTACTAAAAAACCTGCAACGGCAACCAGCTACATTGGTAAATTAGTAGCTTTATGTTATGAAAGATTTATCAATGGGAAACTACCTCTAACTTTAGTAAGTATGGATAACTGTTCCCATAATGGGTCTAAGTTAGAAGCAGCCGTGACAACTTTTGCGAAAGCATGGGTAGATAATAAAATAGTAGAACCAGAGTTTCTGACTTATGTGAAAGAAAATATCTCCTATCCATGGTCAATGATAGATAAGATAACACCAAGACCTGCTGATTCTGTAATCAAGATGCTAGAATCTGTAGGATTTGAAGATACGAATGCAATCATTACCTCAAAAAACACATATGTGGCACCATTTGTTAATGCTGAAGAGTCTCAATATCTAGTTATTGAAGATAAATTTATGAATGGTCGTCTTCCATTAGATCAAGGTGGAATTATTTATACGGATAAAGAAACCGTGGATAAAGTAGAAAAAATGAAGGTATGCACCTGCTTAAACCCACTTCATACTGCTTTGGCTATTTTTGGATGTCTATTATCCTATGATAAAATATCAGATGAAATGAATGATAAAGAATTGGTCGCTTTAATAGAAAGAGTAGGATATATTGAAGGATTACCAGTTGTAACAGACCCTGGAATTATCAGACCCAAAGACTTTATTGATGAAGTTCTACAAGTAAGATTGCCTAATCCATTTATGCCGGATACACCACAAAGAATTGCATGTGATACTTCACAAAAATTAAATATACGTTTTGGAGAAACGATGAAAGCGTATGATACTAACCCGGCTTTAGACGTAAAAGATCTAACCTTCATTCCTTTGGTTTTAGCAGGATGGTGTCGTTATTTAATGGCAATTGATGACAAAGGTAATACATTTGACTTAAGCCCAGACCCAATGCTTTCTACTGTAACACCTATCATTAATAATATTAAATTAGGTCAAACAGAAGGAATACATGATACACTAAAAGAGATATTAGCGAATGCAACTATCTTTGGTGTTGATTTATATCAAATAGGTTTGGGAGATAAAGTAGAAGGGCTATTCCTCGAATTAATTCAAGGTAAAGATGCAATTCGTAATACACTTAAAAAGTATCTTGACTAGTATCGGTATTTGTAATAGCATGTACTAGGAGGAAATGCTATGCATATTATGGAACGTACAGGAAAAGAAACTGCCCGTGAGTATGCTTTTCGTGTTATAAAATATAATATTATTTCATTAGAACTTGCACCCGGAAGTATGGTGAGTGAAAATGAATTGGCAGGAGAGATGGGTATTAGCAGAACCCCTGTCAGAGAGGCCTTAATTGAACTAAGTAAATTAAAGGTTGTTGAGATATATCCGCAGAAAGGTAGCTTTATCTCCTTAATTGATAGTGAATTAGTTGATGAAGCAAGATTTATTCGCTTAATTCTTGAACAGGCTATGGTAGAAATGGCGTGTGACATTGCAAAGGAAGAAAAAATCTTTGCCTTGGAAGAAAACATAAGACTTCAAGAATTTTATTTGGAATATCCGACAAAGGATAAACTATTACAATTAGATAATGAATTTCATGAATTATTGTTTGATATATGTAAAAAGAAATTTACTTATGATCTATTAGATGGAATGATGACACATTTTGACCGCGTTCGTAGATTAAGCCTTTTAGTTATTAAAGACATTAAGACGATTTCGGACCACCGTGCAGTAGTGAATGCTATAAAAAATAAAGATAAGGTATTAGCCAAAGAAATTATTACCAAACATTTATCAAGATATATGGTAGATGAAGAAGAGCTAAAAAAACAATATCCTTATTATTTTAAGTAATAAAGAGCAGAGGTTGAACTACAACCTCTGCTCTTTTTCCTAATTATTACCATTCGATTTTGACCCTTTTTCAGCATTTTCATCAGTGTTCTCTTCATTAGAGGGAGTGTTATCAGTTTCCTTATCAACCACCTCAGCATCCTTTTTTTCAGTAGCTTTCTTTTTGTCTTCAAGAGCTTCGTCAGCTTCCTTTTGAATCAACTCAGCAGCTTTTTCCGCATCAGTCTCAGTTTTATCGTTTTTTTTATCAACCTCTTCATTCGCTTTTTCATTGGAGATGAGAGCGTCATCAGTGTCCTTATCTTTCTTTATAATCTCTTTCTCTTTTGTATCAAGTGCATTTTCGGCCTCTTTTTTAGCTTTTTCGCTAGGTTTCTCTTCTATTGGAAGATTCTTATCAGATTCCTTTTTAACCTTTTCAGGAACTTTTTCAGAACCATTTTCCTTTATGGTTGGAGTTTTGTATCCTTCTTTTTTAGCTTTTTCTTTAGCCTTTTCCTCTTTTTCGAGAGCCTTTTCAGCTTCTTTATTTGATTGTTCTGACTTTTGCAGAGTATCCTTTTTAGCCTTTTCTTCATCAGTTTTGGATTCGTTTACTTCGTTTTCTTCTTCGGTGATATTATTTATATCTTCGTATATATCATTTTCAATTTGAGTGTTATCAATACTTGGAGTAATAGCATCTGTTTTTTCATTTTTCTTGTTTTCTTTAATAGCACTCATAATTTCTTTCACTGGTTTATTAATCCAATCTTCCAGAATGATACTGTTTGGCTCAGCTGCACTTGCTTTCAGTTTTTCAAATAAATTTAATTTTCCAGGGGTTACGCCTAATTTATTTGCTTCTTCTACGCGATCTAGACCGACACTAATTACTTCAACTTCAACGTCATCGCCATGTTCGACCAGTTCATTCTCAATACTTTCCTGCAACTCTAGTGCAAGATCTTCAGATTTTTGAGTATTTTGTCCAGAGGTTGTGATAACGATACCTCCTTCAACATCACCATTGAAATAACCCTGTTCAGCAATTTGTTCTAGAGTCTTTGATAATGCTTTTTGAATCGTTTTATTTTCTAGATTCTTAAGCTCAATATTATTTAGTATCTCTTCTCCGTCATCATTAATTGCTTTAACATTGAGAACGCGGTCAAATCGGTTAACAATATACTCAATGGAAGGATTTACATCAAGACTCACATAGGAATATGGACTTGCATAGGCCCATGTACTAGCACCAAAACCCAATACTAGTATAGCTACCGACGCAACACAAGCGAGTAATTTTTTGGTTTTATAATTATTAGTATTATTTATATTTAAATCAATTACCTGTCCAATCGCATAATTATTGTTTTTTACTTTGGTTATACATCCATCATCAGATAGGACAGCCGCAAAGCCATCGTTTATTTCAACTATAATCGATTTCATTTGTTGATCTCCTCTCTAATCTCTCGCAGATAATCTGCAAGATGCGGATACTCTCCTGAAAGTATCTCTACCACTGCTATTATGTATTTTCGGTGACGTTCTAAAATTTTTCGGGGTACCTTTGCGTTTTTTTCGATAATTTTTAATGGAAGCTGCTTTGAACTTTGTAAATCACTAATCAAAAGTTTATTTTTGAATAGATATGATATCGCTTTTGCACAAGCCGATTTCGTTTTTTTCGATTTTGGAGAACATTCAGTAAGATCAAAAAAAGAAAATCCATAATACTTGAAAGTTTCATTTGCAGATTCAATTTCAAGCTTGATTGCACTGGTATTCGTTTCTTGAGCTACTTGTTCTGCAACTGCAAGATGAAGAGAAACGTCTGTAGTATCCTCATCAGGCTCAGTGTCAAATATTATTGGGTCAACGGATATTTCCGAATTAAATTTTCCTTGCTTTCTGCTGTAATCAATTAGACGCCTTTGAATAACCAATTCAGCAAAACTATAAAAACTACCTTTATCTAATTCATAATCCTTAACTGCCTGCATAAATGCAAGTAATGCAATAGACCATTCATCATCACTTTTCGTTATATAACGACGGGTTACTCTTGAGGTACATTTCAAGATAAAAAACTCATTCTGTTGAATCAGTTTATTTAATTTCTGTTGATCAGATGCAGCCTCAACTACCATGTAATCCATTTCTCTCAAAGTCATACCTCCTCGTTTCGCATGTTTTTGTACAGAAAATCATTTTGACTTTTTTGGGATATTGATTTACAGTATAAACTTTTTATCGTCTTTGTTCAACAGTGAAAATTACTTTCATCTAAAAATAGATGCTTAAAACCTATAATTGCAGGAAATATATACCAATAATTGGAAGTTGATACAACATATTTCTTTCCCGAATATTACTTATAATATTGACAACTACTATGTAGTGATATATGATGCAGAAAAGAGAATTTAATGAGGAAATAAAAGATAATTATCATACTTTAAATATAACTCACCATAGAGAGGAGATACAATATGCAATCATTAGTTAGAAATACAAATAAAGAAATATATTTAGCAGGTGGATGCTTTTGGGGAACAGAAAAGTATTTATCCGGTATTAAAGGGATAAAGTCAACAGATGTTGGATATGCAAATGGTAATACAGAAAATCCTTCTTATGAGGAGGTTTGCCATAATAATACCGGACACGCAGAGACAGTAAGAGTTAAATACAATCCGAGTGAAATAAGCTTAACCTTTATTTTAAGCCTATATTATGATGTTATTAATCCAACTTCTGTGAATCGTCAAGGAGGAGACTCGGGAACCCAATATCGTACCGGAATCTACTTTACGCAAGATGAAGATCAAGAAGTTATTAGAAAATCAATACAGGAACTTCAAAAGAAATTTGATAAACCGATTGCCATAGAAGTATTGCCTCTTAATAACTACTACTTAGCAGAAGAATATCATCAGAATTATTTAGATAAGAATCCAAACGGATATTGCCATATCGGTGTAGATAAATTCGAGAAGGCTAAATTAGCTGTGGATGATAGTCTAAAATATCAACCAAAATCAAAAGAGGATCTTAAAAAAGTTTTAACTGATATTCAGTATGAAGTTACTCAGAACAATGGAACAGAACCTTCTTTTAAAAATGATTATTTCAATCATTTCAAAGAGGGTATTTATGTAGATATTACAACAGGTGAACCATTATTTACGTCAAGTGATAAATTTGAATCCGGATGTGGATGGCCAAGTTTCTCAAAGCCAATAAGTAAAAATAGTGTAATTGAGAATATGGACAAAACTCATGGTATGACTAGAGTAGAAGTACGAAGTAAAACAGGAGATGCACATTTAGGGCATGTATTTGAAGACGGGCCAAAGGAACTTGGAGGTTTGCGATATTGCATAAACAGCGCTTCACTTAAGTTTATTCCAAAAGAGAAAATGGAAGAATTAGGATATGGGTATTTGTTATAAAAATAATTAAATTAAATGAGGTCTTAATATGGCAGAAAGAATCTGTTTTTTAGGAAGAGGCGGAGTAGGGAAATCTGTAATCGTATCCAATATTAGTGTTGCCTTGGCGAATATGGGTTATAATATTTTACAGGTAGGGAATGACATTAGCTTGAATTCAACCATGTATTTGAGGTATGATGAGAATATTGCTCCTGTACTAGAAGATTTTCGTGAAAAATATAATATAACAGTGGAAGATTATATGGTACAAGGTTCATGCGGTGTTTATTGCCTAGAACTAGGTAGCATTGAACCTGGTGTTGGTTGCTTAGCTAGAGGAATCAATCTAGTAGATGAAATGATGGAGCAGCAAGGTTTGCTTAAGAAATATAAGATAGATTATGTTCTATATGATATTGTTGGAGATATTCCATGTACCGGTTATATATTGCCAATAAGAGAAGGAGTTATGTCTCAATGCATTATTATAACGGACGGAAACTATTCTTCATTATGTACAACGAACAGTATATTAGCAGGGGTTCTAAGAATAGATAAGCAACATCAAACGTTGGTACGATTATTAATTAATCAAGCTGATAAATATCCAACGAAATCTTTAGTAACTTCCTATGCAGAAGAAACAAACCTTACGATTCTTGGTTATTTAAATCATTATGAGCAGATTGAGTTATGTACATTACAGGAAAAAACAGTGATTGAAATGAATCCGGAAAGTAGTGTAGCAGAAAAATTCGAGGAATTAAGTAAATCAGTGATACACGTATGTAAGCCAAAATGTCCGATACCTTTTAATAGAGAAAATCTATTAAAATGGCAGAAAAAATGGAAAATGGAGCAATTAAATCAAAAAATTGGTATTATCGATGCAGGAAACATATAAGGATGACAGCATGTATGATATTGTAATTATGAATGGTACTGTAATTGATACGGTACATGTTACGAAATCCATTTTAAATATTGGAATTTGTAAAGGAAAGATAAGTTATATCGGTAAAGATCATATTGTTGGAGTACGTGAGATAGATGGGACCAATAAAATTATTAGTCCTGGATTTATTGATGTACATGGTCATATAGATGGTTATATGTATTCCGGTGAACTAGCTGCTTGTCAAGGTATTACAACGACAATTGGTGGCAATTGTGGACTCAGTCCTATGGATATGGAGGCATTTTTCCAAGAACAAGAGAATAATGGATTTTATATTAATCAAGCAGAGCTCGTGGGGCATTCATTTTCACTTCGTAGTAAGGTAGGAATTACAGATAATTATCAAAAAGCAACCGATGAACAAATTTTAAAAATGGTGGAAATAGCAGAACTGGCTTTAATAGATGGGGCATGTGGTGTCTCCTTTGGCTTAGATTATTCGCCAGGGGCTTCCCTAAAGGAAATTACTGCTTTGGCTAAAATCTGTGCCAATCACAATAAAGTAATGGCTATTCATACTAGGCTATTTACGGAATATGATTTGTATTCGCTTTATGAGGTGCTGTCCATAGCAAAAGAGACAGGTGTTAAAGTATTATTTTCTCATTTTGTATATCAATATGGTAACGGAGCCATGGAAGCTGCCTTAGAAACAATAGAGCACGCTATTTGGCAAGGGTTAGACATACATATTGATAGTGGAATGTACACGGATTGGGCAACTTTTATAGGTACAGAAACTTTTAGTGAACAAACAATAAAAGACAATGGTTATGTATTAGGAAATATGGTAGTTGCAACAGGAATATATACAGGCAAATGTTTGACAAAAGAATTGTATACCTTACTCAGAAGGGATTATCCAGGGGAATCCGTCATTTGCTTTAATGGTAGAAAAAATGATGTCTATTTAGCATTAGAGAAAAAGTATGCGATGCCATCAACGGATATCGGTAAGTATAGAAAAGGTGAAGGGCATCCTCAGATAGCAGGTACATTTCCCAAATATCTAATAGAAATGGTACGGGAGAAGAAAATTTTTACGATTGAAGAAGCAATTTGTAAAGCAACCATTTTACCTGCTCAGGTTTTTGATCTGAAAGGTAAAGGAGTAATTGATGTGGGTGCGGATGCAGATATTGTAGTGATTGATTTAGATAAGCTATCGGATCGAGCAACATTTCCACATCTAGGTAAGCCGGATATGAAACCTATTGGTATTGATTATGTTATTGTTAATGGAAAGCTGATTGTGGACAAGGGGCAATTTACCAAAAAGCTTGCAGGACACATCATTTCGTTATGACCGAGTAAAGCTCTTATAATCATTATGTTTAATAAAAGGAGAGAATCTAAATGGATGATATAGAAAAAATATTAATTGAAGTAAAAGAGCAAGAAGAAACACTGATATTTGATAAATTTGATAGCTTTGATGCATTAGCCATAGGTTTAAAACTGGAAGAGCGTGCAATCAGGAAAAATAAAATAATAACCATACACATTTCATTAAATCGCAGGGTTTTATTTCATTTTGCATTTCCAGAAACTTCACCGGACAATGACAATTGGGTTAGGCGAAAAGAGAATACTGTTTATCACTTTTTTAAAAGCAGCTATTACATGGAAAATAAAATGCTGTTGGAAAAATCTAAAATGTCTGAACGCTTTGGATTAGGGGATGATTATGTGGCAGCAGGAGGAGGATTTCCAATTACGATTAAGGGAACCGGAGTGGTAGGTTGCATCATTGTATCGGGAATGAAAAGTTCAGAAGATCATCAGTATATTGTGGATGCAATTAAAGATTATCAGGAAGATTAAGGAGAAATAATATGAATAAAGTAATAAATGTTGGTATAGCTGGGTTTGGTATGTCAGGGCAGGTGTTTCAAACTCCATTTTTAAGTACAGATGAAAGATTTTGCATAAAGAAGGTGTATGAGAGAAAAACATCAGTAGCGAAAGAACGGTTTCCTTATGTAGAAATTGTAAGAGCGTTTGAAGAATTATTTACGGATGATATTGATATCATAGTAATCGCTACTCCAAATAACATGCATTATTCTATGGCAAAACAGGCGCTAATAGCAGGAAAAAATGTGATTGTGGAAAAACCATTATCCGTCTCATCAGCACAAGCAGAAGATTTAATTGCTATATCAAAAGAAAAAGGAGTTTTGCTGAGTGTATACCAAAACAGAAGATGGGATGGTGGATATAGAACAGCGAAAAAACTAATTGAAGAAGGTAAGTTAGGAAGGGTCGTAGACTATATTGAACATTATGACAGATATGCAACGGAAATAGGCAGTAAAGCATGGAAAGAAACCGGTGAATTAGGAGTAGGCGCTATATTTGATCTGGGTGTTCATATCATTGATCAAACGGTAGCTCTTTTTGGTGTGCCAAATGAAGTTTATGCAGATATACGCATTCAGAGAGAAGGAGCATCATCGAATGATAATTTTCTGGTAATTCTTTATTATGATGATAAGAAAGCTGTATTGTCATCCAGCCAGATTGTAAAGGAGAATGGTCCCCATATTTCTGTTCATGGGACAAAAGGATCTTATGTCAAATACGGTATGGATGTACAAGAGGTAAAGCTGAAAGAAGGTCAATTACCAAATAGTGAGGACTGGGGAATTGAAGATGAAAAAGATTGGGGAATTCTGAATTCTGAAATAGATGGTAAAGATTTCCAAGGTAAAGTAGAGACGGAAAAAGGGGATTACCATAATTATTATGATAATATCTATCGTGTCTTAACATTGGGAGAAGAATTAATTGTAAAACCTGAGCAAGCAAGAGATGTTCTACGCATTATTGAAGCTTCTATGGAAAGTAACAAACAAGGTTGTCGTATTAAAATTTAAGGAGGAAATCACAAGTTGAATCAATTTTCAAGAACAGAGCTTTTATTTGGAAATGAAGCCATGAAGCAATTAAGCCAATCCCATGTTGCTGTATTTGGTATCGGTGGTGTTGGAGGATATACAGTAGAAGCGTTAGCAAGAAGTGGTGTAGGAATATTTGACCTATTTGATGATGATAAGGTCTGCCTTACTAATATAAATAGACAGTTAATAGCAACAAGAAAGACAGTAGGAAAATTCAAGGTCGATGTTATGAAAGAAAGAATTCTTGAAATTAATCCTCAAGCAATCGTTAATATTCATCAGACATTTTATACCCCAGAGGTAGCCGATCAATATGATTTTTCTGAATACACATATATTGTGGATGCAATAGACACTGTTTCAGCGAAAATAGAGCTTGTTTTAAGAGCTAATAAATATAATGTACCTATCATTAGCTGTATGGGTGCTGGTAATAAATTGGATCCAACCAAGTTTGAGGTGGCTGATATATATAAGACTTCAGTTTGTCCTTTGGCTAAAGTAATGCGAAAAGAATTACGCGTTAGAAGAGTGAAAAAGTTAAAGGTAGTATATTCAAAGGAATTACCCAAAAAGCCTATTGAGGATACAACTAATAGCTGCAAAAATCATTGTATTTGTCCACCGGATGTACAAAGAAAATGCACAGATAGAAGACAAATTCCCGGTAGTACAGCTTTTGTACCATCTGTAGCAGGACTTATCATAGCAGGTGAAGTGATAAAAGACATTACAGGTGTACGCTAGTTAAGATTTATTGTATCATGAATAAAGATTATTTCTAAATTACAAAATTGAAGGGATACTGTCATGGATATTTATATGGAATTAGGGACTATAAATGATATAGATGAATTGGAACAACTTTATAATGATGTAAATGATTATTTTGTAAGTAACATAAATTATCCTGGTTGGATAAAAGGAGTTTATCCAATTAGACAAACTGCCATAGATGGAATTAATAGTAAGCATTTATTTGTGGCTAAATATAATGAAAAAATAGTAGGATCAATTATACTGAATCATAAACCGGAAATGGGATATAGTGGAGTTACTTGGGAATATGAATCAGATTATTCAGATGTTTTTGTTATTCATACTTTAGTTGTTAGTGCAGAATACATGAAATGTGGAGTGGGAAAAAATCTAATTAATTTTGCACTTCAGTTTGGAAGAGAACAAAACATGAAATCAATTCGTTTAGATGTGAGTGAAAATAATTCTCCAGCCATTTCATTATATGAAAAATGTGGTTTCAAATATATTGATACGGTAGACTTAGGGTTAGGTTCCTATGGCTTACATTGGTTTAAACTTTATGAAAGATTATTATAAAAGCACCACCATCATGTGAGTCTTGGGATGTCCCAAGCCCGATGCAGATCAAAATGGGTCTCTTTGATTTATTAGTAACAGTTAGCTTTGTTACTATTTCAGTCAAAGATGACCCATTTTCTATAATAAAATCAGCATAATCTTCACTAAGAATTTGACTTCTACAATCTTGATTCAATTCTGTTCGTTCCCCAAAAAAAATGAAAGCAACTTACCAACAAATGAGATAATACTTGTTTATCCTCTTGCATTGTTATATTATAAAACTATGATAATGAGGAGGAATGCAGAATGAAGTTCTTACATATTTCGGATTTACACATAGGGAAAAAGCTACGAGAAGCAGACTTTTCTCAAGATCAAGTTTATATTTTAGAAGAAATTATTTGTATTGTTGATAATGAAAAACCAGATGGTATTATCATTGCCGGCGATATCTATGATAGAAGTGTACCGCCAGCGAATGCAGTTAATATATTTGATGACTTTTTGACTCAATTAGAGAAGCGAAGCGTGAAAGTATTTGTAGTAAGCGGCAATCATGATTCACCAGAGAGATTGAATTTTGGTAAAGAAATCATGGGTAAGAATCGAATCTATATTGCAGGGACATTTAAAGGTAAGATGGATCAAATTATTCTAGAAGACGAATATGGATTTATTAATGTATATTTACTTCCTTTTATAAAGCCATCGGTTGTCTCAAATTTTTATAGAGATATCGATATTGATTCCTATGAAATGGCAGCAAAAGTGGTGATTGATGAGGCAATTATAGATCAGACTCAACGAAATATTTTAGTTGCTCATCAATTTGTCACTAACGCAGGGGTAGAACCCGAGAAGTCAGAGTCGGAGGTTTTATCCATTGGTGGATTAGACAATATTGATGTGTCTGTATTTGAACCGTTTGATTATGTTGCACTCGGTCATATTCACGGACCCCAAAAGATAGGAAGGGAAACAATTCGTTATTCCGGAACTCCTTTAAAATACTCTTTTTCTGAATGTAAGCAAATAAAATCAGTAACTTGTATAGAAATAAAAGAAAAAAACAAAATTGAGATTTCATTGATTCCCTTGCATCCAATTAAGGATATGCGTATTATCAAAGATAAACTGGATAATTTACTACATGAAAGTAAATACACACAGGCTAATTGTGAGGATTATATTCATGCCATAATAACTGATGAAGAAGATATCTACGACCCAATTGGCAAATTACGTACTGTATATAGTAATATCCTACTTTTGGAAGTGGAAAATGCAAAAACAAATATAAATGAAAACTCAAGATCTTCTGCATCCGGAGATGTTGCTACTAGAAGTCCGATGGATTTATTCCAAGAATTTTTTATCAATCAAAATAATGTTGATTTAACTGATACGCAAAAAAAGATAATGTTAGATATATTTGAAGAACTCGGAGGTGACTTTGAATGAAGCCATTAAAATTAACAATGAGCGCTTTTGGACCTTATTCAGAACGAACTATCATTGATTTCGAAAACCTTGGAAGTTCAGGACTCTTTTTGATATCCGGAGATACTGGAGCAGGAAAAACAACAATTTTTGATGCTATTTCTTATGCACTTTTTGAAAAAACGAGTGGATTAACTAGGGATGCTAATTCAATTCGAAGTGATTTTGCTACTCTTGATATTTTCACGGAGGTAACATTAGAATTCACACATAAAAACCAACATTATATCATTAACAGATATCCGGATCAAATTAGAAAAAGTGATAGAGGTAAAGGACAAGCAGAGCAAAAAAAGGGCGTTTGTATTATTATGCCGGATGGAAATAAGATAGACAATAGGGCACAAGTGAAATCAATAGTTTCAGATGTATTAGGCGGACTTGGATATGATCAGTTTAAACAGATTGCAATGATAGCCCAAGGGGAATTTTTAGAATTGCTGCTTGCAGATAGTGATAAAAGAAACGATATTCTACAAAAGGTATTCAATACAGAATTCTACAAAAAAGTTTCCGGGAAGTTAAGAGAAAAAGAGATTAACCTAAAAAATGAAAATGATGATTTAGAAAAAAGTATTTTTCAATATATTGATGGTATTAAATGTAATGAACAATCAGACCATTATTCAATCATTCAGGTTTTTAAAAATGAGAGAAATATTAATCGGGTAAATGAGATTTTGGATCATATTGAAAAGCTTCTTGCTGAAGATAACACAATGTTGGCTGATATGAATCTTGAAATAGAAAAGCTTGAAAAAGCAAAAGATAGTTTAATTAAAAGAGAAGTAAACGGGAAGGCTTTGAATAATGACTTGGACGAAAAACAAAGACTTCAAATTAAAAAAGATGAACTTGATGAAAAAAAAGAAGAGATGAAAGGACTAGAACAAAAAGCATTATTCGGACAGAAAGCTTTTTCCTATGTAAAACCATTAGAAGATGCGAAAAAACGTGAAGAGACAGTAAAAAATCAATTAGAAACTAAGCTTGCAAATACTAAAAAAGATAGGTCTTTACAGGAAGAAAAGCTAATTGTAACTAAAAAAGTATACGATGAAGAGTGTAATAATGAAAGTATTCGAGAAAAGCTTAACATATATATAAATAATCTGGAAGAAAAATTGCCGCAATATGATAGATTAATGGATTTAGAAGGTAAACAAAAAGAACAAGAATGGAAAGAAAAGCAGTTAGATGAAAATATAAAGGTACTTACAATTAAAATTGAAGAATTGCAAAAGCAAGAACAAAGTTTAAATTATGAGCTGGAAGGAATAAAAGATAGTCCGATTAAATATCTTAATTGTTTAAACATACTTGAAAAAGAGAGATTACTAAAGCTGAAAATTGAGACTCTAGAATCAGAAGTGTTTAAATTAATAATGCTACTATGTGAAGTTGATAAAGCTAAGAAATCGTTTATAACGATTGAGGGGAATTATGAAGAGTGTAATAAGGATTATGATATAAAGTATAAAGTTTTTTTGAGAGAACAAGCAGGCATTCTTGCAAAGACATTAGAAAGCGGGTCACCATGCCCGGTATGTGGTTCTATGGATCATCCAAATACTGCACAATGTCTATTTGAAGCGCCCACTGAAGCTGAACTAAAGTCACTTAAGAAGAACAGTGATAGGTTAAACCAAGAAATGCAAGCAGCTAGCATAATAGCAAGTGAATTAAAAAAAGAGTTTGACACAAGAATGAATATACTGAATAAAGAGTTGAAGGAACTAAAAAAATTTAAGGAATCCGAAAACTTAGATGATATAAAATTTAATTTGTCCAATTTAAATGACAAGAAGAAATCTTATATACTTGAATTTGAGAGAGAAGAAGGATTATTAAAAAATCAATGTGCCAGAAAAGAAGTCTGTGAAAAAATCAGAAAAGAAGCACAGGAGAATTTTGATAGATACCGTATAAAAGTGGCTGAATTTATGGAGGAAAAGAATAAACTGACGACAGTTATTAGTATAACGGTAAATGAGATTGGATTAATTAAGAAAGATCTGGAATTTAATTCTTTAGAAAAAGCAGTTTCAGTTGTAAAAGAGAAGAAGGATGAACTTGGAATTTTTAGAAAAAGATTTTTAGATGCTGAAAAGGAATATCACGAAACAAGTTCAGCACTAAAGACATCCATACGGTTATTAGATGAATTCGAGAAACAATATGAAATTTCAAAATCTGCGTTAGATAATATATCGAAAAACTATTTACAAAAAATAAAAGACATAGGTTTAAAGAATGAAGAAATGTATAGACAGGTTTTACTTACACAAGAACAAATAGATGCTATCAAAGATGAATGTAAAAAATATGACATAACCAAGCAAGAAATAAAAAGTCAATTAGATAAACTGAAAGAAAAGACCTATGGCAAGGAACGTGTAGAAATTGAATCAATTAGAAATAGTATAAGTGAAGTGAAAGCAAGCAGATCCCAAAAGGATAAATTGCAAAAGGACATTCAGAATAGAATTATAGTAAACAAAGGAGCGTGTTCCAATGTAAAAGAAGTGGAGAAAATACGAAAAGATAAGAATATGCAATATTTAGACGTAAATGCAATGTCAAAAACGGCAAATGGAAGATTAGAAGGAAAGCAAAAAATCACCTTTGAAACTTATGTACAAGCGGCATATTTTGTACAAATAATAAGGGAAGCCAATAAAAGATTTTATGATATGTCCGGAAAAAGATATAGGCTATTAAGAAAAGAAGAAGGAAATATACAAAGTTCAACCGGATTAGAACTTAACGTGTATGATACATGGACTGGTAAGGTGAGAAGTGTAAAATCATTATCAGGTGGAGAATCTTTTATGGCAGCATTATCTCTGGCATTAGGGTTTTCTGATATCATACAAAATTACGCAGGTGGCATTCAAATTGATGCTATGTTTGTAGATGAAGGATTTGGTTCTTTGGATACTGAGGCATTAGAGCAGTCAATTGCTACTTTAACAACGCTAACAACCGGTAACCGATTGGTTGGCATTATTTCACACGTGGATGATCTAAAAGAAAGAATCAATAAGCAAATCATAGTGAAGAAAAATGTAAAGGGAAGTTATATAGAAGCTATTAAATATTAGGGAGAAAGTGTGGATCACCTTATGAAAGTTAGAATAAAATTGCTATGGTCATCCTTATCAATTAAAAGTAAAATATTAATATATTTGATTGTTACATTAGCAGTAAATGGACTGTTTATGTCGATTTCTTTTTACCAGGGAGCCTGGTATTTACAGCAATTTGAAAATCAGACATCATTATATTATGAAATTAATGATTTTAAGAATAATTATAATGCTGCGACCAATTACTTAGAACAATATGTTGTACACGATAATTCAGATGCTTTGGTATTATTTCAGGAAACGAAAAGCATTATGGATGTTCAGATATTACGTATTAGAAGCGATGTAAGGTATATTAGTGTTCAAAGTGATATACTATCAAGATCCATTACTAATCTGTATGATAACTATGTTGAAAAGGTAAATCTTATAATACCACAAAATAAAGATATCAATCACTATATTATATACTATGAAGAAATCAATAGCATTGAAGATTATACGCTGATATATTGTGATCATTTATTAAATGATTGTTTAAACAGCGGACAGGAATTCTACTATAAGATGCAAGAGGAACTAGAGCAATTCAAACAGTTAACGGTTGCATTTTTAGTTTTGTTTATCATAATTATTGGTTTCACTTTTAACAAAATGTTAGACAAGAATATTCTTAAACCGATACAGGCACTATGTAACGATGCAATCCAAATTTCTAATGGTAATTTGGATGAACCAGAGATTATTACGAAAAATAATGATGAAATGAAACAATTAACAAAAGTTTTTTATAGCATGAAACAAAGCATGAAAGAGGAATTGAGCATATTACATGAAAAACAGGAAATTACAGAGGAATTGCATGTACAGGAGCTTAACGTAGTAACCATGCAGAACTTGCTGATTCAAGAGAAAGCACTGTTATTACAAGCTCAGGTGAAACCTCATTTCTTATATAATGCGCTTAACACAATTGCAAGAACGGCAAAAATAGAAAAAGCGAGCATAACAGAAAATCTTATTATTAGTCTATCAAAACTTTTCCGATATATAATTAAAACTGAAAATAGTATGGTTGCTTTAGAACGTGAAATAGCGATTGTAAATGATTATATAAATATTCAAAAGAGTCGTTTTGGTGACCGGCTTGATTTAGAGTGGCGAATTAGTCAGGATGTGGATATTAACAATCTTTTTGTACCGAGTTTTATCTTACAACCTTTAGTAGAGAATTCCATATGCCATGGTTTAGCATCAAAACTAGAGGGCGGTTTTATTCGCATTCGCATTCACAAAAGTCAAGATTACTTAACTATACTGATTGGAGACAATGGAATTGGAATGGATAAAGAAAGATTGAACGAAGTTAGAAGGTATGAATCAAAAGACACTTCAACCGGAAGAGGTATTGGAATAGCAAATGTAGCAAAACGAGTTGAACTCCTAGGTGGGAAAAGTAGTTTCCATGTTATGAGTAAATATCAAGTTGGAACGGTGATTAAAATAAAAATAAATATAAAGGTGTTGGACGCATATGTTTAAAATATTGGTGGTAGATGATGAACGATTGGAGTGTACTGCACTAAAAGAAGTTTTAGAAAATAATTTTAATAATCTGGTTAAGGTAAAAGTGGAATACAATGGCCAAAGTGCAGTGGATACAGCTTGTATTTGGAAAGCGGATTTAGTTTTAATTGATATCGAAATGCCAGTTATGAATGGGATTGATGCAGCGAAGAAGATTAAGAAACATTTACCTGAATGCATCATAATTTTTTTAACTGCTTATGATTTGTTTGAATATGCATTGCATGCAATCAAATTAGGAGCAGATGAATATTTACTGAAACCAGCTTCAGATGATGAAGTAATTAGCATTGTTGGATCTAAATTGGGCTTGTATCAAGAAACAACACAAACAAATCAAAATACCATATCAACTGTAACCAATGATAAAACGGGACAAATGATGAAAGATGTAGATCTATATCTACGTAAAAATTATATGCACAATATTTCCTTAGAGTCTGTGGCTGATACCGTTAATTTGAACGCAGTATATTTTAGCAAATTATTCAAAATGCAATTTAAAACAAATTTTATTAATTATTTAACAGATATTCGTATATCTGTTGCGAAAGAAATGCTGTCTAATTTATCGTTAAACGCAAAAGAAATCGGTGAAATGGTAGGTTATATTGACCCTAATTATTTTACAAAAATTTTTAAAAAAAAGGTTGGAATGACACCAAGTGATTATAGAAATCATAAAAAGAAGTAGATAAAATTAAAAAAACGTTGGAATCCTGTATAGTATGTATAGTTATATTAATATATATTAATAATAATAAGCGTAATCACTATAATATTTTTATATTTTAATCTAAATATATGAAAAATATATAAAAATGTTAAAAAATTACTGGTTATATTAATATATTACGATATTCAATTTTTTACATGTCCTATATAATTAAGAAGCAATATAAAATACTGTAAAGGGGAACCAATATGAAAAAAATTTTAAGTTTAATGTTAACTATGGCATTCATGATTACGACTTTAGCAGGATGCGCAGGGAATGATTCTAAAGTAGCTCCAACACCTACAGCGGGTACTACTAAGGAGGAGACAAAAGAGGAAACAAAAGAGGAAACAGTAGTAGAACCAACCGTGGAAGCGGCTAAAGATCAAATTGTATTTAGACTTGCTGAAAATCAACCTGCAGATTACCCAACTACCTTAGGTGATCTTGAATTTGCAAGATTAGTTGAAGAAAGAACAAATGGAAGAATAAAAATTGAAGTTTACTATGGTGGACAACTTGGTGACGAAAAATCAACTATAGAGCAAGTTCAATTTGGTGCTATTGATTTCGCAAGAATTAGTCTTTCTCCTGTTGCTGAGTTTGCTCCTGAACTTAATGCACTTATGATGCCATACATCTACAGAGATGCAGAACATCAGTGGAAAGTATTAGATGGAGAAATTGGTGCTGACCTTTTGAAATCAGTTGAGAAAGCAGATCTTCAAGGACTTGCATTCTATGATTCAGGATCAAGAAATTTCTATAATTCAAAAAGAGAAGTAAAAACGGTAGCTGACCTAAAAGGATTAAAGATAAGAGTTCAAGAAAGCCAGCTAATGATGAGCATGGTTGAAACACTTGGTGGTTCTCCAACACCAATGGCCTATGCGGAGGTTTACAGTGCCCTTCAAACAGGAGTTATTGATGGCGCAGAAAACAATTTCCCAAGTTATATTTCTACTGCACATTATGAAGTTGCACCATTTATTACAATTGACCAACATACTATGGTACCAGAAATCGTGATTGCGAGCACTGATACTATGAATAAGCTTTCCGCAGAAGACCAGGAAATTATCAAACAGGCAGCAAAAGAATCAGAAGTATTAGAGAAAGAAGAATGGGCTAAATATTCTGATAAAAGTTTACAAGATGCAATTGATGGCGGTTGTACAATTACCTATTTAGATGAAGCTACTGTAGCAGAATTCCAAGCAGCTGTTCAACCTTTATATGATGAATTCGGTGCAGATTATGCTGACTTAATTAAGAAAATTAAAGATACCAAATAGTTTATGATAATAAGATTAGAATGTTAATTAACATTAGAACCGAATTAATTCGGTTCTAATGTTATGATAAGGAAGGAGCTAATTCATGAAATTATTTAGGAAAATAGTTAATAAAATATATCTGTTCATGACATATCTTGGTATATTTCTACTGTTAGCGATGGTTGTAATCGTGAGTATCAATGTATTCAATCGGTTTTTCCGTGGCTCCAGTTTTGGATGGGCTGATGAAACGGCATTGATTCTAATGGCTTGGTTCAGTATGATATCAATGGCCCTTGGCGTAAAAATGAAGTTACACATTTCTATAGAAGCGTTTACAATGAAACTACCTGAGAAGATAAAGAAAAATGTGATACAAAAATTGGCAGATATCTGTATGTTGCTTTTTTCAAGTGTATTATTTTATTATGGACTTTTATTGGTGAAAAAGGGAATGTTATCCACTTTACCAGGAACAGGATTACCTACTTCGGTTGAGTACTTATTTGTTCCGATAGCTGGATTTATGATAATTATTAACAGTATCATTGACTTGTTTAACCTTGATAAAGACGATGATTTTGATGAAATTTTTATGGGAGGAAAAGAAAATGCCTGATATGAGTCTTGCAGTTTGGATTTTGTTTGGTTCATTCTTAATACTAATTGCATTGAGAGTCCCAGTATCGATTACTTTGGCTGTATCGTCTATTCTCACTGCGTTATATCTTGATATTCCGTTACTTATTATCGCCCAAAGAATGGTAAAAGGTATTGAATCCTTTTCACTTCTCGCAATTCCATTTTTTATCCTATCAGGAGAAATTATGGGAGCAGGTGGTATCTCAAAACAACTTATTAACTTTTCAAATGTATTCGTAGGAAGATTTCGTGGGGGACTTGCGCAAATCAATGTTTTAACCAGTATGATGTTTGGTGGAATATCCGGATCTGCAGTAGCTGACGTGTCTTCAGAAGGTACATGGATGATTCCTGCAATGAAAGCAAAGGGTTATGACGAAGATTTTTCAGTTGCCGTAACCGTAGCAAGTTCATGCCAAGGAATTGTTATACCTCCAAGTCATAATATGATTATCTATTCAACAGCAGCAGGAGGATTATCAGTAGGTGCATTATTTGTTGCTGGTGTAATTCCTGGAATCTTACTGGGAGCGGCGCAAATGGTTGTCTGTTTTATCCTAGCAAAAAAGAGAAACTATCCCAAGGAAGAAAAAATTAGTTTGAAAAATGCATTAGGCATGGTTGGTCATGCTATACCTGGATTGATGACTATAGTTATCATAATGGGTGGTGTTTTGTCTGGCGTATTTACTGCCACAGAATCTGCTGCAATTGCAGCAATTTATGCATTTTTAATTACTTTCTTCTTTTACCGCGAAATTCCATTAAGTGCAATGAAAGGTATATTATATAATTCATTTAAAACACTTGCAATGGTTATGAGTTTGATATCAACTGCTTCAGCTTTTGGTTATTTAATGGCCTATTTAAGAGTTCCCACTATGGTAACAAATGCACTTTTATCAGTAAGTGATAATAAATATGTTATTTTACTTCTTATAAATCTAATGTTGCTCTTTTTGGGGATGGTTATGGATATGGCTCCTATTATAATTATCGTTACTCCAATATTGATTCCTGTTATTGAAACAATTGGAGTTAGTCCAATACATTTTGGAATTATTATGGTATTAAACTTAGCAATAGGACTTTGTACCCCGCCTGTAGGTTCGGCTCTGTTCGTAGGGTGTTCCATTGGTAAGATTTCTATTGAAAAAGTGACAAAAGCACTAGTTCCATTCTATTTATGTATGGTTGCAGTATTATTGTTAGTTACTTATATTCCTGAGATAGCTATGTTTCTTCCAAGTCTTTTAAAGTAGAAAAATAGGAATTCAATTCTTCTAATTGAGATGGAGTGATATATTCTAAAGAAGAGTACATTTTCTTAGTGTTGTAGTAAAATTCAATATATTTAAAAATTCCTTTTGAGCTTGTTCGGGCTTATTGTATTTCATATCCTGAATGAGCTCTCTCTTTTTGCAGTAAATAAAAAAAATATTTTTTATTTAATACTTGTTTTTAACTAAAATGCACAAATATTTATTGACAATTGGGTAAAAAAAGGCTATTATAACGATGAAAAGAAAATAAATTTTATTATGGAAAAAGCATGAATATCAAAACCCTTTGCTTGCTTTCTCAGAGCGCTATAAATAAAATCTAAAATCATGAATATATATGCAGCACTATTTTTTACAACCTATATGGGGATTTGACCACGTGAATAAAAAATTTTCTAAAAAGGTTTTAGTATAACAGAATATAATTGACAAGAAAGAGGTGTAATATGACAAAAGAAGAACTATTTAATACAATAAAAGGCGGAATTATTGTTTCCTGTCAAGCTTTACCTGGAGAACCACTGTATGTAGAAGAAAAATCAATCATGTATTTAATGGCAAGAGCAGCAAAGCAATCGGGGGCAGTGGCAATTAGGACTAACAGTGTACGGGATGTAATTGCAATTAGAAATGAAACTGGGTTACCGGTCATAGGCCTAATTAAAAAGACATATGAAGGGTATCAATCTTACATCACACCAACTATGAAAGAAATTGACCAGTTAATTGAGGCAAAATCGGACATGATTGCAATAGATTGTACGATGAGAAAAAGAGGGGATGGTTTAACTATAAATGAATTCTTAAGTCAAGTGAAACTAAAGTATCCTAATATTATTATTATGGCAGATATTTCTAATTATGAAGAGGGAATAAATGCATGGAAAGCGGGAGTTGATATATTAGGAACAACGATGAGTGGATATACGGAGTATTCTCCAATTAATGATGAACCGGATTTTGAGCTTGTTAAGGGTTTATCTGAGGATACTACGATCCCTGTTATCGCAGAGGGAAAGATACATTATCCTGAACAGGCTTTGCAAATGTTTGAAAACGGAGCATTGGCGGTTACAGTAGGAGGCGCTATAACAAGGCCTCATGAGATAACGAAAAGATTTGTAGATGCTGTTATGGTGGTAAGTAAATAATGAAATATTTAGGAATTGATATTGGTGGTACTACAGTTAAAATGGGTATCGTAACGGAAAAAGGGGAAATATCAAATACTAGTATGTATGATGTAACGTTTGATGAATATGAAACTCCTATTTTAACAACCGTTTTAAAGAGTGTTGATTTGTTCCTAGGTGACCAAGGGTTAAAAATAAGAGATATAGAAGGTATTGGTGTCTCGGCGACTGGACAAATTGACACAAATTTAGGTATGGTAATCGGTGTGGGCGGAAACATTAAAAATTGGTTGGGTTCTAACATTAAGCAGGCGTTCGAAGATAAATATCATATAAAAACTTCTGTTATTAATGATGCGAATAGCGTTGCTATTGGCGAAAGCTGGATTGGAAGATCGAAAAACTATTCCAATGTAATTGTAATTACGATTGGAACGGGAGTCGGTGGTGGAGTAATGGTTGATTCTAATATTTTGTTGGGAAAAAATGGAATTGGTGGAGAATTAGGCCATTTTTCAATTAATCATGGTGGGTTATTATGTTCTTGTGGAAATAGAGGTTGCTATGAAATGTACGCATCTATGACTGCTTTAAAGAGCATGGTGTATGAAAACAAAGATATGATAGGAATTACCAAATTAAGCATGGATGAAATAGATGGGAAAGTAATATTTCAACTGCTTGAGGAAGGTAATTATTTTATTGGAGCAATTATAGATCAGTGGGTAGAGAATATTGCAGCAGGTTTAATTAGTTTGGCACATATATTTAATCCCGAAATTATTCTTATAGGAGGAGGGGTAAGTGTTCAGGAAGAACTATTTATTTCTAAGGTAAGGGGAAAAGTATTATCTGGAACAATGAAACAATTTGGCGATAATCTCCAAATAGAAGCAGCAAGTCTAGGGAATACCGCGGGACTTGTTGGAGCAGTGTGTTATCGTATGAAGCATTAATTTTCAACTTTGTAAGTAATGAATTGAAATGTAGAAAGTCGGTTTATCGTATGGTGACATTAAATATATAGTATGGTATTCTATATGGAAAGAAAGCTTTTCGATATAATATAACTGACAATGGGGTCTTATCAAAGTGAGTATTTTGATAAGACCCCATTGTATTATAAACTAAGAAGATTTTGTACTATATTTTACTTACGCTTTGCTAAGAAGGGGGACTTACTTGTGAGGTTAAATAAGAATATATACAAGGTTAAATAGGGAAAAGAGGCATTGTATGTATAAAATATTGATTGTTGATGATGAACCTATGGTGATACACGGTTTGTGCAGACAGATTGATTGGGAATCATATACACTTGAACTTGCAGGAACTGCCGAAACGGGAGAAAATGCACTGTCAATACTGAAACAGAAAAATATAGATATTCTTTTTGCTGATATTTGTATGCCAAAGATGGATGGGCTTAAGCTCATTTCATTAGCAAAGGAACACAATCCCTTACTTCGCAGTGTGGTTATAAGCTCACACAGTGAGTTTGAATATGTGAAAAAAGCACTATTGCTTGGAGTTGAAAACTATTTGCTTAAACCCATAGATCAAAGTGAACTTCAAAAGACGTTAGAGAAAACAATTGATAATTTAAACCGTGAACGCATAAGTGTTATGAAAGATGCAGCGAATCCGTCGGCATTTCGAACCAACATATTGGACAGGTGGGTAAACGCCGAAATACAGGATTACGAATTTTATGAACGGGCAGAACTGCTACAAATCAATATTTCAGCACGACAGTATCAGGTCTGTGTGATAGATATTATTGATTCTGTCAGTGAGAGACAAAAGTTACTTTATGTTCAATCACTTCTTGAAAAATGCAGAAATAACTTTACACTCAATTTTACAGCAGAATGTTTTATCGATAGGCTTAGCCGCGTAGTAATAGTTCTATACGGCGATGGGCTTGATAAAAGAGATGAAGAGCTGAGACAGATTGTCAATAAAATGATAATAACTGCTAAAGACAGCGGATTGAAGACATTTACATGTATTGGACCGGTTTCAGACGGTATTGAAAATGTTGCACATAATTATTCGGATGCAATTGAATATATGAATTACCGATTTATTGACACTGGTGTTGACAAAATTTTTTATGCAGAATTTATACAAGACTACGTTTCTATAGGTTGCGGACCGGCTTTGATACAACTTACAAAAGCGCTTATAGAGGAAGACTTGGCTAAGACAAGAACCATTATAAAAGGACTTATGGAAATCTGTTCTAATACTCCTATGAAAACTGTAAAAAAGTGCATGATACCATTTTTAATAATGATTGTTAGGCGGATGCATGAATCCGGTAATAAATCTGAAATAATACCCAATACTGCAACTACGGGGTTCGCATCACTGAGCTCGATCAATTCTATGGAAAACCTCGAAAAGTGGTTTCTTGAAATTATTGACCACTCGGTTGAATTTATGGGAAAACATAAAAATTCGCTACATTTGTTGGTACAACGCGCCCAGGATATAGTCAGAAAAAACTATCACATAGACTTGTCACTTAAAATAATTGCCATAGATTTTAAGGTGAGCCCCGCTTACCTTGGACAACTTTTCAAGGAGGAGACAGGAAAATATTTTAATGATTATCTAACAGAAGCAAGGCTTCAAGCATCTAGGATACTTCTACTAGAAACAGACCTGAAAATACGGGAAATCATATACCGTATCGGCATGTCAAATCAAAGTTACTACAATCGAATTTTTAAAAAAGCATATGGGATTTCTCCTCTAGATTTCAGATATCAGGAAAAACGAAGTGGTGAGAAATAACAGAACATTCCTTTCGGATCAAAAATACCTGTAAAATTAACTTACCCATAATTAGTGCTAAAATAAACACTTTTTATTATTTAATTATAGTAAATTTCTATATACAATAAGGGGGTAGTAAAAAATACAAGTAAAAGTTTAAGAAAGGAGTTGATTGGTATTAAAGCTAAAGTAAAAGCTAATATTGGAAACCAAAAATCAGGGTTTCGTTTATTTCTTATATCTGTACCATTTCTCATAGCGGTTTTTATATTTTCGTATTTACCATTGTATGGATGGTCTTATGCCTTTTTTGACTACCATGCTGGAATGAAACTGAAAGATTGCGTTTTTGTTGGACTTAAATTTTTCCGTTCCATGGTTGACAACCCTATTTCAAGGGGGGAAATTCTCAGAGTACTTAAAAATACGTTCGGAATGAGTTTTCTCAATATTTTAATGTCTCCGCTCCCGGTCATTTTTGCAATCTTCCTGATGGAGATAAAAACAAAACCTCTGCGTAGTTTAATACAGACACTTACTACACTTCCAAATTTTATAAGCTGGGTACTTGTTTACTCAGTTGCATGGTCGATATTTTCAGTAGAAGATGGTTTTTTGAACCATTTATTAATGGCGTTAAATATAATCGACACAGAAATTAATTTCCTCGCAAGTTCCGAGCATGTGTGGCTGACAATGCTTGCCTATTCTCTTTGGAAAACACTTGGGTGGAGCTCCATCATGTACATAGCTGCTATCACCTCCATTGATTCAGAGCAGTATGAGGCAGCAAAGGTTGATGGTGCTGGTAGGTTTCAGTGCATGTGGCATATTACTGTTCCAGGCATACTCCCCACTTATTTTGTGTTATTACTTATGACGATTGCCAGCTTTATCAGTAACGGAATGGAACAGTATTATTTATTTCAAAATCCGCTTAATAAGAGTGCGATTGAGGTGTTGGATCTTTATGTTTACAATACAGGGATGGTTGGATCAAATATTTCATATTCCACTGCGGTTGGTGTGCTTAAATCGATTGTAAGCATTTCCTTACTGTTTTTTGCAAACGGAATGTCTAAGGCCATTCGTAGGGAATCAATTATATAGACAGGTGCAGCAGTATTTTATGTTCGATGGAGGATCAAAATGAATAAAACAAAAGCAGGCAATCGAATTTTCAGTGTTATCAATGTTGTTATATTTTTAGTTTTTACATTAATTTGCGTATTTCCTTTCTATTATATTTTTATAAATACCATCAGTGACAATGAGTTAGCATCCGCCGGAAAAATACTTTTTTATCCAATAGAAATACATTTTCAGAACTATATTCAAGTATTCAAACTAAAGGGAATTGGTCAAGCAGCCTTAATTTCTTTATCGCGTACGGTACTAGGTACATTTCTGACATTGCTTGGATCATCATTTCTGGGATATGCCTTCTCCAAACCGGAATATTGGAAGCGTAAGTTCTGGTATCGTTTTGTTGTTATTTCAATGTATTTCAGCGCAGGTCTGATTCCATGGTTTGTCACGATGAAATCTATCGGTTTATATGATAATTTTTTTGTTTATATACTTCCGACAATGGTCATTCCATTTTATGTCATTCTTTTTAAAACATTTGTGGAGCAGATACCATCTTCGCTAGAAGAATCCGTTCAAGTTGAAGGGGGAGGATATGGTGTCCGATTTTTCCAAATAATCCTTCCTCTATCTACACCAATCATTGCTACAATTGCAGTCTTTGCATGTGCTGGGCAATGGAATTCATTTCTTGATACATTATATTTAGTGAAATCACAAGAACTATTCTCATTGCAATATATTATGTATCAGTACCTTAATCAAGTGAACGCACTGGCTGCGATGATGCGTACATCTCAGTCCACAAATACAAATGCAGCGGCGATGAATCTTTTAACGCCGACCTCCGTTCGTATGACTATTTCTTTTGTGGTCGTTTTACCAATTCTTTTTGTATATCCATTTCTACAACGTTTTTTTGTAAAAGGCATTATGATTGGTGCCATTAAGGGATAATAATGAAATTATTTTCCCTGGTAGTACCCATTGTTAGCATAAAATAGATTTGAGGAGGAAAACAATGAAGAAAAGAATTTACAGTGTAATTTCCATGGTTATGGTACTTGCGATGTTGACTGCCTGCAGCAAGAGTCAAGAAACTACATCTTCAAAGAGTACAGACACTGAGGAAACTAAAGTTGTGCAGTTAGATGTATTTTCAGCATCCACCGCATCCACAACAGCAGCTGGAGTCTATGACAACACCTGGTGGGGTAAGATACTCAAGGAAAAAGCCGGAGTTTCACTAAATATATTACCAACTGGAGATCAGGCACAGGAGAAACTCCAAGCTCTTATGGCGAGTGGAGAATTACCTGACATTATTGTTTTTAGTAACACAAAAGATGTACAAAGTGCTATTCGAGGCAATATGCTAATAAATCTTGATGATTATTTGGATAAATTACCAAATGTTCAAAAGAATGTATCTACAGCTTTGCAGTATTCCCGTGACAATATTAGCAATGACACAGACAAGGCGTATGCCATTGCTAATGCAATTGGTCCTGCAGATATTGGAACGGAACCGTCTTGGGGCCCTTATCTTCGCTGGGATTTATATAAAGAAATTGGGTCTCCTACAATTAACACATTCGATGATTATTTGACTACGCTACAAAAAATGCAGGAGTTGCAGCCAGAGACCGCAGATGGCAAGAAGACATACGGAATTACGCTGTGGAAAGATTGGGATAACTATAGCTTGTTTTTAGCGCAGGAACTCGGACCGACTATTGGAATTGATTGCGGTGATCAACTTGGTCAATTGCCATATCTTCAAGTAGATTTCAATACTGGTGAAACAAAAAACACTCTTGATGTCGATAGCCAGTATATCGAAGCATTGAAGTTCTATTATAAAGCAAATCAGTTAGGGCTAGTGGATCCTGATTCCCTCACACAGACATACGCTACTGCAAAGAGCAAAATCACAGAGGGAAGAGTATTTTTAAGCTGGTGGTCATGGCTCAATGACGCCTACAATACTGTTGATAACACAAATGCTGCTGAACCTACAGGATTTGCGGCAGTTTTACCAACTAATACAAAGACACTGATACCTGGTGAAAACAATATCGGTAAATCATCACTTTTTGCTATTAGTTCAGCTACAAAGAATCTTGATGCCTGCCTGCAATATGTAGATTTTATGTATTCTACAGATGGTCTGCAAGAATTGTTTAACGGTCCAGAAGGAACAACATGGGAAACCGACAGCAACGTAACCAAAATGACGGAAGAAGGCTGGAAATATGTTAATGATCCAAATTTAGAGTTGCCTGAAGGCGGCAAATTGGGTGATGGTATGATGATTGGAAGTTATGGCCTTTCTACTGCTTTTATAAATCCCAAAACTGGGTTAGCAATAAACTATAAATTATGGCCATCCACCTCGGAATATAATAGTGTTCAGATAACCAATTTACAGAAGGATTGGTCAAGCATCACAGGATATGAAACGACTATTGATTACTTGAAAGCCAATGATATGACCATCGAAATACCAATTGCACAGGCACTGTTGCCAGCGATGACTGATGATATCACCTCTATATCTTCAAGAATTGGTGAAATTGTTAAGGTGTATTCATGGAAAATGATATTTGCAAAAGACGATGCAGAATTTGATAGTTATTATAATGACATGAGGACGAAAGCTGAAGGGTTAGGTCTTCAGACCGTCTACGATTGGTCACTGGAAAGTTGGAATAATGCAAAGATTGAGGGCGAAAAATACCAGTAGATTTTGATTGGAATCTAAATGTTTCGGGGCTGCGTAATTTGGTGGCCCTGAATGTTTTTATAGCTAGCAGTGATTAGCCAAATATCATAGTTATTCCCGTGGCCTATGTGTTATAATTAACATGAAATTTTTATTAACATAGAAGGGAAACTATAATATGATAATTGCCAGAATAAGAAAAATTTATCATAATCGCATACATATAAAGCTTTACAGCCGCTTGATGATTTGCTACATTTTTATATCAGTTTTGGTAACTTACGTATTTGCTTTTATAGGTATTAAATACTATAACGAATTTGAAACTGTAAAAAAGCTTCAGGAAAGCAGGACTGCGCTGAACGCCATATGCAGCTATTATGCATTAAAACAATCAGAGTTATCAGATACTATTTTACCTTTTTATCAAACACAATACGATAATTTTAATCTGGATACAATACTTCGATCATCAACAGACGAGGTATACAGTGACCCGAATGAAAAGATGCAAATGGTTGAAGTGCTCCAGAAAGTTGTTGATCGTGATGGAGACATTGAACAGATACTACTGTATAAGGATATAAATGGTTCCAAGTATGTTTATCGTAGAAAAGACAAAACAATTGAAGTGGTTGGAGAAGATTATCCATTCTTTGATGAAATGGCAAAGCAAAAGTATGGTCGAATCATTACGGGAACTAGGATAATAGGAAGTGCTACCAATTATGGCATTGGCGGTGTCATTGGCCTGAATAAGGATGCCGGAGCAGCAGGTAAATACCTTATAGTGTTCAACACCGAGGCACTTAACCGTATCGTTCAGGGTTATAGCGAAAACTACGGTCGGTTTGTATTGGTTTCACTAACAGGTGATGTCATTTTCGACTCTGACGGCGAATACAACGGATTTAAGTTTCCATATATCGACGAGCTAATATCTGAAAAGGATAGCATTTCAATTGACGGACAAGATTGCTATATCCAGACAATCAAAGAACAGAAAGCCAGCATTATAGGCGCGAATATTGTGCCCCAAAGTGCGCTTTTGGATAAACATTTCTCGCTACTTATTTATGGTGCATTTACACTAATGGCGATTATCTGCGCAGCATTGTATATTATTGGCGGATATTTCATCACCAGAAGGGTGAGAGCGCTTGAAATCGCGATGAAATTTGTAGGTTCTAACAACCTATCCTATCGAATTCCAATAACAAACCCATCTGATGAATTTGAGGAGATAGCAGTAAAATTCAACGAAATGTGCGATGAATTGCAAGAAACCATAGAACGCGAATATATTAGCGAAATTAAGAAAAAAAACGCTGAACTTGGGTCGCTCCAAGCGGGGATTAATCCTCATTTTTTATACAATACACTGGAAGTTATACGCGTTAAGGCAATTGATGCTGGAAACAAGGATGTTGCCACAATGATTGTGACTTTAGCAAATCTTTACAGAACCATTGTGCGAGACGATACATTTATTTCTATTCGTAAAGAAATAAATATTTGTGATATGTATATGGATATCTTTTCGTACCGCTATGAAAACTCCCTTGAATATGAGATGAAAATCGATTCTCGTATCATTGAATATGGTATTCCTAAAAATCTCCTACAACCTATCATTGAAAATTACTTTGTTCATGGAATTAAAGACGTTTCATTTGCCAATCAATTTGAAATTCGTGGTTTTCTTATAGATAACGATATTTGTTTTATTTTTGAAGATAACGGACGGGGTATATGTAAAGAACAGCTTGAGGAAACAATAGGGAATGTGAAAGCGGTTAAACCGGAGGCGGAATCCGGATACGGACTGTTGAACATTCAAAAAAGGATTCGACTTATTTATGGAGCACCGTATGGAATAACGCTGGAAAGCGAAGAAAATAAAATGACGCGGATAACAGTGTTAATAAAAGCAATGACATGTGGTGAACTTGAAGCAAGCTTCGCCACCCCGGAAGATTTATAAAAATTATATGCCTGCTAAAGCAGGAGGACTGGAGTTGGAATGAGAAGTTATATCCCTGCAATTGAAAAAGCAATCAATTGGATTAATATGCAGATGCTCACCTTTGATAATGGATACTACGGCATTTATGAAAGAACACGCATAGACAAGCATATCAGAACTAACTGGAGTAGACCGGACTGCAATGCTGAATATATGCGTGTACTACATACCTATTATGAGATAACAGGTGAAAAAAAACACCAAAATATCGAAGAAAACCTTCTAAGATGGCTGGAACGTACACAGGATAGTGAGGAACTCTCCGTATGGAAAGGATCTATGCCATTTTATTTAATCGATGGCTATATCAGTGAGGGTAAGGTCGATACTTCAATTTACCAGAATGACAATGGTAAAGTTATGATCGCAATGTGTCAAATATACCTAGTAACCAAAGACGAGCGTTTACTGAAAATTGCTCAAGGTCTTGCAGAATATTGGCTTAAAACCCAGCAGCCGGATGGAACTTACGGCATTATAGACGGTAAAAATATGCAGGAGTGTCGAAAGGGCCCATGTTTTGTACAGTGGCTGGTGTCAGGGTTTTATCTGCTTTATAACATTACAGCGGATAACCGATATCTTAAATCTGCTGAAGATGGTATGACATATTTAGTTTCAAACATCCATGAAAGTGGAAGAAGCTATACATCTTATGAACTGATTAAAATGGAGGATTGGCGCCCCGTTTCTTCTGAAACTGGAATAATGCTGTATTCACTAAGCATTGCTTACAAAGTTACAAAGAATCCCATATATTTGCAGAAATTACATTTGGTGGGAAAGTATTTGTTATCTTTGCAGCATGAGAGTGGTGCTATACTCAACTGTAAAGATGACTGTATTGACGCTTCTTTACAGAACAATAAGAATTTGTGCGACCTAGTTTATACGCAGAATTTTGCTCTGCTAGCACTTATTTCTGCATTTGATATAACTAGAGAAAAAAACTTTCTTGATGCCGCATATCGTTTGGGTGATTTTCTAGTGAGTATCCAGTGCAACGGTGAATCAGAATTGTGGGATGGGGGTTGGCGAGGTTCTTATAATGTAGTAACAATGGAGTGGGACGGCAGAGCTAACCAGAACAACCTAATAGATGAAGGTGGAATGTACTCCGTATATACGGGCTGGTGTTGTACTAATATTGTTTATGGGTTAGAGTTATTAGAACAGTTAAGAAAAAATCAATAAAATTATAAAATAAGAAAAGAGAAACCGATATGAATATAATACCATTGCCACATAGTATTACAGCACAGGATGGATTATTTGTGATAGACCATAATACGGCTATTGTGTTAGATGCTACGTTGGATGATAATGATTTAGAAACAGCAAAGCTGTTACAGCAGGAAATTAAAAAGGTTATAGAGATTAAGTTACCGATCAAAAAGGTCCTACAAATTTCGGAACAGATTGATGAGGACTGCATTTGTCTGAAATATGACAACTCCGAATTAAATCAGGAGGCATACCGACTGAGAGTGTACTCGGATAAGATTATCATTTATGCTTGTTCTAACAGGGGATTTCTTTATGGAGTAGCGACGTTAATCCAGCTATGCAAGATATACCGTTCGGAAATAGGTTGTATTGACATTTCGGATAAACCATCCTTTGAAAATAGAGGCTATATGCTGGATGTGACACGTGGAAGGGTGCCCACTATGAGTAGTATAAAAACACTGATAGATAGGTTGGCACTATATAAAATCAACCAGCTTCAGTTGTATATGGAAAACAGTGTCCGGCTTGAAGGATTTCAAGAAATTTGGTCAAAGACGGATCCTTTTACTCCGGAAGAAATTTTGGAATTAGATTGTTATTGTAATATCAGAGGTATTGAGTTAGTGCCCTGTATAGCTACTTTTGGGCATCTGTATGATATACTACGTTCAGAGAGCTTTCGTAAATACAGTGAAATGGACATTGAAACGGGAGAACCATTTACTTGGTATCATCGCATGAGATACCATATTCTTAATGTTTCTGATCCAGAAAGTTTTAATCTTATTACGGGTATTCTTGACCAATATATGCCTTTGTTTCGTAGTAATAAAATAAATATTTGTTGTGATGAAACATTTGATTTGGGTAAGGGGAAAAGCGCTTCCATGACTGAAAAAATGAGCTATGGAGAGCTGTATTATTCCTATGTAAATCGATTAATTGACTATGTCCACAGCAAAGGGAAAACGGTTATGATATGGGCAGATATTGTACAAAATCATCCCGATAATTTAGATAAACTTAATATAGAAGTAACTTGTCTTAACTGGTATTATAACTATGGTGCTAAGGAAGAAAGTGTTAAAATATTCGCTGACAAGGCATTAAGGCAGTATGTATGTCCAAGTGTATCTGGATATAGTAGATTGGTGAATGCTTATGATATGAGCTTTACCAATATTAAGGAAATGACGAAGCTTGGAAATCAGTATCATGCTGAAGGAGTAATGAACACTGACTGGGGGGACACAGGGCACATTAACATGCCGGCTCTTGCAATGCCTTGCATGATTTACGGTGCCGCTCTAAGCTGGAATGCGGATGACGACAGAGATTTTAATAACATAGATCAAGATATTTCTATATTGGAATATGGGGATCAGGAAAAGAAATTAGTAGGATTACTGCGTGAACTTTCACGCCAGGATGTGATTATATTCAATGATCTTACCTTTGTCAGAGATTATAAAGTATATAACTTGCTTTATAATGATTTTAATACCTGTCTCTATGAAAATGCAAAAACTAAAATAATGCAGGCAACGGAGGAGCAACTTAGGGCCGCAATTACGCGCTGTGCAGAACTTATTAATTGCCTGAAACAAAATGTTGGTAGTTTCTATACAAACCATCAAAAGGAGATATCAGAATTTTATCTTTCTGCCCGTGGTGTTGCATTGATGCAGGAATTAGCACTAGTCTTTAAAAAGTGTGAGTATGGTCAGGATGTGAAGCTGATAGAAACTCCATTTGAATTGGCTGGTAAGCTAGAATATTGGCTGATGGATTACTGTGAGGCATGGAGGGCTGTAAGTCGTGAAAGCGAGTTGTATCGAATAAAGGAATTTGTTTCACAGATATGTTCTATCCTTAGAAAATATGAATCATAAAGTGTAATCCAAGCAAGTAGCGAAGCGGATTGGGAATATCCTCTTTGACCCTCACAAGTAAGGTCTGTTTCTTATCAAAGTGTAAGCCTGAGTATAAACATAGAGTTCCATATTGATTACGAGAGTAGTTGGTATGGAACTTTTTGTATGTAGAGAGAAATAGAACAATCGATTCGACTAGTGCTATATTGAGACTGGAGGTTATGGGGAATAAGTATGTAATGTGCCACCCCAAGATTTATGATAGAACCCTTTAAATAGAATAATCTAGTGGATTAATATATTGAAAATTATGGAATATATTAAAATAATATGGTATAATGTGTAAAAGATTCGAGCGTTTTATTTATATTCATCATAAACTGGGGGTAATTAATGAGAAAAATAACAAAATTAAGTAATCGAACAGTAATTGTAACTCTTATTAGCTTTTTTCTGATTATTAGTTTATGCCATTTTGATGTTACCATAGCGTATGGTGAAAAAGTTGATAAGAAGGTATTATTTATTAGTTCATATAATGAGAATTTCTTAAGTGTCCCTGATGAAATTGAAGGTATTAAATCTGTTTTAGAGCCAAATAATGTTCATCTTGATATTGAATATATGGATACTAAAAGATTTGATACAACTGAGAATCGGTCTATTTTTTACCAAATACTAAAATATAAGCTAGATAAATTGGAAAAATATGATGCGATTATTGTTGGAGATGATAATGCTTTACAATTTGCAATGGATTATCAAGATGATTTATTCAAAGAGATACCAATTTTTTTCTTGGGAATCAATGATTTTAATAGAGCGAAACTTGCATCTGAAGATGAATATATAACAGGTGTTGTAGAAGAGATGTCATTAAGAGAGAATATTGAAATTGGAATGAGATTCAACAAGAATGCTACTAAGGTTGTTGCAATTGTTGATAATACACTGACTGGTAAAGGTGATAAAGAGCAATTTTATCTGAATGAGGGAGAGTTTGAAGAACTATTATTTGAAGATATTAATGCTTCTGAATATACATTTGAAGAACTTAAGGGTGTCTACGAGAATATTGAGGATGACACAATTTTAATATATTTAAGCATGTATACGGATAAAACCGGAGCAAACTTAACAATAAACGAAGCAGTTGATTTATTAAGAGAGCATACTCACGTGCCAATTTATCGCGCAGAAATAGGTGGGGTAGGGGACGGTATACTAGGTGGTAAGATGGTCTCATATGTAGAGGCTGGTAAAGTAGCAGCTAACATGGCTTTGGAGGTAATTCAAGGCACACCGATAGAAACAATTGATATGATTGCTGATAGTCCCAATGAATATATATTTGATTATGAGCTTATTGAAAAGTTTAATATTAATAAAAATCTAGTTCCGAAGGATGCAATCTTAATTAATAAAAAAGTTAATTTTTTTGAAGAGAATCGTTCTATCTTATTAAAATGCCTCTTCGTAATGGATTTTTTATTAATCATATTAGCTATTTTAGTTTTAGATAACATGAAACGTAGAAAAGTAGAAAAAGCATTGAAAGAAAGTAATGAGGAATTAACGCAGACCTTTGAAGAATTAACTGCCTCAGAAGAAGAATTAAGGGCTCAGTATGATACCATACAAGAGCATGTAGAGGAAATTGAACTATTAAATCAAAAGTATGGCATTGCAATTGAGAGTACTGAAAGTGCAGTATGGGAAATGGATATTAAAAGACAAGATATATTTATATCAAAAAAATTTAGAAATTTGATTAATCAGTCACTGAAAGAACATGAGAATATCAATCGGGTAATAGAACTTTTATCAACAGATTATTATAAAGAACAGTTAAAATCTGAGTTTAACATTTATATACAAGGTAAGAAAAATGAAATTAATATACAAATTCCCATTATTGACCAAAACCAAAATTTAATATGGATCTTAATTAGAGGGAAAGGTGTAAAGGACGCAAAGGGAGAACTTAACATAATTCACGGCATTTTTCTAAATATCACAAAAATGAAAAAACAAGATGAATACATAGAACACCTAGCTAATCATGACTATTTAACAAATTTACCAAATAGAATGAATTTTATGAATAGATTGAGAATTGAATTAAGTAAAAGTAATCCGGGAGCAATACTTCTTCTTGATATTGATGATTTCAAAGGGGTTAATGATACGCTTGGACATGTATATGGTGATAAAATGTTGCAGGAGATATCAAATCGCTTACGTAGTATTGCGGATGATCATTTATTTGTTTCCAGATTTGGAGGAGATGAATTCCTTATTCTAATTATGAAGGAAGACAATATAGAAGTGATAATGACATATCTCTTAAAGTTGCTTAAACTATTTGAAAAGGCCATAACCTTAGATAAAAATGAATATCTTGTTAAGTTTAGTATCGGAATTACATGTTATCCTCATGACAGTGAAGATATAGATCAATTAATTATGAATGCGGATACTGCTATGTACAATATGAAAAATACAGGAAAAAATAATTATATGTTTTATAGTAATGATATGCAGGACGAAGTTAAGGATAAAGCTAAGGTGGAGGCGATACTAAGAAGTGCATTGAAAAATGATGGCTTTGTTTTAGTATACCAGCCTCAAGTGAATGTTTTAACAGGAGAGATCGTTGGTTTTGAAGCTCTTCTTAGACTAAGAGATTATAAAATTCCACCTAGTAGATTTATAGCCATAGCAGAAGACACCGGACTTATAAAAGAGATTGGAAGGTGGGTAACAGGAGAGGCTATTAGTCAAATTGCTAAGTGGAAAGAAAAAGGACTTGAACTAAAACCAATAGCTATTAACTTCTCTAGTAAGCAGATAAGAGACTTGGACTACATAAAATTTTTGGAAGAAACCTTAAAGATTATGGATGTAGAACCAAAATATATCGAAATTGAGATTACAGAAAGTATTTTATTAGAAAAATCTGACAATACCATAGATTTTTTGAATCAGTTAAAAAAAGTTGGAATGAAGATAGCACTAGATGATTTTGGAACCGGGTATTCTTCCTTAAACTATCTTACGTTTATTCCAGTGGATAAAATTAAATTAGATAAATCTTTATGTGAAAAATTCTTAAGCCTTGATAATTTTAAGGTAATGGATAGTTTAATTGCTCTTGTTCATAGTTTGAATCTTGAGATTACAGCAGAGGGAATTGAAGAGGTTGAACAATATAATCGTTTAAAAATAGGAGGCTGTGATTATATTCAAGGTTATTTGTTTAGTAAGCCATTAAACAGCGAAGATATAGAAAAAATTTATGATTGTAATTTTCTGAAAGATTTATTATAAAATGGATTGTATGTTTTGAATATTTGATAGGCAGTGAATTTGTTCTAACAGAATAGATTCACTGCCTATTATTGTATTTTAATCAATAATCGTTCCTAAATAAATAATTTTGTGTATTTGAATTATGAGGGTAAAAATCCTAGTAGAAATTGGTTGACTTTTGAATAATTACTATAATTATGGAGATTTTATTAATATCTAGAGCTAATATTCAATGGAAATTAGCAATAGTAAATTATTAGTAGGTTACAAATGCCATTTGTTACGCTAATTTCTTTGAAGACATCTAAGCGAAAGGAGAAGTATTTTACTATGCAGAAGCGGAAGAATAATACATTAAGCGGTTTAGATAACAAGAGACTCGGTCAAGTAGATCCAATCAATAATGAAGGAACTGCAGCATGGGCAAATTCGGAACAAGTTGAAAGTATAAGCCATGTTAGCATGCCAGCGGAATATAATGTAGAAAAAGCAAAAAACTGGGTTGATAATGGAAGTCAATTATAGAAGTGGAGAAGGATTATGTCAAAAATTCAAATGACAGTAGACGGAAATACAGCAGCAGCATATGTGGCATATGCATATACAGAAGTCGCAGCCATCTATCCTATTACACCATCCTCAGGTATGGCAGAGAGTACAGATGAATGGGCGGCAAAAGGACGTAAGAATATATTCAATCAGGAGGTAAGTGTAATTGAGATGCAGTCTGAAATTGGTGCTGCCGGTGCATTCCATGGATCCCTCCAAGCAGGAGCATTAACAACTACTTTTACGGCCTCTCAAGGACTGCTGTTAATGATTCCTAATATGTACAAGGTAGCCGGGGAATTATTGCCCGGTGTATTTCATGTTAGTGCGAGAGCACTTGCAGCGCAGGCACTTAGCATATTTGGTGACCATCAAGATGTAATGGCAGCTAGGCAAACAGGTTGTGCCTTATTAGCTACTGGATCTGTACAGGAAATTATGGATTTGGCACCTGTAGCTCATTTAGCCGCAATCAAAGGAAGGTTACCATTTATTCATTTTTTTGATGGGTTTAGAACCTCTCACGAAATTCAGAAGGTGGAAACACTTGAATATGAAGATTATGCAGCACTCATTGATCAGCAGGCATTAGTAGAATTTAGAAGCAGAGCTTTATCACCTAATCATCCGGTATTTAGAGGAACAGCACAAAACCCAGATATTTATTTTCAGACGCGTGAAGCAAGCAATCCTTTTTATAATAATATCGTATCAATTGTAGAATCTTATATGAATAAAATGAGTGAATTGACTGGTAGAAAATATGGATTGTTTGATTATTACGGTGCAGAAGATGCAGAATACATTATTATAGCAATGGGTTCTGTTACACAGACGATTGAGGAAACGATAGATTATTACAATTTAAAGGGTGAAAAATATGGTGTTATTAAAGTACGGCTTTATCGTCCATTTTCCGTGGATCATTTTCTTCACTGCATTCCGAAATCAGTTAAAAAAATTGCGGTATTGGACAGAACAAAGGAACCGGGTGCAATCGGAGAACCTCTATATTTAGATGTATGCACTAGCTTTAGTGATTTGGAACAAACGCCAATCATAATCGGCGGTCGTTACGGATTGGGATCCAAAGATACGACACCAAATGATATTGCATCAGTATATGAGAATCTGAAAAAGAAGGTTCCTAAAAATCATTTTACAATTAGTATCGAAGATGATGTAACAAATACTTCTTTACAACCTGAAAAAAAGGTATCGATGGAACCGGAAGGAAGAATTTCATGCAAAATATGGGGTTTGGGTTCTGATGGAACGGTTGGTGCTAATAAACAGGCTATTAAAATCATTGGAAATCAAACCTCCATGAATGTACAAGCCTATTTTGATTATGACTCTAAAAAGTCTGGTGGATTAACGATGTCGCATTTACGATTTGGTGATGCTCCAATTAAATCAACCTATTTGGTATCGGATGCAGATTATGTTGCATGCCATAATCAATCATATGTATTCCATTATGATATACTCAGTGATGTAAAACCTGGAGGGATATTCGTATTAAATTGCCAATGGACAGATGAGGAATTAGAGAATAGATTACCAGCAAAATTAAAGAGGGATATTGTAGAAAAAAATATACGCTTCTTTACAATAAATGCCGTTAGAATTGCGGAAGAGATTGGATTAGGTAATCGAATTAATATGGTAATGCAGGGAGCATTCTTTCATTTATTAAAGATCTTACCGGAGGAAGTATTCATTAAAGAATTAAAAAACGCTGCCTCCTATTCCTATGGTAAAAAGGGTGAAAAAGTAGTGCAGATGAATCACAACGCAGTAGATCAAGGTGTTCGTGGTGTACATGAAGTGAAAGTACCAAAGGAATGGAAAGACAGTCCGGAACCAGAGGAAGATATGATACAAGAACCTGAATTCGTGCGAGATATTATGAGACCGATGCAAGAACAAAAGGGGCATCTATTACCAGTAAGTGCATTTTCGGGAAGGGAAGACGGTACCTTTCCATCCGGTACTACTGCTTATGAGAAACGTGGAATTGCGGTTAATGTACCGGAATGGATAGAAGAGAGATGTATTCAATGTAACCAGTGTTCTTATATTTGTCCACATGCTGTTATACGGCCATTTTTATTAGACGATGTAGAGCAAAAAAAGGCACCAAATACCTTTGTCACGAAGAAGGCAACCGGTAAGGGACTTGAAGGCATAAATTATCGTATACAAATTAGTCCTATGGATTGCACAGGCTGTGGTAATTGTGCAGATATATGTCCAGCAAAAGGTAAAGCTCTAATTATGAATCCAATTGAGACACAATTACCGGAACAAGTTGGAAATTGGAAGTTTGCTATATCGGAAGTGGATTACAAGAGTCAGCTAGCATTTGGAAATTCATTCAAAGATAGTCAGTTTAAGACACCACTTATGGAATTCTCTGGCGCATGTGCAGGTTGTGGAGAAACACCATACATTAAATTAATTACACAAATGTTTGGTGAACGTATGATGATTGCAAATGCTACCGGTTGTTCCTCTATCTGGGCAGCATCAGCTCCAAGTACGTCATATACTTCAACATCAGAAGGTAAAGGACCTGCCTGGGCTAATTCTCTTTTTGAAGATAATGCAGAGTTTGGGTTTGGTATGCACCTTGCGGTAAAGCAAATGCGTAATAAATTAGAAGATAATATGTTGAAATTAATTGACATGAAAATTGAGCCCGATGTAAAAGAAGTATTCGAAGACTGGATTCATTATAAAGAAGACGGTGATTTAACTAGACAAGTCAGTGAAAAGATTATGAAAGCTTTATCAGAATTTAAATCATCTGATAATGAGATTATGAGTCTAGTTGATGATATAAAGCAGAGAAGTGAGTATTTAACGAAACGGTCTCAGTGGATTGTAGGAGGAGATGGATGGGCTTATGATATTGGTTTTGGTGGACTTGATCATGTTATGGCATCTGGAGAAGATATCAATATTCTTGTATTTGATACGGAAATTTATTCGAACACAGGTGGGCAGGCCTCTAAATCGACTCCAACCGCTGCTATTGCTAAATTTGCTTCATCTGGTAAAAAATCTGGTAAGAAAGATTTAGGAAGGATGATGATGACTTACGGTAATGCTTATGTTGCCCAAGTCGGTATTAATGCAGATAATAATCAATTAATAAAAGCGGTACGTGAAGCTGAAAATTATAAAGGACCATCCATTCTTATAGCGTATGCGCCTTGTATTAGTCACGGTATAAGAGAAGGTATGGGTAGAAGCATGGCTACTATAAAAAATGCAGTGCAATCAGGTTACTGGCATCTTTACCGGTATAATCCAGATTTAAAAAAGGAAGGTAAAAATCCATTTATTCTTGATTCGAAGGAACCTACTTTAAGTTTTAGAGATTTTATTATGGGGCAGGTAAGGTATAGTTCTTTAGCTAAATTGTATCCGGATCAAGCAGAGGAGTTATTTACACAAGCAGAGTTAAATGCGAAAGAACGATACGAAATCTACAAAACACTTGCAACTTTGTAGAAATATGACAAAAAAATAATATATTTATCGAATAATGGCTTTGTTTTACGAAAAGGATACTTTCTCTATTGATTAAGTATCCTTTTTTTGATATATTTATATTTTGAAAAAGTTCTTGACAATTTTATTAATCGGTAGTATAAATAACATACAAATCATATCAATATAGTATGAAATACAGGAATAAGAGAAATTGATTGTAGGTTATAAAAAAATGTGAAAAGGTGAAGATATGATTAAAATTACAAATTTAAGAAAAGAATTTAGTAATAAGAAAAAGAAATTAGTTGTCCTTACCAACATTAATCTAGAAATTGAAGATGGAGATATTTTTGGAGTTATTGGCATGAGTGGTGCAGGAAAGAGTACATTAATCCGATGCATTAATCTCTTAGAAAGACCTACAAGCGGTAAAATTGAAATTGATGGAGTTGATATTACAACCAAAAAAGGGAAAGAACTGTTAGGACTAAGAAAGAATATTGGAATGATATTTCAAAATTTTAATCTTCTGATGCAAAAGAATGTTAGAAAGAATATAGCATTTGGTGTAGAGATTACAAAATTGAGGGAATTTAAAATAGAGGGTATGACCCAAAAGGAATTTAATAAATTAGATTATTTTCAAAAACGGAAAGTCAAAAAGATTGAAATAGAAAAGCGAGTAGACGAACTATTAGAATTAGTAGATCTAAAGGATAAAGAATATTACTATCCAGCTAAACTGAGTGGAGGTCAGAGACAAAGAGTTGCTATTGCACGCGCTTTAGCTACTAGACCATCAATTCTACTTTGTGACGAAGCTACTTCTGCTTTAGATAGTTTAACAACTAATTCCATATTAAACTTACTAAAGAAAATTAATGAAGATACTAAAGTTACCATTGTTGTAATAACACATGAAATGAATGTAGTACAGCAGATTTGCAATAAAGTTGTTGTCCTTGATAAAGCGGAAATTGTCGCTATAGGATCTACTGAGGAGGTTTTTCAAAATAAATCTTCTGATATAGTAAAAAAGTTAACTGGGGGTGCTGATGAATGAATAAAATAAATGATCTGATTTTATATATTCAAGAAATATTTACTTATTTAAATCTTATGTTTCATGAATTATTTACTTATCTAATTCTTATGATTCAAACTAATGGTTCTATGCTTGTTGAAGGAATTAGAGATACTCTATATATGACATTCATGGCAACCCTTGCTGCATATGTACTTGGATTACCAATTGGTATATTAGCTGAAGTAACAAGGAAGGATGGAATTAATCCCATACCCGTTGCAAATAAAATACTAGGAACAATAATTAACATAGGAAGATCCATTCCATTTATTATACTTCTTGTTGCAGTAATGCCGCTTACAAGGATGATTGCAGGAACTACTATTGGACCTAAGGCAGCCACGATTCCTTTAATTATTGCGGCAGTTCCCTTTGTGGCAAGGTTGGTAGAAAGCTCTTTAAGAGAAATCGATAGTGGTGTAATTGAAGCAGCAAAGGCCATGGGAGCAAATGATTTACAGATTATTTTCAAGGTTATGATACCAGAATCCTTACCATCACTGGTAATAGGCGCTTCTTTAGCAACGATTACATTGGTTGGATATACGGCTATGGCAGGAACTGTAGGTGGAGGCGGACTTGGAGATATTGCATTACGTTTTGGTTATTACAGGTATCAACCTGATATTATGATAGTTACAATCGTTTTGTTGGTTTTAATCGTTCAAATCATTCAAAGCGTTGGACATATAACATCAAAAATAATTGATAAAAGAGGAAAAGGAGAGAATTAATATGAAGAAAACAAAAAAATTAGTCAGTCTATTAATTACATCAGTGCTTTTAGGAGCTCTATTGACAGCATGTGGTACAAAAGTAGACAAAAACAGCAACACTAGTACTGATAATAGTACAGCCGCAGTAACCGAGGAAAATACAATCGAAGCAGATACAACCGAAGCAGATACAACAGAAGTAAATACAGTTGAGGAAAATACCAATAGTGGTGATTTAATAGAAATAGTTGTTGGAGCTACCATAGAACCTCATGCAACAATTCTTAATTCTGAAGCAGTAAAAAATTCATTAGCAGCACAAGGATATTCGATTAAAGTAGTTGAATATACAGATTATATTCAGCCTAATGTGGCTACAGAAGATGGAAGCTTAGATGCCAACTTTTTTCAACATGCTCCATATTTGAACGATTACAATGAAAAGAATGGAACAACTTTAAAATCCGTTGCAAATATTCATTTTGAACCATTGGGACTTTATGCAGGAAAAACTGCCTCCATTGATGCAATAGCAGATGGAGCTCAGATAGCGGTACCTAATGACGCTACTAATGAAGCTAGAGCATTATTACTTTTAGAAAAAGCTGGACTTATTAAACTAAAAGCAGATATCGGGTTGGATGCAACTGTAAATGATATATTAGAAAATCCTAAAAATCTAGATATTAAAGAAATTGAAGCAGCACAAACTGTAAAAGTATTAAAAGATGTTGATCTTTCTGTTATCAACGGCAACTACGCACTTGCTGACGGACTATCTGCAAGCAAAGACGCATTACTAGTAGAAGATGCTTCCTCCGAAGCTGCAATTACTTATGCTAATATTATTGTAGTAAAAGAAGGCAATGAAGAAGCCGATAAAACAAAAGCTTTAATCACTGCAGTAACTTCAGAAGAAACAAAAACATTTATTAACGAAAAATGGCAGGGTGCAGTAGTACCAGTATTCTAAAAAATAGTATTAGCTTAATTCAATAATAAGATATAAAAAAAGATTCAATGAGAAAGCTCTCATTGAATCTTTTTTATATCAGATATTTAAACTCAAACATCTGATAGGATCTATTCTATTTTTGGGGAGGCTAAATTTAAAAAACTACAATTAATAACATTTTAAAAGGTCCCGGAGCATAAACAGCATGAGATATATCTGCAGGCATTACAATAGTTTGTCCAGCAGATACCATAAAGACTTCTTCACCAATGGTAATCTGACCAGTTCCATCTGTTACATAGATCATAGCATCTCCACTAGATGAGTGGGTGCTAATCTCTTCCTCTTTATCAAAGGCAAAAAGAGTTAAGCTGACGTTTTTATTTTGAACTAATGTTTTACTTACAATCTGCCCTGGCTGATAATTAACAAGGTCTTGTAGAACTAATGCTGTAGATAGGTCAATATTTTTTAGAATTTTATTGTTCATAAGAAACCATCCTTTCATAAGATAGGTATTTGTAAAAGTTAGAGATCATATTCATTATTATGATATCCATGATTATATTATAAACGAATATAACAAGGAAATATGTAGCCATCGCAACAAAAAATTATTAATTTTATTATTGAGAATAGTCGTTTGTGGAGCAGCATTTATATTTGTTTTTTTTTAATAGGAAACTATTAACATTGCAGATTCAACGTTAATTCTTGCAAATAATGTGGAGAATGTATATAATGATTTTGAAGATATTTCAGCCACCAATCAACAACCATCATGTTCTACAGCAGCAAATGTAAATAAAGAGAGTGTCAGCAGTTTAAATAATATGCTGCAATTCTTTCATATTTAGTTAAGGAGTAAAAAATTGATTAAAGATTCGAATACCATAATAAGCAGAAATTACTTATTTGATAATTTAAGAGCATTACTGATATTTGGTGTAGTGCTTAGTCATGTATTAACAAAAAAATTAGGCGATATTGCCATTTTAGACACTATTTATTTCTTCCTGTTTTTTTTCCATATGCCAGCATTTGTATTTATATCAGGATATTTTTCAAAAAATGTGAATAAATCTAGAGATACAGCATTTCAATCATTTTTAATTCCCTATGTCGTATTTAACACTGCTTTTTGGCTCAAAGACAGAATGCTAATTGGTGAAAAAGCTGGCGGCTTTCACATTCTAACTACGGAATGGGGGATGTGGTTTCTCCTCGCAATATTTTTTTGGAAGTTATTTCTAAAAGATTTAGTGAAAATTCGATACATAATACCCATAAGTATTATTGTAGGTCTTTTATCCGGATTTAGTAGTGAATTCTCTACAAAAATGGCTTTAGGACGTATGGTAGCCTTTCTCCCATTTTTTCTACTCGGGTACTTTTGTAATGAATCACATATAGCTCTATTTAAAAAAGTACCAAAAGTTATATCAGCTACAACCTTGGTTATTTTTACAGTTTTAGCATATATTTCATCCAAATACGAAATAATTAAAAAAGAGTCTTTATTTATGTATAAACCTTATAGTAAAATCAGTGAAGAAGTATTTCAGGGAGTACTTATTCGGGCGTTTATCTATTTAGCTGCAACCATAATTACCATATGCTTTATTAATCTAATAAGTTCACGAAAAAGCTGGATTTCTATTATTGGACAGAATTCAGTTACAGTATATATTATGCATTTATTTATAGTATCATATTTGAGAAAATTATCTTTTCCATGGGATGGAACGATCTATTATTTAGTATATGCAATCTTAGTATCATTATTAATTACCTATTTGTTCTCAAGACCAAGTATAATCCATATATACAATTTTATAATAAATAAAATAACAGCTGTTGTTTTTAAAAGTACAGAAAAAAATAATACCCACACTTAAAAATGAGGGTATTATTTTTCTAATTAATATTATTTATAAATTTGTGAAGTATCTGATAGAGTGAGGCAGCTTCATTTGGGTCAAGCGGTAGGCAAGAGCCCATTTGATTAGGTATAGAAATCGCCTTATCTTTTAATTCTAATCCTTTTTTAGTAAGTGTTATATAAACGGTACGCTCATCATCTGTACTCCGTGTTCTAGTAACAAATCCTTGACTTTCCATTTTCTTAAGTAGTGGTGTTAAGGTCCCAGAATCAAGATACAATTTTTGACCAAGATCTTTTACGGATATATTATCCTCTTCCCACAAAGCCATGAAAGCAATGTATTGGGTATAAGTTATCCCAAGTGGGTCTAACAAAGGTTTATATTTTTTAATTAATTCTTTGGAACATACATAAAGCGGAAAACAAAGCTGTTGATCTAGTTTTAACTTATCATAATTCATTTACTTGCTCCTAGTTAATTTTTTATTTCAATAATTCTTTTATTTTTACTTCAATATCTTCTGGTTTATAGGATGGGGCAAAACGTGCAATGACATTACCATTCTGGTCTATTAAAAATTTAGTGAAATTCCATTGTATTTCATTCTCAACAAATTTATGATTATATTTTTCACCTACATGATTTCTAAATGCATCCATTTCGCCATTATCGATATCTAATGGAGCTTCTGCCTTTAAATATTTATAAAGAGGGTCAGCGTTATCACCATTTACTTCAATTTTTCCAAAAGTCTGAAAACTTACTCCATAATTAAGTTGGCAGAAGCTGGAGAGTTCAGCATTCGTTCCAGGTGCCTGACCTAAAAATTGATTACATGGGAAATCAAGTATCTCGAATCCTTTGTCCTTGTATATTTTATATAGATTCTCTAGACCTTCATATTGAGGAGTAAAGCCACATCCGGTTGCAGTGTTAACGATTAATAGTACCTTTCCTTTATAGCTATTTAAAGCTACGTCCTTATTATTTACATCTTTTACATTAATATCATATAATCCCATAATTTTATCCTCCTTTTATATTTTATTAAATAAAGCGTTCAATTAAATTGGATACAATGTATCTGTATTGATATAATATAGGATTCCTATAATTTTGTCAATGCTTTTATTGAATAAAAATGAGAAACATAGCTTATCATGTAAGAATACAACTTGACAACTTCAAAACAATCAAGTAACATGAAAAAACATCATATATAAAAAATGATTTTATTAATAAGTTGAATAGGAGAATATTATGTTAGATTTCAAACCTATCTTAGTTGATAGTATAGAAGAAATTAATAGATTTTTGAGCTATAAAGAGTATAGAACTTGTGATAGTACTATTGGTGCTCTATTTATGTGGAGGGAATATTATGCAAGTGAATATGCAATATGTAATGAAATGCTATTTATGAAAGTGAAATTTACTAATAATGAAACTTGCTTTACGATTCCGTTCGGAAAGAATACACTTGAAAGTGCCTTGGACATTTTAGTAGATTATAGTAGTAAGCAGAATATACCCTTACAATTTTGTGCTGTCCCGGAGGAAGCAATTGAAACTCTAAAAGTTTATTTTAATAATAATATTGATTATAGTTTTGACCGAGACTGGTCTGATTATATCTATTTAGCAAAAGATTTAAGTGAATTAAAAGGACGTAAATATAGTGGTCAACGTAATCATATTAACAAATTCATAAAAATTTATCCAAACTATCAATATGTAAACATAAACAGTGATAATATAAAACAAGTGATTGAGTTTTATAACGAATACTCAAAAAATATGACAAAAACCTCGGATACTGCTATAGAAGATAATAAAAAAACCAAAGATTTGTTGCAATATCTCATCGAATTTAACTTAATAGGTGGATATGTACAAGTAGATGGTAATATTATTGCTTTTTCGATTGGCGAAATTATTAATGATACTTTATATGTCCATGTAGAAAAAGCTTTAAAAGAATTTCCAGGCTCCTTTCAAATGATTATGAATGAATTTGCAAAAACAAGTGTAACTGATTCTGTTATTTATATCAATCGAGAAGAAGACACTGGAGATCTTGGTTTACGAACCTCAAAATTATCTTATCATCCACATCAACTGTTGGACAAATACTTAGTGACGTGTAATGTCTGATATATGGATATATAATGTTTAGGGTGTAGATCCAATTTAGTATGTGTAATGAATATCGCCGCATATATATTCATTTTGTCTACCTTGCCTTCCGGCGGCATGTCCTTTGTAGAGCCTCATAGATATGAAAAACATCGCAGTAGCTCTGTTTTTCACTGAGTCTCTAGTCGGACACTAAGAAGAAGTATCATAGGAAAGTCTTTTAAAGAAATAAATCATGTTAAAAGACTTTCTGATACATTTAAAAACAAATAATAAATTAGAGGAGTAATTCAATATCATATTTCTCTAGCCAATAATTTACTTGGAGCATGTAAGCAAGCATTTGTGGTCCAGCCATAAGTTGACCATACCATGGCTTTCCATAGTCGGATGGAGTAAGAATGAAATTTTTAACTTTATTTTTATCAATAAGTGAATTAATAGGAGAGGAGCTATCTTCTAATACAGTAAGCAGTTTATCACCTAACAGCTTCTCATAATTTGGATTATAAGTTTTTGGATAAGGGCTTTTTCTCCGATAAAGAATTTCATCCGGAAGTAATCCTTTTGCAGATTCACGAAGTAGATGTTTTACAACACCATCTTTACATTTAATACTCCATGGAACATTCCATACATATTCCAATATTCTATGGTCCGCCAGAGGAACTCTAGCTTCTAGTCCGGAATACATGCTAGTTCTATCCATCCGATCGAGGAGTGTTATCATAAACCATTTTAAATTCAGATAAGCGATTTCTCTACGCCGTGATTCAATATTGTTTTCACCAGGAAGTAAAGGAGTTTCACTTACAGATTTCTCGTATGCTTCGGCAATATAATTTTTTATATTAATTTCTTTTAACACATCATCTTTTAATAACAACAATCTAGGTTCAATGTCTTTTGACCATGGGAACGTATTCATTTCAAAAGATTCTTTGCTATGAAACCATGGATAACCTCCAAAGATTTCGTCTGCACATTCTCCTGTTAAAGCTACTTTATTCTGTTTTATAACTTCTGAGCAAAAGTATAACAGTGAAGATTCAACATCTGCCATGCCAGGTAGGTCTCTAGCATCGACTGCTTTATACAAATAATCAACAAGCTGCATATTATCACATTCTAAATAAGTGTGATTTGTTTTTAGATAAGATACCATCTTATCAACATATGGTCTATCACTAGATGGTTGGAAGGAGTTGGATTTAAAAAACTTATCATTATCAACGAAATCAAAGGAAAAGGTATTTATTTGCTCCCCTTTTTTTGCTAATTCCTTTGCACATACCGCAGTAACTATGCTACTATCAAGTCCACCGGATAAAAAAGTGCAGATGGGTATGTCAGATACCATTTGTCTTTTAATAGAGTCTGTTACTAAATAGGAAGTTTTAGCTATAGTTTCATCGTAAGAATCCGTATGTGGTTTACTGATTAACTTCCAGTATTGAATTTGCTTAAGCCCTTCTTTATTATATACATTATAATATCCAGGCAATACTTCGTAACAATTTTTAAAAACCCCGTTACCACATGTCTTTGCTGGTCCTAATGCAAACACTTCACAGAGCCCTTTTTTATCTATCTGAGGTTTTACATTTGGGTATTCAAAAAGAGCCTTTAATTCAGAACCTATCACTAAAGTTTCATCAAATATAGTATAAAACAAGGGTTTAACACCAAGTCTATCTCGAAAGAAAAGTAATGTTTCAAAAGAATCATCCCAAATTGCAAAGGCAAAGATTCCATTCAGTTGTTTTACAAAATCTACTCCATATTCAATATAACCTATTAATATTACTTCGGTATCGCTATTAGTTCTGAACTTCCAATCCCTTAATTCTAAATCATTTCTTAATTCCTTTGTGTTGTATAATTCACCATTATATATTATGGTATATGACCTGTTACCAATCTTTCTAGTCATGGGTTGTTTTCCATTCGCTAAATCTATAATGGAAAGTCTAGCGTGGGCCAATCCAACATGCTTAGATAGATAATCACCATTATCATCAGGTCCTCTATGAAATAATTTGGCTTTCATATTAGATAATATAGTATTCCATTTTGGTGAATCTTCGATGTAATTATTTCTAAAATTGCAAAATCCCGCTATTCCGCACAATACTAACACGCTTCCTTTATCATAATAGTTATAGTATGCCTTTTCACGATTTATGATACTTTCTGCTATTACAGTTCCAATTATTCCTTTATTAATAAATCCATCGTGAAAGCACCTTGAATTAAATATTTAACTGTTATATAATGTAATTATTAATGTTAAGAATTAATTTTAAAATAATTAATTTACGAAGGAGAAAAGAAAATGAAAGGTACTGTCGTATCATCATGGGTTGAATCTTGCAGAGCATTATTCGGAGATGCAGTAGTATTAGATGCATTAAAAACGAATAATGTAAGTGCGGATCATATATTTACCCCGTTAGAGGATGTAGAAGATAAAATTGCAAAAGGTATTGTGGATTATGTTGGAAATACTCTTGGGAAAAACCATAAAGAAATTTGGTTTACAATGGGTGAAGAAAACATAAAAACATTTAGTAAAAATTACCCAGGGTTTTTTCGTCATGAATCAGCTTATCAATTTTTAAAATCAATGAATGATGTACATGTAATCGTTATGAAACGTTTTAAAGGTGCTGTACCACCGGCACTTGATCTTGTAACAACATCTTCACATGAAGTATTATTTACATATCGTTCGAAAAGGGGTATGGCAGATTATCTAGTAGGTCTTCTTAGTGGAGTGGCTAAGTATTATAAGGAAGATATAAAAGTTAAAATTAAAAGCCAAACTGAAACAGAGACACAGTTGATACTGACTTTTGAAAAAGAGATCCAATATACAAAGAAATATCATTTGAATCAGATATTTTCCTTTGGGGTTATCAAAAACATAGCTGTAAAAACTGCTATTATGAATACTTTCATAATCACAATTCTTGCATTTGTTATGTCAGCAGGACTTGTGAAATCACTAATTTTTGGTGGTACAACGTTCTTGATATCTTTATTATCATCGAATGTATTTCATCGCCCGCAAAAACTTATTTTCAAAGAATTAGAGAGACTATCCAATCGGAATTTCGTTGAAACGATTGTTCTGCGTTCTAATGATGAATATGAAACTATGATGCAAAGTATTAACGAAGTAAAAAGAAATGTACAAAAAGATTTTATCGGTTTTAATGCAATTGTAGATGAATTATATACCTTTAATCAATCAGTTTCTAATATATCTCATACCATGGAGAGTACTTCCAACGATATAACAAACGTACTTGAACAAGTGGCTGGAGCAGCTATCACACAAGCTGAAGATACCGAAAAAGCAATTACAGTATTAGATGGAAGCATTCGTAATGTTTCTAATATTTCAGACGATGGACAGAAAAATAAAGGACAGATTGAAGAAGCAGTGGTAGGTATTGAAGATAGTTTCCATAATGTTCAATCCACAGCTTCCCAAATTAATACGGTACTTTATAAATTTAATGATATTAGACAAAGCAGTAATGAACTTAAAGAAAATGCGAATGATATAACTCAGATAGTATTAATTGTTTCAGCTATTGCTAAGCAGATTAATTTATTGGCGTTGAATGCTTCGATTGAAGCTGCTAGAGCTGGTGAAGCAGGAAGAGGATTTACGGTTGTTGCAGATGAAGTTAGAAAGCTATCAGAAGAAACGCACAGTGCAGTGAGCCAAATTAACGAAAGCTTAACTAGTTTTGTCTCCAGTATTAATCTTGTTGTAGAAGGCATTGATGTACAATATTCCGTTCTTGAAAATGAAAATACGAAGCTTACAGACGCGGTTGATATTTCAAGTCAATCCAATAAACGTTTAAAAGTTGTATCCGATTTAATGATTCAAAACTCTCAAGATTTGAAATTAGAGGCTGATAATATTTCTAGTTTGTTTGATGGGATGCAAAATTTAGCAGCAATAGCAGAAGAGAACTCTGCGTCAACACAGGAGGCAAGTTCTAACGTAACCGTATATGTTGAGCAAATTGGTGAATTAACCAATCAGATTACGATTTTTGATTCAATGATAAAGAATTTTCAAGAGGATTTAAGTAATTATGCAGTATAAGTAAGCGTAAATATACATATAAAAAAATGGCTGATTCATTCCCACAAAGGTATGAATCAGCCATTTTTTTATGTAATAGGAAATTGCCTCCTATTACATAAAAACCCTCAGGGGGATGCGCATGACGCTTGTAAGGTATTATGTCGCAAGCGACCAAGCGTCAGCGCAGAGTTTGCTCTACAAACTCTTTTTTATTATAAGTTAAAATGAGTTCCGGTTTTTTCATGAAGGGCGTCTTTTGCTTTGTCTACATGAGCAATGATACATTGGCGTCCGGGTGCAGAGGAAATAAACTTAGCAGCAGCTTCTATTTTTGGTAGCATAGAACCGTGTTCAAAATAACCGTTATTCATATATTCCTTAGCTTCCTCTAATGTCACAGTATCCAAAACTTGTTCATTAGATTCTCCATAATGCAGAGATACCTTTTCAACCGCGGTTAAGAAAAGTAAAATATCTGCATCAATGAGTTCTGCCAACAATTCACTTGTATAGTCTTTTTCAATAACTGCACTGGCACCTTTTAATTTCGTACCCTGTTCTAAAACAGGAATACCACCGCCACCGCCAGCGATAACAATCTGATTTGCTTCTATTAATGCTTTTATTGCATCAATTTCATAAATTTCCATTGGTTTTGGAGAAGCAACTATTCTACGGTAACCATGGCCTTCTTCATAAGTCACATAATTGCCTTTCTTACTCTCAAGTTCTGCTTCTTCTTTTGTCATATAACGTCCAATAATCTTTGTCGGATGACTGAAGGCTTTATCAAAAGGATCAACACGCACTTGTGTAATTATAGTGGAAACAGGTTTAAAAACACCACGATTTAGTAATTCAGTTCGGATGACATTCTGTAAATCGTATCCAATGTATCCCTGACTCAAAGCACCACATACTGACATTGGAGCAACCGTATACTTTGAATCAAGACGGCTGAATTCTGTCATTGCAGTATGGAACATACCAATTTGTGGCCCATTACTGTGAGTAATAACAATCTGATAATTATCTTCTACTAAATCAGCGATTGCTTTTGCTGCTTTTTGAACTGCTTTTCGCTGTTCCGGAAAAGTATCACCAAAAGCATTTCTGCCTAAAGCAACAACAAGTTTCTTTTTAGTCATAGTAACCTCTTTTCTGCATAATCGAGGCTAGTCTCGATTTTTGCCATAATCTATTTCTTTATTTAACTAACGCTTATCGCAATTATATAACAATTTTTAAAAAAAATAAAGGCTAATATTCATCTGATTGATATGAAAAAAGTATAAAAGATTTAACACGATAAATTTTTACTGTGATGCATAATTACATTGAAAAATTATCTTGACAATAACAGTATAATTGTATACAATAAAACAGAAATAAAATGGACTGAAATAACAGAATATAAGCAATTTAAGAACTCATATTTTGTTTTCAAATAATTAAATAAGGAGAAGAAAAAAATGGAAAGCAGGAAAGTATTTATCAATTCCCATAATAATCTACTTCAATTAGAAGAACACCTATATCCCTTGGTTGATGTAGAAGAACCAAATGTATTTAGAAATCTATTCCCGTATGATGAGGTACCGAAGATAGCATTTAATGATCGAATCGTACCACATAATTTTCCTGATGAAATTTGGATTACTGATACTACCTTTCGTGATGGGCAGCAATCCAGAGCTCCTTATACAACAGAGCAAATAGTTACAATATATGATTATTTACATCGTTTGGGTGGACCAAAGGGAATTATCAGACAAAGTGAATTCTTTCTTTATAGCAAGAAAGATAGAGATGCTGTATATAAATGTATGGAAAGAGGTTATGAATTTCCTGAAGTTACTTCATGGATTCGTGCCAGCAAAAAAGACTTTCAATTAGTAAAAGATCTTGGTATGAAAGAGACAGGAATATTAGTAAGTTGTTCTGATTATCATATTTTCTATAAAATGAAAATGACAAGAAGTGAAGCTATGAACCATTATTTAAGCGTAGTGCGTGAATGTTTAGAAACAGGTGTAGCACCTCGTTGTCATTTAGAAGACATTACTCGTTCTGATATACATGGCTTTGTTATTCCATTTTGCTTGGAACTAATGAAGTTAGGTGAAGAATATGGAATACCGGTTAAGGTTAGAGCTTGCGATACAATGGGATATGGTGTTAATTTTTCAGGAGCAGTAATCCCACGTTCTGTTCAAGGCATTATCTATGGACTTATAACCCATGGCGGTGTGCCCTCAAATATGTTAGAATGGCATGGACATAATGATTTCTATAAGGCGGTAACAAATTCCACTACTGCTTGGATATATGGAGCTTCTGGAGTAAACTGTTCCTTATTCGGCATTGGTGAAAGAACAGGTAACACACCTTTAGAAGCAATGGTATTTGAATATGCGCAACTTAAAGGTACTCTAGATGGCATGGATACAACCGTAATTACAGAAATAGCAGAATATTTCACCAAAGAAATTGGCTATAAAATACCTCATTTAACACCTTTTGTAGGGAAGAATTTTAATGTTACTCGTGCAGGTATTCATGCTGATGGCTTATTAAAGAATGAAGAAATATATAATATATTCGATACAGGAAAGTTTTTAAACAGGCCTGTTTTAGTTTCTGTATCCAACACCTCTGGTTTAGCGGGAATTGCCCATTGGATAAACAGTTATTTTAAACTGACAGGATCGGATTCAGTTAACAAATCAAATCCTATTGTAACTAAAATCAAAGAATGGGTAGATGAAGAATATGAAGGCGGTCGTGTTACAGTAATTACAGATGATGAATTAATTAAACTTATTGACAAAGCAAAAGAAGAATTAAATTTAAATAATATATAAATATAATGGAGGCTAATAATGTTGACAGAAAAAATTGAAATAGCGAAGGAACAGTTTGGAAAATTATTAGAAGAACAATTAAAAAGAGTAGAAGCAATGAAACTACAAGGCGACTTCTTAAATTACAAAGAATTAGATAAAATTATTATTGGCGTTTGTGGTGGTGACGGCATTGGACCTGCAATTACATCACAGGCACAGAGAGTTTTAGAATATTTATTATCCAATGAAGTAGCAGCCGGAAGGGTTGAATTTAAAGATATTGAAGGACTTACAATTGAACGAAGAGCAGCTGAAATGGCAGCAATTCCACCTGCAGTATTAGAAGAGTTAAAAGAATGCCATGTTATTCTGAAAGGACCTACAACAACTCCAAGAAAAGGTGATTCATGGCCAAATGTTGAAAGTGCTAACGTTGCAATGAGAAAAGAATTAGATTTATTTGCAAATGTAAGACCGGTTCGTATTCCAGAACAAGGAATTGATTGGACTTTTTACAGAGAAAACACAGAAGGTGCTTATGCAGTAGGCAGTAAAGGGGTTCATGTTACAGAAGATCTTGGAGTAGATTTTACTGTTGTAACTTCACAAGGTACAGAAAGAATTATTAGAGCAGCTTTTGAATTTGCTAAAGCGAATGGTAAAACAAGAATAACTGCAGTTACGAAAGCAAACATTATAAAAACAACTGATGGTAAATTCTTAGATATATTCAGAGAGATTTCAAAAGAATATCCGGATATAACAGCAGATGATTGGTACATTGATATAATGACAGCCAAATTGATTGATGAAAATAGAAGGAAAGATTTCCAAGTCGTTGTACTTCCAAATCTTTATGGGGATATTATTACTGATGAGGCAGCAGAATTCCAGGGTGGTGTAGGAACTGCAGGAAGTGCCAACATTGGAAAGCAATATTCTATGTTTGAAGCAATTCACGGATCAGCACCACGTATGGTACAAGAAGGAAGAGCTATGTATGCGGATCCTTGTAGTGTCATTAGAGCAGGTGCAATGTTGCTTGCACACATCGGATATGTTACGGAATCTGAAAAATTATATAAAGCACTTGATATCTGTACCATTACAGAGAAGAAGTTGGTGATAACCGGAAGAGATAACGGAGCAACTAGTGCTGATTTTGCAAACTATTTAATGGACACTATTGAAAAGCTATAGGAGGCTTATTGGGTGAACGACTATGATGTTCAAAAGGAAGTAACCGATAAATATTCTCTTCGTGGTCGAGTTTTTAATAAGATACGAGAGGATATTTTATCAGGGAAATATAGTCAAAATGAAGAATTAAAAGAGAATTCTATTGGTATTGAGTTAGGAGTCAGCCGAACACCGGTAAGAGAAGCATTAAGACAGCTAGAACTTGAGGGATTAGTCAATATAATTCCTAACAAGGGAGCTTATGTTAATGGCATATCTGAAAAAGACATCCACGATATCTATATTATTCGTTCTTATCTAGAAGGCTTATGTGCAAAATGGGCCTGTGAACATATCAAACAGGAACAGATAGATGAATTGGAAGAAACGGTATACCTTTCAGAATTCCATGCTAAGAAAGATCATCATGAACAAATTGTGGAACTTGATAATAAGTTTCATCAATTAATTTATGAGGCATCTGATAGTAAGATTTTAGATCATGTCCTGTCAGACTTTCATCACTATGTACAAAGAATAAGAAAGATTACATTAGCTTCCGAGACGAGAGCTGCGAATTCAAATAAAGAACATACAGCAATATTGGAAGCAATTAAACAAAGAGACGGTGAAAAAGCCGAGAAATTGGCACATGAACATATTATGAATACAATAAAAAATATTTCTGAACAGGGTTTATAATATAACCTTGATCTAATTACAAAAGTTGTAGAAAATACTCTGAATTCTCAAGTGTTTTCTACAACTTTTTTATTGGAATAGCATTTTAAATTGTCTAGTTTATTCGGCTAGTTCTTCCCAGAGTAACATTAACTCTTCTAACCGTTTTTCGATTGACTTTTTTTCATTATTGAGTTCTAAAAGCTTTGGAACATTAGTATATATCGCTTCAGAAGTAAGTAAAACGTCGATTTCTTCATTCCGGATTTCTAAATTATGAATCTCATCTTCCGTTTTCTTTAAATCACTTTGACGTTTACGAATTTTTGCTTGTTCCTCTTTTTGTTGCTTCCAATCATTTTTTCTATCTGCATTATCTTGATCATCCGTACCCGCTATGTTAGATAAAAGATTAACAGATGTTTGTGAACTATCAACCTCTGATAAATATAAACGTTCTATCTCACTTTTTTTCTCTAAATAATAGTCATAGTTACCAATATAGTTTAGTAAACTATGCTGCTTTAAATCCAAAATCCTAGTAGCAGTTTTATTAATAAAATAGCGGTCATGAGAAACATATAAAACAGTTCCTGTATAATTATTAATCGCATTTTCTAAAATTTCTTTCGAAGTTATATCCAGATGGTTCGTAGGTTCATCTAGAATAAGAAAATTAGCTTCGGAAAGCATAAGTTTTGCAAGAGATACACGCCCCCGTTCACCACCACTTATATCTTTAATGCGTTTAAAAACGTCATCATTAGTGAATAGGAAAGCAGCTAATACATTGCGAATAGAAGTATTATCCATATCAGGATAGGTATCCTGCAACTCATCAAATAATGTTTTGTCTTGATTCAGTACTTGATGTTCCTGGTCATAATAACCGATTTTAACTTTAGCGCCTAACTTTACCTCACCCCGATCCGCACTTACCAATTGATTGATTATTTTCAGTATGGTAGTTTTACCAGTACCATTATTTCCAATAATCGCTAATCGTTCCCCTCGTTTTACTTCAAATTGTATATCTTTAAATAAAGTAAGCGAACCGAAGGATTTACTAAGATCTGTAACTGACAACACATCATTACCACTAACTACATGTGGCTCAAGTCGAATCGACATCTGAGCCTCAACTGTAATAGGCTTGTCAACACGTTCAATCTTATCAAGCATTTTTTCACGACTTTCAGCACGTTTAATTGATTTTTCACGGTTAAAAGAACGTAATTTTGAAATGACTTCCTCTTGATGTCTAATCTCTTTTTGCTGATTGAGATAATGTTTTATCAGGGTTTCTCTCAGGAGGGCTTTCTTTTCTGCATAAGCAGAATAGTTACCTTCATAGGATACTGCTTTACAGTTATCTAGCTCAACAACTTTAGATACTACTTTATTTAAAAAATAACGATCATGGGCTATTACTACAACTGCTCCATTATAATTTAATAAAAAAGTTTCTAACCAAGCAATGGATTCCATATCCAAATGGTTTGTTGGTTCATCCAGAAGAATTAAATCTGGGGTACTTAATAATAATTTACCAAGTGCTACCCTTGTTTTCTGCCCTCCAGAAAGAGTAGTAACCGGTTTATCATATTCATCTTCAGTAAATCCCAACCCCTTAAGGACACCAATGACTTCGCTCTTATAGGAATATCCGTTTTTCAGTTCAAATTCATGTACTAACCTAGTGTATGTATTAAGCATACGTTCAAGTTCGTTACCGGATACCGTTTTCATATCATGCTCTAATTGATGAATCATATTATCTAAATCGATAATATCTTGCTTAACAGTAAGAATTTCATCATAGATGGAATTATCTGTGGATAGAATTTGATGCTGTGCTAAATACCCAATTGTGATTCCCTTTGAGAAGATGACTTCGCCTTCATCTGCAGCCATTTCACCCATTATAATTTTGAATAGGGTAGATTTTCCTGCACCGTTAACTCCAACAATGGCAGCCTTTTCACGATCATTAATATGAAAAGAAACACCATTTAATATTTGTGTAGTACCAAAACTTTTACTTATATTTTTACTTGCTAAAATCATTTTATATTCTCCATTAAATTAATGTATTACACGTATTACATGCATATCAAGTAAACTTTTAATAAGCAACCTGTATAAATTCATATTGTAACACATGAGAAATGACAAGTAAATGAGGATTGAAACTATATTTGACAATTTTATATCAATCAAATATAATAAATGAATAAAGTGGGGTTAAAATATAGATTTTCACGAATAGTGAAGGAGGAATTAATTGTGCAAGAGAAAGAAATATCATTAGCAGTAATACAAAGATTGCCGAGATATTATAGATATTTAGGAGAATTACTTGAAAATGACGTAGTTCGTATCTCTTCAAAAGAATTAAGTGAAAGGATGAAGGTGACTGCTTCTCAGATTAGACAAGACCTTAATAACTTTGGCGGATTTGGTCAACAAGGATACGGATATAATGTAGAACATTTATATTCGGAAATTGGTAAAATATTAGGGCTTGATAAAAATTATAATATTATAATTATTGGTGCAGGTAATTTGGGACAGGCATTAGCTAATTATATGGATTTTGAACGTCGTGGTTTCTATATTAGAGGAATTTTTGATGTAAATCCTAGGTTAGTGGGTATATCAATTCGAGGTACTGAAATTCGCATGATTGATGAACTAGAAGAATTTGTGAAGAATAATACCGTGCATATTGCTGCACTTACAGTTCCAAAGTTAAAAGCACCAGGTATTGCGAAGGATATTGTCAGAATGGGAATAAAAGCAATATGGAATTTTGCACCTACTGACCTCAATCTTCCCAATGATGTTATGGTAGAGAATGTTCATTTAGCAGAGAGTTTAATGAGATTATCCTACAATTTGAAAGTAGCAGATCATAATTCAAATGATAATAAAGAATAAAATTTGCAATACCGCAACCGTGATTGAATCATGGAATCACGCCAGTTAAGGGAGTACTTTATTATATGAAAAAAAATAATAACGGAATAGATTTTTCAGGGTTTTTTAAAGGTAAAAAGATTCCAATTCTAACATTAGATGAAAGATGGTATGCATTATATCCAGAGAATGAAAAACCTGCCCGTATTAAAGAAATAGAAGATAGATTAAATCTGTTAATGCAACGTCAAGGTAAGTTGATTCATGATATTAAAGATATGAAGAATTTAAAAACAATTCTCATGAAGGAAATAATTACCAATATGGACGTAAATGAAACAGAGATTGGAATGTTAAAAGCAAAAAAGCTAGGGAAAAATAAAAAGATAATTCTAGAAATCAGTGAGAAAATGAAAAACATTGAAGATGAATTAATAGAAATACCCTATCAAATTAAAGCGGTAAATGAACAGCTCATCATAGAAAGTTCAAAAGAGTGTTATCAAAGACTGAGTGTCTACAATCAAAAGATTGAGGAAATTACCCAGAGTGTTGCGAAATTGAGATTAGAACTCAAAGATAAAATTTTGTTAAAACAAGATATGGAGATAAAAACTACAACAATTTACTCCTACATGCATGATATGCTGGGTCCTGAACTAATGCAAAACTTAGATGATGGTTTAAAAGAACGAAAAATTAGGTAGACTTGAGGGAGTAGGCAAAGTGAAAATTTGCCGTCTTGATTAAATGCCTGCTAAAGCAGGCGGCGGGAGTAGGCAAAGAAAAAATATGCCATCTTGATTAAAATGCCTGCTAAAGCAGGCGGCGGGAGTAAAAGGTATGATTGTCGGTATCGGTACAGACTTAATTGAAATTGCCAGAGTAGTAAAGGCTTGTGAGAAAAAGTCATTTCGGGCAAAATACTATACAGAGAAGGAATTAGATCTGGTGGGTACGGATACAAAAAAACTAGCTGACAATTTTGCAGTAAAAGAAGCTGTATCCAAGATGCTTGGAACCGGATTTAGGGGAATTGCACCAATAGATATAGAAGTATTACGCGATTCTTTAGGAAAGCCATATGTGAATTTATATGGTACAACCTTAGAAGCTTCCAAATTATTAGGCATTAAGAAAATATTTGTAACGATAACAAATACAAAAAAGTATTCAAGCGCTTTTGCAGTTGGCGAAGGAGATTAAAATTGAAAAAAGTAGTTAATTCTGCACAAATGAAAGCAATTGATTTCTATACCATTGAAAATGTTGGTATTCCATCTATGGTTCTGATGGAACGAGCAGCTTTGCAGGTCACTGAGTGCATAAAAAAGCACGCGAGTAAGAAGGATAGAATTCTTGCTGTGTGTGGGAGTGGTAATAATGGGGCAGACGGCATCGCTACCGCGCGAATTTTAAGTATGGAGGGTTATCAGGTTGATATCCTGTTTGTTGGTGATAAAAACAAGGCATCAGTTCAAGCAAAGCAACAATTAACGATTGCTAGAAATTTAGGCATATCCATATATAACAATATTAAAATCGAAGAATATATTATTATAATAGATGCAATATTTGGTATAGGGTTAAGTAAACCAGTGTCTGGTATTTATGAAAATACTATAAAGGAAATGAATACGGGTGAACATATAATTTTCGCTATTGACATCCCATCTGGATTATCTGCAGATACTGCAAAACCATTAAACATAGCCGTTAAAGCAAACTTTACCATTACCTTTGGTCTTAATAAATTAGGACTTATATTGTACCCCGGATGTGAATATGCCGGAGAGGTTATTGTTGCTAATATCGGATTTCCTAATTCTGCTATTGAAGCTATAAATCCTAATTATTTTATTTATGATAATTTGGATATAAAGAAATTGCCCATGAGAAAAGATTATTCAAATAAAGGAACCTATGGAAAGGTACTCATTATGGCGGGATCCGTTAATATAAGCGGTGCTTGCTTTTTATCTGCAAAGGCAGCATATCGAACAGGTGCTGGTTTAGTAAAATTGATGACCGTTACGGATAATAGAACAATTCTGCAGACACTTTTGCCAGAAGCCATTTTAACCACATATGATCCAAATGTTTTAATGGATAATGCGGAGATAGAAAAAATACTAGCGGATATAGAATGGGCAACCGTTATTGTAATTGGCCCAGGTATTGGAGTAAGTAGAAAAGCTGAGGAATTATTAGATTTGGTAATACAGAATGCAAAAGTACCAGTAATCATTGATGCAGATGCAATTAATATATTAGCTAATAAAATGAATTTAAAAAAGGATCGTATAGAAGAATTAGCAGCTTATTTACCAGATCAGACCATTTTAACACCACATCTAAAAGAACTGTCACGACTAATTGGGATTCCAGTAGAAGAAATAGCCAATGGACTGGTTGAAACAGCTGATAAATGTACTTATAATAATAAACTGATAGTCGCGATAAAAGATGCAAGAACCATAGTTGCATACGAAAATATGAGATATATTAATGTGTCAGGTAATAGCGGAATGGCTACTGGAGGCGCAGGTGATGTATTAACTGGTATTATCGCAGCGTTGATTGCACAAGGTTTATCCCCAAGCAAAGCAACCATGTTGGGAGTATATATACATGGGTTAGCAGGAGATAGTGCTGCAGAACAGAAAGGAAAATATGCATTAATCGCTAGTGATATTGTTGAAAAGCTTGCTGATATATGTAAAGTAATTTGATAGCATGGAATGGAGGAACATATGAAAGCAGATATTACAGAATTGTCTTCGGAGACAGAGTTAGAAGGACAATATTTTAGAGTGACTGCTAATATTAACTTAGATGCTATTTGTAATAACATCTTAAATACGAAAAAATTAATTGGTAATTCTACAAAAATTATGGCAATCATAAAAGCTGATGGTTATGGTCATGGTGCTGTGCCAATTGCAAGAGCTTTGGAACAAATAGGAGTAGATGCATATGGAATAGCAATTATCGAAGAAGGTGTTGAACTTAGAAATGCTGGAATTAATAAACCACTTCTAATATTGGGGTATACTCCTAAGGAACAATATAGACAGTTGGTACAATATGACATTACACAAACAATCTTTCAGCTTTGTTCAGCAGAGGATTTATCTAGAGAAGCGATAAGACAGAATAGAATTGCAAATGTACATATAAAAATAGATACTGGTATGAGTAGAATTGGATTTAGTGATACTGAGGAAAGTATAGAAAATATTAAAAAGATTTCATTATTAGATGGAATAAATATAAATGGTATATATACACACTTTGCATGTGCAGATGAGAGTAATAAGACATCTGCTCATAATCAATTGAAACGATTCCTAAACTTTGTAAAACGCTTAGAGCAGGAAGGAATCGTTATTTCGGTAAAACACATATCAAATAGTGCAGGAATAATTGATCTACCTGAGGCTAAGCTTGATATGGTTCGTAGTGGAATATCAACCTATGGATTATATCCATCCGAAGAAGTAAATAAAGAAAAACTGCCGTTAGAGCCAGCAATGGAAATTAAAACACATGTCAGCTATGTGAAAGAAATTGATGCAGGGATAGGTGTAAGCTATGGAAGTACTTTTATTACTAATAGAAAAACAAGAATAGCAACGATACCAGTTGGATATGGAGATGGTTACCCAAGACAATTATCTTCAAAAGGAAGAGTTTTAATTCATGGAAAATCAGCACCTATACTCGGTAGAGTCTGCATGGATCAATTTATGGTAGATGTAACAGAAATTGAAGATGTAGCACAAGGTGATGTAGTAACCTTGCTTGGTAAAGACAAAGAGGAATACATCTCCGTTGAGGAATTAGCAAATATGTCATATTCATTTAATTATGAATTCATATGTAATGTAGGAAAAAGAATACCACGTATTTATTCACATAAGGGAAAAATTTTCGAATACGAAAAATAATTATTTATCTGATCACATAAAAAGAAAACATTTTATGGAATACACATGTCAAAATTGGAAATAATAAGACTAAAGCCATAAAATGGAGTGTGAGAAAAGTGATTATAAAAAGAGGCGATATATTTTATGCAGATTTAAGACCGGTGATTGGTTCGGAACAGGGAGGAGTTAGGCCTGTTCTTATTATTCAGAATGATACTGGAAACAAACATAGTCCTACCGTAATATGTGCAGCAATTACATCAAAAATGAATAAGGCCAAACTTCCGACCCATGTAGAAATTGATGCTGAAAAATATGGAATTATCAAAGATTCTGTAATTCTGTTGGAACAAGTAAGAACAATTGATAAATCAAGACTTAAGGAAAAAGTGTGTCATCTTGAACAAGACGTATTGAAGAAAATAGATCGAGCGTTAGTTATTAGTTTCGCATTAGATACATACATTAATTAAAAAAAGCCAGCAGGGGGTCTGCTGGCTTCTTCCTTGTCTGTTGGTAAAACAGACAATGGTAGCTAAGTTAAACTTAGAACCATGTAACTAATGTTTCATTGCGTATAATAGGGTTGGAGTTGAAAGTGAGTTTTTATTCACGATCTAATTTTATTCTAGATAAAAAATGTGTCTATTTTGTGATTGAATAATAAAAAGAATGTGAAATTTAAATAAGAATTCACTTTTTTGTCTTAGGATTTGATGAAGGGGGGGAGACAAAATAAGAAAAACAGATAAACTATCTCTTGACATTTTATATTATAGACTATATAATTAAATTTACACTGATTCCGCAATAGATATTAAAAACAGCTAAAAATCTTATAAATCGAAGAAAAAAAGTTGTTGACATGAGTCGGAATGTGTGATAAGATATAAAAGTTGTCGGTAACGACAGAAAAACAGAACATTGATAACTGAACAGTAAAACAACCCTGAAAATTCTAATAAAATTTTCAT
>CAUQEW010000018.1:0-121260 GCA_963517115.1 uncultured Lachnospiraceae bacterium | reverse complement strand
GTGAATGAAGATGAGAAAAAGGTTGCACTTAGCTTTGACGCAGCATGGGGGAATGAAGATACAGCAGAGATTTTGGAAATATTGGCTAAATATAAAATTAATGTAACCTTCTTTATGACAGGCGGGTGGGTAGAAAAATATCCGGAGGATGTAAAAGCTATTGCAGCTGCAGGACATGACTTAGGAAATCACAGCGAGAACCATAGACATATGTCACAGCTTAGTAAAGAACAATGTGCGGAAGAAATTATGAAAGTTCATGAGAAGGTAAAGGAACTGACAGGAATAGAAATGTCGCTATTTAGACCTCCTTATGGGGATTATAATAATACTTTAGTTGAAGCAACGAGAGAGATTGGGTATTACTGTATACAGTGGGATGTGGATTCTATGGATTGGAAGGATTATGGTATTGATTCCATTATTAATACAGTATGTAACCACAAACATCTTGGGAACGGATCTATTATTATATGTCATAATGGAGCAAAATTTACAAAAGACGCTCTTGAAGATATGATAACAGGACTACAGGATAAAGGTTATGAAATTGTTCCAATTTCTAAACTAATATACACAGGTGATTATTATGTAGATCATGAAGGAAGACAGTTTGAAAAATAATGGGTTGTAAAGAAAAATAGTGAATCATCCTTCTTTTGATATAAAATCATAAGGAGGATGATTTTTTTATTCTATTAAAAGAATCATGTTTATTTATTGAATCAAAAAGTGAATTGTAGTATATTAGGATAAAAAGGAAGAAGAGGAGAAAGTATGCAAGAATTAAACATTAAAACAATTCAGTATAATCCAACTTTAGAAGGAATGGCAGAAATTATTCCGGATGTAACGTATTCCACAGCAACAGGAAAAGCGCTAAAACTGTCCTTAATTGTTCCATGGAGAGACAGGGAGAATGAAACTGAGATTCCAAGATATCCATTAATCGTGTTTGTGCAAGGAAGTGCATGGACATTTCCAAACATTTATTATGAGATTCCACAGCTTAGTGAATATGCGCGAAAGGGATATGTAGTAGCTACCGTTACCCATCGAAACTGTCTGGAAGGGAATCCATTTCCAGCTTACCTACAGGATGTTAAGACTGCAATTCGTTTCTTAAGGAAGAATGCGGACGAATATGGAATTGATACAAATAGGGTAGGAATATGGGGCACATCATCAGGTGGAAACACTGCGCTTTTAGTGGGTCTGACCCAAGATGAGCCGAAATATGAAACAGAAGAGTATTTGGGATTTACAGACGGTGTAAAATGTGTTGTGGAATGTTTTGGACCAACGGATATGAATATGCAGAAGGCACCAGAAGAAGCAATTCAAGATGAAGGTTTTAGAGATATTTTTAAAGGGTTGACTGGAGGGGCAAAGCCTGAAGATTGTCAGAGAATATTATATGACATGAGTCCAGTAAATCTAGTAAAAATAGGAGTAAAATATCCTCCGTTCTTACTGATTCACGGAGATGCAGATCCAGTTGTGTCCTATGAACAGTCAGTAAAGATGTATCAGACCCTGTTAGAAGCAGATGTTCAAGCTGAAATGATTTGTGTGGAGCATGCACCTCATGAGGGAACCTTCTGGAGCAGACAGGTACATGAAATTATCATGGAGCATTTTGATAATAATCTTTAATTGAAATCAGAGAGACAGCTGGAATAGGCACAGATACGGCTCAGTATCAACAAATCAATGATAGGTTGATACTGAGCCGTATCTAGTCCACTATTTGGGATTGGAAAAACGTGGGTCTGATGCAATGCGAACTTGAAGTCCAGTTATTTCTTCAGCTGTAGTAAGATTTGTTGGAAGATCGCACACCAAAGTATTATCGGACAAGACGGCAACACGGTCGCAGATTCCCATGATCTCGTCGATATCGGATGAAATATAAATGATGCCAGCCTTTTTCTTCGTCATATCACTGATAAAGTTATAGATATCAATTTTACTGGCTATATCAATACCACGTGTTGGTTCGTCTAAAATAAAAATCTTTGCCCGACTCATCAGCCACTTTGCAAATATTGCTTTCTGAAGGCTACCACCGCTGTAAGAAAGAATACTTTTGCTGTGTAGAACTGGAATGTTTATTTTGGTAATGTAATCTGAGACAGTCTGCTTCAAATAATCATAATTGATAATTTCATTTCTTGAAAATCGATGAAGAGAAGGAAAGGCAACGTTTTCGTCAGTATTCAACTCTTTAAAGATCGAATCTTCAAAATGGTTTTCCGGCATTAGCGCGATGCCGTTGTGGATTGCCACCCGTGGGCTGCTGAGCTGTACCAGTTTGTCGTTAATATAAATCTGCCCGCTATATTTAGTCACACCGAACAAGCAGTTGGCCAATAGTGTCCTACCCGAACCAGCGAGTCCGGTAATGCCCAATATTTCACCTTCTCTAAGCTGTATATTGATATTGGTCAGCTTATCTTCAAAGCTTAAATTTGATACAGTAAGAAGCGATTTACCTTTTTTAATCATCATTTTTGGATATCGTTCTTTCAAATGTGTACCAGTAAGCAAATGAATGATCTCTTCCTCAGTAGTCTCTCTAATAACCTTAGTTCCTGTCAAAGTGCCGTCTTTAATGATGGATATTCGGTCGCCGATCGTCATGACATCATCGATACGGTGAGTAATATAAAAAATACCGGCACCCCTTTCCTTGATGTTATTGACAATCTTATATAGAAGTTCACGCTCACTTGGAGTAAGTACAGCGGAAGGTTCATCCAAAATTACGACCTTAGCATCGGAAATATAAGCTTTGCAGAATTCAATCATCTGCCTCTGAGCCAGTCCGAGCGTTCTGACTGTGTCTTGAGTTTTAATTGGTAGATTCAATTCATTAATCAAATCCAGAAACTGTTTGTTCAGCTTTTCGAAATCAATTGTGTGTAATAATTTGTTCTTATAAGGGAGATTATGAAAATATAGATTCTCCGCAACACTGAGATCTTCCAAAAGTGCAGAATACTGCTGTATGAAGATGAGTTCATTGGAGGAATAAAGGGAAGGTTTTTTTGGCTTGATTAGTTGTCCTTCAAAATAGATGTCACCGGAATCTGGTTGTATCATTCCACTTATCAATTCCATCAACTTACTTTTTCCAGAACCATTTTCACCCATAATAATATGCACTTCTCTAGGATACAGGGAGATGTTGACGTCATGAATCTTGAAACTAGATACAGCTAAGTTAATATTCTTAAGTTCAAGCAATGGACTATTCAAATTGAACCTCCTGAAAGTGGCTAATTTTCGTAAACATCTATCGAAGTAAATAGGGGAATGTTGTGATTGAACATATAGTTTTTATACTTGTCTTCAAGGTTTGAATCGGTAAGAACACGATGAGCAATGTTTAGGTTTCCAACACGATAGAGTGATTTGTTGCCAAAGAAGCAGGAAGGACAAACCACCGTGACTGAATCAGCCAGTTTAATGGCCTGCTGGATTAAAGTGGCTTTTTTAGTGCTTGAAACTGTCATTCCAACGGTTTCGCTGAGTCCATCGATTTCTATAAAAATATGATCGAAAGAAAAGTTTTTTAAATTATCGACAGTCATCTGACCATAAACAGCATTCTCATCCAAGTCGCCGCCAAGTAATATCAGGTTATTAGAGGAAGAATGTGCGAAAACAGACGCAATTAGCAAGTCGTTCGTGACAACGGTTAGATTACTACGTGTGGATAAAGCCTTTGCGATAAAAGTGTTAACGGATCCGTTTGTGAGCATTACGGCATCACCGTCGTTAACTAGATAAACAGCTGTATCGGCGATTTCCTGATACAACTGGATATCTTTGTTTTCTTCGTTCACGTCCCATATTGTATCCTCTACATAGTCCAGAAGGACAGCACCACCGTGTGTGCGCTTGAGAAAATCTTCATTCTCAAGTTTTTCAAGATCACGGCGGATAGTTACTTCGGTAACATCAAGCATTTCACTTAATTTAGCAACGGATACTTTATGATCTTTTATTAGTATGTTTTTTATGATTCGTATTCTTTCGATTGCAAACATATTGTTATCCCATCTTTTAATATAGTCAGAAATTTTAGGTAGTAAACAAAAAAACGGTGAATTCCTAGAATATAATACACGATATCAATGAAAAAACAAATAGTGACATTGGATCATGTTAATAATATATTACCATGCAATTTGGTTATTGACCATAGACTTTACACGAATATATTAAAAATATTTACTGCTTTTTCAAATTATTCACTTTATTGGGTGTTAAATGAATTCTGCTTAATTAAATCATATGAATAGCTGTAAAATTGGACATATTTTAAAACGTATGTAAAAAATGCATAACAAATATGATAAATAATTAAAAATATTGTTGACAATTATATGTTTGGATGGTATTATTCAATCATACAAACATAAACGAAAAATGAAACGAACACAAACGAAAACAAAACAAGCATAAGGTTACGAATATTTGCACATTGTTTCGATGCAAACTGTAAAAAAAATACAGTTTAGCATAAATCAACAAAAATAATTAAAAACACTGGGAGGATTTTATGAAAAAAAACGTATTGGGATTTAGAAAAGTTTTATCATTGTTAATGCTTCTTGCAATGACCGTGTCTCTTTTTACGGCTTGCGGTACAAAAACTACCACAACAGAACCAAAAACAGACACAGCTACACCGACAGCTGTAGCTACAGACACAACGGAAGCAACAGTTACCGAAGCAGCAACAGAAGCAACAGTAACAGAAGCAGCAACAGAAGCAGCAGGAGCTGGTCAATACATAGGTATTTCGATGCCAACTCAATCCAGTGAACGTTGGATTAAAGATGGTGCTGCAATGAAAGAGATTCTTGAAGGAAAAGGATATATAGTTGACTTGCAATATGCAGAAGACGATATTCCAACACAAAAATCTCAAATTGAAAATATGATTACAAAGGGCGCAAAAGTTCTGGTTATTGCAGCTGTTGATGGTTCTACACTGTCCGATACATTGGATGCAGCAGCATCCAGCGGTGTCAAGGTTATTTCCTATGACCGTCTATTGGTTAATACAGATGCAATTTCTTATTATGCTACGTTCGATAACAGACGCGTTGGTCAGCAGCAGGCTGAATCACTTATTGAAGGTATTAAGAAGTTGAAAGGTGATGCACCTTACAATATTGAGTTATTTGCAGGTTCACCTGATGATACAAACTCCTTCTATTTCTTCCAAGGAGCTATGGATATTCTTCAGCCATTGATTGATGATGGTACGGTTGTTATTCCTTCAGGCCAAGTAACTCAGGAAGAAGTTGGTACATTAAGATGGGATGGTGCAGTTGCGCAGTCTCGTATGGATGCAATTCTTGCTGCAAACTATACAGATGGTAAAAAGCTTGCCGGCGTATTATCTCCATACGATGGTATCTCAAGAGGTATCTTATCTTCTTTAACAGCATTCGGTTTAACAGGTACGGATTTACCAGTTGTAACAGGTCAAGATGCAGAAGCAGCATCCATTAAGCTGATTATATCAGGTGACCAATATTCAACAATTTTGAAAGATACACGTGAACTTGCAGCTGTTGCAGCTAATATGGTTGATGCTGTTCTTACCGGTAAAGAACCAGAAATTAACGATACCGAGACTTATGATAATAATGTTAAAATTGTACCATCATATCTACTCGAGCCATTCATCGTTACGAAAGAGAATTATCAAGAATTAGTTATGGACTCTGGATATTTGAAACCAGCAGACATTCAATAATTCTAGTAAGTCTTTAACTACTGAAATGTCGGTTAGTAGAATAGAACTAACCGACATTTTGGTATCAAGTATTATAACGCTGATGCTAAAGGAGTGAAAGGTTGAAAGAAAATCACTTTCAACCCTTGAATTTACGTCTGCGAGTAAGTCGCAGACAGGAGGGCTAAGTGTGAAATAGAAATTGAGAAAAATAATTTCAATCGAAAAACAATTTCACACCCCTTGATTTGTACGCGTGCTAAAGCACGCAGATGGGAGCCAATTATGGAACAATATGCATTGGAAATGAGAAACATTACAAAATCGTTTCCTGGCGTGAAAGCTCTAGATAACGTTAACTTTAAGGTAAAGCCTCGTCATATCCATGCACTTGTAGGTGAGAATGGGGCAGGGAAATCTACATTAATGAATGTCTTGAGCGGTGTCTATCCTTATGGAACATATGAAGGAGATATCGTTATCGATGGGCAGGTTTGTGCATTTAAAAACATAAAAGATAGTGAAGCGAAAAGTATTGCCATCATCCACCAAGAATTAGCTCTTATTCCACAACTTTCGATTGCAGAAAATGTTTTTCTTTGTAATGAACAAACGGATTTCGGTTCTGTTATCAACTGGGATAAAACACGTACAAGAACTCTGGAGATGATGAAAAAGGTAGGTTTGAATGAACATATCGAAACGAAAATTAAGGATATTGGAATGGGTAAGCAGCAGCTTGTTGAAATCATCAAAGCCCTTGCAAAAGATGTCAAGATTCTAATTCTTGATGAACCAACAGCAGCTTTGAATGATGATGATTCCAAACATTTGCTTGATTTACTACTTGAACTTAAGGATCATGGTATAACTAGCATCATTATTTCTCATAAATTGAATGAAGTTACTAGAGTTGCAGATGAGATTACTGTTGTTCGTGACGGTAGAACAATTGAAACACTTGTTAAGGGCGTTGATGAAATTACAGAAAACAGAATCATTAAAGGTATGGTTGGTCGTGAACTTGTCGATCGATTTCCCAAACGATCACATTCCATCGGAGAAGTGTGTTTTGAGGTGAAAAACTGGAGCGCATATGATTCGATAGACGAATCAAAACTAGTTTTGAAAAATATTAATATCAACACAAGAAAAGGTGAAGTTGTTGGTATAGCCGGACTTATGGGTGCTGGCCGTACAGAGTTTGCTATGAGTATTTTTGGAAGATCATTTGGTAAGAAAATTGAAGGAACTATCATAAAAGACGGAAAAGAAATTCAAATTAAGAAAGTAAGTGATGCTATTAAACACGGTATCGCATATACAACCGAAGACAGAAAAAATGCCGGTTTGATTTTGATAGATAGCATCAAGCGGAATATTAGCTTGACTGCATTTGGGAAAATCAGTAAAGGCATTGTTATTGATGAAAACAAAGAGATTAAGGTTGCAGAGGATTTCAGAGCAAAGCTAAGAATTAAATCTTCAAGTATTCTTCAAAGAACTGGTAATTTATCTGGTGGAAATCAACAGAAGGTTGTATTCAGCAAATGGATTTTCTCTGATCCTGATGTGTTAATTCTAGATGAGCCGACACGTGGTATTGATGTTGGTGCAAAATATGAAATTTATTCAGTAATCAATGAATTGACAGCTAATGGTAAAACTATAATATTAATATCATCTGAGTTACCAGAAATATTAGGCATGTGTGACAGGGTTTATGTCATGAATGAAGGTAGGATTGTTGGAGAGCTGAATGCTGAGGAAGCTTCGCAGGTTAATATAATGAATTGTATAATGAAGAGTCATCAGGAGGTATATCATGAATAAAGCAGGTAGTCTGTTGAAGGGGAATATTCGTCAATACGTTATGGTTATTGCATTGGTAATCGTAACTGTATTGTTTCAGGTTTCAACCGGTGGTGTTTTACTCAAACCACTGAATGTTGCAAACTTAATTTCACAAAATGCATACATATTAATTCTTGCAATTGGTATGTTATTATGTATTTTGACTGGTGGTAACGTTGATCTATCAGTTGGTTCTGTGGCAGGCTTTGTTGGTGCAATCTCAGCTATTATGATGCTGAAGATGCATATACCGGTTTTGCCTACTATTATCGTTTCACTTTTACTCGGTCTTTTAATTGGATGCTGGCAGGGATTTTGGATAGCGTATGTTGGCGTCCCAGCATTCATAGCTACCTTGGCAGGTATGTTAATTTTTAGAGGATTGACATTGGTTGTTTTAAAGGGAACCAGTCTTGCACCATTGCCTGCTGACTATACTTTCTTAGCTTCCGGCTTTCTTCCGAATGTAGCAAATGTGGGCGGACTTAATCTTCTAGCTATGCTATTTGGGCTAGTAGCATCTATATTTTATGTATTTAGAGAATTGAATAGTAGAAAAAACAAGAGAAAGTATGGTTTTGAAGTAAGCCCATACTCAATCTTTATTCCGCAGGTGATTGGAATATTGGTCGTTATTAATGCGTTTGCATTCTCTTTAGCTTCCTATAAAGGAATTCCTATGGTTTTGGTCATTGTAATCGTATTAGTTTTAATTTATTCCTTTGTAACAATGAAGACAATACCAGGAAGACATATTTATGCATTTGGTGGTAATGCCAAGGCCGCACAATTATCTGGTGTTAATACAAAGAAGGTAATGTTCTGGGTATATGCAAATATGGGAGTTATGGCTGCTCTTGCAGGTATCATCTTCACAGGTAGATTAAACTCCGCTACACCAAAATCAGGTGTTAACTTCGAATTAGATGCGATTGCCGCTTGTTTTATCGGTGGTGCCTCAACATCAGGTGGTGTTGGTACGATAGTTGGTGCAATGGTTGGTGGTTTGCTGATGGGTGTTTTGAACAACGGTATGTCCATCATGGGTATTAGTATAGACTGGCAACAGACAATCAAAGGATTCGTTCTTCTTTCCGCGGTTGCATTTGACGTATATTCTAAATCCAAATCTAAATAAACTAGTTTTTTATTACAACGGCAGAAAAATATTATATTACGCTCAGAAAGATTGGAAACTGACTTATTAAAGTGCTACAAACCTATTTAATTTCGAGGGTTGTAGCACTTTCTGGTTTGAATTGATGAAAATATTGATGGTTAATCTAATCAAGTAATTGTATAATATATGAATAGGTAATCCTTATTGGTGGTCAGGGGAATGGAATATATTGTTTTCGCCAAAGTGCTATAATAAATCTTGGAATCATAGTCTATGCCGGCTGAGGTATTTTACAATCTTATATATTTAGATTTATTGAGAGGAAGGTACTAACATGGGTGTATTTAATAAGAATAAGTTAGTCGTTAAAAAAGTAGCAAATCAGGATAAAATATTATTTTTTATGAATTATGTTAAAGTACAAAATCCAAAAGATTTTATATCGGAATTTATGCAGGAATTTAATTCGGACTATGACATATTCGTAGTGATTAATACGAATATGTTTTACTGTGATCCGAAGTTTAATATTGAGGAAAAAATAAATCTGATTAAGAAAGAACTTGATAAGCAAGGAATACGATATCATGAGGTAATTACAAAAAAAGAGAATGATGTGATAATATGCGGATTTTCAGTCAAAAAATCGGAAGTGGTAAACAGTTATCAAATTGGATTAATTATATCACCGGGTGAATTTAATAAAATGGAAGAAATAGTAAAAACTAATAATCATTTTTGCTATGTTATTTGTGATCAGATTGAAAAAGAAGAGTTGTTTCATAAATTTATTGAAGTCCGAGGAGATTATGAAGAGTTTAATCAAATGATTGGGCTGTATATTTATATTGACTATAACTTACAAAGGATTAGCATAAACTGCAGCCAGGAACATGTTCAATTTACAGAGGAGAGAGTAAATAGAATTGTAAATAAATATAATAAGTAATCCTTACAAAGGTTATTGATTTAATCTTCCAGCAAAGATATAATAGAAATGATTTGAAAGAATTTTGACTTATTATATTTTGACTTATTATATTTTGTTATATTTAAAAGAGGTGTGTAATGAAAAATTACTATATGAATAGAGCAATCGATTTGGCGATTCGGGGATCTGGATTTGTCAATCCAGATCCTCTTTCGGGTGCAGTAATCGTGAAAGAGAACAGAATTATCAGTGAAGGCTACTATAAATCATATGGAGCAATGACCGCTGAATATGAGGCTTTGAATAATGCATCGGAGAATCTGTCAGGAGCAGAGATGTATTTAACGATCGAACCGTTTCGTTATGAGTCGGATGTATATATGCTGATAAGAGACATTCGTGAGAAGGGCATCAGAAAAATTTATATAGGAATGTTGGATCCATATCCTTATAAGAAGTATAATTTTTTGCATGAACTGGAACTACAGGGTATTGAATATGAACTAGATGTTTTGAGAGACAAGTGTGAAGAATTAAATGAGATATATGCTTTTTATATAGTGAACAGGCGGCCATATGTTATTGTTAAGTGGGCTATGACTTTGGATGGAAAGCTCGCAACCAAGACGGGTGATTCCAAATGGATTAGTTCGGAGGATAGTTTACGATTTGTTCATCAATTAAGGCAACGGGTTGCTGCAATATTAGTTGGAGAAAATACTGTAAGGAAAGATAATCCATTATTAACTACAAGGCTAGAAGATGTAGTTATATCTAATCCGTTAAGAGTCGTCATATCAAAGTATGGAGATATCTCGATGGATGCCAAAGTACTTCAGGTAGATGATAATACTAAAACTCTGATTTTTGCCTCAGAATTCATTCCCCATGAAAAAGAGGAAGCGTTACTCCACAAAGGAGTGCAGGTAATTAAATTAAAGGAAAAGAATAAACATATAGATTTTATGGAGGTTGTAACGACCTTAGGGAATATGGGAATTGATTCTCTCTATATTGAAGGGGGAAGCGCAATATTGGGGTCAGCATTTGAAAGCGGAGTCGTTCAAAAGGTGTATACAACAATTGCACCAAAGATAATTGGTGGTAATCATGGGATAACCCCCGTTGGAGGGGAAGGAATTGAACTGATGAGAAATGCCATTCTGCTTAAGAAGGTATCACATGAGATTGTTGGTCCGGATGTGATTGTAAAAGGATATATATAATAGTTAATAGGTAGATAAGAAATTTAATACAGCAGGAGGATATGAAAATGTTTACTAATATAGAAGAAGCAATAGAAGATATTAAAAAAGGAAGAATTGTCATCTTAGTTGATGATGACCTTGCAGAAACAGGAGGAGTCTTTTTTGTGGCTTCCGAGGTTGCAACCAAGGAAAATATTAATTTCATGATGAAACATGGGACAGGTTTCACCTATATTTCACTTACTGAGGAAAAAGCTGAAACAATGAATATTCCAAGGGTTTATCAATCGGGAAAGCAGGTCTCTCCTTATGCCTATGATTTTTCAGTTAATTATGCGGATGCAGGAACCGGTATCACTGCAGAGAATAGAACGTTAACCATACAAAAATTATTGGAAGATCAGATAGATATGAATCAGTTTAAAACTCCCGGGCATGTGTTTGTAATGAAATCTGTAAATGGGGGAGTGCTAAAAAAAGCGGATAATGCTGAAGCAGCAACTGATTTTGCTGAAATTTCCGGTTGTTATCCCTCTGGAGTTTTTACAGAAATGTTGAATGAAAATGGTTCAATTGCAAATCGGGAAGAGATTCTAGACTTCGCAGAAAAAGAGAAAATTAAGATTGTAACGATGGAAGCATTAATTGCCTATCGAAGAGAAAAAGAATGCTATGTGGTGCAAGAGGCAGAAGCGAACCTTCCAACTGAATATGGCTTTTTCAGAATGGTCGGATTTGTTAACAAGCTGAATGGTGAACATCATGTTGCGTTAGTGAAAGGAGAGATTAAAACTACGGATGAAGTATTAGTGAGAGTTCATTCCGAGTGCCTGACTGGAGATGCATTTCATTCATTAAAATGCGATTGTGGTGAGCAGTTAGCTGCTGCCTTAATAAATATTGAAAAAGAAGGGAAAGGAATTCTTCTCTATCTAAGACAGGAAGGCCGTGGAATTGGACTGATCAATAAGATTAAAGCATATAAGCTTCAAGAACAGGGTATGGATACGGAAGAAGCGAATATTGCTCTTGGATTTCCGGCTGATATGAGAGATTATGGTATTGGTGCTCAAATCTTAAGTGAGTTGAATGTTAGAAAAGTAAGACTAATGACTAATAACCCCAAAAAACTGATAGGATTGAAAGGTCATGGCATTGAGATCACGGAAAGAGTTCCTTTGATTATGGATACAAACCAATTTAATGAAAGATATTTTGAGACGAAAAAAGAAAAGATGGGACATTTATATTAAAACAAGTAAATGTTTAATCAAAGAATAAGACACAAATATATTATAATATAGAAAACTTAAATGCCGCAGAAGTATTATGAAAAAATACGAGCGGTATTTTTGTTGTGAAATATGGTATATAATAATATCATAATCAATATTTTGTAAATTATTAGAGCTTATTGGTTTGGGATAAATCCCTGTATAAAATGCTAAAAATATAGAAGTTAATAATGAATAATACGACAAAACATCAAAAAAGTAAGAATTATGCAAAAATTACTTGAAATAATAGTAAAATATGTTATTATACATATATTCAAAATATCATGATAAAGATAAGGCGGGATGAAGATGAAAAAAATACAGCATAAAAAGGAAAAAGTTAATGTAAAAGCAAAAGAAATAAAAGAAGAAATATCAGTTTTTGGAAAATTAATTCGCTCCTTCCGCGGTATTCGGATCAAAATACTGATTGCAATTTTCATTCCGATTTTGTTAATGGGGGTTTTTGGTATTGTTTGCTACATTACGATCTCGAATGCAATTACAACAAATTATGAGAAGAGCACTACAGAAACAATCGATGCCGTTGGGGACTATTTCGAACTGGGATTGGATAGTGTTCAGAATAGGGCTATGGAAATGGTGTTTAGCAGCTCGGTTACTGGATATTACGGCAAGGACAGTGAGACAGATTCTTTGGAAGAATTAAAAAATTATAATAACTTAAATGATGAAGCAGTCGTGATTCAATCGATGAATCCGTTTATTGGTGGTTTGACTATTATGGGGAAAAATGGACGAGATATATCTACCAGTACATCTAATATTTCATTGGATAATCAACTATATTTGGAATATAGTAATTCGGATGATGCAAAAAAAATTAAGGATGTCAAAGATAATAGTTTATGGATGGGGCAGCATACGAAACTTGATGAATTGCTTGGTATAAGTGAAGAAAGCTATGCATTTTCTTATCTAAAAAGTATGAATTCTGGCAATGGATATATTATTTTTGATATATCCACTGATACCATAAAGAAACGTTTATCACAGATTAATTACGGTAAGGGAAGCATCCTTGGTTTCGTAACTGGGGATGGGAAAGAAACTTTATCTAATACGGAAGAAACAACAGTATTTTCCGGTTTAGATTATTATCAGATGGCAGCTTCAGGAGATAAAGCAGGAGGACATTCCTACCAGAACTATAACGGAGAGGAATATTTATTTACATACAGTAAAATAGGGGAAACCGGCTCTATGGTATGTTCATTGATACCAAAATCAACAATATTAGGGCAGGCAGATAGTATCAAACTGCTAATTGTATTATTTGTATTGATTGCTACTGTTTTAGCCATCATTATCGGAACAATTATTGCAGGGGGAATTGGAAATGCAATTGCAAAATTAATAAAATCCATTTCCAAAGTATCGAAGGGCGATTTAACAGTAAAGTTTGAAACAAAGCGAAAAGATGAGTTTCTGATTCTTTCAAAGAGTCTTAATGACATGATAGGGGGAATACGAAGATTAATAGTCGAGGTTGCTGTGGTCGGTTCAGAGGTCAACGATTCTGCTATTCTGTTTTCATCTACGTCAGAAACCATATTGGGAGCTACTAAGGATATATCCTTAACCATTGATGAAATTGAAAAAGGGGTTGTGCAGCAGGCTGACGATACGCAGAGCTGTTCTGATCAGATGTCCAACCTATCTGATAAGATCAGTCAATTATATGGAAGTGCCGATGAAATTGAACTGATTGCCAAGGATACAAAGATGATAGTACGAAATGGTATTCACATTGTAGATGAATTAAAAAATAAAACAAAAGATACCAGTGATATTACACAGGTCGTCATAAATGAGATTAAAGAATTGAAAGAGCAGTCCCATAGTATTGGCAATTTTGTAGTTGTCATTAATGAAATTGCTTCACAAACCAATTTATTATCCTTGAATGCCTCTATTGAAGCAGCAAGGGCTGGTCAAACGGGACGTGGCTTTGCGGTAATAGCAGATGAAATCCGGAAATTAGCGGATGAATCTATAAAAGCAGCCAAAGAGATTGAAGATATTGTAAGTCATATTGAAAGTAAGACCCAGAATACTGCGGATACTGCCGGAAAAGCTGAGAATATCGTGAAATCACAGGTGGAGGCACTCCATAAGACAGTGGATCTTTTTGAAGACATTGATAACCATGTCAATAACCTGTCGGGAAATCTTAATACAATCTCAAGTGGAATAAAGGGAATAGAGTCAGCCAAGGAAGATACGGTGGATGCCATCAGTAATATTTCAGCAGTGTCCCAGGAGACTGCTGCTGCAGCCGAAGAGGTTAGTGCAACTATCAATAATCAGATACTGTCTGTGGAAAGTTTGAATGAATCAGCCGGTGATTTGGCAGGCAATGCGCAACGGCTACAGGATGTAATCCAGGTGTTTCAGATATAATCTGTGAAGTTTAAACTATATAGAACATACCAAATGAAAGAACAAAAGGAAGATTGCCATGAATATATTAGATATTAAATATGTTGCTGAAATTGCCAAAACCGGTTCAATGACACAAGCAGCTACAAACCTTTATATGAATCAGCCAAATTTAAGTAAATCGATTATTAGTTTGGAGAAAGAACTTGGGATTACCATATTCAGACGTTCTTCAAAAGGAGTATCGCTTACGAAAGAAGGAAATGATTTTGTTCTTGCTACGAGAGAAATCATAGAAAAATTTGAAGCTGTCGAAACAAAATATAAGGCGGAAGAAATTAAATATTACTTTGGCATTTCGGTTCCGAGAGCCAGTTATATTTCCTATGCATTCACAAAATTTGTGGGAGAGATTGCTAATGCAAAAAATCTACAGCTAGACTTTTCAGAAACAAGCTCCATGCAGGCAATTCAGGATGTATCTTCTCAAAAACACAACTTTGCTATCATACGATATGCGGTGGAATACGAAAGATATTTTAATAAGCTTTTATGTGAACTTGATCTTTGTGGTGAAACCCTACTTGAATTTGAATATGTTACTGTGATGTCGGATAATGGACCACTTGCTCATAAACAGGTACTGGATTTAAACGATTTAAGCAATCTAATCGAAATTATTCACGGAGATTCTGCGATTCCCTCGTTGACTACTGGTGAAATACGTAAACCGTTGCATGGCACAAACAATAAGAAAAACATTTGTATTTACGAACGAGGAAGTCAGTTTGACCTACTTACCAATGTCTTGACTACTTACATGTGGGTTTCTCCCATACCACCGGAAATGTTAGCGCGTTATCAGCTTGTACAGAAAAGCGTTGCTATAAAGGATAATCACTATCGAGATGTTTTAATATACCCGAATGCGTATCAAATGACGGATACAGATCGTAAATTTTTAAGCCATCTTTATCGGATGCGTGATATCATACAGGCATAAACTGTTGCTCAAAATCCAACTGTTATTCCAAAAAGGCATACTGTGATAGATACAGTATGCTTTTTTTAGCTTTCATATCAACTCTATATAACAGTAGAATTAGGTAATAGAAAAGGAGTGTACTATGACTTATTTTGATAATGATGTACAGCAATTAAAATATGAGGTGATCAGTGAAATTGCAAAGCTTGCTTTTAATAATACGCTGACTGCAGAGAATTTGATGGATGTGGCAGCAATTATTGTTCCGGAAGGTGAAGCAAAGATGCGTTGCTGCATCTACAAGGAACGAGCAATTGTAAATGAACGCGTAAAACTTGCTTTAGGTGGAAATTCTAAGAAGTCGAATATGGTAGAAGTATTAAATATTGCCTGTGATGAATGCCCGGTTGATGGAATTCAAGTTACCCAGTCATGTCGTGGATGCATTGCACACAAATGTGCGAATGCCTGTCCTAAAAATGCGATTTCATTTGTAAATAGGCGTGCTGTGATAGAGAAAAGTAAATGCGTAGAATGTGGCCGCTGTGTTGCGGTCTGTTCCTACAGTGCAATTGTGAAGCATACCCGTCCTTGCGTCAACGCATGCAAGGTAAATGCACTTTCTATAGATAAGGATACTAAAAAAGCAGTAATAAAGGATGATAAGTGCATATCCTGTGGTGCCTGCGTTTATCAGTGTCCATTTGGTGCAATTATGGATAAATCTTTTATTACTCAGGCAATTCGCATGATTCGTGAGTCTAATGACAATAAAATCTTCAAAATTTATGCTGTTGTTGCACCTTCCCTTGTCAGCCAGTATGCTAATATTCCGGAGATTACAATCGGTAAAGTGGTAACTGCAATTAAGCAGATTGGATTTCATTCTGTAATTGAGGCTGCCCTTGGAGCAGATATGGTTGCATCAATGGAAGCCATGGAACTCGTGGAAAAAGGATTTCTTACGTCGTCTTGTTGTCCTGCATTCGTACAGTATGTTCGCAAGAATTATCCAACGGTAGCCGAGAATATCTCACATAATCTTTCCCCAATGGCACAAATGGCCAAAATAATCAAACAGATGGATCCAAACGGCAGAGTAGTATTCATAGGTCCTTGCATTGCAAAGAAAGCGGAACGACAGAACGAAAATGTAAAGGATTATGTTGATTGTGTTCTGACATTTGAAGAAATGCAGGCGATGTTTAATGCTAAGAATATTGAACTTGATACTTTGGAAGAGACAGTACTTGACAATGCATCTTACTTTGGACGGATTTTTGCACATTCCGGCGGTTTATCTGCCGCAGTTGAGCAAGCACTGATGGAACATAATATAACACCGGAACAGTTTACCTGTAAACCGATTCCTTGTAATGGTATTTCAGAATGTAAGACGGCACTACTAAAGGCAAGCAAGGGGCTTCTTCCTGAGAATTTTATCGAAGGCATGATTTGCGAGGGAGGCTGTATCGGAGGACCAGCCAGCCTTTCACACAGTTCAAAAGACAAAAATCTGGTAGATACCTATGGTCATCAGGCCATTGAAAAAACTATCTTAGATGCAATTTCCATCTTTGATGAAAACAGTAAAATTAGAGTTAACCAAGATTAATAATATAGAATGTATATAAATAAAGAAAGGCAGGGGTATAAAGATGATTATATATGTTTGTATTGGCAGTTCCTGTCACCAAAAATTGTCTTATGCAGTGATGAAGGAAATTAAGTCATTGATTGGTGAAAATGGTCTAGATGATAAGGTGAAACTGCAATCTGCATTTTGTCTCGGTCAATGCGCAGATGGAATTACAATTAAAATTAATGATGAAATAATAACCGGTGTTGGTATGGGAAACATTGCAGAGATATTCAAAGCCAAGGTTTTGAATATCTGCCTGTAATCGGAGGATTAAGCTGTGAGTATACTTCAATTTGAAAAAGTCAACTGCAAAAACTGTTATAAATGTGTACGTTATTGCCCGGTAAAAGCGATTGAAGTAAAGAATCAATGCGCTCAGATTCGGGAAAATGAATGTATACTCTGCGGTAAATGTACCATCGTGTGTCCTCAGAAAACAAAAGGTGCTATTAGCGAGATAGAGAAAGTAAAAGAGGTTATCCAAACTGGTAAACAGGTCATTGCAAGTGTGGCACCTTCTTATTTTGCTTATTATTCGGTTCCTTTTCACACATTACAGCAGGCGCTTCTTCAATTACATTTTTCGGATGCTGCTGAAACAGCCGAAGGTGCATACCTAGTAAAAAGTGAATATGAGAAACTGATCTCTGAGCAGGCGGAGGGGGTGATGATATCCTCCTGCTGTTCTTCCGTAAATGAATTGATTCGCAAATATTATCCGGAGATTCTGCAGCATCTGGCGCCTGTTCTTACACCGATGCAGGTACACGCAAAAATACTTAAGGAACAGTTTCCAGAGGCAGTTATTGTCTTTATTTCTCCCTGTATTTCTAAAAAAGCAGAGAGATACGACAAAGATTCAATGGTTGATTTTGTAATTACCTTTGAAGAACTATCTGAATTATTTGAAGAATCTTGTATTGTATTAGAGGAGGAAGTTAACTTACCTGAAAAGCAGTATCGTTCAAGAAGTTTCCCAATAAGCGGTGGCATTTTATCTTCTATGAAGCAGATACAGGAATGCAACTATATATCGATTAGTGGATATCAAGCATGTGTTCAAGCAATACATGACATTCAAAATGGAAAACTTTCAAACTGTTTTATTGAAATGAGCCTGTGCGAAGGTAGCTGTATAGGCGGACCTTCGTTTCAAGAAAAAGAATATTCTCTTCTCAGTGCAAAAATGAAGATGAAAAAGTATGTATCTGTTACGGATTATAAGGAAGATTACAATCTAACCTATGGGAAGTCTTTAAAGCATGATTTTAAAATAGATGAAAAAGTTACTCATATAAATCCATCAGAAGTTCAGATAACATCCGTATTACGAAAAATGGGAAAGCGTATCGAAGAGGATGAGCTAAACTGCAGTATGTGTGGTTATGAATCCTGTCGTGATAAGGCGATTGCGGTCATTATGGGCAAAGCAGAAATTAATATGTGTCTGCCTTTTATGAAGGAACGCGCAGAGTCCTTCTCCAATCAGATTATCAATATTACACCAAATGCAATTCTTGCAGTAGATATGGATTTGAAGGTACAACAAATTAATCGAGCAGCATGTGATATTTTTAAACTGTCCCAGGAAGATATAATAAATCAGCCGGTGTCTCGTATTTTAGATGAGTTTGACTTTGTGCATATTATGACAAGCAATACAGAAAAGTATGAGAAGAATGCTTATCTTGCCGAATATAATGCATATCTGAACCAAATATTCATGTATGATAAAGCCAGTAGTATGGTGGTTTGCATTATGAAAAATATTACTACAGACCGCCTAAAAAAGAATTTAAATCTGAAAAAGAAAATGCAGGCGGCAGTAATGGCAGATGATATAGCAGCCAAACAGTTAAGAATTGTACATGAAATTGCATCTCTTCTAGGAGAAACTGCAGCAGAAACTAAAATTGCTATTCACGATCTCAAAGCAACGATACTGATGGATGACGAGGAGTAGGATATATGTTTGAATTCGATATACAATTTATTGAATCCGGATGGGCTAGTGCCAATAAACATGATGAAACCCTTTGCGGTGATTTTTTTAAACTTTTTGATAATGATAATAAAAAAGTATTTGTATTATCGGATGGACTTGGAAGTGGTGTAAAAGCTAATATCCTTTCTACACTGACCACAACCATTCTTGGTACTATGATATCTCATAATATTCCGTTGGATGAATGTGTTGATACCGTGGCGGCCGCACTTCCGATCTGCCGTGTACGGAGACTTGCTTATTCCACCTTTACGGTACTTCAGCTTGAAGAAAATTTTGCATATCTGGTACAGTATGACAATCCCAGTGCTATTATTTTTCGAAAAGGTAAAAAACTTGATTATCTCACTCATGTTCATTTCGTAGGGGAAAAGGAAATTCATGAAAGCCGAATTCCTTTACAGGAAGATGATATTATTGTATTGATGACAGATGGCGTCATCAATGCTGGAATTGGAAAGCTAGCAAAAAATGGCTGGGAGATGGATGACCTGATTGGATTTATGGAAAGGCTTGAAACGGATGAAATGTCTGCTTCACGTATAGCAGCTAGCATTGTCAATGGATGTTTAACACTGAGTGAAAATTCCATGGATGATGATACTACGGTTCTTGTTATTAAAATCAGAGAACGGGAAGTAGTAAATATGTTGGTCGGGCCTCCAGAAAATAAGGATGAAGACAACCAAATATTGAAAATGTTTTTTGCAAAAAACGGAACCCGTATTGTTTGTGGCGGAAGTACGGCAAATGCTGTTAGTAAATATTTAAATAAACCTTTATATGTAATACAGGACAGTGGAAATGAACAAATTCCAGAGATGGGGCAGATTGATGGTGTGGACTATGTTACAGAAGGTATTATAACCTTAAAAAGAGTATTAGAAATTTGCAATCAGTATTTGGAAGAACCCATGATGTTACTTACTCTTTGTGAGCAAAAAGATGCAGCTTCGCTACTCTCCAGATTCTTGATTGAAAAAGCCACAGACGTCAACATCTATTTTGGTATGGCAGCCAATTCCGCACATGAAGGAACAGATATTGACTTTCAAACAAAACTATCATTGATAAAACTGCTGGAGGAAAGTCTGACACGTATGCATAAGAATATTAAGATAAGTTTCTGTTGATACCACTAACACCAAAACGCATCTATTTTCATTGAAAAGTGGTCTGAAAAATGTTAAACTGAATTCGTTAAAATTGTAGTGTAGCACTAATAAATACTATACTGGGGGAATGAATGTTGAATAATCAGACTTTTATAATTAATTTCATGGAGAATATTAATTTTCCAGGTGAAGCACAAGAAGTTTTTTTGAAGTTACATCAACGAATCATGATAGAATCAGATTACCATGATCGGATGAATGTATTGGTTGACCTGTTTATGAAAAAAGAGACAACACAGGCTTTTGAGGGTGTGGATGTGTTGGCTAAGGATATGAATGAGAATATATATACTATGTCTATGTTACTATTGATATTGTGTGCTGAGCCATTGTTTAGTCGCTACTCTGAGGAAGGAATTCCAGAAGATATCTACTGGGATACCTTAATGGATCTTTCATATAAACTAAATGAGTGCTACCAGGTTTATGGCATCTGGGGGACATTTGTGCGTGATTGGTATCCTGGTTTTTACCAGATGGAGCGATTTGCTTTAGGGCGTATGCAATATGAATATTCTACATTTGAATTAGATGATCTTGTGATAAACGGAATTACTGTTAAAAAAGGAGACAAGGTCATCAATATGCATATTCCATCCAGTGGTTCGTTTACTGAGGAAAAAAGATTGGATTCCTATAAAAGAGCATATGCATTTTATGGGAAAGAGTTTGGTAGAAAACTAATACCAATGGTTTGCGACTCTTGGTTGTTATATCCTGAACATAAAGAGTTCTTGCCGAAACATTTGAATATTCGTGGATTTATGGATGACTTTTCTTATATTCAAGGTGAAGCAGAAGAAGGATTTCATAATGCTTGGAGAGTGTTTGGCAAAGATTTTGAGAAAGAACCTAAAGACTGGTCGAGGGAAACCACTCTGCAGAAGGTATTTGCGGAACATCTGGAGAATGGTGGTAAACTTGGGAGTGGATATGGAATCTTCTTGTTTGATGGAGAGAGGATTGTGAGATAATAACAACTCCTTTGTATATAAAGAGTAGCTAGATTAATATACATATGCAACTAGGAATAAGAACATTAATATTTGGCATAATGACAATAGTTGTTATGATGATTAAGTCATTGAATAATTTAGGCATTTAATCAAATAATTATCCATTGCTTTGATATTAAATTTTTGATATTTGTTAATTATTTAATGAAACTATTGCAATATTATAGAATAAATGGTAAAATTAATTAATAACTTAGTAAAATTACATGAGATTAGAGTAAACTTGATTTTATTTAATAGACGTGAATTTTGGGTATCAAAACATTTTATTAAAAATCGTACATGAAAGGTAGTGATATATATGAATTTTTTACGCTGGCTAGGAGGAATAGTAGTTTTCTTTTGGATACTTGGTTTTGTATTAAGAGTTGGAGGTGGTATGATCCATATATTGCTTATTGTAGCAGCCATAGTATTTATTATTGATAAGCTTTTTGGTAAAAGGAATAAACTATAGAAATTTAATATATAACTGATAGAAATAAAAATATAGAACCGCATAGAATTAGAATGCTGTACCAGTAGTAATTAGAGAAATCTAGTTACTACTTTTTTTGTAGATTAATAATAACTACAATCCTCCTACTCGATTACGAAAATGGTCAAGTTGTAAAGCGGTTTTTGTAGCGAAAGAGAAAAATTGTTAGAATGGGGAATATTTGTGATTGAGTATTGAGACATATGTCATTATGATATTAGAGTAACTTTGCTAAAATTGTTACTAGTAATTGAAATAGCATTAGAAACATGGTAATATGGCGCATATATTCACATTATAAGCGTCATCCATTTTATGTGGTTTAATATTAAATTGAAAGTAGGAAATCTCAATGAAACAAATATTTAATCGTTTGAAGCGGTTTGACACCATTTTTAATCGTATGATAGTTTCATATGTGGTTTTAGTTTTGGCTGTAGTACTTTTTATTGATGCATTTTTAACCGTACAATTTTCTATTAATTATAATCAGAAAGTAGAGAAATTAGAAAGAAACCGTTTAGAGCAATTAAAAGTTATAAGTAATAATTACCTCTTTGAAGAAACTAATCGTATGATTAAAGAAATTACCAGTTTGGGTAATAAAGACAAAGAAGTCCAAAATTTCTTAAACTATCCCATGAATCTTGATTCTTATAAGGCAGTCGAATTATTAGAGTATTTAAATGTAATAGCCAATCAAAATGATTCATATGTAGAGAGCATTGAACTCTATGTACCTGCTAATAATATTTGGATTTCGACACTAACCGGCATCAATTACACAGATGAAGATGCAGATGCTTTTTTATTATCATTAGATATATTTGAATTAGAAACAAAATATCAAGAAAGTAAACGTTGGCTGGCAAAGCGTGTAATGAATTATGGTAATAGAACCATTCCTGTATTTTCCTTTACTGCTGGATATCCTTTATATACAGAGGATCAATCAAAGCTTAAGGGGTATATCATAATTAATATTAGCCAAGAAGTCATCCATAATCTATTGAAAGACTTTTTAAATGGAGAATTAGATTCAATTGCTATCATGAATCTTCAAGGTGACATAGTTGCTATAGAAGGTGAAAAAGATGGATTCGACACTTTTCTAGACAATAATAAAGATTTTGTAACAGATTTATTATCAAAGAATGAGGATCAAGAAGTTTATAAAGTTGCTGATTACATAATCACTAGCCAAGCTATCGGCATAACGGATTGGAAAATAATGAAACTTATGTCTACGAAAGAGTATTATGATGAGACAAGAGCCATACAAATAAAGGGTTTGTATTTTTCTCTGATTGTTCTTACAATAGGTATCATATTATCATATCGCTTTGCAAAGGCTTTATATAAGCCATTTTATCTGATTATGAATAAACTTAAGAAGGCAAAACTAAATAAAAAAGCCAGAGAAAGCGAGTATTACTATATTGATAGAGCTATTGAGGAATTATATGATTTAGCTATTGTAAAGGAAGAAGTTCTACTGAATAATATGAATATTATTCAGCATGATTTTGTCGTTAATCTTCTGTCAGGAAGATTTGTTGATAGAAGAGTAATAGATGATAAATTAGAATTTTTTGGATATAAGGAAAACTGGCAGACTAAGCATTTGCTTATGATAAAGCTTCATCAGAGAATATATGAGCATTTAGATGAATTGACAAGAAATCTAATTACCTATAATATGATACAATTTTTTGAGAACTATGCTTTTGGTTCCATGCGTTGTTTATCGGCTGATATGTTTGAAGGTAAAATATGTGTTATTATTTTTACTCAGGAAGACGGAAAAGAGCAATTGGAAATGCTCAGAAGAAAATTTGTTGATTATATGAAGATTAATTTTTCCGTTGATCCAATTATTCTACAGAGTAGGATGTTTTCAGATTTAAAGGACGGAAATAAGGCCTATAATGCTTTGTTAAAGGTTTTAGAATATATCTATTTCATGCCGCATACCTATTTTATTGATTGTGAAATTTTAGAAGACCAGTTATCGGATCAAAGCAATGTCCTCAACCCAGATTTTGAAGCATTTTGTGAGGCTTTAGTTACAAGAAACTTAGAGCAAATTAAGAAGGTACTTAAAAACTTTATAGAAGAGCCCAATATATTGGCAGCTTCAATAGAGAAATTAAATAGTATTTTACTGAAGTATGTTTTTCTATATAATTATTTTTTGCGAGATATGATGAAGGAAATTAATGGGGAACAAGATACCAAATTATTTAAAAATATTTATGACATGTACGATATTGAGGATTTCTATTTTCAATTTGTTCAGTTAATTGAAAATACATTTGCTGATTTATCAAAAATGGAAAATAATCCGACGATAACAGTTGTTAAGCTGATTGAAAAGGTTATTATGGAATATTTAGATGATAATTTATCTCTTGAATTTATTGCAGAAAAGGTATATTTGAGCCCCAAATATATTAGCCGTATATTTAAAGAAGAAAAAGGTATTAACATTACTCAATTTATAACGGATTGTAAACTTAAAAAAGCTGCTAAATTACTGATAGAAACCAATATTTCGCTAGATGAGCTAATAAAACAGATAGGCTTTAGCAGCACAAATTATTTCATTAAAAAATTTAAAGAAAAATATTCTATAACACCAGTACAATATCGTCGAAACTCAATTATGTAACTATAGGTAGCCCCTCTTGTTTACTTCTAACAAGAGGGGCTTTTGTTAATAAGAAGAAAAAAGCATATAAAGTAGAAATAATAGAATGGGGGTTTATGTATTTTCCCCAAAACTAAGAGAGAAATTATACGAATATGGAATATTTGTGATTGAGTAATGAACTGTTACTCCATACAATGTAGGAGTAACGTTACTAAAAAGCTTAGAAAAGAGGTAAATGATGTTTTTAAAAAAATGCAGAGCAGAGATACATAAAAACAAATGGTTGTATCTGATGTTCTTACCAGTATTCATATGGTATGTATTGTTTGCATATTTGCCAATGGGTGGGATTGTCATTGCTTTTCAAAAGTTTGACATAGTTAAAGGTATTGCAAATAGTGCATGGGTAGGATTGCAACAATTTGAGACTATATTTAAGGACCCATATTTTTTTAGACTATTAAAAAATACTCTTCTCATTAATGTGTATGGTTTGATTTTTGGATTTCCATTGCCCATTATACTAGCAATTGCATTTAATGAAATTCGTAGAAAAAGATTTAAAAAGATTACACAAACAATTAGTTATTTGCCATACTTTATATCCTCTGTTGTAGTTATGTCTATGGTAATTCAGTTTTTGTCTCCTACAGGTATTGTGAATATGGTTCTGAATCAGCTAGGTATTGACAGCATTTATTTTTTGCAAATACCTCAATTGTTCAGAAGAATATTCATTAGTACAGGGATATGGCAAGGTACTGGGTTTGGCGCTATCATTTATATGGCCGCTTTATCAGGCATACCGGACGAACAATATGAGGCTGCAACAGTTGATGGTGCTGGTAAATTTCAAAAAATGCTATATATAACTTTACCAGGCTTAGCGCCAACGATTGTAATCATGCTATTAATTAACTTGGGTTCCATTCTTAATGTGGGTCATGAGCGTATTATACTTTTATACAATCCAGTTATCTTTGAAACGGCAGATGTGTTTAATACATATGTTTATCGTGAAGGTATTTTAGGAGGACGATATAGTTATGCACAAGCACTAACCACGTTTCAAAATATAGTAGGTTTCATATTAGTATATACTGCAAATAAGATCACAAGAAAATTGGATGGTACGACTCTATGGTGATGAATAGGAAGAGGGTTAGTTATGAAGCAAAATAAAAATATTAGTGAAAAACTGTTTGTGTTGTTATGTTATAGTATAATTATTTTTGTTTGTATTGTAACATTATATCCGTTTATTTATTTAATATCTGCATCAGTTAGTTCGTCAACAAGCGTTATGAAAAATGAAGTTATTCTTTTACCAAAAGAATTTACATTAAGAGCTTATGAAGTAGTAGTTCAATATAATGGCATTTGGTTAGCTTATCTTAATACTATTCTTTATACGGTAATTGGGACACTATTAAGTTTGATTTTGACTATTTTAGCTGCATATCCACTATCAAAAGCAAGATGGGCAGTAAAAAAATTCATGGGCTTGTTTGTTGTTTTTACCATGTGGTTCAGCGGAGGTATGATACCATTCTATTTGGTAATGAAAAATCTTAATTTATTGGATTCTCGATTAGGTATATTGTTATATCCTGCAATCAGTGCGTTCTATGTTATTATATTTAGAACTCATTTTGAAGGACTACCGGTATCACTTGAAGAATCTGCAAAACTTGAAGGTGCCAATGATTTACAAATACTTGCAAAAATCATGGTTCCATTATCGAAACCCATTATGGCAGCAATAGCTCTTTACTACGCTGTAGGACGGTGGAATTCGTATTTTTGGGAAATGCTTTTCTTGAGGGATGATAATAAAGTTCCGGTTCAAGTTTTACTGCAACGAATTATTATAAGCAGTCAGTTAGGGCAGGATATAGTTAAGGCCTTGTCACCTGGCGAGGAAAGTATTCCTAATACAATAAAGTTTGCTACTATTATTGTAACTACACTTCCAATCATCTTAATTTATCCTTTCCTGCAAAAGTATTTTGTAAGCGGTGCGTTAGTTGGAGGCGTTAAAGAATAATCAAATAATATGAGGAGGATTTACATGAACAATATAAAAAAATGGGTTGGAGTTTTATTCGTATTAACTTTAGTAGTTGGTTTGTTTGGTGGATGTTCAAAAGCCAAAGATGAAGTCGTAACAGAAAGCAATGTGAGTACAAGTAGCGAAGAAATCAGCACAGAGGAATCAGCAGAGGCTGAAGCAGTTAGTGATCCAGTTGAAATATCTATGTTTATACCTAGTCGTATACCGGATGCACTTTATACAAGTGATACGATGACCTTTAAAATATTAGCTGAAAAAATGAATATGAAATTTGATATTGAAACTGTAATTCAAAGTGAAGCAAAACAAAAATTCAGTGTTATTGTAGCTACAGGTGAATTGCCAGATGTAATGGCAGGGACTTTAGGTGATATAAATACCTTTGGTATGTCCGGAGCATTCATACCGTTAGATGATCTGATAGAAGAGTATGCTCCAAACATTAAGAAATATTTGGTAGAAAATAAAGAAACGCTGGCACAAACCGTTGCAAGTGATGGGAAAATATATGGCATACCTATGTTATCTGCGATTCGTACGGCAATGGGTTATAATATCCGACAGGACTGGTTAGATGATTTAGGTATAGAAGCACCGGTTACGATTGATGATTGGTATCAAGTTTTAACAGCTTTCAAAACAAATGATCTTAATGGTAATGGTGCCGGTGATGTTACGCCATTAGTTCTAGATTATGCTTGGGAAAATTATTATAATAATTTTGCTGATGCTTGGGGTATTGAACTTAGCGGAAACAATGATTATTGGATGATTAAGGATGATAAAGTGGTATTTGCACCTATTTTACCTGAAACAAAAGAGTACTTAACAACTATGGCAAAATGGTATAAGGAAGGGCTTATTGATCCTGAATTTATTACTAGAGAAGATACCAATAATTATCATATCTTAAATAATAAATCTGGTGCTACTTGTTATTGGACTGGATATATCGCTGGTCAAAATGTGAATACAGAAGTTTTAGCCAATGACCCGGATACCAATTGGCAGGTTATTCAGCCACCAGTTTTAGTAAAAGGGCAAGAACCAAAAACTTATAGTCAACAAGCAGCAACAGTAGGTTTTTCATGGGGAATTTCCAGTTCAGCAGAGAACGCAGTTGAAATCATTAAAATGCTGGATTATGTTTTTAGCGATGAAGGCTCTATGTTATTCAACTTTGGTACAGAAGGTGAGAGCTATGAAATGGTTAATGGTCAGCCGCAATACTTAGATGCAGTAAAAAATAGTGAAGATGGTCTGGTAACTTGGATTCGTTCTAACGGAATACAAGCACTCATAGGAATGAGACAGATGCCTGAATATGAAGCAGCTTCCTGTGTAAATGCGGATGTTAAGACGCAATTATTTAATTACATAGATAATGATTACTTTTATCCAATTAACCCATCGTTAACACTAACAGAAGCAGAACAAGATTTATATGAAATTAACATGAGCTCTATTAAAACTTATGTTAATGAAGAATTGCTAAAATTCTTTATAGGAACTAGACCAATAGAAGAGTTTGATGATTTTGTCAACAGGATTAATGAGTTGGGAATTAATGAAATGACTACATTAAAAAATCAAGCTTATGATAGATACAAATCAATAGCAGAATAGGTCTAATGAGATAATGGAAGGCTCTAAGCCTTCCATTATCTTTTTACAGAAATTGATTTGGAATAGGCGCATTAAAAGGAGAAATTTATGTTGAAGTTTGGTACAGGCGGATGGAGAGCTATTATCGGAGATGAATTTACGAAACAAAATATTACTTTGTTAGCTCAAGCGATTGCACAGTATGTGAAAGATAAATATAAAGAAAAGAAATGCAGTGATTCGATAGGATTTGTTATTGGGTATGATAGGCGTTTCCTATCACAAAAAGCTGCAACATGGATGAGTGAAGTCATGGCAGCTAATGAGATTGATGTATATTTAATAAATGAAGTAGCACCCACACCTTTGATCATGTATGCCATTGGTGAACTTCATTTAGAATATGGTATAGCAGTTACAGCAAGTCATAATTCGTACGATTATAATGGGGTTAAGTTTTTTTCGGACGGCGGGAAAGACGCAACGCAAGAAACAACGAACATAATAGAACAGTATCTTGAAGGTTTGAAAGAATCTGATATTGTATGCATGGATTATGACAAAGCAATAGGGCTAGAAAAAATTAAAATTTTAGATCCCTTTAATAACTATATTGATTGTATCTTAAAGCACATGGATGTAGAAAAAATCAAAGAACGACGGTTAAAAATTTTAGTAGACACCATGCATGGCGTATCAAAGACTTGTTTACAAACAGTATTAGTAACAGCGCGCTGTGAAATTGATGTAATTAATGATAGAAATGATCCTTTGTTTGGGGGACGATTGCCATCGCCAGCAGCTCATACTTTGAAAAAATTGAAAGATATGGTTATTGAAAGAAATTATGATTTAGGTATAGCAACAGATGGAGATGCAGACAGATTAGGAATTATTGATGAAAAAGGTAGTTTTATTCATCCAAATGATATCTTAGTACTTCTATATTATTATTTACTCAAATATAAAGGAGAAAAAGGCAGTGTAGTCAGGAACATAGCCACAACACATCTTTTAGATCGCATTGCTTCCGACTTTGGAGAAACTTGTTATGAGGTACCAGTAGGATTTAAGCATATCAGCAGTGGAATGGAAGAAAAGGAAGCAATTATAGGTGGTGAAAGCAGTGGCGGCTTAACAATGAAGGGTCATATTCGAGGTAAAGATGGCATCTTCGCAGCTGGTTTAATCGTTGAACTTATTAGTGTGACAAAAATGAGTCTATCCGAACTACTAGAGGAAATTCATGAACGATATGGACAGTTTTGGTTAGAAGAGCGTAATTATTCATTTAGTGAGGATAAGAAAATAGAATTATATAATTTACTTTTTGTTCAAAAACAATTACCCGAATACACACAAACAATAAAACGAATAAGTTATGAGGATGGAATGAAGCTGTATTTCGAAAATGATGGTTGGATTCTTGCAAGATTTTCTGGAACTGAACCAGTTTTACGAATTTATGCAGAAATGGAATCAATCGAACTGGTACAACAAGTAACTCAACAAATGGAAGATTTTTTGTCTTTAAATCAATCCGAATGATGAGATGCAGATAGGAAGGATGTAATTTGTGAAGGACTACATTGAAATTATTGATTTTTATTCAGAACAGTTTAATCAATTGTGTAAAAATAGTGAAAATATAAATAATGATGTTATGCCCGGTAAGACATTTTTTTTAGAGGATGGGAGTATCTTAAATATACCACGTAATGATGGAGATAATAGATTTCCTTATGGAAATCAGGGTTTCAATTTTTGGACTTATGCATCAGGATATATGCATGCAAACGATGGACTTTTTTCACCATTTTTACGAGCAAGTGAAGGACAAGAGCCTAATATTGCTTTTTTTGCTGGGTGGAAGGATCAAGATGTTTATAATATTCTTTCTCTTATGGCTGTACCTAAATTAGATGAAACCTGCTTTCAAGAGGTAGTTAGGTATACAGTTTTTACAAAAACCTGCACCTATTATTTTACTGAAATCGATGACACACGGTTTGTCATCCGTGTATTTGTTGATGAAGAAAGACGCATGTTTTTTTCAATTATGATACAAAATCTAATGAAACAAAAACAAGAGTTATATGTGTCTGCCTATATGAATCCGTATTTACGTAACAGTATCTATGAAACATCAGAAAATCGTTGGTTTAGAAAGGCTGAATTCCTTGTTAATAACTCCTTGGACCTAGGTCAATTTATTTTTAGCATCAACGAAGATCTATCTCGAACCGAATCTGTAACAAATTTTGGAGTTATCAATCAAAGCTTAATCTTATTTGGTGATAGCCGATTAGTCAGGCATGAGGCTACTACCTCAAGATATCAATATGTAGGAGGTATCTATAGTAGTTTGCATACCTCCAAGGCTTTAAAACAAGGCTATTTTGATGAGACAAAACATGTAACTTCTTTTAATGATATCGGTATTGCGGGAGAGATGATTCATCTGGAATTAGCACCAGAAAAATCTGTTCGTGTGGATATGGAGCTAAGTTATAAGATTTATTCAAATAACCCAGAAGACTATAAAACATTAATTAGAGAGATAGAGCCTAATAGTATTGATGGATTAGTTTATACTTATAAGTTGAAAAACGATTCGGGAAATCAGTCACTAAAGGTTTTCTTTGGTGAAACTATCAATGATCAATATAACGGTGAGACACTAACAGATTTTTTTGAGTATCTAAAAAAACAGGTTGAGTTTTGTGCAACAATAAAAGGATATGTTCAATTATCGGAATTTTCACTAATTGGGATTCGAGATGTATTCCAAGCTATTGAGGGTATGCTTATATTTAAACCTGAGCAAGCGAGAAACAAGATAATTGAGGCTTTAGGTTTTATTTCACCTAGTGGAAGATGCCCAAGACAATATAGCTTGCCTGCTAATGATATGGCTCAACCGACAATGGATTTACGACAATTCATTGATCAGGGAGTTTGGGTTATCAATACGATAATTACTTATCTGAAATTCACTGGAGATTTTGATTTACTTGGGTTATCGTGTGGATATTATGAAATAATAGATGACAAGAAGAGAATCGTTCATAAAAGTGATTTAGAAGAAAGTGTTCTTTTACATATGTTACATATTATGGACTATTTGATTCAGAATCAAGACCCAATAACTGGTTGTATTAAGGCACTCTATGGTGATTGGAATGATGCGCTAGATGGGTTAGGTGTGAGTATTGATGGTACAGAAGAATTTGGAAATGGTGTCTCTGTTATGGTTACGTTACAGGTCTATCAAAATCTCAGTGAAATGATAGAATTACTTAGCCTACAAGATGGTTATGAGAAAACAATCACAATATATAAAAAGGTTTTGATGGATTTAGAAAAAGGTTTAAAGGAACACGCAGTAATAAACAATGATGCGGGAGAGCAGTGTATCGTTCATGGATGGGGGGATAAACAATCTTATTATGTGGGCAGTTATAAAGACTCGGATGGTGAATCAAGACGAGGATTAACTTCCAATGCTTTTTGGGTCATAAGTGGTATGTATAAAAAAGATACTCGTATGAAAGAAACCATATTATCTGCTTTTGATTTCCTGGATTCTAAATATGGATTAAAAACATTTGAACCACATTTCGCACATAATGCAACCGGTGTTGGACGTATTTATAAACTTCCACCGGGAACGGCTGAAAATGGTGCGGTATATATCCATGCAACAGCTTTTGGGATAATGGCACTATTTATGATGGGGGAATCAAAAAGAGCTTGGAATCAATTGATGAAGATTTTTCCTTTTACACATAAACAGGTTTCGTGTTCTCCCTACGTAATTCCTAACTCTTACGGAGAAAATCCAGCTTTAAATATTGACGGGGAATCCATGCAAGATTGGCAGACAGGGAGTTCTAATGTAGTACTAAAAATAATCATCAAATTTATTTTTGGATTTCAACCTGAATATGGAGGTTTTTTCATTCAACCGGCAGCATGGATACCTTTTAATGATTATCGGCTAGATATCGAATACCAAGGTACTTTGATACATATCTGCTATTATAATAATAGGGTAGGAAAACGTATCTTTAAGGTTAATAATGAAATACAGTCAGGAATTCACGATGAATATTTAGACTGTGATAAATTATGGATAAATAAACATGAGTTAGGAAAGATTGTAGATATAAAAATTGAAGATTAGATATTTTAACTCGTAGATAGGAGGCTTCTTACTTTTTGTAGGAAGCCTCTTTAAGTTCGCCCGGTTGTAATATCATAAATATCATAGATTTACCATAAATGATAAGGTATATTTCATAATTTGAAACAAAATACCATAAATTATCAATAGAATAGTAATTTAATTTTATGAATCTATAATTAGGAAGGAGATGGTTAATGTGGATATAATCAATTATTGTCAGGAATATGAAAGAGAAGTGGTTAACTTATGGAATGATACATTGATTGCTGACCCAATTACTATTTTCAGATTTCGTAAACAAATACTTTTTGATGACAACTTTAATGAAGAATTGTTTTCTTTAGCAATAGAAAACGGTTTTGTTGTTGGTTTTATACTCGCAACGAAAAGAAAGTTTGCTTATTTGGAAAGGGGCTTAGAAGAAACAAGGGGCTGGATTAATGTGTTATCTGTGAAAAAAGAATACTGCCGCAAAGGTATAGGTACAAGACTTGTTAAGGATACCGAAAAGAAACTAAAGGATATGGGTGCAGAAACAATAACTCTTGGTGCCTATAGTCCAAACTACTTTTTCCCTGGGATTGATAAAGATAATTATAGCAATGCAATCCATTTTTTTAATAAACTTGGGTATGAAGCAGGACAGGAAAGTTATTCCATGTGCAAGGAACTTCATGGATACCAAATCAGTATGGAGACAAAAGAGCAAATCGAGAAGGCTCGCCAGGAAGGATATTCATTTGTGAATTTTGATTATAGGTATTCACTTAAATTATTAGAGTTCACAAAAGTTGAATTTGGTGGTGGCTGGAAACGAAATGCCTTAATATCAATGCAAAATAATACAGCTGAAGATTGTATTATACTAGCACTAGACAAGAACGATGAAATAGTTGGATTCTGCATGCGAATGATTGATGGCAATCCAATGCGTTTTGGCCCTATTGGGGTAAAGGAAACAGCCAGGGATTATGGCCTTGGAGGTATTTTACTCGATATTATGCAATTTGAAATGGAGAAAAGGGGAATTTATCAGTTGTATTTTGTGTCAACAGAAAGGAATGGCCGTAGATTCTATGAAAGACATGGTGTACATGTATTTCGGACATTTGTAGATTATCAAAAGCGTTTTAGTTAAAACAAGTTCTGTGCATAAATTGTTGCTATGAAGCCGTAATGCTGAATAGTAATAATAAAATAATAATATGGAGGCTTGAACAATGTGTAAGGTAAAAAGGGTAGTGAGCATTGGTGCACATTCATTAGATGCGGAACTGATGGGCGGGCCACTCATGGTAAAATATGCAAATAACGGAGTCCACTGTACATACATTCATGTAACCCAAGGTCGTTTAGAGGATCCGAATGCTACACAGGAAGCAAAGACTGCCTATCTGCAGGAATTGTTAAATCAAAATAAAAGAGCAGCAGATAAATTAGGAGGTGATACCCTATGGCTTGGTTATGTGTCAAGCAATATGCCTACCTTAGAGATATTTACCACAAAATTAATTGAATATTTCGAAAGAGAAAAAGTAGATTTGGTTATTTCCCATTGGAGAGGATCCATGCATCCTAGGCATATCAATACTCACGATGCAGTTACGCAAGCGGTAAAGAGGATGAGAGAGAAAGGAAGCCCTATTCGATTACTGTATGGAGAAACATTTGAAGATTTAGTAGGTTTTATTCCACAAGCATATTTTGTTTTAGAACCAGAAGAAGTTGCACAATGGTATGATGGATTAAACGAATATCAGGTATTTCGTGGGGAAATTAATGATTTTCCATATCGTAGTTATTATCCAACAAACGGGAAGATAAGACAGATAGAATCAAATAGTAATGGTTATACGGTTACTTATATGTATGCAAGCTTAATTGAGAATCAATTATGGTAAGTGGGATTGAAATGCTTACAAATGAAATAAATAATAATTGAAGGGAGGTTAGATATGGGAAAAACATATGTAAGGGTTGATGACAGGTTGATACATGGCCAGACGGTTATAGCATGGTGCCCTACATTAGGAATCCATGAAATAATTGCCATTGATGATGTAAGCGCCAAAAATCCAACTTTAAAGGCAATTATGACTATGGGGGTTCCGGTAAATTACAAAACTCATATTACAACAACGGAAGAAGCGAAAACGATTCTAGCTAAAAAATCTGACAAAAACAGACTCGTCATCGTAAAGACAACGGATAAATTAGAGGAAATCAATAGTGAAATGAAAGATTGTGAGTTGTTGATATTAGGCAACCTTTCCAAACGGGATGATACGGTTCACAAAGTAAGCGGAGCAACCGGTATTTTTTATTTGAGCAATCATGATGTGGAGATTATTGATAGGTTAGTAAGTGCTGGTATTGATACAAATTTTCAACAGTTACCAAGTTCAGCAAAAACTAGTTGGGAATCATTTAAAAAGACAATAAAATAGGGGGTGTTTTTATGAGTATTGGACAAATTATTCTGATTGCGTTATTCATTTACTTAGCTTCAATTGGATCAATTGTAGGAAACACAATTGGGTGGTATACATTAGGAAGACCTTTGGTTGCAGCTTTTGTAGTGGGAATTATCTTGGGAGATGTACAGACGGCAATGCTGGTAGGTATACCATTGCAGATTATGTATATGGGTAATGTGACACCAGGTGGTGCTGTTGCTTGGGATTTATCCTACGCAACCTATGTAGGTGTTGCAGGAGCTATTATCTTTGGTAATGGCATGGACTCTTCACAACTGATTGGATTGGCAGTGGTATTCGCTGGTATTGGCGGATTAGTAGGTCAGATTATGTGGAATGTTTCCTATGCATGTAATTTACCTTTAAATCGCATTGCTCAAAATTATGCTAGATTAGGTGAGACTAAGAAAATGTATATTCCTAATGTAGTTTTTGGCCAACTGATTGGATTCGCATGTCGCTTTATTCCTGCAATTATTGTATTAAGCTCTATGACAGTGGCATCTGCACAAACCGATTTTGCAACACTGATTCCCGGTTGGATTACTACCGCACTAAGTGTATTTGGCGGAATGATGGCAGCACTGGGAATGGGAATTATTCTTTCTTTCCTTTTAAAGAAAAATTACCATATAGTAATATATCTGGCTGGATTTATTCTTGTTACATACTTTAAATTAAATACCATGGCAGTAGCAGTTGTAGCAGTTATCATAACAGTTCTCTATTATGTTTCAACATCAAAACAACCAGCCAGGAGGGAGGAATAATGATGAAGAAAAAAATTAGTCAAAAGACATTAAAAAAATCATTTTTAAACTGGTTCTTTTGGAATGGATGTTCGCAACAGGCAGAAAGTATGTTAGGAATGGCTTTTGGTCAGTCAATGGCACCTGTAGTAGAGGAATTATATGATACAAAGGAGGAAAAGGCAAAAGCCTTAGAGAGACATATTACTTTGTTTAATACAGAATCTCAAGTTGGTAGTATTTGCAATGGTATTGTCTGTGGTTTGGAAGAAACAAATGCTAATGGAGAATGTACACCGGAGTTAATTAGTAGTGTAAAGGTAGCTTTGATTGGACCAACTTCCGCAATTGGAGATTCTTTGTGGGTAGCAACTATAATTCCTATCTTATTAACAATATGTTTATCAATTTCCCAAACCTCAAGTACAATAGCGTGGTTGGGTCCAGTGTTATATTTAGTCATTTACCCAATTGGAACTTATCTCTTAAGTTGGAAATTATTCAAGTTTGGTTACAAATCCGGAATTGAGGGAATGCAGTCTCTTATGTCACAGGGAAAATTAAATAAGTTAACGGATGCCATGACAGTTTTAGGTTTGTTAGTGGTAGGGGCGTTGACAGCTTCTTTTGTCAGCTGTTCACTTCCAATTCAGATAGTCCGTGATGTATATGATGCAACTACTGACACAATTCTAGAAGCACAAGTATTATTTAACGCAGATAATGTGCTTAATTCAATCTTTCCAAAACTGTTGCCTTTCGTATTGACCCTTTTTGTATATTATTTATATAAGAAGAAAAAATGGTCTCCTCTTAAATTGATGGGATTAATTTTAATCATGTCTGTTGTATTGACAGGTATTGGTTATCTCACTGGTATATACATGTAAATAACTGAGGTGAAAAATGAACGTTATAGTAATGGGTCACGGAGGTTATGCAGAGGGTGTAAAGAATAACCTTAGTATGATAACAGGAGTACCGGACTATATGTACTTTGTTGATTTGAACAAAGAAGATGACTTATCTGATTTAGATAATAAAGTAAGAGAGCTGCTTGAAAAAATCGGAGATAAACAAGTCCTTTTTGCTTGTGATTTAGTTGGGGCATCACCATTTCGAATAGCAGCGATGTTAACAGCAGAAAATACTGAAAAGTATTGTACGGTTGCTGGTTTAAACACTATGGCATTAATGGAATTAGCTATGTCTAGTGAGGAAGAAGAAGCAAAAAAATCTGCAGAACGTGCTGTGAAAACAACAAAAGAGTCAGTGGAAAGATTCCCAGAATGAAAGAGATGCTATAATAAAAGCGTTCGGCAATAATTTGTCGAGCGCTTTTATTATGAACCGAAAAAACAAGGTATCATTTGTGGATTATCGGTTGAATTTATCTTTATATTGTGTATTATATTAATATAAGGTAATGTGTTACATAAATAGTCAGTTAATAAAAATCCTGTTAATCAAATGATTTAAGGCATTTTATAAATGCATCAATATAAACTAAATAGGAGGTAATGTATATGACTAATAAGTTTCCACGTACAGAAGTAGCAGGAATATCTTTGTCACGTATGATAGGAGGGACAAACTGGTTACTTGGCTGGAGCCATACCGGTGCCGCTGCGGACAAGATGATTACAGACAGGTACAATGTAAAAGAAAAGTTATATCCCATCATTGAGGCTTATTTAGAGCATGGTGTAGACACATTTATGGCACCATTTGGAGCAAGTCAAATCTTGGTTGATGCTATTCGGGATATGGAACAGAAAATAGGTAGTCAAATCATTATGATTGACACCCCAGTTATTAATGTTGATGATACTGCCGAGGGTAGAAGAGAGGCGGAAGCTGATATTAAAGCTTGTTCCGCAAGAGGTTCTAAATTTTGTTTGATACACCATTCTAGTGTAGAACAGCTTGTAAATAAGAACAAGGGTATTATCAACAGACTTTCTGATTATACGAATATGATACGTGAAGCAGGAATGATTCCCGGGCTTTCAGCCCATATGCCTGAGATTATCACATATGTGGATGACAATGGCTATGATGTTGAAACTTATATCCAGATTTACAACTGTATGGGTTTTCTCATGCAAGTTGAAGTTGAAACTGTTGCCCGCATCATTCACAACGCAAAAAAACCTGTTATGACCATCAAATCCATGGCAGCTGGCCGTACCACTCCATATGTGGGCTTCAATTTTTCTTGGAATACGCTACGTGATTGTGATATGGTCACGGTTGGTGCATTTTCAGCAGATGAAGTTCATGAGGATGTGGAAATTTCTCTTGCTGCAATACAGAGAAGATTCCCTAATATGGAAAAGCGTTCTAGTCCAGTTAATGACCAAGCAGCTTTTGGAAAATAAAACCTCAAATGTTAGCATTACTAGCGTTTGGCATTAATTTGCCAAGCGCTTTTATTAATTTTAAAACCATAATAAGGAAAATGATTGTACTTGAAATAATAAAAAAAATATCTGTTGGTACCCCAATAATTCATATGGTTTTTACGAATATATTATTAGATGTACTTACCATAATAATCTATTATTAGTAATGTCTAAATTGTAACATAGAATAAAGTACAAAAAGATACAAGTTATTAAGTGTATAGACAGTTATACAATAATACCTGAAAGGAAGATAACTATATGCGTCTAGCAAAAGTAAATAAAGAATTAGTAAATAAAAGGTTAGCAACTCCAGTTATAACAAGAGATGGGATAGAAATGATTAGTGAAGGAACGGTCCTCTCAGAAAGTTTAACAGAAAGATTAATAAACAGTGGATTTAGTGCAGTTTATATTGAGGATGAGAACTTAGAAATTCAGCTAAAGGAAACATTGGGTAATGATAAGCAAACCGTAATCTATACAAAATTACAGGAGATCATTACTGGTATAGAAAAAAATGAATTTAAAGGTATTGAACTCTCGAAGTTTATTAGAACTGAATTGCTTCCAGAAGTAAAAAATGAACCTGTTAGTATACCTGTTGATCAGGTGATGGACAAAGATGACCATATTCAACATTCCATTAATGTTGCTATATTAGCTATGAGAACAGCAAGTAAACTTGGTCTAAGTATGGAAAGAATAGAATTAGTTGCCTTCATATCTTTGTTGCATGATATTGGAAAAATATTAAAATTAAAAGATATAAAATATAAGAATGTCCCTCATTATGAAATTGCATATAGTTTTTTAAAAAGAAAAAATTGTTCTGTCTTGACTTACATGTCTATCAGGTTTCAAGATGAAACACATAACGGAAAAGGGCCCTATAGGATTGATGGTGATAAATTACTTGATGTGGTGAAGATTCTAAGTATATGCGATTATTATGAGAATTTACTTCGTACTACAAATCTCATGCCACATGAATGTTTCGAAGAAACACAGGCTTTGGTAAATATTAAATTTGATCCGGATGTGTTTAAAGCTTTTCGGGATGCTATTTATATATATCCAATTGGATTACCAATATGCTTGAATAATAAATCTGAAGGTATTATTATTCAACAAAATGAATCTTATCCTTTACGCCCAATTGTAAAGGTTGTTGATAAATACTATAACCTGATGGAGAACTTATCATTATTTATTGAAAAGGTAGCAATTTAAATTAATTATATTACATAATAAACTTATAAAAATTACCTAATATTTTTTATTGACATACCTGCTTAAGTATTTTATAATAAAGTGGCTTAAGAGGTGGTGAATGCATGACCAAAGGTCAAATAGAATCTAAATTGAGTGAAGCAGTTAGCAAATTTGAAATAGAATATATGGGCAGAGGTCCCAAAACGATACGTGCATATATCATTAGTGATATGATTATCGTTAGACTTACTGGTTTTTTAAGTCCTTCAGAACAAAAGCTAACGGATAATCCTCAAGGAATTGAGCTGTTTAAAAAGGTACGTACTTCACTTTTTGAGGGAGGGCGAGGATATTTGGAAACATTAATAACTGATATTATTGATGTAGCCATAATTAGCACCCATTCTGATATTAGTACGAAAACCGGAGAAAAGATTATTACAATAACTACCGACAGAAATATAGAAGAAATGATAGCAACAAAATAGTTTCGGAAGACAATACAAAGTAGCAAAGCTAAGTTGTTAGTAAGCCGATATCCAAGAATTATTCTTGAGATATCGGCTTTTTTTATTCATAACAATAGAAAGTTCGCGAAGTATGCTTTCTATTGTTTCATTTAAAAAGAAGGAATTTAAATGGTTATGATGTAAATATAAAAGTTGTTGAGAGATAGATAAATGAAGGATAGGAGAAAATAATATGAAAGATTACATAAATAAAGTAAATTTATCGGAGGAAGTACGGAACATTATAAATGGCAGTAAAAAAGTGATAATTCCAAAAACACGAGAGGAACTTATTGCACTATCCTTTGGAAAGGATAAGTGTGATAGCTTTAATATTGAGTATAACGTAGATGGTATTGGAACATTAATTGAAGCAAACGTTACAAGATGTAAAAATGGTGCTGTTGTCAATTATACTGATGATTATATGCGAAGGCGTGATCCAGACTGCCTCTTGGTTGCCGATGAGTCTGATACGGATAAGCCAAAATATGATGATGTTTATAAAGAAGACTTTGAGCCATTACGACAAGCAACTTTTGAATGGCTAAAGGAGCAGGAGCTTATCATATTGCCTTTTATGGCTGGCGGAGAAGAATACGGTTATGAGGCACTTCTTATCGCACCTGCGAATGCGGCATTTTTTGCCTGCGGTCTTTCGGATCTCCAGGGATTTGTGAACATGGATACGGTCGCAAACGGATTTACTCCCAAAGCAATCGTATTTCTTGCACCTCCTTTTAGACACACACACTTTGAGGGTAAGCAGATTGTTATTCATAATCGATTAAAAGATATGCATGAGGTTTTTTCCTATAATTTATATCCAGGTCCAAGTGCTAAAAAGGGTATATACGGCGTGCTTCTTAACATTGGCGAACAGGAAGGTTGGACAACGCTCCATGCATCAACAGTAAAAGTAATTACACCATATGATAATGAAATAGTTATCATGCATGAAGGTGCTTCCGGTGGTGGGAAAAGTGAAATGATTGAAAATGTTCATAAGGAAGCGGATGGAAGGATACTATTAGGTAAAAATCTAGTTACCGGGGAGAAAAATTACATGGAACTCACAGAGACATGTGATTTACAGCCAGTTACTGATGATATGGCACTTTGTCATCCTAAAATGCAGAATCAAAGTAAAAAGCTTGTTGTTAAGGATGCAGAACAGGGCTGGTTTTTAAGATTGGATCAAATTAAAAGTTATGGCACTGCACCTCATTATGAAAAGATATTTACACAACCGCAGGAACCACTTATCTTCTTAAATATCCAAGGGGTTCCAAATTCTACCTGTCTTGTTTGGGAGCATACGTTAGATTCAGATGGTACACCTTGTCCAAATCCTAGAGTTATTCTTCCGAGACGTTTAGTTCCTAATATTGTTAATGAAGAAGTTGAAATTGATCTAAGAAGTTTTGGTGTAAGGACTCCTTCTTGTACAAAAGAAAGCCCTTCTTATGGGATAATCGGATTGTTTCATGTCCTACCACCTGCGCTAGCTTGGTTATGGAGACTCGTTGCTCCAAGAGGATATAATAATCCAAGCATTACAAATTCTGTTGGAATGACAAGTGAAGGTGTAGGATCATATTGGCCTTTTGCAACTGGAAAAATGGTAGAACAAGCGAATTTATTATTAGAGCAAATCATCGAATCATCTAATACACGATATGTACTTATCCCAAATCAGCACATTGGGGCATATGAGGTAGGTTTTATGCCGCAGTGGATTGCAAGAGAATACATTGCAAGACGTGGTAGTGCTAAATTTAAGCAAGAGCACCTAAAAAAGGCGCGTTGTACCTTGTTAGGTTATTGCCTTGATTCATTAAAATTAGATGGTCAATATATAAGAAAAGCATTTTTACAACCAGAGATGCAAGCTGAAGTTGGAACGGAAGGGTATGATTTAGGTGCAGATATATTAACAGATTTCTTCAAAGAAGAATTGAAAAAATTTAATACAACAGAGCTTCATCCATTAGGCAAGAATATAATTGAGTGTTTTTTAAATGATGCTTGCTTAGAAGACTATATTGAGCTAATTCCGATGAAATATTAAATTTGAGGTTAATAGGATGAGAAAATCAATCAATCTAGGTGAGACTGAACATGAAAAAAGATGGATCTATTTACTACTTAGTTTTATAATCATGATTTGTTTAGGAACTGTCTATTCATGGAGTGTTTTTAGGGTACTTATTGAAGAATTATTTCATGTAGGTTCTACTCAAAGTGGGCTTCCTTATATGGTGTCGTTAGCAGTATATTCACTTTTTATGTTTTTAACAGGTAAACATTTAGACAAATATAGTCCTAGACTAATCATTACTATAGGTGCCGCTCTTGTGGGGTTAGGTTGGATATTATCTTCCTATGCACCCAATATATATATATTAACTATTACTTATGGAGTTATAATTGGCGCAGGTGTAGGAATAGCCTATGGTGCGCCAATGAATGTAATAGCTAGATTATTTCCTGAAAAAAAAGGAGTAGCTGTTGGTCTTGTATTATCAGGATTTGGTTTGTCACCATTAGTAACAGCACCATTCGCAAGATATTTAATGGCAAACATCGGTATTATGAAGACATTCTTGTTGTTTGGAGTCTTTTTTGGGATAACAATACCGTTACTTGCATATCCACTTCGACATTTTCATTATACTGATAATAATAAGTTATTAACATTAAATAGTATAGAAAGACGTAAAAATGATATAGCTACATTTGAGATGTTGAAATCTAAAGATTTTAAAGAACTTTATTTTAATTTTATTATTGGAACAATGATTGGTTTGATGATAATTGGAATTACAAATAATATCGGTATTGAACTTATAAAGATGCCACCTAAAACAGTCACTCTATTCATATCACTATTTGCAGTTTTTAATAGTATAGGTAGACCTGTATTTGGTTGGATAACTGATCAATGGTCGTCTAAAAAGGCTATGCTAGTTTCATACGTTCTAATAATTACTGCGGCAGTATTAATGATACTTGCGAAAGAAGGAAGTTTATTCTTATATAGCATAGCTTTTTCAATATTCTGGTTTAATTTGGGAGGGTGGTTAGCAATTGCTCCAACATCAACCTTAGCTATGTATGGTACTAAATATTATAGTCAGAATTTTGGAGTTGTATTTACTGCATATGGAATTGGTGCAATTCTTGGGGTAACAGCATCAGGATTATTAATGGATCTATATGGCAATTACCAAATTATATTTTATTTAGTAATCTGCTTATGTTGTTTGGGCATCATATCTTCACAGAAACTAATAAAATATAGTGCTAACTAAATTATTCAAAAAGTTCAAGGATTGTATTCAATATTCTTGGACTTTTTTTCGGTCTGAGTATGTGATTTTTGTAGTTTGAATAAGTAACTTGTTATATGTAGTTTGAATATGTAACTTGTTATATTGACTCATTTCAAATGTATGGTATAATAATTCTAATGATTGTAAATGATTCACAGTTTATTGGATATATATAATAGTAAAGAAAGTATATGGTAAAAAATGAATTGATGAGAGGATGATTTTATATTGAAAGAACCATTAGTCAGCATTATTATACCAATATATAACAGCGAAAAGAGTATTGAAAGGTGCTTATGCAGTATCAGAAAACAAACTTATAAAAAAATAGAAGTACTTATGATAAATGATGGAAGTTGTGATCATACATTATCTATATTACAAAAGTATGAAAAGCTAGATGACAGATTTCGGTTGATAAACAAAGTAAATACAGGTGTTTCTGATAGTAGAAACAGAGGGATTGCTGAGGCAAGAGGTGATTACCTACAGTTTGTAGATGGTGATGACTGGATTGTAAAAGATGCCACGGAGATCTTTGTCAAGATGGCAGTTGAACAAAACTGCGATATGGTAATTTCTGATTATTATAGGGTGATTGGGAAAAAAATATATTCGAAGGGACATATTTCAAAAGAAGGATTGATATCCAGAGAAGAATTTGCCCAATATATGATGGAGGCACCAGCAAATTTCTATTATGGAGTAATGTGGAATAAGTTTTTTAAAGCGGATATTATAAAAAAACAGCATTTAGCCTGTTCAACAGACTTAAATTGGTGTGAGGATTATCAATTTAATCTGGAATACTTATTATATGTGAGAAATGTATATGTTACAAAAACACCTTTGTATTATTATGTGAAGACAAAAGGAAGCCTAGTAGCTACACAAATTAATTTTTCTCAAACGATTTCTACAAAAAAGATTTTATTTGAATATTACAAAGATTTATATAAAAGTTTTGATCTTTATAAAGAAAATAAAATAAAAATATATTTGTTTCTAATTGCTGTTGCCCGAGACAAGGGGAAGCGAAAATGTTAACAAGAACTACTATCATATAAAATATTACATTTACATAAAGAAGTCTATCTTAAAAGTATTTAATTAGGATAGGCTTTTTTTATACTCATTATTAGAATTAACTAACAAAAAGTCGAACAGTGTCATTTTGTTAGTTAATTTGATGAACGAATAAACTATTTTACTTATTTTATATATGTTATATTTAATTTAAGCAATTAAAGTAATTGCATATATTTCAGTGATACACGGTGATACATTGTTATTTGTTATACAAAAAACGAATGATACATGAGGATTTACATGTGAGGAGGAAATATGAAAAAGATACGAAGACAAAGATTGCTGATTTTAATGAAAGTTGAATTGAGTTTCATTACATATTATCACACAATTATGAATTATATGATCAAAAAGGGTGTAGCATTGAGTAAACGGAAATTGGTGAGATTGAGTTTTAGATTGGATCGACATATAGTAAGGATTATTTATTTAAAAGAACAATTTGATAAAATGATAGAAGAATCAAGGGAAGTGCAGCAGACAATACAATAAAGATGATTTGGTTTAGGTAAGTCGGAAAGAGGAAAGAAGATAATTCCATAGATGCGGGAATTATCTCCTTTCCTCTTTCTGATCTTAGCCTTTAATTAAAGTACCGGTTTTACCATTAATTCCATCTCTCGCTTTTTCAAGAAGCGTAATGAGTGCAGTACGGTTTACGCCGGAAGTTGCAAAATCAATTGCTGCTTGTACCTTTGGTAACATAGATCCAGGTGCAAATTGACCTTGATTCATGTATTCGATTGCTTTATCAGTTGTAATGCTATCAAGCCATTTTACATCAGGTTTTCCAAAATTAATTGCTACTTTTTCTACAGCAGTAAGAATAATCAGGCAGTCAGCACCAATTTCCTGGGCTAATATGCAACTGGCAAAATCTTTATCAATAACGGCACCAACACCTTTTAGATGATTGCCAACTCTGATAACGGGAATACCACCACCGCCACCTGCAATAACAATTTCGCCCGCATTTAATAGACTTTTTACAGTATTAATTTCTATAATTTCTTTTGGACGTGGAGACGCAACAACTCTGCGATAACCTCTACCGGAATCTTCAACAACATTAAACCCCTTTTCTCTTGCAAGATTAGCTTCTTCCTCGTTCATGAAATGGCCAATCGGTTTTGAAGGATGTTCAAACGCAGGGTCATCTGAGTCAACACGAACCTGTGTGATAACTGTGGCAACGGATTTTTCAATACCGCGATTAATTAATTCTTCCTTTAGAGCATTCTGTAAATCATAACCGATATATGCCTGGCTCATTGCGACGCAGACAGAAAGCGGTGTAAAGGTTGGATGTTCAGGATTTAAACGGCCATATTCAGCCATAGCCTGATTAATCATGCCAACTTGAGGTCCATTACCATGAGAAATAACAACTTCATGACCTTCTTCTATTAGATCAGCAATAGCTTTAGAAGTGTTTTTAACGGCGATCATCTGCTCTGGGAGAGAATTACCAAGTGCATTTCCGCCTAAAGCGATAACAATTCTTTTCTTCATTAAGTTAAGTTTCGCTCCTTTGAATTAATCTAATTTTCTTTGTGCAGCACGTTCTTCTAATGATTTTAATGTAGCTTGTGGATCTTTGAATTTGCTTAAGAAAATCATAGCAGCAATGATATATGGTTTATAGCTTGCTTCTTTATAAAGAGGTGTACGGTAACGATCGAATACAGAGGCGTCAACTTCACCGGTTTCACAGCTTACGCCAGTGATATCAGCTGGTAAACAATGTAGATAAAGTGCTTCGCCATTCTTTGTGAGTTTCATCATTTCTTCTGTACAAGCCCAATCTTTGTGTTCAGCATTTTGAGCTAATAATTCCTTCTCTAATGCTTTGATACCATCAAAATCATTATTGCCATATAAATCAGTACGTTTTTCCATAGCTACGAAGGGAGCCCAGCTTTTTGGATAAACAATATCAGCATCTTTAAAAGCTTCAGCCATATTATTAGTTTTTGTGAAAGAACCACCGGATTTAGTAGCATTTGCTTTAGCAACTTCTTCTACTTCAGACATGATTTCGTATCCTTCAGGATGTGCAAGAACAACATCCATTCCCATACGAGTCATTAAACCAACAACACCCTGAGGTACTGATAATGGTTTACCATAAGAAGGAGAGTAAGCCCATGACATAGCAATTTTCTTACCCTTTAAGTTTTCTACGCCACCGAACTCATGAATAATATGTAACATATCAGCCATTGCCTGAGTAGGGTGATCAATATCACACTGTAAGTTTACAAGAGTAGGTCTTTGCTCTAAGATACCATCTTTATTGCCAGCTTGAACCGCTTCTGAAACTTCACGCATATAAGTATTTCCTTTACCAATATACATATCGTCACGGATACCGATAATATCAGCCATGAAAGAAACCATGTTTGCTGTTTCACGAACTGTTTCACCATGAGCTATCTGAGATTTGCCTTCATCTAAGTCCTGCACTTCTAGGCCCAGTAAATTACAAGCAGAAGCAAAGCTAAAGCGTGTACGGGTAGAATTGTCACGGAATATAGAAATGCCAAGTCCACTTTCAAAAACCTTTGTAGAGATGTTGTTTTCTCTCATATAACGTAGAGCATCAGCAAGTGTAAATACAGCTTCTAATTCATCATCAGATTTTTCCCATGTCAAGAAAAAATCGTTGTTATACATTTCTTTGAAATTTAATTTATTTAGTTTCTCAATATAAGCATTTAATGTTTTCATAAGAATCTCCTTAAAATTTTAATTTTTATTTGCAGTAAAGTGTTGGGAGTGCGGCATATACGGCAGCGCATTTTACTAAATCAGCTTTCCAGGTTTTTTCATTTGGGGCATGAGCCTGAGCTTCTTTTCCAGGACCAAAGCCGATACAAGGTATTCCAAAACGACCCATAATAGCTACTCCGTTTGTTGAGAAAGTCCATTTATCAACTAATGGTTCGCCATACATACCTTTATAAGATTCTACCATTGCCTGTGTTGCGGCATGATCTTCAGGAAGTACCCATGTTGGGAAATAACAATCAGTAGGATATACAAGGCCGGTCCAACTTGGTCTATCATATTTATACATAGTAACTTCCGCATTATATTTCTTTACAGATGGAAGAGCTTTGATTTCATCTAGCGCTAATTGATAGGTTTCTCCATCCGTTAAACGTCTGTCAATCGAGATGGCAGCCATATCAGCAACAGCACATCTGCTTGGTGAGTTATAGAAAGACTGAGATACTGCTAAGGTTCCTTTTCCTAGGAATGGATCAACATGTAATGTTGCGTTAAGGTCTCTAACTTCCTGAATAATTTCTGCCATTTTGTAGATAGCATTATCACCACGTTCAGGAGCAGAACCATGGCAGGAAACACCTTTAACTTCAACACGTATTTCCATACGTCCACGTTGTCCACGATAGATATTACCATCGGTTGGTTCAGTAATGACTACGAATTCCGGTCTAACTTTGCTCTCATTAACAATGTATTGCCAACAAAGTCCGTCACAGTCTTCTTCTTGAACGGTTCCTGTCACTAATACAGTATACTTATCGCTCAATAAACCAAGGTCTTTCATGATTTTTGCACCATATACAGCAGATACAATACCGCCTAATTGATCAGAGGTACCACGTCCACCGATTTCTTCTTCTGTTTCATATCCTAGATATGGATCGAAAGTCCAGTTAGATAATTCACCAAGACCAACAGTATCAATATGTGCATCATAACCGATTAAAGTCTTACCGGTTCCCATATAACCTAATACATTTCCCATAGGATCGATTTCCACTTTATCAAAACCTAACATCTTCATTTCTGCTTCAATCCGTCTGATGTGACCTTCTTCCCCACTACTTTCTCCTGGAATAGCGACTAATTCTCTTAAAAACTTAGTCATTGCTGGTAAATATGCTTCTGATGCTTCTTTAATCTTGTTAAAATCCATCGTTTCATTCCTCCGCTTTCTCTAAATCTTACTTTGTTTAGTAGCATAGTTTAATTGCTATTTCCTATCTATATTGTTTCCCTTCCCATACGATTTCTTTGTATCGTTCAGGATCAGTATCACCCTCAGTAGAAAAAAGAAGTACCTTGGAGTTTTCATCTAATTTTAATACTTTCTTCAAATCTGCTAATTCAGGTTTCTTCATAATAGAAGCTAAGACACCAAATGGTGCAGCACCAGATTCACCGGATACCACCTGTGGATCACCCTTACATGGAGCACTTAACATTCTCATACCTTCAGCTGCAACCCAGTCGGGAGCAGATACGAATACGGTTACATGATTCTTAAGAATATCCCAGGAGATAGTATTTGGTTCGCCACAAGCTAAACCAGCCATAATCGTTTGCATATCACCATCCACGATTCGTTCCTCACCATCACCGGCAACAGCACCTTTATATAGGCAGGCTGCAACATCAGCTTCTACAACTACTACAGTAGGTGGGGCATCCGGATATTTGTTAGCAAAGTAACCTTGAACGGCACCAGCTAAAGAACCAACTCCGGCTTGGACAAATACATGAGTAGGACGATTAATGCCTGCTTCATCTAATTGCTCACTTGCTTCCATTGCCATAGTTCCATATCCTTGCATAATCCAGGAGGGAATTTCTTCATATCCAGCCCATGCAGTATCTTGAACAACTACACTGTTTGGAGTTTCTGCAGCAGCGGCAGCTGCCATACGAACACATTCGTCATAATTAACTTCTTCAATGGTAGCAGTAGCACCTTCCGCTTGGATATTCAAAAGACGTGTCTTAGTAGAACCTTTTGGCATGAATACAACAGCCTTTTGTTTTAGTCTGTTAGCTGCCCATGCAACTCCTCGACCGTGGTTACCATCAGTTGCAGTAAAGAAAGTTGCCTGACCGAATTCTTCTCTTAACTTGTCAGATGTCAAAGTTTCAAAGTCAAGTTCAGATACATCTCTTCCAGTTTTCTCAGCGATATAACGAGCCATAGCAAATGAACCACCCAACACTTTGAAGGCATTCAAACCAAAACGATAGGATTCATCTTTTACAAACACATCCTTTAGTCCTAAATAGTCTGCCATGTTAGTAAGACGTGCAAGTGGAGTTCTTTCATAACCAGGAATGGTCTGATGGAAGTTCCTAGCTTTTTTTACTTCAGATAAGTCCATTACTTTTAAGTTCTCATCAGTTGTCTTAGGCATAGAATTTTGTACCCATTTTATTTCTTTCATAAATACCTCCTAAAGTATCCATTTTCACTTTTGGCGAAAATTTTATATGAGTTATATAAGTTCATAATATCACATTACAAAAATAAATCAATAGGTTTCAAAAAAATTTTTAGGTTCATACAATTATTTTTTGATTTGTGTTGATTTTCTATTATGATAGTGATAAACTATTCTCAGATTGATGAAATAATCACCAATTTAATACAAAAATATATGAAATATTATAAACAATTACTAGTTTTTACTAAAATCATCAAAAGTCTTATTGGGTAATATTAATTTCCTAAAAGAATTTTTAGATTGATTAATCAAACAAAACATGAGATAATATAAGTTATCAGAAGATGGTTTTTATCTTCTGATAAAAGGCGGTGATTTTTCCGCCGTGCATCCGATTATAGGAACATGTCTTTTGTTCCTATAATATAAGTTATCAGAAGATGGTTTTTATCTTCTGATAAAAGGCGGTGATTTTTCCGCCGTGCATCCGATTATAGGAACATGTCTTTTGTTCCTATAATATTAATAAAGAGCATGTTTTGATATCAATATAAAAGAATAGAAAAAAATAGTAAATAAAATATTAGGGTTCGGAATTAGGAAAGGAGTTAATATGATATTAATTGGTAATGGAAAAGTGATCACAAGGGATAAGGATAGACCCTTAATTGAAGATGGTGCTGTTCTTGTAAATGGTACTAGCATATTAAAAGTTGGTAGAACAAAGGAGTTAATGGCAGAATACCCGGATGCCGAAGTGGTGGATGCCAAGGGTGGTTTAATTATGCCTGGTCTTATTAACACACATAACCATATCTATAGTGCAATGGCAAGAGGATTATCTATAAACGGATATAATCCAAATGGTTTTCTAGATATTTTAGATGGAATGTGGTGGACAATTGACAGACATCTCACACTGGAACAGACGAGACAAAGTGCTATTGCTACTTACATTGATTGCATAAAGAATGGTGTTACAACAGTATTTGACCACCATGCTAGTTATGGAAGTGTTGAGAGCAGCTTGTTTACGATTGCAGATGCTGCAAAGGAATTGGGAGTTCGTACCTGTTTATGTTATGAAGTATCCGATCGGGATGGAGAGGATAAAATGAGGGCTTCCGTAAAGGAAAACGCTGATTTTATCAAATATACGTCGAAACAGACAGATGATATGCAAAAAGCTATGATGGGTATGCATGCTGCATTTACAATTTCTGATTCCACCTTTGCACTTTGTAGGGAGAATACACCGGAGAATGTAGGCTACCATATTCATGTGGCAGAAGGAATTGAAGATTTACATGATTCCTTGAAGAAGCATGGAAAACGTATTGTGAATCGTTTGATGGATCAAGGAATCTTGGGACCAAAGACGATAACTGCACATTGTATTTACGTTAATCCACAAGAGATGGAACTTTTAAAGGAAACAGATACTATGGTTGTTCATAATCCGGAATCTAATATGGGTAATGCCTGTGGATGCCCACCAACCATGGAGATTTTCAACCGAGGCATATTGACAGGACTTGGTACAGATGGATATACCAATGATATGTTTGAATCCTATAAAGTGGCGAATGTTTTGCATAAACATTCTCTGTGTGATGCGAATGTTGCATGGGGTGAAGTACCTGCTATGTTATTTGAAGGGAATGCAATGATTGCTAATCGATATTTTGATACACCCCTTGGAGTGCTGAAAGAAGGTGCAGCAGCGGATATTATTGTAGCTGATTATGACCCACTTACACCACTTACAACAAGCAATATCAACAGTCATATGTTATTTGGATTAAATGGAAGCAAAATCGTTACAACTATAATTAATGGAAAAGTATTGATGAAGAATAGAGAACTTTTAAATATTGATGAAGCGAAAGCAATGGCTGATTGTAGACAACAGGCGGACTTATTAGCAAAAAGCATTAACAAATAGGAGGATATAAATCATGGGAGACAGAATGACACCGATTCATTTTCATAATTTAATGAATTGGATTTTAACCGAAAAGAAAGAATCCAATAAAGTTTTTGGAGTTCGTAAGTCCTTCATAAAAGAAAAAAAACAGGATTTGAACATATTTGGTGAGAAGATTGAAACACCTTTTGGGCCTGCAGCAGGACCACATACGCAATTGGCTCAGAATATCATTGCCGCCTATTATACCGGAAGCAGATTTTTTGAATTAAAAACAGTTCAGATTATCGATGGAGAAGATCTGCCGGTAAATAAACCTTGTATTTTGGCAGATGACGAAGGCTATAATTGTGAATGGTCAACAGAACTTCGAGTTCCCGAGGCAATGGATGAATATGTAAAGGCATGGATTGCTCTAAAGATTTTATCCAAAGAATTCGGATTAGGCGCAGAGGATGGTTTTGTTTTTAATATGAGCGTAGGTTATGACCTTGCAGGAATAAAATCTCCGAAGATTAATACTTTCATTGATAACTTAATAGACGCAAAAGACACTCCAATTTGGAAGGAGTGTATAGATTATTTATTAGCAAATAAAGATCAGTTTGAAAATGTAGATTCAGATTATATTAAAAGCATATCATCTAAAGTGTGTACTTCAGTTACGGTATCGACGTTACATGGATGTCCTCCACAAGAAATTGAAAGTATTGCTACCTATCTATTACAGGAAAAGCATTTAAACACATTCGTAAAATGCAATCCTACCTTATTAGGATATGAAGAAGCCAGAGCGATAATGGATGAGATGGGATATGATTATGTTGTATTTGGCGATTTCCATTTTAAAGATGATTTACAGTTTAAAGATGCGGTTCCGATGCTTTTAAGTTTACAGAGAAAAGCGGAAGAAGTGGGACTTGAATTTGGTGTTAAGATTACCAATACCTTTCCGGTTGATGTGACAAGAAATGAACTTCCTAGTGAAGAAATGTATATGTCAGGACGTTCCCTATGTGCACTTTCTTTATCGGTAGCCTATAAGCTGTCTAAAGCATTTGATGGTAAATTACGTATTTCTTTTTCCGGAGGTGCAGATTATTTTAATATTGATAAAATCTTTGAACTTGGTATATGGCCGATTACTATGGCAACAACTTTCTTAAAAACAGGAGGATACCAAAGAGGAAACCAGATTGCAGAGAAATTAGAAGGAATGGAATATAAACCTTTTACTGAAGTATCTGTACTTGGTTTGAGTAAATTAATAGAAGAGATTAAAACTGATAAACATCACACAAAAAGTGCAAAGCCATTACCTTCCAGGAAAATAAATAGAAGGGTTCCGCTTTTGAATTGTTTTATCGCACCGTGTAATGTCCAATGTCCTATCGAACAAGATATTCCAACTTATCTGAAATTAGTAGGTGAGGGCAACTACACAGAAGCGTTAAAAGTAATTACCGACAAAAACCCACTTCCTTTTATTACAGGAACTATTTGCAATCATACCTGTATGAATAAGTGTACTCGTAACTTCTATGAAGAATCTGTGAATATTCGTGGTGCTAAATTAGTTGCAGCAGATAATGGATTTGAGGGACTAATAAATGTAATAAAGGCAACGGATAAACATAATGATAAAAAAGTAGCTGTAGTAGGTGGTGGACCAGCAGGTATTGCAAGTGCATTCTTCTTAGCAAGAGAAGGAGCTAAGGTAACTGTCTATGAAAAGAAAGAACGATTGGGTGGTGTAATAACTAATATTGTTCCTGAATTCCGTATAGCAAAAGAAGTGGCTGACAAAGACATAGCATTAGCTGCCAAATTAGGTGTTAAGTTCGAGGTCAATCATCCGATCACGGATATTATGGAGTTAAAAGAAGCAGGCTTTGAGGATATCGTACTTGCAGTTGGTGCTTACAAAAGTACACCACTAGGTATCTCTTGTGAGAATGAAATCAATGCGATTGAATTCTTAGAAACCTGCAGGAAAGCTCCCGAAACCTTAAAACTTGGGAAAAATGTAGCGATTATTGGCGCAGGTAATACGGCTATGGATGCTGCCAGAGCAGCAAAGAGAGCGGACGGAGTAGAAAATGTTTACCTTGTATATCGTCGTACTAAGAGATATATGCCGGCAGATGAAGAAGAATTAGAAATGGCGTTAGAAGATGGAGTAGAATTCAAAGAATTATTAGCACCTGTATCTCAGAAAGATGGAAAACTTGTCTGTCGAAAGGTAATTCTTGGAGAAATGGATGCATCAGGAAGACAGAAACCGATTGAAACAGAGGAAGAGATTATTATTGATGTAGATATTGTAGTAGCATCCCTTGGAGAGAGGGTAGATGGTGTATATTATGAAACTCTTGGCCTTAAAGTGAATGAACGTGGAAATGCAGTTATAAATACAGAGACCATGGAAACTTCACAAGAACATGTATATGTTGTTGGTGATGGAGTCAATGGACCAGCGACAGTAGTAGAGGCAATTAGAGATGCTTCCAAAGCTGCTAATGCAATCCTAAGTCTAGAACCTAGACCAGAAATTACGATAGATAGTAATAAAGAAAAATTGATTTCCAAGAAAGGTATATTAGTACATTCAAAAGAAGTCAAAGAGGAAGCAGATCGATGCCTGGAATGCAATCAAATTTGTGAATCCTGTACCGAAGTATGTCCAAACAGAGCCAATATAGCAATACAGGTAGTTGGAAGTAAAATGTCTCAAATTCTTCATGTAGATTATATGTGTAATGAATGTGGTAATTGTATGAGTTTTTGCCCATATGACAGTGCTCCCTATAAAGATAAATTCACTTTATTCAGTACGGTAGCTGATTTTGAAAATAGTAATAATGAAGGTTTTGTATTATTAAATGAAGATAATATGATCTTTAGAGTACGTCTTGGAGCAAACACCCAGGATGTAAGCATTCAGGATCCTGCCTGTGATTTGCAGGAAGGAATTAAGAATTTGATTTTAACGGTTTATCAAGATTACCATTACTTATTAATGAGATAGATTTGAAGAAATAAAGAGGTGTAAGTAAATCATGGATATTTTATTAAAAGGTGGAACGGTTGTATCTCCAGAAGGAAGTAAAAATGTGGATGTTAGAATCAAGGGTGATACCATTGATGAGATTGGAGAGAACCTTAAATCTTTCGGCGCAAAAATAATAGATGTAACAGGAAAACTGCTATTTCCCGGTTTTATTGATACACATACCCATTTTGATTTAGATGCAGGAGATTTTTTTACTGCAGATAATTTTCAGACTGGTACAAAAGCTGCAATTGCAGGTGGAACAACTACGATACTTGATTTTACTACGCAGAATAAAGCAGAAACCTTAAAAGAAGCCTTGCAGAATTGGCATGAGAAAGCAGAGGGCCATTCCTCCTGTGATTACGGCTTTCATATGTCTATCACCGATTGGAATGAAGCTTCTAAAAAAGAATTAAAGGATATGACAAAAGCTGGAGTTACCTCGTATAAATTATATATGGCTTACGATAATCTGAAAGTGAATGATAAAGAGATTTATGAGATTCTAAAGGCTGTGAAAGCGGAAGGCGGAATCGTTGGGGTACATTGTGAAAATGGAGACCTAGTCAATGAGTTAATAAAAGAACAAAAGACACTTGGACATTTTACACCAAAAGCTCATCCACTATCTAGACCTGATGATGTTGAGGCAGAGGCAATCTACCGATACTTAACAATTGCAAAGCTTGCCGATGTTGCAGTTAATATCGTACATTTAAGTACAAGAAAAGGCTATGAAATCATAAAGAAGGCAAGAGAAGAAGGACAAAAAGTGTTTATTGAATCTTGCCCCCAATATTTTCTCATGGACGATTCAAAGTATGATTTACCTAATTTTGAAAGTGCTAAGTTCGTCTTATCGCCCCCACTTCGGAAAAAGGAGGATGAAGATTGCCTTTGGAATGCATTGAGTGGGAATAAGATAGACACGATTGGTACAGATCATTGCAGTTTTAATTTTATTGGTCAGAAGGAAAGAGGAAGGGATGATTTTTCCAAGATCCCCAACGGAATTCCAGGTGTTGAACATCGACCAGTTCTTATGTACACGTTTGGAGTAGTTAACAAACAGATAACAAAGGAGCAGATGTGTGCAATTCTATCTACCAATGCTGCCAAATTATTCGGAATGTACCCGCAAAAGGGTATTATAACGGAAGGCAGTAATGCAGATATCGTAGTGTGGGATACTGATTATAGAGGTGTGATTACTGCAAAAGAACAAACTCAGAATGTAGATTATACACCGTATGAGGGCGTTAGTGTGCAAGGAAGAGCAGAATATGTATTGTTAAGAGGTAATCTAGTTGTAGAGAATGGTAAGGTTGTCAAGGAACAGGAAGGTAGCTACGTATATCGAGGAAAAAGCGAGGATACGTTTTAATTATATAGAATAGTTAGGGTGTCAAAAGCCCTTCATAACTGAAATTATGAATAGCGGTGCATATATATTCGTTTTGTCGTAGACCGGCTGACAAGGCTGTTTATGTCCGACTAGAGACTCAGTGAAAAACAGAGCGACTGCGATGTTTTTCATGTCTTTGAGGCTCTATAAAGGGCATGCCGCAGTGAAGGCACGGAAGCTAAAGCATCCGAGGTAGACAAAATGAATATATATGCGGCGATATTCATTCCACAGTCTAAATTGGGCTTTTGACACTCTAACCATAGAATAGAAAGGAGTTTTAATATGTTTTTACTAAATGTAAATGGCAATGATGTGACTGCAAACGAGGATAAAGGTTTGCTGTCATTCATAAGAGATGACTTAAGAATTACCTCAGCGAAAGATGGTTGTAGTGAGGGAGCTTGTGGAACCTGTACCGTGTTAGTGGATGGTAAAGCAATTAAGGCTTGCGTGCAGAAGGTTTCTAAATTTGTTGGTAAGAAGATTCTTACTGTTGAAGGTTTAAGTGATAGGGAAAAAGAAGTTTACACTCACTGTTTCGGGGAGGCAGGCGCTGTTCAGTGTGGCTTTTGCATTCCAGGTATGGTAATCAGCGCGAAAGCTTTACTCGATGTGAATATTGAACCAACCAGAGAAGATGTAAAGAAAGCAATTAAAGGGAACATTTGCCGCTGTACCGGTTATATCAAAATAGAAGAAGCAATTCTTTTAGCTGCGGAATTCTTCAGAGAGAAAAGGGAAGTTCCTCAGAAAGAAGTATCAGCAGAGATAGCACATAGATTTAAAAGAGTGGACGCAGAAGAGAAAATACTAGGAACCGGTATCTTCGTAGATGATATAGTAATGCCTGGAATGATTTATGCAAAAGCCCTTAGAAGTAAATATCCAAGAGCAAAAGTGAATAAAATTGATTTGACAAAAGCATTACAGCATGAGGATTGTGTAAAAATCTTAACTGCAAAGGATGTTCCAAATAATGTGATAGGACATATTGTTCAGGACTGGGATGTTATGATTGCAGAAGGAGATATTACCAGATATATTGGTGATACACTTGCACTTATCGCGACGAATCATAAAGAAACACTCGATGAGGTTATTAATCTGATAGAGGTTGATTATACCGAACTTACACCGGTTACTTGTCCTACGGATGCGCTGAAAGCAGATGCTCCTTTAGTACATGCCGGAGGAAATGTTTTGAGGAAAGAGTTCTTAAAACGTGGTAATTCAGATTCTGCCATAAAGAATTCAAGATATGTGGTAACTAGAAAATATAGGACACCTTTCCAAGAACACGGATTTATGGAACCGGAGTGTGCCATCGCTATGCCAGAGGGTGAAGATGGAATCTTATTATATTCAGGTTCACAATCTGTCTATGATGAACAACATGAAATTTCTAATATGCTTCAAATTCCACTTGAAAAGGTACATTGCCAATCCAAATTAGTAGGTGGCGGTTTCGGTGGTAAAGAAGATATGAGTGTTCAACATCATGCTGCACTTATGGCATGGTATACGAAAAAGCCTGTAAAAATTAAGTTTTCACGACAAGAGAGTTTGAACTATCATACCAAACGTCATGCAATGGATATGGAATTTACGACTGCTTGCGATGAAAACGGTATACTTACTGGTATGAAAGCTATTATTATTGCTGATACAGGAGCTTATGCTTCTCTTGGAGGACCAGTTCTTCAAAGAGCTTGTACTCATGCAGCAGGACCTTATAATTATCAAAATGTAGATATTCTTGGTATGTCTGTCTATACAAATAATGTAGTTGGCGGTGCATTCAGAGGATTTGGCGTTACTCAAAGCTGCTTTGCGACAGAAAATAATATTAATTTATTAGCTGAAATGGTTGGAATTTCACCTTGGGTAATGAGATATCGTAATGCAATCCGACCTGGGCAGGTATTACCAAATGGGCAGATTGCTGACGAGAGTGTTGGAATGGTAGAATGTCTTGAGGCAGTAAAAGAGATATATGAAAGTAACCCTTATGCTGGAATTGCAATCGGATTTAAGAATAGCGGTACCGGTGTAGGACTAAAAGATATTGGACGTTGTACCTTATCAGTAGAAAATGGTATTGTTCATATCCGTACCTCTGCAGCATGTATGGGACAAGGAATAGCAACTATGTGTACACATATGGTTTGTGAAACAACGGGTCTGGACCCAAGTCTTACGTATCATGAAAGACCGGATACCATCCGTACACCAAATTCAGGAACAAGTACTGCCTCCAGACAGACAGTTATGACAGGAGAAGCGACTAGAAGAGCCGCTGATAAATTAAAAGAAGCTTTGGATCAAGTCAGTTCCATAAAAGATTTGGAAGGCCAAGAATTCAATGGAGAATTTTCAGCTATTACAGATCCAATGGGTTCACCAAAAGATTTCCCAGTCAGTCATGTAAGTTACAGTTATGGTGCACAGGTAGTTATTCTTAATGAAGAAGGCAGACTTAAGAAAGTTGTTGCTGCTTATGATGTAGGTACACCTGTTAATATCCAATCCGTAGAAGGACAAATCGAAGGCGGAATAGTCATGGGCCTTGGTTTTGCCCTAACAGAAGACTTTAAGACAGAAAGTGGCTATCCAAAGGTTAAACTTGGTACGTTAGGGCTTATGCGTTCAACGGAAGCTCCAGAGATTGAAGTCCATCTCGTAAGAGGTCCTGGTAAAATCCCACAGGCATATGGTGCCAAGGGAGTTGGAGAACTTTGTTTAGTGCCTACTGCACCTGCTTGTTCCCATGCCTATTATCGTTTGGATGGTAAATTAAGAACCCAATTACCATTGAAAGAAACTTTTTATAAAAAATAAGGGATTAGGTTGAGGACAAAAGCCCAATTTAGGTTGTGTAATGAATATCGCTGCACATATATTCATTTTGTCTACCTTGCCTTCCGGCGGCATGTCCTTGGTAGAGCCTCAAAGATATGAAAAACATCGCAGCTGCTCTGTTTTTCATTGAGTCTCTAGTCGGACATAGACAGCCTTGTCAGCCGGTCTACGACAAAACGAATATATGAGCATCGATATTCATAATTGAATTTGTTGAGGGCTTTTGTTAAAAACAGTGAATCGGTATTATCTATGAAAAAATTAAAAGAAAAGAAATAAAAGAAAAGAAATAAAAGATAAGAAATAAAGGATAAGAAATAAAGGATAAGAAAAAAAGATATAAAAAAAGATAAGGAAAAAAGATAAGAAATAAAGATAAGAAAAAAGATAAGAAAAAAGATAAGAAAAAAGATAAGAAAAAAAGATAAGAAAAAAAGATAAGAAAAAAAGATATGAAAAAAAGATATGAAAAAAAGATATGAAAAAAAGGTAATAAAAAAATAAGAAAAAAAGGTAAGAAAAAAAGATACGAAAAAAAGATATGAAAAAATTATACGAAAAAAAATAAGAAATAAAAGATAGGAAATATAAGATAGGAAATATAAGATAAGGAATAAATGAAAATAAATAAAGAAATTTCGGAGGAATTAGTATGACTAAAGAAGTAATAAATGCAAAAAATGCACCAGCAGCAGTGGGACCATATGTACATGCAGTGAAAGTTGGAGATATAGTATTTACATCAGGGCAGCTTGGTCTTGATCCTGTTACAGGCGATATGCCAGAAGGAGTAGAAGCACAAGCACATCTAAGCCTTAAGAATCTGGGTGCTGTTTTAGAAGCAGCCGGATTAACCTACTCAGACGTCATTAAAACGACTGTTTTTCTAGATAATATGAACGATTTTGCAGCAATTAATGCTATCTATGCAGAATATTTTACAGGAGTTGCACCTGCACGTTCTTGTGTAGAAGTAGCAAAACTCCCTAAGGGTGGCCTTATTGAAATCGAAGCAATCGCTGTAAAGAGTAATTAATTATAATAGGTAGCATTCTATAAAAATGGACTGTTCCAAAATAATTGAACCTATTGGAATAGAATCAAAGTCTATTACAGTAGGTTCAATTTATATTAAATTTAGTAAATGGAAATTTAATATTATAGTAAGGGTGCATAAGCCCTTCAAAACATAAATTATGGATAGAGGGACATATATATTCGTTTTGTCGTAGACCGGCTGACAAGGCTGTTTATGTCCGACTAGAGACTCAATGAAAAACAGAGCCGTGCGATGGTTTTTCATATCCCTGAGGCTCTACCAAGGACATGCCGCCGGAAGGCAAGGTAGACAAAATGAATATATATGCCCCTCTATTCATTCTACAACCTAATTGGGCTTATGCCACCCGAGCCCACTATATATTTTAAAATCAAGATCTATATGAGAGAAGGAATATTTTATGGAAGAAACAACTAGTAAAGAACCTAAGAAGCGAATATTAAATGCGGCACTTGATGTAGTAAATAAAGAAACCATCAGTGGAACTAGAATGCATTTGATAGCAGAACAAGCACAGATGGTTCAGTCTAATGTGCATTACTATTACAAGACGAAAAATGAGTTAATGCTTGCGCTTCAAGATCAAATACTAGAGGAATGTTATGACATACGAAAAAAAGAAAAAAGTCGCAGTAAAGATAATTTGGAAAGTCAGTTAGATGTATTTATAAATCAAAAGAAAAAACTAATATTGCACAAAAATAAATATGATTTTGCAGAAATGGATTTTTGGGTACAGGGTAAGATCAATGAAGAAGTACGTCAGAAATTCGTAAAATCATATGAAGAGTGGAGAAATGAAATTAGGAATATACTTGATAAGTACTGCCCAGATTTAGATGAGAAGAACAAAGAAATACTTCCATATGCTATGGTATCCATTTTAGAGGGAGCGACCATTCAGTATTTTATTAATAAAAACAATTTTGATGTAGAAAATTATTTTGATATTTGCAAACAAATGATGTTAAATCAAATTAAAAATTTAAATTAAAGTGCAGTAAAATTGGTGTGTTTTAAAAACAAATATAGATCAATCAATATAATATATTTTGGAGGATGCCCTGTTGTAGTTGTAACATTATGTGCTATACTATTTAATATAGTATTGCCTAAACGGTTAGAATACGAAGTAACAGATTAGACATAGAGGCTTTTTTAAGTTTAGAAAAAGAGGCGCAGTATGAATGATTTTTATGAAACAATGAATGAATTATATCCGGATATTGATAATATAGAAGCAACAATCATTGAAGGAAAGCACTTTGGTGAAAAAGCCATCTTTTCAAAAGGTAAACTGGTGTATGAATCGATGGATGGTGCCTTCCTTGAAGAGTATAAGAATAAGATTTTAGAAAAACATTTTACTGGATTACTCCAGATTGATGACCAAAGAATTTTCTGTGAGACACTTGGCAATGAAAAGAAACTTGTTATATGTGGAGGCGGTCATGTCTCTATCCCAATCATTAAAATGGGTAAGATATTGGGTTTTCATATAACAGTAATTGAAGATCGTATTCAATATGCAGATAATGCAAGAAGAGCTGAGGCGGATGAAGTAAAATGTAATGATTTTAGTAAAGCCTTAGAACAGATTACAGGAGATTCAGATACCTATTTCGTCATTGTTACGAGAGGACATCGATATGACCAGGTATGTCTTGAAAAAATCATACAAAAAGAGAATGCTTATATTGGTATGATAGGAAGCAAGGTTCGTGTGAAACAAGTAAAGGAACTTCTAATAGAAAAAGGTTTTGACCAAGAAAGCCTTGAGAAAATATACTCACCTATTGGTTTACGAATAGGTGCAGAGACACCCGAAGAGATATCAATATCCATCCTTGCGGAAATCATTCAGGTCAAAAATCAGATAAAAAGAAGTTGCGGTTATCCAAAAGAGATTATGAGAGCTATCCTGGATGAAGAGACAAAAGATGTGCCAAAGATACTGAGCACCATTGTTTCAAGAAAAGGTTCTGCTCCAAGAGAAGTTGGTACAAAAATGCTTATCTACAAAGATGGTTCAACAGTAGGAACCATTGGAGGCGGTTGCGTTGAAGCAGATATCTGTAGCAAGGCTCATTATCAGTTAATGGAAGAAGATAAGGAACCGAAGTTATATACCGTGGATATGACGGGCCGTGATGCAGAGGATGAAGGTATGGTGTGTGGTGGTATTGTAGAAATTTTATTAGAATGGGTATCTTAATTTTAGAATAAATAAAACAATAATAAAAGATAAAACTTTTACAAAAAGGAGAGATTGCTATTTGGAAAAGGAAACCGGAACATATTGGGCTTTGATTGTAGCAGCAGGTTGCTCTAGAAGAATGAAAAAATTCAAGCCATTGCTTCCACTGGGCGATAAATGTATTATTGAGCAGACTATAAGCAGATTTAAGGAAGCTGGTATCAAGGATATTATGGTAGTAGTAGGTTATAGGAGAAATGAACTGATTCCAATTCTAAATAAGTTATGTGTGCAGATTGTAGTAAATGAAGGATACGATGAAACGGATATGCTAGAATCTGTAAAATTAGGATTGTTGGCTTTGCCCATGGATACAGGAGGAGTATTACTTAGTCCTGCTGATATACCGTTAATTGAACCAGCTACTATAATAAAACTGGTAGAGACGAGTAAGACATCGGATGACTATGCAGTAATACCATCCAATCAGGGACGAAGAGGACATCCTTTATTCTTTAGTAAGTTTATAATGAGTGAGATTCAGGGATATCATGGTGAAAATGGGATTCATGGTGTGCTTGAAAAGTTTTCAGACCATATTAATTACATCGATGTGCCTGATACCAACATGTTAATGGATATAGACAGACCAGAAGATTATCAGAGATTGCTAGAAATATATGAAAAACGGTATAACAAATAGAAATATTAATTCTGCTAAAAAGTTTGAAGACATAAGGAGGTATCATGATATGAAATTAATAGAAACAACAAATGCAGTTGGTCATGTGTTATGTCAAGATATTACACAGATTATTCGAGGAGAAAAAAAAGGCTCTGTGTTTCGTAAGGGACATGTAGTTACAGAAGAAGATATCCCTGTTCTATTGTCTGTTGGTAAAGACCATTTGTATGTATGGGAAAAAAATGAGAATGTACTTCATGAAAATGATGCGGCCGTGATACTTTATGATATCTGTAGGAATGTAGGCATGACAGGATCTGAGATCAAAGAAGGTAAAATTGATATTATAGCAGATATGGATGGACTGCTCAAAATAAATAGAGAGAAATTGATAGCAATTAATAGTTTAGGTGAAATGATGATTGCAACCAGGCATGGTAACTTTCCTGTAAAGAAAGGGGATAAGCTTGCCGGTACCAGAATTATTCCGCTTATGATTGAAAAAGAGAAGATGGAAATAGCAAAAAAAGTAGGCGGAAATGAACCAGTACTTACAATCCTTCCTTATCAGAAGAAGAAGGTAGGAATCGTAACAACTGGGAACGAGATATTTTATGGAAGAATAAAAGACACTTTTGGACCTGTCATTATTGATAAATTATCTGAATATCAAGTGGAAATACTTGGACAGGTGTTTGTAGATGATCAGAAGAGCCACATTAAAGATGTTATTTTGGATTTTATCGAAAAAGGTGCCGACATGGTAATATGTACAGGCGGCATGAGTGTAGATCCTGATGACTGCACGCCAGGTGCTATTATGGATACCGGTGCCAAAATCATTTCTTATGGTGCACCAGTATTACCGGGTGCAATGATGTTAATTTCTTATTATGAAAATGATAATAAGGAAATACCTGTTTTGGGACTTCCAGGCTGTGTAATGTATGCAGAACGAACCATTTTTGATATATTACTTCCAAGAATTATGGCAGATGATGAAATTACGAAAGAAGAATTAGCAGCACTTGGAGAAGGTGGACTCTGTCTACATTGTCCAGTCTGTACGTATCCAAACTGTGGATTCGGTAAGGGCAATTAAATAGTAACTAGAAGGAAATTATTAAGAATAGAAGGTAAAAGGTTGAAAAAAATATAATTAGAGAAAGGAATGCCACTCATTTAATTTTTCAATCTGTTTTATTTGTGGCAGTATCGTGAGCAGTCCCACGATATGCAATGGGTATAAAGATGAGTTTACTATCACATTTTGATAAGGAAGGAAATGCAATTATGGTTGATGTATCCGGTAAGGAAGAAACAACACGGACCGCAATTGCGAAAGGGAAAATCCTTGTAAATGAGCAGGTTATAGATGCAGTGGTGAATCACAGGGTACAAAAAGGAGATGTTCTTGGTGTGGCTAGAGTGGCTGGTATTATGGCGGTCAAGCAGACTTCATATTTGATACCTATGTGTCATCCCTTATTAATATCTAAGTGTTCCGTAGACTTTGAGGTTGACAAGGAAAATAATTCTATCTATGCCATATGTACAACAAAGATACAGGGTCAGACCGGTGTGGAAATGGAAAGCTTGACGGGTGTAACGGTCGCACTTCTTACCATTTATGATATGTGCAAGGCAATCGATAAAACTATGGAAATAACTGAGGTTCACCTTGTTAAGAAATCAGGTGGAAAAAGTGGGGAATTTAATAATGAAAGACAAACGAAACCGTGAAATTGATTATATACGCATCTCAATAACAGATCGCTGCAATTTACGCTGTATTTATTGTATGCCGGAACAAGGAGTCCCTTGTATCAGTCATAATGAGATACTAACTTTTGAGGAGATTGAGCGTCTGTGTAAGATATTTGGGAGGCTTGGAATTCATAAAATAAAAATAACCGGGGGAGAGCCCTTAGTCCGCAAAGATTGTACGGTGCTTGTGGATAAATTACACTCTATAGAAGGAATTGAATCCATAACAATGACGACGAACGGTGTATTGCTTCCAAAATACATTGGAAATTTAGTAGATGCCGGATTAGAAGCGGTTAATATTAGCCTTGATGCAATGAATTCTGAAAGTTACGAGAAAATTACCAGAAGTAAAAACTGGAACGAGACTATGGCAGGTATTGAAGCAGCTCTAAAGTATCCTTCTCTTCGCATTAAAATTAATTGTGTACCACTAATGGGAACGAACGAAAGTGAATTAGTTAAAATAGCAGAATTAGCCCAAAATCATAATATTCATGTCCGATTCATTGAAATGATGCCTATTGGATTTGGAAGAAACTATCAGTTTATGGAAGAAGACCAAGTAAGAAATCTGTTAGAGAAAAGATTGGGAAGCTTTACCCCTAGCGCTGATAGGTTGGGAAATGGCCCTGCGCATTATTATAATGTGCTAGGTTATAAAGGCAAAATTGGATTTATTAGTGCTAGAACCCATAAATTCTGCGAAAGCTGTAATCGTATTCGTTTGTCTTCGGATGGATTTCTAAAGACATGTCTTCAATATAATACCGGATGTGATTTAAGAGAGATGTTAAGGAACTTTTCTACGGATGAGGTTATAGAGGTTGCAATAAAAGAGGCACTTTTTGAGAAACCGGAGAGTCATCATTTTGAAACTGTTATCGATCAAGATACTGTGGAACAGAAAAAAATGTCAAGTATAGGTGGATGATAATGATCGAAAGAAAGGAACTACTATGGGAAAAGTAATGGCGGTTTGCATTAGTGAGAAAAAGGGAACCCAAAAAATAAATATTCAGAAGGCAGAATTTATTGAAGACTATGGTATCAAAAATGATGCTCATGCCGGTAATTGGCATAGGCAGATTAGTCTGTTATCGAAGGACAAGATAGAAGCTTTCAGAGCAAAAGGAATTGATATACAATATGGTGCTTTCGGTGAAAATCTGGTAGTTGAGGATATTGATTTTGCAAAACTCCCGATTGGAACTAAATTTCAATGTAATGATGTGGTACTGGAACTTACCCAGATTGGAAAGAAGTGTCACAATGAATGTGAGATATTTAAGCAAGTAGGTGACTGTATCATGCCAAGAGAAGGTGTATTCTCGAAAGTACTGCATGGCGGGGTAATAGAAGTTGGCGATAACTTAAGAGTTATCTAGCATAGGACGGAAGGAAGTGTTAGCAATGAAAGTAGCAATTATCACCTCCAGCGATTCTGGATACACAGGAAAAAGAGAAGACGCGAGTGGTCCGGTAATCAAAGAAATCGCAGAAAAGAATAATTATGAAGTCGTTTCCATGATGGTATTACCGGATAAACAAGAGATGCTTATGGAAGAGATGATTCGTATTTGCGATAATGGATTAGCTGATTTGATCCTGACAACTGGAGGAACTGGTTTATCTCCGACGGATTGCATGCCGGAAGCGACAGAAAGTGTTGGAGAACGTAGGGTTCCGGGAATACCGGAGGCTATGCGCCTTTATAGTATGCAATATACAAAAAGGGCTATGTTATCCAGAGCAACATGTGTGACAAGAAAATCGACATTGATTCTTAATCTGCCAGGAAGTCCGAAAGCAGTCCGAGAATGTCTGGAATATGTCATACCCGAATTAGAACATGGTTTACAGATTATGCTGAGTATTACTGATAATTGTGCTAGAAAATAACTGGACTAAAATAGTAAAGGGACTATTTTAATAGCCACTGAAAAAGTCTCCGTTATAGTTTCAGAATGAATAAAGCTGTATATATATTCATTCTGGCTACCTTACCTTCCTGCGGCATGTCCTTTGTAAAGCTTCAAAGATATAAAAAACAGCGCAACAGCGCTGTTTTTTACTGAATCTCTAGTCGGACATAAACAACCTTGTCAGCCGGTCTACGCCAAAACGAATATATATACAGCTTTATTCATGCCAAGTCTCTCGAGGAGACTTTTTTAATAGCTTCATATTTTAGTTCTTTTCTATGAAAGTAATTGCTTAGCTGCTTAGAAATAATTTCTTGAGAATATAAGTTATTGTTCTGATTGTTGCTTAAGTATTAGAATATTTTCAAATAGGATAGACATATCTTCATAATCAGCATTATTGATAATCTGTCGCTTTACTGAATATTCACATAAGAAACTTGAATATGCAACAAATTTTATATGTTGTAATAGTACTGCATATTTTTCGGATTCATAATAATTCTTAATAATTTCATAATTATATAAAGTAATTTCTTGGACGATATCGTCGGATTCTTTATCTAAAACATTAATTGTTTCGTCAATTTTTAATGCTACAAATAATTCTTTGAGATCTGTATTCAAGTTAATGGTTTCTTCTATCATAATAATATCCTCTTTTCATGATTAAGATTAATAATTGTATATAATTATAACGAGATAATATTATTTAGTCAATACAAGGCTATTGAAGTGTTTTTTTATTAATGTTATTAAAAGATTACCTTTTGCCACTCTGTTTTTATCCTTATATTTTTTCATCATTATTTAGTAACTTCCAAGAAAAAATATTTGACAAATCCGCCTTTTCAGTGTAGACTTTATCCATTAAAAGCGTTAAAGTTTTAATGTGATTATGTGGCAAAGACAGGTAAGTTAAAACCTAGATAAACAAGGAGGATTTTATGAAAAAGATGAAGAGAACATTGGCGGTATTATTAATAACAGTATTAGCTAGTTCAACATTAGCAGCTTGTGGAAAGAAAGATGACGTATTTTACATTGGTGTAAACCAATTAGTGGAACATGCAGCTTTAGATGCATCTTATCAAGGATTTGTTGATGCACTTGCAGAAGCAGGTTATGTAGACGGAGAAAAGATTAAAATTGATTACCAGAATGCACAAGGGGATCAGGCAAATGCGAATACGATTGCAACAAAGTTAGTAAATGACAACAATGACTTAATTTTGTCCATTGCAACACCATCTGCACAGGCAGTGGTAAATGCTACTAAAGATATTCCTATTTTGGTTACAGCAGTAACGGATCCTTATGAAGCTGGTTTAGTAGCATCAAACGAAGCACCTGGTGGTAATGTATCTGGTACATCCGATCTGACACCTGTAAAGGAACAATTTGATTTATTAGTTAAACTTCTTCCAAATGCTAAGAAGGTTGCAATTCTATATTGTTCAAGTGAAACTAATTCTAAGATACAAGCAGAGATGGCTACAGAAGCTGCTACTGCACTTGGTATTGAGACCATGGAAGCAACCGTATCTAATACCAATGAGATTCAACAAGTTGTTGAGTCACTAATCGGTAAAGTCGATGTTATCTATGCACCTACAGATAATGTAATTGCGAAAGCAATGCCAACCGTTGCTATGGTTGCAAATGCCAATGCACTTCCTATTATTTGTGGAGAAGAAGGTATGGTTGATGCAGGCGGACTAGCTACATATGGAATTGATTACTATGAATTAGGTAAATTAACAGGAAAACAAGCAGTTAAAATTATTGAAGGTACTGCAACTACAGCAGAGATGCCAATCGAGTATTTAAAAGCAGAAGAATGTACATTAAGCATTAATGAGGAAGTTGCTACTCAACTTGGAATAGAGATTCCGGCAGACTTAATACAAGAATAAAGAAACTGATAGACTTTTAATAAGAAACGGATAGAATTATAATTGTGTAAAAAAGATTTTGTTTAGCAAAGTCTTTTTTCACGTTATAATAGTAATGGAAAGGATTGGTATTTTATGAATATATTATTAGCTGCATTAGGTGCTATGTCACAAGGTCTCTTTTGGGCGATTTTAGCAATCGGTGTTTACATTGCATTTCGAATTTTGGATTTTGCAGATATGACCAGCGAAGGAAGTTTTGCATTAGGGGGTAGTGTTAGTGCAATATTAATAGTTGGATTTGGGTGGAATCCTTTTTTGAGTTTAATTATAGCAGTATTAGCAGGAATGATTTCAGGTGCTTTAACAGGATGGCTACATACTAAGCTGAAGATACCGGCAATACTATCAGGTATTCTTACTATGATTGCATTATACTCAATCAATTTAAGAATTATGGGTCAGGCGAACACATCTTTGCTTGGAAAAAGTACCATAGGATCTATTATAAAAGGTATGTTACCAACAGCTAAGGAACTTGGTATGAAGGATTCAACCCTTCAGATATTTGTTACTATTGGAATTGGTGTTGTTTTCTCAGGTGCAGTTATTCTATTTTTATATTGGTTTTTTGGAACTGAGATTGGATGTGCAATTCGTGCAACTGGTAATAATGAAGCCATGGTAAGAGCACAAGGCTCGAATACAGATATGATGAAAATATTTGGGTTAGTTTTAGGTAATGGATTAATTGCTTTATCCGGTGCACTAGTAGCACAAAGTCAAGGATACGCTGATGTCAGCATGGGAATAGGTGCCATAGTAATAGGTCTTGCTTCCATTGTAATTGGTGAAGTAGTATTTCATAAAAAAAGATCTTTTGCCCATAAATTAGTGGCAATAATTGTAGGTTCCATTATATATAGAATTATTATTGCTATTGTATTACAGATAGGTTTGAATACAAATGATCTTAAGCTTTTGACAGCTGTTATTGTTGCAATTGCTCTTTCTGTTCCGGTATTAAAAAGTAAAAACAAGAAAATACAGAAGGAGGGTCAATAGTATGTTAAGGATAACAAACTTATATAAAACTTTTAATACCAATACTATTAATGAAAAAAGAGTATTAAACGGTGTTGAATTACATTTGAATCCTGCTGATTTTGTAACTATCATAGGTGGTAATGGAGCTGGAAAATCTACTATATTGAACATGATTGCAGGAGTACATTATCCGGACATGGGTTCTATTATCCTCGATGGAGTCGATATCACGAAATTACCTGAGTATGTAAGGGCGAAGTATCTCGGAAGAGTTTTTCAAGATCCAATGATGGGTACCGCAGCAGATATGGAAATAGAAGAAAATCTTGCTTTAGCATATCGCAGAGGAAAGAAAAGAAGTTTTAGCTGGGGAATTACTAAGGAAGAGAAAGAGATATATGTAGATCTACTAAAAACTTTAGACTTAGGGTTAGAAACAAGACGTACGTCTAAAGTTGGACTTCTATCCGGTGGACAAAGGCAAGCCCTGACACTTCTTATGGCTACTTTACAAAAACCTAAGCTCTTATTATTAGATGAACATACTGCTGCGCTAGACCCTAAGACGGCAAGGAAAGTATTAGAGATAACTGAACAGATTGTGAAGGCGAATTCGCTTACAGCCTTGATGGTAACACATAACATGAAGAATGCCATTCAGTACGGTAACCGATTAATTATGATGCATGAAGGAAAGATTATCTATGATGTTGCAGGTGAGGAAAAGAAGAATCTACTAGTAAGTGATTTATTAGCAAAATTTGAAAGTGCCAGCGGCGGTGAATTTGCTAATGATAGGATGTTGCTATCTTAAGTCACAATTCTAGTATAATAAGTACTGCATTGATTATCTATTTTACAAAAAAGGTATACAAAATCTGCCACATTGTGCTATAATATGACTTTACAAATAAGTTTAATTATAGGTACAAGAGGAGGATATTTAAGAATGCGATTTCTTTCTATAGATAATATAATACCAGGCACCCGTTTAGCAAGGCCACTCTATGGCGCCTACGGATCGATATTGCTGAGAGAAAATTATGAAGTAACTGAGGGAGTTCTAAATCGATTAAAAGAGCTTGGGTATACTGGATTATATATTGAAGATGAAATATCAAATGGTATTCTTATTGAAGATGTTGTGGACGAACAGCTTCGGTTAGCAACAGCAACCAGACTGGAAAGTATAATAAATAAAAACGGAAGCATTGCCGGTATGAAGCCACTTATTTCAGATATAGTTGATAGTATCATAACAAAAAGTGACGTAGTAATAAATATGAATCAATTGTATGGACATCATGAATATACCTATTTACATTGTGTAAATGTAGGAATATTATCAGTAAGTATTGGTGTGAAACTCAATTTTAATCGTGACAAATTGATACAACTAGGTACAGCTGGCATTTTACATGATATTGGGAAGAAGAAAACACCAATAACATTATTAGATAAACAAGGAAAATTAACGAAAGAGGAATATGAGTTAGTGCAAATGCACCCGGTGCTAGGGTATGAAATGCTATCAGATTCTATAGAACTTAGTAATGTTTCTAAAGTAGGCGTTTTAGAACATCATGAAAGATTTGATGGTTCAGGATATCCAAGAGGTCTAAAGGGAAAAGAGATAACTATTTTCGGTAGAATTCTTGCGGTTGCAGACACTTATGACGCGATGACTTCTGACAGAGCTTATCGAACTGCTTACGAACCTTCAGAATCTGTTGAATTTTTAATGGGTGATGGAAATCGTCTGTATGATTTGGAAATAATAGAGCATTTCATAAAGTGTATTGCAGTATATCCTGTTGGCACTTTGGTGGAATTAAGCAATGGTATGAAAACGATTGTATTAAAAAATTATTCAGACTGTGTGTTAAGGCCATTAGTTAGAGATATATTGAGTAAAGATATTATTGATCTAAAAAATGATGTAGAATATTTAAGTGTTTGTATTAACAAAACAATCAAATAATAATAAATCATTCAAATTCCTATAATAGGATATTGACAAATAAATGAGTGGCTGTTATCATGATATCAGCATAGCGAAGGTGTTCTTGTTAAAGAACATCTTCGCTTTTTTTCATAACTATAGAATTTGATAATATGTATATACTATTGTTGTGAATCATATTAAATAAAAAGGGAGAGATATAATTATGAGTCATTACACGAAGCAAGATATCATCAATAGGGTAGAAGAAGAGGATGTAGAATTTATTAGACTACAATTTACCGACATTTTTGGAAATCTTAAGAATGTTGCTGTAACAACCAGCCAATTGGACAAAGTATTGGATAATAAATGTATGTTCGATGGTTCTTCCATTGAAGGATTTGTGCGTATTGAAGAATCAGATATGTACCTTTATCCTGATTTAGATACCTTTGAAATCTTCCCTTGGAGACCACAGCAGGGCAAAGTTGCAAGATTTATATGTGATGTATATAGACCGGATGGAACACAATTTGAGGGTGATCCAAGATATATATTGAAAAAAGTTGTGAAGGAAGCAGAAGAACTAGGCTATAGTTTTGATGTAGGACCTGAATGTGAATTTTTCTTATTTAATTTGGAAGACAATGGTGAGCCAACGAATGTAACCCAGGAACGAGGTGGATATTTTGACGTTGGACCTTTGGATACCGGTGAGAATGCAAGACGTGAAATGGTATTAACCCTAGAAGATATGGGATTTGAGATTGAAGCATCACATCATGAAGTAGCTCCGGCGCAGCATGAAATTGATTTTAAATATGAAAATGCAGTAAAGACAGCAGATAATATTATGACCTTTAGATTAGTAGTAAGAACCATTGCAAAAAGACATGGTCTTCATGCTACATTCATGCCAAAGCCGAAATTTGGAGTAAATGGTTCCGGCATGCACGTTAATATGTCACTAAGTAAAGATGGAAAAAATATTTTTGATGATCCAGATGGTAAATTAGGTTTAAGCCAAGATGCGTATCATTTTATTGCAGGATTAATCAAACATATTAATGGCATGACTGCAATTACCAATCCACTTGTGAATTCCTATAAGAGATTAGTACCTGGATATGAAGCACCAGTTTACATTGCTTGGTCTGCAACGAATAGAAGTCCACTCATTCGAATTCCAGCAGCAAGGGGTTCTAGTACCAGAGTTGAGCTACGTTGTCCAGATCCAGCAGCGAATCCATATTTAACATTAGCTGTATGTCTTGCTGCAGGATTGGATGGAATTAAGAATAAGTTGACACCACCTGAAAGCGTAGATAAGAACATTTTCACTATGACTCAGGAAGAAAAGGAAGCAATCGATATTAAGAGTCTACCGGGAAGCTTAAAAGAGGCAATTATTGAATTAGAAAATAGCGATTTAGTTAAGACTGTACTGGGTGAAGAAACAACTAACAAGTATATAGAAGCTAAGAAAGCTGAATGGAATCAGTATTCTGTTCAAATTTCACAATGGGAAATGGATGAATATTTACATCGCATTTAATGGTAAGGAACGAAATGGAATAAACCAGATAGCGATGGAGGTGATTAGATGTGCCTAGTATTATTATAGCTTTTCCTAAGATAGAGGATGCTACAAATATTAAAAATGCTTTAGTAAGAAACGGATATGAAGTAAATGCCACTTGTACTACGGGGGCCCAGGTAATTGGAATAGCGAATGATTTAGATGGTGGAATTGTTTTATGTGGATACCGTTTCCCTGATATGCATTATAGTGAACTGAATAACTACCTTCCCAAAGGCTTCGAGATGCTGTTAGTCGCTTCCGCATTAAAATTGGAAGAATGCACAGATAATAATATTGTCTGTTTAAGTATGCCAATTAAGATGCAGGATTTACTTAATACATTGCAAATGATGAGCTACAATTATTCTAAGCGGAAGAAAAAGGATAAGGATAAGCCAAAGTTAAGATCGGAAGAGGATAAAATCATTATTTCTAAGGCTAAACTTGTACTCATGGAACGAAACAACATGTCTGAGGAAGAAGCCCATAGATATATACAGAAAACCAGTATGGACAGTGGAACGAATTTGGTAGAAATGGCTGAAATGATTTTAAGTATAATGTGATAGTAGTGTGCCAGCTGAAATAATAGAACACAAGATGTCTGTTTTTCAAACATCGAGGTTTATTCAGAAGGTACACTATTTTTTTCTTAACTAAGACTTTACCCATTTCGATATATTTGTTATAATATTGAAAATAGCTTAATAAAAAAGCTTGCTAAAGTAGGCAGATGGGAGTAAAAATATGAAATTTACCAAGATGCAAGGTTGTGGTAATGATTATGTCTATGTTAATTGTTTCAAGGAAACGGTAGAACAAGAATCGGAAGTAGCACGTAAAGTAAGTGATAGGCATTTTGGAATTGGATCCGATGGTTTGATTTTAATAAAACCTTCTAAAAAAGCAGATTTTATTATGGATATGTATAATGCGGATGGATCGAAATCTCAGATGTGCGGCAATGGAATTCGTTGCGTTGCTAAATATGTATATGACTATGGATTAACAGATAAACAGCACATTAGTATTGAAACTGGCGCTGGGATCAAATACTTGGATTTAAAAATAGAAGAGAATAAAGTTATAGAAGTAACGGTGAATATGGGAAGTCCCATTACAGAAGCAAAGCTTATACCAGTTATTAGTGAACGGAATGAGGTGATAGCTGAGCCTATTACTATTTTGGATACGGCATATAAGATGACTTGTGTATCTATGGGTAATCCACATGCTATCGTATTCGTAGAGGATACTAAGACCGTCGACATTGAAAAGATAGGACCTTTTTTTGAACATCATGTTATGTTTCCTGAGAGAACAAATACCGAATTTATTCATGTAATAAACCGTAATTTAATTGATATGAGAGTGTGGGAACGTGGTTCCGGTGAAACACTAGCATGTGGAACAGGTGCATGTGCAAGTGTCTATGCTTGTATTTTAAACGGCTTTACTGAGGATACGGTTAGCGTGAGATTACTAGGTGGTGTTTTAAAGATTCAATACGATAGAGAAAAGAAGACAATTTTCATGACAGGCCCTGCGGTAACTGTTTTTGATGGAGAAATAGATCTAAAGTAAATAAACAGATCTAAAGTAAATAAACAGATCTAAAGTAAATAAACAGTATAAAGGAGATAAATAAAATGTTTAAAATTAATGAGAATTATTTAAAATTACCGGGAAGTTATTTGTTTTCAGATATTGGAAAAAAGGTTAAATCCTTTAGTGAAGCAAATCCGGATAAGAAGATTATCCGTTTAGGAATTGGCGATGTTACCTTACCTTTGGCTCCAGCGGTAATTGCTGCTTTACACAAGGCAACCGATGAAATGGCAGTTAAGGAAACTTTTAAGGGATATGCACCGGATCTTGGATATGAATTTCTAAGAACAGCTATAGCTCAGAATGATTATAAGGCAAGAGGTGCAGATATTGCAATTGATGAAATTTTCATTAGTGACGGTGCGAAGAGTGATTCCGGTAATATTGGTGATATCTTCGACCTGGATAATAAGATTGCAGTATGTGACCCTGTATACCCGGTATATGTAGATACTAACGCAATGTCCGGAAGAACCGGTGAATATATTCCGGAACTTGGAAAATGGAGCAATGTGATCTATATGCCATGTAGTTCAGAAACTAATTTTGCTCCTGAGATACCAACCGAGGAACCAGATATTATCTATCTATGTTTCCCTAATAACCCAACAGGTTCTGCTATTAATAAAGCAGAATTACAGAAATGGGTAAATTATGCGAATAAAGTAGGGGCAGTTATTATTTTTGACGCTGCTTACGAAGCTTATATAACGGAAGAGGATGTGCCACATAGTATTTATGAATGTGAGGGAGCGAAAACATGTGCAATTGAACTTCGAAGCTTTTCTAAGAAAGCTGGATTTACAGGAACCAGACTTGGATTTACGGTCATTCCGAAGGAGTTAAAGTGTGGAGATGTAACACTTCATAGCTTATGGGCAAGACGCCATGGAACCAAATTCAATGGAGCACCTTATATCACACAAGTTGCTGGAGCAGCTGTTTATACAGAAGAAGGCAAACAACAGACCATGGCTCAAATAGCTTACTACATGAATAATGCAAAAGTTATCATGGAGGGACTGGCAAGTGCTGGTTATAATGTTTCCGGCGGTATTAATGCACCTTACATTTGGTTAAAGACTCCAAACAAAATGACTTCTTGGGAATTCTTTGATTATCTGTTAAAGGAAGCAAATGTTGTTGGAACTCCAGGATCCGGTTTTGGACCGAGCGGAGAAGGATATTTCAGACTAACGGCTTTCGGAACTTATGAGAATACTCTTGAGGCGATTGAACGTATTAAGAAATTGTAGATATAAAGGTATTAATAGTTGGCCGGTGCTTGGGGGTGTTAAATAAATTTTAACGGAGTTATCGACAACATGAGGCCTCGTGAGTATATATTAATAGAGTTTTTCAATTGCTTCGAACACTTTCTGTGGGTAGTTCGCTTTGATAGGACAGCAAATTCGGCTGTCCTCTCCAATCGGACTACCTACAGAAAATGTCTCCGCAAATGAAAAACTCTTTATTAATATATACCCACAAGGTCTCCTGTTACTGTAGGTTATTGATAAAATTTATGAAATCAGACGGTAGGCACCGGCCTATTTCATGTAGATTTTGGATAAACCTTTAAAAATCTCGTGATATTAGATTTTCTAGCTATGTAGAAACATTAAAAGGTAAGATAAAAAATTTAAGAATGCTAAATGTAGATGCTAAAGAAGTTAGATAAAAGAAGTTAGATAAAAGAAGTTAGATAAAAGAAGTTAGATAAAAGAAGTTAGGTATAAGAAGATAGGTAAAAGAAGATAGTACAATGAAGTCAGAAAATTATGATTATTAAATGAACATTACTATTTGGAAAGGAAAGCGAAAGATATGATATATCCGAAGTTCTTAGATAAGGGTTGTTTCATTGGGGTTACGGCTCCTTCTGATGGGAATAAGAAGGAAACTGATTTGGTTAGGTTAGAACATGGTAAGAAACAATTGGAGGATAAGGGATATTCGATGATTGAAACTGCTCATGTGCGTTCCAGTGAAAAAGGAAGAAGTGCGGATGGCAGAACCCGCGCCTCAGAGTTTCATGAATTGATTGAAAATGATAAGGTTCAGTGGATAGTTGCTGCAAAAGGTGGAGATTTCTTGGTAGAAATGCTTCCTTATGTGGATTTTAATAAGATAAAAGCGAATCCAAAGTGGATACAGGGTTATTCAGATAACACTGGAATCAATTTTACTATTACAACAAATTGTGAGGTAGCCTCTTTATATGGTTGTAATTTTAATGATTTTGGTATGGAACAATGGCATAAGGCTTTGGCAGATAATCTGGCACTATTAGAAGGAAAGAGTCTAGTACAAACAAGTTTTGATTTATATGAGGATGGGTTCCATGATAGAGTGACTGGACTCGAGGGTTATGTGTTAGAAAAACCGACTTACTGGAGAAACATTACTACCCAAGATAAGATTACCATGTCTGGTCGATTACTTGGGGGCTGCCTGGATGTATTGCTAAGTCTTGTTGGTACAAGATTTGACAATACCAATCAGTTTGTTAATCAGTATAAAGAGGACGGAATTCTATGGTATCTTGAAAGCTTTTCACTTAATAGTGAATCAGTGACCAGAGGGTTATGGCAGCTTAAGGAAGCTGGTTGGTTTGATTATGTAAAGGGATTTATATTCGGAAGACCTGCTTTCTTTGATTCGGAATCTGACATTCCTTATGATGAGGCTGTTTTGTCAGTACTTGGCGAGTTTAAAGTTCCTATTATACTAGAAGCAGACATTGGACATAAAGCTCCACAAATGACGCTTATAAATGGAGCAATTGCTACCATAAACAGTGAAGGTGGAAAAGGGTCTATTCACTTTTATATGGGATAAAGTGGAAAAAAACCTGGAGAATTTCCTTGTTATTTTTTACAATTATGCTATACTTTTTATAATGAAGTAAGGTTTAATGGGAGGAAGAATAGTAATGGGGAGAGGCCAAGGGGTAGATGCAGAGGAATCGGAGAAATTATCTGGCTTGGGGAATAAACTAGAGAATATAAGAACGGAATTTTTAAAGGAATATAAGAAGTCTTTTTATCAAGTTATTACCTTTCAACTCATCATTATATATCTTGAAGTGGTTTTTCATCTGTTGACATTTGAGGCTATGGATAAGAAATTTATCTTACCATTACTTTTTGCTTTGCCTGCAGGTGCTTTATTAGCTTTTTTTACTGGGATTTTCGAGAAAAATACGAATCTGATATTAACTTGGTCATTGACAGCTGTATTAAGTCTGCTTTTTTGTGTGCAGTTAGTATACCATTCTATATTTAAGGCATTTTTATCTCTTTATTCCGTAGGAGCAGTTGGCACGGATGCTTTGGAATTCTCAAATCAGATTCTATCTGCAATTTTTAATAACCTATTTGGAATCATTCTTTTTCTATTACCTTTACCAATTATGGGATTGTTAATTAATAATGTTTTGTATTTAGAAAGAAAACATCTTGGCTGGCAAGTAACTCTGGCAGCCGGCAGTATTGCTGCACATTTTCTATTTGTTATTATACTTCCGGTTTACGGTAAGGAGGCTTATTCTTCATACGATTTATACCATAATACGTGGATTCAGGAAATGGGTATTGAACAATTTGGTGTAATTACATCAACCCGATTTGATGTGAAACACCTTCTATTTGACGAAGAGAGAAATTCTCTGGAAGATAGACTTGTTATACAGGCCGCGTCTGCTGAGAATAATATTAAACCTGTACCTACCCTAAAACCATTAGAACCGATAATTGATACGGTACAGGAAGAACTAACTGCGACGCCGATAATTGATGCGGTACAGGAAGAACTTACTGCAACACCGACGATAAGCCCTACTCCAATATCTATCCCAATTGATACATCACCAAATGTATTAAACATTGATTTTAATGCTTTGGCGGTAAAGGAAAGCAATGACAATATTAAAGTCATGCATCAGTATTTTGCAGCTTCTACACCAACGAATAAGAATGAATATACGGGTTTATTTGAAGGATTTAATCTGATTATGTTGACAGCAGAAGGATTTTCACCCTATGTTGTGGATGAACAATTAACACCTACATTATTCAAATTAATTCATGAAGGATTCGTTTTTAATAATTTTTACACTCCATTATGGTGGGCTAGTACCAGTGATGGAGAATATGTGGCCTGTACCAGTCTGTTACCGAAATTAGGTGTAACCAGCTTCTATGTATCTGGAAGTAATTCGATGCCATTTGCATTAGGTACGCAATTTGGTAAGCTAGGATATAGTGCTAGGGCTTATCATGATCATACTTATACATACTATAAACGCCATATATCCCATCCTAATATGGGATACATATATAAAGGAGTAGGTAACGGTTTAGAGATAAATAATAGCTGGCCTGAGTCAGATCTGGAAATGATGGAGGTGACTATTCCTGAGTATATTGATAACCAACCTTTTCATACCTATTATATGACTGTTAGCGGACATATGAATTATACATTTATGGGAAATAGTATGGCGACTAAGAATAAAGAGGTAGTCGAGAAGCTGCCTTATTCTATGGAGGCTAAGGCATATATTGCCTGCAATGTAGAACTAGATCGTGCCCTTGAAAAACTGATTGCTGCTTTAGAAGAAAAAGGAATTGCGGATAAAACAGTTATTGCACTTAGTGCGGACCATTATCCCTATGGCTTAGAGAAAGATAAGATTGATGAGTTAGCAGGTCATGTGGTAGAAGAGAATTTTGAACTATATCGAAACCACTTTATCCTTTGGTCCGGAAGTATGGAAAAACCAATTGTAATTAATAAAGCTTGCTCAAGCTTAGATATTATACCTACCTTATCAAATCTATTTGCATTACCTTATGATTCCCGTCTGTTTATGGGGCAGGATATTCTTTCCGATTCAAAACCGTTAGTTATGTTTTCTAACCGAAGCTTCATGAATGATAAAGTAATATATAATAGTGTGAGTAGGGATGTGATTAACCTTACAGGAGAAGAACTTCCCGCGGATTATATTAAATCTATGAATCAAATTGTAAATAATAAATATTTGATTTCTGAGAGTATTCTTGAAGAGGATTATTACAAATATATCTTGTTAGAATAAAAAGAAAGAAAAAAATAATTTTCACTTGCTATATCTAAAATTCTGTGTTAATATAAGTCAACAACAAAGGTGTTGTAATACGCAATACCTTTGTTGTTATTTAAATATATCAATTTAATAATTAACAAGCTATGAAAGAGACTGACCTATTTGGAATGCATTGATAGACAGGAATGGTGTGTCACCGACTGAAAGCACACCTTGAATGATAGATTTAGGAAGGAACACTCTGGAGCTCGCGGATTGAATGGTTGTTATCTCAATATTTATTGTGATTTCACTGTAGTAAGTTCGTGCGTGACACGCGTTAAGTGGAAGAGAGGAGAGTCTTAGACTCTCAAAGCGGGTGGTACCGCGGGAATAATAAATTTTAAAGAAGAATCCCGTCCCGAGTATATATGTTTACAGAAATAATTCTGTACTCATATATGCTCGGGATTTTTTTGTGCAAAAAACAAGTGTATAAGGAGGACTATTATGGAATTTGTAAAAGGAATAAAACAAAAAGATATAGTTGAAATTAGTGATATTTTAGAAGGTGAATGGAATGGAAAAGAAATAAAAATCCGAGGCGCAGTTCATACCATACGTGATATGAGTGAATTCTCCTTTGTTGTACTAAGAAAGTACGATGGTTTAGTACAATGCGTTTTTGAAGAGGGTAAGATACCGGAGTTTGATATTAAGAACTTAAGGGAAGGTACAACCATTGAAGCAAAAGGAATTGTTACAGCAGAAGAGCGAGCACCTGGTGGTTTTGAGGTCCATTTAACAGGGATTAAGATCTTATCGGAGCCGGCACCGGACACTTCTATGCCAATTCCGATTAGTAAATGGAAACTAACCACCTCTTTAGAAACTAAATTGTCATTAAGACCGATATCATTACGAAATCTTAGAGAAAGAGCAATCTTTAAGATACAAGAAGGAATAGTACGAGGCTTTCGTGAGTTTATGTTTTCACAGCATTTCACCGAGATTCGAACTCCAAAGATTGTAGCAGGTAATGCTGAAGGTGGCGCTAATGTATTCAAACTGGAATACTTCGGGAAGAAAGCTTTTCTTGGACAGAGCCCTCAGTTTTACAAACAAACCATGGTTGGTGTATATGACAGAGTATTTGAAGCGGCACCTGTATTTCGTGCTGAGAAGCATAATACTACAAGACATTTAAATGAGTATACAAGTTTAGATTTTGAGATGGGATATATTGATGGATTTGAGGACATCATGGATATGGAAGCCGCTATGCTCAGCTTTACTTTTGAATACCTATCCAAAGAATATGCAAAAGAAATTAAACTATTAGGAATTACTTTACCGGATACAACTCATATTCCAACTGTTCGTTTTGATGAAGCAAAGAGATTAGTTTCAGAAAAATATGATAGGAAGATTAGAAATCCTTATGACTTAGAACCAGAAGAAGAAATCTTAATCGGTAAATATTTTAGTGAAGAATATGGAAGTGATTTCGTATTCGTAACGCATTATCCTTCTAAGAAGAGACCTTTTTATGCAATGGATGATCCAACAGATGCAAAATTCACCTTAAGTTTTGATCTTCTCTTTAAGGGAATGGAGATAACCACCGGTGGTCAGAGAATTCATTCCTATGAAGAACAAGTTGCGAAAATGGCTACTAAGGGTATGAATCCAGAAGATTTCGTTAATTTTTTAATGATTCACAAACACGGAATGCCGCCTCATGGTGGACTTGGAATAGGACTAGAACGCCTTACAATGAAATTATTAGGTGAACAAAATGTAAGAGAAACAACACTGTTTCCAAGGGATGTATCAAGATTAGAGCCATAAACTAAGACTGTAAACTGAATTTATATAAAATAAATGATAAGAAAGGAGCTTTTACCATGACAATAACAGATGAAACAATTAATTATGTAGCAGCTCTTGCTAAGCTGGATTTAAGCAGCGAAGAGAAAGAAAAGGCGAAAAAAGATTTAAGTAGTATCTTAGCATATATGGATACCATGAATGAATTAGATACTGAGAATATAGAACCGATGTCCCATGTATTTCCGATAAGAAATGTATTTCGTGAGGATGTAGTAGTGAATGAGCCAAACAGAGATATTCTACTAAGTAACGCACCAGCTCAAAAGGATGGTTGTTTTATGGTTCCTAAGACCGTAGAATAGAATATTCCGACAAGTCTCAATTATACAGAAAAGAGGTATGAAATGGATATAACTAAATTGACAGCCCTGGAATTGGGTAGGAAAATTAAAAATAAAGAAATAACTGTAGTAGAAGCGACGAAGGCTCAATTAGAGAAAATCAAGGAAAAAGATGATGTTTTCCATTGTTATATAACAGTATTGGAGCAAGAAGCCCTTGCAAGAGCAGAAGAAGTACAGAAATTAATTGACGCTGGTGAATTAGAAGATTCCCTTCTAGCAGGAGTTCCTATCGCAATTAAAGATAATATATGCACGAAAGGTCTAAAGACTACCTGTGCCTCAAAGATATTATATAACTTTAACCCACCTTATAATGCCACTGTTATAGAAAAGCTTGAAAGAGCAGGAGCAATTATAATTGGAAAAGTTAATATGGATGAATTTGCCATGGGTAGTACAACAGAGACTTCTTTCTTTGGAGAAACGAAAAATCCTTGGAATATAGCTCATGTACCTGGCGGATCTAGCGGTGGAGCTGCGGCCGCTGTAGCGGCTGAAGAAGCATTTTATTCCTTAGGTTCTGATACCGGTGGTTCTATTCGTCAGCCTAGTTCATTTTGTGGAGTTACAGGAATCAAACCTACTTATGGAACTGTATCTCGTTATGGCTTGATTGCGTATGCTTCTTCATTGGATCAGATTGGGCCAATTGCAAGGAATGTTTCTGATTGTGCAGTAGCTTTAGATATTATATCCGGTCATGATAAGAAGGACTCAACTTCAGTAGACAGAGATGATTATCAATATGCTAAGGCTCTTATTGATGATGTAAAGGGAATGAAGATAGGTATACCGAAAGGATATCTAGGATCCGGACTGGACGAAGAAGTTAAGAACAGTATTTTAGCAGCTGCTAATGTGTTAAAAGAAAAAGGGGCTATCGTTGAAGAATTTGATTTAGATGCAGTTGATTATGCAATTCCAGCTTATTATGTTGTTGCTTCTGCGGAAGCAAGTTCCAACCTGTCCAGATTTGATGGCGTCAAATATGGATACCGTACCGAGAATTTCGAAGGTCTCCAAGATGTTTATAAGAAGAGCAGAAGTGAAGGTTTTGGAAATGAAGTGAAACGTAGAATGATGATTGGAGCTTTTGTTCTAAGTTCCGGTTACTATGATGCGTATTATAATAAAGCACTAAAGGTAAAGGCCCAAATTAAAGAAGGCTTCGATAAAGCTTTTGCAAAATATGATATTATTCTTGGACCTACTGCTCCCTCTACAGCACCGAAATTAGGCGATAGTTTATCAGATCCGTTAAAAATGTATCTAGGAGATATTTATACAGTATCTGTGAACTTGGCAGGATTGCCAGCAATCAGTTTACCTTGTGGAGTTGATTCTAAAGGGCTGCCTATTGGGTTACAGTTGATTGGGAGACATTTTGGAGAAAAGGACATTATTCGGGCGGCTTATAGTTTTGAACAGAGTAGAAGGTATGAAGGACCACTGGAAAGTCTGTAAGGGGTATTGAGATTTCGCCAAGGCCCGGCAGCATATGCATATATTTTTTGCTGCCTTACCCTCAGAAGGTATATTTCTTACAAGCCTCTGAGCGTATGAAAAGACTCGCGGATGCTCGTCTTTTCACAGAGTCTTGACGAAATATGAACACCTTCCTCGGCCGGTCGACGCAAAAAATATATGCATATGCTGCCAGGCCTTGGCGAAATCGCGAAAGGTACTGGGCAGACTTTTCGGTGGTCTGCATAGCGTGTCGGATGTGATTATAGGGATAAGAACAAAGAGATAAGATCAAAGGAATAAGGTCAAAGGAATAAGGTCAAAGGAATAAGGTCAAAGGAATAAGGTCAAAGGGATAAGGTCAAAGGAATAAGGTCAAAGGAATAAGGTCAAAGGAATAAGATCAAAGGAATAAGATCAAAGGAATAAAAGTAAAGAAATAGAAAAATTGAAATGAATTAGCCTGAAGAAATTTGATTAAGGGAATCTTCGGAAATAAGGTCTTAGGAGATTTTTGAGATGGGTTCAGAAGGGTGATTGTGGAAATAGATGGATAGAATGTGGAAGAATTATTATTTGGTGTGGTCTTTTGTTGACTGATGCCTCGATTAGAAAGGGATGAATATTATATGAAAGCTTATGAAACAGTTATTGGGCTGGAGGTTCATGTGGAGTTGGCTACGGCTACTAAGATTTTTTGTGGATGTACTACACAGTTTGGTGGAGAACCAAATACGCATTGTTGTCCGGTCTGCACTGGTATGCCGGGTACGCTTCCGGTTTTAAATAAAAAGGTAGTAGAATATGCTATGGCAGCAGGGCTAGCAACTAACTGTACCATTACACAAAAATGTAAATTTGACAGAAAGAATTATTTCTATCCTGATTTACCTAAAGCTTATCAGGTATCACAGCTTTATCTGCCTATTTGCAGGGACGGTGGTATTGAGATTGAGGTTGGTGGGGTTAAGAAGGTTATTGGAATTCATGAGATTCATATGGAAGAGGATGCAGGTAAATTAACTCATGATCCATGGGAAGATTGCACCCTAGTTGATTATAATAGATGCGGAGTACCTTTGATTGAAATCGTAAGTGATCCGGATATGCGTTCTGCAGAAGATGTTATCGCATATCTTGAAAAGCTCAAATTGATTCTACAATATCTGGGGGTATCGGATTGTAAGATGCAGGAAGGTTCACTTCGTGCTGATATTAACCTTTCAATAAGAGAAATAGGTGCAAAAGAATATGGTACCAGAACAGAGATGAAGAACATGAACTCCTTTAAAGCTATTGTCAGAGCAATTGAGGGGGAAAGAAAACGTCAAATCGAATTACTGGAATATGGTAAGAAGGTAACGCAGGAAACCAGACGTTGGGATGATAACAAGGATACAAGTTTTGCCATGCGCTCCAAAGAAGATGCTCAGGATTACAGATATTTTCCAGAACCTGATTTAGTACCGATTGAAATCAGTGATGAATGGCTAGATGAGATTAGAGGCTACCAACCGGAGCTTCGTGATGAGAAGATGTTAAGGTATGAGACACAATATGATATTCCGGCTTACGATTCGGGAATTATTACTGGATCTAAGAGATTAGCGGATATTTTTGAAGAGACGGTGACAATCTGCCAAAAGCCAAAGGAAGTTTCTAATTGGCTTATGGTTGAGACTATGAGACTTCTCAAAGAGTCAGAAATGGAACCAGAAAATATTACGTTTCATTCGGAAAACCTTGCTAAACTAATTGAGCTAATCAATGATGGAAAGATTAACAGAACCGTTGCAAAAGAGGTATTTGAACATGTATTTAAAGAAGACATTAACCCAGAACAATATGTAAAAAATAATGGACTCGGTATGGTTAGTGATGAAGGTGCTCTAAAGTCAACGATTGAAAGTATAATAGCCGCTAATCCAGCTTCTGTTGCAGATTATCATGGTGGTAAAGAGAAAGCTCTAGGCTTTTTGGTTGGTCAGGCGATGAAAGAAATGAAAGGTAAGGCAGATCCAGGTATGATTAATCGCATTCTAAAGGAACTTTTGTAGTAGAATATTAATATGAAATATTTTAAGAACGTATCAGAGAGTAAATAGCTGGTACGTTTTTTATAATAACAAAATCAGTAATTGAATTGTGAATTTGTATAAGCTATAATAATGACATACTAAGTATTAATTGGTGAAAAATAAAATAGAATACAAGCGACATATAGGAGGGTTTGACATGTGCGAAAAAAGACGTAGCAAAAGATTCCCAGCAGATTTAAAGTTAGATGTTTCTTCATTATTTAAACAGGATAATATAAGTGTGGACAATATTCATGCGCCAATTATAGTATTCGATGTTTCAAGAAACGGAATAGGTTTTAAGTCGGAGAGTGTTCTACCGATTGGTTTTTACTTTAATGCAAAGATACAATTAGGGAATGCAGATTCATGCCTTTATACAGTTGTTAAGATAGTTCGCCAAGAAAAGTTGGATGATAATACTTTTTCATATGGTGCTGAATATGTTGGAATGCCATCTGTACTTATGTATATTTTTGATGAATATGAAGAAAGAATTAGCAAAGAACAGATATAAGCGAGGAATGCATTTATTTGCTTATAAGGCTGCCTATCAATATATTCCTAAAGATAATAGCTATCTTTAGGAATTATGTTAATAGACAGCCTTATTTGTAAAGTTAAAATCTTAATAATGAATACTTATTCTTATGCTCGTATATCAAAGTTATAACGTGTAACAGGAGTTGTAGAAGTATCTTGTTTCATAAAATCCTCTACAATATCAATTTCTTTACTGCGTTTTAATACCTCAACATTCAAGCTGTAACCCTTCTGTGTCAATGTCTGTTCCAAGACTGCAATATGATTGGATATAAGGTTCATAGTATCCTCTTGATTGAAATAAAATTTACTAGCAATATTCTTATTGTGTAATTCAATATACACGTCCGTAGGTCCAAGGTGTTCCATGTCCAAATGCAATAGTACACTAATACCGTCTTTTTCTGACCGCCCGCCTTTTTTCTTAGTATAGACAAATAATTCACCATGAGCATTTTGATTATGAAGCTTTAAAGGGAGCTGGATATATGTAAAAAGTTCATTTAAGGTTTTCATAAAGTTTATATTCTCTTGTAGATGATTTACTTGTCCTGCTAAGGCTCCATTAGTACTTCCGGAAGATTTTTCAAGATAATCTTTTAATTCACCTAATTGATTGGATAAATTTTGAAAATGCCTGTCTATTTCATCCTCCTTGGTTAAAGACTTCGGTGTAAATGTCCATTTATTCAAAATAGTTTCTTTTATTAGTGAATTGAATTCCTTAGAGGAATATAAATTCTTAATTTCTTGTTCTGATACAGAACCAAAATTATCTTGTATTAACCTCAATAAATTTTGTGAGGAAATATCACCTGATGCTATTTGATCTTTTATTTCGGTTGAAAGTGGAAAAGAATCTAAGTTTTTTAATAAAGCTGCTCTATCGGAAGTTTGCAAGTAAGAACTTATGTCATTATTATATTGCAGATTCTGATAGGCCGATAAAATTATTTGTGCAGAAGGCGAGTTTTTAATCATCGTAGCAATTGGAGGTTGAGATGGAGTGTTATCAATGTTATCAGTTAAGGAACTATTTGGAAAAGGTAGTACATTTTCTAAAATCTGATTTAATAGAGGGGCAACTTCCCTTATATTTGGGGAACCATCTATGATTCTATTATATAAATCGGTTGTAATTAGCGGATTGGAGGAGAGTTCTGTTGATAAAATCTGCGCTAAGGCTAAACGGTCTTCCTGAGAGAGAAGACTTCCTATTGTAATGCTGTTTTTATCATCTTGTATTCCAGCTGCAAGTTGAGAGAGAGTACTTGTATTAGATTTATTGGAACTATCTACCTCATCTTTAAGAATTAGTGAAAGCACTTCATTGCTCTGAGTTATATATTCAGGAAAGGGACTATTATTCATCTGAGTAAATAGATTTGGTATTGAATCAGCTAGATCAACAATTTCGCTCATCATACTATGTTCGCTGTTGCGATAAGCCTCAAACTGGGCGATATTAACCTCAGTTACTGGAATGTGGTATTTATTCATTAAGACCAAAGTGCTAATAGGGCTATCTTTATGAGTGATGGATTGTTGAATCAGAAGTGAAATAGTTTTTTTATCAATCGACATCTGTTGATTCAATAATTCTTTAACAATATTGCGATTACGGAGGTTTTTCCCTAATCCTGCGGCTTCTAAAGCTTTATCAACGGTATAATCTTGAACAACATATTGACCTTCAGCAATAATCTTTAGTGTAAGATTTTTTAAGGAAACATCTTCCACACGAAAAGAAACCTTTTCGCCTATTGCAAGGTTGGAAGATTCTTCGAGTTTACCTGTAAGCAGCCGACCGTCTTCTAATTTAACACTTACTTCATCACTTCGAAGGTCAACAATTTCTCCTCGAACAATTTGCCCCTTTACCAATCCTGCTGTAGAGTTAACTGAATCAGAGGAATTTATGGTAGTAGAGGGAGACACGGTGGAATTAACGGGTTGCCCTATACCTGTATTTGATTGGGAGACCTTATTGCTTAGCATTTCATAATCCTCCTATTGATTGCAATTATTATAAATTAATGTACTTGTTACTTATATATCGGACAAAAGGTTAGGAGACTTAACCTGCAAAAATCCCACTACTATATCGATTTCTGCCAAAATTCAACCTACTGATTTTATGGGGTCAATAATACTATATTAATAATGGAAGAATAATTGGAAAGAAAAAATTTATTAATACTTGAAAAAAAAGTTGCTTTTATTTATATTCTGTATTATAATCGACCTTGAACAAAGGCGTTCTTGAGTACCATAAAAATACTCAAGGCCGCCTTTTTTTACGAAAGGAAGACGTTTGGAATGCCGAACGTCATTATTTATACCCAACATTTGAATACGCGTATACTATACTTTAATTGCATTATTGTATACAAAGTCACATATAGTCTATTATTTAAGAAAAGAGGCGTGCTAATGAACAAACATAGTCTAGAGGAAACAAAGCGTGTGCAACAAGGCTTATATGACCCGAGATTTGAACATGATAACTGTGGTATTGGTGCTGTTGTAAATATAAAAGGTATCAAGACTCATGAGACAGTAGCAAATGCACTGAAGATTGTAGAAAACCTAGAACATCGTGCCGGTAAAGATGCCGAAGGCAAAACAGGTGATGGCGTTGGTATCTTATTACAAATATCTCATAAATTCTTTGCAAAGACTGTAAAACCTTTAAATATACAAATAGGCAATGAAAGAGATTATGGTATTGGTATGTTCTTCTTTCCGCAGGACGAACTAATGAGAAACCAAGCAAAGAAAATGTTTGAAATAATTGTGGAAAAAGAAGGCTTAGAATTCTTAGGCTGGAGAGCAGTTCCAACTTATCCTGAAATATTAGGACATAAAGCAGTGGAATGTATGCCTTGTATTCTACAAGGTTTTGTTAAGAGACCATCTGATGTTAAAAAAGGTCTAGACTTTGATAGAAAGTTATATATTGCTAGAAGAATCTTCGAGCAAAGTAATGACAACACTTATGTGGTATCTTTATCCAGTCGTACCATTGTATATAAAGGTATGTTCCTTGTAAAACAGTTACGTATGTTTTTTGAAGATTTACAAAACGAAGACTATGAATCTGCGATTGCAATCGTTCATTCCCGTTTTAGTACCAATACAAACCCAAGTTGGCAGAGAGCACATCCAAATCGCTTGATTGTTCATAACGGTGAAATTAATACAATTCGTGGTAATGCTGATAAGATGCTTGCCCGTGAAGAAACGATGGAATCCAAGTATTTAAAAGGTGAGCTTCATAAAGTTCTACCGGTAGTAAATACTGAGGGTTCTGATTCTGCTATGCTTGACAATACACTCGAATTCTTGGTTATGAGTGGAATGGAATTGCCACTTGCAGTTATGGTTACCATTCCTGAGCCATGGAGTAAAGATCAGAATATAAGCCAGAGTAAAAGAGACTTTTATCAATATTATGCAACTATGATGGAGCCATGGGATGGTCCGGCTTCTATTCTTTTCAGTGATGGAGATATAATGGGTGCAGTTCTTGACCGTAATGGTTTAAGACCTTCCCGTTATTATATAACAGATGATGACCATGTCATCCTATCTTCTGAGGTTGGTGTATTAGATATTCCGGCAGAGAAGATTATAAAGAAAGAAAGACTTCGTCCAGGCAAAATGTTATTGGTTGATACAGTAAAAGGTTGCTTAATTGATGATGAAGATCTTAAGAATAACTTTTCAAATCGTAGGCCTTACGGCGAATGGTTAGATGGCAATCTTGTAGAGCTTAGAGACCTTCATATACCAAATAAAAAGGTTTGGGAATATGAAGACGAGGAAAGAGCTAAATTACAGAAGGCATTTGGATACACTTATGAAGATTACAAAACTTCAATTCTCCCAATGGCTAAGACAGGTGCAGAACCAGTATCAGCTATGGGTGCAGATAGTCCATTGCCGGTATTGTCAAAGAATAATCCGCCTTTGTTTAGTTACTTTAGGCAGTTATTTGCACAAGTTACAAATCCTCCTATTGATGCAATTCGTGAAGAAATTGTTACCTCTACAGAGGTTTATATTGGCGAGGATGGCAATCTACTAGAAGAGAAAGCAGAAAATTGTAAAGTATTAAAGATTCATAATCCAATTTTAACAAGTACTGATTTATTAAAAATTAAATCAATGAAAATAGACGGATTTAAGGTAGAGACCATTCCAATTATTTATTATAAGAATACTTCATTAGAACGTGCTATTGACCACATATTTGTGGAGGCTGATCGTGCTTACAAGGAAGGTGCTAACGTATTAATCCTTTCAGATCGCGGAGTAGATGAAAATCATGTTGCGATTCCTTCCCTTCTAGCAGTATCCGCTATGCAGCAACATTTGGTAAAAACCAAAAAAAGAACTGCTGTAGCAATGATTTTAGAGAGTGCGGATCCAAGAGAGGTTCATCACTTTGCTACTCTTTTAGGATATGGTGCTTGTGCAGTGAATCCATACTTAGCACAAGAATCGATTAAGCAATTGATTAGTAATAACATGTTGGATAAGGATTATTATGCAGCAGTAAATGATTATAATAAGGCGATATTAAAGGGAATAGTTAAAATTGCTTCCAAGATGGGAATCTCAACAATCCAATCGTATCAAGGTTCCAAGATATTTGAAGCAATTGGTATTGGCAAGGAAGTAATAGATAAATACTTTACCGATACAGTTAGCCGTATAGGTGGTATTACTATTAAAGATATTGAGAAACAAGTTGATGAACTTCATACCAAAGCTTTTGATCCATTGGGATTAAATGTAGAGCTTACTCTTGAAAGCAGCGGTAGCCATAAACTAAGAAGCGGTAAAGATGAACATCTTTATAATCCGAGAACGATACACCTACTGCAAACGGCAACCCGCACCAGTGATTACAATGTATTCAAGGAATATACGAAATGCATTGAAGAGGAAGAAGCTGGAATTAACCTTAGAGGTTTGTTGGACTTTAAATATCCAGAAAAGGGAATTGCAATTGATGAAGTAGAAAGTGTAGAATCCATTGTAAAGAGGTTTAAAACTGGTGCTATGTCTTATGGCTCTATATCACAAGAAGCACATGAAACTTTAGCAATAGCCATGAATCGTTTAGGTGGTAAATCCAATAGTGGTGAGGGTGGCGAAAGTCTAGAACGTTTAGAACCTAGCAAAGATGGTTTGAATCGATGTTCTGCAATTAAACAGGTTGCTTCCGGCCGATTTGGTGTTACTTCTAAGTATTTAGTTAGTGCAAAGGAAATCCAGATCAAGATGGCGCAAGGTGCAAAACCAGGTGAAGGTGGGCAGTTGCCTGCTGGTAAAGTGTATCCTTGGGTAGCAAAAACCAGACATTCAACCCCGGGTGTAGGATTAATTTCTCCTCCACCACATCATGATATTTACTCTATTGAAGATTTGGCTCAGTTAATATATGACTTAAAGAATTCGAATAAAGACGCAAGAATATCCGTAAAACTAGTTTCTGAAGCTGGGGTTGGTACGGTTGCAGCAGGTGTTGCTAAAGCAGGTGCAGGAGTAATCTTAATCTCAGGATTTGACGGTGGTACCGGTGCAGCTCCACGTAATTCAATATACAATGCAGGTCTACCATGGGAATTAGGTTTAGCAGAGACACATCAGACTTTAATAATGAATGGACTACGTAATAAAGTAGTAATAGAGACAGATGGAAAACTTATGAGTGGCCGTGACGTATTGGTTGCAGCACTGCTTGGTGCTGAAGAATATGGTTTTGCAACTGCTCCACTTGTAACTATGGGTTGCGTTATGATGAGAGTCTGTAACTTAGATACCTGCCCGGTTGGTGTTGCAACTCAGAATCCTGAGTTACGTAAAAATTTCAAAGGAAAACCGGAATATGTAGTGAACTTTATGCAGTTTATTGCACAAGAACTACGTGAATATATGGCTAAGCTTGGAATTAAGACAATTGATGATCTAGTAGGACGAACAGATTTACTAAAGGTGAAACCAGAGAGTCATGAAGGTAGGGCTAAAAGTGTAGATTTATCCGCTATATTAGATAATCCTTATGTAGAAGAACGGTCAGAAGTGCGTTTTGATCCAAAACAAATATATGACTTTGAATTAGAAAAGACTATGGATGAACGCGTATTGTTGAAAAAAATGAAATCAGCAATAATCAGCAAACAGCCTAAGACCATAGAAGTTCAGGTAACGAATGTAGATCGTACCTTTGGTACTATTTTGGGATCCGAAATTACCAAGGCACATGGAGATACCTTAGAAGAAGATACTTATGTAGTAAAATGTGCCGGCAGCGGCGGACAGAGTTTTGGCGCTTTCATTCCAAAAGGTCTCACGCTGGAACTAAGTGGTGACAGTAATGACTACTTAGGTAAAGGTCTCTCGGGTGGTAAATTAGTAGTATATCCTCCTAAAGAAAGTAAATTTGTAGCTGATGAGAACATTATCATAGGAAATGTTGCTTTATATGGAGCTACCAGTGGTAAAGTTTTTATCAATGGTGTTGCAGGAGAACGTTTCTGTGTACGTAATTCCGGCGTAACTGCAGTAGTAGAGGGTGTTGGTGATCATGGCTGCGAATACATGACTGGGGGACGTGTGGTTGTACTCGGCCGAACAGGTAAAAATTTTGCGGCTGGTATGAGTGGTGGTATCACTTATGTACTTGATAGTGATACTGATCTTTACAAAAAGATAAACAAAGAATTGGTTTCCATGGAAGCAGTAACTGAGAAGTATGACGTATTAGAATTAAAAAATATGATAAGTGAGCATGTAGCGAATACGAATTCTGCTAAGGGTAAGGAAATTCTAGAACATTTCACAGATTACTTGCCTAAGTTCAAGAAAATTATACCACATGATTATAGACGTATGCTGCTAACCATAGTTCAAATGGAAGAAAAAGGTTTAAGCAGTGAACAGGCACAGATTGAAGCATTTTTCGCCAATACTAGAGGCTAAGGAGGTACGATATGGGAAAACCAACTGGATTTATGGATTATGAAAGAAAAGATAGTCGTGCTGTAAAGCCGAAGGAAAGAATTAAACATTTTAATGAGTTTCATATACCTCTTTCAAAAGAGGAACGTAAAACACAGGGTGCCAGATGTATGGATTGTGGAGTACCTTTTTGCCAATCTGGTATGATAATCGGTGGAATGACCTCTGGTTGTCCTCTGAATAATCTGATTCCAGAATGGAATGATTTATTATATAGGGGGAACATGAGTCAAGCGTTACATCGTCTTTTAAAAACAGACAATTTTCCTGAATTTACAGGAAGAGTATGTCCTGCTCCATGTGAACCTGCATGTACTTGTAATGTGAGTACAGATCCGGTAGCCATAAAAGAAAATGAACTAGGGATTATCGAACATGGTTATGAAACTGGATTAATTAAGGCAAATCCAGTAAAAGTTAGAACTGGTAAAAAAGTAGCTGTAATCGGTTCCGGTCCTTCCGGACTTGCAGCTGCGGATCAGTTAAACAAGCGAGGACATTTAGTTACAGTATTTGAACGTTCTGATCGAATCGGTGGACTATTAATGTATGGAATTCCAAATATGAAGTTGGAGAAGCATATTATTGATAGAAGGATTAATTTACTGAAAGAAGAGGGAATTACCTTTATAACAGAAGCTGATATCGGTAAGAATTATAATGCTACTAAGATTAAGAAGGAATTCGACCGAGTAATTTTAGCTTGTGGTGCATCCAATCCGAGAGATATTAATGTTCCTGGTAGAGATGCAAAGGGAATCTATTTTGCAGTAGATTATCTGAAAAGTGTTACCAAGAGTTTATTGGATTCAGATTTTGCAGATAAGGCTTGTGTTAGTGCAAAGGATAAGAATGTACTTGTAATTGGTGGTGGTGATACCGGTAATGACTGTGTAGGTTCTTCCATCAGACAGGGTGCAAAATCGGTGATTCAATTAGAAATGATGCCAAAAGCACCGGATACAAGAAGTGATGATAATCCTTGGCCAGAATGGCCGAAAGTCTGCAAAACAGATTATGGTCAAGAAGAAGCCATTGCTGTATTTGGAAATGATCCAAGAATATATGAAGCAACCGTGAAAGAATTCATTGCGGATAAAGACGGAAATCTTGTAAAAGCTAAGATTGTTAAGTTAGAGAGAAAATACCATGAAGATTCAAAACGATTCCTTATGGATGAAGTTGCTGGTAGTGAATCTATTATTGATGTAGACCTGGTATTTATCGCAGCAGGATTCTTAGGTACTGAGAATTATGTGGCAAAAGCATTTGGAGTTGATTTAAATGCTAGAACTAATGTCCAAACAGCAGAAGGAAAATATCAAACAAGTGCAGCTAATGTATTTGTAACAGGAGATATGCACAGAGGCCAATCCCTTGTCGTATGGGCAATTCGAGAAGGCCGTGAAGTTGCTAGGGCTGTGGATGAACACTTAATGGGTTACAGTAATTTAGCTTAAAACAATATTAAATAAAATACGAATGTATAAATATAATATTTTATGCTTCAATTAATTGGATAGAAAGTGCATCTTTACGAGGATGTGCTTTCTTTTTTGCTTGGAATTGAAAGAGAGATATTATTAGAGATACTTATTAGTAATAGGCAGAAATATAACTTTAATTATTATTTCTACTGTGTTATAATACTTAAAAAGTCAATGGAGGTAGAAAGATGTATTCATTTGAAGATATTCAGGTATTTGATCCCGAATTAGCAGAAGCGATGACAAAAGAAATAGGCAGACAGAATGACCATATTGAACTGATTGCTTCTGAAAACTTTGTAAGCAAGGCAGTAATGGCAGCAATGGGAAGTCCTCTAACGAATAAATATGCAGAAGGTTATCCGGGAAAGAGATATTATGGCGGATGTGAATTTGTAGATATTGCCGAGAATCTTGCTATAGATCGAGCAAAACAATTATTTGGATGTACTTATGCTAATGTACAGCCTCATTCTGGTGCACAAGCTAATATGGCAGTGTTCTTTGCCTTAGTGAAACCAGGTGAAACCGTAATGGGTATGAACCTGGCACATGGCGGACATTTAACTCATGGAAGTCCTGTAAATATGTCCGGAAGCTATTATCATATTGTACCTTACGGAGTAAATGAACTAGGATTCATCGATTATGATGAATTAAGAAAAATTGCACTTGAGTGTAAGCCTAAGTTAATTGTTGCTGGTGCAAGCGCATATGCAAGAAAAATAGATTTTAAGAAATTCAGAGAGATTGCTGATGAAGTAGGAGCATTCCTCATGGTTGATATGGCACATATCGCTGGATTAGTTGCAACCGGATATCATGAAAGTCCTATTTCATATGCTGATGTAACGACTACAACAACTCATAAGACCTTAAGAGGACCAAGAGGTGGAATGATTTTATCAAGTGCTGAATTTGCAGAAGAACATAAACTAAATAAAGCAATCTTCCCGGGTATCCAAGGTGGACCCTTAATGCACGTAATTGCTGCTAAGGCGGTATGTTTTAAAGAAGCATTAGATCCAAGCTTTAAGATATATGCTGGGAAAGTTATTGATAATGCGCAAGCACTTAGTAATGGCTTAATAAAAAGAGGTTTTAATATAGTATCTGGTGGAACAGATAACCACTTAATGCTAGTTGACCTTCAGAATAAAGGTGTTACCGGTAAAGAAACAGAAAAGCTGTTAGATGCTGCCAACATTACCTGTAACAAGAATACTGTACCAAATGATCCGGCATCTCCTTTTGTTACCAGCGGTATTCGTTTAGGAACACCAGCTGTTACAACTAGAGGTATGAATGTAGCAGATATGGATGTTATAGCAGAAGCAATTGCCTTACTCATAGAAGATGTAGATGCAAATAAATCAAAAACTATGGAAATGGTAAAGACATTAACTAATAAGTATCCACTTTATTAATTTAGATAGTAATTTGGCGAATGCCTAATGCGTCTTTCTTGTACTTTTAATTCTAATTCAGTCTTTGATAACAGGTGGGGCTGTAGGGATATAATAAAAGAATTTTCAGTTGGTATGACAAATTCTTTTTTATAATATCCCCTACAACCCCATCTGTTATTTTAGAATATTGAAATGATATTAAAAATATCTATTCCGTTATATCAACATCATTAACATCGTAAAATTTAATTTTATCAAACTCGACAATTATACTTTGAGTTTCACTTGGCACTGAGCAATATACCATAAAGTATTCCTGTTGAGGAATATCAATTTTATACTCATTATTTTCAAAAAGTATTTTTGCATAAGCAATTCTATTATCATATTTTTTACCTCTTAGTATAAGGTACTTCCCTTTATTTGTTTTATTTATATCGACCTTTAAAAAACTAAAATTATATCCTACAGACTCAATTTTAAATTTATTATTAGGACCTTTAGTCAATTCTGCATCGCCTAAGCTTTTATTAATGACAAAAAAAACATACTTTTTATTATCAAGGTCTAATTCTTGTTCTATTTTAATATTATCGTACACCACTGCAGGTCTATTAATAAAATTTAGTATATTTTCCTCTAATTCTTTCGTATCTTCTGTTATAGTGTATTTTTCCGAATATGAAATATATCCCAAACAGACAACAAGTAAGATACCTAACAAAACAAATAATTTTTTTTTCATAGTTACACCCATTGCATACCGCAGACCTGTCTGCGGTACTACCACTAACAAAACAGGTTGAAAAAATCAACTGTGGCACACCTTTCATATACTATATTTTCTTACAACATTATTCCCCAACTAGGTCTCCTATATCACTGTTAAATTCCAAATATTGTTTTCCCAAATTTACTATCCTTTTTTGGTTCAGTATATTTCCGCCAGATTGGTGAAAGAAGGATAACAATTAAAAAATTATGCGAAGGGCTAACGATTGTTCGGATTATTAACAACGAGTTGCGACAGAGCCTTCTCTTTTAATAAAGATATTGATTGAATAATTTGTTTGATTTCTTCCTGCGTAACGTTTGTTGCTGCATATGAATTAATTTCTCGAAGAGAGCTGATACCTTTTTTGAATTTTTCGTTCATCCATGGATGCCAAGGGAATAACCAAACATGGAAATGTTTTGACTTTTCTTCTTGAACGATTGTAACTTCATTTGTAATATTTTGCTTCTTTAATAAAGAAATACCAAGATTCATGATATCAATCAATTCATGTCTTTGTTCCATATTAAACTCGATTAACGATTTAACATGAAATTTAGGTGAAATAATTAAAAATCCTTCAATGGGGATTTCTGGGTCTTGATGCATTATAAAATAATTCGATTCATATAACAATCCACCTGGTGGAAGGATCTCTCCTTTACCAATAGAACAGCCCATACATTCACATGTCCAATCATTTCCTAAAAAATCTTTAAACGTCATTTCTGGTCTCCTTTATTAGGGCGTACATACATGAATCGTAAATCTCTCCACATTTATATACTGACTTTTTCATAATACTTTCTAAAACAAATCCGGCCTTTTCTAAAGTTCTTCGAGAGCCAATATTGTAAGCAAAAGGCTCAGCAAAAATACGAACGATATCAAAAGTTTTAAAAGCTTCCTCGCTTAATTGACTAACAGCTTCTGACATTATCCCATAATTCCAGAATGGTTCTCCAAGCCAATATCCAACTTCAGCTGTTTTACAATAAACATCATCCCGCACATTTATTCCAATACTACCTACAGCTTCTCCCTCTACGACAATAACACGGCATAATTGATTAATGTCACCTTTCTCAATACAGTTTTTAACATACCATTCAGCATCTTCATATGTATAGGGAAATGGAAAAGCATTTCTCAAATTTCTTGCAATCTTTTCATTATTTGCATATTTTGCTACATCCCCAATGTATTCAATATTCCACTTTTTTAACTCAAACTTCATATCATATGTCCCCCTTAAAAAAAATAAGTATGTTGCTTATTTATTTGGTTTATAAACCTGCGAATTTATTATACTTTATGCTTCAAGGTCTATAATCATTTTTCTACAGCTATTGCATTTATAGGACTTTACTTTTGGTTGAGATGAAAATCTATTTGTACTAATAGTTTCAGATTCAAGCTCTAAATTTGCTAATGTTGGTTCCATAGTTTCTGGTAACCATCTTAAAGAATGGTTTACTCCATAACTTCCCCCGTAAATATATCCAACAATTAGTTCTTTACCACAATACGGACAATTCATCTTTGATCCTCCCATATAAGAATAAATTTATTGGTTTATAATAAATATTTTAAATTATGATATCTTAACAACAACAGTAACTTAATTAGAAGAAATTCGCTTTATTTGACTTATAATCACTAAGTAAGTTACATATAAAACAGATTTGGCGGAGCCTGGAGTCTTCCACTATTAATTCTATCGAATACTTCATCAACTAGGAGGATTTACAGGTATGTATTAATAAAGAGTTTTTCCTTTGCGGAGACACATTCTATTAATTGTACGATAGTGAGAACAGCTGATCTTGCTGTTCTCATAAAGCGCACAATTAATAAAATGTGTCAGAGCAAGGAAAAACTCTATTAATATATACCTGTGAAGCCTCCTAGTTGTCGAAAACCCAAATTAGAATTAGTAATGGAAGACTCCAGGCTCCCCCTAATCTAATCAGTATTAATGGTCTTAAGATAACTATCAAAGGACTTTGCTCCAAAGATAATAGCTACGATTAGTATACCTGCAAGACAGGCATATTTCACTATTTGAGCCACATCTACTTTTACAGTGACACCACAATCAACATCAGCCGAGGTAGTACAGCAATCTTTTTTCATAATAACTCCCGTCTGCTTGCTTTAGCAAGCATTAAAATCAATAACCTAGTTCTTCACCTACTAGAATTACCTTAATCCGACCGGGAATTTGGGACTTTCTTGTAATGACAATTTCACAGCAAAGACAATCGTCAGTTAAGCAATTCACACATCTACCAAGTTCAGCACATGGGGTTTGTGAACCCAGTCTTACGGCATTGGGAGGGGCAGCCATGTTACGAACTCGCTCAATACCAGTGTTTACATCAGTGACTATTTTATTCATACCTGCTATAATGATTACATTCTTTGGTCCTGTAATTAGACAGGCAACGCGATTACCATTACCATCTATATTGACTAATTGACCATCTAATGTGATAGCATTAGAACTCATAAAATAATAGTCTGCCGTTACGGTCTTACTGTACATTAAACTTTTTTCTTCCGGTGTTTTTGCAGTGGCTCTGTCGTATAGGACAAAATCAGATTCTTCCAACTCTGGTAATAATCCAATCTCATTCAAAGTCTGGGAACCACCCCAGGAGATAGAACATCCTGGGGTTAAAAAACGCTTAGCCATAGTCAAGGCATCTTCTGCATTATCGCAATAGTAACCTTCAATGCCTCGGAGATTGAATTTCTCAATAAGACTATCTGCTAAATTCTCATAGTATTGTTTTTTTGGTGACATGGACAATCCTCCTTAGAGTTATTTATATTACATTGTATTTCTTAACAAAGCAAACACCCACTGCACCAGGCCCTGTATAGGTACCTATAGTTACACCAATTTGGAAGACTGGATAAGCAATCTCTCGCCCAATTAATTTTTCAACTTCAGCTTTTACAAACAAGGTATCTTCCATAGTAGTAGCATTAGCTAGGCAGAAATCGTAGTCGTCATAACTTTCACCAGTTTCTCTAAAATATTCCTCTGTCATGAATAATATCTTTTGTAAGGATTTTTTACGTCCGCGTACATTAGAGTAGGGAATCAACTCAGCATCCTTTAATTGTATCATAGGTTTTAGATTTAACATGGTACCCGCAAGTGAAGCTACCTTTCCAACACGGCCTCCTTTGGTTAGGTATTCCAACGTATCGACAGTAAACATAATTCTAGCTGTTGATTTAATTTCATTAATACAACTTATGGTATCAGTAATGGTATAACCATTTTCTCGCATATATGCAGCTTGTAAAAGAACAATTCCTTGACCAGCCGTAGCTTGAATGGAATCAACTATGTAGATATTAACATCTGAATACTTCTCCTCAAGAATCAGCTTAGCATTCACCGCTGATTGAAAAGAACCACTGAATTTCTGAGTTAGGCAGAGGCACAAGATATCACGCCCCTCTTGAATCACAGGCTCAAAATAATTGATATAGTCCTGTACGGAGGGAAGAGACGTCTTTGGGAATACCTTTTGATTCATTAAAACATCATAAAACTGTTTGTTACTAATCTCTATATTTTCTTTACTGTAATTTTCTTGATCAAAGGTAACGTAAAAGGGTATAATGGTTATCTTATTTTCGGTAATCAATTCATGTGGTACATCGCAAGATGAATCACTGAATATCTGGTAATCACGCATTTAAATCTCCTTATTCTTATATCTAATTTACTAAACATTATAACTAATACCATCACAAATGTACAGTATAAATTGTAAAACCTTTGCATATGGACTAAGGGGAGGCTAGAATAATCTATACTGATAGCAATATTGTTTGAAAATATCTTGTTTTCAAACAATATTGACATTGTGCACATATTATATTGACCAAAACATTAAAATATTGTATAATTTGTACAGTGATAAGAAAGAAATATTAAAAAAAAAAGGAGTAAATATTATGAAAATCAAAAAAGTTTTAGCTTTGTATTTAATAATTGTAATGGCCTTTAGTTTAATGGCCTGCGGCGGTAAGAAAGCTGATGAAACAACAGATGGAGCAACAACAACAGAAACAACTACTGAGGCAACAACAGAAGGAACTGCAACCACCGATAGTGGTGAAAAAACTGTTCTACGTATGGCATGGTGGGGATCACAAACACGTCATGATGCAACAGTTAAAGTAATTGAATTATATGAAGCACAGAATCCTAATATTGATATTGAATATGAATTCTATGATTTTGACGGATATTTCACTAAATTAAATACTTTAGTAGCTTCAGATAACGTATGGGATTGTTTTCAATTAGGTGGTAATTTCCCTACATATTTAGACAGTATAGTTCCATTAGATGATTTTATTGCATCCGGTATTATTGATGTTTCTAATACAACAGAGGCATTCTTAAAAACAACACAATATAATGGTTCACAAATTGGTATCACTAATGGTGTTAATACTTATGGTATTGCATACGATCCAGCAATGTTTGCTGAGGCTGGAGTTGCAGAACCTGCTGAAAATTGGACATGGGATGATTATAAAAATGCCTGCCTAACAATTCATGAGAAATTAGGTACTTATGGAAGTTCCCAATTAAATGACTTTATTGCAGGTTGTTCAGTTGGTATATCACAAGAAAATTTCGCATTAAACTTTTACAAACCAACACTTGATACATTAGGTTTTGAAGATTATACTCTACTTACTAACTACTTACAAATGAGAGCTGACTTAGTTACAGCAGGTGCTTTCCCAGATCCAGGTGCGATTGCTGAGATTAAAGATATTGAAGGCGATTATCTTGTAACAGGCGATGCTGCTATGACTTGGGTTGCTAGTAACCAATTTATTGCTTTAGCAGATGCAGCGGGAAGAGAATTAAAATTAACTACTCTTCCAAGAAAAACAGCTGATGGTCCTGCTGGAACTACAATTAATTCTTCTCAGATGTTTAGTGTATCAAAAAATTCAGCAAATCCTGAAGAAGCAGCTAAATTCTTAAATTTCTTCTGGACAAATGAAGAAGCGAACGCAATACTTGCTAATGAACGTGGTAACACAATTTTCTCAAATGTTCGTGAAGCGCAAGCTGCAGGTCAAACAGAACAACAAATTATGGTAAGTAATTATGTAGACCTTATCGGAAGCTTTGAAACAGGAGAAATAAGTGTTATTAGTCCTGCATCTGATGCTCTCATCCAAGATCAATACAAATTATTACTTGAGAAAGTTATCTATGGTGAAGAAACAGCAGACGAAGCAGCAAAAGAATTTTATGATTTTGCAGGATCAAATCTTCAATAGATTTATGAAACGTGTAGCTGATAAGTGATTTAGTAGAACTCTTATAGTATTCTCTTCATTGCTATGAATGAAAAGGATGCTATAGAGTTCTATTATACTGTAACAGATTGTATTTAGACGCACTAGGAGGTTTAATCATGAAAAAAAAGGGTAAGAATACCTCTTTATTCCCCAAGTTTATGTATAAAGATAACGTTGTAGGATATGTATTTGCTGCACCTTTTATTATTGGATTTTTAGGTTTTACTATAATACCAATGATAGCTTCCATATACTATTCCTTTACGGATTATAATTTAATTGTTAAGGAATCTTGGGTTGGTCTGGATAACTATATACGGTTAGTTAAAGATGAAAGATTCATTAAGTCCATCGTTGTAACTTTAAAGTATGTATTTCTTTCAGTGCCATTAAAATTAGTATTTGCTTTGTTAATAGCATTATTATTGGTACGCAAAAGTAAAATGGTAAGCTTTTACCGCTCATTGTTTTATGTTCCATCATTAATTGGTGGAAGTATAGCAGTTGCAATGGTTTGGAAGGAACTTTTCTCCCAAAAGGGTCTAATAAATAGTATGTTTGCATCAGTTGGTTTAGAAAAGATTTCTTGGTTTGGCGATCAAAAGATGGCTATGATTCCTTTAATCTTAATGACAGTTTGGCAATTTGGATCTAGTATGATTATCTTTGCTGCAGGCTTAAAGGAAATACCAGGTAGTTATTATGAGGCAGCAAAAATTGATGGTGCGAATAAGTACAGATCATTTTTGAGTATTACAATACCTTGCTTGTCACCTATCATTCTGTATAATTTGGTTATGCAGGTTATCTCTGGCTTTATGGCATTTACACAAGCATTTGTAATAACAAAAGGCGGGCCAAATGATGCAACTAACTTCTACGCATTGTATGTGTATAATCATGCATTCAAATACTACGATATGGGTTATGCTAGTGCTATGTCATGGGTTATGTTAGTAATTATGAGCCTTATCACTGTCATTATCTTCAAGACATCCAAACGTTGGGTGTTCAGTGAAGCAAATAGCTAATAGGAGGGAAATATAATGAGAGTGAATTATAAGAAAAGTATATCCGCAATAGTATATCACGTATTAGTTTTAGTTTTTGGATTTATTATGATATATCCTGTTTTATGGATGATTACCGGTTCATTAAAGAATAATAGCGAAATTTTGAATGGCTCACTAAGTTTACTTCCTCCAAATTGGAGATGGGGTAATTATGGTGTGGGTTGGAAAGGTTTTGGAGGAATTAATTTTGGAGTTTTCTTCAAAAACTCATTTATTATATCTTGCATCGCTACAGTAGCTACTGTATTTAGTTCTGCCTGTATTGCATATTCATTTGCCAGAATAAAATTTAAAGGTAGAAATATATGGTTTTCCTGTATGATTATGACATTATTACTGCCAGGGCAGATCATTCTGATCCCACAGTATATTATATATAATAATTTAGGACTAGTACCTTCAATTATTCCTCTGATATTACCACATTTTTGTGGTCAGGCATTCTTTATTTATCAGATGATGCAGTTTATGTCTAGTATTCCTAGAGAACTTGATGAAGCAGCTACCGTTGATGGATGTAGCAAATACTCGATTTTTTCTCGTATTGTGTTCCCATTATTGAAGCCTGCAATTATAACAACAATAATTATCCAGTTCTACTGGAAATGGGATGATTTTATGGGTCCATTGATCTATTTAAGCAAGCCTCAGTCTTATACCGTGTCGATAGCAATTAAGCTATTTGCAGATGCATCGTCAAAAACAGACTACGGTTCCATGTTTGCAATGTCAACCCTGTCTTTGGTTCCTGTATTCCTTATTTTCTTATTCTTTAATAAGTATTTGGTTGATGGAATCAGCACAAGTGGATTGAAGGGTTAATAAATAATTTAATGAAAAATTTAGGCCTATTCAATATTTTGAATAGGCCATTAAAATATGGAAAGGTATGGGAGACAAATGTCAATAAACAGGTACAGTTTGGTTTCAAGACACAATCCGATATTAGATAAGGTAGATGTATCCTCACCACTTTCGGTTGGAAATGGTGAATTTGCATATACGGTAGATGTAACAGGTATGCAGACATTAAATGATGAATATAAAGAAAATCATGTACCTCTTTGTACAATGAGTCAATGGGGATGGCATATTAAACCGGTAAGTCCTGAAAGATACAGTTATTCCACGGATGACGTGGTAATGACTGAATATGATTATGCAGGACGAACAGTAACTTATGCGTCGGAACAAAAAGCTGGAAATGAGGAAGTATATCAGTGGCTTCGTCAAAATCCACATCGACTAAATCTTGGATGTGTTGGATTGATCTATAAAGGTAAGCGGATTGTTTCAGAAGATTTAACTGAGATTCATCAGGAATTAAAATTATATGAGGGTGTGATAGAGAGTAGTTTTTTACTCCATGGAGTCTTATGTAAGGTACAGACCTGTTGCCATTTTGAAAATGAGACCATTGCAGTAACAATAGATTCTGAATTGATTCAGGACGGAAGCCTAGCCGTAATAATAACCTTCCCTTATGGAGCAGCAGATATTACAGCTTCAGACTTTAATAACCCGGATAAGCATGAAACTAATATATATGAAAGCAATAAAACACAATTATATGCTGAGAGAGTTTTGGATCGTAACCAATATTACGTCGGGCTCAAAAGCCAGGATGATGTTTCATTTGATATAGAAGATAAACATAAAATAGTAGTATCAGCGAATTCAAATAACAAGTTAGTGCTTTCAGTTACATTTAGCAAAGAGGAACTCTTGGATGTACCTAATGCAAAAGAAACTTTGTTAAGCAGTAAAAATGGATGGAAAAAATACTGGGAAAATGGTGGAGCAGTTGACCTGCATAAATCCAAAGATCCCAGAGCACTCGAATTGGAACGTCGTATCGTATTGTCCCAGTATGTGTCTGCTATTCAGTCATGTGGTTCCATGCCACCTCAGGAAACAGGGCTTACCTGTAATAGTTGGCATGGTAAGTTCCATTTAGAGATGTATTTGTGGCACTGTGCATACTTGCCATTATGGAATAGAACAGATGCGTTAGAGCGTAGCCTTGGCTGGTATAAAGAGCATTTAAAAGATGCTAAGGCAAATGCAGCTAGAAATGGTTTCAAGGGAGCGAAGTGGCCAAAGCAGGTAGCATATGATGCTATCGATAGTCCATCACCGATTTCTACACTTCTTATCTGGCAGCAACCTCATATTATCTATATGCTTGAGCTGGCATATCAGAGCGGGAAAAACGAGAAATTCCTAAGAGAATATTGGGAATTAGTGAAAGAAACAGCAGATTATATGGTGGATTTTACAGTATACAATGAGGAATCAGGTAAATATGATTTAAGAGCGCCAATTCTTGCTGCACAGGAAGAGCATGATCCAAGAAAAACCGTAAATCCTACTTTTGAGGTGGAATATTGGAGATTTACATTAATGATAGCGAATGAGTGGTCAAAACGTCTTGATGAGAGAGAAGACTCCAAGTGGATAAATGTTGCAGAAAATATGGCAGATTTACCTATTAAGGATGAATTATATTTGGCTCATGAAAATTGCCCGACTACTTTTATGGATTTTAATAGAGACCATCCTTCCATGGTTGGCGTTTTCGGATTAATTTACAGTGATAGGGTGAATACAACATTTATGAAAAAAACCTTGGAAAAGGTAACTGAATGTTGGGACTTTGATTCTATGTGGGGTTGGGATTTTGCTATGATGGCAATGACAGCAACCAGACTTCATGATCCTAACACAGCAATTGATATTTTACTGAAAGATACATCAAAGAATAGTTATGTGGCAAGTGGTAATAATTTTCAAAAACTCAGAATAGATTTACCTTTATATCTTCCTGGTAATGGTGCATTGCTCCTTGCGATTCCCATTATGACAGCAGGATATAATGGTTGTGAGGAACTTCTTCCGGGATTTCCCAAGAATGGTATGTGGGAAGTTGAATTTGAAAATATGAATCAATTTCCATATTAGAGGAGGATAAGAGTGAAAGAAATTCACTTTCACTCCCCCTTTATTTGTACGCGTGCAAAGCACGCAGATGGGAGCCAAATATGATAGAAAACCCGATTTTAAAAGGATTTTGTCCTGATCCAAGTATTGTGAGAGCCGGAGATGATTATTATATTGCAACATCATCTTTCGAATGGTGGCCAGGGGTAAAGCTTTTTCATTCGAAAGATCTAAAGAACTGGGAACAGATTGCTTCACCACTTCGGAGAATGAGCCAATTAAACATGATAGGTGATCCCACTTCCGGTGGCATTTGGGCTCCAGATTTAGTGTATGACAACGGTAGATTTTATTTGATCTATACCGATGTGAAGACGAAAAAAGGTAGGTATTACAACAATCATAATTATCTGGTCTATACCGATGATATATACGGAGAATGGTCTGAACCGGTTTATCTGAATAGTACAGGGTTTGATCCATCTTTGTTTATTGATACGGATGGTCGAAAGTATCTTGTTAACATGAGAAATGGATTCAAAGGAATTTTAGTACAGGAATATGATGCAATACAGAATAAACTGATTGGTGAAGTAAAGAATGTATTCCCAGGGACAGAAATAGGGTATACGGAAGGTCCACATATGTATCTTATCAAGGATTGGTATTATCTAATTGTTGCAGAAGGTGGCACCGGTTATGGACATTGTGTAACGATGGCACGATCTAAAAGCGTATGGGGGCCGTATGAAGTAGATCCTAAAAATCCAATGCTTGGCTCAAAAATGGATGATGAGGCGTTCTTACAGAAATGTGGACATGCTGATATCGTAGATACACCAAATGGTGAGTGGTATATGGTACATCTATGCGGAAGACCTCGAAAAGAGGAAAAGGCCTGCGTTTTGGGGCGTGAGACCTCTATTCAAAAGGTGTGCTGGAATGAAGATGGATGGCTTAGACTTACGCATGGCGGCTTTACTGCAGCACATTTTGTAGAGGAACCAAAAGGAATAGAAGAGCATGCTTTTTCACTGCCAGAAGAGAAAGATGATTTTGACCACGGACAATTAGGGATAAGATATGTGTCTCCTAGAATTCCGCTAGGTGACAATGCTGATCTAAAGGTTCGTAAGGGGTTTCTACGACTTACAGGGCAGGAATCCATGAATTCTCTTCATCGTGTGTCATTACTAGCGGTAAGACAGTCAGAAGTTCTGGCAGAGGTAGAGCTTGCAGTGGAATTTGCTCCAGAACATTCGGAACAGTTAGCAGGGTTAGCCTATATGTATGATACCATGAATTTTTATATATTTGGGAAAACAGTTGATGAGAATGGTAAATCAATATTGACATTACTCAAAAGTGATACCGGTGTTATTGAAGATTGTATTACACCAATTTATTTAGAAAGTGATAAAACACTCTGTTTAAAAGCAACGACTAGTTCAGATGGCAAATTGGTACAGTTTAGTTATTCCTATGGGAGTGACTGGATTGAGGCCGGCAAACCTTGCGATACTGATATTTTGACAGATGAACATTGCAGAGGTTTTACAGGAGCACATTTTGGCATGTATTGTCATGATATGACAGGATTAAGACTTTCTGCAGATTTCGATTATTTTTCTTATAAAAATTTATAGAAATTATTAGATGGAATATACCACCAGATATCTCTAGAATATATATCCTACCAACTTTTTCGTATAAAACAATAACGTCCGCTTGTCGGGCGTTATTGTTTTATAAAGTAGAATATTAATGATATAATGAAAGCGGAATGAGGAATTGCAATGTATATATCTATTATCCGTTAATCAGTTTGAAAAAATAAACACTGGACAATATTTAGTATTATAGTATAATATAAGTATAAAACTAAACGATTTATTGCAAAAATCAAACTATCCTAAACGATGTATACAGAAAGAGGACAGTTTGAATAATAGAGAACATCTATCAACGTCTTGATTTACATGCGTGCTAAAGCACGTAGATGGGAGTTAATATGGAAGGTACAGTATTCAATGATACAGTTGGTAGTATTATGGTCGAACGTATTGAGCGAGATTTCGATTTCAATATGGTCACGAAACACTTTCACAATGAATATGAAATATATTATCTTTTAGAAGGTGAAAGGTATTATTTTATTGACAACCAAACTTATTATGTTAAAAAAGGTAGTATGGTTTTTATTGACCGTAACCAGATTCACAAAACAGGAGGAGCAAAATCCTTCTATCATGACAGAATTTTGATTCAATTTTCTGAGGATGAAATTGAACCCATAGTTGGGTTAATATCTAATCTGGACATTGCTGCATTTTTTTCTAAATATTTTGGGGTTTTGGAGCTGAACGAGAGTGGTCAAAAGTATGTAGAAGGCCTGATTTTTGAAATAATGGATGAAATGAAGAAAAAGCATACCAGCTATGAGTTTTTAATCAAGTCTAAACTGGCTGAATTACTAATATTTGCAGTCCGTTGTAAAAAAGGAGAAAATACAACCTTCCAAGTAGAAACCGTTAAAACGGAAAAGCATAAGAAAATACATGAAATAGCAGAATATATTTCGGAAAATTATAATAAGAAAATATCGCTGGATGATTTATCAAAACACTTTTTCGTAAGTAAATGTTATTTGAGTAGAATTTATAAAGAAGTCACTGGATTTACCGTAAATGAATATATAAATATTGTGCGAATTAAAAAAGCTCAATCTTTGTTGGAAGGAACAGAATATACCATAACTGAAATCGCAGAGATGGTAGGTTATGATAGTATTACTTACTTCGAAAAGGTATTTAAAAAGTATATCGAGAAGACACCTTTGAAATACCGAAGAAAGTTCCATAAAAAATGAAAATAATATCAGAAAAGGATTTTGCAAAATATGAAGTTTTGCAAAATCCTTTCTTTTTATTCATGACAATAGATTTTACTTATCAAATGAATTGTATATTAATAATTATTAGAACCATTCTTTCGGTAGATATTTCTTGGTGTTTTCTAACATTTCGTTAAATAATACCTTACCGTCGGTTTCATTTATTGTTACTAATGGATCATTCATAAAAGCTTTGAATGCCAATTCTCTGTTGCAGGTTAATGCAGCATTTAGAATATCTTCTTGGTTCTGAACGTGTGGAGCAAGTAAAACGCCAACATTTTCAGCTACAGAGCCTGCCATAACCGGTGCAATATGATCTCTTTCGAACAAGGCATTGGTTTCTACAATAGCGCCATTTGGAAGATTAGCAATTTGTCCAATGTTTGGTATATTTACGTTACTTACCGTACGTGCTAAACCAACAATAGATTTAATAAGTAGTATTCCCTCTTCACCAGAAGGTTCTGTTGCAAGTTGTTCTTCACCGGAAAGAATTTTTTTACTTCTATCAAAACGTTTCTGTAAATCGTCAACTCTATAATCAACAGTAGTTAATCCAAACATCCATGATTTTACAGTTTCAGGATCTTTTAAATAAATAGGAGGCATAAATTCAGCTAAATGTCTATCACCTGCAGCCGCAATTAAACCATAATTTCTGAATAAATCAAATTTAACTCTCTGCGCACAGGAAAAAGTGTCGTTCATCCAGTTTTTATCTACTTTTTCTGAATATCCACTTTCATAATATTTATCTATGAATTCATTGTAAACAGGGAATAAATCAATTCCTTTATAGGAAGCACGATCAAACCATGTAAAATGGTTGATACCAAGAACGTTGACTTGAATATCGGAACGATCTACATTTTCAATACCAAGGATATCATTACACATAAGAGCGAGCAGTTTCTGAGTTCCAAATACCTCGTGACAACATCCAAAAGCTTTGATTTCAGGATATACTTTGTATAATGTCTTTACACATAAGGACATAGGGTTAGTATAATTAATGACCCAAGCATTGGGTGAATATTTTTTGATTGCTTCAGCTATTTCCACAAACATAGGAATAGTACGTAGAGCTCTCATTAAACCACCAGGGCCTGAAGTATCACCAACGGATTGGTAAATACCATATTTCTCAGGAGCATGTACATCAGAACGCATCTCGTCAAAGGTTCCTGGTAATATTGAGATAACAACAAAATCAACACCAGTTAAGGCTTCCTTTAAAGATTTTGTAGATGAATAGTTCCAGACACCTTTTGTTCCAGGTTTGTTAGATAACGCGTTTCCAATAGTTTCATTGTTCTTAGCTGCTGTTTCATCAATGTCATAAAGACGAATGGAGCCGCTAATCTGTTCATCCATTGATAAGTCAGACATGAAAGTCCATGCCCATCCTCTGGAACCACCGCCAATATATGCGATATTAATGTCACTTACTTTATTATTTTTGTATTTCATAGCTCTACCTCGTTTTTCAAAATTAATATTTAGTGAAAATTTCTAAATTAATTATATAATATTATTATTTTTTAAACTACGAGTATATTGTGCAGATTCTAAAAAAATTCAAACTATATTGCTCTTTTTAAATAATGACTTGATGAAGATGTTTATCTGGTTTATGTTTACCCTTTCAAAATCGGTGTCAATATGCTATTATATAAGAAATATAAGATTACGCAAACCACGTCAAAACATGTGATATGGCGCTACAGTCCTCGGTTTTGTCTTGCAAAACACTTCGCGGTACTATCGCCGAATCGTTCATATACAATATAATTAGAAAGTTGGATAATATATATGTCTAAAAGTTTATACATCTCGGAAAAACCCAGTGTGGCGCAGGAGTTTGCTAAGGCACTGAAGGAATCATTTAGGAAACAGGATGGATTTATGGAGTCAGATAATTCTATTGTAACCTGGTGTGTGGGACATCTGGTGACAATGAGTTACCCAGAGGTTTATGACCCAGCCTTAAAAAGGTGGACTATAGAAACATTACCCTTTCTGCCAAAGAAATTTCGCTATGAAGTGATTCCCAATGTTAGCAAGCAATTTAATACTGTAAAAGCCTTACTGAATCGATCTGATGTAGACCGTGTCTATGTGTGTACTGACTCCGGAAGAGAAGGAGAATATATCTATAGATTGGTAGATCAGATGGCAAAGGTTCCGGCAGGTAAGGATAAACGGCGTGTTTGGATTGATTCTCAGACAGAAGAGGAGATTCTTCGTGGAATCAAAGAAGCAAAACCGTTATCAGAATATGACAATTTATCCAATGCAGCGTACCTACGTGCTAAGGAAGATTACTTAATGGGAATTAATTTCTCCCGTATTCTTACATTAAAATATGGTCAGAGTATAACCAATTATCTTGGTAATGAGAAACGTTCCGCAATCTCTGTTGGCCGAGTCATGACCTGCGTATTGGGCATGGTGGTGAGAAGAGAACGTGAAATCAGAGCTTTTGTAAAGACTCCCTTTTATCGTGTACTCAATACTCTTGATGCTTCCGGAAGAACCTTTGACGGTGAATTTCGAGCGATAGAAGGTTCTAAATACTTTGGATCTCCCTTATTATATAAAGAAAATGGTTTTAAAGAACGACAAGCAGCTGAAGGACTTATTCAGGAATTGATAGACAGAGAACCCCGTCTGATAGAACGGCAGGAGAATGGGAAAAATAGCTTTGTGGACACGATGTTGGATGAAGAGAAACTAACTGCCGAAATTGTCAGTATGGAGAAGAAGAAAGAGAATAAGAATCCACCACTTCTCTTTAACTTAGCAGAATTACAAAATGAATGTTCAAAACTATTTAAAATCAGTCCAGACGAGACATTAAAGATTACTCAAGAATTATATGAAAAAAAATTAGTAACTTATCCAAGAACCGATGCTAGAGTATTATCAACAGCAGTAAGTAAAGAGATACATAAGAACATTGGTGGGTTACGTGGATATATTCATGGAAAAGAATATGCCACAGAGATTCTTGAAAAGGGTACCTATAAAAATATTGCAAAAACAAGATATGTCAACGATAAACAGATCACAGATCATTATGCTATCGTACCTACTGGACAAGGGTTGAATGCACTAAATTCCTTGTCAGCAGCAAGTGCTAAGGTATATGAGTCTATTGTTCGAAGATTCTTAAGCATCTTTTATCCAGCAGCCGTGTATCAGAAGATTAATCTTGTTACGAAGATGAAGAGTGAATGTTTCTTCTCTTCTTTTCGAGTATTAATTGATGAAGGATATCTAAAGGTAGTAACAAACTCTTTTGATAAGAGACGAGGAACTCAAGAAGCTAATAATACAATGGCACAACAAGATATGACCGAAGCTAACACAGCTAATACAGGAGATGAGGATGAAAGCTTTGATACAGACTTCATAGAAGTAATCAAAAGTCTGAAGAAAGGTATGATACTTCCAGTAAAAACAATGATGATTAAGGAAGGCGAAACAGCCCCACCGAAACGCTATAATTCCGGTTCTATGATTCTGGCTATGGAAAATGCCGGTCAGCTCATTGAGGATGAAGAATTGCGTGCACAGATTAAGGGAAGCGGGATAGGAACCAGCGCAACCAGAGCAGAAATTCTGAATAAATTATGTAAGATAGATTATTTAAACTTGAATAAAAAAACCCAGATAGTTATGCCTTCACAACTAGGAGAAATGATTTTTGATGTAGTTTATACTTCGATTAAATCTCTTCTGAATGCGGAATTGACAGCAAGTTGGGAGAAAGGCCTTACCTATGTAGCAGAAGGCTCAATCACAGAAGCAGATTATATGGAGAAATTAGAAGGCTTCGTCAGCCGCATGACCAATGGAGTAAAGGGTTTGAATAATCAGAGTATATTACGTAACTGTTTTGATGATGTATCAGTCAATTATAAAAAATAAAGACCCGGCATTTATAAGGAGGAAAAACCATGTATGACAATATGCAAATAAAAAATATGTATGACACAACTCAAACCATAGCAGCAGCAATATTTGAAGGTGAAACATATCCTTGGGAAGTATTACCCAAAATAGGAAGTTTTATTATATCATTAGGGGAGCAGTTACCAACAGAAGAATATGATAAAGTTGGAGAGAATGTATGGATAGCAAAATCGGCTAAGGTAGCAGTAACTGCATCAATTAACGGTCCAGCTATTATTGGTAAAGAGGCAGAGATTCGCCACTGTGCTTTTATCCGTGGAAATGCTATCGTTGGAGAAGGCGCTGTGGTGGGTAATTCGACTGAATTAAAGAATGTTATTTTATTTAATAAGGTTCAGGTTCCACACTATAATTATGTGGGAGATTCTATCTTAGGTTATAAGTCACATATGGGTGCAGGTTCCATCACCTCTAATGTAAAGTCCGACAAAAGCTTAGTAATGATCAATTACGATGGTGAAAAGGTTGTAACCGGTTTAAAGAAAGTAGGTGCTCTCCTAGGTGATAATGTGGAAGTAGGGTGTAATAGCGTATTGAATCCTGGGACAGTAGTAGGATGTGGAGCACACATTTATCCACTGTCCATGGTACGTGGATTCGTTCCTGCTGAAAGCATTTATAAGACACAAGGAGAGATTGTATCTAAGTTTTGAAGTCTAGGTGTTTTGAATAAGTAATAACAACTTTAATATAATATTTGCTAGTTCATATTATAATTTATCCAAGCACATCCGCTTTCTAGTAAAAGGACTACTTCTTCAAGGCCTTCTTGGTCAATGTTATCGAATCTTTTAAGTAGAGGACTGTCTATGTCTAATACCCCAACTATCTGACCATTGGAGTGAAGAGGAATAACAATCTCTGATTGTGAGGAACTGTCGCAAGCAATATGACCAGGAAATTGATGAACATCTAATATCAGTTGGGTTTCATCTTTCTGAACGGCAGTACCACATACTCCTTTGCCAATTGGAATATGGATACATGCAGTTTTTCCCTGGAAGGGTCCTAATAATAATTCACCGTTATGTAATAAGTAAAAACCAACCCAGTTAATATCCTTTAAAGCACCATTTAATAGAGCAGAAGCATTACTAAGGTTTGGAATTACATAGGTTTCATCTTCCAGCAGTGCTTTTAATTGAGCGTGTATTAGTTTATAACATTCTTTCTTATCGGTGGGGTACATCGAATTGATTTCTTGCATAATATTAACTCCTTTTATTTTATAATTGGGATATACATTTCCTGAACGTTGTATATCCCAATTACAAGTATTTTGAAACTATCGAAAATTATTGCCATCAGCAATATGGGATACAAATTGCTTCATTTCATTACGAGATTGAATTTCATGTGTATGGTCAATAATTTCTTGTTGTTTTTCATCACCGAGTGATGAGAAGTAATTCATAGCATTTAAATCTTGAGCAAGAGCCATACCTAATCCCATTGGAATTCCTTTGCCATTCACTAAATTTAGCATAGATACACCATACCTTTCCTGAAACAATTACCAATTTGTTATCCAATGTTAGTATGTGTTGTTCGTAAGTGTTTTATGAAATTAAAACTTGAGATTAGTTCAAATCCTATTTTATAATATTTCTTTTACTTTCTTTGCAAATTCTTTTGCTAAAGCCAGATGTCCTTCTTTTGTCAGATGCAGAGCATCCTCATCTGAAGGAGGTGTTACCGTTGCCGCATCCATAAAATATATCCCTAGATTACCTGTGATTTTTTGAAATCTCGATGCCAGTTGCATTGATTTCTCATGAGATTCCAGATAGCCAAAATCTTCTCCATAAGGAGATGATAACATAGCTTTACTGATATATATTGGAGAAACCAGAAGGATTTTAGCGGGGGTATTTGTTTTACTTTTTGTACTAGTCAAATCGATAGCCATTTGCGCAAGCACACCTGCTCCTCTTGCAATATCCCATGGACTCATATGAAAGCGTTTCTTCATATCATTGCTTCCAAGCATAATTATAATTAAATCCACCGGATAGTGAGTTTTGATGCAAGGGATAATTGATTTTTTACCATTCAAATAGTCTTCTAATGGATCATCTAATACCGTAGTTCTTCCGCTTAATCCTTCTTCCAGGATTTTATATTCTGAGCCCAACATTTCCTGTAAAAGTTCTGTCCATCTCTCATGTTCTGAGTATCTATCTCCGGTAACTGGAATAAATCCATAGGTATTTGAATCTCCATAACATAAAATTCTTTTAACTTTCGTTTCATCCATAACCTAATACTTCCTCCTTAGTTTATAATATTGATACCTAGTATAACAGGGGACATTGTATTTGAAAAGACTAAATAAAATGATTTTTAACATTATTCCAGTCTGGATTTCAGAACTTCATTCATAGATATTCTGTTAACCTTTTTCTTGCTTAAAGCCTTCGATACCTCATAAGTAAGGTAGATAACCACAAATCCTATAAGCAGATAACCATAGTCTATTCTTAAAGGAAGGGAAATACTCATCTCCATAGTTAAGGACTTTAGCATCGCACCTAATGACGCTAACAACAGTGGGATACCTAAAATATAACCTGCTACAATTAAGAAAGATGAACTGTTTAAAATTATTGAATATACCTCTTTCTTTCGGTATCCCAGAATTTTCATAAGGGATATATTTTCCTTATTCTCCTCTACAATCATGGATGTTACAACATAAATAACAATAAGCCCAATAATAAAAGACATAAATGCCATAGTTCCTACCGCTGCTTGAATTGGCTGCGTCATAGTGTTAAAAGCATTTTTCATATCATCCGTAGATATTGTGGTTAATAATAGATTCTCTGGAATGATTAATTTTTCTTTACTCCACAATCCAAAATAACTTCCAGATGGATAATTAAGCATATTGTTAAATTGAGCTAATGGCATATAAATGTAGTTTCCAACATATGTTTCTGCTATGCTGTCAATCGTTACACTGTACTCTTTTAAATTATCCTTACTAATGATTTTAATATTATCGAGAGGCTTTACATTTAGTTTTTCTGCCAATGGTCTTGTAATAATAATATGATCAGTATTTAACCTTGTTCCAGATTTATCTTCAAAGGTAATGTATTTGGAGTTTGGACTTACACCATATACTGCTAAATTTATTTTATTATTTGACTCTAGTGTAAAAAGTGCTTCTGAAAAAGCCTCGCCGTCTGCAGGTTTGCCTTGCACAAGCGAATTAAACACATACTGATAATTGTATTGAAACGCTTGCTCAAATCCATCTCTCATTACATAGTCCAGTGAACTTTTTGCTGCGAAACCTACAAGGAGTAACATGGTTGCAATAGCAACTCCAAACAGCAGAAATACACTTCTTGGTATACTTCTCAGCTGTTCTCTAATCTTAAACTTGGTTGAAAATGTTAGGTTATCCATCTTAAGATGTTTTTCCAGGAATCCAACCTTATTATTTTCTTTTCCACCTCTCATAAGTTCCAACGGGGAATTTTTAAGAGCCTTATTAATCACTAAATACCCTGCAGCGATTAGAAATAAAATCGGTAGAAGTATGCTTATAACTACGTACTTTATACTAAAACTTAAAGTGTCTACAGGCATATTGAAATAGGATACCATGAGATTTATCATAGGTCTTAAGGCAATAGCACCAAGTAAAGTTCCAACTATTCCTCCAGTTAAAGCTATAAATAATGGATACCTTAAATAGTGATTTTGAATTTGCTTTTTCTTATAGCCTAAAGCATATAAAGTTCCAATAATTGGAGACTCGCGTTTTAGCAATCGCCACATAACAATTCCTGTTAATATGCAGGAAAGCATAATAATAGCTGTAGGCATGGAGGAACTTACCTGATTAATACCATTAAGCTTAGTTTCAACAAAAGTAATTCTAAGGTTTGCTGAAGCATTTACCCAGTTAAAAATATTAATATTTTCACTACTTAAATAATCTCTAAACTGTTTCATATTATTCTCTAGATTACTTTTATCACCATTAAACTTTATTGCGTAAAAGCTATTACCTCTGTTAAAGGTGGCAAAGTCAGTCTTTTTTATTACCGCTACACCGAAATGATTTGGATCAGACAATATGTCTCCTGCTGATTTGAGTGGATAAATGTAATTAGGGATTGACATAAAACCGGATATTGTGAAGGTCTTTTCATATATATTTATATTATCACCCATAGTTAGCTTATTCGCTTTTGCATAAGCTGGATCAATTAGAATATCATTATCATTTAAAGGGTTACCATCAATGATTGCAGGTAAATTCACCTTCGTATTCTCAGTAAATACCCGAATGAGCTTATCATCTGATACTGAATAATCAAAGGAGCTGCCTTCTTCTAATTTTATATTAAATTTTGTTTCAAGTTCCGCAATATTGTCTAACTTCTCGTAAGTCATAAAGTTTGCATCTTCCTGCACATACTTTTTTCCAAAAGAGGAAGTTATATTTGCTAGGTTATTTGAAAGTAAATTAAACATCGTAAATAAAAGACAACTTATGATAATAAGTGCTAAGGAACCAAAATATTGAGATTTGCTCTCTAGTATGGTTCTTTTTATTTTTTTATTAATTATCATTACCACTCAATCCTTTCTGCAGGTTTAATTGTTTCATTAATTTTACTCTCAACAATATCACCGCTTCTTACCCTATAGACCATATTTGCCATAGCGCTTATGGCTGTATTATGGGTTATCATAAGTATAGTTGTGCCAAAATCCTTATTTATCTTCTCCAAAAGCTTTAATATCTCTCTTGAGGTTGTAAAGTCCAGTGCGCCCGTGGGTTCATCACACAATAGAAGCTGTGGGTTCTTAACTACAGCTCTTGCTATTGAAACTCTTTGCTGCTCTCCACCACTTAACTCCTTAGGAAATCTATGCTTTTTATCTAACATTCCAACTGCAAGTAATACTTCATCAATGGAAAGAGGAGATTTGCTTATATTTGAAACTATTTCAACATTTTCTCCTACTGTGAGATTAGGTATAAGATTGTAAAATTGAAAAATTACTCCTATTTTATCCCTTCTATAGTCAGTGAGCTGGTTATCCGAAAGTTTGGTGACTTCCACATCTTCGACCATCACCAAACCGGAGTCGCATCTGTCTATTCCACCTATTATATTGAGTAAGGTTGATTTGCCGGAACCGGAAGGGCCAAGTATTACTCCAATCTCTCCTTTATTAAGTGTCAAATCTACGCCTTTTAATACCTGAGTAATCACATCTCCCGTTTTATAACTTTTTATTAAATTTTCCACTTTTACAAACATTTATTTGTTTCCTCCTATACCATTTTTTAAAAGTTCAATCAAAGTAATGATCTCTTTTTCAAATACCTCGAAGTCTTCATCAACAATGTCTTCACCAAGGCTTCTTGCCTGATTCATTAAATGTTCTTTTATCTTAAAGGATACTCCTGTAATGAAAAGAGATAGAATTGTATCATCTATATCATTTCTTATAGAACCGTTGTTTTTACCATCTTTGATTAGATTTAGCAGATACTCATCCGATAGTTTTGTTATATATGACATAGAGTCATCAGCAAAACTATTATATTTCCCTAGAAATATATTCTGCATAAATATAACAATCTCTCTTTCTTCTTTCAACTGAAGCCAGGCAGCCTTAGAATTTTGATATAGAAAAACAAAGACATCCATCTCTTTATTTTGCATTGTAATATGCTTATCATTTTTTTTCAGAAGTAATTCCATGGACCATTTGAGACAAAATAAGAATAGTTCTTTTTTGTTATCAAAATACTGATACATGCTGCCCTTTGCAACACCCGCATTTTTCGCAATATCTCCGATATTACCCTTTTCAAATCCGTGCTTTAAAAATTCACTTATAGCTGATCTCATTACCTTTTCCTGTTTTTCAGGAGACAAATTAATAAAAGTTTCTTTGGGCATACCCAACCTCCTTCCACATGTGACTAATGGGTCACATGACTTACTAGTCACATTGTATATCTAAGAATTCACTTTGTCAATAAGCAAACCTATCACAAAGTTTACTTTAATAAAAGGAACTATAAACCAATTATGTTATATGAAACATGACATACTGTTGTCGTAGTTATAATGTTATATTGTGAACTAATTACCAGCCACAGTTACATAGTTAATTGGTTTTTCTCAATACCAATAATCAAAGAAGTTATTGTATTTAAAATTCATTATTATATAATAATGGTAAATAATGTGTTATGGTAGCAAAATATGAACTAAAGATTATTTTATAACCACAGATATAAAATTTGAAAGGAGATACAATTATGAAATTAGATGGATTTGGATTATTTGTAAAAGATATGGAGTCGATGGTAACATTTTATAAAGATATTTTGGGTTTTGAAATTCAATGGAAACAGGGAGAGGCAAATGTTTATTTGATTAAAGATAATACACTATTTCTGTTATACGGACGAGATGACTTTGAGAAAATGACAAGTCGGAAATATCAGTATATTAACGGTTTGAATGGGCATTATGAAATTGCTTTAAGCGTGCCCACATTTGCTGATGTAGATAAAGAGTTTGAAAGGGTAGTAGCATTAGGGGCAACACCAGTTTTAGAACCAGAATTGGAACCTTGGGGGCAACGAACTTGTTATATTGGAGACCCAGAGGGAAATTTAATTGAAATTGGGTCCTTTACAGAATAGCCAATTAAATTCCAAGGGTCGGGAGGAAATAAAATTGAAAGAGCTTGAAAAGTCAAAAAATCAATATCAAGTTACCAATAACAATGGAATAATCACGCTACATACAAGTGGTGGTGTTAGATTTTCCTCAAAGTTTTTTGATGAAAATACAAAGCAACTTATTCTTGCGGTGCGGCTGTATTATGATGACGGCAGATATGATGTTGATTACATATTTTTAGATAATGCTATGAATATCAACGAGTCGTTTACCGAGAGTGAAGGTGTAATGCCATCATTTATTCTGGCTCCGGACAAATCGGTGTGGGTAGTTATGGAATCCACCAAATCGGATAAAGCTAGAGATATTGTTCTGCCATTGTCAGGACGAACAAGAATTGAAAAGGATAATCTTTTATCGACTTTTGTGGATTGGAATAGTGTACGGTTTAACGGCGAGTCTATACAATTTTGGAAGGATATCTTTGATGCTAAAAAGCAGGACAAGATGTGCCGCTATAACTTTGATAAAAACAATCTGTTTAAAAGCAGAAAGGTATATAAGCTGCCGCTTCCTACACAAAACGAGCCGAATGTTAATAACGGCACTTTGCACTTGTCAAATACGATACGACCAAACAATATTTTACATAGAGAGATTGATCTTGAAGGAAACATCTTAAGGCAAAGAGAATTTTCTCTTGGAATGGATTATCATTTTGCATATCCTGTCGCTTTGGCATTTGACGATACTAGCGTGTTCTTTGTTACGGATAAAAATGAAATGTACCAAGTAAAGGTATCATCTGATGGAAGCATAACCGATATTGTGTCGTTGCATAAAGTGAGTGATTGTCAAGAGTTTTTCTACAGTGTACGAACACCGCTAGTACTTGCAAACGACGCATACATCGTTCGCTTTAATTATGATACGGGTTCCGGTTACACAGTTATCAAGAACGATATCATGCAAGGGTGTTATACCTGTCCTTATAAAGATTCAGTATATACAGATGATGTGAGTGGTGAAAAACTGGATATGGTTTCGCCTATGCTGATGCTTATGGATGCCGTTGCCCTTTCGGACAAGAAATATGCTCTTATTTTTGGAGCTGTAAATACAAACGTAACAGACAAAGAAATCAAGATAATAATTAGAAAAATATAAAGATTTCTAAATTATGGAATTTCGTACTGCTATTGAAAAGTATAATATTTTGAATAATATAGTAAAGAAGGAGTAATGAGAGATGATACATTTAGAAAATGTCACTTGGGATATATATAAAGATTTTTTGGAGTTGTCGGTTAATGAAAATCAGAAAAAATTTGTAGCGAGCAGCGTTATAAGTCTTGCAGAGGCTTACATAAATAATACAAATCAGATATGTCAATCGAATGTAAAGGCTATCTTTGATGATACTGAATTGATTGGTTATGCACTTATTCAATACACCTCAAATGCTGAGGATAGTTTTTATGATTTTCATAGGTTTATGATAGATAAAAAGTATCAGAGAAAAGGATATGGAAAATCTGCATTTCATGCTGTTATGGATTATTTAAAATCTATGCCAATGGGACTCGCGGCAAAAGTTATTATTGAGTATATGCAGGAAAATGAAGTTGCAAGTCATATTTATCATTCGTATGGATTTGAGGATACAAATGAATTTAATCGATTTGGCGAAATAAAAGCTGAATTATTTTTAAGTGAATAATGTATAATTTGATTATTATCGTCGGAAGTAGGCATGAATTTGTGATTGTGAATTCATGCTCTATTTATGTTGTTTTCTATATAATCCACTCTCTTCTCATAATTGCTCTTAAGTTTGCTCATAAGTTGCTCATAAGTGACCTCAATTGTAAATCGAAATGCAACCCTTCCGATTCCAGATTGAGTAATAGTGCT